>NVXE01000009.1 GCA_002746975.1 Bacteroidota bacterium | reverse complement strand
GTTAAGTTCTAAAGTAGACTGGTCATTTCCGAAAATCGCACTCATGCGATCAGTTGGGTCTGTCATATCGATATAGAAGCGGTATGTAGTTCCAGCTGCAGCAGCAGGTACTGATGCTTCGACAGTTAAAGAGTACTGGGCTTGTGCCTTTGTACCAAATAGAATTGAGCAACAGCAAGTTGCAACTAGTATAAATTTAAAAGTACGGCTCATGGTTCTTTTGTTTTTGCTCGCATTAATAGGGTGAAAAGATAGTTCAAACTTCATATATCTTCGACGAGTGTTGATAAATTATCGACAAAATAAAATGAAGTTATTAGCCTGTTATTTCGAATAATAAAGGTTTAACAACTTGATTTACATAGATTAATCGTATTTTACATAAACTATTAATTAAAGTAAAAAAATTGCATAAAAAAGTTAAAAAAAATTTGGGAAGAAATAATTTGACTGAAAATAAATAGTTGCGAAATTGCGAAATGATAAAATTGAGCCCAACTAAACTGATATTCCTCGTTACAATTATCGTTTTAACGGCTAGTTGTGCTTCTAACCCTCAGAATAATGGATATGTAATGGAGGAAAGAGAAAACGTTCCCGAAACTATATCGGGTGAACTCTCTTCTCCTGACTACTCTCTAAAGAAGAATTGGGCATTAGATGGGGCAGATGGGGGAAGTCGAGAATTACCGAAGAGGTATCATTTAGAAGAGAGTAGCGCAAATGGTGCGGACGTGTTTTATATACACCCAACGATGTATAATAGTGGAGGACCATGGATAGCTAGTATCGATGATCAGGAGTTGAATACAGCTATAGATTATTGGCCTATCAGACATCAAGCGTCCGTTTTTAATGGGGTGGGGCGAGTTTTTGCGCCTAGGTATAGACAAGCTCATTATCGAGTTTTTAAGATTAAAGACGAATTAGGTGTAGAAGCTCTCGATATCGCATACAGCGATGTGCGCAAGGCGTTCCTGTTTTGGCTAGAAAATTTCGATACGGGAAGACCTATCATTATAGCGGGTCATAGTCAAGGCACTTGGCATGCGAGATTATTACTGCAGGAATTTTTTGATGGTACTGAACTCGAAGAGAGATTAGTAGTTGCGTATTTACCAGGGTTTGGCATTTATGCAAATGATTTTAAAAGCCTCAAGCCATGTCAAACATCGGACGACACAGGATGCTACTGTGCATGGATGACTTATGCTACGGGCTACACCCCTGAATGGCTCACAAAACAAGAGAAAATTCCCGTTTGCATAAATCCTATTTCATGGGATACAAAAACAGAGTCGTCTGATGCGGCAGAACATTTAGGGGTTGTGACAGAAGATTATAAATTTAAATATAAGGGGATTCTTACAGCTAAGGTCCATCAAGGAATATTGTGGCTTGATGAACCTGATGTGATAGGTGGGCGTCACTTTCAACAGAACAATTGGCACGTAGGGGATTATAATTTATTTTGGGCAAACATCCGAAAAAACGCAAGTGACAGACTGTCTGAATTTGAGGAGAACTCTGTGGAGTCAACAAATTAATACAATCGCTAGGCAACCCTTAAAGAGTTAATTGCGTTAACTGAGCAGAGTATTTCACTCTACAACTCAAAATACTGAACTTGTTATGTCTAAATCATTACCCACACTTACCTATTCTGCTATGTTTCGCGGGATAGCGTTAAGTATTTCTTTATTGTTTTCGCTAGTTGCGATTTCTCAGAATATAGAAACGGTTAACCCGTTTACTTTATCTAAAGCACAGATTAATGTACCTACAGAGAATTTGGATAACACGGTTTGGTATAAATTATCTGATAAAAATTTAGGCCAAATCAGGAGCATCTCCTCTCCCCTAGTACAATGGGAAGTCATGTTGCCTGGTGAAGGGGTAATAGAATTAACTTTGTTAGAATCATGTCCGTTTGACGAGTCTATTTTGATTGGAGAGCGTAAGGCAGGTAATGATGGGAATGTTAATGTGACAGAGCGATTTTTCTCAACTGACTTGCATACTTTCGATATTACGGGGCCTGGGATAGGAGGATCCATGGTTATCTTTAATGACCATGTCCTAGCTTCTATTCGTTACAACAATAGATTATTTGAGTTAAGACCTATCGATTTAAAAGCATCAACAACCGATTATGTGCTTTTTGACGTTAATGATAGTCGAGGAGAAAGCAAGTTTTCTTGTGCAGCTGATGACATTGTCCAAGACAAAGGTTCAAACAAGAATGGGATTCCTAAACTTCATAAAGATTCTCAGGAAAAATCTTTAGTACTTGAGTGTGTTGAAATTGGTATTGATATAGACAATTACACTTATAACACCTTTGGCAACTGTGATGCTGCTATTAACTGGTCTTTAGCACTACTTGCTGGTGTTGATGAAATATACAGAACTGAACTAAATAATTTAATCACCCTTAAGGCATCTTACATAAATATTTGGCAAACACCTGAACCATATGCTGGGATTGTAAACAATGCTCCCGTAATGCTTGATGAGTTAAGAGCAGTTTGGATTAATGACCCTGTATTATCTACTTCTAACCATGATATAATTCATTTAATGACGAAAAGAACCGATACGGGAACTGGAGGAATTGCGTGGCTAGATGTAGTTTGCAACAGCTACGGTGTGGGCTTTAGCTCTTATTTGGATAACACATCTAACTACACCCTCCCTAACTACAGCTGGAATTTGAATGTTGTCGGACACGAATTGGGACACAACTTCGGAGCAAATCATACTCATTGGTGTGGATGGCCTGGAGGACCTATTGACAATTGTGGTGACTTAGAAGGTACTTGCACAGGTTATATGAATAACCCGACTGCCCAGGTAGGCACAATGATGAGTTACTGCCATGCTATTGCGGGCGGTTCCGTTATACTTCAGTTTCATTCACTTGTTAAGACTAATGCTTTAATTCCTACACTTAATGCAAATGGGGCTTGTCATGGTGGATGTGCAGGTACCGTAGCTTCATGTGGCTCTCTTTATGGATGTACTGATCCTACGGCTTGCAATTATGATCCTTCAGCCCAAACTGATGATGGCTCTTGTTCTGTAATTGACGTTTGTGGAGTTTGCGCTGGTGGTGGAGCCTCTTGCACAGGTTGTACAGATTCTGTGGCGTGTAACTACATGCCAGCAGCTACTATTGATGATGGTAGTTGTATATTCCCTCCTATAGGCTTCGATTGCAATTGTTCGTCTACTATAAATAACATCGCTTCACTATCTGCCGCTCAAAGTGCAACTAGCACAATTGATGGAACTGGAGCTTTAACTACACTTGACTTAACATTAGTTTTCACAAACACAACAGGTGGAGGTAGTTGGGCAGGTGATCTTTTGATCGAAATCACTGCACCGGATGGACAATGCCTTTCTATAGGTGGATACGATGTTTCATCATCTTGTACCGCTGGAACTTCTATTTGGCCTACAGCATGGAATGTAACTGCAAGTGGTACATACACAGCTTCATATGATTTCAGTAGTTCAGGCTTAAGTGGTACCGGCTTGTGGGGACTAACTCTAACAAATGGATGGAGCACAGCATCTAGTATGAATTACAATATGACTGCTACATTAGGAGGAGTTTGTGTTGGCACTCCAGCTATCCCTGGGTGTACTGATATTAGTGCTTGTAACTACGATGCTAATGCGACCATAGATAACGGAACTTGTGAATTTACCTCATGCTCAGGCTGTATGGACGTCACAGCTTGCAATTACGATGCTACCGCAACTATTGACGATGGTTCTTGTGCTACTCTTGATGAGTGTGGAGTATGTGGAGGTACTGGCATACCAGCTGGAGACTGTGACTGTAACGGAAACCAACTCGATGCTCTTGGAGTATGTGGTGGAACTTGTACAGCGGACGTCGATGGTAACGGAGTATGTGATAACGCTGAGATCCTCGGATGTATGGACGCTACTGCTTGTAACTACGATATGACTGCTACTCAAGATGATGGCTCTTGTGATTATGTTAGTTGTACATGTCCAGAGGATGTAAACGGTGACGGAATGGTTTCTGTATCTGATGTGCTCGCCTTGTTAAGTGAATTCAACTGTCTTACAGGGTGTACCACTGATGTAGATGGTGATGGTGCTGTTACGGTATCAGACCTTCTTGTAATACTTGCCGCTTTTGGAAATCCTTGCTAATCAATTTATATGTTTCGAAATTCTCACCTCGTTTTATTTTTCGCTTCGGTTATATTTCTTTTTCAATCGAATCTTACAGCCCAAACTCAGGTTTATTCCCCTGCCCTTTTCTCTCCTTCAAATGAATTAGTTAGGGGGATAACAGTTGATGAATCAAGAACTGTAGGTTTGGACTTGAATATGAGAGTTTTTGAAGAGGTGAGAAAAAACTACCCTGATAGAATAGCCTTGAGTTTACCTAGCTTTAATGGTGATGAAATAGTAATTGAACTTGAGCAATTTGATGCTTTTCCCGCAACTGTTACTGTGGGAGTTCATACTGACAAAGGGTATGAAGAAATGGACTATGTTCCTCGCATCAAGACCTACAGAGTTATAGGAGGAACGGGCACTTTCGTCTTCATGGTAGATCATATAATGGGTACTTTTCAATGGGAAGGAAATCAATTAGAAATTAAGCCTCATAGTGACGACGTTGTTAATTCTGATAATGAGTCTAGAACTCATTTACTTTTCGATGTAAACGACACGATGGAGTCTAGACTCTTCGAATGTGACGTCGACGAGTCATTCACAGGGGATGGTCACGAACTTAGAAAGTTCGAAACATCTCAACAAAAATCTATAGCGGGATGTGCTGAAGTTGCAATTGATATAGATGCGTACACTTACTCTACTTTCGGCAGTGTCCTGAATGCTACAGATTGGGCACTTGCCTTGATGACTGGGGTTTCACAAATCTATACACAGGAATTAGGGGCTTTGGTATTTTTACAAACCACGTATGTTCATATTTGGCAAACGGCAGACCCTATGTCAAATTTCACAAACCAAGCTAGTGAAATGCTTGCTAATTTCCGTTCTACTTGGCAAACCGATCCTAGCCTAAGTTCAATACAACGCGATGAAACCCATCTCCTCACAAAACGCAGTGATACTGGAACTGGAGGTATTGCATATTTAGACGTCGTTTGTAACTCCTTTGCTTATGGATTTAGTGGATACCTCTCGGGAACAAGCAACTATAATATTTCAAACTACACTTGGAATTTAAACGTTGTAGCTCACGAATTAGGGCATAATTTAGGTGCAAATCACACTCAATGGTGTGGTTGGCCAGGTGGGCCGATAGACAATTGTGGTGATTTAGAAGGCTCGTGTAGCGGATATACGAATAACCCTCAAGGTCAAGTGGGGACTATTATGAGTTATTGTCACGCGATAAGTGGTGGTTCTATAAATCTTAATTTTCACCCTATCGTTAAGACTTACGGTCTTCAACCTGCTATAAACCAAAACGGATCTTGCTTTACTGGATGTGATGGGTATGTAGCCCCTGTTTGTGCTATTACAAATATTCAATCAGGTACTCAACTTGCATGTAATCCCACAACGAACACATACACACAGCAAGTAATTCTAACTTATGAAAATTCTCCTGGAACAGGTTTCATAAACGTAAATGGATCACTTCACGCGATTAACAATAACCCTCAGACAATCACCCTCGTAAATACTCCTGCAGAAAATAATTCTGTCGATGTTACTGCATTCTTTACAGCAGATGCTACTTGTACTGCTACTCAGCAATCTTGTTTTACCCAAAGATCCCCTTGCTGTGCTTTAGTACGTCTAGATTACGTAAACCCTAATTCTAACGTGATTCGTGTTAAAAATGTTTCTGGATGTGATGGGGATATTTCTGAATGGGGCGTATATTCAAATGGTATTTACAACACCTTTGCTGATCTTGCTATACAAGGCCAAAACCTTTTCGTTGCATCAGGCGCGACAATTCAGTTCGCTTGGACTGGGTGGGGAGCAGCAGCAACTAATGGCGATCTCCAATTGTATGGCCCTACTAATGAGGTAATGGATTACATCCAATGGGGTGCAGCAGGTAATGAAAACGAATCCGTCAGTTCACAACTGGGATTTTGGGAAATGGGGACTTTTGTTAACGCCCTCCCTCCTTTTAACTACATAGGAAATGGAGAATTCGGGTCTGCTTTTTGGACTGGAAATAATATTCCGTGTGATATCAGCGATGTTAGCGTTATTTCATATACTGGTTGTGACCCTACCTCGAATTCATACACGGTTGACTTCTCCGTGACATATACTGGAGCACCTGCAAATACGGGATTACTGATAAACAATTCCTTAATACCTATTGCTCCTTCTGGCTCTACATATTCAATATCTGTCACAGCAACAGGAGGCTGGTTAAACCTTGACGTTGCTTTCGAAAGTGATCCTAATTGTAGTTTTTTCTTGGGAAATGCTGTTTATGGTCCTCAATCTTGTGGA
This sequence comes from Bacteroidota bacterium, assembly GCA_002746975.1. Lineage (GTDB taxonomy): Bacteria > Bacteroidota > Bacteroidia > Flavobacteriales_D > Sanyastnellaceae > UBA974. The sequence continues at coordinate 130,051 of NVXE01000009.1, read as the reverse complement.
GTACAATGTCCTACAGACCTCAACTCAGATGGAACTACTACTGTAGCTGACGTGTTGGCTATTCTATCCGAATTCGGATGTATATTAAACTGTCAAAACGATGTAAATGGAGATGGTAGCATCACAGTAAGTGACGTTCTAGATATCCTTGCTGCGTTTGGAGAAATATGCTTATAGACTTCGTTAGTTAGGGTTTGTAAGTATTTCACCCTGCGTTTCGCCTGTTCCGTTAAATTCGAACTTTACGCGTAGGTTATTTTTACCATTACCTTCTGGGAAAATTTGAGCATTAACCTGTCCTCGTATACTGCCAGATGTGGTGATTTGGGCAATAAGAACCAAACCATTATCATCACCTAAGCCGTTAGTTGAAGTTTTTAACGTGAACCACGACCCTCCCATCGTCGTATTAATATCCAATCTAGAGGCTCCGTTTTCCTTAAAAAAAGTAGTCCATGGATTTCCACGATCTTCTACCATTATAGGGTCTTCAGATCCTAAAGGAGAATCTGTGGCAGGTTGAAACAAACCTATAGTTGCATAGCTATCATCTACCATTTCTGGCATAGCTTCAAAAAAAAGAGGGTTCATACCCGAAGCAGACCACCCAGAATTAAAAGGACTATTAAAAACTCCTTCTGGAGCTTCTATCCACATTACGTCTTTATCGGTTCCGTATATTGCACTAACCCTATCTGTTTCTACATTAAGTTTTATAAACATCTTATACTTTGTCAACTCAGGATTAAGTGCAGGTTCTGAGGTTACTACTAGAGAATATTGGGCTGCTAATTTATTTGGAATGCATAGTGCCAAACATAGTCCTATCAAGGCGAAGGTAAAATAACTTAATTTCATCTTAAAACAACGTTAGTCCATTGAGGGTTAGTAAGAGTAATTAGTTCGAATTCTAATTTTATTATTTCTTCCTTTAAAGAAATAGCTTTTGAATGGGATTCTAGACGTAAACGTTCGATTTGCATAATCTCCATCGAATCAACTAAACCGTGACTTAAACGTAAATATGCATCTTCAAGAGCTAAATCAGAGGCATACACACTTTCGAGCTGAGAGTTAAGAGCTTTTTTGAGGAGTTCTATCCGAGCAGTACTACCATCGCGATAGGCTTGGTTTCTTAAATCCCATTCTGAAACTCGAGCAGAGTAAAGATCTATTTTCGCATCCGCTTCTTTCTTCTTCCCTCCATGAAATAAATTATCCAATGGAAACGACAACACTAAGCTAGCTACCCACTCCGAAGTAATCGAAAGTGAAGAAGAAGAAAAATCTCTACCTAACGTTCCTATCATAGGGCTAAATCTCAACTCGGGCATCCAAATATCTTTTGTCAATGAGCTCCTCTCTGACTTTGCTTCTTCAACTCTATATGTAAGGGCTTGTCTTGCTGGAGGATTACTTTGGATATATTCTCTAGACATAGAATTTGATGCAATAGAAATTCCAAGTAGAGATTCTATACTTGGCCACTTACCATCTACTTCAGGCATCACCGGCATACCTAAAGCCGCTCTTAGTTCTGTCAGCATTTTAACTAGTGCTGCTTCCAACATCAAAACTTTGCTTTCCATTTGCATACGTTCTGTTCTTGCGATGAGTACATCCGATTGTGGTCTAAGACCTAGACCTACTAAAGACTCGAACTGCTTTTCGAAATCCCTCAGTTCTTCCACAGCAATTAAATGGAAAACGTAGTCGTTAGTCGCTGATGTAGCTGAGATGTATGCATTCATACATGCCAAAACGAATAAATCCCTTTCAGCCCTAACCTCTTGAACAGTTGCATCAAGTGCGTACTTAGAAGACTTTACGCCAGAAAAACCAGTTGCGGAATTAGCATTGAAGCTTAGGCCCATGCCTAGATCTGCACTCTTTGCTACTACATCAGTAAATATTACTCCGTTTGAATTCAGAGCATTGCCTGTATGAGAAAAACTTGTCGCTCCTATTGTAGTTGATGGAACCCACCATCTACGAGCTGTTTCTAGTTCGCCCTGGGCTTTATGTAGCTTAGCCGTAGATTCGTTTAAAAACACTGGAGATGAAAGAGCTAGTTCTAAGACGTTTTCAGCTGTGAGAATTGTTGTTTGTGAAGAAACGGCAATTGGTGTGAATATCGTAAACGCTAGTGCGTACAATACTGAAATCGAGAGGGGTTTTATATTGAAAATCATTTTCTGAGGCGAGTTATTACGGTTTCTCCATCGCTAACTAGGTTGCGTCCTGTTATAATGAATTCCGTAGAAAGCCCTGTTCCATCTGATGTAAAGGCGATTCGCTCTTTGTCTTCTGCGTGAATAGTAAGTGGGAGCTTTTTCACCACCCCGTCTATGACGGCCGAAGCGAATGGAAGTCCGTTTTCTATAAAGCGAACTCCAGCCGGAAGAGACATTAAACTATCATTCGACCCACCCATCAAAGCCCCCTCAACGTATATACCTGGACGAATTGAACAATCTCGCATATCCAAATCAATCATAACATCTACAGTACGTGATTCAGGGTCAATAGATGCTGCCACCCTGCTAACTTTAGAGGAAATCTTCCTGTCAAGGTCGGGGAAAGATAATTCAATATCTGCTCCCTCGAAGATGAACCTCATATCTCGTTCAGGATAAGGAAGGCGAACCCTCACATTTGCACATTGAACTATTTTCAACATCGGCGTTTGTGAAGGAGAAGTCAGTCCATTTTCTACAACAGCTCCTGGATGAACGTTGCGTTCTGAAATAACTCCACTTATCGGCGCTCTAACATCTAAAAACATAAGTCTATTCTCTCCTGATGATAAAGCGGCTAATGCCCTAGCAGCTGTTGCTTCCGCTTTATCTAAATCAGAAGCAGAAATAAGACCAGGAGCTGTCGCAATAGCTTCCTTAATCCTAACTAGTTGCTTAGTTGCAGCTTCAGCCTCTACTTTTAATGCATCAATTTCTCTAGAAATCATAGGATTTACTAGTGTCACGAGAAGATCTCCCTTTTTCACTGAATCACCGATATCTACAAGAACTTGTGAGATTTGGCCTGATTCAAGAGGTAAAATATCTACCCACTGAAGTGGCTCCACAGTACCTACCACCTTTAATTCTTTTGCAAAATTACTTAAAGAAGGAGTAACTGTTTCAACCACTATTTTCTCTGAACCTATTGATTTTTGATTGTTTTTATTTGCGTGATCGGATGGAATATTACCCTTACCACACCCAAAAACAGCGATCATTGTAAATGAAAAAACCATCGCTACATTAAATAAACTACTTCTATATAAATTCTTCATTTTCATCATAATCTAAATCAATCCTTTGAGAATAAACGGTAACCTGTAGGAACTACATAAAGCGTAAGAATAGCTGCCATTGTAGTACCTCCTATTACAGCAAGAGCAAGTGGCTCATTTATAGATGACCCACCCATACCTAAAGCAGTAGGTAATAATCCTAAAATCGTAGTTAAAGCGGTCATAATTATAGGGCGCAATCGCTGACGAGCCCCTTGAGTTAGAGCTTCTTCTAACGGCATGCCTTCGGCTCTCAATTTGTTAATTCTATCTACTAGTAAGTTCCCGTAGGAAACAGTAATTCCCACCACCATTATTGCTCCCATCAAGGCTTGTATGCTTAGTGCTGTTCCTGTAGCCCAAAGCAAACCTACCACTCCTGCTAATGCTGGGGGGAAAGCCAAAAGCATCCCTATAGGCTGTTTAAAGGATCTGAAAAGAGGTACTACTATTAAATATGCGAATAAGAGAGCTAAACCTAAGCCGAGCCCCAAATTAGCAAATGAACTTCTCATTACACTTACCTCTCCGTCTAAGTCCATAGAATATCCTCTAGGCAAATTTTCTCGAATTGACATTATTCTCTCTTCAATTTCACTAGACGCCCTCCCTACATCTCTTCCTACGATGTTTGCATAAACATTGAAAACTCGTGATAGATCGTGGTGGTTAATCTCAACGGCAGTATTTCTATCTCTTACGACAGAGAAATTCCTAAATGGAACAGGCTTACCCCCTAAGGAATTTTTAACAAGCACAGATCCCAAGACATCATTATCATCGATTGCATATTCTGGATATGTCACTCCTACGTAATAGTGGTTTCCATTACCCTCATCAATCCAAAACGATTTATCAAAAGTCGCGGTAGAACTAAACGCAGCGACCATATTTTTAATAGCATCAACAGGATCCACTCCCATCCTTGCTGCTCTTTCTCTATCTATATCGACCTCCTTAGTTGGTTGGTCTAGACGCTGTAGAACCCTTGCATCCATAACTCCATCAATTCCGCGAATGCTATCTCTTACTTGCTCTGCGATATCTCTTAATACCTCAAGTTTATTTCCCTTAATCCGAACATCTATAGGTGCTGGTTTCCCCTCATTAAGAGCAGCTGTCATTAAACCTCCTGTGTAGAAACTCAACTCAACTCCTGGGAATTTGTCTAAAAAGCGCTTCCTTAATCTCGATGCGTATTCGAATGTAGATATAGATGCATCATCTACGATTTGGACTCCTATAAAAGCATCTTGAGTACCTGAATTAGGGGTATATGCGGCAGGTAAGTCATAGAAAACGCCGATATTCGAAATCACCAAATTCAAGTCCGCACCCAATTCATTCCTCACCACCTCCTCCATCTGAGCTATTGTGTTTTCCGAAGAACTCAACGTCGTTCCAGATGGCATTCTAACTTGAATTTCAAGCTGACCTACATCTTCTTTAGGAAACAATTCATAACCAGTCTGTGTCACACCAAACCCCGCCATTAAAGTCAGAGCTACCATTATTACACCCAAGAACATAGGCCTCACTACCATTTTCTTAAGAGAGTTCTCATATCTCACTTCTAATCTAGTGAGCGCATTATTAAACCCTGATTGTTTTTTTTCTTTCGAGGAAACAGGCTTATTTCTTAGGAATAATCCCGCTGCTAGGGGGACGACAGCGACAGAAAATATGTACGAGGCGAACATACAAGCGGTCACAGTTAGTGCTAAAGGACCGAATAAATCCCGAGCGATGCCTTCGAAGAACAAAATCGGAACGAACACAGCTACTATCGCGAGGGTCGATGCTAGAACGGGACCTGCCATAGAAATAGCGGATTCTTTCGCAGCTGACATCGAATCGAGGCCTAGTTTCATTCGCCTATCTATATCCTCGAGCATTACAATGGCGTTATCTACTAGTAAACCTAGAGCGAGCGCTATTCCTCCGAGAGTAATAGAATTAAGACCTTGACCTAGACCGTGCAGAGCGACTAACGCAGCGAGCACGCTTAGTGGAATTGCGAAAACCGCTATTGAAGCGAATCGCACATTTCCGAGGAACAATAAAAGTATGAGCGCAACTAAAACTAGCCCGCCTAAACCAGCAAACATCAATCCGCTAATAGATCGACGAACATAAGAGCTTTGGTCGAATATTACATTCAGTTGAACATCATCTGGGAGTCTCTCCTTTAATTTCGGAATAGCCGCCCTTACAGCTTCGACAGCTTCTATTGTATTACTCCCTGAGCGCTTGAAAATCGGGAGATAAACCTGATTCTTCCCATCAACTCTAACTATGTTAGTTTGAATCGCAGCGGCATCGGCCGCGAATCCGATATCTTTTACTTGAATAGCTCGACCGTCAACCATCGCTACCACGATATCATTAAAATCCTCCACATCCTTAATCATCCCCTGAGCATCAATACTGTAATTGATATTACCTATCTCAGCTATCCCTGAGGGAATCATCGTAGTGTTGCGTTTTATGGCCTCATTGACTTGGGTTTGGGATAAATTATAAGCCTCCAACATAACGGGATCAACATATATGTGAATGCGGCGCTTAGAACCTCCATAAGCAGCGGGAGCTATAATCCCCTTCACTCCGCTAAGCATCTGACGTAGAGCGTAATAAGCCACATCATATAATTCTTTGCCTGACTTAACATCGCTTGAAGCAGTAAGTAGCATTAATGGAGTTGAAGCGGTAGGATCGAAAGGCTGAACCATAGGGGGCAATGTGCCAGGAGGCTGATAGTACATATCGCTCATCGCATAAGCAGATGTGTTCGCCATAGCCTCAGCGGGATCTATATCAGAGCGATAATGATTAGTAACAATACTGACCCCCATCAAACTCTTCGACTCTTGTTTGAGAATTCCGTTCGACTGACCAGTCCAACGCTCCATCCTGCTAGTTATATCCTTCTCTACTACTTCAGTAGGCATACCGGGATACAGCGTCAAAATCTGCATTGCTGACTTTCTAAAAGCGGGAAGAATATCAACCTGCATTTTAGGTACTACAACTAAACCTACAGCAATTACAGCAATAAGTGCAACTGCAACAAAAAACGGATTCTTAAACGGTCCTTTAATCATTCCGTGAATATCGGGCGTGTGCATGAAAATTTGAGCACATTTTACTCACAGACAATCCACAATAATACTCAGGTTATAAACTCTTTAGTTGGCTTGATAGAAACTTTGCTATTTCCCGCATTCCTTGGATTTCCCCTCCCGAATCTAACTCAGCTTGGTTATTGTAATTCGTATTTGTGTTTACATCGTAAACATATCTTATACCTGCAGAACCCTTAGCGTATTCTATTGCTCCGATACCTATACCATTACTCAAAAGGAAGTTTTTGTATTTGTAAATATCGTCATTTTCGTATTTCTGATGAATCGAAAACTTTGAGCCTACTCCATCTGTAGGACAGAAGTCGTCATTTACGTGACATGAGTCTGCTGGACAAAGTTCAAAGCCACCAGAAGCATCAACACGTACTGCATAAATCATCTCTCCACCTACGAATTCTACTCTTGTAATACAGCCATCAGATGGTTTTATATAGGTTTGGACTAACCATATACCATCCAAACTATCCCCTAACCCACCATCCATAATCGTTGACTTCAAGCTGTCTAAAGTGTAAAATAGCTGAACACCTGCTCCCTTTCCCCCACGGTTAGGTTTTATAATGAAAGGCGACTGATTTAGCTTTTCTGCAGCTTTATATAATAAATCAATAGAGTTAACAGCAATAGTCTCAGGTGTAGTAATTCCAGCGGACATAAGAGCTGTGTACTGCTCAACCTTACTTAACTCTAAACGTAAAGCGTCTCTATCATTTATAACTACTCTATCGTGACTTTTCAGCCAAGAAAGCATCGCCCCAGTCATCTCTGGAGCATATCGGTGCCCCCTAGTGTGTGATGAAGCGCTCATTCTATTATAGAAAACACCATAAGGTGGAGTTGAGTTTAAATCTAGCTCTAACTCATCTACGAACCAAGTTTCGTAAGGCATATTTAACTTCTCAAGCTCATCTTTAAGCTGAGTTATCCACTCCTCATTTTCGTGAATAATGTAAATTTTCTTACTCATAGACTTGAAAAACTATTTGGTACCACTCTTAGCCTTACGGTAAACGCAAGTAGGGAATATCTTTCTTTTCGCAAACCTCAACTGCTTATCAGAGTTGAGTAGTTTCGTGAAAAGTTGCTTATTTACACCGAAAAATTCGTAAGTATTCCCATCTGTAAAAGTGATTTCAAGACGCATTCCTTTGTGCTGTAAATCATCAATCATTGAGGTGGTGGTAGTCGTAGTAAACTCAGGCAAGTTCGCCTCTTTTGTCGCAGGGGCTATACTAACTAAAAAGTGATATCCATCTATCACCTTACGACTCATTGTTTCAGCTTCTACTGCCTTTTCTCCACCATCGGGAAACTTATCTGGATGCCATTCCTTAACTAATAAACGGTATTTTTTCTTTAAAGGAGCTAACTCAATTACCCCCTCAACTTCAAATAACCTTTTGTACTCGTTAATTCTTTTCATCTTAATAGCCTTTTAGCGGGTGCAAAAGTAGTGAATTTTATTCATTACTTGGATAATCTTGGTAATCAGTTTTTTGAACGATTACACTCCGCGTATTTCCCTATGAGACAAAAGTGTTAGACAGTAATAATATATACTATTTTTTAGTAGGTTTCTTTTTGTTTTTCATTTCGTTAACGGCTATTAAACTACTTTGAATTTGCATCTGAAGGTCTCCAACATTGTCTGGAGAATAAGGCATGAAAATAGTGCTCGTATTATTTTCAGAAAGCTTAGAAATAGTTTCGTAATGCTGAGTCATAAATAGCATATTCATCACATCTTGGCTTGTAACGTGTTCTTCCATTGCAAGCTTTACTTCTTCAACAGATTCTTTTAGACCATTAGCAATAGCGATCCTTTGTTGGGCAATCCCCTCTCCTGCTAACCTCTTACTTTCTGCATCAGCTTCTGCGGCAGCAACTACTCTAATCTTTGCTGCTGCGGCTTCTTCTCTAGCTGCTTCTTTCATTCGTTTAGCAGCATTGATTTCATTCATAGAATGTTTTACTTTTGAATCAGGATCTATGTCTGTAACTAGAGCTTTGATAAAATCAAACCCAAACTGACGCATGGTTTCCGAAAGTTCGTTTTTAATTGCATGAGCGATTTTTTCTTTTTCTGCAAAAACATCGTCTAGTTCCATTCGTGGAACCTCAGATCTTATTGAATCGAAAACATAAGATTGAATCTGTTGCTCTGGATTGTTTAATTCATAAAATGAATCTTTAATCCCGTCACTGGTATCTATTACAAAAAACTGAACGGAAACTACAACTTTAACGAATACATTATCCTTAGTTTTTGTTTCAACTTCAACAGGTAGTTCTCTAACTCTAAGATTAACAGAACCTGAAATCTTATCTACAAAAGGAATCTTTACGTGAAGGCCAGCTTTTGAAACTTTTTGAAACTTTCCAAGTCTTTCAATTATTACAGCATGTTTCTGTTTTACCATATAAAAAGCTCCCTTCAGAAGGAATACAACTAAAACTGCATAAATCACAAAGTCAATACTGTTTTCCATAATTAAAAAGCTTAAAGGTTTACACCAAATGTACACTATGCATTACCAAGTGCGACCAGTAATAAAAAGCAAAAGCCCCAAGACATTGATACATCTCAGGGCTCTCTAGCCTCACAGCCATATGAGGATGGGACAAAGTTAGTTACTTCAAACTAAAGTTATACTAACTCTAATACTGTGATTTCCGGAGGCATACCTACTCTGCCTCGGAATGCAAGGACACCGAAACCTCGATTTACGTGTAGAAATTGGGGACCGTCTTTATAAAGTCCGCCCCATCTTTTGTATATCATAGAAATTGGGGAATAGTTGATTCCTAGCCATTCGATCTTAATACCCATCTGCATTCCGTGGGTATGACCGCTAAGAGTAAGGTCGACAGGGGCTAGACCGTTCATTACTTCGTCCTCGTAGTGGGTAGGGTCGTGACTCATCAATATCGTGGTGAGATTCTCGCTATCGCTTCCGACAAGTGCCTTCTTTAGGTCGCCCTTCTTGCCGAAACTTCTCCCCCAATTTTCAACTCCCGCTAGAACTATTTTCGACCCATCATTCGCCTCGAAATGTACATGCTCGTCGAGCATCAAATGAAATCCCATCTCACCATGAATTTCGTGAAGCCTCTTTACGCTCGCCTCGCTTTCGCCCGGAGCAAATTCACCATACTCAGCATAATCATGATTACCCATAATGCTATACTTCCCCATCGGAGCCTTCAATTCTGCGAAAGCTTCGATCCAGTCTTCTGCTTCGTCAGACTTGCGATTTACAAGATCCCCCGTAAATAAAATCAAATCCGCTTTTAACTCGTTTATAGTCTTCAATGCCTCTAAGACTTTATGGGGCTGTCCGATGAATGACCCGAGGTGAGCATCTGAGATTTGGACTATGCGAAGCCCCTTAAACGCGTCAGGAAGGTTAGGCAATGGGACCTTAACGTTCTCCACTCTGTATGCATATTTACCCCAAACCACTCCTTGGAAAAGCGCCCCTAAAGACACCGCCGCCACTCCCGTTCCTATGTAGTTCAAGAACGACGCACGCGGAATGGGGTTGTCCGATTTAATCACTTTCGATTTCTTAAAAATCCAAACTCCCAGATATCTCACGTCATCAATTAATTGGAAGCTAGCTAGAATAAATTTAGGAATTATCGTAACGAAAAATGCCGATGAGAAATACGATACAAAACTCGGATGTTCATGACTCCATGAGTCATAAAAAACTATGCTCACAGAAAAGCTAACCCAAATAGCAGTTGATGCAATTACCCAAACTCTACTAACCACTTTCCACCAGGATTTACTATCCCACCTTCTCTTCACCAGCCTAAATGCCATACCCTCTAACAGTGCTACTACACATAGCATGATTGATACAGTAATAATAATATTCTTTAGACCTTCAGAATGCATTGTGCAAATCTACGATTAGAAAAAAGGTGGTTAAAGATTAATTTTATAAAATATCTAAACTTCTTAAGCATTAAAAAAACTTGGAAAGTTTTGCTTTAGGTATAGAAAGGATGCGGTCGAATGGAAGGTCTAATATTGAGGAAAGTTTAGGGCATCAAAATATTGAGATTACTTAAGAATAAAGAGAGCGTCAATTCTATTTATTCCACTTCGGAAATTTCCCAGTATTTTCTAGAAAATCTTTAAGCATTTGAACACTTTCTTTCTTTGCTTTTTCTTTATTTGGTGTTACATACCAATAGATATCTAGTGCGTCTGTTCTGTCTTTAATCATTTGGTGTGTCCATGCCGTTTTCCTAGACTGCTTTGTAAAGTGATCGGCATTTACAATTTCGTTAAATAGATCCCCAGAACTTGAATAGCCTATATAGACTAGATTTATTCTACCATTTCGCAATTCTAACACTTTAAATACACCATTTTTTTCTTTAGGAGCATTACAAACGAGTTCTAACTCTTGCTCTGATTCAAAAAAGAAATGATCAGCAGCTGTGTAGTCTTTTGGTTCTTGAAACATGATTTACTTCTTAATTATCTAAATTGATTTTGTAAGTTGTACTTCTTCCTTTTCCAACTTGAGTAAAGATTCCTAATTCACTTAGTTTCTGTATATCTCTTGTTGCAGTTGCTTTTGAAGCCTTTGTGATCTTCATGTACTTCTTAGCAGACATTCCTCCTTCAAATTCCTCAATGGATGATTCTAGCATCTTCCTCAATACTTTCTCCTGTCTATCATTGATTTGATCTTTATATGCATCAAAAAGTTGTGTTTTCTTGATCGTAAAATCAACAATCTTAGCTGAATTGTCTAAGGCATTCAAAATGACTTCAATAAAGTAAACTAGCCACTTAGTAATCTCATTACTTCTCTGACCTTGCTTTAAGGATTCGTAATACAACTTTCTGTTATCTTCAATAGAAGAAGACAAACTAATAAGTAAAGGATAGCCTATACTCTGCAGCAAAGCTTTTTCAGCGATGGCACGCCCAATTCTTCCATTCCCATCTTCAAAGGGGTGTATACTTTCAAAATATAAATGTGCTATTGCCGAGCGTACTGCTGCAAATTTTATTTCATTTTTTGCTAAGGGAGCTGTTCTGTTGAACCAATCAATAAAGGCATCCATCTCGTTTGGAACATCAGATGAAGCGGGAGCCTCAAAGTGTACCACCTCTTTACCAATACTACCCGACACCACTTGCATTGGTTCTTCATGACTACGCCATGCTCCAACAGAAATATTGGTGTTTTTTGAGAACAGCATACTGTGCCATTCGAACAAGGTTTCCTTGGATAAGGTTTGTTCATAAGAATTATGAACATTAACGAGCATGGAAGCAATTCCTTTTGCTCTCACATCTCTTACCGTAGAATCCTTAACACTAACTCCAATATTCCGTTTAATGGAAGAAAGCACATCTTTACGGCTGATATACTCTCCTTCTATTTCAGATGTCTTTATAGCCTCCAAAACCAAAGAATCAATCATACTCTGACTATGCTGCTCTTTAGACAGTACATTTAATGCTCCTTTAGATAAGCCTATCTTTTCTGAAAACGCTACAATGTACTCCGCTATCTCTTGCTTATCGTAAGTGAATTTCTTCCAATCTTTTTTTTGCCAATTGTATATCATGATCCGATTACGATGTTTATTCGGCTCAAATATAGTGATTTTATGAGCCGATTGACGTGTTTAATCGGCTCATATGAAAATGTGATGGCTAAAAGATTATATATTTGAGGTGAGGAGCGATACAGGAAAGTTTAGGGCATCAAAAAGCCCAGCGTTATGCTGAGCTTCTTGCGGTCTGGACGAGACTCGAACTCGCGACCCCCTGCGTGACAGGCAGGTATTCTAACCAACTGAACTACCAGACCAGTTTGGGTTGGGTTCCCTTTCGGGATGGCAAAGATATGCATTCCTTTCCCTTACTGCAATGCTTCAACGAGGAAAAATTAAAAAAGTTTCTTTCTCTTGATTAGGTAGCGGGCTAGTACTGGTACTGGCCCCTCGGAGATGTCCACATCAACCCAATCAATACCATGTGCTCCACATCTGGTTGACAGTTCTTTACGAAGGGAAGACATCCTCGAAATGTAGTGTTCTCGAACTTCAGATGGGTGTAGTTTTAATTCTGCTCCAGTCTCGAGATCTACGAACTTAGTAGGGCGTTCAGGAAAGTCGAACGCCACTTCTGTGTCTTTATCTAAAACATGGAAGACTATTACCTCATGTTTATTATGACGTAAATGGTTTAGGGCGTCGATAGTGGCGTCTAGATCTTCAGATCTGTCGAGCATATCTGAGAATAGAATGATGAGGGACCTTCTAGGAGTGGCTTCCGCTATTTGGTGTAGGGCGGAGATGGCAGACGTGCCCGAAGGTATGTCGCCTTCAGGATCGAGTAAATGTTCTAGCTTATGGTAGATCATTCTATGATGAGTCGTACTAGAACGTGCTGGGGTTTGAAGGGAGAGAGAGTCGGCAAATAAACTTAGACCTACGGCATCGCGTTGACGTCGAAAAAGCTCTATTAATGCAGCTGCAGATTCTATAGAGAACTTGAGTTTATTCATCTGCGGACCGTCAAGGGTGACCTCAGACGGGTAACGCATAGAAGAAGAGTAGTCTAGAACGATTTGACATCTAAGATTTGTTTCCTCCTCATATCTCTTAACGAACATCTTATCGCTTCTAGCGTAAAGTTTCCAGTCGATATGTCTAGTAGATTCTCCAGGGTTGTATAACCTGTGTTCAGCGAACTCCACGCTGAAACCATGAAATGGACTTTTATGCAAGCCAGTGATAAAGCCCTCTACAGCTTGCTTTGCAAGCAGCTCTAGACGACCTAGTCGTTGTTGCATTTCAGGTGAGGGGCGTAAGGGCATAAGATTCTGTACTTTTTTGTTTGGTCTAAAAACTTGAACATGAAAATCCCCACCTAAGATAGGTAGGGATTCTTATAATTCAATTTATTAATCGCTTACTATATAATCGCTTACTAGCGCATTTAGAGCATAGCTTCTATCTTCTCCTCGAGAACGTTCTTAGGAGAAGCACCTACAGACTTATCAACTACCTCACCATCTTTAATAAAAAGAATAGTAGGGATGTTTCTAATACCGTATTTAGCGCTGAGTTCAGAATTGTTGTCAACGTTAACCTTACCGATAATGACCTTTCCGTCGTAATCGTTTGCTAATTCTTCCACAACAGGACCTACTACACGACAAGGTCCGCACCACTCAGCCCAAAAATCAACCATAACTGGCTTTCCACTTTTCAAAGCTACTTCCTCGAAGTTGCTATCTGTAAATTCTACTGCCATGACAATAATTTTCTAATTTGAACTTCAAAGGTATTCGTCTTAGCCGAATAAGACAACCATAAGACGTAAAAACAAACGTCAGTTTTTCACTTTTTGTGATTTGATATAGTGAACAAGTTTTTTATCCCCTTTTCTATTAAGCTTTATGTTAGAACTTGTTCTATGCTTTTTTCAGGTCAAACCTATATTTTGCTATACCTGGCACGCATAAATCATCCAAATCTGAAATGAACGAGTTAGTAACATCAACTTTCGCAGCTCTACTAGGCATAACGATTTTATTCTCTCCATCATAAATATCTATCGTTAATCCAACTTTTCCTTTTGAATTAATAATCGCCATTTCTAATTTATCAATCCATGCCGCATCTAAGGCGTGAAGATTCAGATTTATTCTAACTCTCTCTAATTTCTTATCACGAGCTGTAGAAAGCATTTCTAGTCGATTAATTTTAAATTCACTCCCCGGATCGATATCGGAATCACCCCATGATCGCTTCTTTACGATAGTTCCAGTCATAAGTATCATCCACTCCTCGACCATATACTCCTTCATATTGATATAGTCTTCGCCGAAAAGAGTGAATTCATGAGCCCCATGATAATCCTCTAGCATAAACTTTCCCCATGGCTTACCTGATTTGCTTATCCGATGTTCAACTTTTGAGACCAAACCTCCGAATACACATTTCATTCCTCTCCTTGCGTCCATGTTTTCAAGGAGCTCTAATCCTCCTTTAGTAGTAAGGTAATCCATCTCGAACCGGAATGCGTCAAGAGGGTGACCGCTTATGTAAATTCCTACAACATCGCGCTCTCTATTGAGTCTATCCATATCTGCCCAAGGTTCGCAAACTGGAATAGCGGGCTCAGGAATTTCTACTTCGTCTCCTCCCCCGAATAAGCTTACCTGTGCTGAATCCGCACTCGCTTGCAGAGCTTGACCGTATTTTATCGACAGCTCGATTAACGTCCTATCCTTTACATCTAGAGCGAAATATTGAGATCGAAATATCTCTCCTTTAGTAGGTGTTTTAAATTCATCGAACCCCCCACTCACAGCTAGAGCTTCAAACACCCTTTTATTGCAATCCTTTAAATTGACTCGTTTCGCGAAATCGAAAATCGAAGTGTAGCGTTTAATCTTCGCTACGCCTTTCTTAGTTTGACCTTCAGACTTAACGCTACCAGCTTCACCATCGATGCGGTTTTCTATAATCGAAATTACAGCCCCCTCGCCTACTCCACGAATCGCCCCTAAACCAAACCTAATCGCTCCTTCTTCGTTAACAGCAAACTTAAACCTCGATTCGTTAACGTCAGGACCGAGTACTGCAATTCCCATTCTCCTCGCCTCATCCATAAACATCGTAGTCTTCTTTATGTCGTTCATGTTGTTCGACAAAACAGCCGCCATAAACTCCGCAGGGTGGTTCGCTTTCAAATACGCTGTTTGGTACGCAATCCAAGCATAACAAGTGGAGTGAGATTTATTGAAAGCGTACGAAGCAAATGCCTCCCAATCAGTCCAAATCTTCGCCAACTTCTCTCTATCATGCCCCTTCGCAGCACCTTGATCCATGAACTTCGGCTTCATCTGTTCGATAAGGTCAGCCTTCTTTTTACCCATTGCCTTTCTCAAGGTATCGGCTTCACCTTTTGTGAAGTCGGCGAGCTTTTGAGACAGTAGCATAACCTGCTCTTGGTAAACCGTAATCCCGTATGTTTCCTTTAAATATTCCTCACAGGCATCCAAGTCATAAACGATAGGTTCTACACCGTGTTTACGTTTAATGAATGAAGGAATATACTCCATAGGACCAGGCCTATATAAAGCGTTCATAGCGATTAAATCGCCAAACTCAGTAGGCTTAAGTTCCTTTAAGTTCTTGGCCATTCCAGCAGACTCATACTGGAAAATAGCTACCGTATTACCTCTTTGAAAGAGTTCATACGTGCGCTTATCATCGATGGGGAATTCTTCGGGGTCAAGTTCTAGACCTAAGCGTTCCCTGACATTCGTAACAGCATCCTTGATAATAGTCAAAGTCCTCAACCCTAAAAAATCCATCTTCAATAACCCGGCGCTTTCTGCTACGTGGTTATCAAACTGGGTACATACCATAGAACTATCCTTAGCGACAGCTACAGGAACATAATCTGTAATATCAGTAGGCGTAATAATAACCCCACAGGCGTGAATCCCTGTATTCCTAAGAGAACCTTCAATAACACGTGCAGTTTGTATCGTATGCCCCTCAAGTCCTGGTTTTAACGCAAGCTTTTTTAGTTGATTAATCCAGCCCAAACCATCAGCCCCATTCACCTTCTCCTTTAATTGCTTATCGCTCAAAGAAAACATCTTAGCCAAAGATATATCTGGGACTAATTTTGCAATTCTATCAGCATCTTGAAGAGGTAGTTCTAGTACACGAGCTGTATCTCGTATAGCAGACTTAGCGGCCATCTTTCCATATGTAATGATTTGGGCTACCTGATTAGAACCATATTTATCTATGACATAGTCAATAACACGGCTCCTGCCTTCATCATCGAAATCAATATCTATATCGGGCATACTCACACGATCGGGATTGAGGAATCTCTCGAACAGTAAATCGTATTTAATCGGATCAATATTAGTAATCCCCGTACAATATGAAACGGCAGACCCAGCCGCAGACCCTCTTCCTGGACCTACACTAACTCCCATGTTCCGTGCTGCTTGAATGAAATCCGCACAAATCAAGAAATAACCCGGATATCCAGTATTTTCTATCGTTTTAAGTTCGAATTCTAGCCTTTCTACAAAGTCTGCCGGCAAATCCTCTCCCCAGTGCTTTTTAGCTCCTTGAAAAGTTAAATGCCGTAAATACGCATTCTCCCCCCTCTTCCCTCCATCCTTCTTATCCTCTTCAGAGATAAATTCCACAGGAATATCAAACTCAGGCAACAAAATATCCCTTGCCAGTACATACCCCTCAAACTCCTCAACAAGTTTTTCTACGTTGCGAATCGCATCAGGCAAATCCGCAAACAAGGCCTTCATAGAGTCTTGTGACTTGTAATAAAATTCATTATTAGGAAAGCCAAACCTAAATTCTCTTCCCCTCTTGCCTATATACTTCTTAGGCTGACTTACGTTTCTCGCATCCCTTACGCAAAGTAAAATATCGTGTGCCTCGCTCTGCTCAGCACGAGTATAATACGTGTTATTCGATGCCAAATATTTTACGCCATGCTTTTCACACATCCTCAGCAAAAACTCATTTATTACGTCCTCCTCCTCTAGCCCGTGCCTGTTGAGTTCCGCATAGAAGTCCTTTCCCATCAAGTCCTTCCAATAAACAAACGACTCTTCAGCTTGCTTCTCTCCTACGTTCAAAACTAATGAAGGCACCTCCCCAAAAACACTCCCCGTTAAAACGACTAAGTTCTCTTTATACTTCTCTACCAGCTTTTTATCTACTCTAGGAATATAATAAAAACCATCAGTATATGCTTGAGAGGAGAGTTTCGCAAGGTTGTGATAACCAGCTTTATTTTTTGCCAAAAACACAACTTGAGCCCCATCATCCTTGTGACTCCTATCATACATATCCTCGCAAACATTAAGTTCTATACCTACTATAGGAATAATATTCGCTTTATTTGCTGCCTCTACAAGCAAGAAAGCCCCCATCATATTTCCCGTATCCGTAATAGACACAGCAGGCATTCCATTTGCAACTGCAGCATCGACTAGTTCTTGAACAGGGCTTACAGCTTGAAGTATCGAAAACTGAGAATGTGCGTGCAGATGAGTAAACTTTACTCCCTCAAGTGCTTTTAAATCTTCTGATATTGGAGCTTTATTTTCAGGAGCAGCTACTGACTTTGATGGCTTTTTAAAGTTCGCCGCTTCTAGTTTAGGTGCTTCATAAACAATCTTAGATACATCAACTATTTCAGGCCTTTTAATAACACCCCTCTTACAAAGTTCGAAAAAACAACGAGCCGTAGCATCAACATCATACGCAGCGTCATGAGCTTCCTCAAAACCCTTATTAAAAAGTTTCGTGTGGAGTTCAGATAAAGTAGGCCATTTAAACTTCCCTCCTCTACCACCAGGGATAGCACAAAACTCGGTAGCTTCGTCCTTTGAGTCAATTGACCCCATAGTAACTAACCCCTTAAATGATTGTCCTAACCTATGTAATTCAGCCCCAACTATATTTATATCGAATTCAATATTATGCCCCATCACATAAGTGGCACGTTCCAAATCTTTATTAAACTCTTCAATCACTAAACCCAACTCTACGCCTTCATTATCAGCCCTTTCCGTACTTATTCCGTGAATTTTAGCACTTTGAAAAGGAATAGTAAAACCGTTAGGTTTAATAATTCTATTTCCTCTTGATATTAGCTTCCCATTAACATCGTGAAGTTGCCAAGCTAACTGAACTAACCTAGGCCAATTTTCCGAATCTGTTAGTGGAGCTTTCCAATTTTTAGGAAGTCCTGTAGTCTCTGTATCGTAGATTAAAAACATCGTTCGAACCTAAGAACTTTTATGCATTAACTCCATATTTATTTGTTACATTTTTTGAACAGGACATAATACTTATCTTATGTAGTACCTTAGTAAAACATTTAAAAACGAATATGAAGTTTTGGCAAATTCCTTGAAAATATTTCTCCTCAGTTCAACTCTTCTGTGTGCAGCTATTCTTAACTCAAGTTCTGTTTCAGCTCAAATTTGCCCTTACCCAACTATAACTGCAGAATTGACCACTCTGATTTGGGCTGAAGAAATCACATGGAGTATATTAAATGAAGATGGTACAACAGCTGCTGGTCCATTTACAAATTTCACAAACAACTCCACCTTTGTTGAGCAATTATGCCTACCCCCAGGATGCTATAGCGCCTTCTTAGAAGACTCTTTCGGTGACGGATGGCATAACGGAGGTATAACTTTCACAACAGTTACTGGAGAATTATTAGCTTCGGGAACTGTCGGTGAATTTACGAATTTAATAGATTTATTCACTTCGCCGGACTGTTACGCTACTCCTTGTCCTCCGGGCGAAACATCTATCTACTCAGTCCTCACAGGTGACCCTTACGGTGTGGAATTATCTTGGGGCATTAATAACGAGTTAGGAATGGCAGTCGCTGGTCCCTTTACGGGCTTTGCTAACTATACACAATACACAAACAACTTCTGCCTATCTCCTGAATGCTATACGGTATGGATGAATGACTCATATGGAGATGGCTGGCAGGGAGCTGAGTTATCCTTTTACGATGAATTCGGAGTTTTAATTTCCTCAGGACTAGTACCAAACCCGCCTGGTGACTCCGCAACTATGCCTCTACCTCTAACCGACTTTTGTCCTATTCCAGGATGCACAAATGTAAATGCCTTCAACTACAACCCTCTTGCAACACAAAATGATGGTTCTTGTACACGACAATCAGATAATGTGGAACTATATGGATTTTGGACTGACGCAACTCTTCCTATAACTGGATTTGGTGGGTCTTTTAACGATGTAGAGGGCTTGCTTGTTAATGGTAAGGAGTATGCTATTCTAGGATCTACTGTAGGAACTCATATTCTAGACGTCTCAGCTCCAGGGGAAGCTATCGAAGTTGCATTTTTACCTGGAGCTACTGGGGGGTCTTTTGTTACCCATAGAGACTATCACATTAATGGAAGTATCTTATATGCCGTTTGCGATCAAGGCTCTAGCTCTCTTCAAATTTTTGATCTCAATACTCTTCCAAATTCAGTCACCACACTTTACGACAGTAATGAATTCTGTATAACCGCTCACAATGTATTTGTCGATAATGCTTCAAATTTACTATATCTATGTAGTACGGCAAGCCCAGGAGCGAATACTCCTATTCGGGTCTTAGACGTTTCCGACCCCACTGCTCCCGTTCCTTACTTAGACCTTGCTCCATGGATTGGTTATTGTCACGATATTTATGTGGAAAATGACACCGCATGGATAAACTCAGGTGGAGCCGGGTTGTTTGTAATGCATATTTCTCCTACTCCATCTTTTATAGCTACTCTAACCGATTACCCGTTTCAAGGCACTAATCATAGTGGATGGTGGGATTCACAAGCCCAAACCTATGTTTTTGCTGACGAAACTCACGGTTCTCCTCTTAAGGTGGTTGACACCTCTGTTATGACAGACCTTCAGGTAGTATCTACTTTAAGCTCTGGTGTTGACCTGCAATCTATTCCGCACAATTTAATGATGAGAGACGGATTTGTGTACGTATCATACTACCATGATGGCCTTCAAGTTTTTGATGTACGAGATCCTTATAACTCAAAACTCGTGGCCTGGTACGATACACATATAGAAAGCTCTCACGCAGGTTACGCCGGTGCTTGGGGAGTACATAGCGCGCTACCTTCGGGAAGGATTCTTATTTCTGACATTTCAGGTGGATTGTTCGTCTTAGACATTATAATTGAAGAACTCGAGGTTTGTCCTACAACACCTACAATCTGGAATGGAATTTCGATAGCCTCTGAGGACTACTTCTCCACAGAAGTCCCAGACTTAGAATGGGGTACCGATATACGATTATCTCACTCAACATTTAACAGTGCAATATGTCCATTATGCCCTGGAGATTTTGACTTAAATGGAAATTATGGTGTCGGTGACTTGCAAATATTATTAGCTACTATAGGTTGTACATCTGGATGCATTATAGACTTAAATGGAGACGACAGTACTACAGTTGGTGATTTACTAGTCTGGCTAGGGTATTTCGGCAATAATTGCTAGCTAAAACACCCCTTTCTAAAAAACTACCATAGTATATTGCACAACTGTAGAATATATACTACTTTTGCGCTCACATTTTTTGATTAACAACTGGGTTTAGGACCCTTATAAAAAGTTCTTCCACATGGCTACAAAATTACGCCTACAACGTCACGGTAAAAAAGGAAAACCTTTCTACCACATGGTGGCAGCAGACGTTCGCGCTAAACGCGATGGTCGTTTCATCGAGAAAATCGGTACTTACAATCCTAATACTAACCCTGCAACTATCGAGATTAAACACGATAGAGCTTTATATTGGTTAGGAGTTGGTGCGCAACCTACTGATACTGCACGTGCTATCTTAAAGCACACTGGAGCCATCTTCCATAACCACCTTCTTAAGGGTGTTGCAAAAGGAGCTCTTACTGAAGCTGAAGCAACAAAAAGATTTGAGGCTTGGTACAATGAAAAGCAAGGAAAGATTGACTCTAAACGCGATGCCGCTGGAGCACAGACAGCCAAAGAAGCTGCAGAAAGTCTTGCAAACGAAAAGAAAATAAATGAGGCACGTAAAGCTAAAATAGCTAACGCTGCATCTGAAATGGCTGCTGAAGCTGCCGCTGCGACTGCTGCTGCTGAAGCTGAAGCGAATCCTGTTGTAGAGGAAGCTCCTGTAGTTGAGGAAGCTCCTGCTACTGAAGAAGCTCCAGCTGTTGAAGAAGCTCCAGCTGCTGAGGAAGCGCCTGTAGTTGAGGAAGCTCCTGCTGCTGAAGACGATAATAAAGAAGAGAAAGCTTAAGCTTTTTCCACACTTAATATTAATAAGGGCTGCCTATATGGTAGCCCTTATTGTTTTAAGTAAATTGCATTAGATTTAAAAAAAGTGAGAGTAGGATGAATAAAAAGGACGGATTTATTTTAGGCAAGTTGACGAAGCCGTTTAGATATTCTGGGGAGTTAATTCTCTGGATGGACGTTGATGATACGGAACCTTATAGAGATCTGAAATTGATTTGGTTAGAGTTGAGGAAGCAGTTAGTACCGTATTCGATCTTGAAGCTTAAACCGCATAAGGATAGGTTTGTTGTAAAGCTGGAAGGGGTAACGACAGAGGACGGGGCACGTGAATTGTGTGGTCAAGATATATATCTGCCGGTAGTTCAACTTCCTAAATTAACTGGTAATGTTTTTTATTTTCATGAAGTACCAGGATGGACAGTGGTTGATTTAAATAGCGGAGTTGAGCTTGGTAAGGTAAAGAGAGTTTTAGATCATGGCCCCTACCCGATGTTAGAAGTTGAGTCTGGAGGAACCGATCTYATTTTACCTCTACCCGAAAATTTCAAAGTTGAAGTAGATAGAGATAATCAAACTTTAAAGGTCGAAGTTCCTGAAGGTCTAGTCGAGGTATTTACAAACCCCGGCAAAAAAGAAGATGAGGAGGCAGATGATATTTGGTCTTAGGTAGAATTATTGAGATTCACAAGTGAGCTTTTCAACAGAAGCATAAACTGAATAGTGATAACCGCTGTATCATCAGTAAAACAAGACGTCTAAAGGTTATCATTATGGTAAGTGTGAAAAAGTGACTGGGGGGTGCTGCGAAAAACACTAAAAGTCGGGAGTAACTTATGAGAAGTATTTAAAACGATAACTTTTCATGGCCGCAATTACTCAGTCCCCTAAAAAAGCGACTTCACCTAAATCTTATAAAAAAAGAGCTACGAAAGTCAAAACTAAGATTTACGTATTAGATACATGTGTGCTTTTGTATGATCACAGCGCTTTAAATAATTTCGAAGAAAATCAGATTGCTATTCCGATAACTGTATTGGAGGAGTTGGATAACTTCAAGGTAGGAAACGAGACAAAAAACTTTGAAGCTCGAGAATCTATTAGGATTATAGATCGTTTAAGTAAAGATTTCACATTACAAGAATGGATACCTTTAAATAATGGTAGAGGAGGTGAAATGAAAATAATTATAAGTGATTCAGATAACCCAAGTGCTGCAGACAAAGTATTTGGAAAGAAAACTAATGATCATAGAATTTTAGATGCTGCTCTTTCATTACAATTGAAAGAAAAGAACTCTAGTGTTGTTTTGGTTTCGAAGGATATAAATCTTCGATTAAAAGCAAAGGCACTAAATCTGCCTGCCGAAGATTACAAAACTGGTAAGGTTAAGGATATGAGGTTTGCATATACTGGAAAGACCACTATAGACGGAATGGATTCAGCTATAATACGGAAAATGTATGTTGCGGGATCGACAAAGAAAATTTCGGCTTTAGGTGATGACAGATCTAACAATCATTTCTATATAATGAAGAATTGTTCTTCTTCAGCTCTAGGTTACTTTAACGAATCGAAAAAGATAATTGAGCGAGTTGATAAAGGTTATGCTTATGGCGTGAAACCCCGCAATGCTGAGCAAGCTTTTGCTCTTCACGCCATACAAAATCCAGATATTAACTTAGTTACTATTTGTGGTGTTGCAGGTACTGGAAAAACATTATTAGCTCTTGCTGGTGCCTTAGAACAACGAAATCAATACGATCAAATAATTCTAGCTCGCCCTATTGTAGCACTTTCGAACAAGGATCTAGGATTTCTTCCTGGAGATGCCGAAGAAAAAGTAAATCCATACATGCAACCGCTTTGGGATAATCTCAACTACATAAAAAACCAGTTCGGTCCAAATGAGAGGAAATACTTAGCTATTGAGGAGATGCGGGAGCAAGGAAAGATACAGATATGCCCTCTTGCTTACATACGTGGGCGCTCACTTTCAAATGTAGTGTTTATCGTGGATGAAGCTCAAAACCTTACTCCACACGAAGTCAAAACAATAATCACAAGAGCAGGTGAAAACACGAAAATTATACTTACTGGTGATGTAAGACAAATAGACACGCCGTACTTAGACGAACAATCTAATGGACTTACTTACGTTATCGACCGACTCAAGGGGAAGGATCTTTATTGTCATATTACTCTTGAAAAGGGAGAGCGTTCTGATTTGGCAAACCTAGCTAACGACTTCCTCTAATCTCTAACTACCCTCAACGATTTCACTCCACTGCCGAAATCCACTCTCACTAAATAAACACCCTTCGCATCAGGAAGGGTAATCACTTTTACGCCTTCTCTTCCGTAAATACCTCCTCTGTATATCAGTGAACCTGATGAATTAAAGACTTCTAAATCTGAACATTCAGGTAAATTAGACCAAACAAGCTTCGTAACTCCATTAATAGCGGGGTTAGGATTTAACGACAAAAGAGGTTCGTTGTGTAGCTCTTCAATCCCTGTAATTCCAGAAATATAAGAAGAGTTAGAAGCAACGAGTACTGCTGCAGACCCGTGAGTATTGTAAAGTGACTCGAATTCTGCAATTGCTTGAGTATCGTAATCAAACATTGACTCAACCCATCTAGGAGGCATACTTTGGTACCAAAGATTAACAGTTACAATTGCATAATTATTTGAGAGATTTGGATTGGGAATGCTACTTGTAAAATCTTCTGACACAAAGGCGTAAGTGATTTCATCTGTTCCAGACCCTTCAAAAATAAGGTCACCATTTTCGTTCAAGCTTTTGTTGAAATCATCGTCGAATAACACTTCTCCTTCAACTCTAGTGGTGTCGTATGCACTGTGATTCATACTGAACCCTTTAGGCACAAGTCTGTTATCCTTTACTGTTATAGAAGCTTGTTCGAGAATGTTAGTTGGAGTAGAGTTAACATTGGCTGCTACTAGCTCATAAATTTGGACCTGCGTTTCATCAGTAATCAAATCGTGATGTCTTTCATAGTCTGATAAACCATCATCGTCTGTGCCTAAAATTCTAGCACCAAACGAATCCATTTTTCCACTATGAAAAAGTGTATCTCCAGTCTCACTTAATACGACGTAAAGCTCAATAAATAATCTTCTCGAAGGGTAACCCGAAGGGAATTTATGCCCCACCTTATTGTAAAGTTTTACTTTAATTCCATAAGATTCATAATACCCATCAATGTCATTTCCCCAAGACGAATAATACCCACCTCCACCTTCGAACTCAATATCTACAGAGTTTTCTAGCAAATTTCTAGTTCTAGAAATCGTGCTATCGAATTGTTCGACAGTAGCAGTAAGCCCTAAGTCAACAATATTATCACGCATAATTTCTAACATAGCTGTATTTGCTCCTACTAATTCATGGAGACCGTAGGGGGTTCTTGGCTCAAGAAACGCATATCCAGACGATATAATCACAGGCTCAGAAATTCTAGGCATGTGACAGGTTTGGCATGTGCCAGAAAGGCCATCAAATTCATCGGGGACATTTTGACCTTGACCTGAAAATGCTGAATTTAACCATTCGTGATATGTCGCTTGTTCTACATACATCTCGCCGGTGAGATTACCTTCCAAGTCAACTGTCTGAGTAATTAGAGTATGACAATCTGCGCAAATTATAGATTCGACAATATGATCTCCGTGCATGGGGACATAATTTGAATAGGTCTCCATAGGTAAAGTATAGAGCGGAGGATCATCCTTACCCATTCCGTAAGGTCCATAAATAACTGCTGAATCGAATTTTAATTGTCCGCTAAATGATATTCCCGAACTATCAAGTGACTGTTGGTGGCACGCAACACAACTAACTCCATCGAGAGCTAATGAGTCGTTAATCAACATCTCCATAGAATATTGATCTATTCCTACATGTGCGGCAGCGAAATTACCCAAAGGAGCGTGACAAGAGGTGCATTTATCTTCAAGTACAGCTTGGTGTCCTGGGTTTACAGCAACTTCATGGGAAACTTTAGCTCTCCAAAACGGATCTTTAGCTGAATTTGCCATCATCGTACTCCTCCACATATCTGTAGGGTTAACATCTCTAGCATCAGGAATTGGGACTGCTGGGTAAGTTTGGCCTACAAGAGATGCAAAAAAATTAGGGTCAGTACTATGGCAACCAGCACATTTGCCACTACCTGTGAATAGACTATTTAAAGTATCAGGCAATCCTCCGTATGCAGAAATAAATTGACGGCTGTGATAAGGATTCGCCTCCGTATGTAGGTATGATGGGCGAATAATTGCGGCAGATATTAAAATCGCAACTACTGAAAGTATTAAAATAAGCCTATTATGCATGTGCAAATTTAACGAATCCTTACCCTCATAACGACATCTCTTTTAAGGTGAGTATTGAGCATTTTAACGATTTTTTCTTTCTCGTGGTTAAACTCTTCTTTTAATGGCCCACTATTTAATGTCACCAGTAAGGTTCCATCGTGTTGTAACATAAGATGACGTGTTTTTTTATGAATAACATCTCCGAAGACTTCTTTCCATGCTAAGACGACTTCAACCTCATCTAACTTAGAGTGCATGTTATTTAACTGTAACACTTTGTCAATTACGTCTCGAATCGACTTCATGTTATCACGTTTCCTCATTTGTGCAAGGTATTCACTTCTCCGTTAACAATCTCAAAAACACGAACATCTGCTCCAATAGATTTGAACATTTCCGGAATTCTACCTATATGAGTGTCAGTAATAAAAATTTGGCCAAAAGAGCCATCAGTCACCCTTTTCATCAATGCCTGAACCCTTTTATCATCAATTTTATCGAAAATATCATCGAGAAGAAGAATAGGCTTTACGCCAGTAGCTTTTTCAAGGAATGTGAGTTGAGCAAGCCTTAGAGCTACCAGAAAAGTTTTTTGTTGCCCTTGACTACCGAATTTTTTCAATGGATATCCACTTATTTTAAAGACCAAATCATCTTTATGAGTTCCACACGTTGTCCTTCGAAGTCTTCTATCCTCATCGCGAGATTGAACTAATAATTGAAGAAACTCATTTTCATCGAGTAATACCTTTGTTGAATAATCCAAACTTACTATTTCGTTACCTCCACTTATTTCAGCATAAACCTCATCGAAAACAGGCATGAAATCTTTAATAAAGTCCTCCCTCGCCTTCGCGATATAAATTGCGTTAGGCACTATTCGTGCATCCCAAGGTTCTATCATCGAAGGTTCCCACATTCTATTTTCGGCGAAATACTTAAAAAGATTATTCCGCTGTAGAATAGCCTTGTTATAATCTATAAGTTTCTCCAAATATTTCCTATCGTACTGCGATATCACTCCATCTAACCATTTTCGCCTCACCTCGCTCCCACCTTGTACTATTTCAGCATCATCGGGAGCGATAATTACTGCTGGAAATCGTCCGATGTGTTCTAAAAGTCTAGAATACGTTTTTTCGTTCCTTTTAAACACCTTTTTCTGCCCTCTTTTTACTCCACAACTCACTATTTCTTCTTCACCGTGCCTTGAAAAGACACCTTTTACTAACATAAACGATTCTCCGTGAGTTATATTTTGGGCATCAATAGGATTAAAATAACTTTTGCAAAAACATAGATAGTGCAGGGCATCCAGGACATTTGTCTTACCAGAACCATTATCACCTAATAGGCAATTAACCTGATTTCCGAAACATAAATCACCACCTAAATGGTTCTTAAAATGAATCATGTGAAGAGAGTTCAATTGCATAGTGCGAATTTCTTATTTTTGCATCCTCAATCCTATTAATAAGGAATTAAAATTACCATGGCTAATAAAAAAGCAAAAGACGAATCAATCATCAACGTTGATGAGGTGTACACAAAGACAGAACAGTTTGTCGATAAAAATAGAAAACAGCTCACTTTAATTCTGGGAGCAGCAGCTGTTCTTATTCTTGCCTTCATGGGATACCGCACTTTAGTTCAGCTACCTGCAGAGCTAGCTGCTGAAGAGGCAATCTTTCAAGCTGAATACTATTTCTCGCTAGACTCTCTCGACTTAGCTCAATACGGTGACGGATTCTCTGCAGGTCTTGAAGAAGTAATGTCTGATCATCCTGGAACCAAAGCCGCTAGTCGTGCTTCATATCAAATAGGTGTTACAAATCGTGACGCCGGTCTATATGCTGAAGCGATTTTGGCCTTTGACAAAGTAGATTTCAACGACGATGTTATAGGACCGATGTCTCTTGCTGGTATGGGGGATTGTTATTCAGAACTTGAGGACTATGCTAATGCTGCAGTTTATTACTCTAAAGCTGCTGATGCTGCTGACGCGGGATTAGCGGGTAAAGTTTTGGCACCTAGCTATCACTATAAACAAGCTATTACTCTTATTGAGCTTGGGAGAATTGACGAAGCAAAATCTGTTCTAACTCATATTGAAAACGAACACAAAAACAGCCGTTTATTCAATTCTGCTGTTGCTTTAGGCGCATCGCTTTAAGCAGTAATTCACTAAGCTATGGCTACGGCCGGTAAAGATCTAAGCGCATACAATCCTAAGGATTTGCCAGATGGTGCCCACTTCATTGTGGGCATTGCCGTTTCTGAATGGAATTCTAAATACACAAACGGGATGTTGAAGGGTGCTCTTGATGTACTCATAAATTGTGGCGTTCTTGAATCAAATATTAAGGTAGTATATGTGCCTGGGAGTTTTGAACTTCCCCTAGCGTCCCAAATGCTACTAGACCACTCTGATGGAGTAATTGCAATTGGGAGTGTTATAAGAGGTGAAACTTCACATTTCGATTACGTATGTGAGGCTGTTTCTCAAGGGATTAAAGATGTTAATTTAAAAACTGGAAAGCCCGTAGCTTTCTGTGTTTTAACAGATAACTCTGCTAAACAAGCTGAAGCTAGGTCTGGTGGAGAGCATGGCAACAAAGGAACTGAAGCCGCCGTTGTAGTCATGAAAATGCTCGCTTTAAAATCTGAACTACGTTGACATATCTATGCTCACAAAACAACTTACCCAAAGACCGCTTCTTTCTATACTAATTCTTGCTGCTTTTTTACGAATAGTAGCTTCATTTATGTCTGAAGGTTATCTCATGCATGACGACCACTTTTGGGTTGTAGAAGCAGCCGCAAGTTGGACTGATGGCGCGGATTACAATAACTGGATGCCATGGTCCCAAAAGGCACTAGGACGCACTCCCAAACCACATTATACAAACCTTGCTTATTCTAGCCTACACTACCTCTATTTCACCGCAGTTAAGAGTATAGGCCTGTCCGATCCTATGAGTATGATGCTAATTCTTCGCCTAATTCATGGGATGATTAGTTTAATTTCTGTTTTTCTAGCATTCAAGATAACAGAAGCTCTTGGTGGAAACAGAGCTGCTATTTGGGTCGGGTTAGCAATGGCCGCTTTATTTTGGATGCCCATAATGAGCGTTCATCAGATGGTGGAAATAGCTTGCATCCCTCCACTCCTAGCATCTACATGGTTCCTTATTAAACAGTCCAAACCATTAAATATTCGATCACTAGTTCTCTCTGGAGCTTTTCTTGGAATAGCAACGGGTCTAAGATATCAAGTTGGAGTCATGGGACTGGGAATTGTCGTTGCATTTGTTCTTGACAGCTCTAACGAAACTAGAATAACATCACTGAGAAACTCCATTATATTAGGTGGGTCTGCAATTACTGTGTTCGCTTTAACACAATTACCCACTGATCTATGGCTGTGGGGTGAACCTTTCGCTCAATTACGAGCTTATATAGAGTACAACCTTACTGAATCCGGTAACTATCCTCAGGGCTCTACTTTTAAATATTTAGGTTTGACTTTGATTCTTTTAGTACCTCCTATTTCTATTGCTTTAGTAATAGGCTATTTCCGAAACTGGAGGAAACTTGCAATTATCGTTCTACCATCTTTAGCTTTTTTAATTTTTCACTCCGCTTTTCCCAACAAACAAGAACGATTTATACTACCCGCTCTACCTTATATTTTAATAGCAGGAACATTAGGCTGGCTAGCTTTAAGAGAATCGAGTAAACTACTAAAAAGAAAAAGCTCAAGAATAATCGAAAAAGTAGCACTAATTATTTCATTGACGCTTAACGTAATATTACTTTCAGGTCTAACTATTGCATCTAAAAACACTAGTGAAGTAGAGGCAATGTATTATTTGAAATCTGTAAATGATTTAGATAGCTTTCTATTCGTTACTGCAGACGGTGTAGCATTTCCTCCAAGATTTTATTCAGGGTCTTGGAAATCATATACTATAGCTGATTCAACAACAAATATTGCAGAACAAAGAAGCACCCACATTAATAGCGTGACTGGAATTAATCCGAACTATTTCGTTTTTGTAGGCGATAGTCACTTAGGCGATTTAATCTCACGTTTTAAAGATGAGTATCCATCCCTATCTTACGTAGCTCAATTCAGTCCAGGAAGACTTGATAGAATTATGAATTATCTAAATCCTCACAACTCCTTAAGACGGGTAATGATTTATAAAATAGACTCTAACATTTATACTAAATGAAAAATATAATAACCCTTTTTTGTGTCTTATTCAGTAGTACATTGTTGTTGGGGCAATACCCCGGATGGCAACAAAAAGTTAATTACACCATAGATGTTAAGATGGACACTGACCTTCACCAATATGCTGGTGAAATGCAGGTAAGATATTTCAATAACAGCCCCGATGATTTAGACAAGGTCTTTCTTTATGCTTTCTTCAATGCCTTTCAGCCTGGATCGATGATGGACGTAAGATCTCGTACTATTATTGATCCAGACAGTCGGGTCGGGTCTAGGATTTATGCACTACCATTAGAAGAGCAAGGATGGATAAAAGATGTTGAGCTTTCATTGAATGGAATACCTTGTAAAGTATCTATTGAAGAGACAATTATTGTGGTTGAACTTCCCGAATCAATTAAGGCAGGTACATTTGGTGATTTCAGTATGACTTGGAATGCTCAAGTACCTCGCCAGATCCGTAGATCTGGATGGATGAACAAAGAAGGTGTTGAATATAGTATGACTCAGTGGTATCCGAAATTTTGTGAATACGATCACGAGGGCTGGCATTCACACCCCTATGTGGGAAGAGAATTTCATGGGATTTGGGGAAGTTATGATGTAAATATTCACCTACCTTCGGGATACAAAATTGCTGCTACAGGTATCATAAAAACTCCAAAAGAGGAAGCTATAGAAAGTGGAGATTGGCATTTTACTGCTACTAATGTAATCGATTTCGCTTGGGCTGCAGATAAGAAGTATGTTTATGATAGTATTGAAGTCGATGAAAATTTAACTATGAATTTCGTTCGCATTCCAAATATTATTTACGACGATCAATGGGCAGAACTTCCAAGATTTGCTGTTCAAGGAATGAGATTCTTAAACGATTTTATAGGGAGATACCCCTACCCTCAATATACAGTAGCTCAAGGTGGAGATGGTGGTATGGAATATCCTATGATGACATTAGTTACTGCAGATAGAAGTTTACCTAGTTTAGTCGGAGTTACAATTCACGAAATGTCGCACTCTTGGTTCCAAGCTGTTGTCGCGACTAATGAGTCATTATATGAGTGGATGGACGAAGGTTTTACGTCATGGATCGAATCAGAATGCATGGCCGCTATCTCCCCAACTGAAATGACGAAACCTAGAGCCGGAGGCATTCACGCTTATGCATATTATGGATATATCCAACAAGCTCTTAGCGGGAATGAAGAGGCTTTAAGCACACATGCTGATCACTATACTACTAATAGAGCATATGGAGTAGCCGCATATTCAAAGGGGGAAGTTCTAGTAGAGCAACTAGGCGCTATAATTGGAGATGAGGTGCGTAATGAAGGTATGAGAGAGTATTTCAAGGTTTGGTCTTTCAAACACCCTGGACCAACAGATTTTAAAAGAATCATGGAGAAGACATCCGGCATAGAGCTAGATTGGTATTTCGATTACTTCGTAAACACAACTCATACAATTGATTACAGAATAAGTGAAGTATCTCACATAAAAAGTAAAGACATCCTTAATGTTTTACTTGAGAAAGTAGGAACTATGCCTATGCCACAAGATTTAAGAATTACTTACAATGATGGGTCAACATCAAACTATCATATCCCATTAGTAATAATGAGGGGAAACCGACAACTTTCAGATGGTGAAGAACTAGGTGAAGATTGGCCTTGGACAAATCCCACTTACAGTATGGAAATTAAAACTGAGGGCAAAAGAGTTGTTAAAATAGAACTTGATCCAAACTTACTTATCGCTGATACGAATCGTGAAAACAATTTGGTTGAATTCAAGTCCCGTGGTAAAATTGAATTTACTCGCGAATAACGAAAACGAATGTTTCGATCAAAAATCAATATTTCAGGAAATCAAATAATTGACGACCTCATATTAATTGTAATTTCTCTACTTGCAATAGTCTTTTTAGGCGCATATCAATTCGATTTGGTGAATGGATTACCCATAACTCTTCAATCTCTACTAGTTGTTGAATTTTCATTGTTATTTGGAACAAGAATTGGAGTTATTTCAGTTATAAGTTATTTATTAATAGCTGGATTAGGAGCTCCCATTTTCTCAGGAGGAGCTTCTGGATGGGAGCACTTCACAGGCCCTACAGGTGGCTTTCTTTTAGCGTTCCCTATTGCTGCGTTAATATGTGGTTATTTAGTTGAATTATCGTCTAAATATGAAGCCTTAAATAAGCACATTTTCATTACAGGTGCTATTATTCTCTTTTTATCCCAAATCGTTATTCTTATACTAGGTCTTGGTTGGCAAGATGCGTTGAGTTCATCATCTATAATCTATTCTACTGCTTTTGATATTTTAATGCCAGGATTACTTGTAAAAACTGCATTAGGAACTATCATTTTTGTTCTATTTGGCAGAGCTATAAACAACATTACTCCCAGGTCATGAAAATTAATTTTAACTTAATTATTGCTAGTACTTTTGTATTAACTAGCTTAACAATACTTTCTAGTTGTACAACTACCATTGAAAAGTCACCGAGATCTCAAGCAATTATAAAAATGAAAAGAGCTACCGACCATCATAGTTACAGCAAACCAGAAGTTGCTGTAGTTAAGCACCTTGATTGGAGTGCTAAAGTAGATTTTGATAAAAGAATCATTTCTGCTACCGCTTCTTATTCAATAAAATGTTCTGATACAGCCCGTGAAATTATTTTCGACATCAGAGAATTAGATATTGAAAATATTACTGTTGATGGAAAAGATGCAACTTATACAATAGGTAAAGAACAAGAATTTATAGGATCACCTCTTAAAGTAGCAATCACTCCAGAGTCAAATAAAGTTAGTATTACATACAAAACTCAGCCTGGAGCTGATGCTTTTCTTTGGGTTGAAGGAGAAAAACCATTTCTATTTACTCAGAGCCAAGCGATTCTCGCAAGAACCTGGATTCCATGTCAGGACAGTCCGGGCATACGATTTACATATAATGCATCTGTAGATGTTCCTCAAGGTCTGATGGCTTTAATGAGTGCCGTAAACCCTACTGAAAAAACAGAAAATGGACATTATGACTTCGTTATGGACCAGCCCATCCCATCCTATTTACTTGCTTTAGCTGTTGGAGATGTTGAGTTTAGATCAGTGGGAGAACATACTGGAGTGTACGCTACACCAGATTTAATTGATGCTGCAGAGTATGAGTTTGCTGAAATGGAAGACCTACTAGTTGCTGCGGAAAATTTATATGGAAAATATGCTTGGGAACGATATGATTTACTAGTGCTTCCAGCAGCATTTCCATTTGGTGGGATGGAAAATCCACGACTCACTTTTGCGACACCTACTATTATCGCTGGTGATAGAAGTTTAGTCAGTCTAGTTGCACATGAATTAGCTCACAGTTGGAGTGGTAATCTCGTTACAAACTCTACTTGGGATGATTTTTGGCTTAATGAAGGGTTTACAGTCTACTTTGAGCAAAGGATTATGGAGTCTGTTTATGGAAGGGATATTAGTGAAATGCTTGCAAGTCTAAGCTTTAAGGGGCTTGTTAATGAGGTGCGTGATATTATGGATCAAAACCCAAACGATACTCATCTTAGACTTCATCTTCAAGGTAGAAATCCCGATGATGGAATGACAGCTATTGCATACGATAAAGGGTATTTATTCCTTCGTATGATAGAAGAAACTGTCGGACGTTCTAAATTCGATTCATTTATTTCGAAGTATTTCTCAAAGCATGCGTTTACTGTAATGGATACCGATAATTTCATTGAATATCTTGAAAACAATCTTCTACAAGACTCAACTTTGCGTAAGCAAGTAAACCTAACTGCTTGGATAGATGGTGCTGGATTACCTGACAATTGTCCTGTTATTAAAAGTAAAAGAATTACAGCAGTTGATGAAGCAGTTGAGAAATGGGCAAAAGGAGATATTAATACTAATAGTTTGGGTTGGGAAAAGTGGCTATATCAAGAGCGTTACAGGTTTTTGAAAAACATTCCTTCTTCTGTAAGTCTTGAACAACTTGAAGAATTAAACAGCACTTTTAATATTCTTAATACTGGTAATAACGAAGTTTTATTCGCTTGGCTTGAACAGGCTATTAAAAAGAATCACACAGCTTCATACCCTCGTTTAGAGGAATTCTTAGTTAATGTTGGCCGACGTAAATTCCTCACTCCTCTTTATAAAGCTATGTTAGATACAGACCAAAAAGAAATGGCTCTCCATATATACTCATTAGCACGTCCTAACTACCATAGTGTAGCTACAGGAACTATGGATGAGCTTTTAGGAGTATAAGTCTCAGGAATTAGCGGATCAGCATAACATACCCGAAGATTTCTTTCCTCCAACTTTCTTCACTAATACTATGCACTTCTACACGGTAAGTGTATGTTCCATTTGGCGAGAAATGTTGACCGTCAATACCTACTTTACCGTTCCACTTATCGTTAATATCTGTAGTTGCAAAAACTACTTCTCCCCAACGGTCGAAAATTTGCATTTCAAAACGATCTGGGTCAATATCTGAGCCTTGGATAAAGAAAGCATCATTTGTACCATCGTTGTTAGGGGTGAATGATGTAGGTATAAACAAGTTAAATAAATCGCGTATTTCAATTTCACGAGTTACTTGGTTTGTGCATCCGAAGATATCTTCAACCTCAAGTTTTACAGCATAAAAACCTCCTCTATCATAAGGGAATGTGAATACAGGGTCTTCAACTATTGCAAATCCAAGCGGATTATATGAATTAAAAGTCCAAAGCCAACTTATTACATTATCACTTTGAATACCATCAAAGGTAATAGTTGTATTAGGGACAGTTGTAGGTTGAGGATTTGCATAAAATCCTACATCAGGAAGTGGATAAACATTAATATAAGCTTCCTTGGTTGCTGAGTACTCACATCCACCAGCTAAAGATTGTATTGTTAGTGTTACATCAAAGAAACCTGGATATTCATAAATATGAACAGTATTCATTTCTGCAGAGATAACACCGTCCCCAAACTCCCATACACTTGTAGTAATAAGAGATGGGTCAATTAAATTTGTGAAAGAAAAAGCGCCCGTACCACAAGCAACTGTAGTATCAGACATGAAATCTACTCCTACTGGAGACTCAATCGTGACATTTAAACATGCCATATCTGTCGGTGTTTCACAATCATCATTGACTATGACACAGTATAAACCTGATGATAAAGGAACATCCTCGACAATACTTCCATCTAAAGCTCCTAATTGATTTCCTTCCCATAACCAAGTATATGTATATCCTGCACCACTACCTCCAAATGAACCACTTGCATCTAAAGTTGCGGCTTCACCACTACATATAAACTCTGCTCCTGATAAATCTGCAAGTATCTCACCAAATACATTTACATTAATTGTCTCGTCTTGAGAAGGACATCCATTAGGGTCAGTTGCAAATACAGTATAGATAGTACTTGAAGGAGGACTAGCGACAAAATTACCATCTGCTGTAGTTACAGTATCTCCTGTTAATGAGTTCACCCAGTTATAAGTCCAAATCTCAGCAGGGTCTTGATCTGACCAAGCCTGAAGAACTACAGCTGCTGTTTGACAAATAATTTCATCCGTACTGACATTTATAGTCATTGGCACTTGGTCTAACATCTCAAACTCATGCACATAAGTACAGCCAGCACTATCAAATATCTCAACGCTGTATAAGCCAGGAGTCAGATTTTGAAGAACATAATCCGTTCCATCGAACTGAACTGACTCTTGAAGTATACCACCATTAAAGAAATCAATTGTGAAAGGTCCAGCACTTAACGGTTCATTTATAGATACAATTACAACACCGTCATCCGCTAGACAAGAAGGTTGTTGGGTTTGAATTTCATGTATAAATGCTGGTTCAACTAGCATAACATCTGTTGTTGCACAATTATCAAAGCCTATAGGTGAAACTGAAAGAGTAAACTCTATAGGAGCACCGTCAAAATTTAATAATGTCGGTTGCTGTAGAGTCGGGTCGTTCAAATCAATTGCAGGCTCCCATACCCAATCAAACCCACATGCATCTTGACCACCACAGCTTACGCACCACTGTAGCGGATCAAACCCACCTGAACCACACCCTACACTACCATCACTAGTGAAAACAAAAGAAATACAACCATCAGGATTAGTAGCAGTAAATGATGAACCAGGGATATTCGTATTGAAATTCGCTAGTTGAGTGCCCGTACCATCAGGACCATCATAAACTTGTATCCAATCACAACATGTTTCCAATGTACCAGCGGAAAAACTTAAAGTCATCATTGTGCCATCTCCAAGAACATCGGGACAATAATTAAATATAACATTCTCACTATTTCCTCCACAATATTCGTAGGAGCCGCCTGAACCTCCACACGGAGATCCTCCTCCATTTCCCGTAAATTCACCTAATAACTGAATAGGATCACCACAAAATATCAAATCTGCACCAGCAGAAATACTGTTTTCAGGACCTTGAACTACAGTTATATTAACCGTAGTATCCCAGGTACAACCAAAGTTATTTGTTACTTGATATGTAAAGTCAAACTCACCAGGATTAGGAAAGTTTAAGTCTACATTATTCATATCATCAGAGATTAAGACAACACCTTCATCTGTGGGCGATACTGCCCAAAAACTTGAATCTAAGTCCAACCCAATTTCAGGCGTGAAAGTTGTTACACCTGGTACTATTGCGGGATTAAAGTCTATCCCCCACTCAAAAAGGTTACCATCATCTCCACCCCACTGATCAAACACTGTAAATGTCCAAATACCATTTAAAGGACATCCTACAAAATCACATAAATCTCCACAAGGAAGATATACTCCAGAAGGAATTGGATCAGCAACATCAGGGTTGTTTGCATCATCTAAAACCCAATCCGCATTCATATTCCAAGAGTAATCCCAACCCTCAACATCAGCTAGCCCCAAGTTATTTCCATTTACATCATTAGGTGTACATCCATTTGGATCAGCTGCTCCAGAAGGACCATTTTCCATTAATATCACCTCTGTTCCATCAGGACAAGTAACCCAAAAAGTTAAATCACCTACAAACGTATGTTCAATATTTGCAGTAATTAATTCAATATCCTCACAGTTTTCAAGAACTTGATCTTGTTCGAAAAAATCTAGAAAAAGATTAGACACAAATGGTATCCCCGTATCATCTGGCAGTGGTTCTTCTTCAGAAACACCTACTGGGGGAAGAGCTGTCCATGTGACTGATTGAACTGGATTACCATTTAAGAATCCTGGAGATCCAGCACATATTGGAGTACTAAATTCGGTGTTAAAAATTGGGATTGTACTGACTAGAACCTGCTGAGGCTGAAGATTTGTACTAAAACAATGATTTTCATCAACTACAGTCAAGGTTACAATGTATTCCCCAGGGGTAGAATAAGAATGAGGAACTTCTAATCCATCTGATACTGCTGTTGTTTCAACTATTCCATCTCCCCAGTTCCAAACCAAAGAATCTAAGGCAAACCCTGCTGTTCCAAAAGCTGTAGCAGCGGAAAATGTAATTATGTCGTCAGGACACAGTCCCACACTTACAGAACCTTCTACGCCTGTAGGGAAAGGGTCAGGACTCACTAACTCTACCCCAGAAACTGGATATGAACAGGGTGTTACACAGCTTAAATAAGCAGCCCAACCCACGTTTCCTCCAGTAGCACCATTATTACAATCGAATACAAATGTTAAACACCCAGACGGATTATTAAAAGAAGCAGTATAGCTAACACCGTTGAAACTATTTCCCGTTCCAGCACCTACTAACGGTGCATTTGTGTCAGGGCCATCGTAAACGAATAGCACATCGTTATTGTTTGGGTTAGCATTCGTTTGTAAATCAAAAACTGCAAAACTCAATTGAACTGCATCACCTGTTACACTGGGACAAAAAGTTATCGTTCCATTATTACAATCATACGGATTCTGTGCCCCACCTCCTGCATCTAGCATATTATTGTCGGTGAAGAGCGCATCATCACCACATATGTATAAAACCTCAGATTCTCCTCCCATAGGGTAAAGGGTAGACTGAGCTGAAGAAATATTAACTACAGTAACGAAACTCAGTACTAGAAAAAGAAATTTAGAAATATGAATATTATTCATGCTCGTAATTATGCAGGGTTCAATTAAGTGCAAGATAAGGATTCGTGCTTATATATACCGTTCTTAATTTTTGAACTAAAAACAAACCCTACCTTTCAACTCTAACAGCATCTGTATAAAGACGTTGTACGCCACAATGGTCAGTGCATACTACAGTCCAATAAAACATTTCACCATTCCCTGCAAGTTCTCCAGACAAATCTGTTCCATCCCAAGGAGAATTAAATTCCTTGGTAGAATAAATTTCTTTTCCGTGCTCATCAGAAATAACTAGTTCCCAGTCGTCAACAAGTCTGTATAGTCCAAAAGGCATAAATGAATCATATCTACCATCACCATCAGGACTAAACCTTGCAGGCGCTCTAAGAAGTTGTCTGTCTCCAAACTCTATCTTTTCAAAGGCATGGTCTTGACAACCGAATTTATTAGATGCAATTAAGTTTAAATTATATGTCCCTGGAACTGTGAAATTGTGAAAATTATTACTAGAAGCTTTACCATCAACAACCCAAGTAGATGAATTTGAATCAACCGTTTCGTCATTTAATTCAACTTCAAGAGCACCGGCAATTACTATCCTTGGTAAATCAATATTCATTTTCGCTTCAGGCTGAGAATGAACCTCTATAAGGTTTCGGATAGTTCTAGTCTGTATTGCTCCAGCACCTGGAGATCTAACTGATAA
The DNA here is from genome assembly GCA_002746975.1 of Bacteroidota bacterium. GTDB lineage: Bacteria > Bacteroidota > Bacteroidia > Flavobacteriales_D > Sanyastnellaceae > UBA974. The sequence goes on along the minus strand of NVXE01000009.1, from coordinate 91,310 downwards.
TGTCACGTCAAATATACCTTCCTCATTATACACGTGGGAGGGGAATGCTTCTGAAGAAAAGCTACCGTCACCAAAGTTCCATAAGAAGCTCATGTTTTGCTCATCAACATCTAGCTTAAAATCTACCTCTACCCCGACGCAAGCCTCCTTAACTGATGCTTCAAATGGCAGATCAACCTCAATAGTGTGCTCAGGAGATGGATTATTATTATCTAATAATTTTTCAGACAAAACATCTGCCATTTCTGGAATTATACTAAACTCATCACTTTCTTGATTTTTATCTGATTTATTATTTATTATCGTAGATTTATTTGAAATCGTTTGTGTCTTAGTCGAATTAGATATTTCTTCTTCCTTTGTCTTTACGAAACCATTACCAACCTCTAATACTGCAATAGATGTAATATCTCCTATTTCAGGATCAATCTGATTAGATACCTGCTCAATACTTTCTCTGTCCTCAACAACTTTATTTGCAGGAAGTATATATTGTTGAGCGAACCACATTGAAGCAGCTCCTACCACTACTGCAACTCCAATCGACAGTTGAGAAATAATTCTTGACCCTGCGACATCAACACCTATGGCTCCAATAGCCGCAGCTGCTGCAATACGCTCCTTCATCCTTCCCCAGTTAGGTTGAACGTCGGGTTCGTGACCCTCTAGAGCCTCTCTTATTTTATCGTCAAATTTTTTATCGGACATTACCAGTCATATTCTTCATATTTAACAAAATCTTCCGAAGATTTCTTCTTGCCTTCGCAAGATTAGACTTCGAGGTCCCAACACTTATGCCAAGTTGATCAGAAATCTCCTTATGGCCCATGTTATCGAAAACGTGGAGGTTAAAAACCGTACGGTACATAGGTGTTAGTTGAGCCATAGCAGCCTGAACATCATGAACCGTAAAGTTTTCGTCTTCATCCTCCTCAATAGGGAATTCCCCCTCATCCGCTATTTCTTCAAATGATTCTTCACTTCCTAATACTAAACCTGTCGCCTTGCGGTGACGGATAGCATCTATAGCTGTGTTAACCATAATCCGACGCATCCAACCTTCAAAAGAACCTTTGGAAGTGTACCCATCAATATTTAAAAATATCTTTAGGAACCCCTCCTGAACAACATCTTGAACAGCGTCCCTATCCGAAACATACCTCAAGCACACACCAAACATCAATCGATAATAACGATTGAAAATCCAACTTCGTGATTTCTCACGATTTTGTCGGCACCCTTCGATGTGAACAAGCAAGTCTTTGTTTTGCATTATGTTCGCCGGTTAAATGACGTCCTTTATTGTAAAAGGTTGCCTCTAGTTACTCGACTAAGCCGCAATTACGTTAATTTTATCTCACAATACAAACCTATAAGCACAGAAACGTACCTTTGTTGCATGCGTATTGTTGTAGGATTATCCGGAGGAGTCGATTCAAGCGTGGCCGCTTTAAAGTTAGTCGAGCAAGGTCACGAAGTAATAGGGTTATTTATGCGCAACTGGCATGATACATCTGTCACTATAAGCGATGACTGCCCGTGGATTGACGATTCAAACGACGCAATGCTTGTGGCCGAACATCTTGGCATCCCTTTCCAAGTTATTGACTTCAGTAAAGAATATCACGATAGGATAGTCGATTATATGTTCAAAGAGTATGAAAATGGTCGAACTCCTAACCCCGATGTATTGTGTAATCGCGAAATTAAGTTTGATCTATTTCTTGAAGCCGCAAAAAAATTAGGAGCAAAAGCTGTCGCAACTGGACATTATTGTAGGAAATCAAGCTCTATTTTGCATGATAAGTCTGTTGAAAATGAGCTTATTGCTGGATCAGACCCAAATAAGGATCAAAGTTATTTTTTATGCCAACTAACTCAATCTCAATTAGATTTCGCAATGTTTCCTATAGGCGAAATGTTAAAACCAGACTTGAGGCAAATTGCAAAAGATGCTGGACTACCTAATGCTGACAAAAAGGATAGCCAGGGTTTATGTTTTATAGGTAAGGTGAGATTACCTGAGTTTTTACAGCAAAAACTTAGTGTTAAAACTGGTGAGATAATCGAAATAGATGGCTCTCATGAGGTCTTTAAAATTGATGATAGTGATGAATTATATAAAAGAGCTGCCCCTTTTAATTATTCACCTAATATGGGTGTATCAGTTGGTAAGCATCAAGGCGCTCACTTTTATACTATAGGACAAAGGAAAGGATTAAATATAGGAGGCAAGCCTCAACCTCTTTTTATTATAGGAACTGATGTTAAAACGAATACTATTTATGTAGGACAAGGTGATAAGCATCCTGGATTATTAAGAAGAGCTCTTAAAATAAACACAAATGATATCCATTGGCTACTTCCCTCTCATAAACTTTCGGTTGGAGACAGGCGTAAATACTCTCTTCGTTTTCGCTATAGACAACCACTTCAGAGTGGAGAAATCATCATGACAGAAGAGGGACTGTACATTAACTTTGACAAACCCCAAAGAGGAATGGCAGCTGGTCAGTTTGCCGTTTGGTATGAAGGTGAAAAACTAGTTGGATCAGGACCTATAAGCGAGTGATTCAGTCCAGTTTTTCTGAAATTCTATAATCAGTTCTTGCAGGGTTAGTTCTAGAAACCATTTCTGCAATAAATCCCGATAGAAAAAGTTGGGAACCTAAAATCATTCCTGAAAGAGCTACATAGAACGCCGAAATTTCAGTAATGTTTTTTGCATCTAAACCATAAGTCATTGCATATATTTTGTACCCTCCTATAGCTAGAAACAGTAAAGAACTAAGGGCAAAAGTAATTGTACCTAACAGTCCAAATAGATGCATAGGTTTGCGTCCGAACCTTTGCACAAAAGCAACTGTCATTAAGTCCAACATGCCATTAGTAAATCGCTCAAGACCAAACTTAGTAGTACCATATTTCCGAGCTTGATGAGATACAATATGCTCTCCTATCCTATCAAATCCAGCGTCCTTTGCCAGAAGTGGGATATATCTATGCATCTCACCTTGAACTTCAATAGCCTTCACAACATTGAGCCTATAGCACTTCAATCCACAATTAAAATCATGTAGATAAATACCACTTACTCGCCTTGTCATCCAATTATAAAGCTTAGTAGGAAGAGTTTTTGATATCGGGTCATGTCTTTTTTTCTTCCAGCCGCTCACTAAGTCCAAACCACCATCCAATAGCATTTTCTCCATGATGAGAATCTCATCAGGACTATCTTGAAGATCGGCATCCATAGTAAAAACAACTTTTCCTGAAGCTGCCTCGAAACCCTTTTGTAAACCAGCACTTTTACCATAATTCCTCGCGAATCTTATCGCTTTAATAACTCCGGGGTATTCACTACTTAGTTTTGATATCACATCCCACGATTCATCTTTTGATCCATCATCAATAAATACAACCTCAAACTCACGTCCCTTCAAAACTTTATCTATCCAAGCCATCAGCTCCGGCAGGCTCTCCTCTTCATTAAAAAGAGGAATTACAATACTTATGTCCATTTAACGAAATTAATTAAACTTTGACGTTTTATCAACTTTATACTGTGTAGCAGCAACTATCAACGCTATTACACCCCAAAATATAGAACCGAAAATCACCCCTTTAATAGATCCCAAGACTGTAAAACCTTTTTCTATTTCGAGTCTCGTCTCAGCCATTGTTTCTTCTAACAGCTTTTCATCCAAACCGAAAGATTTCATCATCTCTGCAACTCTTTCAGTGTTAATCTCAACCATAACATCTACCAAATCTGTATTAATGACATTAAAGAGGATAATGTTAAATAAAGCAGATGCAAATAATATACATAAGGTCGAAAGCATGATATGTCCCAAAACTCTTCCATAAGAAATAAATCCCCCTTCATTTGTGCGAATAGTTCTACTCACAACAACCATTGTCGTGATAATTAGCACTGATTGAGCAACCCCTATTTGCCAGCCCGTAAGGATTTCAATACCGATAATATAAGCTACCAAACTGAGAATGACAGAGATAAGTGCAGCCATCATTCCGTGCTGCCAAACTAGATTATTTATTCGCATGCCCGAAAGGTACACCTTATATTTGCACTTGGGGCAAGTCTCTTACGACCAGCTCCCGCTTAATCCCCCAGGGTCGGAAGACAGCAAGGGTATGCGGTTGAGCGGTGCGATAAGAATCGCTTGCCCCTTTATTACGCTTAATTTACTTTATGACATTGCTTTCGGGAGAGTTTATTACAACGAAATCACCATGAAAAATCGTTCAATAACTAAGATTCTAATTGCAAATAGAGGAGAGATTGCTCTACGTATTATTCGTTCAGCAAAGAAAATGGGAATCTCAACAGTAGCTGTTTACTCAGCAGCGGATTCTAAAGCTCCTCACACTATTGCTGCCGATGAATCCATTTATTTAGGCCCCGCTCCTTCTTCAGAAAGTTACTTATTATCAGATAAAGTCCTAGAAGCTGCTAAGAGCGTTGGAGCAGATGCTATACATCCTGGCTATGGTTTTCTATCAGAAAATGCTGAATTCGCTGAATCAGTAGAGAAAGCTGGAATTGCATTTATAGGACCCGACACATATGCCATTAGGACTATGGGTAATAAACTTGCTGCAAAAGAAGCTGTAAAAAAACGAGGCATACCATTAGTCCCAGGTTCTGACGGTGCCATTTCTGACCCTTCTGAAGCACTTAAGGAGGCAAATAGAATAGGCATGCCGCTCATTATCAAAGCTAGTGCAGGTGGTGGTGGAAAAGGTATGAGATCTGTATTCAAAACTGAAAATCTTGAAGAGGAGCTGATAAGGGCTATATCTGAGGCCGAAAGATCATTTGGTGATGGTTCTGTCTTTTTGGAAAGACTCGTTCTTAACCCTCGTCATATAGAAGTCCAAATATTAGCTGACTCACTTGGAAATGTAGTCCACCTTTTTGAACGTGAGTGCAGTATTCAGCGACGACATCAAAAAGTAGTCGAAGAAGCGCCTTCATCTGTTTTAGATCCTAAGCTCAGAGAAGAAATGGGTAATTGCGCTATTGAAGTAGCTAAAGCATGTGATTACATAGGTGCTGGAACGGTTGAATTTCTTGTAGATGAAAATAAAAACTTCTTCTTTTTGGAAATGAATACTAGGCTTCAGGTTGAGCATCCAGTAACAGAAATGATTACTGGGATTGACATTGTTGAAGAACAAATTAGAATTGCCGAAGGAAAGCCTCTCTCTTTTTCTCAAAGTGATTTAGAAATAAAAGGGCACTCTATTGAATTAAGAGTCTATGCAGAAGATGCTTCATCGGGATTTCTTCCCGGAACTGGGATTCTAACGACATACTCTCCTCCTTCTGGTACTGGAATTAGAGTAGATGAGGGAGTGGTAGAAGGTGGGGAAGTAAGTATATACTACGACCCGATGTTATCTAAACTTATCGTTCATGCGGCGACAAGAGAAGCGGCGATAGAAAGAATGATACAAGCTATAGATAATTATAGGATAAGAGGAGTAAAAACAACTCTTGATTTCGGACGTTTTGCCGTTAATCATGAAGCATTCCGATCAGGGGACTTTAACACGGGTTTTGTCAACGAACATTTCTCTCCCGAAAAGCTTATTCGAGAACTAACCGTTAATGAAAATGTCTTTGCTGAACTAGTTTCTGGTTTGGCATTAAGAATGAATCTTGAGAAAGAATTCGAAACTAAATCAAAACTTTCCGCACCTGAGATGTCACCTTGGAAAAATCGAGAGACTAAAAACTGATATTGTATCTTTACAACTTATGTCAAAAAGACAATTTATCATATAYRATTWAGAGGCAACATGCTGGAGGAGCCCAAAGCCTAGAAAGGTTGAAATCATTGAGATCGGTGCCGTAAAAGTCAACGAAAAATTAGAAATTGTCGACGAGTTTTGTGAATTTATTCGCCCCGTATTACACCCTAAGATAGATAAATTTTGTACGAAACTGACTAGCATAACTCAAGACGATGTTGAAGATGCTGACAATTTTGATGTCGTAGTAAAAAAGTTTGCTGATTGGATGGATTATGACGAAACTCGCACAGCTTTATTTAGCTGGGGCGAATTTGATCATAGGCAGTTCGTACAAGATGCAAGGCTTCACAATTTGGAACTTGAGTGGCTCAAATATTGGGCTTGCTTACAAAGGCATTACAGTAAATTCAAAGGTTCTAAAAACCAAATAGGTCTTAAAAATGCTCTAAAGCTTGAGGGACTAGAGTTTAATGGAACGCAGCATCGGGCTATCGCTGATGCAAAAAATATGGCCGAACTATTCATTCGTGTTGCGAAACCCATGAATATAGTGTAACTATATGCCAATGAATGGCTATAGAAAACAGAACGAATCGCTTTTAAGTAGAGCTTTTTGGAGATTTATCGGAGGTGCTTTATTAATTCTAGCTGGCATCGTTATCTGTGTTTCGTGCTTTTCAGATGTAAACAACCATTACCCACTTAAAATATTAACATCACTAGGCGTTTGTCTTATGTTAATTTCTGGTGCTTACCCTTGGCTTTTACCAAACAAAAAAAGGAGCTTCGCATTACCTATTCTTTCTTCAACTTTAATCACTTTACTCATATTAAGAGCTTACACCTTTAATCTATATGAAGTTTTAAAAGTAATATTGATTTTCGCCTCTCTTTTTTCTACTATCTCAAATGGATTTTTTCTATTTACAAAATTTGAAAAAAAGCAGTTTATATCTTCAATTTCGATTGTGTTATTTGGAGCATCAATAATGATTTTCAGCATAGTATTTACAGCAAGCCAAAAGGAGGTCGTCTTTTCTTCAAACATCAATAATGAAATAGTTTTGGTACAAGGAGACACTATTCAGGTAGGACCTTATTTCGCTAATTACGTAGATGTTAATGATGGTGTTCAAAAGGATGAATACCTAATTGAACTCTTTGAAATTTCTCCTCAAAGATATCCTTTAGGGCAAATTGTAGAGTTTAATAAAATGTATTTTAGATCTATTAAAGAGCACTTAGCTTCAAATAGATTTATCAATGACTTAGATGAAAATTGGAGCATACTCCCCTTCCCTAGTTCTGTTCAGATAGATAAGTCTGAAGATTGGATCAGCGGTACTCCTGGTAAACTTATTTTTACAGCAACTCCATTTAAGTGTAAAGGGCATTTCCATGATTACACCTACCATTCACTTTTGTTTGGTTTTCAAATAAGCGTTAAGGAGGATTTAAGAGATACTCCTATAGGAAATGTTGTAATAATAAAAAGTGTAATTTTACCGCTATTAGAAATTCTTTGGCTGGGGGGCTTCTTTTTAATAATAGGAATCTTTTTTTTGATTTATCAAATACACAATAACAATAAATAATGCATTCTATACAATTGCGAATAAGCATTATTGGTACTGGACGAGTAGCTATATCTCTAGGACGAGAATGGAGAGCTAATGGTGTAGATATTGTCGAAGTTTATGGGAGATCTCTGCAATCTACCCATAAATTATCAGAAATAACGGGAGCTATTATTGTCGACGATATCAGTAAAATTAGAACAGATATTGATGCTCTGGCAATAATTGTAAGTGACGATGCCATTAAAGATATCGCTAGCTTAGTTCCATCAACAGTAAATAAATTTCATTGTTCTGGAGTCACTGCAAAAGAAGCACTCGGAAATGAATGTGGAGTACTTTGGCCTATAAAAAGCATAAACCCTGAATCTATCAACGAAAATTTCCGTGACATTTCATTTGGTGTAGAAGCAAGTAGTGAAAGTTTCAGTGAGATTCTTAATCAACTTGTAAAAGTTATTCATGGCAAACCTTTTTACGCCCCATTAGATGTCAGAGCTAAAGTACACCTAGCAGCTGTTTTTACTGATAATTTCGCGAATCATTGTTTGGCACTTTCACAGACTATCTTGTCGGAAGCAAACCTACCTAAGAACATCTTAAACAAGTTAGCTGAAGATATGGCTCGAGGGGCTATTGATAGCAGCTCCTTTTCACGCCAAACAGGTGTCGCTCTCAGACACGATTACGGAAGCCAAAAGAAACATCTTGAGTTACTCTATAGTTTAGACAAATCACTGCGTCTAAGCAGAAAATCGACTAGCATTGTCGACTTTTACAAGTTTTTAAGCAAGCATATAGCGGATAGCCATGAATTACAAAATTAAACTAGCAGAAATAGAGCTTTTCGTATTCGATTACGATGGAGTGTTTACTGATGGCATCGTTCTACTATTACCTGATGGAAGTCAAGTTAGACAAGCTTCAACACGCGACGGATTTGCTGTACAATGGGCCGTTAAGCAAGGCCTTAAGATAGCAGTATTAACTGGCGGGAATGAAAAAGCGGTTGGAGTAAGAATGGAAAAACTGGGAGTTAAAGAAGTACATTTAGGATGTAGTGATAAACTGAAATCGTTGAATGAGCTTTGTACGAAATTGAACATCTCTTTAGATAAGGTAGCGTATATGGGAGATGACATTCCCGATCTTCACGCAATGAGCAATGCAGGACTCGCGGTTTGCCCTGATGACGCAGTAGAGGAAATAAGGAATGTAGCAGATTATGTTAGTCCCAAATGTGGTGGTAGAGGGTGTGTAAGAGATTTATTAGAGCAAGCGATGAGATTAAAAGGGCTTTGGTCTTCAGAAAATGCTCATAAATGGTAATAATTCAATAGGTTTCGAATAACACTTAACTAACTTCGCGCCTCAATGGATAAAAATACAATTATAGGATTCGTATTAATGTTTGTGCTCTTAATGGGCTATAACTGGTACACAGCACCTACTGAAGAGGAAATCGCTGAAATGGAGCGACTTGCAGAAATAGAGTCTGCGAACTTTGAGAATTCAGAAAAAACCCACCCTAACGACGAGGGGCTTTGGTCTGAGGATGGTGATGGAAGTGTTAATTCAGCATTACTTGGCAACAACAATATTTCAGGGATTAACTTACCTGCTAATGATTCTTTAGGTAAATTAATTATTTCGAAGGAGGTAATAGACAAGTACGGGCCATTTGCACCTTCTATTTATGGAAAAAATAAGGAATACTCGATTGCATCATACGTTTTAGATGTTAAGATTAATTCTAGAGGCGGTTTACCAACATCAGCTACACTAATCGATGGCAATGTTAGATATGGAGACGGAGAACCTATAGAACTTTGGGATACTCAAAGAAGTTATATGGATATTCAATTCGACGTTCCAGGTACTGGTCGTCTTAAGATGAGTGAGCTTAACTTTCTAATGACATCTGTAACTGATACTACCATGTATCTCAAAACCGTTACGGAATCCGGAGGATCGATTGAGATAGTTCATACTTTAAATGGGTATCAACTTGATACACGTATCACCTTTAGAGGATTAGATAAAAAGGTTCTACCTGAACAGCATTTGATTTGGTCTGCTACTGGATTGAGAAACGAGAAGGGGTTACAGTGGGAAAGACAGCATACATCTATATTTTATAAGGAAGAAGGAAGAGGACGCGACTACCTCAGCGAAGGCAGAAGCGATGAAGAAGTTATTGAATATGACTTAGAGTGGGTTGATTTCAAACAGGATTTCTTCTCAGCAATAGTTTCTAGAGATGGAGGATTTGAAGTAGGAGCTGTGCTCACAAATGAACTCTTTGAAGATGACACAACATCAACTCTGAGCTTTAATGCAGACCTCCCTATGATAGCTGAGGTACGTGGAAATACAATGGAACACGAACTTTCTTTCTATTTCGGACCTAACGATCTTGAATTACTTAATAATACAGGCTTAGAGGAAGCGGGAAGGATTATAGATTATGGTTGGTGGATTTTTGGTTGGGTCAATCGCAACTTTATCCTTCCTATTTACGATTTTCTAAATTCTAGAATTGCTAGTGCAGGACTTATCATTCTTATAATAACCTTAATAATTAAGATGTTCCTCTTCCCTATTACATGGAAGAACTTCCTAAGCTCTGCGAAGATGAAAATGCTTCGTCCAGACATTGAGAAAATAAACGAAGAACACAAGGATGATAGTACAGCACGCCAGCAAGCAACAATGGAGCTCTATAGAAAGACTGGCGTAAATCCTATGGCGGGTTGTCTCCCGGCTCTCCTTCAAATGCCTATTTTGTATGCAATGTTCCGATTCTTCCCTGCGAACATTGACTTACGTGGAAAGAGCTTCCTTTGGGCTGACGATCTTGCGGCATACGATAGCATAATTGACCTTCCATTCTCAATTCCTATGTATGGAAGTCACATTAGTGGATTCACTGTTCTTATGGCTATTTCCATTTTCTTTTACATGAGAATGACTACTGCAAATCAGCCCCCTCAGGTTTCTCAACCAGGTATGCCTAACATGAAGGTTATTCAGAATTTCATTCCATTCACAATGTTATTCTTCTTCAATAAATTTGCTTCTGGCTTGAGCCTTTATTACCTAGCAGCTAACTTAGTTTCTATAGGCCAAATGCTAATTATAAAGCGTTATTTCATCAATGAAGATAAGATTCTTGCTAAGATTGATGCCAACGTAAAGAATCCTAAAAAGAAATCAGCTTTTCAAGAACGATTAGCAGAAATGCAGAAAGAACAGGTTAAGAAAACTAAAGACCTAAAAGCTGCTAAAGACAAGCGCAAGAAAAAATAATGTCCCCCTTTTCAATTAAAACATATCACTTTTTTAAAATAGGTTTTGCTTTTTCGATTCTTGCAATTTTATTTAGTTGTAATCAAAAATCTAAAGTTGCTAATACATTTGTGCCATTAGAAATATCAATAGCCCTTCAAAAGACAATGTGTTACGGCACATGTCCATCTTATAATTTTGAGGTTTTGAACAATGGAAAGGCAACACTTAGAGTAGGTCGTTTTGCTGAAGAAGTGTTGGGTAGAACATTAGATAATGGTAACTATGAAGGAACTGCACCATTAGATGAAGTTTCTGACATCATCCAATATGCTCAAGGTTCAGGGTATTTTCTTCTTGAAGACAGATACGACAATCCTATGATAATGGATATTCCAGCTACAATATCTACGATAAACGGAAAGACCGTGTTTAATAGGTATGATGGTCCAAACTTAACTGAACTATATAAAAAAATTGAAAACTTGATGAGTAAAATAGATTGGACTGCAAAGCCTGAAACAGAAAAGTAGCCTGACCAAATTTTAAAATCTAAAATCCGAAATTAATTAAAACCTGATATATGAAACGTATTTTATTAATCGCCATTGTCACAATTTTCTTCTCTCCTTTCGCAGGAGCTCAAGAGGGAATGTGGCTAATGCACACTCTAAAAGAAATTAACGAGGCCTCTATGCAGAACTCTGGATTCCGCTTAACCGCTGATGACATTTACGATATCAATAACGCTTCAATTAAAGACGCAGTACTTAGGCTCAATGGAGGAAGTTGTACTGCCGAAGTCATCTCTTCACAAGGTCTTGTCCTTACTAATCATCACTGTGCTTATGGTGCTATTCAAGGATTTAGTTCACCTGAAAACGATTATCTGACAGATGGTTTCTTCGCTAAAAGCAAAGACCAAGAAATGCATATCGACGGTTTCGAGGTGAGCTTTCTAGTTCGTATTGAAGATGTAACATCTAGAATCCTTGCAGACACAAACTCAGATATGAGCGAAGAGGATCGCAATGAGGCAATTGATTCGGCTAAAAAAAGCCTCCTAAAAGAACTTAATGAAGGTGATACTGAAGGGTACGATTATGAAGTAAAAAGCTTTTATTACGGAAATGAATTTTACATGTTCGTTTATAATACTTACACAGATATAAGATTAGTAGGTGCACCTCCTGAAAGTGTTGGTAAATATGGAGGAGACACTGACAACTGGATGTGGCCTCGACACACAGGTGACTTTTCAATGCTAAGAATATATGCTGATGCTGATAATAATCCTGCAGACTATTCTGAATCAAACATTCCTTACTCTCCTAAGCGTCACTTAAAGATAAGCATGGAAGGTGTTGAACAGGGTGACTTCACTATGGTAATGGGGTATCCAGGAAGTACAGATCGCTTTTTAAGCAGCTGGGGAATTGAGCAAGCGCTTGAACTGCACAATCCTAGTGTTGTTGATATACGGGACCTAAAGCTGAAGACCATGAAGAAGCACATGGATGCCGATCTAGGTGTTCGCATTCAATACGCTGCTAAGTACGCACAAACTGCAAACTATTGGAAGTATTACATCGGACAGTCTAAAGGATTACGTGCATTAGATGTACACTCTCAAAAGCAAGCAATCGAAAAGCGTTTTGCTGCTTGGGTAGAGTCTAGCCCTTCAACTAAAGCTGAATATGGAGAAGCTTTAGGTTTAATTGAGAATTACTACAAAGCAACAGATGCAACTGCAAAAGCTGATGTTTATGCTCTTGAAGCTGGACTTATCGGTTCTGATATTACATTATTTGCTGTTAGGTTTGGCAGAACTGCAAGTGGTCTATTTTCAGATGATGCTGAAACTGTTGAAGCAACAAAAGAAAGACTTTCTGGATTATGTGACAACTTTTTCAAAGACTACGACATGGCTACAGATCGTGATTTATTCACGAATCTTATGACTAAGTATAAAGAAGACATTGCTCCTGAGCATCTACCTTCTTTTTTCGCTACAGTTGACTCTAAGTTTAAAGGGAGTATAGAAAAGTATGCAACTAAGATGTATGCAAAGAGCTTCTTAGTAAGCGAGGAGTCTGCACGTGCTTTTATTGAAAATCCTTCTGAAAAAGATTTAGACAAAGACCTTGCTATAAGTGCTGCTATGAGCATTCTTCAAGCATATTTCGGTTCAATGGAGAGTAGCGCACAAGCAGATTTCGACAAAGGGTATAGACTTTTCGTGAAAGGACTACGAGAAATGCAACCGAACAAGGCGTTTTACCCAGATGCTAACTCTACAATGCGTTGTACTTATGGACCGGTTGGTGATTACTCACCGGCTGATGCCGTAGAGTATGACTTTGTGACAACGGCTAATGGTATCCTTCAAAAGATGGACAATTCAGATCCTGAGTTTGTAGTTCCTGCACGTTTAGAGGAGTTACTCGTTGCTCGTGACTATGGACAATATGCTGATGATAGCGGTGAGTTAAATATTTGTTTTATTCACGGTACTGACATCACTGGAGGAAACTCTGGATCCCCTGTCATGAATGCAAACGGTGACCTTATAGGGATTGCTTTCGACGGGAACTGGGAGGCTATGAGTGGCGATATTGCATTTGAGCCATCACTTCAACGTACAATCTCTGTGGATATCAGATACGTATTATGGATTATTGACAAATTTTCTGGCGCTACAAACTTGATAGACGAAATGGACTTAGTTTGGGATACAAAGAATGTAACTACTTCAGAAGAGGCAATTTCTGATCCTAAGTAATGTATTTTTAAGGAATTATTATTCCAAAACCCCGAATGATCTAACGGTTATTCGGGGTTTTATTTTGGCTAAATAATCCTACCTTTACAAGGTGAGAATAGATATACTTACCGTACTGCCAGGCTTATTACACGGCCCTTTCGCAGAGAGCATAGTGAAACGAGGCATAGACAAAGGCCTAGTCGAAGTTCACCTACATGACATTCGAGATTATACAAAGGATAAACACAGAAAAGTAGATGACACTCCTTTTGGAGGTGCTGCAGGCATGGTGCTAGCAATGCAGCCTATACACGACGCAATTGTTAAATTAAAATCCGAAACGGACTACGATGAGATTATCTTTTTAACTCCTGACGGTGAAAGACTTAATCAGGGCCGTGTAAATTCTCTTTCACTTTGTGGTAATCTGTTAATGATTTGTGGCCATTACAAAGGCATAGACCAAAGACTTCGCGATCATTTCGTTACTTTAGAAATATCTATAGGCGACTATGTTTTAAGTGGTGGTGAATTAGCTGCAGCAGTATTAACTGATGCACTAGTTCGTCTTATCCCCGGTGTAATAGGTGATGAAATGAGTGCTTTAACTGACTCTTTCCAAGACGGATTATTAGCTCCACCAGTATACACTAGACCTGCTGAATATAATGGTTGGAAAGTGCCTGAAGTTCTTCTGAGTGGAGATCACAAAAAGATTCAAGAATGGGAGGAAAATGAAGCTCTAAAAAGAACAAAAAAACGTCGACCAGATTTACTTGAAGGATTAAGTTAAAATTAATGCTGTTTGCTTTCGTTTTTTTCGTAATATTGCACCCCGAATTTAGACGGGTTTAAGAACATCACTATGGAGCGAATTAAGGAGATTACAAATATGATGGTTGAGTCACGTGAGTGGCCACAATTTGGTGCAGGAGACACTGTTACTGTAACTATCAAGATTAAAGAGGGTAAAAAGGAGCGTCTTCAGGCTTTCCAAGGAGTTGTTCTTCAACGTCGCGGACACGGAATGACTGAAACTTTCACTATCCGTAAAATGTCTAGCGGAATAGGTGTTGAGCGTATTATCCCTGTAAATAGCCCTCACATTGACAGCATTGTTGTAAACAAGCACGGAGTTGTTCGTAGAGCTAGAATTTTCTACCTACGTAATCTTACTGGTAAATCTGCTCGTATTAAGGAGCGTAGAATTTAAAAGTGTTTTAGAATACTTGAGTTAAAGATATTTTATCCAAAAAAAGCCGTTCCTTTTATTAGGTAACGGCTTTTTTTTTGCTGAAAATTCGACTAAACAAATACTTTAAATCTGGATTTAACAACAAAACTTAAAGTAAACAATGTGAATTCTATGAAAGAATCTCGTCAACTCGGGCGAGTACAGTGGCTTCTTTTGATTTAACACTGGAAACGAGTTCGGCGCAACGAGAGAGTGTTGAGCTTACGAAAGCTTCGTCCACGAGGTCAGCTGTGTTTACACGAGCGTTTAGAATTGCGCCAAGAACTGCGGTTCTTAGACACATGGCTCCCACTCCTGCGTCTGTGATTGAATTGGGATTGCCAAATTGAGCCATGGCTTCGGCGACCTCAAAAGCATCGTGAGCAATTTCTGCCACTTGCATAGGAATTTCTATAGCGTGTTTCGTTGCATTTTGGATGGCAATATTTCGTGCGCGTTTTTGGTCGTCTGTTGACTTAGGAAGACCGTAAGCATCCATAATTCCATTGAATGCATCAGTATCGGCATCAACCAGAGCGAGAAGTTGGGAGTGATATGTTTGTCCTTTATCAGCCCAAGTACTAAACTCTTCCCAGCGGTCATCCCAACCTCTTTTGTTAGCACTTAAGTTCGCTACCATGGTTGACAGAGCTGTGCCTAGAGCGCCAGAATACGCAGCTATAGAACCTCCTCCAGGAGCTGGAGATTCTGAAGCGGTAGTGTCAGAAAATTCGCGGAGGTTTTTTTCTAATAAAGGAAAAGCGCCAGAACCTCCGATAAGATATTCGATAATACGCTCTTCTGGCTTGAAAGGTGCTAGGTCATCAAGGCCTAGTGATTTGACAGCAATTTTAATCTTTTCATCTTGAGAAATTCCTGTAGAGCGTTTTTGTTTCCTCAAAAAATAGTCCGCTGCATCAGTCATAACCTTGAGAGGTACTAAGCCTACTAATTCCGAACCTGTAACTCTAATTCCACGTTCAGCAGCTTTTGCACAGGCCTCATCGAAAGCTATGTGAGTAGGCGTAATATTTATGTCAGTCAGGTTAAGGGAAAGCTGGGCAATACCATACTCCTCAATATACCAACCTATTCCTTTGACAGCCTTTAGAGAACCGGGCTCACGAAGAGGTTCGCCTGAAGCATCTAGTACAGGTTTTCCTGAAATTTTACCTCCTTCGCGTTTAATCCTCCCCGCTTCTCGTATATCGAAAGCAATAGCATTTGCTCTTCGCGACGAAGTCGAATTAAGATTGATATTATAGGCAATAAGGAAATCGCGAGCTCCTATAGCGGTTGCTCCAGTTGATTTGGCGCGAGAATTAAATTCTGCGGGGCCAAAATCGGGTCTAGCGTCATTGCTAGAAAGTTTATCTAGCCCTTCATATTCTCCCTTACGGCAAATAGCGAGATTTTTACGTTCAGGAATAAGTGCTGCTGATTCGTAGTGATATCCCGGAATACCTAGCTCATCTCCTACTCTCTTTCCCAATGCATGAGCGACCTTTACACAATCTGCCATTGTAACACCGGCAACAGGCACAAAAGGACAAACATCAGTAGCTCCCATACGTGGGTGCTCTCCCGAGTGTTTAGACATATCAATTAATTCTGCAGCCTTCTTAATAACTAGGAAAGCAGCATCTCCAACTGTTTCAGGCGGTCCGACAAAAGTTATTACCGTGCGATTAGTACTTTTTCCTGGATCTACATCTAAAAGTCTACACCCATCTACAGTTTCTATAACAGCAGTTACGGCGTTAATGATTTCTGGGCGGCGGCCTTCAGAAATATTTGGTACACATTCAATGAGTCTTTGCATAAGGCAAAACTACCACACACAGTGGCTTTTTCAGACCTCTAACCTATCCAAACTTCACCATTAACAAAGACCTTTTCAACAACAACATCATTAAGCCTATAAGGGATATCCTCAAGACCGTTTAACTCACGGGTTAAGATGAAATTAGCTCGTTTTCCAGGAGTGATAGTACCTACTTCAGATTGCAACTCCATTGCAGCCGCTCCATTAAGAGTTGATGCCGCAATGGCCTCAAGTGGTTCGAGTCCCATTTTAATAGAGCCTAATCTAACTACCTCTGTCATATCTCCAGAAGGCGATGTACCAGGGTTTTGGTCTGTGGCAAGAACTAGAGGAAGGCCAGCATCTACTAGCTTACGACCAGGTGTATATGGTAGACCCAAGAAATGTGAGCAAAGTGGCAGGGCGACAGGAAATGTTGGTGAACCACCTTGCATACTCGACTTTAAAGCCTCAATATCAGAGTCATTTATTACTTCAAGGTGATCAACGGTGAGCGCATTATTATTAACGCAAAGATTTACTCCACCAAGCATATTAAACTGATTTACATGTACTTTAGATTTAATGCCTAAACCTGTAGCAGCAACCATTAATCTCTCTGTGTCATTTAATGAAAAATACCCGGTCTCACAAAAAGCATCAACGTAATCCACAAGTCCTTCAGATTTAAATAAAGGAAGCATATCCTCTATTACATGTGTCGTGTAGTCAGAAGAGTTATTAAATTCTGATGGAACTGCATGACATCCGAGAAATGTAGCTCGAAGAGGAATAGGTGATACAGATTTGAGTCTCTTAATAACCTTTAGCATTTTATGCTCTGCTTTAAGGGTCAAGCCATAACCGGATTTGATCTCAAGAGCACCTACCCCAAGCTTAACTACATTGAGAAGTCTGTCTAAAGACAGGTCGAAAAGTTCATCCTCAGGCATTTTTTGCAATGCTCTTGCCGAATTTAAAATTCCTCCACCTTTTGATGCTATTTCTTCATACGAAAGCCCCCTGAGCCTATCTAAAAACTCTCCGGCCCTGTCATTTGCATATACAAGATGAGAATGACTGTCACACCACGAAGGGATAACGAACCTTCCTTTACAATTTATTACTATAGGCTTCGACGAAGCTGAAGGGATTTTAGGGCAAGTAGACATAGGTCCAGCAGCAATAATTTTACCTCCTACAACCTCTATCCAAGCATTTTCCATCACGGGAAATTGCTTCATTTCTTCTCCCGCAACGAAGTTTGGAGGATTTTCGTAGTAACCAACTAAACCTTTGATGTCTTTAAAGAGTGCTCGCATGGGCTGCAAGTTATACCTTGCAACCTATGTCAGGAAATACTTTTGGTAAGCTATTGCAGATAACTACATTTGGTGAATCCCATGGGGCTTCAATTGGGGGCATTCTTGATGGCATGCCTGCAGGGTTAATCATTGATTTAGAACAAATTCAGAATGAATTAGACAGGCGCAGACCTGGCAGTTCTGAGATTACTACAAAAAGAACTGAGAAAGATTTGGTAGAAATATCATCTGGTGTAATCAATCAGACTACTACTGGAACTCCTATTGGTTTTAGAATTGAGAACACCGATGCTAAAAGTGAGGACTATGATCATCTAGAAAACTCGTACCGCCCTTCTCATGCAGACTTTACTTATGATAAAAAGTATGGATTTAGAGATGCTAGAGGCGGAGGACGATCTTCTGCTAGGGAAACAGCTTGTCGAGTGGTGGGGGGAGCTATCGCAAAGCAATTGCTTAAAAAGAGTAACAACACTGAAATATGTGCATATGTTGAACGGGTACAAGATATTTCCGTGCCCTTCCCTCCTAAGTATTTCGATAGAGAAGTCATAGAGTCAAATATCGTTAGATGTCCTTCTCCAGATATAGCTGATAGAATGATTCAGAGGATTCGCGAAGTACGTAACTCAGGTGACACTGTAGGTGGTGCAATAGTCGTAGTTGCCAGAAACGTCCCTGCGGGCTGGGGTGAACCTGTTTTCGATAAATTAAATGCTGATATTGCTAAAGCTTTAATGAGCATTCCATCTGTAAAAGGAATAGAGATAGGTTCGGGCTTTAGTGGAACTTTAATGAAAGGTTCTGAGCATAATGATGCGTTCGACTTAAACAAAAAAGGTGAAATGTACACAACTACAAATCATTCTGGAGGAATACAAGGAGGTATTTCAAACGGTGATGAAATAATAGTACGAATTGCCTTTAAACCTGTAGCCACTATACAAAAAGCACAAAACTCAATAAACAAGGATGGGAGTAAAATCATCTTGGAAGGGAAAGGTCGACATGACCCCTGTGTACTTCCTCGTGCAATTCCTATTGTAGAAGCTATGGTTGCACTAGTTTTATGCGACCATTTATTAAGACAACGATCAGCAAGACTATGACGACGAAAGAAACGACAAGCAAAGGTTTGGCCTTACACTGGCAAGTAATAATAGGACTCCTACTTGGAGTTGTATATGCGTGGATGAGCGTCCGATTTGGATGGAATGAGTTCACTTTAAACTGGATTCAGCCTTTTGGCGACATTTTCATCAACCTTCTTAAGCTCATAGCAGTTCCTCTCGTGCTTTTCAGTATTATCAGTGGTGTTGCGAGCTTGGGTGACATGAAAAAACTCGGAAGGATGGGAGCTAAAACCCTTGCTATTTATCTTACTACCACAATGTTTGCAGTTATTGTAGGGCTTGTGCTTGTAAATCTTTTCAAACCTGGGGAGCACGCAAGTGAGGCCTTGAGAGAGACGAATAGATTAAGGTATGAGGTTTGGCGTGATGCTAATGATATTATTCGGTTAGATGATATAAATCTTAGCTTA
The DNA here is from genome assembly GCA_002746975.1 of Bacteroidota bacterium. Lineage (GTDB taxonomy): Bacteria > Bacteroidota > Bacteroidia > Flavobacteriales_D > Sanyastnellaceae > UBA974. Next base: position 71,991 of record NVXE01000009.1, on the reverse strand, counting down.
AATCCCGCATTAGCTGATAAAGTTGAAGAAATTCGGAACGAAAGCGAAACAACAAATGATTGGGTAAATGACAAGCTAAATAAAGCAGATAAAACGAAGGCTAGTGGCCCCCTTCAACCCCTAGTAGATGTTGTACCGAAAAATATTTTCCAATCGTTAAGTGATATGCAAATGCTGCAAATCATCTTCTTCGCAATATTTTTTGGCGTAGTTGTAACAGGGTTGAAAAGAGAGCAGAAAGGCACTGTTGTAAGAGCTGTGGATGCTATGAATGAAGTTTTCGTACAGATGGTTTGGGTAGTTATGAAAGCGATGCCAGTATTCGTTTTTGCTCTTATGGCAGGTCAAATAGTGAAGGCCGCGGGAACTGACCCAGAACATTTTCAACAACTTCTAACATTCCTTCTTAGATACAGTGCTGTTGTGATTTTAGGATTAGGAATCATGGCTTTCATAGTTTACCCTACTATCATTGCATTGTTTGTTAAGAAAATGACGTGGCGAAAGTTCATGTCCGGAATGAGAGATGCTCAGATTACTGCTTTTTCAACTTCGTCGTCTGTAGCCACGCTCCCAGTAACGATGAAATGCGTCGAAGAGAAGTTAGGTGTTTCAGAACGTAGTTCAAGCTTCGTGCTACCCATAGGCGCTACAGTGAATATGGATGGCACTAGTTTATACCAAGCCATTGCCGTAGTTGCCCTGGCTCAGTTTCACATGGTAGATTTATCAATCGCCCAACAAATGGTAATAGTATTAACAGCCACTCTAGCATCAATCGGTGCGGCGGCTGTACCAAGTGCTGGTTTGGTCTTAATGATTATAGTTCTTGAAAGCGTGGGATTAAATCCTGCTTGGATTGCATTAATTTTTCCAGTTGACAGGATTCTAGATATGTGCAGAACTGTTGTAAATGTTACTGGTGACGGAACTGTCTGTACACTTGTGGCATCAAGTGAAGGTGAGTTAAATGTCTAAACTCCCGCTAGCAGTAATTCTAGTTTTTCTGTTTTTTCAAGCTTCAGCCCAAACCTGTCCTTTTCCGACGGAACTTTCCTCTAAGTCGTTGAAATTATTCGAAAAAGCTACTGAATCTAAAAAGAATAAGAAGCTGACTACTGATGAAAAGATAGAGCTTCTTTACGAAGCTATTGAAATTCAAGATGACTATGGCGAAACATTCGGCGTTGCATACGAAGCAATTTCAAAGTTATTATTTAAATCGGCAAAGCGAAACACAGAACTAGTCTCGGAATGTCGAATAGCTATTGAACAATGGACGTCAGCTTGCGCTAACGACATTAACAACGAGTTTCCAGAAGCAAACTATATGCTGGGAGTATTAGCTTTCATTTCTGGAGAAACTGAAGTTGCATTAAATGAATTCGAGCTGTTTTTAGAATTAACAGAAACGAACGAAAATAAGTCCATCCTAAGAAAACGACGAGATGCTAAATCTTTGCTTCCAGAAGTGAAGTTTGAAATACAATACTTTGCTAATAGTGGATTATATACCCCTACTCCTCTTCCCAACACTAGCCTAAGTGAGGACGAATATTTACCAGCACTTTCTCCTGATGGCACTATTTTATTATTCACACGCGCTAGGAATAAAAAGTCAAGAGGAGATGTTATGACAAAACGTATTGAGGAGTTTACAATGTCTAGAAGGATGGGACCTAACGACTTGTTCAGTCAAGGACAAGCTTTAGATTATCCTTTTAATATTGGTGATAATTACGGTGGGGTGAGCTTATCGATTGATAATAGGCTATTAATAATCGCTACATCTAATCCTGTTTCTGGAAATCCCCAAAACATTGACCTATTTAGCACCACCTATAAGGTTGATGGCATTGATGACGAGGGACATTTCATATATTATTGGGATGATTTAAAAGTTCTAGGCCCTGAAATTAACACTGAGCAGGGATGGGAGTCTCAACCTGCACTTAGCTCAGATGGCAGAGAGCTGTTCTTTGCTTCAGCTAGAAAAAATTCTACTCCAGATTCTGACGGGAATCCTACAATGGACATCTTTGTTAGCGAAAAGGATGAAAACGGAAAATTTACTCAAGCTATTAAACTTCCGTATCCCATATCTACTGGTGCTCAAGAAAAAGCACCCTTTCTACACCCTGACGGAAATACTCTTTATTTTTCAAGTAATCGCAAACCCTCAGGAGGAGGTTATGATATATGGATGACGAAAAGGGATTCTATCGGAGTTTGGAGTGACCCCGTTAATTTCGGCACCCCTGTAAACACGGACGGTGACGAACACGGCCTTGTCGTATCCGCTAACGGAAAAGAAGCTTTTTTTGCCAGTAGAAGACCAGGAACTAAAGGGCTTGATATTCTAACATTTCCTGTACCAGAGTCTTTAAGACCAGAAGAAATCGTAGTGATTCATGGAGTTGTTGACCCTACACCTCCTTCTGATGATGTTAGACTCACTTTAGAATACGTTCAAAGTAAACAGGTCGAAGAGATTGAGTTAAATAAAGATGATGGATCATTCGCCGCTATTATCCATACTGCTAGAGTAGAGGACGTTATACTCCATGTTAATGGGGACAATTTGGCATTCGAGGCAAAGGTGGTATATCTTGTAGAAGACAGTTCAGATGATAAAGACCCCAAAGCCTCTATAGCTTCTCAAGCAATAACTGTACGTGCTGAAAAAGCTTCTGAAATTGACGCTTTTGAGCTTGAAGACGTTCAATTTGAAACAAATAAAAGTAGACTGACTAAGTCAACAAAATTAATTTTAGGTTCGTTATCTGAATACCTAATAGAACATCCGAAATTATCAATTTTAATAGAAGGGCATACAGATAATATCGGTAGTTCAGAGGATAACTTATTGTTAAGTGAAATACGAGCTGAAGTCGTTGCAAACTTTCTTAAGAAAAAGGGAATTAGTTCCTCTCGTATAAGTTCCGCAGGTTTTGGAGAAGAGAGACCTAAGTCGGACAACTCTTCAGAAGAAGGGAGGGCAAACAATAGAAGAACCGAGTTTACAGTAAAGTAAAGCAGTACTTTCTTCAATTTTTAGTGTGTGTGTTTTTCAAAAAAAACCATAATTAAAGCGCTAATCACACACATTAGAGCGTTAAGAACATCGAGCTAGATGAATAGTTATATTCCAATAGAACGGTATTTTCGTAATATAAGTTGTTGTATTTCGCTCGAAACATTCTACATATGATAATATACAGAAATATTTTTAACTCAATCACTCGCCAAGTCTCGACAACACTGATTATTGCTGGGTTTGCGTTATTGCCTTCTATGCATGCATATGGGCAATTTACTCATGACTTGATACGCGTTGAAAGGGTTTGGTCTAAAGCAGAAGACGCATTCAATAAAGAACAGTTTGCATTAGCGATGAAGAACTATGATGAATTCATGGAGCTCGAAGCAGATCCTAAATCCGAAAGGTATGTCTCAGCCGCATTTCACGAAGCAATCTGCGCACTTAACTTATATCATAGAGATGCCGAATACAGAATAGATGCATTTATAACAGCATACCCCGAAAGTCCATACGTGCAAAAAGCGCTTTGGGAGATAGCTGACCATCATTATAAAAGAAGGCACTATAAAAAAGCTGCCGAAGCATTTAACAGAGTTGACATTAGACAGCTTTCTGTTGACAAACAAAGAGAGTTGCGGTTTAAAAGAGGACATAGCTTATTCGAAAGAGAGAAGTTTGAAGAAGCTAGATACGATTTATTTGAAGTTATGAAATCCGATGGTGCTTACTGGGCTCCAGCTACTTATTATTTCAGTCATATCGCTTATTTAAATGGAAATCCTCAAGTAGCTCTCGAGGGTTTTGAATCTATTGCAAACACTGAGGATTTCGTAAACATCGTCCCTGTTTATATAGCCCAAACACTCCATGCTACTTCACAATTCGCTCGTCTTAAGGAATACGGTCCTACTCTACTTAATGAGTCGTCTGGACTAGAAGATGAAGAGAAAACCGAGGTTGCAAGACTTGTAGGTGATGCCTTTTACAAAGACCAAGATTTTGAAGGTGCTTCTCCATTCCTTGAACAGGCTTGGGAAGGAACTAGAGGCCCTGGGCGGAAACCCGAGTTCGCTTACGAAGTTGGGTACACTAGATATAGAATGGGAGCTTGGAGAGATGCATTAGATGTACTAGCTCTAACCGCTCGTGAGGACAATAAACTTGGTCAAAATGCTACCTATCATATGGCTGATTGTTATATTCAATTAGGCCAAAAAGACAAGGCAAGAAGTGCTTTCGGAAGGGCTGCTTCAAAAGATTACGATATCGAAATCATGGAGGATGCACTTTTCAGCTATGCAAAACTTGCTTTCGAATTATCATACAACCCTTTTGACGATGCTATAACAGCATTTCAGACTTATCTAGATAAATACCCCAACTCTGTAAGAAGAGATGAAGCTTATCGCTTCCTTCTTGAAGTATATCTAACAAGTAGAGATTATGATAGGGCTCTTAACGCTCTTGACCAAATTCGAGATAAAGACCTAACCGTACAAGAGTCTTACCAACTTTTGGCCTACAACAGAGGAGTAGAATTATATCAAGGAGGTAAATACACACAAGCCCTAACGTATTTCGACAAGGTTCGCACATACCCTATTGACGCACAACTAGCTGCAGAATCATACTATTGGCAAGGAGAGTGTTACTTTTCTATGCGTGATTATATTAATGCGACATCATCTTATGCCAAATTCGCAAGGGCTCCTGGCGGATATCTAAGTAGTTACTATCCTGCAGCAGATTACGCTCGTGGATATTCTCTATTCAAGCAAAAAAAATATCTTGACGCCCTTTCTGCTTTTCGTTCTTACCTCGAAGCACATCCAGACGATTCTCCTCAACGATTTAATGATGCAGAGCTCAGAACAGCCGATTGTTTCTATGCGAAAAAAGAATTTGATAGAGCAGTAACGTATTATGACCGTTGTTTAGAAAGAGACGCCGGTAATATTGACTATATCTTGTTCCAAAGAGCGATGTCAGTAAGTTTGACTGACTCCCCGTTAGCATTAGAATCACAAATAGAAGGTTTGGACCGTTTACTCGAAGAATATCCTAAATCTAGATTTGTTGTCGATGCTCTTTACGAGAGTGCTCGCACTCAAATCGAACGAAATGAACTTGACGATGCACGTCGAAGACTTGACGAACTTCTAACGGCTCACCCTAGAAACCCTAGGACTAAAGAAGCTCTAGTAGATCTTTGTTTAATTGGAATTAAGCAAAACAGACCTGATGACGTCCTTTTAACTTGGGATAGGATAAGGACGACTTATGGAAACGATCCCGTAGCGGCTGACGCATACAACATTGTAGAACCTCTGTTAATTGAGCGTGGGTTATTAGACAACCTTCCTCCAGCTGTGGGATTATCTGGGGAAGATATTGAGACAAGGCTATTCGATGCAGCAGTAGGTTTGGCACTTGAAGGAGAATACACTAAAGCTCTGCCAAGACTTGAGGAATATCTAAGACAATATGAAGATGGTCATCATAAAGATGAGGCACATTTTTACCTCGCTGCGTGCTTAAACCATGCTTCAGACAAAAGTGGTGCGCTTTTAGCATATGAAGTCGTACTCTCTTTACCTCCTGGTGACTTTACTGAAGCCGCTGCTTTAGCGGCCGCAACATTATCTTGGAATGAAGGCGACTATCCTCGTGCATTGACACACTATAGACTTCTCGCTGAGATCGCCAGTATTCAAGCAAATAAACTTGAGTCTTCTATAGGCCAAATGCGTTGTTACTATCTCTTAGATCAGCCTGCACAAGCATTCACATTCGCTAACTCAGTTTATACAGACCCGGGCACACCCGAATCAATAAAAAGAACAGCGGCTCTTTGGTTAGGACGAATTCACTACGATTCATCAGAACTTAAAAAGGCACTAGAATTTTTTGAGTCAACTGTAAAGTATGGTGGCAATGTTGGGGCAGAATCTCAGTATATGATTGCTAAAATCGCTTTTGACAAAGGGGATTTTGAAAATGCTGAGCAGAATCTATTCACACTAGTTAGTGACTACTCTACTTATAACAAATGGAAGTATAAAGGCTTTCTCCTTCTCGTAAAAACTTATATAAGTCTTGATGATCTTTTTCAAGCTCGTGCTACTGCAGAAAGCATTATCGAAAACGTAGATACAGATTGGGTGCAAAGTGCTTGTTCCGATCTTTTACTTGAGATTGAATCTCTTGAGGGTGAAGATTTACATGGAACAGATATTATTGAGAACTCTATCGAGAACTCAGATAACAATGAGAACGGAAACGATAACGACATTCAAGACAACGAATAATGAAATCTATTACACTACCTATACTATCGTTAATTGTTATCAATTCATCAACTTATGCTCAAGAAGCTTCAACTTCTAACTCTGACACACTTAAGATGGACGTTACGTTCGTAGGTGAAAGAGAAATGGTTGTTAAAGATGCTCTTAAATTACAAAGTTGGCCAGAACTACGTACCCTTGAAAGCGGAAACAAAGAGTTTTCATATAGACTTCTTGCTAAAAGAATGAATGTGAACCCTATTTGGACAATGATTGACCCTGTTAGACTTAGAGTTGACGCACCTCTTTCACTACTTTACCGTGGTTATGCTAGAGCTGGGTACGGAGTTTATAACACACCCATTATTGAACTTAGTATGACCGATTTAAGGTCTCGAGAAGGAACATGGGGATTCCAGTCTTCGCATTTTGCTACTGACGCACCATTAGGACTCGTTGATGAAAGGTTTCAGGATAGCGATGCTGGTGTTTGGCTTAGCCGGTTTATCGGAAAAGAACGAGTCGATTTAGCCGCTAATATCGAAAGAGATAACATTGTTTATTATGGTAATGTGAAAAGTGACACATTACCTCCTGACACATCATTAGGTACTCATGAACGATATTTAAAGTACGGTGGTAATGTCTCTTTCAAAAGTCATCATCGCGACAGTACAGATATGAATCATGAAATAGATTTAGGTTGGCAGCAATTTCGTGATTTATCAGGGACAACCGAAAACTATTTTGAGGGCACTTTCAGTATGGGGAAATTCGTTGATCAAGAACGATTTGCTCTTGATGGTTCAATAAATGTTGATAGACTACAGATGACTTCACTTCAAGGAGACACTACTAAGACTGATGGTGCTATTATCAGCCTCACTCCCACAGCGACAAGTTATCGTGGGCCTTTGACAATTCGTGCAGGTGCTGGGCTTTGGATAGATGCTGATTCACAAAGTCGCAACGGACTGGGCTCCACTTTTCACTTCTATCCTAAATTAGAAGCCTCTATAAGGATTTTGAGGGACGTTTTCGTTCCATACGTTAGCTTAGATGGAGGATTAGAACAAAATCGTTTCGCTTCAGTCATTCAGAAGAATTCATTTTATCAACTTACACCTGATTCAGAGTTCCTTACAACAAGTAGGTCACGAGATTTAGAAGTCGGTATGAGAGGAACATTAACACAAGCTATCAGCTTTCAAATTTATGCTTCATCAACTCATTACGAGGATTATATGTACTTCGTAAATGATAGCCTTTTTGACTCAGGAGCTCGTTTTTCTACGATTTACGACACTCTTGGGGTAAAAGAAATAGGTGGATACCTTACACTTGATCTTTTTAATAACCTTAACTTAAGAGTTGCAGGAAGCTTATTCACATACGATACAAATGGCTTAGAAGCGGCATGGAATCTACCTTCAACTAAATGGAGTATTGATGCACGTTATGAATTTCTAGAAAAATTCTCCATTGATGCTTCAGTACAAATAATGGGGTCGAGACAAGCCATCACACAAATAAAACCATCAGCTGAATCTGTTGCGTTCCAACAAATTGGTGATGTCTATTACTACAATGCAGATTTACCATCTTACATAGATGCAAATATTGGTGTAGAGTACAGATATAACCGCAGAACATCAGTCTGGATGAAGTTAAGTAACATAACAAATTCCAATTACAGACAGTGGGCTGGGTACTCTGTTCAAGGCTTCCAAGCAATGCTAGGTGCGAGCTACGCTTTCTAGTTTACAAAAACTTGTGAATAACACCGTTTATTAGTGGAGAAATAGCACATTTACCTTAATAAAAGAGGCGCTTATTCGTCAAAAGTTCTGTATTTTTAAAGTCTAGAATTAAGACTAAAAAAATGTCAGAAGACAACATAAAAAAAGGAAGCAAAGCTGAATATGGTGCAGGCCAAATTTTAGCTCTTGAGGGTATGGAGCATGTACGTATGCGCCCATCAATGTATATCGGTGATGTCAATGTAAGAGGACTTCATCATTTGGTCTATGAAGTCGTAGATAACTCTATTGATGAAGCCCTAGCAGGACACTGCGATAGAATAGATGTCTGGATTACTAAGGAGAACGGTATTCGAGTAAAGGATAACGGTAGGGGGATTCCTGTAGACATGCACGAGAAAGAGGGAGTCAGTGCTCTTCAGGTTGTAATGACTAAGATTGGAGCTGGAGGAAAGTTCGATAAGGATTCATACAAAGTCTCTGGCGGACTACACGGAGTGGGAGTTTCTTGTGTAAACGCTCTATCCGATCATCTTAGGGCAGAAGTTCATAGAGACGGTAAAGCTTACGAACAAGAGTATAGAAAAGGGAAAATTGAGTATGCTGTTCGGGAATGTGGAACCTCTACGCAAAACGGAACCATCATAGAATTTAGACCTGACGCTCAAATTTTTGAAGTTCTCGAATACAACTATGACACTCTAGCTGACAGAATGAGAGAGCTGAGCTTTCTAAACCAGGGTATTACTGTCACCCTCACTGATGAAAGAGAACTTGCTGAACCAGCTGAAGGAGAAGAGCCTGAGGATGGAGTTTACAAGAGCGAGATTTTCTTTTCTGAGAATGGTCTTCGTGATTTTGTAGAATATCTTGATTCTAATCGCGAAACTCTAATTGCGGATGTTATTCACATGACAGGTGAAAAGTCAGGTATTCCAGTTGAAGTCGCTATGACTTACAACACTTCGTTTTCTGAAAACTTATTCTCATACGTAAACAACATCAATACTTATGAAGGTGGTACTCACTTAACTGGTTTCCGACGTGGATTAACTAACACCCTTAAGAAATATGCTGAGGGTTCAGGGATGTTGAATAAACTTAAGTTTGATATTAGTGGAGATGACTTTAGAGAGGGTTTAACTGCTGTTGTTTCAGTAAAAGTAGCTGAGCCTCAGTTTCAAGGCCAAACTAAAACTAAACTAGGAAATGCCGAAGTATCCGCTCCTGTATCTCAGTCGGTGAGTGAGATGCTCGAAGCCTACCTTGAAGAGCATCCTAACGATGCTCGTATTATCGTTCAAAAAGTGATTCTAGCTGCTCAAGCTAGACACGCCGCAAGGAAAGCGAGAGAAATGGTCCAAAGAAAGACTGTTATGAGTGGTTCGGGACTTCCTGGAAAGCTAGCAGACTGTTCTGAAAAAGATCCATCTTTATGTGAAATATTCTTAGTCGAGGGAGACTCGGCTGGTGGAACAGCGAAGCAAGGAAGAGACAGAGCATTCCAAGCTATTATGCCGTTAAGGGGTAAAATTTTGAACGTTGAGAAGGCGATGCCTCATAAGGTGTTCGAAAACGAAGAAATAAAAAACATCTACACCGCGCTAGGAGTACGTTTAGGTACTGAAGAGGACGAAAGAGCTCTAAATCTAGAAAAGTTGAGATATCACAAAGTCGTTATTATGTGTGATGCGGATGTAGACGGGTCGCATATCGAGACATTAATACTTACGTTCTTCTTCCGTCATATGAAGGAGCTTATTGAGAATGGATATGTCTATATCGCTACTCCTCCACTCTACTTAGTTAAAAAAGGGAGCAAACAGAAATACGCTTGGGATGATGATGAAAGAGACTTACATATAGCTGAATTTAAAAGCAAGTCTGGGTCCGAAGGTGGTATAGGAATTCAAAGGTATAAGGGACTTGGAGAGATGAATGCTGAACAGCTTTGGTCTACAACTATGAATCCTGAATTCAGAACACTCAGACAAGTTACTATTAATAATGCCGCAGCAGCAGATCAAGTTTTCTCAATGCTTATGGGGGATGAAGTTCCACCTAGAAGAGCGTTTATTGAAGAAAATGCGAAATATGCAAATATTGATGCTTAAAAGAATGCTTAATAGAAGGCTATGCCTAGCGAGGAACTAAAAACGGTATGGATTACTGGTGCTAGTAGCGGTATAGGCCGTGCTTGCGCAGAGGTTTATGCTTCTCGTGGGGCTAGAGTAATATTATCTTCTCGTAGAAAAGATGAACTTGAGAGAGTCGCATCCAAATTAACCCGTCAACTTGATTTGAAAGGAGATGGTAATTTCGTTATTGCGCCACTTGATTTAGGTGATTCTTCTAAATTTCAGGGGATAGTAAAAGATGTTTTAAACGAAGTAAAGGAGGTGGATTTAATGATACATTGTGGAGGAATCAGTCAACGATCTTTAGCAATAGACACTTCTCTTGAAGTAGATAGAAGAGTTATGGAGATTGACTATTTCGGTACTATAGCCCTCACAAAAGAGCTCCTACCCCATTTCATACAGAAAAAAAGTGGACAATTCGTTGTTGTTACAAGCTTGATGGGTTTATTTTCTTCTCCTCTACGTTCAGGATATTGTGGTGCGAAACATGCTTTACACGGATTTTTTGAGGCTTTGAGGGCTGAACATTTTAAGGATGGAATAGGAATAAGTTTGGTCTGCCCTGGTTTTATCGCAACTGATATCTCGCTTAATGCGGTTGTAGGAGATGGTACTAAGCAGGGAACTATGGATAAGAAGACTGGAGCAGGGATGACACCTTTAGCATGTGCAAAAAAACTAGCTAAAGGTGTTGATCGAAGAAAGGATTTAATTCTAATAGGCAGGTCCGAAATACTTGCTGTTTACATTCATCGGTTTTTCCCCTCCCTTTTACGTAGAATAATGCGAAAAGCTTCTGTTACGTGATTTCTTCTAGTTGAGAGTGACCTATCATCACTATCCTTAACTCTCTAAACGTATTCACGACCTTCTACGTCTAATATCTTTGTTCGCTTTTTTATAAACCGAAGAGTTAGAAAACAAACAGAACATATTGTTAATAGAGTTTGCATAAAAGAACTCATGCCTATAGCATTTTCTAGGGATAGTCCTGAGTCTATGCCCATACGTAAAGTATGAGCAACATCAAGAGCTGCAAAAGAAAGAATCATCGCAAAAGCGCCATTATATTCGCGTTTAAGAACATTTCTATATGAAAAGAAAACTCCAGGGCTTTTCCATTTTAAGGTTCTTGGAAAGAACGCCGGAATGCCTGAAGCCCATTCTATATAAGCATCCCCAAACTTACCTCTTAGAAACCTTTCTTCCGTCATTGCTATTAATGTGTAATAGATCCAAAATATTACAGATATTACAATGGTGAAATATAAATTACCCGCATACATAACAACTCCAAGCCACATAAAAAAGTTCCCAGTATAAAGAGGGTGGCGCATGTAACCATACATACCTTTTGAATTTAGGGTTTCTGCAACTTGTCCCTCAGATGTATTACGACCTGAAGTTCCTTTAGGTACGTAAGCTATAGTGAAAGCACGAATTATTTGGCCTAAGAAACCTACTCCTAAACAGATAATAATCCAACGTGGATCAGAAAAAGATGGGAAATCATCATCGATAAACGAGACGTAAAGAGCTGCGGGTACAAGTACTAACGGAAGAAAACTTCTCCAACGAAAAAGCCAAGAACCAGTGCGCTCCATATCTTCAATTAAAGGCATGGTGAAATTGTATTAGGGTTATTTAATGAGATCCAATCTAGTGCGTCTTCCAAAAGTGGTGACATAAATGCATCTTCCTCTAAGAATGGAATAGATTTACGAAGAGACTTTTGAAGAGCCTCAAGGCGAGGAGACATTGCCCCTAAACCAGCTTGAGCTCCTAGGTCTGAAGCTTGGGCAGCACATAGTGCTTCGATAGCTAAAACTTGTTCTGCGTTGTCGATGACCATCCATAGCTTTAAAGCAGCATTTGCTCCCATACTAACGTGATCCTCTTGGCCATTAGAACTATCAGCATTATCCGCTGAGCTGGGTGTTGTAAGCTGTTTGTTTAAAGAGACCAAACTGGCTGCTGTGTATTGAGCTATCATATACCCCGAATTTAATCCCGGGTCTTTTGCCAGAAATGCTGGAAGATTTCTAGTTCCACTCATTAGTTTGAAAATACGACGTTCAGAAATAGAAGCTAACTCATGAACGGCTAGAGTAAGCCTATCAAGAGCTAAAGCAAGTGGCTGTCCATGAAAATTACCTCCAGACAAAATTTTATCTTCGTCGGGGAATACAAGTGGATTATCCGTAACTGCATTAATTTCGTTTTCAAAAAGTTCACGAGCATCAATCACAATATCACGTGTAGCACCATGAACTTGAGGCATACATCTAAACGAGTATGGATCTTGAACATGATTACGTGGCGATCTCATCTTTTCTGATCCTTTAACCCATGATCTTACAGAAGCAGCAACATCCATTGCTCCTTGTTGGTTTCTTATACGATGAATATCATGATCGAAAGGGGATTCTAACCCACTCCACGACTCTAAAGACCAAGCGCCTATAGCGTCAGCCCATTCCATTAACTGTTCGATACGAAGCATAGAAACCACACCATAACCTAACATCATTTGGGTTCCGTTGATAAGGGCCAAGCCTTCTTTAGGACCTAACTCTAAAGGAGACCATCCAAATTGCTTTAAGGCTACAGATGCATGTACAGGTTCATCGCCATCTATACTTACTTCGCCCTCTCCTATCATAGGTATAGCCAAATGAGAAAGTGGTGCTAAATCACCTGAAGCTCCAAGAGAACCTTGAGATGGGACAATGGGCATCACGCCTTTATTAAGCATATCAAGAAGTCTTTGAATCGTAGCCGGATTTACTGCAGAATACCCTTGACCCAAAGCCTTTGCTTTAAGAAGAAGCATAGTACTGACTATTATCTCAGGCACCTCTTCACCTACACCACACGCGTGTGAAATAAGTATTTTACATTGCAGCTCTGAGAGCTTATCACCATCTATTCTAGTGTTTGCTAATGCTCCAAATCCTGTGTTTACACCGTATATTACTTCGTCTTTAGATACAATTCTATTTGCGAGATAAGCGTGACATTTCTCTACTCTAGACAGAACCACATCATCCATCCCCCACTTGTACTCATCCGTCAAAAAGTTATCTAATCTATTGAATAAATCCTCAAGAGTCCACCACTCAGAATCGAGCATAAATTTTTCCACTTTCATGCCGGAAAGATACCGCCCTAAGGCATTAACTTGGACCACAATTATTCATCAGTTATGATCATAAAATTTCTGCTTAGTTCTATCTCTTTTTTCTCTTTGTTTTCTATAACATATGGACAAAATTCTCCCTCTATTGAATTCACTGAATTTGATTTGGAAAATGGTTTACATGTTGTCATTCACGAAGACCACAGAACACCTAACATTAGTTGGACATTATCTATGGAACACTCCCCTATTTACGAAGGCGAAAAAGCTGGAATGCTTGATCTTTTCGGAGATTTCATGCGTGCAGGTACTATTAATAAAACCAAGTCTGAATTAGATGAAGAGATCGAATTTTTGGGCGCTAATCTAAGTGTAAGTTCTAAAGGTATACGTGGGGCTTCTTTAACCAAGAATACAAACGAGTTACTTAGCTTGATGTCAGAAATACTATATTCACCATCATTCCCACAACAAGAGCTAGATAGGCTTCGTACACAAGCACTGTCTGGACTAATAGCATCAGAAACATCTCCAAGTGAGATATCTAATATACTTGCTAGAGCATTGAAATATGGAGAAACACATCCTTATGGAGAAGTAACTACTGCCAGTAGCTTGGAGTCTTTAACTAGGTATGACTTTGTTGACTTTCACAAAACTTATTTTCGTCCTAACATAGGATCTTTAATTGTAGTAGGAGATATCGATCCAAATACAGCTTACGCAAAGGCAAATACTTACTTCGGTGAATGGAAAAGGGGGAATATGCCTTATCAAAGATGGGCCAGTCCTGCCAGACCATTGAGTACTAGAACATGTTTCGTCCCCATAGATAGCGCTGTACAAAGTGTAATAAAGCTTACACATATTATCAATATGCCTCCAAATTCTGATGATGCAATTGCTGCATCAGTTATGAATAACATTTTAGGGGGCGGTACTTCTTCAGGCCGTTTAATGAATAATCTTAGAGAAGACAAAGCATATACCTCTGATTCTAGATCAATCTTTAACACTGACCCTCTAGTAGGCTCATTTACAGCTTATGCCGATGTTAGAAATGAAGTTACAGACAGTGCTATAGTAGAGATTTTATATGAAATAAGGCGCATTATAAATGAGCCGGTTGATAGTGCGTCTCTATCAGTAACGAAAAACTACATGATTGAAAGTTTTACTAGATCTCTTGAGAATCCTGCTACTATAGCTCGATTTGCTCTGAATATTGTGCGATATAATCTACCTGAAAATTATTACTCAACATATCTTGAAAAACTAGAGGCCGTAACTATTGAGGATGTGCAAAAAGTAGCAAAAAAATACTTACAGCCTGACCAAATGTATATTACTTGTGTCGGTAATAAAAGTGTAATTGAATCATTACATAAGTTCTCTACAAATGGTGTAGTGGAGCAGTTTGATACTTATGGCAAACCTTTAATTATTCGTAGATCTTCTGAGTCGGGAGTTACAGCTGAATCAGTGATTACTGAGCACTATGAAGCAATTGGGGGCATTAAATTCATCTCAAAACTCAAGGGCATTTCGCGTACTGGATCTATGGAAGCTGGAGGTGGAATGACCATGGGGTTTAATCAAACTGCTAGCTATAAAAAAGGGAAACGTGGTTCTCGCACCTCTTTTTCTGTTAGTGGTCAAGAAATAATGACTACTGTGGTCACTGATAATGGTGGTTATACAGCCCAAATGGGGCCTAGTTCACCTATAGTTGGCAATGAACTAGCTTTGGCTAAATGGGAAAATCTAGACCCTTTGTTTCTTTTAAACGCATCTACTTTAGGTGTAGAGCCTGAATTATTAGGGATTGAAGAAATTAATGGCAAATCATTTCATGTGGTACAATTTCTTTCTGAGGGAATAATTAACTTGACTTGTTATTTCGATATACAATCGAAAAAACTTGCATTCACTAAGTCTTTAAAATCTGAAGAAGGTGAAGGAACTATAACCATTACGACAACCTATAATAATTATTTAGACTTAGGTGAAGGCGTTCAGTTTCCTATGGAAATCGTTATCACTAAAGGCACTAAGCGAATGGCTATTCGTATCGGTGTTGTCGTGATTAATCCTGAGATAGATCAAACCATATTTAACCTCAATTAAAGTGAGTGAGTCACCCTTAGTCCGTCTTAAGTCTGTATGTCTTAAACAACAAGAGCACGTTGTACTAGATAATGTTAACCTTAAAATAGATAAGGGTGAATTCCTGTACCTTATTGGAAAGACTGGAAGTGGTAAATCGAGCTTATTACGTGCTTTATATGGTGACCTCGAAATTGAAAATGGTGAGGGTGAAGTATGTGGAGTAGATCTCAAGACATTAACTCGAAGAAACGTATACCTGCTGAGGCGTAAGCTAGGAATCGTATTTCAAGACTTCGGATTGCTATCTGACAGAACTGTCGGAGATAATTTAGATTTTGCACTTAGAGCGACAGGTTGGTCTTCTAAAAATGAAATTAAAACAAGAATTGACGAAGTGCTAGAAAGAGTTCGACTTCCACATAAAGGGTATAAATTCCCACATGAACTATCGGGAGGTGAACAACAAAGAGTAGCTATCGCTAGAGCGCTTTTAAATTCTCCATCACTTTTTATTGCTGATGAACCCACAGGGAATCTTGACCCTGAAACTACTCGTGACATTTTACAATTACTTCACGGGTTGACTTCAACAGGATGCAGTGTGCTCATGGCAACACATGATCATGCTTCAATGACTGAATTTCCGGGTAAGATTCTTTTATGTGAAAAAGGTGAACTCATAGAGTCGAAATAGCAAACACAGCTTTAATGCCTTCAATTTCAAACTTACCTATCCTGAGTATTATTATACCATCCTTCAATCAACTTGGAGGACTGAAAAAGACCATATTGTCGTTTAAAAAACAAAAAAGAACTTCTTCATATTTTGATTTCGAAATTATAGTTATTGATGGGAAGTCTTCTGATGGTAGCGAACAATGGATTAACGAAAATGAGAATCTGATATCTAAAGCTATCATAGAAAAAGATGCTGGTATTTATGACGCTATGAACAAGGGAGTTAGAATCGCAAAAGGGAAATGGGTTTGGTTTATGGGAACTGGGGATTTACCATCTGAAAATTGGATGGATCTATTAAATGTATTTTTAAAAAACAAACATAATACTCATACGAAATTAGCTGCTTTTGGAGTTCATCTACTTCCTCCTAGAGAGTCCGGTGTGCCAGAATTTTACTCGCCTACATGGGGGCCTGAAATAAAGTGGAAGAATACTATACATCATCAAGGGGTAATTTATTCAAGGGCATTATTTAAAAATAACCTAGGGAGTATTAGTCCATTTGACCTAAGGTATAAGGTGCTCGCAGATTATCACTTTCACCTAAAGTTATGGAAAAACGGACTTATTTGTGATTGTAAAAACGAAGTGCTTGCAAGAGTTTGCCCAGGAGGAGTAAGTCGACAATTTAACAAATCACTTTATAAAGAGGAAAGAGAGCTGAAACACGAAGTATTTAACTCCTTATGGAGTGATATTATTCAGGGAATTTGGACTAGGCTGAAGTGGTGTTCCAAGAAAATCGCATAACACAAGCTAACTACGGTTTATTTCGAAGCTTCAGCTAAATTTTCGTTGATAAGGTGTGAATCAACTCCCCAGTGATAGTCTTCCCTTGCTTTCATACATTTTTCATACCAAAACTCTCTAGGTTGCGATAAAATTTCGCTTACTCCTGATGCAATTTTCGTCGAGGTTACCTCACTAATAACTACCCCTACTCCACTTTCTTCAACGATTTTACTAACTTCTACCATAGGGCTTGCTACAATAGGTAGTCCTACATGAATAAAATCAAACAACTTATTCGGAAGACTTAAAAGGTAGTTAGGATGTAAGCCCTTATCTAGTGAAAGACCTACATCAGCCGCTGCTGTCAATTTCCGCAATTCATCGTATGGGAGTTTTGGTATGCAATGTAATCGTCCCTTCCACTTAGGATTATTCAACCTTTCTCGAGACTCCTCCCACTCAACACCACTACCCACAAGAACAAGCCTGACATCAGACATGACCTCTAACGCTTCAACAGCGTCCTTTGCTCCTCTATCTTTATCCATATACGCCCCCTGAAGAAGCAAAATTGGTAAATCTAATGGAATTCCATATTTAGCGAATGGTTCTCTAAGGAGGGAATATTTTTCAGGGACTTCTTTCAGAATCGGCATATTTCTCAAGACATCTACTTTGACTCCATATCTCTCTCGATATTTACCTGCTATAGATTCATTAACGGTGAGCATTCTATTAAGCTTTGGTACACAATACCTCTCAATCATAAGCCAAACAAAACGCCTAAACGGCCTACCTGACAAACCTGCTGCTTCAGTAAAAAACTCATGAGAGTCATATACTACGTGTATTCCTCTTCTACGACCTATGAGTATCGCAGGAAGAAGCGTATCTAGGTCATTTGCCCAAATCACATCTACCTCAGCCGTTTTAAGCCATTTATATAATGTCCGTTGAAGTTCTAAATAAAATAAAGGACCCCTATTTTTTTTTAGAGTGAATCGTATTGCTTTAAATGGGCCAGTGTATCGTTGTGAGTCTGGCATCTCACGCCCTACAAGAGTTGGAATATACCCCGACTCTATCATTACTTCACATGTCTTCCTAACACGTTGGTCGAACGTAAGGTCATTAGATACAAGAACAGCAACTCGCTTTTCACTAGTCACTTTACTACTCACTTTAAAGTTCCATCTTTAATTTGTTCTAAGACACGTTTTGTGTAGCGTGGAAAATCTCCCTTCATCATCCAGCCGAAATATCCAGGATCCTTCTTTAATAGTTCAACTGCAGAAACACCCTTATGTTTTCCGAAATTAAAAATAATAACTCCATCATCATCATATATCAGCCTTCCTGCAAGATCAACATTATTAGTACGTTGGCAAAACTTATGAAGTTCATCCATATCCGCAGGGACTGGACCTACTTGCTCACCTCTGCTATCACTAATTGATGTGTTCTCGTATTTTTCTAGTTGAGAAACCAAAATCTCTAACGTCGCAGCAGTATCTGGATATGCCTCATGGGCACCTTCTAGCTCTTTATCGCAGTAAAATTTGTAGGCTGCTTTTAAAGTGCGCTGTTCCATTTTATGAAAAATATTCTGGACATCTATAAGATTCCTTCCCTCTAACCCGAAGTCTACTCCTACTCTTAAAAATTCCTCTGCCAACATTGGCACATCGAATCGATTAGAATTAAAACCCCCTAGATCGCAACCATCTAAAAATTTCACAAGCCCAGGTGCTATTTCACCGAAAGTGTGTTTTTGCTTAACATCCTCATCGTAAACACCGTGAACTAATGACGACTCTAAAGGGATAGCCATTTCTGGATTTACAAGTATTCGGTGTTCCTTCCCTGCTTTTTCTGGCTTTCGAACAACAGAACCGTCAGGAGAGACCTTGATCATTGCGATTTCTACGATTCTATCTGTTCCTACTTGAACTCCTGTGGTCTCTAAATCGAAGACGACAAGTGGTTTTTTAAGCTTCAGTTTTTTTAATCCTTCTTCAAGTCCCATTTCCTCTACTATTTTCAATTATTATTTAATCTCAATTCTCACAAAATCAGGTATTTCATTTTCTAAACCTGAAGACTCTTTTATATCAAAATTTAAAAACGAGTATTCTGACTTATTAGTATATCCTTTTTCTAAAAGCAATGCTTTTAATCTAAGATAAATATTTGCACACCTTTTTCCCGAGAATTCATGAGTTTGAGAAAGAGATCTGTTAGAGGATTCTTTAGCACTAGACGAAATAAAAACTTTAGGATGTAATCCTAGTTTAATCCTTCTTATCACCTCAATTGCGATTTCATCTATATCAAGTTTTTCAGCATGAATTTGCTTAGGGGTCAGCTCATAAAAAACTACCCAGTTATCAAGCTCTTCCTTTTCTCCCAACAGGGAAGTCAATTCTAATGAATCTTTGTTTAAATATTCTTCATTTTCAACTTCTTCAGTTATCACTTCCCTTTCAACGAGTAATATTTCATTACCAGAAATCCAACCTCCTTCTGAATTAATCGGGTCTGTTAATGAATGATACCCAGCATCGGACTTTATTTCTATTACATCGGTTTTAATCACCTCGCCCTTGAGTGAGAATCTCACTTCGTATGTAAATCCGCCATAAAGAATAGATCTCACATATAAATCACCATCTTCAACAACACCTGCGTCATAAACATCTCCCGTCTCAACGCATTTAATTTGCACTCTATCAACATCTTCTAACACCAATAAATTTAATAGTAGGATATTATTATTTACTATCCTAGATTCAGGAGTGAATGAAATTTCGAATAAATCGTAATCTCCATTTGGTCTATTTCTACGAGAAGAAATATAAGCACGTGAACCATCCGCAGAAATCGCAATATGCGCATCATCATCTACAGTATTGATTGGATATCCTAAATTAATTGGAGTACACCATTGCCCGTCAATAAAATTTGTTTTATAACAGTCAAAACCTCCTAATCCATCGAGACCATTAGATGAAAAAAACAGTGTTCCATCGGCCGAAATAAATGGAGTAATTTCATCTAAATCAGAGTTCACTTCACTCATTATTTGAGGCTCAGACCAAGAATTATCCGATAACTTATGGAATATATATAAATCATAACCTGTATTTCCCTTTACATCTCTGATACTCATTACTGCAAAGTCCTTATTAGGTGAAAACACAGTGGAGCCTTCTGACAGCATAGGGTATTGACTATTTGAAATAACTGCTTGTTGCCATTTGCCTTTGTTCTTATTAGCAGTATATGAAAAGGTTTCCCACCCATCCACATGTGAAATAAAAAGCTTTGATCCGAAAGGAGATACTGATATTGCATTTTTATGCTTGGACAATCCTAGATTCACCCATTCTGCATCCCCCCATGATGAATCCCTGTCTGAAACATAAATATCCCCGTAGTGTTGTTTAGAGTTAGGATCAAATGTGCCATGATTAGAACCGTTTGATCTAGGTCTATTAGATGTAAAAAACATTTGATATTCATCTGCTCTTATACAAGGATGGGTTTCGTCATATTCTGTGTTTACTTTTTCTCCTAAATTAGTGATTGTAACATCTATAGGTTTAGACATTAGAGCTTTTGCAATATTTATACTCTTAAATAATTGATCCGCTTTATAGTGAATCGGGTTGTATTTGTCAGCCTTATCTTTAAATTGATTGAGTAAATCTAGAGCCTCGTCAAATTTATATAACAGGCTTTTCACTTCTGCATAGTAAACCAAAACGTCAATTGGAGCAGTACATAAATCCTCATTATACTTTCCTGACCCTGTTATTAAAGTTCCAGAGTCAAATATAGAATTAGCAAAAGCTGACTCAACTTTAGACAGCGGTTCGCCAGCGTATAAAATAGACACACCGTAGTAGAATTTATAGTTACCACATAAAGGGTATGTCTCTACTAGCTTTGCCCAAAGACGTGATGATTCATGGTAAATTCCTTCTTCAGATAAAATTGATGCTTGATCAAATATGCTTCTGTCTGATTGAGAAAGTGTATGCCGTTTATTTGAAGAGGTTTGGGCTATACTCTTGTTAGTAGAAAAGAGTATTAGAATAAGAACAAATAAGTAGATGTTTGCACGCTTCTTCATGTACACAAGGTAGGTATTCCAGCAATTGAAATACGCAAAAGTTGTAAGTGAATAGTCTTAATTAACCTTCGAGTGGTCTTTCTAACGAAAATGCCTCTAGATATTCTGCAACTCTCTTTACAAAACTGCCTCCAAGCTTACCATCGACTACTCTATGATCATAGCTATGTGATAAAAACATCATGTGCCGAATTGCTATTACATCACCCTCAGGGGTTTCAATAACTGCCGGCTTTTTACGTATCGCCCCTAAAGCTAATATTCCGACTTGAGGTTGATTAATAATCGGCGTTCCCATTACATTTCCGAAAGTACCAACATTAGACATCGTATAGGTTCCACCAGAAATATCATCTGCTTCTAGTTTTCCTTGTCGAGCTCTTAGCGCAAGGTCGTTCACTTTACGAGCCAGCCCTTGGAGATTGTAAGAATTTGCATCCTTAATAACAGGAACTATCAAGTTTCCACTAGGCAAAGCAGCAGCCATACCCAAATGTATGCCCTTATGTATTACCACATTATCGCCATCTACACTTGCATTTACACCCGGAAAATCACCTATAGCTTTAATTATTGCTTCAGCAATTAAAGGAGTAAAAGTGAGTTTTTCTCCAAATTTATCTAGGAAGGCATTCTTATTTTTATTTCTCCAAAGCACCAAACTCGTAACATCAGCCTCAACAAAAGAAGTTACATGAGGAGATGTCGAAACCGAGTCTAACATATGCTTAGCTATAAGCTTTCGCATCCTGTCCATTTCTACTATCTCATATCCACCAGATACAGATTTAAACGCGGGATGTCTATCATTCGATGATGTAGCTACATCATGAGTTACAACTTTAGGTGCAGAGACTGTTTTTCGTCCCGTTGAAATGAACCCCAGGATGTCTTTTTTCGTAACTCTACCCTCAGACCCTGATCCAGGAATAGATTCTAATTCTGCCATACTTACTCCCTCTTCCTCAGCAATGCTTCTGACTAAAGGTGAGTAAAATCTACCCGATGAACCAGACTTAGACAGCTTTTGGTTTTCTAAAGAGGCTAAAGGAGCAGAAACTGCCTCAACGACTTCAGGAGAAGGAGCGTTTGTTGAGTTAGATTGAGGAGGAGCAGGCGTAGATGCTGATTGAGGAGCAGCAGTTTTCATGTGATTACTATCACTACCTCCTATTTCATATCTGGCGATGGGTTCACCTACTTGGATTACATCACCTTCAGCGATTAACCACTCAACTAGGACGCCATCTTCTGGCGCAGGAACCTCACTATCTACCTTGTCTGTTGCAATTTCTACAACAGCTTCGTCAGCTTCAACACTTGATCCAGCATCGACTAATAGCTTAATAATTGTGGCCTCCGCCACACTTTCGCCCATTTTTGGGAGTAGGATATCTATGATTGCCATGTAATCAGTTTACAGATTGCAAAAGTAATGCTTGCAGGACAAGCTTCATATCTTCGAACCAATTGTATTTTCGAGCATAAGCAAGATTCAATCTCTCTTGGACTCTATCGTCGTCAGTATCAAAGGGTTTAATAATAGAAGGGCGATGTTTTACTTCGTTTTTTGAAGGAGGAATATCAAACCCCACCCAAGTCGCTTTGCCTGTAATAACACGAAGGGATAGAGAAATCCATTTGGAGCGACCGGTAATTATAAGTATCGGTGTCGATAATAGTAGTACGAGCGATGACATTATGTCGAATAGTCGTTTCGTACGTCGTGCTGAAGGCCCGTAAATAGCACGGTCGAGCTCAGTTACTGGATCTGGACCTGGGCCTCCTGCTCCCATGACTGAACCGTCATCAGTCCAGGCAATTCGACAAACTACAGTTCTTCCTGCTAAATTAGAAAGAGCCGTAATTATATCCGTCGCCCTTACATCACGCCCGCTAAATACCACCTCTCCTATTCTATGAACCCTCACCACATCTTCAATAGTACTTATCTCTTCTACACTGATAACAGTAGTAGCTTCAGTTCTCTCATCGAAAGATTCAATAGCTTGAAGTAGTTTCTTTATTTCTATTGCGTCCGAATCTCCTGACACGATTAATCGAGAAGTAGGTTTGGCACCTAAACGCCATCCTCCAAAGGTTATTCTGCCCAAAACAACTACTGTCGCAAACCACAGTGCACCTAAAAGAAGTATTGCTCGTGAAAATCTAAGTTCTTCAGGAAGAAGTCCATATCCTGCTATTAAAACTAATGATCCAACTACAATTCCTTGCATTACTCTCCTTGGAATCCAAGGTTTATCATATCCTCCGAAAAGCCATAAAACAAATAGCCAAAAAGCTGAATAGATACCGAATGCGTTTTGAGCTTGATTCCAATTGTAATCAATTCCAGTGAAATCTGCGTAAAAGTTTAACAGTGCGAAAAGTCCTAGGTAAAGTGCTGCACCTTCAATAAATGGCCAACAAGCTCTAGACACAAGTCGACGAATAATTGATATTCCTGCTCTAGCATAAATTGCGATTCTAATAATAAAATTATATATAGTCGCTTGCCCTCCCTCAAAATGTTTCGCCGCGAAAATCAACATCGCCTTATAGAAAATACTGACGTAATTTAAACTCCCCTTCTTCGTGCTTTCACCTTTATAATGAATTATCCTCGTACCAGCTAAATAATGATTTTCCCATCCACCTTTGATTATTCTCCAGCTAAGGTCTATGTCTTCGCCATACATGAAGAAATCCTCATCAAGTAACCCTACCGCATCAAGTGTACTTTTCCTCATCCACATAAAAGCACCACTCAACACCTCAATCTGATGATTTTCATTTGGACTTAAATGCCCTGCATAGTAGCTATTAAGTTTTTTCGTTTTTGAGGCCAAACGAAAAATTCCAGATATTCTACAAAATGAAGCCCAAGGTGTAGGAATACCCCTTTTACTCTCAGGTAAGTATGTACCAGAACCATCAAACATAGGCACCCCTAAACCTCCTAGTTTAGGGTTTTTATCAGCATAATTAATACACTCTAAAAAGGTGTCTTCTTGAACTACGGTGTCTGGGTTTAGAAGAAGAATATACTCTCCTTTTGAAACTCTAATCGCTTGGTTATTTGCTCTAGAGAAGCCTACATTATCTTGGTTTTTAATCAACTTAACTGAAGGAAACCTTTCTTCAACCATCTTACACGTCCCATCAACAGAAATATTGTCGACAACGAATACTTCTACATCTGAACCAGACAATGAGGTTTCATCTGAAAGGTGAGAAATGGCTCTATAAACAGAGATAAGGCATTGAGTTAAGAATGCCTCAACATTGTAACTTACTATTATTATCGACAGCTTCATACTCTAGGCTTCGTAAATAGTTCTGTTGTCCATAGAACGTGCAAGGGTTGCTTCATCTGCATGCTGCAATGACTCTCCTACAGCAACACCTCTAGCTAATGTGGTCACTTTAATGTCAAACAAAGAAAGCTTTTTAAATAAGTAGAAAGACGTTGTGTCCCCTTCCATAGTAGCCGGGAGTGCAAAAATAACTTCAGAAAAATCGGTTGATTTAAGTTCATTAATTCTAGAAAACAGTGCTTCAATATTTAAATCTGACGGCCCTATACCGTCCATGGGACTTATAATTCCTCCTAAAACGTGATAAACTCCCCTAAAATTTCCGACGTTTTCAATTGCTAGAAGATCTCTAATATCCTCAACAACACAAATAGTGTTCTTACTCCTCTCAGGTGTAGCACAAATCGAGCACGTACCTTCTTCCGTTAGGTTAAAACACAAATCACAAGGTTGAACTCCCTCGCTCATCGCAATTAGGGATTCTGCGAGAGAACGCACCCGCTCTTTATCACGCCTTAGCAAGTTTAATACTAGGCGTAATGCGGTTCTGCGCCCTATTCCAGGTAAAGTAGAAATTTGATCTACAGCGGCTTCTATCAGTCTCGATGGGAGTTGTTGCACGGCGTAAAGATAATAAGCCCACCTCCCCTTTTGAACATGTACATTTGGGGTATGTCTTCAACTACTTTTTTACTCATAGCAGGTATATATATTAGCCTCTTATTTTTCATAGCCTTTCTAACTGGTCGAAATAAAAAATCAGCTGACTTTTATTTAGCTAACCACAAAGCTCCTTGGTTCGTAGTAGCATTCGGAATGGTAGGAGCCTCACTAAGTGGCGTTACTTTTATTTCAATTCCAGGCTGGGTTGAATCCCAAAGCTTCACCTACCTTCAAATGGTACTAGGATATATGGTAGGCTATATTTTTATTATGGTCGTCCTGCTTCCTCTTTATTATAAATTAGGGCTAACAAGTATCTACTCGTACCTAGATAATAGGTTCGGAAACCATGCCTACAAAACAGGAGCTTCCTTCTTTATGTTGAGTAGAATAATTGGCGCATCGTTCAGACTATTCCTTGTCGCAATAGTCGTCGAACTCGCAATACTTGAACCATTTTTCTCAAGTGACGGCTTATCCTCTACTGTTCCTAATTGGGCATTCGCAGGCATAGTAGCAATCGTTCTGCTTGTAATTTACCTCTATACACGGAGTGGCGGTATGGCTACTGTAATTTGGACAGATACAGTCCAAACCGCTTGCATGCTAGGTGCAGTTATATTAACAGTTCTAGCAATATCTGATGCTCAGGGAGTAGAATGGACAGCAATTCCAGATCTTGTAAGGTCTAGCGGAATGACGAAAGTATTTGTTTTCGACGATTGGAAAGCAGGAAATCACTTTGTAAAGCACTTTTTAGCGGGAGTGTTTGTATGTATAGCGATGACTGGTCTAGACCAAGATATGATGCAAAAAAATCTCTCATGTAAAAATCTTAGGTCAGCAAGATTGAATATGGGAAGTTTTGCTATTGTCCTTTTTATGGCGAATGTACTTTTCCTTTCTCTAGGAGCATTACTCTACATACATGCTGCGTCAGAGGGAATATCTATTCCAGAAGCAACAGATAAGCTATTCCCAATCTTAGCTCTAGGAGGTACTTTAGGGACATGGATAGGCGGCGTTTTCCTAGTAGGTTTACTAGCTTCAGCATTTAGTTCTGCAGACTCTGCTCTAACAGCACTTACAACTTCGGCTTGTGTTGATTTAATCGGCACTGAAAAGATGGAAGAAGCCAAAGCTGATAGAACCAGAAAACGTGTGCATATAGGAATGGCCGTAGTGCTATTCATTGCAATTATGGCTTTCCGTGCTGTTAATGACACAAGTGTTGTTGCCGCCCTATTCACTGCTGCTAACTATACATACGGACCATTACTAGGCCTATTCTTCTTCGGCCTTATATCTAAAAGAACTCCATCAGATAGTTTGATTCCAATTGTGGCTATTTCAGCACCCATAATATGTTATTTACTTGAGTTATACCTAAAATCTAAATGGGGGTTCAGCTTTGGCTTCGCTCTACTTCCAGTAAACGGCCTTATTACAGGGCTGGGTCTATATCTTTTGCCGTCCACTATTAATAAACTTAAACATACTTCATAATAGAATCTTTAGTTTAAATAAGGCAATATCATCATCCTTTTTAGAGCATGAATTCAAAAGAACCTTCTATCTTTGCGCCATGAATAATAGCACTTCTGATTTACTAAACCGCCTTTCCGAATCTGCGACTATTGCTATGGCGCGTATGGCTCGCGAACTAAAGGCTTCAGGTATTGACGTAATTTCCCTTTCGCTTGGAGAACCAGATTTCGACACTCCAGACGAATTAAAACAAGCTGGAATAGATGCTATTAACGCAAACGAAACTCATTACACCCCCGTTTCAGGGACAGTTAGAGTAAGAGAAGCTATAGCCGCTAAATTTATGAGAGATAATGGTTTGAACTATACATCAGATCAAATAGTAGTTAGCTCAGGTGCAAAACAATCGCTCGCAAATGTTGTGCTATCACTAGTGAACCCAGGTGATGAAGTAATTCTTCCTGCCCCATATTGGGTTAGCTACGCCGAGATAATTAAAGTTGCTGGTGGTGTTCCTGTAGTTCTACCCACAAGTATTGAGGATGATTATAAAATCAAACCTGAAGCTCTCGACGATGCGATTAACGATAAAACTCGCATGGTCATTTACAGCTCACCGTGTAATCCATCTGGGTCAGTTTATACACAGAGTGAAACATCTAATCTCGCTGATGTACTTAGAAAACACGATAATGTTTACACGATAAGTGATGAGATTTATGAACTCATTAATTTCACTCCAAGACATGCCAGTTTGGCTGCAGAACCTGGCATGATGGATAGAGTAATTACCGTAAATGGAGTTTCAAAGGGGTTTGCAATGACGGGATGGCGTTTAGGTTATATCGGAGCTCCTAAATGGATAGCGGACGCTTGTACGAAAATCCAAGGACAATTTACTTCTGCTCCTTGCAGCATAGCTCAAGCGGCAGCGGCAGCGGCAGTCGAAGCTGATCCGTCTATTTCAAAACCTATGGTAGATGCATTCCTTAGAAGACGAGATGCAATGCACGCAAGTCTTTCTAAAATTCCAGGGATAAACTTAAATATTCCTATGGGAGCATTTTATCTTTTCCCCGATGTAAGTGAACTTTTCGGAAAAAGCTTTAATGGGAATACCTTAAACAACTCCGATGACATTGCGATGTTTTTTATGGAAGAAGCTCACGTTGCTACAGTTAGTGGCGAGGCTTTCGGAACTCCCGAATGCATACGTATTAGTTATGCTGCTTCAGACGAAATTCTTGAGGAAGCATCTAGAAGAATTTCGGTAGCTGTAAGTAAATTATTATAACTTTCCTGTAAAGTTTTGTCATATTTGAACTGAATTTAGATGACGAAAAAAGAAGCATTAAATAATATCTCTAATCTTTCGGCCTTGGTCGTTGGAGACGTTATGATAGATGCTTATTTATATGGAGTTGTTGAGAGGATGAGCCCTGAAGCTCCTGTTCCTGTGGTTTTGATGAACGGAAGAGATGAAAGAGCTGGAGGAGCATCTAACGTTGCTAGAAATGTACAAGCTTTGGGCGCAGAAGTTCATATAGCTACGATTATAGGCAATGATTCTGCAGGAGATAGACTTCTAGAGCTTTTTAAATCTCGAAAAATGGGGACTTCTGCTTGTCTTAGAGCTTCAAACAGGATTACAACTATTAAGACTCGCATTATTCACGGTAATGAGCATATGCTTCGAGTAGATGAGGAAACTGACGAGGAAATATCTAGTAAAGTATCCAATGAATTATTGAACTCCTGTATTTATATCATCGACCATTATAATATCGACGTAATAATTTTTGAAGATTACGACAAGGGAGTTCTTACTACTGATTTTATAAAAAGTCTTACCACAGAAGCTCGAAAACGCAATATTCTCGTTGCAGTAGACCCTAAACTAAAGGGATTTCTAAACTATCCAGGAGTTGATTTATTTAAACCCAATTTAAAAGAACTTCGCGAGGGACTTTCGACAGATATAAATTTCGACAATAATAATTTCGACTCTTTAAAAGTTGCTGTCACCGAGCTTCACGAAAGACTAAATCCTAAAATATCAATAACTACCCTCGGATCTGGTGGTGTTTGGATAAACTCTCCCCGCTTGAAAATAGACCACCTTCATGTTGAGGCTAGCCCTTGTGACGTGACTGACGTTAGTGGTGCTGGGGATACCGTTATTGCAACTGCTGCATTGATGCTTGCATCAGGAGCATCACCAGAAATAATTGCCGAAGTTGCAAACAGAGCAGGTGCACAAGTCTGTGAAAAAGGAGGCGTAGTTACTGTAGACTTAGAAAAATTAATTGCAGAGTCATGACTTTTAATGATTTCCGTGAAAGAGGAAACGTTTACCTCTATAAATCTAAGTCTAGAAATCTCGGAATTCTTAAGCTTCTAAATTTAGTAGTTTCATTAACTGCTTTGATAGTTCTTGCTTTTTACTACGGTTATCCGAGTACACCACAAAGCGACATAAATCTTATGAATATCATGAGGTTTAGTTTTGGTTTCTATGTTAGTCACTACCTAATTAAATTACTTTACGACTTCCACCCTGCTCAGTTTATTAAAAGAACATGGATAGAGGGGATAGTGATGCTCATTCTAATTATTGAAGGAGTTAGTCATCAATTATTTAACACATTAATTCACGTCCCCATATTCAAAGCGCTAAACATCTCTGAAGGAGCAGACTTAAGTATACTATTTATCCAAATATATTTCTTCATCGTAGTAATAGCAGAGCTTCTGCGAAAGGGCAGCATACTTCCCAAGTTTAAAATACATCCCGCTGTTATATTTATAGTAAGTTTCTTAATCATAATTACCATTGGCACTTTACTACTAATGATGCCTGAAATGACTACTAGTGGCAATGGAATGAGTACCATAAACGCCTTATTTACTAGCACTTCCGCAACTTGTGTTACAGGGCTTATGGTTGAAGACACGATGGTTTTCTTCACATTTAAAGGCCAAATGGTGATTCTAGCTCTCATTCAACTTGGAGGCCTTAACGTTATCGCTTTTGCATCATTTCTTGCATTAGCAGCTCGTTTTGGTGTTGGGATAAGTCAGCACGATGTGATAGAAGATTTTGTAAATAAAGAAAGCTATTTGAGTGGAAAAAGCATGCTAGGTCGTGTTGTTAAGTGGTGCATTGGGATTGAGATTATAGGAGCGATTGCTTTAGGATTGGTTTGGTCTAGTGAAATTCCGTTTAGTAGTTTCGGTGATAGAGTATTCTCTTCCATTTTCCATAGTGTTTCTGCATTTAATAACGCTGGAATCACTTTATTCACAGATGGTCTCACTCATCCTTGGGTCGCTACAAATTGGCTCGCTCATTGGGTTATTACGATACTCGTGTTTATAGGGGCTTTGGGAATGGTGGCGCTTTTCGATTTATTCGACCCCGTACAGTTAAGGACTAGACTAAGATCTCCTTGGAAAACTATCGGATTTGCTACTAAAATTGCTCTATACTTTTCATTAATTCTAGTTGCAATTGGGTCAGTTTCATTTGCTATTCTTGAGTGGAACGGAGTATTGTCTGGGATGTCTGGATTTGGAAAACTCACAACCTCTGTATTACAAAGTGTAACTACTCGTACTGCTGGATTTAATTCAGTAGATATAGGTTCTGTGGGGTTACCTATGACATTCCTTCTTATCGTTCTAATGTTTATAGGAGCGTCATCTTCATCAACTGGTGGAGGTATAAAAACTTCTACTTTCGCAGTAATCGTGAGTGATGTTTGGCGTACAGTAAGAGGATTAGACCATGTGCAGCTATTTAAACGCACGATAAACTCAACTTTACGGTCCAGAGCATACAGTGTCCTTATGTTCTTTATATTAGGAAATATGGTGTTCTTATTCATTTTAACTATTACTGAGGCTAACCTACTCGAATCAGGCAAATTCAGTTTTATAGACCTTGCCTTTGAACAGGTAAGCGCAATGGGAACAGTAGGCCTTAGTAAGGGGCTTACCTCCCTTCTTAGCCCAGCCGGAAAAATCATCATTTCTATCTCGATGTTTATCGGTAGAGTTGGTACATTAACTATTGCTTTTGCACTTGGGGGAAGTGCACTCGAAACGCATTTTAAATACCCCGAAGGTCATACTATGATAGGATAATGGGAACAAAAGTCACTCCATACACAGACCCCGATAAGGAAGCTAAGAAGAAACAAGTAAAGCGTATGTTTGATAGCATAGCTCCTCGATATGATTTCCTTAATCATTTCTTTTCAATGGGGGTAGATGTACTATGGCGAAAGCGATGCATTAGGATACTCAAAAGAGAAAATCCAAAGCCAAGAAATATCCTTGATATGGCTACTGGCACAGGTGACTTCGCTATTGAGGCTGTTAGAATGGGGCTTTCAAAAAAGGTGACGGGGGTGGATCTTTCTCAGGGAATGTTAAATGTCGGCGTTGAAAAACTCAGAGCAAGAGGCTACACAGAATTAATTGAACTTATTCAAGGCGACTCTGAGAACTTGCCTTTTGAGGACGAATCTTTCGACGCTTATACAGTAGGGTTTGGAGTACGTAATTTTGAAAATCTTGATAAAGGACTTAGTGAAATGTATCGTGTACTAACACCTAATTCACTTACTGTAATACTTGAATTTAGTAAGCCCAAACACTTCCCTATCAAACAGTTATTTGGATTTTATTTTAAATATATTATGCCTTCATTAGGAAGACTAGTTTCTAAGGATCCCGCTGCTTATACATATCTACCGGAAAGCGTTATGGCTTTTCCAGAAGGACAAGAGTTTCTTGACAGACTAGGGTTTGCTGGATTTAAAGAGTTAAAAGCAATTCCCTTAAGTGGAGGTATCGCAAGTATTTATATAGGTCGTAAACCTAAATAGTATGATAATTCGCGTCAGTCCCTGTCTTCTATCAGGTACAATTCAAGCTCCTTCTTCTAAAAGTCTTAGCGCACGCTTTATAGCTGCTGCTCTTTTAGCTGATTCTCAGACCAAACTTTATGGGCTTTCTGAATGTGATGATACAACCTCCGCATTAGAAATTTCTGCACTTCTTGGTGCAGAAATTGAGCTTGGAAAAGATGCTATTTTAATTACTCCATCTAAGGGAGGTATTCCTAGGCCCAGACATAACGTGATTAACGCAGGTGAATCTGGGTTAGCGGCAAGATTATTTGCTCCAATTGCGGCTCTAGCATTAGAAAAGATTTCTATTTCTGGTGAAAGAACCTTACTAGACAGGCCATTCAATATGGTTATTGATGGGCTATCATCTTTAGGAATTACGGTGAGTTCATCTGATGGATTATTACCCATTGAAATAGAGGGGCCCATTACCGGAGGTGATATTACTATCGACGGAAGTGTCAGTTCTCAATTCCTAACAGGTCTTTTACTTGCACTGCCTTATGCAGAGAAAGATTCGGTAATAACCGTTAAGAATCTGACTTCTAGACCCTATGTTGAGATGACTAAGGAAGTGATGTCTACATACGGTTTGGATTATACTCATACAGAAAGCGACACAGGTATTGACACTTTTAACATCCCTGCAAACCAAACAGCATCAGGTGGTGAATTTTCAATAGATGGAGATTGGAGTGCTGCAGCCACCCTACTCGTATTAGGGGCACTATGTGGAAGACCTGAACTTGAAATAACTGGTCTTAGAGGTGATTTTACTCAAGCCGATTCAGCAATCAAAGGAGCATTACTTTTCGCTGGATATCATATTCTCGGAACTGACGACGGGTTAAGTACAAAAAAGAAACGCCCCCGCGCCTTTGACCTGGACCTAACAAATTCTCCAGACCTCTTCCCTGTCCTTACTGCTCTTGCTGCATTTAGTAATAAACCATCTCGTCTTCGAGGTGCACATCGTCTAGCTTCAAAAGAGTCCGATAGGGCTTCAGTCTTGATCTCTGAATTTGCAAAAGCGGGGATAAAAATCGACCATGATATTGATACAGATTCTCTTGTAATTCATCCTGGAAAAGTTAAATCTGCACGACTTAATTCACACGGAGACCATAGGATAGTTATGGCGGCTACCATCCTAGGATGCGCCGGTGACGCTGATATAGAAATTATTGGCGCTGAATGTATTGCGAAAAGTTACCCCGCTTTCTTTGACGATATTGAATCTGTAGGGGGAATAATTCAAGAGATTAAATAATAATCTAATACTTTATTTCTTGTTAATCTGAGTTTTTAAGGACAAAACTGCCGATACTGAGGCTATTGCAGGTGCGAATATTGGAGCTATCGTAAAGTTTATAATGGGTATCATCATCCAAATCGCGAATGGGACTCCTACACCTATTGCAAGAGATGAGTTGGATATTGCTTTGCGCAATGACCCCAAAGCCCCTACTCCTTCTCGTTCCCAAACGTAATCTAACGCTGCAGCTCCATAGAAGAAGGCTCCAATAAAGAACGTCAGAATAATTTCAAAAATTGCTATTACAGGAATAATTACAGGAATAAAGAACCCCAAAATTGCAAAAAACAATAGGAGTAGCAAGGCTGTAGATAATTCTATGAATAAATAAAGAATAGCTGTTCTAAATCCTCTCATAATTTCAAAGACCCAGCGTTTAAAAGTAAATTGCTTTTTAACACCTGTTAGTTTATTCTCGGCAATTTCAGAAAGAGCAGCCATTATAGGACCTAGAAATGCAATGACTATATACTTCATTAATTTCAACTTAATAATAAATAGAACCACCCATAATATTGCTTTTAAAGAATACTCACCAGCAGTAATAAGCAGGTTCTTAATTATTTCGAAAAATCCGTCAGATTCATCTTCCAGTAAATTTTCGCTGAGGTCGAAGAACTTTAAGTAGTGAAATGAAGCATAATCTACTACCCAATCGATTAATACAAAACTGGCATAACTCATTACGATAGTCAACACTGTTGCTGGCAGAAACCAAATCAACATTCCATTTCTCGCCATGAAAGGCAATGCTTTAAAGTTAGATTTAAGACCATCAATAATTTTCATAATGCGAATGTGAGAAAAACTTTTCATTATGTCACTAATACACATACAGATTGTTCAACTTTACAATTATGAGAATTCACCTAATTGCTATAGGCGGTAGCGCTATGCATAACTTCGCCCTAGCCCTAGCTCATTCTGGGCATGATGTTACTGGTAGTGATGACCAAATCTTTGAGCCCAGCCGGAGTAGACTCGAAGAGGCCGGGCTATTACCGTCTAAAGAGGGTTGGCGTCCTGAGCTTTTGTCAAGTGAAATTGATGTGGTTATTCTGGGTATGCATGCTCGAAAAGATAACCCAGAATTAGCTCGAGCTAAAGAATTAGGACTAGACGTTAAGTCTTATCCCGAGTTTTTATATCACGCTACTCAAAATAAACTGCGTGTTGTAATAGGTGGTTCTCACGGAAAAACCACTATTACCTCTATGGTATTACACGTTGTAAAAAAATTAGGCCGTAGTGCAGATTTCATGGTAGGAGCGCAATTAGAGGGGTTCGATAGAATGCTCGAATTAAATGACGCTAACGAACTTGCAATCATCGAAGGAGACGAATATCTTAGTTCGCCTATTGATAGTAGGTCGAAATTTCTTCACTACAAACCTAACATCGCTATCATTACTGGAATTTCTTGGGACCATATCAACGTCTTCCCAACTGAAGAAAGCTACCTCGATACCTTTCGAAAGTTTATTTCCACGATTGAACCAAACGGCTCATTAGTTTATTGCGACGAAGATCCCCAAATCGTCTCTCTTATATCAAACCTTTCTTTAAGTCGTTCTGACATAAAACTCATTCCATACTCCACTCCTAAGAGTATTAATAAAGGCCATGGATCTAAAATCACATACTCAGATGGTTCGACATCTTTGACAAATCTTGTGGGAGCTCATAATTTTCAAAATCTTGCTGGAGCTCGTGCAATTTGCCAAGCCATATCAATCTCCCCCTCGGAGTTTGACAAGGCAATTGACGGTTTTACAGGAGCTGCAAGACGGCTCGAAATTGTTTCTGAACGTGAAGACTTTGTAATCTTTAGAGATTTCGCCCATGCCCCATCTAAACTCAAAGCGACACAGGCTGGGGTCGTGGGGTCCTTTCCCGATAGGAAAGTCACTGCCATATTCGAACTTCATACATTCTCAAGCCTTAACAAAGAGTTTTTGCCTCAATATAAAAACAGCATGAATGATGTTGATTCAGCTATTGTCTTTTACGACCCCGAAGTTGTTAAGCATAAAAGACTTCCTGCGATTTCAAAGCAAGATGTAAAAGAAGCATTTGCACGAACCGACATAGAAGTAATCACATCTGTAAAAGAACTCGAAAAACGCTTCAAAGAAATCCCTACAATCAATCACTGTATTCTACTGATGAGTTCTGGTCAGTTTGGAGGCGCAATTTTCTAGCCCAAATAAAATTAGCCTAAACCCACATCAAGGGACATCATTACTATGAACCCTCCGATAAAACCTAGCGTAGCGAAGTCAGTATATTTATCACGTTGTGTCTCAGGCACAACTTCTTCAATTACGACAAAAATCATTGCGCCAGCTGCAAAAGCGAGAGCGTAAGGAAGAATAGGCTGCATTTGGATTACAAGAAAAGCGCCTAAAACCCCAGCTATAGGCTCTACAACAGCCGACAGCTGCCCAAACCAAAATGAGCGCCCCCTACTCACCCCCTGACGACGTAAAGGCATAGAAACAGCTAGACCTTCAGGGAAATTTTGAATTCCAATCCCTATAGCCAAAGCAACCGCGCCGGTGGTAGTAGCACCATCAATGCCCATTGCTGCAGCTCCGAAAATAACTCCCACGGCTAAACCTTCCGGAATATTATGTAATGTGATGGCAAGTATTAAAAGAGTGGAACTATGCCAATCCGTTTTGGGCCCCTCAGCTTCTTCTTTAGTAAAATTAATATGGAGATGGGGAGTTATTTTATCTAATCCAAAGATGAATAAAGCTCCCATCGCAAAGCCTATCGCAGCTGGCACAACTTTCATGAACCCCTCACCACTAGACAAGTTAATTGCAGGGGCCAACAATGACCAAAAACTTGCAGCAACCATTACTCCCCCAGTAAAACCGAGCATAGTATCAAACCACTTTCTGTGCATATTCACGAAAAAGAACACTAAGGAAGCACCAGCTGCTGTAAGCGCCCAAGTGAACACCGTAGCTGCGAGAGCTGCCTTAACGGGACCTATTGCCTCAAGCCAAGAAATTAAGCTGTCAAATGTCATTTTTACTAATTAATTTACTTCTGCTAAAAGTTGTTCCACTAATTTCCTAGACCAAATCATACTTTCCCCAGCACTGTCAACTTGAATACTCCCATCGTACGTATAAACTTTAACTACTTCAAACTCAAGTCCCAAACGAATACCTAGATCATCAAGGTGTTTTAAAAAAGAATCGCTACTACTCAGAACTCCTCTTATCGAAGCCATTTTACCCACTTCTAGGTCACTCACCACAACCAAAGATCTGCGGTCGGCAATATTTCCTAAAGAGTCAGGTATAGGATCTCCATGAGGGTCGAAATTCGGGAACCCTAAAAAGTCATCGAGTCTATCAATTAATTGTTCAGAATTGACATGTTCGAGCTGCTCTGCTACCTCGTGAACCTCATCCCATCTGAATCCTAGTTTTTCTACCATAAATGTCTCCCACAATCTGTGTTTACGGACTAGCGAAATGGCCTGAGAACGTCCCTCATCTGTAAGTTTAGCCCCTTTATACGGAATATAATTAATGAGGTTGAGGTTTGACAGCACGCCAAACATTCCTGTTACAGAAGCTGGTTGAGTATTTAATTTTGCTGAAATAGCTGAAGTACTAGCCTTTGCTCCTTTTAGATCTAACGATAAAATCGCCTTCAAATAATCTTGTCTGTTACTTGAAGTAGTTAATGAAGATGACGATTTATATTTAGGAGTTGAGCTCAATTTGTTCTTACTTTATAGCTGTAAAGTTAATCATTCCTTTACAATAAATTTAGTCATGCCTAATCTTTTTATTATGCGTCATGGAGAAGCTGCTAATCACTACGAAGATTTTAATAGACCACTCACCATAAAAGGAAGTATTGATGTAGGTAGAATAGGAGAAGAACTATTACAGTTCGATCTTAATAAGACTCTTATTATATCATCAACTTCTGTGCGTACAAGAGAAACGACTAGTATTTTACTCGAAAAACTTCAAGCTTATGAAATTACAGTTTTCTTTGAAGACAAGGGGTATCTCGCCACTGCAGAGGTTTGGTTTAAATACTTAGAAGGTATAAATGTAAAAGAATTTAACACATGCATAATAGTCGGACATAACCCCGGCATAAGTCAGTTAGTGAAAAATATTACTGGCGAAACCATTTATATGACACCCGCCACATGTGTAAAAGTGAATCTTTTGATAAACGAATGGAACGAGATATTTGCGGGGGTAGGTAACGTCAATCAAGTTTGTACACCTTAAATTGCCGTATGCAGAATTCCACAACTCGTACCATCGTCAGCATTATAGGAGTATTATTAGGTATTTACTCACTCTACTTCTTCCGTGACATTCTTGGCTATCTACTCGTGTCTGTAGCATTAAGCTTTGCGGGACGTCCTATTGTCACATTAATTTCAAAAATTAAAATTAAGGGACGTAATCTACCCGATGCTTTGGGAGCAGCAATTGCTCTTGTTAGCTTCATTGTTTTAGGAGGTTTACTAGTTGCTTTATTTGGGCCTCTTGTCACAGCTGAAGCAAAAGCTTTGAATTCTTTAGATCCTCAAGAAATTTCTAACACGGTGCG
This sequence comes from Bacteroidota bacterium, assembly GCA_002746975.1. GTDB lineage: Bacteria > Bacteroidota > Bacteroidia > Flavobacteriales_D > Sanyastnellaceae > UBA974. The sequence goes on along the minus strand of NVXE01000009.1, from coordinate 34,603 downwards.
TAAGTGGTTATCCACAGCTGATTCAATTTCTTCTAATTTAAATATCTCAGATGAAAATCCCACTAGTATTCTTTCTTCTAAAATCCAAAGCCTAATAGGCTTAGAAGGAGTGGGAAGTATTTTTAGTGGATTATTCGGGTTTTTAGGCAGTGCGTTTATTGCGATATTTTCCATTTTATTTATGACTTTCTTTTTCTTAAAAGATGCTGCCCTTTTTCATAAAATTATAATCACCCTAACACCAAATTCTCAAGTAAAGAAGATGGAGCAAGTCATGAAATCTTCTTCTCACCTATTAACTAGATACTTTAGTGGCCTTATTATTCAAGTTACTATAGTTTGTGTCATGGTCAGTTCAGGACTTGCTATTCTCGGTTCTGAGCACGCGTTATTACTAGGATTCATAGCTGGGATATTCAATCTTATTCCATATCTAGGCCCTCTAGCTAGTACTGGACTTGGTCTAATTATAATTGCCACAACTTATACCGGAGATTCAGCCGATTGGGGATTACACGTGCTTTATGCAGCTCTCGTTTATGCTGTAGTACAACTAGTAGACAACTTTTTCACTCAACCTTTTATCTTCTCAAATCGAGTTATGGCTCACCCTTTAGAGATATTCATCGTAATAAGTATGGCTGGACTACTTGGTGGAATTTCAGGAATGGTCCTTGCGATACCTGGATATACTTTAATTAGAATAGTGGCTCGAGAATTTTTATCGGGTTTTAAACTCGTAGATGCTCTCACAGAAAATATTAAGCATCATTAATTATCAATATTTGACCTTAGTAAATAAATAAAGCCTTAAAACACAACACCCCCAAGCCATATTTATTATAAGACTTGGGGAATGAGGGTGTGATAACTTGGTTAATAAGTGATCCCGCATTCATTCAACAGCGAATGAGAGTACAAAGAAACCGCTTCTGATGACAAATACTGTCAATCGCTATTAAGAAATGTGTTATTTGATACTAATTTAACATTATCCGAGTAATTTCGTAGGGTATATGCTAATTTCCTCTGAACTATTGATCGTAAAATCGCAGGTTTAGCAACAACAACATTTGACATCCACATCATAATCCAGCCGACTAGCTCTCGATTAATTCCACATCTTAATTTGAGCAAATAGTTACCTGATGAAAGACGAACGAATTTTTGTGAATTATGCCAAAAATGTATGGAAACAAAATTGCCTGTTTCTTCTGAAAACTCCAACTCAATATCGTATATTTTATCGTCGATATTTGTAGTGATTCCAAATCTATTTCTGAGTATCGCATTAAATTTTAGGCTTATATCTCCACTCGTAAAATGTGACTCTAATATTATAATATTGACAATTTGTTCTAATGCTAGAACAAATAATTTCGAATTAACATCTTTGCAAAAACAAATATGAATAGTGCCTCTATGGAAGATTATTTTCACAGGGTTTAAAGGCGTATTTATTACTTCTGATGCAGATATACTAGTAATGTCATATTGAAAATTTGTGATAAGGATTTGGTTTTTATTTTCTATAATAGAAATGAACTTATCGAGTAATTCATGAGAATGGTACTCATATTCACATTGCTGAAAATTAGTGTTATGTATATGAGATTGGGTGGAATTAATATTAGATGTTAGATTGTTTTTACTGATTTGAGAGTGGAAGATTTTCTCCAACTTTTCAAATGATGAAATCCTAGAGCGAGTGAGAGCTTCAGGAGCGAAACAGAAAAACATATAAAGAGAGTTAATATCACTTTCTTCTAGTCTTTCGCCAATTTTGAAGTGAATTAATTTCCAAGTTTTTTGGTTATTATCCCCGTAAGTAACTTCAATCTCCTCTCCTAGTTGAGATACATTACGCGTGAGGTCATTTAAATACCTGTAAAGACTTCTCTCAGAACATTCTATGGAATTTCTTTCAAGCCAAGCCTTGAGTGACTTAATCGTAACAGGCCTCATATGCAACCTGTTATATATTTTAAGAATTAGCTCGGTTTTGCTTAGCTCTTTCATAGTTATGGAAAATTACAACTTAATTTCACGAAAGTATCGTTTTGTACAAGATATTCTTCTACCTTTGTACTCCGTATTCTAACCTCGAATTCGGGAACATGCCTCTAATAAATCCTTCTTCTTCTGAAACTCTTGCTAGCGGTAGAAATAGCCGTTATATTTTCGTGACTGGTGGAGTTAGCTCAAGTCTAGGAAAAGGTATTGTCTCAGCCTCTCTTGCAAAACTTCTTCAAGCTAGAGGATACCGAGTTACTATTCAAAAACTTGATCCGTATATCAACGTTGATCCTGGCACATTAAATCCATATGAGCACGGTGAGTGTTACGTTACTGTTGATGGAGCAGAAACGGACTTAGACCTAGGGCATTACGAGAGATTTCTCAATGTATGTACTACTCAAGCAAATAACATAACCACAGGTAGAATTTACCAGTCTGTTATAAACAAGGAGAGGCGTGGTGAGTATTTAGGTAAAACAGTCCAAATTATTCCTCACATAACTGACGAAATAAAAAGCTCTGTTCAGATACTTGGATCAGAAAGTGAATTTGATTTTGTAATAACTGAAATTGGAGGTACAGTCGGTGATATTGAATCACTTCCTTACATAGAGGCTGTACGACAAATGAAATGGGAAAGCCCAGATGACACTCTTGTAATACATCTAACTCTTATCCCATACCTTGCTGCTGCTGGTGAACTTAAAACTAAGCCCACACAACACTCTGTTAAGCAATTATTAGAACTTGGAGTTCAGCCAGATATTTTGGTTTGTAGAACAGAACACCACCTCAACTCTGCAATCCGTACCAAGATAGCTAAATTCTGTAACGTTTCTCTTGAGTCAGTTATAGAATCTATTGATGCAGATACTATTTACGACGTGCCTCTTCTCATGCAAGATGAACACTTAGACGAAGTAGTACTTAAAAAACTAGGAGTAAATGTTTCTTTGAACGACAAGCCTGATTTAGGCGAATGGAAGGAATTCCTTTATCGCTTTAAAAATCCAGACCAAACAGTACATATCGGACTAGTTGGAAAGTATGTTGAGCTAAAAGATAGTTATAAAAGCATCTCCGAAGCTCTCGCTCATGCTGGGGCAAATCTTAAAACGAGGGTTGAAATTCATTGGATACATTCTGAACAAATCTCAAGCAAAAATGTAGAGGAGATTCTAGGTAAACTAGACGGAATTCTCGTCGCTCCTGGGTTTGGGTCAAGAGGAATTGACGGAAAACTGGAGGCAATAAAGTATGCACGAACTCATGATGTTCCTTTCTTCGGAATATGTCTAGGTATGCAATGCGCTGTGATTGAGTTCGCACGAAATGTACTTGGACTGTCTGAAGCTCACTCTACAGAAATAAAAGAGTATACTCCCTTCCCTGTTATTGATTTAATGGCAGAACAGAAGTCTGTCACAGATATGGGAGGAACTATGAGGCTAGGTGCATATACATGCGAACTTGTCGAGAAATCTATGGCTAAGGAAATCTATGGAGTGCAATCCATTGAAGAACGTCATAGACATCGTTATGAGTTTAATGATAGCTTCCGCGAGCAATTTGAAGATGCTGGGATGAAAGCTACAGGGATAAATCCAACATCCGGACTTGTTGAAATTGTTGAAATACCCTCTCACAGATATTTCATAGCATCACAATTTCATCCCGAATACGCATCCACTGTCCTTGCTCCTCACCCACTATTTATTTCATTCGTTATGGCAGCCGTAATTGCTGGTCCAGGACCTATAAAATCAGGGAATGTGAAAGCGGGGAATGAAAGCGAAGGTGCTGTTTCTGGAACGATATAATTCTGAAACGATATAAATTCAAACTTCTTTTAGAGAAGCCATATCGCCTAAAACGGTTAAGCTCTTTCGTTAGCTTTTTCGAAACATTTGAATGTGTGGAATGTCATCCTCAAGGTAGGTCTCACCCGTGGTTTCAAATCCTAGAGAGGTATAGAATTTATCTAGATAACATTGTGCGGAGATTCTAATTCCTTGTCCGGGGTATAGGTGTTCGCACTCGTTAATAGCTCGCTTCATCATATATATTCCTAATCCTAGCCCACGGCAACTTGAATTAGTCACGACTCGACCTAAACTTGGTTCACTATAGCTTACTCCGGGTGCACAAATTCTAATCGTGGCTGAAGCAGAAACTCCAGAAGCTACATCATCCCCCTTCTTTATCGCATATACGTGATGAGATAATAAATCCTTGCCATCTAAATCTGGATAAGGACAATCTTGCTCCACCACAAACACATCAATTCGCAATCGAATAAGAGCATGAAGCTCATCTCTGTTCAATTCACTCCAATTTTTACAAAAAAACTGAAATGATTCATTTAAAGGGCTTGAATCTCTCTCCTTAGACATAAACCAAATTTAGTCTAAAATCTCTCAATAAAAATACTCACACCCCCCCATAGCAATTGTACCTTGCGGCATGGCTGAACAGAATGTATTATCGGTAGAGGGGCTTTCAAAAAGATATGGAGAACGCGTTCTTTTTGAAGATTTAACGTTTGGCATAGGTCGAGGCCAAAGAGTTGCTCTTGTCGCGAGAAACGGTACTGGAAAAAGCACTTTGATGCGCGCATTGTGTGATTTGGAACCCGCTGATTCAGGTAGAGTAGCATTTATGGGAGGAGTTAGATGGGGTTTCCTTAGACAAGAAGCCGATCTAGATACAGAATCAACCTTACTAGACACTTTATACATAGGTGATAACCCAGCAGTTATTGCATTGCGTAACTACGAAAAAGAGTTAGAAAGAGGTGCTGAAGGCCCTAAGTTTCAAGAGGCTTCTGATGCTATGGATAGAACACAGGCTTGGAATTACGAAGCTAGAGCAAGAGAAATCCTTGGACAACTCAACTTGCACGATCTTTCACGTAAAATAGGAACTTTAAGTGGGGGTGAAAAACGTCGTGCAGCTCTCGCTGCTGTCTTATTAGAAGCTCCCGAATTACTTTTTCTTGACGAACCTACAAATCACCTCGATCTTGAAATGATTGCATGGCTTGAAAAACGACTTAGTTCTACGAACTCTACGATTTTCATGATCACGCACGATAGATATTTTTTAGAAAATGTCTGTGACCGAATTCTTGAACTTGAAAATAATCAACTCTATTCCTACAAAGGTAATTTTACATACTATCTAGAGAAAAGAGATGAAAGACGAGATAACGCACAAGCTTCTAAGGACAGAGCGAAAAAGGTAATGACTCGTGAACTAGCCTGGATGAGATCTACACCGTCAGCTAGAACAGGAAAAAGCAAAAGTAGAATAGACCGCTTTTACGAAATAAAAAAAGAGGCTGCTATTAGATTGCAAGAAGATCCTATGCATATTTCTGTTATACCTGAACGATTAGGCGGAAAAGTTGTGGAGCTTCATAAAATTAGTTGTGCTTATGGGGATAAGGTATTATTTGAAGGCATTACTCATCACTTTAAACGCGGAGAAAGAATTGGGATAGTAGGCCATAACGGATCGGGAAAAACCTCACTTCTCAACATGATTTTGGGAAATCAAGAGCCTAATTCTGGTAAAGTCGTTGTTGGAGACACAGTTGTCTTCGGGCATTATCACCAACTTGGAGGAAAGTTTAGTGAAGAATGGAAGGTTATAGACGCCGTCAGGGAAATAGCAGATTACATTCCTCTAAAAGGAGGAGCCAAACTTACCGCTGCACAACTTCTAGAACGCTTCCTCTTTCCCAAACATATGCATTACCAGTATATAAAAGTACTGAGTGGTGGTGAACGTAAGCGCCTTCATCTTCTAAGGGTGTTAATGAAAAACCCTAACTTCTTAATCTTAGATGAGCCCACAAATGACCTAGATATATTCACCCTCGCAGTTCTAGAAGAGTTCCTACTTAGCTTTACAGGCTGCCTGCTTGTCGTCTCGCATGATAGATATTTTATGGATAAAATCGTAGAACACGTTTGGGCTTTAGGAGAAAAGGACATCTCAGGCAAAAACTCCAAATCAATACGAAACTACCCAGGAAACTACACCCAATATCGATTAGATCGCAAAGAACAGCAAAACATCGCAACTATAGCTGCCGCAAATGCAAAAAAAGCAGCAATAACTTCTTCAAAAACTGTTAAAGGAGATTACTCTGATAGACTATCGTATAAAGAAAAATTCGAATTCGATCAACTTACTCCACGTATTGAAGAACTTGAAAAAATTCGCGACAAGATGTCTCGAGAACTCGAATCGTGTAATAATCACGAAGATCTAACTAGACTAGGAGAAGAATTAGGAAAAGTTAGCGCTGAGTTAGATGAAGTTGAAATGCGTTGGCTTGAACTTTCTGAAAGAACTTAGTGTGATTTTCTCTTGAAAAAATTTTAGTAAAAAATCAGGGTTGATCGAAATCCATAACAAAAGGGCCATCTCCTACAGGGTGAGATTGACAAGCTAGTACATAGCCATTCTCTACTTCGTCTTCTTCAAGTGCGAAATTAATATCCATTGAAGCTTCTCCAGATGTCATTTTACAGCGGCAGGTGCAACAAACTCCTCCTTGGCAAGAAAATGGAGCATCTAAACCTGCGTCGAGAGCAGCGTCGAGAATAGATTTTCCAGTACGTTTCACTGAAACAGTCGTAGTTACTCCATCAAGAACAATTGCTATGTCTACTTTATCTCCCGAAGTAGCTGAGTTAGTAGTCTTAGACTCTGTAGAAGCTGATGTAGATGTAGATGCAGGTGCCGAAGTCGTAAAGAGCTCGAACTTGATGTTTGGTTCAGATAATCCGTTAGTAACAAGAGATGACTTACAATCCATAATCATTTCTTCTGGTCCACATAGATATGCAACGTCAAAGTTTGATGGATTTACAACTGATTTGAAAATACTAGATAATCTTGATGAATCAAGACGTCCGCCGAAAAGTTCTATTTCAACAGGTTCTCTAGTCAGAAGGTTAAAGATCTGGAGACGTTCGAGATAAGTATCCTTAAGATCGGCAAGTTCGTCTTTAAACATAATACTCGCGGTATCCTTATTCACATAAAACAAAGTGAACGTTGAGGAATTATTCGTTGTTAAAACGTCCTTAATAATACTGAGTATCGGTGTGATGCCCGAACCAGCAGCAAAGGCCAAGTGATTTTTTGTGTTAGGTCTAGTGTCTACAACAAATCTACCTTCAGGGGGCATGGAGTCTAAAGTCTCTCCTACTTTGAGTTCTCGATTTGCAAAAGTGCTAAACTTTCCTCCATTAACCTCCTTGATTGCAACACGAAGTCCTTCTCCTTGAGGGTTAGAACAAAGTGAGTAACTTCTACGAATATCCTCACCATCTATAGTCGTACGAAGAGTTAAGTACTGTCCCGCAACGAAACTAAATACTTCACCTGAGACAGGCTCAAGTAATAATGAAACTGAATCAGGCGTTTCTCGACGGATTTCAGTTACTCTAAGGGGTTGAAATTTAGACATGGCGCGAAGGTAATTCGGTATAAATAAATTTTGGTAAGTAATTATCAACTGATTTGGTATATATCAGGCGGAAAAAAGCTAAGGCAGTATCTTTGAAGCATGAATGCCACTCAAGAAAAGTTAAGAGAGGAGTTTGATGCTTATGTAGCTAAGGATAAGAAAATCGAGCCAAAAGACTGGATGCCTGATGGTTATCGCAAGACTTTGATACGTCAAATATCTCAGCATGCTCATTCTGAAGTTGTAGGAATGCTTCCGGAAGGGAACTGGATTACGAGAGCTCCTAGCTTGCAGAGAAAGGTTATTTTACTTGCAAAAGTTCAAGACGAGGCAGGTCATGGACTCTATTTGTATTCTGCTGCTGAGACATTAGGAGTTGACCGAGCTGATTTAATAGACGATTTGCTAAGCGGAAAAGCTAAATACAGCAGTATTTTCAACTATCCGTCTTTAACGTGGGCAGATATGGGAGCTATTGGATGGCTAGTTGACGGGTCTGCAATAATGAATCAAGTACCTCTTTGTAGGTGCAGTTACGGTCCGTATGCCCGTGCTATGACTCGTGTTTGCAGAGAGGAGAGCTTCCACCAAAGACAAGGCTATTCCATTATGATGGAGCTTATGAAGGGTACTAAAGATCAAATTGACATGGCTCAAGATGCTCTTAATAGATGGTGGTGGCCATCTCTAATGATGTTTGGTCCAAGTGATAAGAATAGCACTCATAGTTCACAAAACATGAAGTGGAATATTAAACGGTTCTCAAATGATGAATTGAGGCAAAGAATGGTAGATATGACTGTTCCACAGGCAGAGCTGATAGGACTTAAAATACCAGATCCAGATTTAAAATGGAATGAAGATACAGGACATTATGATTTCGGTGAGATAGATTGGGTAGAATTTAACAATGTGCTTTCGGGAAACGGCCCATGTAATAATGAACGTCTAGAAGCAAGGAATAAAGCTCACGACGATGGCGCTTGGGTTAGAGAAGCTGCTTTAGCTTATGCAGAGAAAAAAAAAACGAAAGAGTAAAAGACCTTAAATATGAGCGATAAAAATAAAAATTGGCCTTTATGGGAAGTGTTTATTCGAAGCCGTCAAGGTTTGGGACATAAACATGTAGGAAGTCTTCACGCTGCAGATGCAGAAATGGCTATAGGCAATGCTCGAGATGTTTACACTCGTCGTCAAGAAGGAGTAAGTATCTGGGTTGTTCCAGCTGATAAGATTATCGCAAGTGCCCCCGAGGATTCTGATGCTCTTTTCGATCCTGCGAACGATAAGATCTATAGACACCCAACATTTTACGTGTTACCCGACGAGGTTAATCATATGTAAGCTGCATGAATAATTCTCAACTTAAAAATGCTCTGTTGCGTTTAGGAGATGATGCCTTAATCCTAGGTCAGCGCCTCGCGGAATGGTGTGGACATGCACCAGCTCTAGAGGAGGACATAGCTCTGACTAATATTTCTCTCGACTTAATAGGCCAAACACAATCTTATTTATCTCTCGCTGGATCTTTGTTCGAGGAGGGAATTAAGTCAGACGACGAACTTGCCTTTCTACGATCCGGTAGAGAATTCCAAAATTTACTTCTAGTTGAACAACCAAACGGTGATTTTGGTGATACAATAGTAAGGCAATTCTTGTTCGATGCATTCGCTCTTTTACGAGCTGAACATATTGCTCAACAGTCTTTTAACCCAGAAGCAGCTGGGATTGCGGCTAAAGCTGTAAAGGAAATACGTTATCATTTCGATCACAGTAGTAAATGGATGGTACGCCTAGGTGATGGAACACCTGAGAGTCACAGTAGAGTGCAGAAGTCATTAAACGACCTTTGGAAGTTTACTGGGGAGATGTTTATTTCTGACGAAATAGATCGCTCCGGATTAGAATCTGGGCTTCTCCCTAACCTTGAGGAACTTAAAAAAGAATGGGATGTTAAAATCGATGACATTCTATCAAAAGCAACTTTGGTACGTCCTGAAGACGGATTCATGCAAACTGGTGGACGAAAAGGAATTCACACAGAAGCTTTTGGATTTATGCTTGCTGAAATGCAAATCCTACCTCGTACTCATCCAGGAGCTTCTTGGTAAAATAACCATATCATGTCAGATCTACCACATCAAGAAATTAATGGTGCAGAGCTAGTAATAAAAGTGAAGCGTCAAATGCAGGATGTGATGGATCCCGAATTACCATTTCTTAGTGTTGAAGAGATGGGGATTCTTCGAGACGTAATCTTCGAAAAAGATCATGTAGTTTGTATTATTACACCTACTTATTCTGGGTGTCCCGCCACTGAAGTTATTGCCGAAGACGTACTTACTGCAGCAAGGGTAATAGACAATAAGGCAGAAGTTAGAATCGCTATTAGTCCGGCTTGGACTACAGATTGGATTAACAAGGAAACGAGAGAGAAAATGCAAAAACATGGAATTGCACCTCCTGAGGGGTCAAGCCATGATAGATCTTTTTTAACTGGAGAAGGAAGGGTAATTCCCTGTCCACTTTGTAAAAGTAAAAACACAAAACTAGTTAGCCCATTTGGATCTACAGCCTGTAAAGCCTCTTTTATTTGCAATGAATGTCTTGAACCATTTGAGCACTTTAAATGCATCTAGATTCTCATTAACAACTTCAATATTATGACTTACGAAAACAAAGTACACTCTATCACTCAGAAAATGTTGCTCGACGACAAGATGACGGCTTGGCTCAAAGCTGAAGTAATCGAATGTACTCCTGGATTTTGTAAATTGGAGATGGTAACGAGAAGTGAAATGGCAAATGGTTTTGGTATAATTCACGGTTCCATCACCTTCGCATTAGCAGATAGTGCTATTGCTTTTGCCGCAAATGCCCATGGCAGACATGCTGTCAGCTTAAACACCTCAATTCGTCATTTGGAACCTGTGAAAATAGGCGATACACTTGTTGCTGAAGCAATAGTGACTACTTTGAAGCATAGAATAGTAAACGTAGATTCAGTTATTTTAAACCAAAGTGGAGTAAGAGTTGCCGATGTTCGTGCTATGGGTTACAGAAAAAAGGAGGAGTGGTAAACTTCTTTGAGTTGAATTAATTCTTCGTGAGTTCCCGACTCTACAATTCTTCCAGCATTTACAACGAAAATTTTATCTGCGTCTCGGATTGTGCTAAGTCTATGCGCAATTATTAAAGAGGTACGTCCCTCAGAAATAGATGCCGTAGCTTTTTGAATCATTTGTTCCGAATCTGAATCAATAGACGATGTCGCTTCGTCAAGAATAAGTATGTTAGGACTCGCTACGTAGGCCCTCATAAAAGCTATGAGTTGTCTTTGTCCTACGGAAAGCATAGCCCCCCTTTCCCTAACGTGTAAGTCTAACCCATCGTAATGTTTTCTGATAAAATCTGCTGCTCCTACCCTTTCAGCGGCATCCCAAATCATTTTATCAGAAACTCCATCATCGTGCAAAGTAACGTTCGCCCTTAGAGTGTCAGACATCAGAAAAACCTCCTGTTGTACTACACCAATATTCTCACGTAAATAAGAAAGTTTTATATCTCTAATATCAACCCCATCAATTAAAATACTTCCCTTTTGGAAATCATAAAATCTAGACAAAAGATTAATAATAGTGCTTTTGCCTGCACCAGTTGACCCAACAAAAGCAACCGTAGACCCAGGCTCAACGGTAAAAGATAACCCCTTCAACACCCAATTATCATCAGAATAAGCAAACCAAACATCTCTGAATTCTATCCTTCCGTTAAACTCCACATCATCTCGAGTGCCTTTATCTTCCAGCTTCTCGTCTGACCTAAGAAGTTTGAACACTCTATCTGCATTTATTATCCCCATCTGTAAAACGTTAAATCTATCAGCAAGTTGTCTTATAGGACGATACAACATAAATACATATAGAACGAATTGAAGAACTTCACCAAGTGTAATCTCACCATTCACAACACCTCCAATTCCCAGCCATAATAGTAGAGCAACACTAGTCGCGCTTAACATCTCTACAACGGGGAAAAAGATACTAAATGCTTTTATAGAACTAATATTTGCATCTCTATGCTTACCATTTAATTTTTTAAATCTTTTCGCCTCCTCCTCCTCTCGACTAAAGACTTGAACTATATGCATTCCTGTAACATGTTCCTGAACGAATTCATTCATATTAGAAACTTGATTCCTTACATCTGCAAATGATTTTTTAATATGTTTCTGAAAAATTCTTGTCGCAAATAATAAAACTGGTATTGGTAATATAACAATAAAAGTAAGAGATGGATTTATGATAAACATAGCTGTAAGCACCACCGTCAAGGTCAAGAGATCACCTATCGCATTTAAAAGGCCGTTAGAAAAAACGTTAGCTATTCCATCGATATCACTTATAAGCCTAGTCACTAGCTTACCTACAGGTGTCCTATCAAAAAACTGCATTCTGAAAGACATGATTCTTTTAAATAGCTTTGTTCTTAAGTCCAAAGACACACTTTGGGCTACCCAATTTGCAAGATATGTAACTCTATACTTAAGCAGAGCTTCGAAAAGCAGTACTAACACAATCAAAGCGAAGACATTAACCATGCCTTTGTAGTTGCCATTTGCAATTTCGACATCTACTGCATACCTAATCAAGGCAGGCCTAACCCAAACTATTGAAGAGAGTACCACAATCAAAACTCCTGTGAAAATGAAGCGTTTTTGATAGTTCTTAACCTCTGCGAGGATCAGACTTAGGGTGTTTTTCATTTTGTAAAGGTATTGAGTAAGTCTTGTTATGGGGTTTTNATTTAAACCACATGTACTTTTTAATTGAGTAACATTGTCACCTAACCTATTTTGCGATTATACCATTTGTAATTAATACTTTTGAACAGAAAACATCTTTGGGATAATCAACTCTAGAAAGATATAACCCGCATCCTGGAGCAGAACGCCCAGCCTCGGATCTATTACACGATGCTATCACAGCAATAAACTCTTGTTCAGTCATCTTACCTTTCCCTACTTCGATAAGAGTGCCTATTATTGCCCTAACCATATTTCGCAAATAACGATCAGCAGAAATTTCGAATCTAAATCTAGACTCTCCATCCTTTATAATTTCTAGTTTACGCACATCACAAATAGTTGTTTTAACATCGCTGCCAGTTTTACAGAAAGCCGCGAAATCGCCACGAAAGATCAAGTGACGTGCCGAATTTAGCATCGCTTCAACATCTAAATCTCCATATATTCTTGCAGATCTCCCCACTAAAAACGGATCTTTCTGATTATGAATCAAGTATGTATAAGACCTTTCCTGGGCATCAAATCTCGCATGTGCCTTATCTCCCACCTCCGTAATCGAGTAAATAGCGACATCTGAATCGAGCATGCCGTTTAGCTTAAACGCGAGTTGATTTAATGATTCGAATCTAGGTTTAGGCGAATCTTCATCTTCGTAATCGGGTAAATCTGCGTGCGCTACGAAATATGAAGCATGAACTTCGGCATCAGTTCTACCACATCCTACAACTGGACATGTAGAACCACACATCTTAGTAAGGGCTGCTTCAAGTACTTGTTGTACCGTAATAGATACCGGCTGACGTTGCCAACCGTGGTAGTTAGTTCCATCATAAGCTAGTTCTATAAAAACACGCATTTTAAAAACCGCCTTTAATGGCGTACTTAATTAATTCCAAGAAGCGATTTTCTCGCTCTTGTAATCTCCTGCCTCAAGTTTGGCCTTTACTTTAGAGAAGGTTTTAATCGTGTAGTCAACATCTTCTAATGTATGAATCGCAGTAGGAATAAGGCGAAGCATAATGGTGTCCTTTGGAACAACTGGATACACAACTATAGAACAGAAAATCCCATGATTTTCACGAAGATCTACAGTTAGATTTGTTGCTTCACCAAGCCCGCCTTGAAGGAAAACTGGAGTAACACACGAATTTGTAACTCCTAGATTGAATCCTTCTTCTTTTAAACCTTGTTGAAGAGACGTTGCTATTTTCCAAAGATTATCTTTATGCTCAGTAGAGTCAATAAGCATCTGAAGACGTTTACGAGCTCCAACTACTATAGGCATGGGAAGAGATTTCGCAAATGTTTGAGAACGCATGTTGTAACGAAGGAAGTCTATAACGTCTTCATCTCCTGCAACGAAAGCTCCTATGGTAGCCATCGCCTTAGCGAAAGTACCGAAATAAACATCAATTTCACTATGACACCCCTGAGCGTCACCAGCTCCTCTTCCGTGGTCACCTACTGTACCGAAACCGTGAGCGTCATCGACAAATAATCGGAAACCAAATTCTTCTTTGAATTTACAAATTTCAGCTAGCTTACCTTGGTCTCCAGCCATCCCGAATACGCCTTCGGTAACAACCAAAATACCACCTCCGCTAATTTTTGTAAGCTTACGAGCTCTTTCAAGTTGCTTATGAAAGCTCTCCATATCGTTATGCTTAAACACGAATCTCTTTCCTTGGTGTAAACGAACGCCATCAACCATACAAGCGTGAGATTCGCTGTCATAAATGATAACATCGTGACGATTTACAAGAGCTTCGATAGCGGATTGACATCCTTGGTATCCAAAGTTGAGTAAGAAAGCGTCTTCCTTCTGCATGAAATCAGCAAGCTCGTTTTCGAGGGCTTCGTGCTCTGAAGTTTGGCCTGACATCATTCTAGCACCCATCGGGTATCCCATACCCCACTGAGCGGCAGCATCGGCATCTACCTTACGCACCTCAGGGTGGTTAGAAAGTCCTAGATAATTATTAATAGACCAAACCAACACTTCTTTACCTCTAAAGGTCATGTGATTTGAAATCTCTCCTTCTAATTTAGGAAAGGTAAAGTAGCCGTGGCTCTCACGAGCGTGTTGTCCTAGTGGTCCACGGTCGTTGCGAATGCGATCAAAAATATCCAAATGCCAAGATTTTTTTAGTTCAATGCGCAAAATTACTTCATTCAAAGTAAAGTTTACAATATGGACTAGCTAACTTCGCAACGAATAATATTTAATATGTTTAAAACTTCCTTTTTACTATTCTTTTCTGTTCTAACACTAGCTATCGGACTCAATAGCTGCACCGAGTATAGTAAAGTCCTAAAAAGCACTGATGCTGAATTAAAATGGGAATACGCACAAGCTGCACTTGACTCAGGTGCTTGCTTCAAAGCATTGCCCCTTTTAGAAGAGTTAGTGGGACTTACAAGAGGTACTCAAAGAGCTCAACAAGTTCAATACAATTACGCTAAAGCTCATTATTGTGTAAACGACTACTATCTAGCAAGGTATTATTTCAGCCATTATGCAAAAACTTTCCCTAATAGTGATTTAGTCGAAGAAGTAGAGTTTAAAGCTGCCATTTGCAGCTACAATTTGTCACCTAACTGGTCATTAGACCAAACCGAAACTCGTTCTGCCATCCAAGAGCTACAATTATTCATGGATAGGTATCCCGCTTCTGCTCTTCGAGATAGCAGTCAAACTATGATAGACAACCTGCGTTCAAAGCTCGAAAGAAAATCCTTCGAATCAGCTGCCATATACCATAAAACGGGACAATTTAAGAGTGCCACGATAGCAATGAAAAATGCACTAAAGGATTTTCCGGACTCTCCATATCGAGAAGATTTACAGTTTTTAATCCTTGACAGTTACTATCAATACGCCATTCAAAGTACAAATCGAAGGAAACTTGAACGTTTTAACGATGCTGCGCTCGCTTTTCATACCTTTGCATCCCGATTTCCGGATAGTTTATATTTACCTGATGCACAACGTATATACGAACATTGCGTGAAAGCCGTGGAAACACTAGAATCTGAAGAAAAATAGCACTATGAACTTTAAGAACGTAAAAGCTGAAAAGACTACGGTAACCCGTAACACAAACGAAATCGAAAACATAGGTACAGGAAACCTATTCGAAACTATCGTTGTGCTTTCAAAGCGCAGTAATCAGCTTTCTCAAGATCTAAAGGAAGAGCTTGCAGCCAAAATGGAGGAGTTTGTAATTCCAAACGATACTCTTGAGGAGGTATTTGAAAACCGTGAGCAAATTGAGATTTCTAAATTTTACGAGCGTCTAGCAAAACCTCATAGCATTGCTATTAAGGAACTAGAAGAAAATCAAATCTACTATCGTCACAAGGAAGTAGAGGAGACTTTTGAAGTGTCTGACAAGGATACAAAGCCCGAGACTATTACTTCCCCTGCTGCAATAGCCGCAGCTGCTGATAAGAAAACTGAAATAGAAGAGACATCTGACGATAAGTCTACTGAAGAAAAATCGGCTTAATTTATTACCATGACCGGAACACCGGAATCACAGAACGAAAAATTATCTCTTCTGGGGCGTCGTGTTCTATTAGGTATTACAGGAAGTATTGCAGCGTACAAGTCTGCTTTTTTAGCAAGGGAGTTAATTAAACGTGGCGCGTATGTAAGAGTTGTTATGACCCCTAGTGCCATAGAGTTCATTACGCCGTTAACTCTTGCAACCTTGACCGGAATGCCTGTGCATTCTGACTTTACGGAAAACAAAGATTCTGGGAAGTGGACAAACCATGTAGAGTTAGGATTGTGGGGAGACTTGTTTTTAGTAGCCCCTTGTACTGCTGATACTTTATCGGCATTCGCAAATGGAACTTGCTCTAACCTTCTTCAGGCAGTCTTTTTAAGTGCAAGATGCCCTGTCATGCTTGCTCCCGCAATGGACTTAGACATGTTCACTAATGAAGCAACATTAAATAATATACTGACTTTAAAAAATAGAGACGTAAAAATTATTGAACCTGGATCTGGAGCTTTAGCAAGTGGACTTGAGGGGAAAGGTCGTATGGAAGAGCCTGAGATAATTGCAGATTTTGTAGATAACTTCTTTAGAGACGGGCTTCCTCTAGTAGGCAAGAACGTCGTAGTTACTGCTGGACCTACGGAAGAGCCAATAGATGCTGTAAGATATCTAGGCAATAGATCAACTGGAAAAATGGGGTTTGAAATTGCGGCAAGACTTGCAGATCTTGGAGCAAACGTTGTACTGATTGCAGGGCCTGTGAAGATTGACACTCCTCCAAGAGTGGCGAAACGCATCAATGTAATGACTGCACAAGAGATGTATGAGGAAACGATGGGGGTTTGGTCTGAAATGGACGCAGGGATAGCTTGTGCAGCAATCGCAGATATGAGGCCTGTAAATCCTTCCAACAAAAAACTACACCGAGCTGATTTACCTGGAAAAATAATATTGGAGAACACACCTGATACTTTACTCGAAATGGGTGCAAGAAAGACGGATTCTCAAATATTAATGGGATTTGCTTTAGAAACCGATTCTGTAGAGGAAAGCTTAAAAAGTGCTAAAGGAAAACTTGAAAGAAAAAACTTAGATTTTATCGTAATGAACACTCTTGCTGATGACGGTGCTGGATTCAGTAACGACACAAACAAAGTTACTGTACTCAAAAAAGTGGATATGCATACTGAAAAGCGTATTTTTGAGTTAAAGAGTAAGCGAGAAGTCGCTCACGACCTTATTGAAATGCTCTCAACCTTGTTGATTTCTTAAAAAAAAATGATCTTTAGATTACCTAGCTTTAAATTAAACTTATTCGTCTCTTACGTTATTTCTTGCCTGATGATGATTGTGATTACATTCAAAACTCAAGCGCAAGAGCTTAATTGCACAGTTAAAGTAATAGCACCTCAAATTGCGAATGTTGAAGCTAGTGTTTTTGAAAGTTTGGAAGACGGAATAAGGGGGTTCATGAACGGACGTCGCTGGACTAATGACGATTTCGCATTTAAAGAGCTAATCGAATGTACGATGCAAATCACTATCAGTGAAGCCATTAACAACACCCGATTCAGAGGGTCTATCCAAATTCAAAGCAACAGGCCCGTTTTCAATTCAGACTATAATACTCCTACATTCTTTGTTGTTGATGGAGATTTAGAATTTGAATGGGTCGATGGCACCTCCATACTATTCAATCCGGGGCAACATAGAAATAATTTGAGTTCAATTTTGGCATATTATTCCTACATGATAATAGGTACAGACTATGATAGTTTTGGCCTTGAAGCTGGTTCTGAATATTTCCTTAAAGCCCAAACAATTGTTGCAAATGCTCAAAATGCAGGAGGTAAAGGGTGGAAAGCGAGCCAAGGAAAGCAGAATAGGTACTGGCTAGTGGAGAATATGTTAAGTCAAACTTTCCGACCACTTAGATTGTGCATGTACAATTATCACCGTAATGGTGTCGATTTGTTATATGAAGATATTGAAACTGCTCGTCTTAATATCGCTGATGCAATTATTGAGATGCGCTCAACTAATCGAATTAGACCCGGTTCATATAACATTCAGGTTTTCTTCATTGCGAAAAATGATGAAATAATCAAACTTTTCGAACCTGCTCCTGAAGCTGAGAGGGTCAGACTTCTTCCTGTCTTAAAGCAGATGGATCCAGGTAATATCGCCAAGTATGACGATGCTTTAATGTAAACTCTATACAATTGTTACAAAAGCTTCAGATAAGCAACTACGCGCTAATAAGTGAACTAACTCTTGAATTTAATAAGGGGCTTACTGTAGTTACCGGCGAGACAGGTTCAGGAAAATCGATTTTACTTGGTGCACTCGGATTAACATTAGGTGAACGAAGTAGCTCTTCTAGTGTTAGACACGGTGCAGATTTATGCATTGTTGAGGCAATATTCGACACTCCCCTTTCAAGAAATATCTTATGCGACTTCGGTTTTGAAGTGGCCGACATTAGGGATAATAAAATATTAATTCGAAGGGAAGTAAGTTCTAATGGAAGGTCAAGAGCGTTTATTAATGACTCTCTAGTTAGTGTTGGAATACTGAAAGAAGTAGGCATTCGGCTTGTCGATTTACACGGGCAAGATGAGACAAGAAGCTTGCTAGATAGAGATAAGCGTTTAGACCTTCTAGACGATTTCGGAAAGCACTATAAAGTACGTGATAAGTATAGGATTGCATTTTCAGCATGGCGAACAGCAGTTGAAAAACTCAAAAAACTTGAGATGGAATCTAATAAGCCACAAGCTGATAGAAGTTATTTACAGTTTCAGATTGAAGAGCTTAATCTATTGAATCTTGGTGCATTTAATCAAGAGGAATTAGAAAATGAGTATAACGAATTAACTCATGCAACAGAGCTTGCAAAAGGTCTTAATTTAACTTTCGAGTTGCTAGATAATGGTGGCAGCGAAAGTGATGCCGTTTCTTCTATTAAATCTGCAATTAAAGAGCTTGAAGAAATAGAACGATTTAACAAAAGTGCGGGTTCGTTACTAGAAAGGTTGAAGAGTGTAAATATTGAGATACGGGACATCGCAGCTGAGGCTAGTATTTTGGCCGAAGGAATTACCCATGACCCCGAAAGGCTTGCTATTACTGAAGAAAAAATGGAAGCTCTTTCCAGAGCTCTACACAAACACAATTCATTAGATGCTCAATCTCTTTTGCTAATTGAGAAGGAGTTGATGCTTCAGCTAGACAAATGTGATGGACTCGATCGTGAGCTGCAAGAAGCTAGAGAAAGTGTTGGCAGAACGTTCGACACTATGAAAGACTTTGGTACGATGCTTACTGAAGCTAGAGCTAAATCGGGTACAGAACTTCTTAAGATTGTTCATGTTGCTTTATCTCCCTTGAAACTTCCTAAAGTTAAGATGTCATGGGAATTCAAGACTTTGGCAACTCCTGACCTTCATGGAATTGAAGATGTAGAGCTATTATTTTCTGCAAATCCTGGATCTCCACAACAACCTATGTCACAAGTAGCATCTGGTGGCGAGAGAAGTCGTGTTATGCTAGCATTTAAAGCAGCTCTTGCGACGAAAACTCAAGTTCCAACTATTGTTCTAGATGAAATTGACACAGGAGTGTCAGGTGATGTAGCCACTCGTATGGCTGAAACGATGCTATCTATGTCGAAAAAGCAACAAGTTTTTTCAGTTACTCATCTTGCACAAGTTGCTGCTAGAGGTGATTTTCATTTGGAAGTAAGAAAAAACACAACCGATAGTGAAGCAAATACAATAGCAAAATATCTAAACGGATTGGACAGAACAGAGTCTATTGCTACTATGATTAGTGGATCGTCAGTTTCTGATGAAGCTAGAGCAGCAGCTAAAGTGTTATTAAACACTCATTAAATCGGTGCTAAAATTTCCAGTCTATAGCAATTGAAGGAAGGAATGGCAATTGATTCTTCCTTTGGCCTGTAATTCGATTAATGTAGAACACATTCTCACGGCTGTAAACGTTTGTAATTCCAGCTGTAAAGTCTAAGTCACCTCCGCTAACATCCTTAAAAGTTCTTTTAACACTTAAATCTAGTCTGTGGTAAGTTGGTAATCGCCCCTGATTGAGTCCTGCGTAATAAATGGTGATATCTCCAGCATTTTGGGTGATGTAATCCGATGAAATTCCATCCGTAACGTTAGGAGATTGATAATAGCCTTGGCTTTGAGTAAATGGTAGCCCAGAACCAAGAGACCAACGCGCACTAGCTTGCCATTCTTGGTTTTTACCGAAATCTTGAGAAGCCACTAAATTCACATTGTGTCGCCTATCAAAAACTGGGTCATACCATCTAGAACCATCCCATCTATCGACATTTCCTAAGCCATAAACTAGCCATAAATAGGTGAATTTCTGCTCAAACTTGAGCACCATATCAACTCCTTGAGCAAAACCGCTCTCAATTATATAATCCAAACGAAGTAGCTCAGGGACATCATTGTGATCTGCATCATCCGGGAAAAGTTTTTGACGGTTTGTATTTGTCAATTGTGTGAACTGCTTTAAATACCCTTCAACATTAAGATTTAGAAACTCTGTTATATCGTACTCAAATCCTGCTACTACGTGATTTGCTGTTTGGAGGGAGTGAGAAACCGCTCGTGTTTGGCCTGAAGGAGTCACGAATTCCGACTGAAGATTCTCAGGTCCAGCAAGGAAGCCATAGAATAAGTTCACGACATCTCTATCAGAATTTGCGCTTATTACATTCTGAGAGTACATCCCCGCAGCAAGTTTTAAGCGTAACCTTTCATTAAATTTATATTTCATCCCTATCCTTGGTTCAGGGCGGAATTTTGCAAGAGAACTGTAATATTGCATCCTAATGCTTGGCTGAACTATTAACTTACCTCTACTAATTGTGTAATCAATATATCCACCAAATTCTGTAGTATTCTCAGTTTGTTCTACTATAACATTTAATGCATTGAATGTCTTATAATCGGTTTCTAATCCTACCACTTCTAGCCCATATTCAACATTATCATCACCTAGTACATATTTAAAGTCTAATCCGAAGTTAAATCCATTCACATTACTATATCTAGGACTTAGATTACCTTCTTCAAGACCAATTCCATAACTACTTATCGCAAAATGTCCTTTTACCAGCACAGCCGATCCTGGGGGTACAATCGTAAAATTACCTCCTCCTCCTACATTTTTCCATCCATAATCTGCAAAAGAAACCCCAGTAGAATCATCTAAAACACTTGCGTGATCAGAAAACCCGAATCCGAACAAACTTAATTTAGATCCAGCCCCACCGAATGTAATCTTTCCGTAGGTGTCGGTAAATCCAAAAGGTAATTTCCCTCCATCTATATAAGGATACAGAAATTGGGAGGTTTTTTCGAGATAGCTATGTTTCATAGATACTAAATAACTTATCCCTCCTGCTTTATCTGTCATTTTCTTAAGCGGACCTTCTAGCATAATTTTCGCTCCGAAAGGACTTGCACCCACGATAACCTTTTGTTCTCGCATATTTCCATCCTTAGTCTTTATATCCATCACTGACGAAATTCGACCGCCATATTTAGCCGAGAAAGCGCCAGTATATATGTCAGCGTTAGCTAATGCGTCTGAATCGAACACTGAGAAAAGGCCTATACTGTGGAAAGCATTGTAAACAATCATCCCATCAAGCAAAACTTTGTTTTGAATAGGAGATCCGCCACGAATATATAATTGCCCTCCCTGATCGCCTGTAGATACGAACCCTGGTAGTACTTGTAAAACTTGAACCAAGTCAGCTTGACCTCCGAAACTAGGTATATGTTTAATATCTGCCGGCCTTATCGTCTCCACTGACATTCGAACACTATTACGTTGTTCCTCACTATCTGCGGAAACTTCAGCCCCTCCAAGTTGGACAACACCATCCTTTAGTAAGTAGTTTTTCGTCAGTACTTTACCGCTGATAACGGAAACCTTTTCTCGAACATTTTCAAACTCGATACTTGATACTATCAAGTTATATTCTCCCGAAGGAACTTTACTTAAACTGTAGAAGCCTGACACGTCAGTAATAACTCCATGAGAAGTCCCTTCTAATGACACACTGGCGAACATTACAGCTTCTCCCGATGATTCTGAATGAATAAATCCTTTAACTGTCCCAGTACCTTGAGATAACAAAGAAGTTGAGAAAAATAGCGCGCACAAAATTGTGCTGAATTGAAAAACAGTTCTAGTTACTTGCATGGTGCGGCGAAGATAACATCTAAAAGGATTATCTTTTTTCGATTATCTTTCGGCATGAAATCTGCAATGATATTCAACATGACATCTATTATTAAAAAACAGACCTGGCTTTATTGCCTGATTTTTATCGCTACATCATTTCTATCTACTGATGTTTTGGCCCAAAGAGGTAATCAAAACGATGATAAACCTAGTAAACCTCTTATATCTCAAGAGGAATACAATAAGTTACTTATGTGGATAGTCGATGAAAAATATGAAAATGTTCTTTATAAATGCATTCGTTATACTGAAGACGATAAAACAAAAAAACTTCCTCTTCCTTATGTTTATATGGCTCAGGCGTATTTAGGGATTCACACTTCTGATGACCACGATTTAAGAGAACAATATCAAGCAGACAAGAATAAAGCTCTTAAAAATAGCTTGAAGTACACTTCTAAATTTGTGAAAAAAGATAAGGAGAAAGAGTACTATCACGAATTTACCGAGTTTTACGAAGACCTTCGCAAGGAGGCGAAAAATGCCGCTGAGACCGAAATGGATAATCTCAAATTCACAAAAGCTAAATCATATTATAAGTACTTAACCGACATTGACCCAGAAGACCCTGGTGCTTGGTTAATGTACGCAGCTGTATTCAAAAAACTAAACTCTAAAAAGGAAGCTCTTGAAAATTATAATATTGCTAGAAATTTACTATTAGACTTTGGAGGACGTGGATTAAGTGACGTACAAACCGAGCTTTTACACTATGCTATAATATACAATGCTGAATTTCTTTCCACTATTGATAGAGCAGAAGCTTTAGAGTGGCTTGCTTTGGGTGATGATCTTTTTAGCGGTGATCGTGAGTTCGAAGCTGTAAAACGTAGTATCGGCGGATGAACGTCAAAGTAATTGACAACCAGTCCTCTCAAACCCACCCTTTCCTTAGCCCTAGCTGGCTAAATAATTGCGGAACTCCGTACTCTGTTTTTGAAGTAGGCACAACTAAAGTCGCGCTCTCTAGATTTACTTCAAAAGGAGTTAAAATCCTTGCTACACCACCTTGGGCATTAGATTGTGGACTATCTCCTTCCTGCAGTAAAGAAGAATATAAAGCACTAGTTAAGTCATGGATCGATAGGAATGAATCTTTAAAAATTATAGACCTCCCTCCTTCAGGAAAAGAAAGTGAAATTTCTGCAGATTGGATAAAACACAACACTCCTAAAGGTTTTCGAATACAGTGGAAGCATACAAGACAGATACACTTCAGTGGTGATTTAGACGATGTAAAACTTCCCTCAAATAGAGAAAAGCAAATTCGTAGAGCATCTCGAGAAGGCATTGTTTGTACAACAGTTGATAGTTGGTCTGAAGTTATAAGCCTGCATCAAGAGAGCCGTGAGAGAAAGGGTATACTAACAAATTACGATAAGCTCGAAAAATTATTGACTAGTATATCTTCTGAGGAATACTGTTTTGCTATCGAGGCGCGCAATAATGATGGGGAGTGCATCGCTTCGGGTGGCTTCATCATGGTAAATCGTTCTACGTGTCTTTACTCTTTCGGAGGCCAAAAGCGAAGTAAACTATCAGGTTTCGCCTCAGTTGCATTGCTTGCTCATGCGATAAATGAGGCTAGAAGTAGAGGTGCCTCTATTTTTGATTTCGGAGGAAGTTCAGACCCTGGAGTAGATATATTTTACAAAGAATTTGGAGCAGAATCAATTCCTAAAGCACGTCTAATCCAAATTAGATGGTGGCTAAAACCTTTTGTTAGGTTTATGCGGCCTGATTTATTTTGAGTTGATTTGAGAAAATATAAATACTCAATTAATAATGGTGATTTAATACCGGTCACCAGAGTTATACATCGACTCAATAATCTCAACAACATCTACTCCCTCGTAAATAGGTGTGGCTATTGATGCTCCGTTGCGGAGAACGTCTATGACGTTTGACATTACGTGATGATGATTAGACGCAGACCCTTTATATGAACCATAATCATTAGGGGGAGCAGGAGAATCCAGAATGGGCATTTCGTAGTTACGAATATCACAGTGAACCACTTTTTCCATGTATTGACCCGCAATTCGAACAGTGCCATTTTCGGCAATTAGTGTAAGTGATGACTCAAAATTATAGCGATCTATAGCTGTAGAGAACGTGAATGACCCCCATCCAGAGCGAAGGAAGTCGAATGAAATTTGGCCTGAATCTTCAAACTGAGTATTGTGAGCGTGAGCTTGATTACGGAAAATGGCACGAGGGTTAGTAATGGAGCCGAAGATCCAGTACATCACGTCAATAAAATGGGAGAATTGTGTAAAGAGTGGACCTCCATCAAGCTCGAGTGTTCCACGCCATGGGCTGGCGGAATAGTAATCGTCATCTCGATTCCAAAAACACTGAATATGAACCTGACGTATTTCCCCAAGCTTACCCGAATCGACAAGAGTTTTAAGCCAAGCCGAAGGAGGAGCGAATCTATTTTGCATTACACAAAAGACATTCTTCCCAGTGGCGATAGAAACCTCTTCTATTTTGCGAGCATCAGAACTTGAGAGAGCAATTGGCTTTTCAAGAACAACATCACACCCAGCAGTAAGTATAGAAATGGTTTGGTCTGCATGAAGACCGTTAGGGGTACAAACACACACTACCTCAGGAAGCTTAGGACTTGTAAGTAATGACTCTAATGAAGAGTGAATAGTAACACCTTCTGCTACAATAGGTCTTATATCAGCTATTGCGTGTAAAGTCGCATTAGGGTGTGCGGTGATAGCCTTCGAATGGCGTTTGCCTATATGACCATAGCCTAAAATAGCAAACGTTACTGGGTTAGATAATGACGTATTCACGGGCGCAAATGTAGGTTGAATCGGACAGGGTGTCAGGCAATATTGGAGATAATTAGAGGAAATGACATATAATACTGACACGGTTTGGCCTAAAACTGACAAGATGAACGTCGTGCCAGAAAAAACATTAATGGCAAGGGATTTGACTTAGAGAAAGTGTAAATAAAAAAATAATAACGAAATTAAAATTCTAACACTATGAGTAAAATCATCGGAATCGACTTAGGAACTACCAACAGCTGTGTATCAGTAATGGAGGGAAATGAACCTGTCGTAATTAACAATAGCGAAGGAAAGCGAACTACGCCTTCTATCGTTGCATTCATCGCCGACGGCGAAAGAAAAGTGGGTGAGCCGGCTAAGCGTCAGGCGATTACTAACCCTACTAAGACTATTTCTAGTATTAAACGTTTTATGGGCTCTTCTTTCAACGAAGTAACTGCTGATATTAAGCGTATGACTTACGAAGTAGTAAAAGGCGACAACAACACTCCACGAGTGAAGATTGACGACCGTACATACACTCCTCAGGAGATTTCTGCAATGATTCTTCAGAAAATGAAGCGCACAGCTGAAGATCATCTTGGAACTGATGTTACAGCTGCTGTAATTACTGTACCTGCTTACTTCAACGATGCTCAACGCCAAGCTACTAAGGAAGCTGGTGAGATTGCAGGCCTAGAGGTTAAGCGTATTATCAACGAGCCTACTGCTGCTGCTCTGGCTTATGGACTTGACAAAAAATCCATCGACCAGAAGATCGTGGTTTTCGATTTAGGTGGTGGTACTCACGATGTGAGCATCCTAGAGCTTGGTGATGGAGTATTCGAAGTGCTATCTACTGATGGTGATACTCATCTTGGTGGAGATGATTTTGACCAAATCTTAATCGAATGGCTTGTAGATGAGTTCAAAAATGAAAATGGAGGTGTCGATCTAAGTAAAGATCCTATGTCTCTTCAACGTTTAAAGGAAGCTGCTGAGAAAGCAAAGATTGAACTTTCTAGCACTAGCAGTACAGAAATCAACTTGCCGTACATCATGCCTGTTGACGGAGTGCCTAAACACCTTGTACGTTCTTTGACTCGTTCTAAGTTCGAGCAACTTTGTGACACACTGATCAAGCGGTCTATCAAGCCTTGTGCTTCAGCGCTTAAATCTGCTGGACTTAGCAAAAGTGATATTGACGAGGTTATTCTAGTAGGTGGATCTACACGTATACCTGCTGTACAAGAAGCTGTGAAAGCATTCTTCGGAAAGGAGCCGTCTAAAGGTGTTAACCCAGACGAAGTTGTGGCTATAGGAGCTGCTATCCAAGGTGGTGTTCTATCTGGAGACGTTAAAGATGTACTTCTATTAGACGTTACACCTCTTTCGCTAGGAATAGAGACTATGGGTGGAGTATTCACTAAGCTTATCGAAGCTAATACTACTATCCCTACTAAGAAGTCTGAGACATTCTCTACAGCAGCAGATAACCAGCCTAGCGTAGACCTTCACGTTTACCAAGGAGAACGTGCTATGGCTAAGGATAATCACCGCATAGGTCAATTCCAACTATCAGACATCCCTCCTGCTCCACGTGGGGTTCCACAAATTGAGGTTACTTTCGATATCGACGCGAATGGAATCATCAATGTAAGTGCGAAGGATAAAGCTACCGGGAAAGAAAGCAACGTACGTATAGAAGCCTCTTCAGGTCTTTCTGAGGCGGACATCGAGCGCATGAAGCAGGAAGCTGAAGCTAACGCTGACGCAGATAAGGAGATGAAGGAAAAAGTTGAGACTATCAACCAAGCTGACTCTCTTATATTCCAAACTGAAAAGCAACTCAAAGAGTTTGGCGATAAGATACCAGCTGATAAGCTCACTCCTATCAACGAAGCTTTAACAGAGTTAAAAACTGCTCACGAGTTAGGCGATGTTGATGCATGCAAAGAGCGCATCGAAAAGCTAAATACTGCTTTCCAAGCTGCAAGCGAAGATATGTATGCTCAAGACGGAGCTGCAGGTGCAGATGCCGGAGCTACAAATGCTGGAGCAAGTTCTTCAGAAGGCGAGCAGGAAGTAACTGACGTCGATTTCGAAGAAGTTACTGATGAAGAAACGAAGTAATTAACTTCTAATTTCTTTATTTAGTTATAACAACATAAATCACGAACGAAAAGGCTACCTAATTAGGTAGCCTTTTTTTGTATTAGACATTGATTTTTGGTTGATATTAAATCAATTTAAAATAACTTGTAATTATTAAAGTAACTTGGCAATATGGGAAACGACAAAAAATCTAATCGCAGAGAGTTTTTAGGAAATCTCGCAGCTTTAGGAAGTGTCTTAGGATTTTCTCCGTTTGCAATTAATCGAATGCTTGGAAGTGAAACTCTCAAAAACGAAAGTGATGGAGCTAGTCTTTTAACTACAAAAGCGACAATGGTGAGTACTTGGAATCATGGTGTGATTGCCAACGAAGCTGGGTTTAAGGCGTTAAAGAAAGGTGGTAGCGCGCTCGATATGATAGAGGAGGCGGCGAGGATAGTGGAGGCCGATGCCGATGGATTGAGTGTAGGTATCGGAGGGCTGCCCGATAGAGACGGAGTAGTAACACTAGATGCTTGCTGCATGGACCATAAAGGTCGTGCGGGATCAGTTGGATGTATTGAAGACATCATGCATCCGTTATCTGTAGCAAGAAAGGTTATGGAAGAAACTCCACACGTTATGCTTGTGGGAGAAGGTGCTAAGATGTTCGCCATAGACCAAGGCTTTATTCCTACAAATCTTCTAACCGAAAAGGCTTTAAATGCATGGCAGAAATGGAAGGAGAAGAACGAATATAATCCCGTGATAAATAGGGAAAATCATGATACGATAGGCATTCTCGCTTTAGACAACGAGGGAAGATTGTCTGGAGGCTGTACGACGTCTGGGGTATCATACAAAATGCATGGACGTGTGGGAGATAGCCCAATAATAGGAGCTGGATTATTTGTAGATGGAAATGTCGGAGCTGCAACCGCGACAGGGCTTGGGGAAGCTGTAATGAGAACTGTTGGGTCATTTTTAGTAGTGGAACTTATGAGAGGAGGTTTGCACCCACAAGCCGCTTGTGAGCAAGCAGTAAAAAGGATAATAGACAGTATGGATGTAAGTAATTTACAAGTCGGATATTTGGCCTTAGATAAGCAAGGTAGACATGGAGCACATGCTGTTCATGAGGGGTTTAATTATGCTTTAACGACTGAAACTAGTGATAAGCTTATTTTTGCGAGCAATGGTTAATAGAACAGCAGCTGTCAAGCAAGTTACCTCATCTACAATATCTGCTTGGTTTAGAGTTATTAGACCAGGTAATCTTTTCATTATAGCTATTGCAATAGCTGTTCTTAGACATAGTTATGATGGAAGTTGGGGCGATGACGTAATGTTAGAGGTTCTTTTTATTTTACCTCTGGTATTATTAGCTGCTGGAGGGAATATTATTAATGACTACTTCGATATAAAGGAAGACCGAATTAACAAACCAGAGAGAGCTTTAGTAGGCCGAGTGTTAAAACGAAGAGTCGCTCTATTAAGCCATTGGATACTAACATTTGTAGGCATAACACTTTCGGGAATTCTGTCATGGCAAATCGGAAATTACATACCTGTTGTCATTGCTACCACTATCTCTGTTATTCTTTTTTTCTACTCCGCAAAACTAAAAGGACGTGTCTTAATCGGAAATTTCGTAGTAGCAGCTTCAATCGCAGCTGTTATTCCATTCGCATATGCTGACGAAATTTACACCACGATGTCGTTATTTATTAATTCGGCAATGTTCTTGTGGGAATTTGGAATACTACTCGGCCTTACCTTTATTATTGTATTCACTCGCGAACTGGTAAAAGATATCGAAGACATAGAAGGTGACATAATTGCTGGACACCTAACCTTTCCTATAGTTTATAGTACTAAATATAGCTGGCTCTTAATTCGAACACTAATTTTAGTACTTTTTATAAGCACACTTTGGATGATTTTTAATTCTGATAAAGACATTTACATCACTCTTTTCACTGGCATAACCTGCGTGATCGTGTATTTTGCTTGGAAGAAGAAAGCTACACAACTTTCTGCGTGGCTTAAACTCCTACTAGCTGTAGGGCTTCTACTCTGCTATGTATCTGGCTCGGGTATTCCCATTTGAGAATCTCTCAATTTTCACCCCTCTGTTTCCCTTAGACCAAACCCTACCCATCACATCAAACTCCCCAATTAATTCACCATTATTTGAAACTTCTAACTGATCTATAGACAATACTGTTCTTATATCGAAAGCTATTCCTCCGGGAATAGTTCCCGTTTCGAAAGACGTAATTAGAGTGCCTAAATCATCTATGATTTGAACTTCTCCTGCATCATAAAAATTAGTGACTGTAGCGTAAATATTCCCATTAATAGGGTTTAATGCCATGCGATAATAAGAATCAGTTACAGGTCCCCATATATTTACAGAAGCTGTCAAATCTTCAGTAGAAGCCTTACGCATGCCCATTTCACCACTTATTTGGAATACAATCTCATCACCCATAATTGCAGCAGCATTACATCCAGAAGAAACCCCCGCTACTAAAGAAGTGGTAACGGTAGACATTTCCGCACCGAGTGAAGTTAGCTCAACACGAGAAAGACTAGTTGCACTCCAGTCAGTATTGTTGACGAGAACAGCAGCACCATCCACCAATTTAATGTGAGCAGGGTTTTTTCCGTCTTCTCCTAAGTCGAACTCGTTATAGGCACCATTATTTAAGTCGTAAACTCCTAAAATCCCCACTTCTTGTGCCCATGCAAAACCGTTATTGATCGCTATATAAGCCACCCCGTTATCAATAACTAATCCCTCCGACGCATAGCTTATCCCCTCGGTTGTTGGCATCTCTCCTACCCAAGATAATGTTTCTGCATCAAACCAAACAAAATACGAATCGAATTCAACCGAAGCCCACGTTACAGGATCTACATCTCCACGAGTAACATAAATCATACCGTCGTAGAATGCAAGTTGACGAACTCCTTCAAGTGCGACTTCTGCTTCTACTTCGTAAGTATCTAAATTAAGTTTTACTATCTTATTATCGGCTCCTATAAATGCTGACCCTTCCGCAATTACTACGTTTGTAGTAAAGCTAGACCCCTCAAATTCATAAACCTCCATATATTCGTGCGTCACAGGAGAGTAAACCCCTACAGAAGCAAGTTCTGTCATCTCCCCAGTTTCCCAGTCCTGCACACCCTCGTTCAAGATCCACACAGCATTTAAAACATCTGTTTGCGCTAAAGTATTACTTAACAAAATCACAAGCAAGTAGCTTAACAACAGAGAGGTAGACGAATAAAGTCGATTCATACTAAATGATTTTATAAAGAAGTTAATTATTCCGCGAAGTAACGGCAACAACTACCTCTTACAAAACAAAATACCGGAAAAAAGGGCCAGCTTTTTATAGCTAACCCTTTTAAATTTATAAAGATTCAATTAGATGTAAAGTCTTGACTTAAATCTAAATCAAATACTTGTAATAATTACTGATATACCGAACCCCAAGCAATTAGGAAATCAAGTAAATCTTGAGCCTGAACAGCTCCATCTCCATTGAAGTCAGGACATACCTGATATGTACAACTTGAATTTTCAAGATTCGAAAGTGTATTGAAATTCAAAGCCATAGGGTCTGTACATCCAGGGAATACACAGTTACCAGCATCCATAGTAGCAGAAGAGTCATAGTTCGCAGCTGTTGGGTAAGTACACCCTGGAACAGTCACATCTATTAAGTCAACAAGAGGTATCGCAATAACACCACATGCAGTGTCAACCCAAGCGAGAGTCCAGTTTGGTCCTTCCTGACCAAATGCTATTAAGAACTCAAGAAGATCTTCTAATTGTACAAGACCATCACCGTTGAAGTCAGCACTCATAGGTGTGTTAGAACAATTTGAATCGTCGTTATTTGCGAACGCATTGTAGTTACTGAAGTCAACGTTAGTACATCCTAAGAACATACACGTACCATCGTCATCAGTAGCTGTTGCATCGTAGTTACTCGCATTAGAATAAGAACATCCTGGGATCTCATTTGCATCACATATTCCGTCACCGTCTATATCAGAAACACAAACTGAGCCACAGTTTCCATTGACATCTGGGAATATACATGACCCATCGCTCAATGCAGCGGTAGGATCGTAATTACAAGCAACAGGAGCTATACAACCTGAGCAACTTATGTACTCACATGAGCCATTATCAGCAACGGCTGTGAAGTCGAAGTTACAAGCGGTTTGGTCTGTACAACCTCCAGAAGGGTACTGACAGTTTCCACTATCGTCAGTTGCAGCTGGGTTATAGTTAGTTGCTGTAATATCTGTACAACCTATAATCTCGTTAGCATCACAAACCCCGTCTCCGTCAGCATCCGCTAAACAGTTGCCTGCACAATCGTAACCAGCATCAGCAAATACACAAGACCCGTCAGGGTAAATTACATTCGCATCATAATTACATGCTGATGGTGAAGCACATCCGAAACAAGAAACAAAGTCACAAGAACCGTCACTTATTGTAGCATCAGGGTTATAGTTACAAGCTGTTAATATCATACACCCATACACATCGTATGAACAAGAATTATCATCCACAGTAGCTGTAGGATCGAAATTATTTGCAGTCATATCTGTACAACCTAAACAACTTGAGTACTCACAAGATCCATCATTAGTGTTCGCAAGAATATTAAAGTTACAAGCGTTAACGTTCGTACAACCATATACTAGACAAGAAGTATAATCACATGACCCAGCTACCTGTGCTGCTGGATCGTAGTTACAAGCCGCTACATCCATGCAACCAAATACTGCACAAAGAACTCCGTTAGCATCGAAGTACTCACATACTCCTGCTTCTCCGAAGTTACAAGCTAGAGGATCTACACAAACAGCTCCTGGCATAGGCATTCCTGATAGACAAGAGAAATCACAAGAGCCCGGTAAGTAGTAATCTGCTGCAGGGTCATAGTTACAAGCGAATGGCAACACACAACCTCCTGTTAAAACTATACAGGAACCATCATCATCTGTAGCGTTTGGATTGTAGTTATTAGCTGACATATCTGTACAACCAAGAATCTCTAACTCATCACATATACCATCACCATCGGTATCATTATTACAAGCACCGTTACAGTCAACAAACTGATTAACTGGGTACGTACAAGAGCTTGGAGAGTTAATACTTGCAGACGAATCATAGTTACAAGCTGTATTATCCATACAACCTACACACGATGAGAAATCACAAGATACTATTAACAAGTAGTCCGCAGATGGGTCGTAGTTACAAGCGAATGGCAACACACAACCTCCTACTAAACAAGAACCATCGTTATCTGTGGCATTTGGATTATATCCCGGATTAGTTGGGTCTGTACATCCTAGAACCTCAAATTCATCACATATTCCATCACCGTCAGTGTCATTAACACAACTACCATTACAGTCATAACCATAGCTTGAGTAGGTACAGTTACCGTCATCAAGTGTATATGTTACATCGTAGTTACAAGCTGCAGAATCAGTACAACCAGAACATGAAGTAAATTCACAAGAACCGGTTAACTGGTAATCAACATTAGCACCGTAGTTACAAGCATAAGTAATCATACAACCTCCTAACAAACAAGATCCATCATCTACAGTAGCAGCAGGGTTATATCCTGGGTTAGTAGCATCAGTACATCCCGCAATTTCTAACTCATCACAAATTCCATTTCCGTTAATGTCATTCAAACAGTTACCATCACAATCATAAGCGAACTGAGAGTATGAACAAGTACCGTCATCTGTATTTGCATCAACGTTATAGTTACATGCTAAAGAATCCACACAACCTTCAATAACAGATGTAAAGAATATTGTCTGTACAAAAATTGCTGCGTTTCCGCAATCATCAATAGCTGTATATGTTCTTTCAATTGTAGATGTAGCACCTGTTACGTTAATTACCACATCTGAGAATGTCCATGTTGGTGTTAAGTCACATGCATCCCAAACCAATACAAATGCATCCGGCATAACATCTCCGTTCATTTCAGTTAAAGTTAAGGTTACAGCAGGTGTATATGTAAAGATAGGAGCTGTAGTATCTTCTACCGTAATAACCTGTGATTCCGTGGCAACGTTTCCAGCATCGTCAGTTGCTGTGAAAGTTCTAACTAACTGATAGTTCGAAGCACAATTCCCTGTTATTGTCGATGTAGAAACGACTATACTAGCGCTTCCACAATTATCATATGCAACAGCATCATCAAGAATCATATCAACCCCACATTCTAACGTATAATTCACTGGGATAGTCATCACTGGAGGTGTAGTATCTACAATAGTAATTATTTGACTCGCTGTAATAGAGTTTCCACAATCGTCAGTAGCTGTGAATACGCGAGTAATTGTATAATTTTCTGAAGATATTCCTGGCGTAGTAGTCTCAACAATGTCTATCGTTACAGCACCACAGTTATCAGTAGCTGTAGCGGCATCCATAGGATGAGCGTCAGAACACTCTGCTGTGTAATCAGCTGGTATGCTAAGTACTGGAGCAGTAGTATCTATAATCGTGATAGTCTGAGTTGCCGATGAAGCGTTGCCGCAGTCATCGGTAGTTGTAAACACACGAGTAATTGTGTAGTCTCCTGCACAAGTTCCTAGCGTAGTAGTCTCTACAACGTCTATCGTTACAGCACCACAGTTATCACTAGCTGTAGCRGCATCCATAGGATGAGCGTCWGARCACTCCGCTGTGTAATCAGCCGGTATGCTAAGGACTGGAGCTGTAGTGTCAACAATCGTGATAGTCTGAGTTGCCGATGAAGCGTTGCCGCAGTCATCAGTAGCTGTGAACACACGAGTAATTGTGTAATCTCCTGCACAAGTTCCTGGCGTAGTAGTCTCTACAACGGCTATCGTTACAGCACCACAGTTATCACTAGCTGTTGCAGCATCCATAGGATGAGCGTCAGAACACTCTGCTGTGTAATCAGCTGGTACTCCTGTAAATACTGGAGCAGTAGTATCTATAATCGTGATAGTTTGAGTTGCCGATGAAGCATTTCCGCAGTCATCAGTAGCTGTGAACACACGAGTAATGGTGTAGTCTCCTGCACAAGTTCCTTGCGTAGTAGTCTCTACAACGGCTATCGTTACAGCACCACAGTTATCAGTAGCTGTAGCGGCATCCATAGGATGAGCATCAGAACACTCCGCTGTGTAATCAGCTGGTACTCCCGTAAATACTGGAGCAGTAGTATCTATAATCGTGATAGTCTGAGTAGCCGATGAAGCGTTTCCGCAGTCATCAGTAGCTGTAAACACACGAGTAATGGTGTAGTCTCCTGCACAAGTTCCTGGCGTAGTAGTCTCTACAACGTCCATCGTTACAGTCCCACAGTTATCAGTAGCTGTTGCAGCATCCATAGGATGAGCGTCTGAACACTCCGCTGTGTAATCAGCTGGTACTCCCGTAAATACTGGAGCAGTAGTATCAATAATCGTTATAGTCTGAGTTGCCGATGAAGCGTTTCCGCAGTCGTCAGTAGCTGTGAACACACGAGTAATGGTGTAGTCTCCTGCACAAGTTCCTGGCGTAGTAGTC
>NVXE01000013.1 GCA_002746975.1 Bacteroidota bacterium | reverse complement strand
TGCTGCAAACACAGGATCGCACACGTAGCTCATGATGGTGTCGACACCGACTTCGAAAACTAACCAGTTATCAATCGCCTCGGCGTAAATAGAGTCGTATAGTATCGTGATAGACTCAATGGTGAAACTAGAAGGACCTGGGCCGTTGCAAATTCCACACTCGTCCAAAACACCTACGCACGTATCTACATCGTCGCAAATTCCATCGCCGTCCGAATCACCAGTGCAACCTCCACCACAGATACCTAGTACATCTAAATAGCTACATGGAACAGTAGGGTTTGCATTGAAATTACATGCACTTAAGTCTGTACAGTCATCAAAATTATCCCAAATACCATCAGAGTCTGTATCAAAATCACCGAATACTATTAATAAATTTAGGAGGTCATTTATTGTTACTGCTCCGTCAGAGTTACTATCGTGGAGGTTAGGACAAGTGGTTTGGCCTTGGAAAGTTAAAGGAGATATAAAAAACGTGACTAGTAAGAAAAGAGAGAAGCCAGTAAAGTTATTCATCGAGCAGGTGATTGGATATAATATTAATGTAAAGATAAGGGATTAACAGTACATAATAATGAACCATGAAGGTGACAGACTTTAAATGCTGTGTTATTAATCCATCATACAACGAGCTGAAAAGCCGTATTCCACACTACTGCTAAATCTAAAAACACTGTCATAGTTGTAGTATAGTGAGCGATACCAAGTAGATGAACTGCTCGAAGAAGATGAACTCCACCAGTAACCATTAAACCCACTATAGTAAAACCAACCAGAGTAAGCATAACCACCCGGGAGGGCTGCAAAACCACTTGAATTAGTCCCGTTACCGTTACCCGGCCAGTTAGATGTAGCTTTCATCTGAGACCCTTGATTAGTACCTCGCCATCCTGTACTTGAAGCACCAGAGACAGACATACCTAGAGTTAATTCCAAGTTTTGCCAATCAAGATCTGAAGGAATATGCCAACCACTAGGGCAAATACCTGGCTCCATCACAGCTGTATAGTTGTAAAGCACACCGTAAGTGTTGTAGTTAGGAGTCGATTTAGCTGTAGCGACGTCCGTACCATTGTAATCGTAGACATAGAAATGAGGTGCTGTCGTTGAGCTTAGTGAGCCCGGTGAGACACTAGGTAGGTAACGGCAGTTTTCACTGAACCAGCACTGGTCACCAACCTGAACAGTTGAATATCCATGTCCTTCATGAAAAACGAGGTCTCCACATGCGACAAAGGCGGGATCACAGTTGTACG
This sequence comes from Bacteroidota bacterium, assembly GCA_002746975.1. Taxonomy (GTDB): domain Bacteria; phylum Bacteroidota; class Bacteroidia; order Flavobacteriales_D; family Sanyastnellaceae; genus UBA974. The sequence continues at coordinate 31,308 of NVXE01000013.1, read as the reverse complement.
TAAATACTGTATCAGTACCAACTTCGAAAACAAACCAGTTGTCAATTACCGCAGCGTAAACAGAATCGTAAAGTATTGTTATTGAATCGATGATGAAGCTAGAAGGACCTGGACCGTTGCAAATACCACACTCATCTAAATCACCTACGCATGTATCTACATCATCACAAATTCCATCACCGTCAGAATCTCCAGCACATCCCCCACCGCAAACTCCTATAGCATCTAGGTAAAGACAAGGAGTAGTGGGATTTGCTGTGAAATTACAAGCCGACATATCAATGCAATCATCAGCCGCATCCCATATCCCATCAGCATCGGCATCAGTTGCACCGAACAGTCCCAATAAATCAAGGAGATCATTTATATTGATAGCTCCATCAGAATTTCCGTCATAAGGACTAGGGCACAATGCTTGCCCCTGCAGAGTTGATGGTATTAAAATAAAAGTGAGTAAAGCAAATGCTAAAGTTGTGATAAGTTTCATAGAATGCTATTTTTTCAGCACGATGTTAGATTAATCCATTACACAACGAGCTGATAAGCCACGGCTGTTGTCTTTGTCGTCACGCTTTACACTATCATATTCGTTATCATCGTCGTCGTCGTCGTTATCATCGTCGTCGTTATCATCGTCGTCGTCGTCGTTGTCGTTATCATCGTCGTTGTCGTCGTCGTTATCATCGTCGTCGTTATCTATATCGTCGTCGTTATCATTGCCTTTTAAAGCTCTAAGCCAAGCACTAGAATCGTCCGAAGCAGTAGTACTCCACCAGTAAGCGTATTCACCACTTTTTTCGAATTCACCCGAGTCAGCATAACCACCCGGAAGAGCGTTAAATCCACTTGAGTTCGTTCCATTGCTTCCGCCATTCCATCCAGATACAGATTTCATATAAGATCCTACTGGATAGCCTCTGAATCCTGTACTTTCGGCATCAGAAGCAGACATACCAAGTTCAACTTCCATAGTTTGCCACTCTAAGTCTGAAGGTATATGCCATCCACTAGGGCAAATATCCTGATTCATAACTGCTGGCATATTATAAAGGACCCCATAAGTCAAGTAATTATTTGTTTCTTTCGCTTCTGCAACATCAGAGCCGTTGTAGTCATAAACGTAATAATTAGGCTCTGTGTCAGATGAACTACCACCAGAAGTAATATTAGGAAGATAACGGCAATTTTCACTAAACCAACACTGATCACCTATCTGAACTGTAGAGTAGTCATAGCCATCGTATGCCACAACATCACCACAAACAGGAGAAATAGAATTACATAGGTAAGTAAATAGAGTATCAGCTCCTATTTCAAAAACGTAATAGCTAGAAAGTTGGTCTATATAAATCGAATCATAGTAAACTGTAATAGATTCAATAATGAAATCTGTCGTTCCAGGTTCATTACAAATACCACACTCATCTACGTCACCAAAGCACGTATCAACATCGTTGCAAATACCATCGTTATCATCATCTCCTGTACAATCACCACCACAAACGCCTAAAGCGTCTAAGTTTTCGCATGGTTCAGAAGGAGAAGCGTTGTAGTTACACGCATTAAGATCAAAACATAGATCTTCGCTATCCCAAACTCCATCACCATCAGAATCAACATCGCCGTAATAGGCTAGCATCTTAAGGAAATCGTTCAAAGCGATATTTCCGTCGCTATCATAATCGAATACGTAGGGACGAGAAAGAGTAGTTTGGCCTTGAAAAGTGTTAGGCGATAGAAAAATAGTCAGAAACGCAAAGGTTGATAGGAGAACTGTTTTCATAATGAATATATTTAATGTTCTGATTAACGATGTATCTCTCATAAAGGTTTCGTGACAGAGTGATTATTTAATATATTTAAAGTGCAGGAGTTATTTTTGCAGTATGGACGAAAATAGGTTGAGAGTTGTTTTTATGGGAACTCCTGAATTTGCAGCTACGTGTTTAGAGACTTTGTTAGACGGGAGGCACAAGGTGGTAGGCGTTGTCACTGCTCCAGATAGAGAAAGTGGCCGAGGAAGGAAAATTTCGTGCTCTGCAGTAAAAAAACTCGCAATAGATAGAGGTCTTCCCATTGAACAACCCGTTCTATTACGTGATGTGGGATTTCTTGAACGACTTAGAGAGTGGAATGCCGACCTAGGTGTTGTGGTGGCGTTTAGGATGCTGCCCGAGGTTGTTTGGAATATGCCTAAGATGGGGACCGTGAACCTTCATGGGTCATTGCTTCCTCAGTTTAGGGGAGCAGCGCCTATTCAAAGGGCGATCATGGCTGGCGCAAGTGAATCTGGAGCGACTACTTTTCTTCTTTCTCACAGTATAGACACTGGAGATGTACTTGGAAGGGTTAAACTTGATATACACGAGAACGAAAACGCAGGTTCTCTTCATGATAGAATTCTCGAAGCAGGTAAAAAACTTCTAGCGAGTACTATTGATAATATTGCCGATGGAACGGTGAATGCAAAGCCACAATCAAGTTTGGCCGAAGGCACAGAAGATGACTTGTTAGAAGCCCCTAAGCTTTTTAAAGAGGATAGAATCATAAACTGGAACAGTCCAACAGCTGTTATACACAATTTGATTCGGGGACTTAGCCCCTACCCTGGTGCGATTACATATCTTCCCTCAGAAGTAGGAGCTAGCAAAATCAAAGGAGATGCACCAATTAAAATTTTAGAATCTTCTCTTTCAGAGAAAACCGGACTAGTTCCAGGCGAGATATCGACTGAGGGAGATAAGTTAATTGTCGGAACTAAGGATGGAGCAATCGAAATTGCAAGGATTCAACCTTCAGGTAAGAGCGCTATGAAGATTCAGGATTACTTAAGAGGCATAAGAACTCCTATTACATCTTTTGTTAGCTTGAACATCTGACTTAAGTATTAACAGGTCGTTCCAAATGCAGCTAATAATATTAAAATGTCTTGAACGTTAGTTGATCCATCAGAGTTAACATCAACCGTACATCCTGACACGCACCCAAACTGACCTAGCAGCTCTAGTATATCAGCAACTGTAATAACGCCATCTCCGTTTACATCTTCTGGGCAGTTACAAGATGTATATTCACATAAACCGTTATCTATAATAGCCACAGGGTCGTAATTACAAGCTGCCAAATCAATACATCCTGAACATGTTGTGTACTCACATGAACCGTCATCAGTGTTCGCTGTTGGGTCGTAATTACAAGCTGACATATCCATGCATCCTAGCACTTCTATAATTCCTCCAGGGCAAATTCCCGAAAGAGTAAAAGTAGCATCATAGTCCACTCCTGTAGAAGTAGAATATCCATTTACAATAGTTACAGACCAAACACCATCACCTGAAATAGCCGCTGCAGACAAGTCAACTACTGCAGTATAAAACCCAGTAGTAGAGACCTGCCAAGTCGTAGGATATACTACAGCATAATTACCTTGAGATAAACAAATACCACTTGAGAAGTTATATCCACCGAATTCTATACAAGACCCATCTGGAGCACCAATTTGTACTAACATATCAGCAGGCCAACTAGCGTTAGCAAGAGGGTTTGCCCAATTTAAATTAATCTCTACTGTGGTAAGACTTCCAACACCATTCACTTGTGTAGGCAGTGAACTTGCTTGACCTATAAGACCTGGAGCAACAACAGATGCCGTAATTTCACATCCACATCCTATGATAGGGTCTGGAGCAATACATGTTCCATTATCAATGGTAGCTGTTGCATCGTAGTTACATGCCGTTATATCCATACAACCAGCACATGAATAATCACATGAGCCATTATCTTGCGTCGCTAAGGGATCGTAGTTACAAGCCGTAACATCCATACAACCAAATCCTGCACCAGTACATATTTGAATTACCTCAGAAGCTAAAAATTGCCCCCCACTAGCGAGTAGTGATCCATTTGATAAAAGTTCATAAGAACCTGTTCCGAAAGCACAGCAAATTCCATCACCAAAACTATCAAATATTGAAAACGTATAGCAACCATCTCCAACACAAAGTGTTGTAGATTCTAAGGTTGCAGGAGATGAATATGGTCCACCTGAACCGATAGTAACCCCTGATAAATCGGTTAAAATCCACGTTGTTTCTGCAGGATAATTATCCGTGAGTATGTTTATTGTCATTTCTGCACCTCCTATTATACAAGAACCATCATCAAGGGTAGCTGCCGAATTATAGTTACACGCACTAGGGTCAGTACACCCCGAACAAGAAGTGTTGTCGCCACCACAAACCCCACAAAGGTCATTAAATTGACAAGTTCCATTATCTGTAATCGCAACAGGATTGTAATTACAAGCAACAGGGTCTGTACAACCTAAGTCAGGGTTACATGTAGTCATAGCAAGGTTTATAGAGTTAAAAACGTTTAGACGTCCACCACTTACTGTCTCTAGCCCAAGTTGAGCTATAGGATCAACACCTGACATAATAAATCCTTTTACTAAATCAGCTGTCATTTGAGGGTTAAGAATTGCATTTGTTGCCAAGTCAGTACAGGGTGCACTATATATAAGTGCTATAGCTCCAGCAACACAAGGACTAGCAAAAGATGTACCTGAAGTACTTGCGTAACTATTTCCTGCAGCGGGTAAGAAAACATTCTCTCCCGGAGCTCCTAAGTCAATAGTGGTAGCTCCATAACCAGAGAAAGTACGTTGGTCTAGGTTATTCGTAGCTGTAACTGAAACCATATAATTCGAGCTACAACCTGTAGGCATATCACCCTGAGTGTCAATATTATACTGAGCATTTGCTGTAGCACCACAATTAAGAATACCTACAGCTCCAAGGTCATCGTAATAAGCACACCAAATAGGATATTGAGCTGGGTCAGCTAAATCTATTCCCCATGAAGCGTTAGTGGCAACTACGAAAGCACCACTAGCACCGTTTGTTGTGTTATAAAGGTTACGCATTGTATGTGGGTAACTGTATGCATTGATGACTTCTGATTCGGTAAGGCCACCCATTTGGACTTGCATAATTCCTACATTCCAGTTAACTCCTACAACACCAATGGCGTTATTACCAGTAGCTCCTATCATACCACTAACAGCAGTTCCATGACCTCCAGCAGATATTACATCAGAATTTGAAGTAGTGTTCCATCCATTTACATCATCCACGTAACCATTTCCATCATCATCGACTCCATTACCAGCAATTTCCAATGAATTTGTCCAGTGGTTATCTATCAAATCTACATGGCCCCAGTCTGCTCCACCACCTTCGAGTACGGCAACTACTATCCTATCTCCATTAGCAGTAAAACCTCCCGTAGAAATATCCCAAGCTAGGTCAGAATCTATATCGTGATCTGCTCCTTCGACGTGATGCCATTGAGAAGTGAAGCTAGGGTCGTTAGGTATGGTGGCTCTATCTTCAATATAATGGTTATACTGAACTGCTTCGACGGTAGGGTCTGATTCTAGCTCGCGAATGATAAGTTCAGCATCAAAAATTTCCTGTGAGTAGCTAAATAAGTATATGTGAGAAAGTTCTGACAGTTCAGAAACAATTTTGAGACCTGACTTAAACCCGCTAATAGAGGAATGTTTTTGCACAAATTTTACGGGATTTACATCCTTATGAAACATTACAATAATTTCTCCAGGCACAATATCACCAGGCTGACCTGAGATGGGGAAATTCTGAGCAATTACTGACACCGAAAGCATCATAGCTAAAGATAAAAGAGTTACTAATAGTTTCATAAATAGATACTTATTTTGTAATAATCAATATATTTGGTTAAGACAGAGAAATATCCGTCTTTAGCAATAACGCATTTAGATCAAATTGGTTGCGTAGCTATGTATACGCAGACGTAAGAACATTTAATATTTCAGTTGCAGAATCCGTTATCGGTGTTCCTGGACCGAAAATTCCTACTACTCCAAGTTTATAAAGTGGATCATAGTCGGCAGGTGGTATAACGCCGCCAGCAACTACAAGTATGTCAGACCTATTTAACTCCTTTAGAGCATTAATTAATTGAGGTACCAATGTAAGGTGACCGGCGGCTAGAGTAGATATTCCTATAACGTGAACGTCATTTTCAACGGCTTGTCGAGCTACTTCTTCTGGCGTTGAAAATAATGGCCCCAAATCAACATCAAATCCGAGGTCGGCGAATGAAGACGCGACTACCTTCGCCCCCCTGTCATGACCGTCCTGCCCCATTTTTGCAATTAATATCCGAGCTCGACGTCCGGCTAAATTTGCAAATTCGTTAGATTTCGTTAAAGCATTTTTAAAATCGTCTCTATTTTGCATTTCCTTAGAAAATATTCCGCTAACCCTTCTATCTGTAGGCTTAAATCGACCAAATACGGATTCTAAAGCATCGCTTATTTCTCCCAAGGTAGCACGAAGTCGGGCAGCTTCTATTGCTAAACTAAGTAAGTTATCCGTCGAATTAGCTGCTGAAGTAAGTGCTTTAAGGGATTCAGATACAGCTTTTGAATCTCTGTTATGTTTTATTTGCTCTAGCATAGTTGATTGTGAATCACGAACTGCCGAAGCGTCTACAGAAAGAAAATCTAATTCATCCTCTTCTGATGTTACTTGAAAAATATTAACCCCTATAATTTTATCAACTCCACTATCAATTCTAGCCTGCTTTCTAGCTGCGGCCTCTTCTATTCTAAGTTTTGGAAGCCCTACTTCAATAGCTTTTGACATGCCTCCCTTATCTCGTATCTCTTCCATCAAAACTTTTGCTCTAGAAACTATAGATTCAGTTAGAAACTCCATTAAGTGACTTCCAGCCCAAGGGTCAACGGCACCAGTATATCCAGCTTCTACTTGTAGTAATAATTGAGTGTTTCTAGCTATTCTAGCAGATGAATCCGTAGGCAATGCTATAGCTTCGTCTAAAGAATTCGTGTGTAGAGATTGCGTTCCTCCGAAAGTAGCAGATAATGCCTCAATTGCTGTTCTAGCGACGTTGTTCCACGGGTCTTGAGCCGTAAGTGTCCACCCAGAAGTTTGGGTATGCGTTCGTAACATTGAGCTTTTAGGGTTCAAAGGGTTGAATGCGGACATTTCTGAAGCCCAAATCATTCTTGCCGCTCTCATCTTTGCAATTTCCATTGTATGATTCATTCCGTTTGCCCAGAAAAAGCTAAGCCTAGGAGCGAAATCATCAACCTTAAGCCCTGCCTCTATACCCGTTTTTACATACTCTAGGCCATCCGCTAAAGTATAAGCCAGTTCTAGCTCAGGTGTTGCTCCTGCTTCTTGCATATGATATCCCGAAATACTTATAGAATTATATTTGGGCATATATTCCGAACAATACTTAAAAATATCAGACACTATCCTCATTGAGGGAGTAGGTGGATAGATGAAGGTATTACGTACCATAAACTCTTTGAGAATATCGTTCTGTATAGTTCCTGACAGTTTATCTGGCGACACCCCCTGCTCTTCAGCGGCAACGATATAAAAGGCGAGTATCGGTAATACTGCACCATTCATAGTCATACTAACAGACATTTTCTCGAGAGGTATTCCTTTGAAAAGTCGCTTCATATCTTCGACACTATCTATAGCCACTCCAGCTTTACCAACATCTCCAGTCACTCGAGGATGATTGCTATCATACCCCCTATGGGTCGGGAGGTCGAAAGCTACTGAAAGCCCTTTTTGGCCTGCAGATAGGTTTCTTCGATAGAAAGCATTAGAAGCTTCGGCTGTAGAGAAACCCGCATACTGTCTTATAGTCCAGGGACGACTTGCATACATAGTGGGATAAGGACCGCCCAGGAAGGGAGTAATCCCAGCACGGAATTTTTCGTGATTTCGTCTAGGTGTTGAAGGGGCAAAAGCTGTAGGGATATCAATTCCTTCAGCTGTAGAAATATCCTGAGACTCCTTAGAGTATGATGATTGAAATAATTCTACCGTTGTAATCTTAGATTCAATACATGAGTCATTTGCATTTGCATTTATATCAATTTCTTGGTGTTTTAATACGAAAAAGCCTTCGCTAGGGTTTCTAGAAATAGGCTCATTACCCCTTTTAGAATCTGAGGGAACGAATATGGGTGCAGAGAGCCAAGCTTTACGGCCATTTAAAGTAGCTGACTCCCAATCAGATAACGATGAAAGCCCCTTCATTCTAGATAAAGATTCAGAAGCGAACCATCGTGTTGCGATATCTAAATGTTTACTTCCACCCATAGGGTCCGATGTCCTCCCTAGAAGTGCTTCTTCGCGTAAGATGTGCTGGATGTTTCTAGCCCAACGACGTGCTTGCTCAGAGAGAGTATGATCAGAGGCGTGGTTAGGGAAGTCGTGTCGTCGAATTTCAATTCCATCAGCGCCACCAAGAACTGACCCATACGCCATTACAGTGTTTCGAAGTAGATTGTCTTCAGCGAGGTCTGGGACAGACAGTATAGATGTCGTGCGTAGTTCTATCCAAATCGGAGAGTTCTCTGCGTCGCCACCCATTTGTGAAATCATTGTAGCCCATGCTACTCTTAACCCTCTAACAGAAGCCGTAGTAGAAATTACGTCCGTTGTCGAAGCGAGTCTAATGGTACATCGTCGAGCGGCTTCGTTAACTGAGTAACCTGCTTTAACCATGGTCTCTATCCCCCATTTCGCTGCCGAGAGAGATAACGAAACAGCGTCTATGGTGAGAAGTCCTCTATCTTGCCAAGCCGAAGCGTCAACACCCCAGGTCGAAAATTTCGGAAAAGCCACTCCCCAAGCTTGTACGTGCCTCAAAAAGTATTCTGGATTCTCAGGAATACCTCGCCCCACGTCCCATGTTGATGATCCTCGAAGATCAACCCCATTTGCCCACGAAACTACTGCCCTTAGTGCTCCCACCGTCTCATAACCATCAACATGAAGAGATACCATTTCAGGATTTACATCCTTTAGAAGTTCTCTCATTTGATCCCCATCAACTAAACGTGCGTCTGTCCTTACACCTTCCACCCCATGAGCTAACGCCTGAAGTAAAGAAGCTGATTCAGAAAACGATTGTTGGATTTCCCAAGGATTTCCTAAGTCGTCTCTTATAGACTTATGTCGTGCCGGGATTACAAGTAAATCTTCAATTGAATCCACCTGCAACGGCAACGGCATTCCATCGAATCGCGCCTTCTCTAAGCCACTCAGACTCTCTCCCCTCATTGATGCTGACGCCATCTGTTGCCACTGCTTAAAAGTTGTAGCTGAGAAGTCTTTTATTTCCATTCCTTTTTTCACATCCCAAAAATACACAACCAAGGTGAGTTAGACGTTAGATTTGTCCTATGCCTTTTACACAGCCACCTATGCCTGACAGATGCAGTGCTATATTTTTAGATCGGGATGGCGTAATAAACCATGACCCAGGAGATTACACCCGAAATATAGATGAGTTTAAACTATTACCCACAGTTCTTAAGTCATTACTTGAGTTAAAAAAAAGGGGATTTGTTTTTATTTTAATCACTAACCAGGGAGGAATTGCAAAAGGAATATATGGTCATAAAGAGGTAGAGGAAATACATAATCACCTTAAGGAGATATTGATACGTAATGACACCCCCCTGCTCGACATATATTACAGTCCACACCACGAAATAACTGGACGTTCACTAAGCCGCAAACCGGGATCTATAATGATAGAGAGAGCAGTAGCAAAACATAACATCGATACTTCAGCGTCTTGGATGGTAGGTGACAAGCAGCGCGATTTAGATTGTGCTTCTCCACTTGGAATTTCAGGTATCTTAATCCCCACAAATGCAAATCTAGAGGATTACCTACCAGAATTACAATAACTGAATGCAAAACGAACACAAACACCTTGTTAACGGTACGATTACCGACATAAATCGCCTACCTAGCGCGTTCAACAATCGTGGATTTCTGTATGCTGATGGATTTTTCGATTCGATGCGCCTGATAAACAGCACTATACCGCTTTTTGACTTACACTTTGGCCGTATTACAGATAGTCTCTCCGCATACCAAATTTCAATATCTCCTTCCCTAGAAAAAGAAACATTACTCAATTCTTTAATTGAACTCGCATCTAAAACAGGCTTTACAAAAGGTGCTCGCATAAGGCTTACTATTTACAGAGGAGGTGGAGGTAAGTTTTCTCCTAAAAACAACGTCGCTGAGTGGGTAGCCTCTATTGAACGTGCAGAAACAGAGGGTTTTGAGCTAAATTCAAAAGGAGCTGTAATAGGGCTTTTTCAAGACTTGACAAAGACACCAGATAAGTTCTCTAATTTTAAAAATATAAATTCTACAATTTCTATTCAAGCCTCACTATTTGCTAGTAAAAATAAATTAGGCGACGCCCTTATCCTCAACAACGATCTCAAAATAATAGAAGCTACAAGCTCTAATATCTTCCTCGTAAGTAAGGGGACACTCTACACCCCCAAACTATCATCAGGCGCGGTAGGTGGTGTTATGAGAGCATATATATTAAACCTTGCAATAGAACTAGGGATTAAAATCTTTGAGTGTACACTTACACCACAGGAATTACTCAAAGCAGATGAAGTTTTCCTAACAAATGCCATATCTGGAGTTAGGTGGGTAGCAAGCTATCGTACAAAACGATACTTTAACAAGATGTCCTCAATGCTTCTTAGGGAGTTAAACTCAAGGATCTATTCTTAAAGTCAATCGTGAGATACGCGGGGGTCTAAGACACCATATAGAACATCAACTACAACATTTACAAGTACGAAAATTGTCGCAATAACTAGAGTGCATCCCATCACAATAGGAAGATCACCTCGTTCTAGAGCAGAAAACATTAATAACCCCATCCCCTTCCATCCGAAAACAAATTCTACGAAAACAGCACCTGCTAACATAGATGCGAACCATCCACTAGTTGCTGTAAGAACAGGATTTAGAGAGTTTCTTAGAACGTGCTTAAATAGAATTCTAGTTGAAGAAAGCCCTTTCGATCTAGCCGTTCGTATATATGGCGCAGCGAGTACGTCAAGTGCGGAATTTCGAGATAGTTGAATGATTACCGCAAGGGGGCGAATTCCTAGAGTAAAAGCCGGTAATATTAAGTGTGACCAAGCTAAACGCGGACCTTCGAAAGGATCAACGATAATCATACCCCCCGTCATTGACAGTCCCGTATAGGAATGAAGTACATAACCAAACAGCCATGCAACTATAATTGCAACAACGAAACTTGGCGCGCTCATCCCTAGAGCACAAATCGAGAGCACAACTTCCCCCAACCTAGATGAAGGAGAAAGAGCTAAAGCAAGACCTATAGCAATACCAAAAACTGTTGCAAAAAGCATTGCTACGCAAGCTAGAATAAGGGTTGCAGGAATAGCATCACGAACTGTATCGATAACGGGGCGATCCGTTATATAACTTGTCCCGAGATCAGGCGAACGTAATCCGAAAGAACCATCAGAACGGGGTCCTATAGGAATTAAATCGCCAAGGAAGTTTAAATACCTAGAGTGAGTCGGAAGGTCGAGGCCATGTTTAGTTCGAAATGACTGAACAACCGATTCTCGCTCTGTTTGACCTGCAAGCTCGCGTGCAGGGTCTGGAACCCATGAAAAGATTATAAAAACGAGAGTCAAGGTTCCTAAAAGAACTCCAAACCCTTGGACCAACCGTTTTACAAGGAATCTCACTCGTCTCCTGAAAGTTCATTAAATGACGGAATATCTCGCCATGCCCATTTTCCCATAACGACACCATCTTTTAAAAGGACAAGTCCCGGATTAGAGCGAATCACAATTTTAAGTTCGGTTTGGTCACAAGTGAGGAACTCGTAAGGGGCATTATTCTTTTCAGCAAATGCTTCATTCATATCTGAATCACCATTTGTTAAACCATAGAAGTCCCAGCCTGCATGAATTGCATCTAAAGCGAGCGAATTGAATGCCTCTTGGCCAGCTGCATTACTCGATTCAATGTCTTTCGAAACGTGTAGTAAAGTAAAATTAGGCGAGGAAAGTATGGTTTCTGTGAGATCATCTCCTGCTGAATTAACCATTTGGAAATCCATAATTCTTGGCTCGTAACCATCACTGATTTTTATTTCAGCACCATCATAAGATACTATTTCATAAGTCGATTTGAAATGATCGTCTTTGTAAACTTTTAAATAATCACTACTCAAAACAACTGTATCCAGTAGAGTATACTTGTTTCTAAATGTGTACTCTGTTGCATAAACAGGTCCATCAATTCCTAACTCATCAGCAGATTTGCGGTTTTCCGATATACTTTCTCCGATTGCATATGGACGATAGTCTTTAAGTGGAAGGTGGTTTAAGGTCTTGAATTGTACCAAACCGGCAACAATAACTACCGCCCCTGCCATTATCCATTCTACGTGAGGAGAATTAACTCTACGACGTACTGCACTAGCAGCAAAAAGTAGGAAAACTAAATAAAGTATAGGAAATAACCAGTCGAGCATTAAGTAACCGAAAAGGAAAGTCATACCGACCGCTCCAGTGTAAATAACCATAGACGTCCTGCTATCGTTGAGCTTGATTTTATTTCGAAACGCTGCGATAGTAATTGGGATGATAAATATTAGGAGGAAAAGATCCTTAAGAAAGCTTTGGTATGCAGTAAGAGGAATTGCATTTCCAAAACACCCGCACTCTAGCACACACTGATTTGCAATTTCGATGAGATTACCCGAACCATCGCTAGCCGACACCATTTTCATACCGAAAGGGTCACAAGTCGCAGTGTACCAAGTAAGCCAAGTGAAAAACACCATCATAACCATAGTGAGAACACTCGTAAGCTTTGGCAACGCACCCACTAAAAGAGCAATCCCGAGTAAAACTTCAGCAATACAGACGAAAATCGCTATTTCTAGAGCATAGGGCGTCCAAGCTTCCAGATTTAAAGCTCCAGGCTCAAAATATTCCTCAAGTTTATACATAAAACCGAGTACGTCGTTTGATTTTATCAGACCCGATACGACAAATAAAGCCCCTACTAAGGTGCGGCTAAAAGTGGTTATTGCATTGAAAAATCTACTGTCTTTCATATTAAAGTTTTTCTTGTTCGTCAAGTAAGATCAAAGCAAAAAGTGCATAATTCGCTATATCCATATAGTTTGCGTCAATTCCTTCAGAGACTATAGTTTTACCGTTGTTATCCTCGATTTGTTTAACTCTAAGGAGTTTCATGAGAATGAGGTCTGTGAGCGAACTTACTCGCATATCGCGCCACGCCTCCCCGTAATCATGGTTCTTCTTGAGCATAAGATCCCTAGTTTCCTCAGCGGCTTTATGAAAACGCTCATTTGCTTCTTCTGGAGGAAGATCTAAAGGGTAGTCGGAAGGTAGCTCTAGCTGTACAAGAGCCATCAAACTATAATTAACAATCCCTATAAATTCGGATACTATGCCTTCATCGACTTTAGCTACTTCTACTTCTTGAAGTGTACGGATTCGATTCGCTTTTATAAAGATTTGGTCTGTGAGAGAAGAAGTCCGCAAAATCCTCCACGCTGTTCCATAATCAGAAGTTTTCTTTCGAAAAAGCGATACACACAGCTCAAGAGCATGATCGTATTGTAAAGAAGTAGGTAAATTGTCCATAGGTTAGATAACTTGCGCCAAGTTACAATGAGACAAAGCATCGACAATCTGAAAAACCGTGAACGATTGAAAAGTTTTCACAAAATCATAGCCCCATCAAAAAAGGTGAGAATACTAGGTATTTTAAATGTTACTCCAGACTCGTTTTTTGATGGAGGAATTAACTATTCTGTGGATAAGGCGATTTCTTCAGGATTGAAAATGATTTCTGATGGTGCAGATATTATTGATATCGGAGGACAGTCATCCCGTCCTGGTGCTGAGTCAATTAGCGCTTCAGAGGAATGGTCTAGAGTAGAACCTGTGTTAAAAGGAATATTAGACATAAATCCTGACGCTCAAATAAGTATTGATACTTACAGGTCATTTGTAGCTAGGAAAGCTATTTATGAAGGAGCCGTTCTGGTTAACGACATCTCTTCAGGAACTCTAGATAACGAATTACTTTCCGTCGTAGGGGAGGCAAAAATTCCATATGTTCTTATGCATATGGAAGGCAAACCAAAGAATATGCAAAACTCCCCTACATATGAAAATGTCGTCAATGAGGTATATGAATGGTTTGAAGAAAAGATTGAATTTATTAATAGTTTTGGTATAAATGATGTAATAATAGACCCTGGTTTTGGTTTTGGCAAGAGGCTTGAAGATAATTATATGCTGCTTAAACACCTTAATGAATTTAGAAAATTAGAACTTCCGATTATGGTAGGTGTAAGTCGAAAGTCAATGATTTACAAACCTCTTAAATGCCAGCCTAACGAAGCTTTAAACGGAACAACTGCAATTCATGCATGGGCTTTAGATCGGGGAGCTTCCCTCCTTCGATGTCATGATGTTAAGGCTGCTCATGAAGTTGTAACGCTTCATCACCATCTTTGTAACTCATAAACACACCTGAAAAGTGAATTTCATACTTGAATCCTGGGAGGCGATTTTACCTCTAATGCAATTTGCTGCACGCATCCTAGATGTTATTCTTGTGGTAATAATTGTGTTATGGCTATATCGTCTAACTAAAGGCACGTCCGCCATTCCTGTCTTTATGGGGCTTCTTGCAATTTACGTAATTTGGAAGGTCGTAACATTTATGGGTATGACTATTCTAGGTGAACTATTAGGTCAGTTTATAGGTGTAGGAATACTCGCAATAATTATAGTTTTCCAGCAGGAAATCCGCAACTTTCTTTTCTCAATTGGGGATAGAGCTAATATTGATAAGCCCAAACGTTGGCTTGAAAATATCCTGTCTATTAGACACGAAGACAAATCTCCACTTAGAATCGATGAGATTATTGCAGCCGTTAAAAAGCTTGCCTCTCGTAAAGAGGGTGCTCTTATAGTTCTACAACGTTCCTCAGACTTAACATTACATTTACAATCCTCTACCAAACTCAATGCCGACATCCTCGCTCCTCTTATAGAAGCGACCTTTCATAAGGATAACTCTATGCACGATGGTGGCATGTACATTGCAATAGGTCGAATCAGGGCTGTACGTTGCGTCCTCCCCGTATCCCAACGCAATGACCTTCCACCGGAGCTCGGAATGCGACATCGAGCAGCACTAGGACTTGCCGAAAAAACAGACGCTATTATAATTGTCGTAAGTGAAGAGACCGGCCTTATCAGCATGGCTAGGGATGGAGAACTTAATAGAGGCATAACTTCAGAACACCTTCTTGAAGTTCTTCAAAAGGAGCTTGGTCCTGTTGTATAAATCTGTTTTTGCTACACAAAATCTTTCCTGATTTTATTTACTCACACCCTTTGAGGAGGTAATATTGTTATCTCGCCAGAACGTGTTCTCAATTACAACCCATTTGAGTATACGGCATAAAAAAACCAGAGGTGTTCACTTCTGGTTTTTTTTTATTTAATTAAGGTATATGTAGTCTAGTTCTCGGCAACAACTATTTGTGATATTGCATTTATGACACCTGTCTTAGAATCAACAATGTTTATAACGTAAGTTCCGTTAGATAATGAACTTACATCAACATTTAATCCATTTAAAGAAGGAATCGAGTTAAAGCGAACAACCTCACGCCCACTCAAGTCAAATACTACAACGTCACAATCAGTAAATGAACCCGATAAGCGAACACTAGAACTTGCAGGGTTAGGGAATACGTTAAGAGATGGGGTATCGTTAGAGGTAGAGGTAAATTCTGAAACCTCATTAGTATTATCACTTGCTCTTAGAATAAACAATCCATCAAAATTACTAACTGCGATAGTACCACTTGGGAAGTAAGGGTAGTTAGACCATGTTCCGTCGAAATCTGCTAAATCATCAGCTGGGTACGTATCGAAGAATCCTTGTGGCTCAATTGAACCATCTTCTAAAATCGTAGATACTCTTAAACCACTTCTGTAGTTAGAAGCATAAATACGTCCATTGTGTGTATAAAGATTATGATCAATAGATGTGTTATCCGATTCGTAAAAGCCTACTAAAATAGGATTATCTAGATCGTCAATATTCATCATGTATGTTCGGGTGTTATTACCATTGTACATTTCGTCTAGTTCATCATTGAAATAAAGCATATGATGATCTTCGCTAACCCATCCCTGGTGTGTATAAAACGCTTCTGGATAAGTAACGCTCTTTATTAATTGAACGTCAGTTTTATCTTCTGCGTTCAGTATAGCTATTCCCTGTTGACCATTAAAACAAAATACTATTTCTTGACCTTGATAATCTGTATCAAGCCCGTTGTAAACCACAGGCTGTACGTCGTGTGAATAAGCACCGTCGTACGAACCAGCTAATACCGGTATTTCAGGGTTACTAACGTCGATAATGTGAAGCCCGCCTGAGAAAGTATTAGTTCCTACAGCGTACGCATAGTTTGTTTCTTCGTTAACTGCAATATTGTGAGCATTTCCAAACCCTACGTAGAGCGATGTAGCAGGCAAATTAAAAGGGAAGCCATTTAAATCTAAAAGTTGGGTAAGTTCTAGAACTTGCATTCCGTGCATTGCCGCTTCACTCACTATGAAGGCATAGTTTCCAATAACCTTAATATCGCGCCATAGAGAAGGTGATGAAGCCGTGGGTAGTGTTGCTAGAAAAGACGGAGCTAGAGGGTCTGTAACTTCAATAATAGAAATTCCGCTAGAACGTCCGTAAAGTACGAACTCACGGCCAGAAGCGTCATCAACCCAGCCCCAGCAGTCATTACCGTTATCACCCCCACCGACTGCAGATAACGGGAAATGAGTGTACAAATCATACCCATCGCAAGGGTAGATGTCAGCCATACCGTTTTCACATAAGGTTTGGKATGAAAGAATTGTGGGGAAACTTAGTGCAGCTGAAGCTACAAAAAACAGAGGTAAAATATATTTCATTTTCTTGAAGGTATTGCAGGTAAATAATGTTAGTTCAACGAGTTCACGTCTGGAAGAAAGTTAAAGATAGAACTGTATGACTTCATTTGATCAGTAAAGTTATCTGGATAACTTAGTTTAACATGGGTTATGTTACCATCAGCATCAACCGTTGCGTCCATCCAAGGATTAATAAACCCACCGTAAGGAGCTATTCCTAAGGCTTCCGAACGAGACAGTATCTCCTCGTGAAGTGCTCTATCTACCTGAACGCCATATCCTTCCACAAGAGCTTTAGCGGCATCGTAATCACCCTGAGATTTAATTCGTTGCACTTCTTTAAGCAAGTCTCCGAAAAGACCTTGAAGAGCTTTGTAATCAGCAACATCAACATAGATTTTACCGTCTTTTTTGTACTTTTTAATAACGCCAGCCTCAAGTCCTTTCTCGTAACACCAATTACTTACCCAAGCACGATTACGCATGTGTGCTTCTTCTATAACGTCACCAAGCTCTAATCTGCGAATTTGAGTGAGCATTCCATTTCGAATATAGCTATCGTATTCCGCTCGACCGACTTCAAGTGTTTGCATAAGCCCCAGTTCAATCAGCTTTTCGTCGAGCAAGAAATAGAGCGCTACTAGATCAGCACGTCCCTCTTCTAGAGTTGAACTATATTCTTTTATGGTTTCTTTAGGAGTCGCTATTCCTTCTTCTAGCTTTCCAGAAGCATGACCGATAACTTCGTGCATGGCAGTATGAAGCTTACCCGCTAAATCTCCATGAGCCTCTACTCTATGTTTTTCGGCTTCATCATGAGCGAATTCAGCTAACATACCTCCTCCTGAAGCTTTTGAGTATGCACTTACAATATTTCCAAGACTTACCGATTTAGATCCGTGAATTTGTCGTATCCAGTTAGAGTTTGGAAGGTTTACACCAATGGGAGTTGAAGGTGAAGCATCACCTGCTTCTCCGGCAACACTTACTACGTTGTACGTAATACCTACCACTTCATCTTTTTTATGATTTTCAGCAAATGGCATGTGATCCTCAAACCATTGCGCGTTATCCATTAACGTTGCCATTCGTTCGCTTGCTTCGAAGTCTTTAATCTCGACAACTGTTTCGTAACTACCAGTATATCCAAGCGGATCATTATATACTTCGATAAAACCATTAATGTAATCTACTACACCTTCAGTATCCTTGACCCAATTAATATTGTAAAGTGACCACTCCTCAAGATCTCCAGTCTCGTAGTATTTAATAAGATGGCGCATCGCCGAAGCCTGCTTATCATTCTCAGTGTATTTTATAGCTTCGGCTAGCCACTTAACAACCTCTACAATAGCATCATTGTAAAGTCCACCTACTTTGTAAGTTTCCTCAACAATTTCATTATTCTCTAGCTTAACTAAACGAGAATTAAGCCCATACTCAACTGGACTACGATCTCCCTTCACTTTTATAGATTCGAAATAATTACGAGCATCATCAGTCGTAACTCCAGGTCCATAAAAATTAACTGACGATCCTTCTACAAGCCCCTTATCCCCATCAAGCTCGACCTTCTTTGGGTGAACAGTAGGGTCTAATATTACTGAACGAATTTCATCCGAACAAGTATTTGAAGTTGCTTTTAATAAATAATCAAAATATTCAGAACTGAATTCAGGTATGTGTTTCTTATTTGAGTAATGGTGATGAATTCCATTAGAAAACCAAATCCTTTTTAAATAAGTCTCGAATCGATTCCAACCTACCGTTTCTTTATCTCCATCGAAAGAATCATGTATTGATTCTAATAAACGACGAATACGAAGGTTGTAACGATTGTTTTGGTCATACATAATATCACGACCACTGAGACCTGCCATATTCAAACAGTACACTAAAGCTTGCTGTCTATCCGTTAAATGCTCCCAACCTGGGACCTGGTAACGGACGATTTTTAAATCTGCAAATTGTTCTGCCTGCCAAATAAAACCATCAGCATCAGGTTCTCCAGCCCCTATATCAATGGATGAAACATCAAGATATTTGAAGTCCTCGCCTTTAGGTGTAGAGGTGCAACTTCCCATAAATACAAGGGCAAACAGGGCCATGAAAGCTGAGTGTGAAAATATATTTTGCATAATATTGAAAACGTGTATAGGTTTTTTATCGACGGCAAGTTACAAGACTATCTTTGACCCACAGTACAGAACTCTTGCGTAAAACATCAATACTTCTACTTCGAGCTTACTTAGGCCCACTAGCTGTTACTTTTCCAGTAGCTTTATTCGTACTCGACATGCAGTTTCTGTGGGTTTACGCTGACGACTTTATGGGGAAGGGAATAGAGCCTTGGATAATCGCGAAAATGATTTGGTTTGCATCTGCGAGAATTGTAAATCTCGCATTACCATTGGCTGTACTCGTGGCTAGTATTATGGCACTTGGAAATCTAGCCGAAAGAAATGAGCTTACAGCATTACAATCTGCGGGAATGCCACTTTTAAAAATATTGCGCCCTTTAATCATTCTAATGCTAGTAATTTCAGGAGGAGCGCTTTGGTTTTCCAGTAGTGCTTGGCCTAGTGCAAACGTGAAGTTTAGATCTTTACTTTATTCAGTAACTCGACAAAAACCAGCACTCAATATTCGACCGAGTATTTTCTATACTGGAATTGAAGGATTTGCTATAAGAGTTGCCAGTAAAGATTCAGAGGGAGTAATGACGGATATTCTAATTCACGATCATAGAAATTTCGATAATGGCTCTTCTAGAATTATACGAGCTGAAAAAGGAAGGATGACTCATGATGCTGATCGGGAAGAATTACTAATTGAACTTTTCAATGGCTCTAGTTATGAGGAGCAAGCGGAAAATAATGTTCGTAGAAAAGCCAAACTACACCCCCACGTCTCTTCTTCCTTTGAGTCACAAACTCTTAGAATTGATCTGCAATCTTTAGATTTCGACCTTGCTGACGAAGATCTTTTTAAAAGGTCTTACGAGATGATGTCTCTCCCGCAGTTGCAGAATGCTATAGATTCTTTAGATCAAATGGCAGAAATTGAGCGTACTGAAATACTGGAATTTGGACAGCGTGCTGTGAGGCTAATTAATGATTCAATCCCTCTTCACAACTCTTTAATTATTTCTGAATCTGGAAATAATATGAAAAGTTTGAATAATGCCAATTGGATGTCATCACTGAGCAGAGTGGAAATAAACAACATATTTTCAAAAGCGAAAGAGCTCTCAAGAAACCAAATGAGGGGTATTGAAAATGCCTTAGAGAAAGTCTATGGCAGAAATTTAAGACGTGACAGACATGCTATAGAGTGGCATAGGAAGTTCATCTTAGCCATTAGTTGTTTGGTTTTGTTTTTTGTCGGTGCATCTCTTGGGGCACTAATAAAAAAAGGAGGAATGGGAATGCCTGTAGTAATTGCTATTGCTGTGTTTTTGGCCTATTACATAATCTCAATGATGGGAGAACAGATGGTTAAATCAGGTACATTACCCCCTGCAATAGGTATGTGGCTAAGTACTATAATATTAGTTCCATTTGCGTTTCTTTTGACTTATTTTGCCATGAAGGGAGGTCGAACTAAATCATCTTTATTTAATTTCTTAAAAAAAACCAAACCGTAATAATGCGCATCCTACAACTTTGTCCTAAGCCTCCAAGACCATTACGAGATGGTGGGTGCCTTGCTATGGATGCATTAACTATGGGATTATTAAAGGATGGACACTCTGTCAGATTGCTTGTTGCAAGTACTGAGAAGCATCCAAGCATAAAAGAATCTTTAGACCCAACTTATGTTGCTTCAACGAGATATAAAGCTGTGGAGATTGATACTACGCTTAATATTGTAGATGCCTTGAGTCATTTAATTACAGGTGAGAGTTATCATATTGGACGATTTCACGCACCTGACTTTGAAAGAGTTCTCGAAGAGATTTTGAGTAAAGAGGTGTTTGATGTTGTGATTTTAGAATCATTATTTATGTCTTCATACGCACCTTCTATTCGTCGGTTTAGTGATGCGATATTGCTCTTGAGAGCCCACAATGTCGAACATCGAATTTGGCAAGGTTTAGTTGATGAGTCAAAACTGGGATTTAGAAAATTATACCTTTCAACGTTAACAAAACAACTAAAGGAATATGAATCTGTTAAGATTAATGATTTCGATGCTTTAATCCCTATCACAAAAGAAGATGCAACTATCTTTCGTAATGTAGGTGCAACTATTCCCATTCACGTTTCTCCATTTGGTATGACTTTTGAAGAACAAACTACTTTACAAACTAAGGCTCCTAACCATATATTTCACTTTGGCTCTATGGATTGGCAACCTAACATACAAGGTGTTAAATGGTTGGTTGAAGAGGTTTGGCCTAAGGTTAGAAGTGAAAAACCCGACGCTCAACTTGTTTTAGCGGGGCGCAACATGCCTAGAACACTCATATCTGACAAAGAAAATGGAATTGAAGTAATCGGTGAAGTTGACTGCGCTGCCGAATTTCTTAACCGAGACGGTATAATGACTATTCCTATTCACAGCGGTTCTGGAATGCGAGTTAAAGCTGTAGAAGGTATGTCTGCAGGTCGTCCCACCGTGAGTACTGAAATTGGGGTTTGTGGATTAGACCTTGTAAATGGAGAACATGCATTAATTGCTGACTCCTCTCATGAGTTTGCATCACACATTGTTACTCTTCTTGACAATCCAGAGCTTGCATCCTCTATTTCAAAGCGTGGTAAAGAACATATTAGGAGTACGTTTTCAAACTCGAAAATCATCTCTGACCTTGTAAAGTTTATTTCTTCAATTTAATTTGCTCTAGGTTCAGTGCATAGCATTCAGACAAAAATAATTGCTGAAAATCATTTGAAAATCATTTGAAAATCAAAAAAAATCAAAACAAATCAAAACAAATTATTAAAAATTTTAATCTTCATAGCTATTAAACAGTGAGTTGCAACGTGGAAGACTTCTCATTTTGATTATGACTTTAACCTAACCAATTTTCCTTGCTTCTAACTATATTAGCGTTATGAAAGTTTCGATTTTATTAAACCATTTCTCATTTGGTCTATTGCTTTTATTTTCATCTTTGGTGATATCTTCTGTCGGATGTTTAGATAACCATAAAGAGAATTTAAATCTTCATGTGACACAGCCTCATCCAGGTTTACCTGGCTTTGATTGGAGTAGCGATCCATTGGAAGTATCTATCAATGAAACTCTTCTGAAATCTGAAATGGGAATGGATACTTTGGACTTAGTCATAGAAGATCTATACACCTATTTGCATACAATGAACACTGGTGATTCTACTGATTGGAAAACTCATATAAATCATTTTCCATTACATATGTTTAATGACACTTCAATGTTAAATAAGCAATTTGCACAAACTAAGCATTGGAGAGAAAATGGGTTTATTAATCGAATTAACAAGGCTGATATTCAATTTGCAAGTAATTGGATTATTGAGGAAAAACAAATGGTAGCTATTCTTGGGTATAATGTTGATTATTATCAAGATTTCCTTCCCAACTTCGAAGGTAACCCCGCTGGAATGAAATTTCTTCTTGAGGATAAATTTGGTCGTGATAATATTCAGTATAACAGTTACGAAGAAATAAACGAGCTTGGCGACACAATACTCATTAGAAACTGGCATGCAAATACTTACTCTACTATCTTCGTTTTAAGTCCACTTGACTCACTAGAATCATTGCATTTCTGCTTCCTCCCTCAAGGTTTTAACAAAGCTGATTTTAGTAATAAATTAATGAAGTCAGAAACTATGCTAGGTTTATTAAGACAATCTAGAGAGTTTAAAAAAAGTACTACTAACGAAAACTAAATAAACTAACATATGCCTCCAACAAATTGCTTTATTAAAAACGAATGGGATACGCTCAATAAAGTAATTGTGGGTACAGCTTTGTCTTGGGGGTTAAATCCCACCGCAGAAAGTGCTGTTGACCCAAAGTCTAGGGAACACATTCTATCAGGCACTTATCCTACTTGGTCAAATGTGCAAAAGGAATTAGATAGCTTAGTTAAGTTGTTAGAAAACAACGGCGTACAAGTACTCAGACCTGTTGTTCAAGATAATCTAAACCAAGTATTTTGTCGAGATGTAGGTGTGATGATTCATGATATGTTTATTCGTTCATCTATGATAACAGATAGAATTCCTGAATGGAAAGGTATTAGTAATCTATGTTCTGAATTACCTACTTCAAACATTTTAGTACCACCTAAAGAAGTTAGACTTGAGGGTGGAGATATAATGCCAATGGATGATGAAATTTGGGTTGGATATAGTGAAGAACCTGATTTTAGTACATTTAAGACTTCAAGGACTAACAAAGCTGCTTTAGTTTGGTTGCAAGAACAATTCCCTAAACTAAAGGTAAGAGGATTTCAATTAAACAAATCAGATTTAGATCCACGTGTTAATGCCCTTCACCTTGACTGTTGCTTGTGTCCTCTGAGTGGAGGTAATGCCTTTTTTCATCCAGGAGGTTTAAAGTTAAATAAAGATATAGAATGGATTCGCGAAAAATTTAAAGATAAAATTTGTGAAATCGATGCTGAAGCAATGTACAATATGCATTGTAATTTATTCAGCCTAAATCCGAATACAATTGTAATAGGTGAAGGATTTACTGAAGTTCATAAACAATTAAACAATTGGGGATATAATGTTCTTGAAACCCCTTTTAATGAGACTGCAAAAATGGAAGGTTTGCTGAGGTGTGTCACATTACCTCTTAAAAGAATATCATGATATCACAACGAACTTCAAATATCTTAATGATTCGACCTTCAGCGTTTCGGATGAATGAAGAAACGGCTGTAAATAACTACTACCAACGTGTATTAGAAAAACTCTCTACAGAGAATGTTGAAGATTGTGCGTTAGAGGAGTTTGATAACATGGTTGACATACTTAAATCTGAGGGCATCAATGTAATTGTTTTTGATGACTCCCCTGATACAGACACTCCCGACTCACTTTTTCCAAATAACTGGGTTAGCTTTCATTCTGATGGCAGAGTAGGATTATATCCGATGTTCGCAAGAAACAGACGAATTGAACGTAGAGAAGATATTCTTTTAGACCTCGAACACAATATCGGCTTTACTATTAATGAAATAGTTGATTTCACTGAGTTTGAAGAACATTCTGTTTTTCTTGAAGGTACCGGAAGTATTGTTATAGATCGTATCCACAAAAAAGCATACGCATCTATAAGTCCTAGAACTGACCGTATTGCGTTTGAGCAGTTTTGTGATTCATTCAACTTAGATGGTGTAGTTTTTGAATCATTTCAAACCATAAACGATTCACGTGAAGCTATTTACCACACTAACGTTATGATGTGCATAGGTTCGGGGTGGGCTGCAGTGTGTTTAGATAGCATTGACAATCAGGACGATAAGGAAATTATCACCGATTCTCTTTTAAAGGATAATATAGAAATAATCGCTTTGAGTGAATACCAAATTTCTCTTTTCGCTGGCAACATGTTAGAAGTTGCTTCAAAAAATGATGACATTCCACGTATTATTATGAGTTTATCAGCTCATAAATCTCTAACTGATTCACAAATTGAGTCTCTTTCTAAATACGGTAAAATCATCTCTTTTCCACTTGATGTAATTGAGGCATGTGGAGGAGGTTCCGCCAGGTGCATGATGGCAGAAGTACACCTACCTTACTTGATTAAATAGCAAGTAGAACATAAACGATCTTATGCTCAAAATCGATTCTATTCTCGCACTATCTGTTGCAGATGCTTGTAATAACTTATATGGCTCTAAACCGGAACCCAAACAAATTTCAGTTCAGAGCACGCGATCTGAATTTGAAGGAGACAGAACTGTGGTTGTATTTCCATTCACTAGATTGTCTGGAAAATCTCCTGAGTTAACAGGAGAGCAAATCGGTATGTACCTTGTCAAAAATGACGACAACATAACTAATTTTCAAATAGTTAAAGGTTTCCTAAACTTAAGTGTTTCTGATAATTATTGGGCTAAAGCATTAAATGATGCTGTAGCTGAAAAGGAGTGTTTTGGCCTTCAGGCCGCAAAAAGCAAACCTCAAGTTATGGTTGAGTATAGCTCCCCAAATACTAACAAACCACTTCACCTAGGTCATCTGAGAAATAACTTTTTAGGATATAGTGTTTCTGAAATTCTAAAAGCTGCGGGTCATGATGTTATTAAAGTGCAAATAATAAACGATAGAGGAATTCATATTTGTAAGTCCATGGTAGCATGGAAATTGTTTGGGAATAATGAAACACCTACTTCAACTGGAGAAAAAGGAGATAAATTAGTAGGTCGATATTATGTTGCATTCGATAAAGCTTACAAAAAGGAAGTCGCTGAAATAATCTCTACAGGCAAGGACGAGGAAACTGCCAAATCTGAAGCCCCTATCCTACTCGCTGCACGTGATTTACTACATAAATGGGAAGCAGGAGATTCAGAAGTTAGAACACTTTGGTCTACTATGAATCGATGGGTTTACGATGGGTTTGAGTCTACATACAAAGAGATGGGAGTTGATTTCGATAAACTTTATTACGAATCTGACACCTACCTTATAGGCAAGTCACTTGTGAAAAAAGGACTTGCTGATGGTGTTTTTACCCAAAGGGAAGACAGTTCTATTTGGGTTGACCTTTCGGATGTAGGTCTTGACGAAAAACTCCTACTTCGTAAAGACGGCACCGCTGTTTATATGACGCAAGATATCGGAACTGCGATACTGCGCTTTGAAGATTACCCTTCATTAGACCGTCAAGTATACACAGTCGGTAACGAACAGGAATACCATTTCAAAGTACTATTTGAAATTCTATCAAAGCTTGGATTTCCACAAGCTTCTCGCTGTCACCACCTCTCTTACGGCATGGTCGAACTTCCCGAGGGTAAAATGAAATCGCGAGAAGGCACAGTTGTCGATGCCGACGACTTATTATTAGAAATGAGGACCTCTGCTGCTCAGCTCGCTTCTGAAGCTGGTAAGCTCGATAACATTCCACCATCAGAACGAGACAATCTTTATAAAAAAGTCGGCTATGGAGCCTTGAAGTATTTCCTTCTTAAAGTCGATCCTAGAAAATCGATGATGTTCGATCCAGCAGGGAGTATAGACTTCATCGGAAATACTGGGCCATACATCCAATTTAACTACGTACGTGCCCGTTCTGTACTTCGCAATGCTGGTATCGAAGACGTATCTACCCTCGTTACTCCCTCTACAGTTCATTTAGACAATACAGAGCGCAACCTTTTAATGACCGCTCTCTCCCTACCTACAATAATTGAAGAGGCTGCTCGATCATACGATCCTTCCCTTGTCGCTAATCTATGTTACGACATTACTAAATCATATAGTCGTTGGTATCAAGACCATCCAATATTAAAGGAAGAAGATTCTGACCTTCGAATTGCTCGCCTAGCTCTATGTTCATTGTGTAGTCAAGCGATTAAAACAGGCATGGGACTGTTAGGAGTTGATATGCCAGAAAATATGTGATAGAAAATGATCAATAAAGATTAATTCGCAATAGTCTTCTCATTTTCACATCTGTTTTTCACCAATTATAACGAGATAATTCCCGGTATTTTTGCTGCAGCCTCATACTTTGAAAAAACTTCGTCTGCATTTTCAACTTGACATTTTATTGTAAATGATCTGTATTTTCCTGTTTTAGATTCACGAAAACTGAGTCTAGCCTTTATTCCAAAAATGGCCCTTAAAGCAGCCTCATTTTCATTAGCATTTGGAACCACAAATTTGAACATAAACTCACATGGCCATTTGTGGGTTTCGTTTAACTGTTTACGCATTCTATCTCTATCACTCTTTGGAGATGTTTCTTCCTCTTTCATATTGCAAATTTAGCTTATTCAATAAAAAGTATTCGTATAAAAAAAGGGCTGCCATATGGCAGCCCTTTTCAAATATAGTTTAATGTCTTATATACATACGTTACCCCAAAGTTGGAAGAAGTCAAGTAAGTCACTTACATCAACCTCGTTGTCTCCGTTGAAGTCTCCAGGACAAGCGTCTGGATACTGACAACCACAATCCAAGTTCGCAGCAGCGTCGTAGTTAAGTGCTCCAGCATCCATACAACCTATGAATAGACAAGAACCATCGTCAACACTAGCACCAGAGTTGAAATTAACTGCTGTTGAATCAGTACATCCGTCTGTAAGACATGCAAAGTCACAAGAACCATCTTCCACGTTAGCTAAAGAATCGTAGTTACATGCATCGATATACATACAACCTTGTATCTCTTCTTCATCACATATTCCATTTAAGTTCAAGTCATTTATACAAGAACCATCACAGTTATGGAATGCAGCAGCATACCAACAAGACCCATCTTCAATAGTTGCAGTTGCATCATAATTACATGCCGTTGCATCTGTACAACCAGCGCATGTAAGAGACTCACAAGTACCATCATCGTCAGTAGCAGAAGCGTCGTAGTTACAAGCAGCAGAATCTGTACAACCAGCGATCTCTAACTCGTCACAAACTCCGTCTCCATCAGCATCATTGAAACAAGCTCCATTACAGTCATATACATATGCAGTAGCAGCTCCTGTACAGGTTCCAGTGAAATCGTGAGATCCTAGTCCTGTCCAATCATTTATCGGAAGAACAATCCACTCAGAGTTTACCACATCTGTTCCTGCAGAAGTAATCCAGTCACCACCGTTTCCGCTGTTAACATCCGATTTACGTATTAGAGAGTGGTTTTGTGTTCCATTTGCAGTACCTGCAACAGCCCATCCACTTCCTGGATCACCATTCCAATCACCGATAGCATCAATCTGTACAAATGAAGCAGTTGTTCCTAATACTAGCATATATCCGTCATCACCATTTGAAAGATAAGTATGGAAATGATCTGCTTGAGCAAGTATTAAAGAATCCGCTGATCCGTGAGCTATCACATAAACATCACCAGCAGCAATTGTTGCGCCAGCAGGGAATGTATTCCAATACTCGTATGAACCCGGAGTTGTTGGTGCGTTAGACACACTAGGGAAAGCATAAGCTGTTAAATCAATAGCAGCATCTGTTGGGTTGTAAATCTCAAGGAACTTATTGTTACCTGAACCTTCAGCGTATCCACTAAAGAATAAACCACAAGCAGGAGCTCCACCAGGTAGCTCAGTTAATTGTAAGTAAGTACAAGAGCCGTCTTCATCTGTGGCAAGAGCATCATAGTTACAAGCTGTAGAATCTGTACAACCTAGAACTTCGAACATATCACATACTCCATCACCATCAGTATCAACTAGACAGTTACCTAAACAATCGTAACCAGTAGCAGGTAATGTTCCAGAACAATCACATGTACCTGGAGTTATTCCTGTTCCTCCACATACTCCACACTCGTCAAGTACATTTCCATTACAGTCACAATCACCAGCAGGAATTGGAGCACATCCACAGTCATAAATGGCACCAGGCCCATTACATACTCCACAAGAATCTAATTGACCAACACATGGGTCAACATCATCACATATACCATCTGCATCAACGTCAGCTGTACAAGCTCCTCCACATACGCCTAAAGCGTCAAGAGTATCTCCTGCACAGTTACATGCTCCAGCAGCAATGCCCGAACCTCCACAAACTCCACACTCATCAAGTATTGCACAAGAACCATTGTCGTATACAGCTGATGCATCGTAGTTACATGCATTAACATCTGTACAACCACATCCAACAGTACCGAAAGACAAGTTTAAAAGTAGTTCCTGAGATGAATCTCCATTAGGGAAGATCTGCGTGTATAAAGAACCTGTGATGTTACCATCAGTAGTTAATTGAGCTACAAGTACTCTATTGTCTGCTCCAGCAAATCCATTATTAACATTATTCAATGCGAACCAACTTCCGCCGAAAAAGCTATTTAGCTCAAGGTTTCCTCCATTTTCGAAATCTGAAGTCCACGTATCGCCAGTAGCTACAGCTGTTGAAATAGAACCTTCTCCTGCTACAGGAGCTTGATCAATACCAATCGTCAACCAGCTATCAACTTGTAATTCAGGGAATAGAGTGAAGAATAAAGGATTTATTAAGTCTGCAGTAAGACCTCCCACATTACTCTGGAAGAATGAGGTTGTTGTTCTTAAGAATGACGGGTTAGAAATATCACCCGATATTGATGAAACAAAGTCTGTTGGACCAGGAGTTGTAACATACACTCTGTATGTAGTATTGATTCCATCAGTTGAAACTTGTTCTAATTGTAAACCAAATCCATTTTGGCCTCCAGCGGCATTATCACAAGAACAGTAATCACACGACCCATCCTCTTGGGTTGCAGACATACTGTAGTTACAAGCCAACGAGTCTGTACAACCTAAGCAAGATGTGTAATCACATGTGCCTGCATCAGTAGCGGAAGCGTCATAGTTACAAGCTATTGCATCCTGACATCCTAAAATCTCATTTGCATCGCAAATACCATCACCATCAATATCACCATCACAAGTACCATCACATAGGTAACCTGGTACCGGGTAGACACAAGGTATTAGATCTGTTACGCCTGTAGAATAGTTACAAGCACCTGGAACGACACAACCAGCTATCTCTAACTCGTCACATACTCCATCACCATCAGAATCATTTTGACAAGACCCATCACAGTTTAGAAACTGAGCTGCATAAGTACAAGTACCATCTTCTAAGTTAGCAGTTGCATCGTAGTTACATGCTGTAGAATCTGTACACCCAACTATACAATTACCGAAGTTATGAGTAGCTGTTGAACCATCTAGTCCAGCTCCACCAATTTGAATACCATCAGCAGATAAAGACCAAGATTGCTCACCCGGATAGTTGTCTGCAATGAAAATAACTTGAATACAAGCATCGGCAGGAGCACAGAATTCGTGAGTAGCTCCAGCTCCAAAATCAGAACCAAAACCAACCTCAACTCCACCAGCAACAATGCTGTAAGAACCGTTTCCATAAGCACAACACATACCATCAGAATATACATCTGTTATTGAGAACTGGTAGTATACTCCACCGTCTAAGCAAAGCCCATCACATCCAAGAAGAACACCTTCATAAGTACACGAGCCATCTTCAATTGTTGAAGTAGCATCATAGTTACAAGCAGTAGAGTCTGTACAACCAGCACAAGAAGTGTAGTCACAAAGCAAAGCAGAACCGGCTGTTACAACAATATCCACAGAAGCAGTAGACGCTGTAACAATAAGCACAACAGATGTACCACTGAAATCGTCTGTTATTGTCAACTCTCCTCCATTCCATCCATCCCCATAAGAATCAAAACCAGTAATGGTGTATGTTCCAATAGCTAGAGATAAAACTGGGGCTGCATTTCCATTGTAAGTCACCCCATCAACATCAAAGCTAACCTCACTAAACCAACTACTTTGAGATGTCCAAGCGAAAGATAATGATCCTACAGACCCTGGAACAGTTGCTTGAATAGTCGCTGACGGATTATAGTCACAAGCTAAAGGATCTAAACATCCTTCACATGACGTACCGTCACCGTTACAAACACCACACTGATCTAAGACACCCACACATGGGTCAACATTATCACAAATTCCATCACCATCAACATCAGCAGTACAAGAACCACCACACACGCCTAGAGCATCAAGAAAAGCACAAGTACCATTATCTTGAGTTGCAGCCATATTGTAGTTACAAGCTGTAGAATCAGTACAACCAGCGATATCATTATTATCACAAATTCCGTTACCATCAACGTCAGCTGTACAAGTACCACCACATACGCCTAGAGCGTCAAGAATGTCACCCGCACAGTTACATGCACCAGCAGCTATGCCAGCCCCACCACATACTCCACACTCATCAATGACAGCACAAGAACCATCATCTTGAGTAGCAGCCATGTTGTAGTTACAAGCAGTAGAATCCATACATCCTAGAACCTCAGCGTCATCACATACTCCGTTACCATCAACGTCAGCTGCACAAGCTCCTCCACATACTCCAAGAGCATCTAGTTGGTTGCCGTTACAGTCACAGTCTCCAGCAGGGATGCCAGTACCTCCACATACTCCACACTCATCAACAACAGCACAAGAGCCGTCGTCTTGAGTAGCAGTCATATCGTAGTTACAAGCGGTAGAGTCCATACATCCTAGAATCTCAGCATTATCACATACTCCGTTACCATCGACGTCAGCTGCACAAGCTCCTCCACATACTCCAAGAGCATCGAGTTGGTTGCCGTTACAGTCACAGTCTCCAGCAGGGATGCCAGTACCTCCACATACTCCACACTCATCAA
>NVXE01000008.1 GCA_002746975.1 Bacteroidota bacterium | reverse complement strand
ATGAAATGGATGTTATAACTGACAAAGGTTACACCACAGGAAAACACATTGATATTTGTTCAAGAAATGGAATTACCACTTATTCTTCTCCTAAAGACCATTCGTCTCAGCACAATGGATTGTTTGATATGCAAATCTTTAAATACAATAAGGAAAAAGATTTTTACACTTGTCCTGCAAATGAAATTTTAGCAACCAATGGTACTGTTTATAACAAAGCTGGACACAAAGTAAAACACTACAAGAACCGAAAGGCATGTAAAAAATGTACACTAAGAGATCAATGTACTAAAAACAAAAACGGTCGATTCATTGAGCGTTCTATTTATCAAGAAGCTCTGGAGGAAAATCAAAAACGTGTTGAATCCAACCCCGATTATTATCGCCTTAGACAACAAATAACAGAACACCAATTCGGCACACTAAAAAGGCAGTGGGGATTTACATTCACTTTGATGAAAGGCAAAGAAAATGTGCTTTCAGAGGTCAACCTTATGATGACGGTTTACAATCTTAGGAGACTCATGTCCATTTTTTCGATAAATGACTTAAAAACCAAGCTAAAGGAGCTTGTCTTCAATTTTTCGCGACTATTTAAAGAAAATAAAGACATTTTAAGCCCCTTTTTTATTTAAGTCAATTCCTTATAAAAAAAGTGTAAGTAAATTTTAAGTGCCTTAAACCTAAGTAAATTCAAAAATAAAGGGTATTTTTAAAGTTAATATGAGTTTGTGCGCAGACTCTCGTTGTAGCCAATTAAAAAAGAGACGAATATGAATCGAATAATAAATATAAATATTTTGACAGTCGTTCTTGTTTTTGCTTTGTCCTTTTCAGTTGCTTTTGGACAAAATGAAACAAGTGTAAAACAAAACAGAATCGTTTCAACAATTGACTCTACTTACAACAATGAAATTGTGTTAATTCAGGAATTTACTGTAAACGTTCCTTTGGATTCAGTCTGGAATGCTTACACAACAAAAAAAGGTTGGGAAAGTTGGGCAGTTGCAATTGCTGAAATTGATTTAAAAGTTGGGGGATATATCAAGACTAATTATAATGCTAACGGAAAAATTGGAGATAATACAACTATCGTTACTCATATCATTAATTACGTTCCCAAAAGACTAATAACTCTTCAAGCAGAAATTACAGAAAATTTTCCAGAATTCATGAAAAAAGAAGCAAAGGACTTTTACAATGTCATCTATTTTGAAGAAAAAGAAAATGGAGTAACAAACGTTAAATCATACGGAATTGGATATAAGAACACAGAAAAATATCTTTCATTGATGAAATATTTTATCCAAGCAAATGAAATGTCATTAATGAACCTAATAAACTATTTAGAAACTGGGGAAAAGACAAAACATTAAAATTATGGATAAAGCACTGCAAACAATGATTGACAATATGCCCGAAAAAACTGGGAAATCATTGGGCGAATGGAAAGTTTTATTGAAGGAAAAGTCATTTGCGAAACACTCTGAAGGAGTTAAATACTTAAAAACTGAACATAATGTAACACACGGTTTCGCAAATACTATTGTGACACTTTCAAAAGAGGAAAACACTTCCGAAAAAGACCTTACTGAAACTCAATATAAAGGAAAAGAAAATTTGTTGCTAATTTATAATGAACTAATATCGTTTATCGAAAATTTAGGCACTGATGTTACTATAATTCCTAAAAAAGGAAGCGTAAGTATTATACGAAAGAGACAATTTGTATTAATAAAACCAACAACAAAAACACGAATTGATTTGGGATTTAAACTGAAAGACAAGCCAACAACCGAAAGACTTGAAAACTCTGGACCTTTTGGTGCAATGTGCACACATAGAGTAAAAATATCGGACAAAAATGAAATTGATAATGAACTAAAGGAATGGATGAAAGAAGCATACGAAAAATCAAGATAACTGGGTACAACAAAAAATATAGTGCATTTGGCAGACGGTGCTGAAATTTAATATGATTGCAATAAATAAACATAGTGCAAAACCGAAAATTTGGAGCATTGAAATGCCTAACGCACCATATTCAAAACGTTGTGTGTAACTACAAAAAAGACGAATGACAGAAAAAATAAAAAACGAAATATTGAGCATACACCCAAACTTCAATAAAGAGGAACTCAATAACGGGCTAAAATATTTTGAAGAGAAATCTTACAAAGCAAAAGACATAATTTCCGAAAAAGGAAAGATTACAGAATATTTATATTTTGCTAATAGCTCAGTAATTAGATGTTACTACATAGACAAAAATGTATATGAACAAACCCTATGGATGAAACCCGAAAAAACATTTGTAACTGAATACAAAAGTTTTACAAGCAACGAGAAGTCAATGTTTAGTTTGCAATTTTATGAAAACACAAAAGCACTCTGCATTTCAAGAGAAAATCTTTTGAGATTATATAAAGAGAGTAATGATTGGGCTTTATTTGGAGTTTTATTAACAGAAAAATTACACGTTACATTAATTGATGTATTTGTTAATCTTCTAGCAAATGATGCTACGGATAATTACAAATACATTGAATATATGTTTCCAAAATTTATCGAAGTTGCACCATTAAAAGACATTGCATCTATGTTACAAGTATCACCTGTTACTATTTCAAGAATTAGAGGAAATAAAGAAAAACACTAATTTCTTAACAAATGTAAAGTAGTTATAGTTTTTGGCATAGTATTTTGGCATCAAAAATAAATATGAAATACATTTTAATACTATTATTGATGACATCAATTAATATTTCTGCTCAAAACGGAAAAGCAACAACAATAAAGAAAACATTTAGTAGAGAAACCGCAATTAGCATTACAATAAATTCAGATGCTAAAACTGTTTGGAAATTATTAACTGACGCTTCTAATTTCCCTAACTGGAATTCAACAGTTACCTCAATTGAAGGTCAAATTGTAAAGGGAGGAAAAATTAAACTTAAATCCATTTTGGACGAAAAACGAACTTTCAAGTTAAAAATAAAAGAATTTGAGCCAAACAAAAGAATGGTTTGGGGAGATAGGAAAGGTAATAGAATTTATACCATTGAAGAAAACAAAAGAGTAGTTACTTTCACGATGTCCGAAAAAATTGGAGGATTAATGTTTCCAATGTATGCAAAGTACATCCCACCATTTGACGAAATGTTTCAACAGTTTGCAAATGACTTTAAAAAAGAGGCAGAAAAAATCAACTCCACAAAATAAAATGGAAAAACGAACGAAAGAAAACCCTTGGAAACTTAAAACTCCACCTCTATCATCAGAATACGAAATGTACATTGATGAAAAAGATGGTAAAGAAATTATTGTTTGCACAGTTGGTAAAACAATTCTTCATTATGATGCAAGAGTTATAAATGATATGACTGAAATGTTAAAGCAACACGGTGATTGGATACTTTTAGGAAGTAAAGACGAAAAAGCTGAAACTAAAGAAAACACAGTTGAACATTGGGGACGTTCAGAAAACAACCCAATTGGAGGTTGGTACGGACTTAAAAAAGGATTGAGAGGTAGGGTTGGAATGTATATACCTCCACTATTAGAAGAATTAGGTTTGGCTGAACTGGAGCACAACAAGCGCAACAATCGAATGAGAATTAAATAATAAATTATGTCATCAAAAAATGTTTCAAGAAGAGCAGTGATTAAAAGTTCTGCGCTCGGGTTGTTAGCAGTATCTATTCCTAATATAGTTTTTTCTAAAAACTCAAATAGTATTGCTTCTTTTTTTACTACAACAGAGTCATTATCTTTAAATTACCCATCAATAGATAATGAAATTGTTTCAACTGTCGTAGGAGCATCTCACTTTAATTTAGAAAAATTAAAAAAACTACTTAATAAACGGCCAGAATTGTCAAGAGCAACTTGGGATTGGGGTTTTGGAGATTGGGAAACAGCAATAGGAGCAGCTTCTCACGTTGGAAGAAGAGATATTGTATCATTTTTAATGAGCAAAGGAGCAAGACCAGATGTTTTTACTTTTGCAATGCTTGGCGAATATGAAACTGTTAAATCTATAATTCAAGCGCAACCTTCAATTCCAGAAATATTAGGTCCCCACGGAATAACACTTCTGCAACACGCAAAAAATGGATTACGTTCTGATGATTTAACTCTAAAACAGCAAAATAACTCTAAAAAACTTATTGATTATTTGGAAGAACTTGGTAATGCTGATTTAAAACCAAAGCATAAAACGTTAAGTGTTTCGGACTCTGAAAAATATTTAGGTGATTATATTTATGGAGATGGAGAACTTGATGGATTCAGTATAAAGAGGAATATGCAAGATAATATTTGTCTTGGTAGACTTGGTTCATACGGAGGTAGTTTATATTTAAAATCTAACAATAAATTTAGCTATAACTATATGCCTTCTGTAGAAATTAGTTTTACGCTTGAAGAAGATAAAGTCATATCATTAACTGTTAATGAGCTAGATTTTACGATAACAGCAAAAAAGACAAATTAAATATGTTTAAGAAAAAACTGTTACTTCTATGCTGTGTTCAAGTGGCAAGTGCAATAAGCTTGGTTTATATTACATCAGTATAGGACTTGAAAATGGGCAAACAGTAAACCAGAAGGTGATTAAAAATTTAATGAGCTTTTGCTAACACTTTGTATATGGAAGGCTATCCCGATAGAGTGGCATTCCGCATATAATTGACCGTTGTGCTTCATTCCACACAGCACGGAAAACCGAGATTAATTTCCTAGCTAACGACTAAGTAACAAGAGAAAAAAGGCTGACTGAAAATAAATTCGGTAAATATTTTCTTTATGCTATTGGTGAAATTATACTTGTTGTAATTGCCAGACAATCAGCAAAACTTCATGTCATTTTCAAAGTACATCAAGGATTTAAAAAAAAGATCAAAACGAAGTAGCGGAATTAATGGAACTTCTGAAAGAAGCAAAACAATCTAAACCACCGCTTTAATTACAGATTCAGCTTTTAACAGGCATTCTTGATATTCTAATTCTCCGTCGCTAAGGGAGGTGATGGCGCCACCGACATTGGATACGAGGTTCGTCTCGTTAATGCCCTCCTGCGAAACGTTAATGCCCTCCTGCGAAACGTTATGGAAAAGGGAGCGGATTAGGACGTTGAGGTCGAAATCGCCTGAGGGGTCGATATAGCCTGCGGAGCCGGAATAGGAGCCACGCCCCTCTAGTTCTAGGCGGTCGATGTGCTTCATGGCGGCGATCTTAGGGGCTCCAGTCATAGATCCCATGGGGAAAGTGGCGTGTAGGATGGAGGCGAGACCTTTGTCGGGGGCGAGTTGACATTGGATGGAGGAAACCATTTGGTGTACAGTGGAGAAAGAGTGGATGGCACAGAGTTCCGTGACTTCGACGGTCGCCTTTTGAGCGACACGGCTGAGGTCGTTGCGGACGAGATCGACTATCATAACGTTCTCGGCACGTTCTTTTTCACTGGACTGGAGCTCACGAGCTAGGGAAAGGTCTTCTTCGGAGGTGAGGCCGCGACGGATCGTGCCTTTGATGGGTTGCGAAAGGAGTCGGGACCCCGTTTTTTTTAGAAATCGCTCGGGGCTGCCGCTCATGATTCGGTGTGGGCCGCACTGCAGGTACGCGCTGAAGGGGGCGCGGGTGAGAGATTCGAGGCGCGTGAAAAGGGGCCAGCTGGAAGAGGAGGGGGCGCGCCCTTTGAGGGGCATGCAGAGGTTGAGCTCGTACACGTCGCCGTTTTTTATGAGGGACTTGACTTCGTGGAACGCCTTGAGATATTCGTCTTTCTTCCAAGACCAAACCATTTCGTTTTCGTTCCCCCCCTCGGGATATACGTTTTTTCGTTCTTGAGATTCTAGCGACGAAAGAGCTTCGAGGGTACGAGGGTCGTTGGGGTCGCCTTGGATAACTTCATATCCGGAATAGGAGAACTTTATGACGATTTCTGGTTCCCACCAAGCTAAAACGGGATGGGCGAGGGGTGAAGGGGCGCGAGTCTCGAGACGCTCGATTTCGTTTTTGAGATCATAGCCTAGCCATCCGAAAGTCCACGATTTCCCCTTTTTAGTAAAAGCCTCGAGAGCTTCGAGGATTCCCGACTCAGGACTATCGTAAACGAGTTCGCGATTACATCCTAGAGCTAGATACGAGGTAGCATGATGGCTAGAATCGAATAGTAGTACTACGTGAGATTCACTTTCGCAAAGGGAAGATAAATCGGGGACGTGCACTTTTCAGGATGGGATTTTTATAAAAAACTTAAATTTACAGAAACACTTAAACGTGGATAGCACGATCGCCAGTAGCTGCAAGGGCGGCTTCTTTTATGGCTTCCGTGAAAGTAGGATGGGCGTGACTCATACGAGCGATGTCTTCGGCAGATGCTCGGAACTCCATAGCAACGACGGCTTCGGCTATCATATCTGCGGCACGTGGGCCTATCATATGAACTCCAAGGATTTCATCTGTATCGGCGTGAGCGAGGACTTTTACTTGTCCGTCAGTATCCATACTAGCGCGAGCTCGACCACTTGCTTTGAAAGGGAAAGAACCGACTTTGTAATTCACGTTATCGCCTTTTAATTGCTCCTCGGAGCGGCCTACGGATGCTACTTCAGGCCAAGTGTAAACTACTCCCGGGATGAGGTTGTAGTCTATGTGTGGATGTTCGCCGTTGATAGTTTCTGCAACGAAAACTCCTTCTTCTTCCGCCTTGTGAGCG
This sequence comes from Bacteroidota bacterium, assembly GCA_002746975.1. Taxonomy (GTDB): domain Bacteria; phylum Bacteroidota; class Bacteroidia; order Flavobacteriales_D; family Sanyastnellaceae; genus UBA974. Next base: position 181,777 of record NVXE01000008.1, on the reverse strand, counting down.
AGCATAGCGCCTTTTATTACGTCGCCGATAGCGTAGATATGGGGTTGCGAAGTGCGTAGGTTTCCATCGACAGGGATCATTCCCCGCTCGTCGGGGGTGATGCCGGCCGCGTCGAGGTTAAGCCCTCCTGTAAATGGCTTGCGCCCTACACTCACGAGGCAGTATTCTGCTTTAAACGTAAGTTCTTCGCCCTTTTTATTGTCGGCCTTTATAGTTACGCTTCGTCCTGCAGCCTTGACCTCTTTTACTCCGGTTTTAAGATGGAATTTCATTCCGATCTTTTTTAGGGAGCGAAGGAGTTCTTTCCCCAGCGTTCTATCCATGGTCGGGATTAACGTATCCATGTACTCTATAACGGTAACTTCCGTACCTAAACGTGCATATACAGATCCTAGTTCGAGACCGATAACACCACCACCGATAACGACCATAGATTTCGGAAGTTTCGCAAGAGATAAGGCTTCGGTAGAAGTAATGACTCGCTTTTTATCGATTTCGATAAAAGGAAGTGAGCTCGGTTTAGAACCAGTCGCTATAATTACATTTTTCGCTCCCAAATTGTATGCTTTCTCCTTAGAAGGAGTAACAGAAATAGTATGAGCATCTACAAAAGCACCGAGTCCGTGATGAACATCGATGTTATTTTTTTTCATGAGGAAATCGATGCCGGCTGTGGTTTGGCCTACAACATCGTTCTTACGACTAACCATCTGAGGGAAGTCTAGAGAAAGTGTTCCTACACCGATCCCATGGGTGGAAAACTGCTCCTTCGCCTGATGATAATGTTCGGAACTATCGAGCAGAGCTTTTGAGGGAATACATCCCACATTTAAGCATGTTCCTCCTAATGTAGAGTACTTCTCGATAAGCGCCGTGCGGTTTCCAAGTTGTGCAGATCGGATGGCTGCGACATAGCCTCCAGGGCCACTTCCGATGACAATTACGTCGTAGGTTTCCATATTAGCTTAGATCTTAACGGAGATTAACCATATTGTGTTTGAAGAATAGATAGCAAAGGTAGCGAACTAGCCCCTGTCTGTCGTTTCTTTGCGGGGCTTATGTGGTCAAAAATAGCTTCACTTCTTCTACGGTACCGCTTTTTAGTGCTGATTGCACTTGGAGGGGTAACAGTATTTATGGGATCGTATATCCCTAAATTAAGACTAGTATATGAGTTCGGGGGGTTGCTCCCAGAAACGGACTCGACGTTTATCGACCATGAAAGATTTTTAGAACACTTCGGAGCGGAGGGGAATCTCTTAGTTATAGGGGTGGAAGATTCGAAAATATTCGACGCAGAGGGATTTCAAGCTTGGTACGATCTGGCGGAAGATATAAGGGACGTTCGTGTTGAAGTGGATGGAAAGTCAACGGTAATTATCGACTCCGTTTTTTGTGTAACTCATGCTTTTACGGTCGAAATTGACACTTCAGATGCGACTTTTAAAGTCGTGCCTCTAGCTTCGGACTTAACTAGGGGAGGGCCCGCTTTAAGTCAAGAAAGGGTGGACGAAATATATGCTCAGGTTAGAGATTTACCTTTCTATGACGGTGTTTTGTTCTCGAAAAAATCAGACGCAACGTTGATGATGGTCTTTATAGACCCAGGCTTGTTTAACTCGGAAAATCGTGGAACCGTTGTAGAAGACATAACAGCCCTTTCCGATAAATGGAGTGAGGAAACGGGGATGAAAGTCTATATGAGTGGATTGCCTTTCGTTAGAATCCAAATGACGAACAAGGTGAAAGGTGAGATAGGTTGGTTTATCGGAGCAGCTCTTTTAGTAACGTTTCTACTTCTACTTCTATTCTTTAGAAATTTCGTTACAGCAGTAGTTTGCTTGAGTGTGGTCGCGATAGGTGTGGTTTGGTCTACTGGCTCGATAGCTTTATTCGACTTCCCCATAACCCTCTTAATGTCACTTATACCTCCGCTCATAATAGTTATAGGAGTCCCCAATTGCATATATCTGGTCAATAAATACCACGCTGAATACAAGCGTCACGGGAATAAGGCCATGGCTTTGCAGCGCATGATAACTAAGGTGGGTAACGCCACTTTGCTGACGAACATCACTACCGCGATGGGGTTTGCAACTTTCATGTTTACGAAGAGTGATATCTTGAAGCATTTCGGAACTATAGCGGCTCTGAATATCATGGCGGTCTTCGTGATAAGCATTACTCTTATCCCCGCTTTACTTACCCTTCTTCCGCCTCCAGCTCCACGCCAAACCTCACATCTCGATCGCAAATGGGTTTTCAAAGTGGTTCAAGTATTTGTGAATTTGGTACAGAAAAGACGAGGGGTTGTATATCTATTTACTCTTGGGATTTTAGTACTTTCTATTGCAGGGATGGTGCAAATGAAGACGACAGGGAATATTGTCGATGATTTGCCGGATCATGACAGGGTACTTACTGATTTAAACTGGATAGAGGAAAATTTCAACGGCGTAATGCCTTTCGAGATGCTTATCGATTCTGGTGAGGAAGGAGAGGCGCTATCTCTGGGGAACTTAAAGCGTATCGAAAGGATGCAGGAGCTACTAGCTGAGTATCCGGAGTTTAGCCGAAGCATGTCAGCGGTGGATGCCACGAAATTCGCCATGCAAGCTCTCAATAACGGTGACAAATCGGGATATCGCTTGCCGATTTCTTCCAGAGAGAAAATGAAGCTTAGAGGCTATACCCGAAGAACTGAAGAGAAAGCACATGGTAGCGCAAATGCAACAAGCGTCACACGTAATTTCCTAGATTCCTCGAAAACCATCACTCGTATTTCAGCCCAAATAGCAGATATAGGCACCTATGAAATGGATGCCCTAATGGATGAAATTCAACCTAGGATTGATTCAATTTTCCCTCCAAAAAAATTCGACGTTACCCTAACAGGAACGAGTATAGTCTTTCTCGAAGGAACTCACTATTTAGTGAATAACCTTGCAATTAGTATCACTCTCGCGATTCTTGTGATAGCATTAGTAATGTCATTATTGTTCACCTCCGTAAGGATGGTATTTATTGCGCTTTTACCTAACATTATGCCGCTATTGTTTACTGCCGGGGTGATGGGTTGGGTAGGTATTCCTATTAAACCTTCTACAATTCTAGTTTTCTCTATCGCATTCGGGATATCCGTGGATGATACGATTCACTTCCTGGCCAAATACAGGCAAGAATTACAACGTCTGAACTGGAATATCAAGAGAGCGGTAATTTTAGCGGTTGAAGAAACAGGAGTAAGCATGATGTACACTTCTGTAGTCCTTTTCAGCGGGTTTATGATGTTTTCTATGTCTGAATTTGACGGGACAAGGTCTCTAGGGGTTTTGGTCAGTGTGACTTTATTTGTGGCGATGTTCGCTAATTTGTTACTCCTCCCGTCACTACTATTGAGCTTTGAACAATTTGTAACGACGAAAGCATTCCAGGAACCTCTTATGCAGATCATTGATGAAGATGAGGACATAGAATTAGAAGAGTTAAGGATAGAGTATGGAAAGGCTCCTGGTAGAGGTGACGAAAATCACGAAGAAATTGTGAAACGAAGGGTAAATTCTAAGTCATGAAAGGAATTATACTAGCTGGAGGAAGTGGAACTAGGCTTTGGCCTTTAACGAAAGCGGTAAGTAAACAACTCATGCCGGTTTTCGACAAGCCCATGATTTACTATCCGCTTTCTACGCTGATGCTCGCTGGGATTCGTGAAATCCTGATCATCACCACTCCTGAGGATTCAGATGCGTTCAAGCGTCTTTTAGGTGATGGCTCTCAGCTCGGATGTACTTTTGAATATGCCGTTCAAGAAATACCAAACGGGTTAGCTCAAGCTTTCGTAATCGGAGAAAAATTCATAGGAGATAGCAATGTCGCTCTAGTTTTAGGCGATAATATTTTCCATGGAAATCAGTTCGGGCGACAGATGCGTTCGAACATTTCAACTGACGGGGCGTTAATTTACGCTTACTACGTGCGTGACCCTGAACGGTATGGGGTTGTAGATTTCGATTCAGAGGGGAATGCTTTAAGTCTTGAGGAAAAGCCTTCAAACCCACGCTCTAATTACGCAATTCCAGGTCTTTATTTTTACGATAACGACGTAATCGAGATAGCGAAGAACTTAAAACCTAGCGCGAGAGGAGAATATGAAATCACAGATGTAAACAAGGCATATCTAGAGCGAGGAAAACTTAAGGTAAGTAAGCTAGACAGAACTATGGCTTGGCTAGATACGGGTACTCACGAAAGTCTGCACGCTGCATCTCAGTACGTACAGGTTATTGAACAAAGACAAGGTCTTAAGATCGGCAGCATAGAGGAGATTGCGTGGAGGATGGGATTCATTAATGACGAGGAACTAAAGGATTTAGCGGAGCCCCTTAGAAAGAGTGGATACGGAGAGTATCTGCTCGCTCAACTAGCGAAAAATGAAAGATAAATTCTGTGGCGGACTCGAAAAGTTTCTTTCGAGGTTCCCTGATGATGGTCTTTACGCTCCGATTCGTTATTTACTGAAGATTCACGGGAAGCGAATTAGACCACTTCTTGCCTTGTCTGTATGTAAGGCGGAAGGAGCACCGTTCGAAAAAGCTATGCCAGCAGCGATAGCAGTGGAGTTGTTTCATAACTTCACTCTAATGCACGATGATATTATGGACGGCGCTCCGCTTAGAAGGGGTAGGCCTACGGTGCACGAAGTTTATGGTGAAAGCTCGGCGATATTAAGCGGTGATGCGATGTTTACTCTTGCGAGCATTGCTCTAGAAGACGTAGAAGAAAATGTCCTTGCTGAGATATTAAAAATCTACAATAAAACGTCTCGTGAAGTTTGCGAAGGACAGCAATTGGATATGGAATTCGAGAGTCAGGACGATGTTACTATAGAAAATTATCTGGAGATGATTCGTCTGAAAACCTCAGTTTTACTGGCGTGTTCCTGCGCGATGGGGGCTATTTCCTCAGGAGCTTCTAAGGAGAGAGTTGAGATTTGGTATAGGTTCGGTGAAAAGGTAGGGCTTGCATTCCAAATCCAAGATGATCTACTCGACACCTTTGGTGATGAAAGTATCACGGGAAAAAAAGTCGGGGGAGATATTATTTCGGAAAAGAAGACATTTTTATGGCTTTACACGAAATCCAAAGGTATGCTACCCATAAATCTCACACGAGGTCTAGAAAGCACAGATAAAATTACACAAATCACCTCGGCTATGCTCGATGCGGGAGCTGATATTGCGGCTCGTGAAAAGATGATGGGGTATGCCGACGATGCCCTGAATGCCCTATATCGACTAGATCTTACTCCGACTCATCATAAATTTTTCGAAAATTTCGTAAGCTCTGTTACTGAACGCACTTCATGAAATTTCATTCGGAAAATCTACCAGAAGGGATGGACAAGCTCGAATTCGTTCGAGCGGTAAAATCCCAAATCGCAAAGGATTTCCAGCTAGATGAAAGCGAGCAGGAAGAGCATTTCGAGGTTTGGCTCAATAGAGCATTAATTAACGACACAGAACGATTACGAGCCTCGTTTTACAGATTAGACCTCCCAGAAGAGAGAGTTGCGGAAGCTCTAGGCTTAGAAACCATTGAAGAAAGTGCCGTAAAACTAGCGGAACTCTCAATTCAAAGAGCTGAGATGAAGGTAATTACCCGATTGACTTTTTCAAGGAAGGACACTCCAAATAGAAAGAAAATTTGATTAGATATCGATTGAAGATATGTAACTTTGCACACCGGCATTTAGACCTAATACTATAGCGTGGATCCTTTATCGTTTTTAAACAATGTTGAGCCTAAGCAATTGGACGCTTTATACGCCCAATACCTCAACAACCCAGAATCTGTAGATCGCTCTTGGCGACTATTTTTCGCAGGATTTGATTTAGCAAACTCTCATTACGGTGACGATGCCGCTTCCCCACAAACCCTCAAAGAATTCAAGGTTCTAGACCTAATTCATGGATATAGAACACGAGGTCACTTGTTTACTTTAACGAACCCTGTTCGCACACGTCGTACATACTCGCCCGACCTTGCACTAGAGAATTACGGATTAGAGAATTCGGATTTAGGGATAGTTTTTCAGGCGGGAAATGAGATAGGTTTGGGACCAATTTCTTTGAAAGAGATTATATCTCACCTCGAAGAAACATACTGTCACAGCATCAGTACAGAGTATATGTACATCCGTGAACCGAAGCGCGTGGATTGGATTCGCAAAAATATCGAGCTCGCGAAGCGCAAGAAATTCGATACAGATGAGCGCTTGCATATTCTGAAGAAAATCAGTCAAGCGACTTTATTTGAGGAGTTTCTTCAGAAGAAATTTGTAGGCCAAAAGCGTTTCTCCCTCGAAGGTGGTGAATCACTTATTCCAGCTCTTGACACTCTTATCGAGTTCGGTACTGAGAACGGGGTTAAAGAGGTCGTCATAGGAATGGCGCATAGGGGGAGGTTGAGCACTCTAGCACACATCTTAGGTAAGTCTTACAATAATATTTTCAGCGAATTTCAAGGCAAGGATTACGAGGGCGATGATAATTTCGAGGGTGACGTAAAGTACCACCTAGGTTATTCCCGCACCCAGAAAGCTGATTCAGGAAAAGAAATCCATATTACACTTGCTCCTAATCCATCTCACCTTGAAGCAGTTGATCCAGTGGTGCTGGGTATATGTCGTGCAAGGATTGATGAAAGGGGAGGAGATGAAAAAGCGGTACTTCCAATTTTGGTTCATGGAGATGCTGCTATAGCTGGCCAAGGTGTTGTTTATGAAATAACCCAAATGGCTGGTCTAGACGGTTACAGGACTGGTGGTACAATTCATATCGTAGTAAATAACCAAATCGGTTTTACCACTAATTACCTCGACGCAAGAACTTCAACTTACTGTACAGATGTAGGCAAGGTGACTCAGAGTCTTATTTTCCACGTAAATGCTGACGACCCTGAGGCAGTAGTACAGGTGATGAGGATTGCTTTAACCTATCGTCAGACCTTCCACAGAGATGTGTTTATCGACCTTCTGGGTTATAGAAAGTACGGTCATAATGAAGGTGATGAACCTAAATTTACTCAGCCGAAGCTTTACAAAGCCATAGCCGCCCACCCCTCTCCTTATGAGCTTTACTTGGCTCAACTCATTTCATCTGGAATTTTGACAGCTGAGGAAGGTGCTAATTTGAAGCAGTCTCAAATAGACCAAATGGAAGGCGGTCTCACAATCGCAAAACAGAAAGTCACTAACAAAGTTGAGGACTTCCTATCAGAGATTTGGAAAGAATATCGCCCCGCAACACAAAAGGAACTTACAACATCACCTGACACGAAATTTCCTACTAAGAAGTTGATGGAAATAGGTATTTCTATTAGCACGGTTCCAGAAGGGAAGAAGTTTTTCAGAAAGGTTACGAAACTTCTTAATGACAGACGTAAAATGCTCGACTCCGATAATCTAGATTGGGGAATGGCAGAGATTCTAGCTTACGGCACCCTTCTAGTGGAAGGACATCCTGTGAGGATAAGTGGTCAAGATGTCGAAAGGGGTACTTTCTCTCATCGTCATGCAGTACTTAAAACTGAGGAAAACGAGGAGGAAATAATACCGCTCAATAATATTCAAATAGACCAAGCAGAGCTCAGTATATACAACTCGCTTCTCTCGGAATATGCAGTTGCTGGATTCGATTTCGGTTACGCATTCGCTCGTCCTAATGGATTAACGATTTGGGAAGCTCAGTTCGGAGATTTCAATAACGGAGCGCAGATAATTTGGGATCAATTTTTATGTGCGACTGAAGACAAGTGGCGTACTATGAATGGTCTTACTCTTCTATTACCGCACGGTTATGAAGGTATGGGCTCTGAGCATAGTTCAGGTCGTCTAGAAAGATTTCTCACTCTAGGATCTGGCGAAAATATTATTATCGCTAACTGCACGACTCCAGCTCAAATGTTCCACCTTTTACGTCGTCAGGTTATCAGACCTTTCCGTAAACCTCTCGTGGTATTCACTCCGAAAAAACTACTTCGCTACCCTAAAGCGGTCTCGACAGTTAGCGAACTTGCTAGTGGAAAATTCCACGAAGTAATTGACGACCCTCGCACCTCCAAGCCCGCTTCGGCTAAGAAGGTCGATACTGTCATTCTATGCTCGGGGAAAATCTATTACGATGTCCTCGAAAAATTCGAAGACCTCGATTCTAAAAAAACGAACAACATCGCTCTAGTTCGAGTTGAGCAACTCCACCCGTTCCCAGAAAAAGCTATCGATTCGATAGTAAATCGCTACGGAAAGAAAGCGAAAGTGGTTTGGCTTCAAGAAGAACCTAGAAATATGGGAGCTTGGCCATTCATTTCGATGCATTACAAAGGAGATTTGGATAATGCAATTACTCGACCCGCAAGTGGAACGCCTGCTTCAGGATCATCCCTTATCTATGCTCGTAGACATCGCGCCATCCTCGATGCCGTTCTTAAATACGCCCACTAAATATCTATTGAATTATGCCGATACTTGAAATGAAAGTCCCTTCACCGGGAGAAAGCATATCAGAAGTGGAAATCGCTGCTTGGTTAGTTAGCGATGGTGACTACGTCGAAAAAGACCAAGCTATTGCCGAAGTTGATTCTGACAAGGCTACATTAGAATTACCAGCTGAACAAGCCGGAATTATAACTCTAAAAGTAGAGGAAGGCGACGTCGTTCCTGTGGGAGATGTTTGTTGCCTCATCGATACTGACGCAGAAAGACCGGCAGGGTCAGCTCCCTCTACACCAGCGGCACCTAAATCAAATGCTGCTCCAACACCAGTTCCGGTTGCCGCTTCGGCACCTGAACCATCTCCAACAACCCCTACTCTTTCGACTTCTACTGGAAGCTATGCTGAAGGTCACGCTTCTCCAGCTGCGAAGAAGATGATGGCTGACAAAGGAATTACGGATGGTGCGATTAAAGGCTCTGGCCGTGATGGGCGAGTCTTAAAGCAAGATGTTATTTTAGCTATGGCAGCAGGGTTCGACCCTTCTGCGGCATTGTCAAAATCTGGATTTACGGGTGGGAGAGAGGTTCGTCGCGAACGCATGTCTATGCTCAGAAGGAAGGTTGCAGAACGCCTTGTAGGAGTGAAAAATGACACGGCTATGCTCACCACTTTTAACGAAGTGGATATGAAGCCGATAATGGATCTTCGTAAAAAGTATAAGCAGAAGTTTAAAGACGAGAAGGGAGTGGGACTTGGGTTTATGGGCTTCTTTACGAAGGCTGTAACTATCGCGTTAGCGGAGTATCCAGGTGTAAACGCTATGATTGACGGGAAGGATGCAATCTTCCACGACTATGCAGATATCTGTATCGCAGTGAGTTCACCGAAAGGCTTAATGGTGCCTGTGGTTCGCAATGCTGAGATGATGTCTCTAGCTGAGATAGAAAGTGAGATAAAACGTCTCGCTATTCGGGCTCGTGATGGAGAACTTACTATAGACGAAATGCAAGGCGGGACTTTCACAATTACTAACGGTGGAGTTTTCGGGTCAATGTTATCAACTCCGATTATCAACCCTCCTCAAAGTGCTATTTTAGGAATGCACAATATCGTGGAGCGACCTGTTGCAGTAAACGGTAAAGTTGAAATAAGACCTATAATGTTCGTTGCTTTGAGCTACGATCATAGGATCGTCGATGGAAAGGAAAGCGTAAGTTTCTTGTACATGATTAAGGAAATGTTAGAAAATCCTGAGAGGTTAATATTTAACGGAAAAAAACCCGAGGAAGTTCTCCTCGGGCTTTAACTGTTGAATCACGGGATTTCAATTCCGCTGTTTTTTTACCTATTTCGTTTTCTTTCTATGTATTATCGTTTTTCTATTTAAGATTTAATATCTAGCAAGTTCAGGCTGTACCGCTTCTTGCCAATCAAGTATTCCTCCCTTTAAGTTTATTAAGTTCGTGTAACCGTGAGTGTCTTCGAGTTCACGAATAGCTGTTGCACTTCTGGATCCGGATCTGCACTGTACCACGACAGGGATATCCTTAGGGATTCTGTCTGTGCTCTCAAGAACAGTTGCGAGAGGGATCAAGGTGCCTCCCATTTCTGCGATACCATATTCGTAAGGTTCTCTAACGTCAATAAGTACGTGCTCTTTACCGTCTTTTCTCCACTGATCGTATTCAAGTACGCTGATTTCTGCTACCTCTCTTGGTTGCTCTGAAGCCATACCTATTCCACAGAACTGATCGTAATTGATAAGCTCGGTTTGGGTGGGGTTCTCTCCGTTTAGAGGGTTGTTTTTATTTTTCCGAATCTTTAAGATTCGAGTAGTAAAGGCGGTTGCGTCGAAGAGGAAAAGCCTTCCGCTTAGTGTATCTCCCACTCCAGAAATTACTTTTAGAACTTCTAAAGCTTGAATAGATCCTAGAATCCCAGGAAGAACTCCTATTACTCCTCCTTCTGCACAACTTGGGACTAGTCCTGGTGGTGGTGGGGAAGGGAAAAGGTCTCTATAATTAGGGCCGCGAGTTCCATCAGCGAGGAGTTCATTAAAGACTGAAGCTTGACCTTCAAATCTGAAAATACTTGCATAAACATTTACCTTGTCTTCAAGAACACACACATCATTAACAAGGTAGCGTGTAGGGAAATTATCCGTTCCATCAGCTACAACGTCATACTGTTTCACAAGTTCACGAGCATTATCTACTGTAAACATAGTATCGTGAACCTCAATAGTGATATGTGGATTTAATGAGGAAAGTCTTTTCTCTGCCGCTACGGCTTTTGAGACACCCACATCTTGAACCCCAAACAGAACTTGCCGTTGAAGATTCGATGCATCTACAGTATCGAAATCGACAATTCCTATTCGTCCGACACCAGCCGCAGCTAAGTACAATAGAAGCGGACTGCCAAGTCCCCCCGACCCTATTACGAGTACGCTAGAGGCTTTAAGCTTCTTTTGGCCTTCTATATTGAATTCCGGAATAATAAGGTGTCTGCTATAACGCTCCAGCTCCTCTTTTGAAAATGTAATATCGTGATGCGACATGTCGTTAATTATTTAGATCCTCCAGCAATGGCAGGAATAATACTTACTTCGTCTCTGTCTTCGAGCTTTGTATTTACCCCTTCGAGCTCGTTAATATCTTCGTCACCGAGATAGACTCGGATAAAGCTTCGAAGCTCTCCTTCATCATCGAATAGGTGTTTTTTTATGCCATCATGAGATGTGTAAAGAGCTACGAGAAGTTCTTTTACGTTAGATGCAGAGGCGGTGTAGATAGATTCTCCTTCTGTAAATTTTCGTAATGGAGTGGGTATAATAAGAGTTGCCATTTTGATGATTTTTTATAATTCTGTATACGTTGTTTAATTCTATTTATTTACTCTCCACAATTCGCTCTTCCGCGAACTCCCTATCTGGCGTTAATTGCCAAGACCGCACGTGATCTACACCAGTAGGCTCAACACTAACTATGATGTATGAAAACCAAGGCATAGCAACTGCTAGGTCGTGTTCGCTAGGAATAGCAGGGTGTACAGGGTGACTGTGGTAAATCCCGAGTAGCGAGAGGCCTTCACGGGCCGCAAATCGCTCTGCTGCGAGATAGTCTTTCCCAGATATTTCGAAACGTCGTCTTTGGTCTCCCTCTTTTACATTTTCTATACGTTTCGCTAGAGTTACGATTCGTTCGGAATCAGTTTCTTCGCCATAGAAAAATCCACAACACTCGTTTGGGAATGCGTCCTCTCCATGGCTCCTCATTTCCGTCATTGCCGATTCGGCTACATTCAGAGGTAAAAATTGATTGTTCATTCCAGTGTGTGTTCTTAATTTAAATCGATTAGATTCTTGCGCCGCTTTTACCGAAAACGTGGTTTATTACTTCACTGTACTTAGTAGCATCGTCTGCGAGAACAGTTACGATAACACCTTCGTCAATTTCTTCCGCTAGTTTAACTGCAGCAGCGAGGTTTGCCGCTGATGATGGGCTTAATACTAAGCCTTCTTCGCGCGCCGCTCGTTTCATCATTTCATAACTACTTTCAGTATCCATGAATCTCATTTCATCAGGAACACCTGCATCATAAATCTCAGGTACTCGAGCAGTTTCAAGATGTTTCCACCCTTCTAATCCGTGTAGTGCTGTTTCAGGTTGCAAGGCGATGAGTTTAATGTTTGGGTTTAATTCTTTGAGTCTACGTCCTGTTCCCATAAAAGTTCCAGTAGTACCTAGTCCCGCGATAAAGTGAGTAACTCGACCTGCGGTTTCATGCCAAATTTCTAATCCCGTCCCATAGTAATGAGCCTTCCAATTTGCTTCATTTCCGTATTGGTCAACGTAGCAATATTTGCCTGGATCCTTCCTTACTAGATCTCTTGTTACTCCCTGAGCTCCATCAGTTCCTTCATAAGGACTTGTGAGAATTAAATCTACTCCGAGAGCTTTGAGTATGTGCTTCCTCTCCTTTGACGCATTTTCAGGAAGACAAAGGGTCATAGGTATTCCCGCTGCTGCTGCAAATATTGCATAAGCAATACCGGTATTTCCAGAAGATGCATCGAGAAGTCGCTTCCCTCGTAATGCACCAGAAACTACAGCATCGTGAATGATGTTAAAGGCTGGGCGAGCTTTTACACTTCCGCCGAATTGTTGCCATTCCAATTTCGCATGAATCTCAACACCTGGTTTAGGTGAGAGCCTCAGCATCGCATGCATCGGACTATTACCTACATGCCACCTGAGTTCTTCAAGAGCTTGTAGTCGTGGGTCTAATAGTGGAGCTGTCATTTTTTTTGCATAAAAAAGGAGCCTCTGATACGATCAGAGGCTCCTAAAGGTTACGTGTCTATATTTTAATTAGCTATCACGCACACAGGTCAGGGTTGCCTCCTTGGGGGGGACAACAACAACAACATGTATTTAGTGCAGTTAGCATGAAACAAAGATGAGACAGAAAATTCGAAAATCAAAATGAATTATCGATAAAGTTCGACGAATATCAGTTTTTGGCCCATGAATACCTACCTCAAGATGCTGAAACGCTCACTATCTAGCTTAAGAAGCACAGCTATAAGGAAAGTGAAACCTAATAATGAAGAACCTCCGTAGCTAAAGAAGGGGAGAGGGATTCCGATTACGGGAGCGAGGCCTAGCACCATACCTATATTGACAAGAAGGTGCATGAATAGAATGCTCGCTACTCCATATGCATATATCCGTGTGAATTTGGACCGTTGCCGTTCTGCTATGAAAATTATCCTAAGAATCAGGAAGGTGAAAAGAAGAACTACAATAGAGCTGCCCAGGAAGCCCCATTCTTCACCTACGGTACAAAAGATAAAATCCGTTTCTTGTTCAGGAACGAAACTATATGCGGTCATAGGACCATGCATCCAACCCTTACCTGAGAGTCCACCACTCCCTATCGCTGCTTTCGCGTGTCTTATATTGTAGTCAGCATCGGGGTTGTTTACATCAATTCCGAACAGCACGTGAATACGTTCACGCTGGTGAGACTTAAGCACATTTTCCATTCCCATGTGAAGCCCTATTGAAATGAGCAGCCCCCAAATAATACTTGCTATTCCCCAACGTGTTAGGTATGCCCTCTTCCTAGGAACGGTAAGTTCTCGTACCAAATAAATAGCTCCTGCTCCTACGATTACCCATAAAATCCAGAACATTCCTATACCTGATTTTAAGCCTAAGTAAGGATAGTGCACGTTAGTCACTCCAATTAGAATGGTTGTAATTGCAATGATGAGACTTGCGAATCCCACGATTAGAACGTTTCCACTAAGCCCCTCTCGATAGAAGACGAAAATGAATCCGGCGAAAACGATAACCGTTCCGGCGTCGGGTTGAAGTAGTATAAGTAGGGCTGGGAGGCCGATAATTAGAAAGGAAATAACTCGGACTTTGAGGCTCCTCCATTTGGTGGAGTCACGAGAGAGATACCATGCGAGTAATAATGCAGTGGTGGGTTTCGCAAATTCACTCGGTTGTAAACTGAAACTCCCTAGCGAAAACCAAGAACGTGCACCCCCAATTTTCTTCCCCACAATAAGCACAGCAACAAGTAGAATTAATGTAAAAATGTATTGAAGCACTGACGTTCTAATAAAGAAGTCACTTTCAATATTTAAAATTAAATAGCCCAAACCCGAACAAATAAAAATCCACATTAATTGCTTTCCTCCCTTCCCACTCCAATCGAGCCACTCGACGATTTCAATATTAGAAGTTGCGCTAATGATATTAATCCACCCGAAAAACATCATAAGTGCCACTATAGACAGAGTAGTCCAATCGAAGTTTTTGAAGATGGAATATTTCCGACTACTCATATTCGAAAGTTATAACACGCTCCTCTCTAGCAAGGTTAGCCACGGTGTCGTTGAGATATTTTTCTATTAGCAAGCCCGCAATAGGTGCAGCCCAATCACCTCCCGAACCCGCGTATTCTACGTACACACTCAATGCAATTTGAGGGTTATCACGAGGAGCAAATGCCATGAATACGCTGTGATCTTCTAAATCTCCGTTTTGGACAGTGCCAGTTTTACCACAAATAGTTATTCCATTTACTCTTGCTCGAGATCCAGTTCCGTGTGGGTCTTCAATAACATTTTGCATTGCATTAACTACAGGGTCGAAGTATCTAGAAGGTACGCTCATGTTGTGTAAAGAATCTAAACCCTCCGGTTTACCTAACCCCCCGATATCTCTAACTGGATGTGGTTCTCTGAAATAACCACGGTTTGCAATAATAGCAGCAAGATTTGCAATTTGTAGTGGGGTAGTCAGAAGCTCTCCCTCACCTATAGCAATTGAGTAAATCGTAGAATATCCCCAGTGATTTTTTCCATAAAGCCCATCGTAATATTCAGAATTTGGAACTGACCCCATACGTGTTCCTGGAATGTGTCCTCCTAGATTTGTTCCAAACCCGAATTCTTTAATCCTTAGATTCCAATTTGAAAGTCCCAAAGACGCATCTTCCAATTTATTCTCACTTTTACCTCTTTGAACTACACGTCTCATTACTTCATAAAAGTAGGGATTACATGAGTGGGTAATTGCATTTGTGAGATCATCTGCTGTGTGAGGGCCGTGGCATCCTATGATGGAACGGTCGCATTCAATAACGGTAGATGTGGAAATCACCCCTTCGTCTAAAGCGATAAGACCTTGAACCATCTTAAAAATAGATCCCGGTCTATATGTTCCTCTCAGTGCCCTGTTGTATAGAGGTTTCCAAGAATGTAACCGAAGACTATCATAAACCAAACCTCGTCTCTTCCCTGTCAGGCTATTCCCAGAATAGAAAGGAGAAGAAACAATGGCAAGAATCTCTCCCGTTTCAGGCTCTATTGCGACTATAGAGCCTCTTTTACCATTTAATAATTTCTCTGCGTACTTCTGTAATTCCAAATCTAGTGTTAGAGTAACGTCTTTACCCGGGATGGGCATTGTATCTAGTTCGTTCAAAGTCTCTTGAACATTATTTCTCACATCTACAATATGAAATCTAGCGCCTGTGACACCACGTAGTTCCTTTTCAAACTTAGCTTCTAGCCCAGATTTCCCCTTGTAATCTCCCAAACGATAAAAGGCATCGTTCTTCATATCTGCCCTATCTACCTCTCGATACTCTCCTAAAAGATGGCCTGCGACTCCTGCTACGTTAGATCTAATAGATCTGGTTCTAGACCGAACCCCAGGAAACAACATTAGTTCTTTAGATATTTTCGCATACTCCATCGCACTTAATTGCTTCTCTAGTACTGAGGGGACGTACCGCGAATATGCCGCGGCTTTATCTAGCCTTCTAATGAGTTCATTTAGTTCAATTCCCAAGAGCCTTCCTAAAGCTATAGTGTCAAGATTTTTTGTATTACGAGGTGTTACAAGTAAGTCATAACTAGCAATGTTAGTTACGATTAACTCACCATTTCGATCTAAGAATTGGCCTCGCATTGGATCTAAAGTCTCCCTTTCCTCTGTCAGCTGTCCAGCATAGTTTGACCAGTCTGAGCTAATAAGCTGTAAGTGCGCTAGACGTGCAATAAAGATTAATGATATCACTACTATAATACCTCCGAAAACAACACTTCTATCTTGTAGTCCCGAGCTGTTCATGACCAAGGAAAGGAACTAATTTCAGGTCCCTTTGATTTGGGCTTTGCCCCGAAAAGTCCCTGAGTTATTGCGAATAAAATAAGATTCAAAATGCTCGAAAAAAGTGCCTTTCCTAGTGCACGAGGTATCAACCCCCAACGCCACCCTTCAACTGCGAAAAGGGCAAACATATATACGAATGTAATAAGGAAGCTGAGAGTTAGAAACCTACCCCACCCCACTTGAAGTACGCTTATAGATTGTTTACGAGCGAAACCATCTCTAGGAGTCAAAACCCTCATAATAAATGGGATTAACAACCCTGTAAAAGCACCGGCAGCCATATGCAGTCCCCCTGTAAGGAGAACGATGTCCATAAACACACCCATCAATGCTCCGATAATTAAGTATATGGTTTTATGCAGGTCGACTGGCAATAGTATCAATCCGTAAATATTAAAACAAATCACCATCCATCCACCATAAAACACACCAAACCTAAATAAAACCACCTGCAGTAACCATGTAATAACC
Organism: Bacteroidota bacterium; assembly: GCA_002746975.1. Lineage (GTDB taxonomy): Bacteria > Bacteroidota > Bacteroidia > Flavobacteriales_D > Sanyastnellaceae > UBA974. The sequence goes on along the minus strand of NVXE01000008.1, from coordinate 165,114 downwards.
AAAATTCCTATGGATCTAATTAAGGGATTCATAGCGATGGATTTGATAAAGCAAAATTGAGTAGAGAGTCAGTTTCTGATTGTGATGTATTCCTCAAAAATTCTACAAAATGAATTCTATTAAAGTTGGCGCCTAATCTCACCTTTATAGATTGAAACTTGTCGGCGTGTGTTACCATAACTTCTTCCACTTTCCCCACAGTTATTCCTGCAGGAAATGTTCCCTGAAATCCCGATGTGATAACTGGGTCTCCTGGTAATATTAGCTCTGATAATGGTATGTCTTGTAAAATTGCAAATTCTATATCCTTTCCATCCCAAACCATAATCCCCACAGCTCCATCTTCACCTAATCTCGCGCTCCATTGAGCACCCAAGTGAATTATGGGCATAACAAGAGATTGATGTTCTGTAACCTCTGTCACTAATCCTGCGATGTTACCGTTATCTAACATCCCCATTCCGGGAGTAATCCCCGAGGAAGAACCTCTGTTCGCGATGATTATATTGTTCTTGCCGTAATTTGAAGATCGGATTATTTCCGCTGGAATACTATTCCAACTTCCCTGAATTCTATTGTGGGTATTAGAAATGGAATCTTGATCTAATTCAATTTGGTTTTCATGAAAATATAAATTTTCCGTGCGAAGGCGAGCATTTTCCATTAAAAGAGCCACATTTATTTCCTCCAAATATTTAAAATGGGTAATGCGCCCTACTACATCAGTCCAACTCTCAGCATATTCCATTCCCACAGATGCTAACCTTCCCCTGGGAAGAGCATGAGTTGATATTACCCAGTTTAGTGCTATTAATTCTAATATAACGAACAACACCAATCGGTGGTTGCGAATTAGAAGTTGTATTAGGCTGCGCACGAGAGATTGAGATTAACTCGCCTCTTAATTCCTCATTAAGAAAGGAAACTTGTCAATATTCTTCAGCGCTATTGCTGTTCCTTTTGCTACAGCGTGAAGAGGGTCTTCAGCAATGTGGACAGGAAGCTTCGTTCTTAGTGAAATACGTTTGTCCAAACCTCGAAGTAATGCTCCGCCTCCAGCTAGGTAAATACCAGTTCTGAAAATATCTGCGCTTAATTCAGGAGGGGTTTGGTTTAAAGCAGTGTGAATAGCATCCTCAATCTTGGTAATACTCTTATCTAAAGCTCCTGCTATTTCAGAATAAGTAACGATAATCTCCTTAGGGTGACCACTCATCAAATCACGCCCTAGAACAGAATAATTATCAGGTGGGGTGTCCAATTTACTTAAAGCAGATCCTACATTTATTTTCACTTGCTCAGCAGTCCTTTCGCCGATTAGAATATTATGTTGGCTGCGCATATAATTCTCTATATCTCGAGTGAATTCATCTCCAGCAATTCTAATATTCGTGTCAGTGACAATGCCACCAAGTGCTATCACAGCAATTTCAGAAGTGCCACCTCCGATATCGACAATCATATTCCCCATCGGCTCCTCAACGTCAATACCTATTCCTATAGCAGCTGCCATAGGTTCGTGAATTAGATATACATCTTTACCTCCTGCATGCTCCGCGGAATCCTTTACTGCTCGTTTTTCAACGTCAGTTATTCCAGAAGGGATGCATATTACCATTCTGTGAGACGGAGTGAACCACGATTTTTTGTTTTCGTGGATCATTCGAATCATGCCCTTAATCATTTGCTCGGCAGATTCGAAATCGGCGATAACCCCATCTCTCAATGGTCTTATCGTTTCTATATTCTTATGTGTTTTACCGTGCATTTGTTGAGCACGACGACCTATCGCAACAACGCGTCCGGTTTTTATGTCTTTAGCTACAATAGAAGGCTGGTCAACGACCACCTTATCTTGGTAGTAAATAATAGTGTTTGCAGTACCCAAATCAATGGCAATATCCTGCACGAAGAAATTAAACAATCCCATACCCAAAGCTACACGCACAGAAGCTCAAATCCTCCTAAAAAGCTGCCTAAATTACACTTAGTGAATAAGTTTTGAAATAGGTTGAAAAGGTTGAGTTTCGTTGTCAGCACGTTGTTAGGAACTCTCAAAAAAGAACTCCCCGACTTAGTGTTTAAAATGTCTTATTCCAGTCATATGCATTGCAAGACCTAGTTCGTTGCACGCGTCTATGCTCTTTTTATCGTTGATAGATCCACCTGGTTGGACGACGTGCTTAATTCCGGCCTCTGAGGCTAGAGCTACACAATCTGGAAACGGGAAGAATGCGTCTGATGCCATAGATGCACCTTCAAGTGATAGCCCCAGTCCGTTTGCCTTATCGACTGCTTGTTTTAAAGCGTCAACTCGTGAGGTTTGGCCTGTGCCTGAAGCCAATAGTTGACCATCTTTAGCGAAAACGATAGTGTTAGATTTCGTATGCTTCGCAAGTTTCATAGCAAACAACAAATCTGCGATAGCATTATCATCAGACTTAGCGTTAGTAACGCAAGTGAGGTCAGCAGCTGTTTCTATATTATTATCTCTGTCTTGAACTAGAAATCCGTTAAGAGCAGTCCTAACTGTTGTGGGAGGAAGAGTTACATCTTGACGTTCAAGTAGTATACGGTTTTTCTTTCCTTTAAGAAGCTCTAAAGCATCTGAGTCAAAGTTAGGTGCTATAACTACTTCACAGAATAATGTATGGATCTGCTCCGCAGTAGATAGGTCGATAGCTCGATTTGCGATAAGAACTCCTCCGAATGCACTAACTGGATCTCCTTCTAATGCACTAGTATATGCTTCAGATATTGAGTTGCGAGTTGCGAGTCCACATGCATTATTGTGCTTCATAATAGCGAAAGTAGGAGAGTCGTTCTTAAACTCCTCCATTAAGCTCACTGCTGCATCTACATCAAGAAGGTTATTGTAAGAAAGTTCCTTGCCGTGAAGTTGCTTTAGAATATCACTTAGCTTTCCGAAGAATCTACCTCTTTGATGTGGATTCTCGCCGTAACGAAGGGTTTTTGCTTCGGCAACACTCAAATTGAGAGTATCTACAGAGTCAGAATCGACGACTGTTCCCATCATGTACTGCTGAATCATTGTATCGTAATGAGAGCTAGTTCTGAACGCACGAGCCGATAAAGCACGACGTTCTTCTAATGAAGTTTCTCCGTCATTTTCTTTTAGTATGTTCAATAACGTTTCGTAATCATTCATACTCGGAATGATAACTACATCATTGAAGTTTTTTGCAGCTCCACGAATGAGCGCAATTCCACCGATGTCTATTTTTTCAACGATTGCATCTGCATCAGCTCCACTGGCTACAGTTTCCTCGAAGGGGTAAAGATCTACTACGACGAGGTCTATTGTCGGGATAGAATACTCTGACATTTGGACTTTATCACTTTCATTATCTCTACGAGAGAGGATTCCACCAAAAACCTTAGGATGCAAAGTTTTCACTCTCCCCCCTAAAATAGAAGGATACTCAGTTAAAGTTTCAACCGGAATTACTTGGCCTCCGAGTTCTTCGATTGCCTTTTGAGTACCGCCAGTTGAATAAATGGTAACCCCTAAACGGACTAATTCTTGTACAATTGGAGCGAGGCCATCTTTGTTAAAAACAGAAATGAGTGCTGAGCTTAATTTGCGAGGCTGAGACATTGAAAAATATTGAAGAGTTTCGAGTGTGCGAAGTTAACTCAAGGTGTAGATTTGAGGGTATGATGTGGCTACGATTATTACGAGAAAGTTTATCCTTCGCATGGAGCGCGATTGTGGTCAATAAACTAAGAACATTCCTATCTCTATTAGGTGTTATGGTGGGAATTTTTGTTATTAGCGCAATTTTCGCAGTAGTGGACACAATGGAGGAAGATTTGATGGATTCCTTTAGTATGCTTGATGATGATGTCCTTTTCGTAGGTAAGTGGCCATGGAGCATGGGGGGTGATTACCCATGGTGGAAGTATGTTCAGAGGAGGGAGCCATCGCTTCGTGATTCTGAAGAGCTTGCAGATCGTCTCACTCTAGCCTCAGATGTTGCATTCCAAATGAAAGGCATGTACAGCATAGAATCTGGAGATAATTCATACCCAAATGCTCCAGTTGTGGCTGTTTCAGATACATATCCTGGGGTGATTAGTTTGGATTTCGCAACAGGAAGGTTCTTCAACGGGTCTGAAAGTGCTGCAGGAAGACCAGTTGCGGTAATAGGTAATGAAATTGCTATGAGCTTGTTTGGTACAGATGAGGTTTTGGGCAAAAAAATTAAAGTCAAGGGTCAAAAGCTTGAAATTATAGGCACTTTTACTCAACAAGGCGCATCCATAGTTTCAACAGGTTTTGATGAAATAGTTATGGTTCCTGCTACTTTCGCTCCTCGCATTTTCGATGTGCATAATTTGGAGGGAGCCTCAATTATGGTGAAAGCCAAGGAAGGGGTGGAGATGGCCGTATTAAAGGACGAAATCATTCAACAATTCAGAGGCGTACGTAGGGTGCGTCCAGGTAATGAGAATGATTTTTCTATAAACCAAGTCGATATGCTTACCGGCATAATTTCATCCATTTTCACCCAAGTAGAATTAGGTGGTTGGTTCATTGCCATTTTCGCAATTCTCGTAGGATGTTTCAGTATTGCAAACATCATGTTTGTATCTGTTAGAGAACGCACAAAGATTATTGGGGTGCAAAAAGCCCTTGGCGCGAAATCGTCTTTCATTTTGATACAATTCCTTTTCGAAGCCATAGTACTTTGCGTTTTTGGAGCGGTTTTGGCGCTACTTGCAATAGAATTAATGATGTTTCTTGTAAATATCTCAGACATAGGAATGACATTACGCATCTCACTAAGTAGAGTTGGAATGGCAATTAGTATTGCTGTAGTGTCAGGATTATTAGCGGGAATTGCTCCCGCACTTTCTGCTGCTAGAATGCCCCCAGTAGACGCTATGAGGTCTTTTTAGGGACTAGTGTCTAGAAAGAGAATGTAAGTCCAGCTCTCAAGTATCCTAGAGGAGCCTTCCACAAATCGGTGTCGTAATTAATATCACCAGTATTGTCAATAGACATATTTGTAATTCGCTTCAAATCTCCAGATTGAACTCTAGCGTAACGAATATCTACGTATATAAAATCAGTAGCTCTTAGTCTAATTCCAGCGGCATATCCATAGTTCCAAGTTGCTGAGAAATATGGAAGGTCATTTATGTCCTCTTGAGAATTGGAGTCAGAATTAAATGATGAGGTTAGAGCTGCGCCTTTTGCACCTACAATTCCCTCTAAATAAGGTTGGAAACCACTATTTCTAAAAAAAGCTAATCTTAAAGTATAATGTGCGTGAAACATTTGGTTTGTAGCCTTCAAAGTCCCAGGTAAGCTATCGAAAACAATTGATTCATTAGTAGTTGCTATAGGTTGCCATCCAAGACTAAGCCCCCTAGAAAACATCTTCCCTTTTTCCTGCCTATTGTAACTGAAGTCAAAACCAAGCTGCGGGCTGTTGAGCACAATATCAAAATTATTTTCATCATGAATATCAGACATTGCAGCAAACGTGAAGATACGTGTGACTTTATTATGGTTTCTGCTTTTGTTGTCTTTAGTACTGCTGTCATTAGAATCTTGTCCTAAAGAGGTAAGCGAAAAAAAGAAAACTGATAGCAGTAAAAATGATATATTTTTCATACGATTATTGTATTTATTAAGTGAACCATTGCAAGTGGCGTGCCAAAATGATTTTTGTGTACAACAAATATAGCGTTCGTTGTAGATTCGTAGAGTGAAAAGAGCATTAGTATTTGGAGCAGGAGGGCAATTAGGTAGTTGCCTTATTAGGCAATACGAAGGAGATAGCGAGGTTCAGTTTGTGGGTTATTCTAGAACGGATTTGGATATCACGAATCTTTCGGAGATTGAAAGGGTTCTCGATTTAGAGAATCCCGACGTTGTCATTAACGCAGCGGCATATACTGCGGTCGATGATGCAGAGGGCGATATTGAGGGGGCGTGGGATGTAAATGCTAGGGCGCCGGGATTTATTGCTGAGGCTTGTGTAAAAAGGGGCGTGGGATTATTGCACATTAGTACAGACTACGTTTTTAACGGAGAGGATGGAGGGACTGAAGATAAACCGTATGAGGCGAGAGATACTGTTGCTCCGCTAGGTGTTTATGGGAGGTCGAAGGAGGCTGGAGAGCGCGCTATTGAAGCGGTTATGGATGGTGGGGAAGGTCGATATTTTATCGTTCGAACTGGATGGCTTTACGATCGTGTAGGGAAGAATTTTTTAACTACTATGGTGAAGTTAGGTAGTGATAGGAATGAAATTAAAGTAGTTTATGACCAAAGGGGGACTCCCACATATACAGGTTCGCTTTCAGAAGCGATTTATGCTTGGGTGAATTCTTTTGAGACTTTGAAGAGTGGAATTTATCACTTTAGTGATGAGGGTGTAACGTGCTGGGCTTCGTTCGCAAGAAGTATTTTTGAGGAATTAAAAATGGATGTTGAGGTTCTAGGGATTACATCTTCAGAATACCCTACAAGAGCAATTAGACCTATGAATTCTCATTTGGGGGGGGCCGAGCTTAGGGAGTTGTTATGTCTTGAGAAAAGGAATTGGAAAGAGTCATTAGTTATGTGTTTAGATAGTGAATACGAAAGGGTAAAGAAAAGAGCAGAGGTTTGGACTAAAGAACCATACGACAGCGAAACGAGGGCTGCTGTACGAATGTGGCTAGATGAAGACATGAAGGAGGTTTTAATGGAAGCTTTCTATAAGGACATTGAGTTCGGGACAGGTGGCATTAGGGGCATTTGCGGACCAGGCACTAATAGGATTAACAACTCGATTATTGCTCAGGCTACTCAAGGTTTAGTGAATTACATAAAATCTCAGGGTGGAGAAAATCAGATTGCTGCTCATAAAAAAGTAGCAATTGCATATGATTGTAGGCACCAAAGTGTTGAGTTAGCGGAGGTGACAGCTCGTGTTCTGGCAGGTAACGGTATTGAAGCTCTACTCTATCCGGAATTGAGATCTACACCTCAACTTTCCTATACCGTTCGTAAAATGGGATGCGTAGCTGGTGTTGTAATTACCGCTTCACACAATCCGCCAGAATATAATGGTTACAAGGTTTATTGGGATGATGGAGCCCAAATCGTAGCCCCTCACGATGCTGGGATAATATCTGAGGTAAGGAAAATAAAGTCCATTTCAGACGTGAAGATGTCGAGCGTTGATATTGAATTGGAGGAATTGATTACTTTATTGGGAAGTTATTTGGACGAGGGCTATAGAAGCGAGATATTAAAGTTAAGACGATCCGAGTCACTTGCAAAAAAAGGGTCTCGAGCGTGTTTGGTTTTTACCGGACTTCATGGCACGGGCTCTGTAAGTGTCCCGCCCGCACTTAAAGCATTTGGGTTTACAAACGTGCACGAGGTTGAATCTCAAGCAGTACCGGATGGTAGTTTCCCCACTGTATCGAGTCCTAATCCTGAAGAAGGGCAGGCTCTTTCAGAAGCGATCTCGCTAGGAGAGAAAGTGGGAGCGTTACTAGTAATGGGGACAGACCCAGATGCAGATCGTGTAGGACTAGCAGTACCTAATGGCGAAGGAGGATTTCAACTTCTTAATGGAAATGAAACAGGGGCTTTACTATTTGATTATGTACTTCGATGTGGTAGAGCAGATGGAGGGATTTATGATTCTTCGGATTTTGTAGCTACGACAGTAGTAACATCACCACTTTTAGCAGAAATAGGAAAAGGGTTTGGTCTAGGGGTGAGAACTACATTGACAGGATTTAAGCACATCGCTGCTGCTATAGCTGAGGAGTCAGGGAAGCGGCAGTTTATAGTAGGTGCAGAGGAGAGCTATGGGTATTTGATTAAGGATACTGCACGTGATAAGGATGCGGTTTCTGCATGTTGTGTGCTTTCAGAATTGGCCCATTCTCTTGAAGAATCTGGGGAAACCATGCTCTCTAAATTAGAACAAATTCATAGGAGGTTCCGACTATATCAAGAGGGATTAGTGGCAATAGTGAAAAAGGGAATAGATGGTGCACAGGAAATATCAGATATGATGTCTGGGTTTAGAACTTCGATTCCTGAAAATATCGCTGGGGAAAAAGTTGTTGCCTTTCTCGATTTCGAATCTCACGAACATCACGACCTTATTTCTTCGACCGTTACAAATATCGACCTACCTAAATCTAACGTTCTTCAGTTCGTTACAGAAAAGGGGTCTCGAATCACGGTACGCCCTTCAGGTACTGAGCCGAAAATAAAATTCTACGTCAGTGTTAACACGGTGCTTTCAGAAAAGGACGACTATATTTCTAAAAGAACGGAACTTGCAAAACAAGTCCAGGAATTATTCAGCGCCTTTCAGGGGCTCTAATTTTTCCTTTACGTCATCGACTTTATCTTCAATTCTGTCTTTCAGATTTTCAAGGTCTGTCTTTTCCTTAAAATCGTCCCAATACGGAAGAACTAAAGGCGCAATTGACTCTACAACGGGATATACGACACACTCTTCATCGACATCTTCAGGGATATAATCACCTAACCCCTTTAATCCAAATATCACAAACGTAAGAAGAAGTGCGTTTTTTGCCATTCCAAAAATGGCGCCTGAAATTTTATTCACAAACCCTAGAGCTACAATGTCTAGTGCTTTTTCCAAAACTTTAGCTAACAAGTGTACAAGTAATACCACCCCTAAAAACGCAATGGCAAAAGAAGCAACAGCGATTTGCTTTTGGGACCAATCCACCTCAGTTACTAACTCTACTGCAATAGCGTCAGATCCATAGTAAGCTGCAAGAGCTCCGGCAATAATTGCTACAAAAGAAGCTAAAGAAAGGATTAACCCTTTTCTAAATCCAGAAATTCCTCCCCAGATTAAAATAATTATTAAAACTATATCGATTATCGGTAATGAATCCATGCAGCAATGTAGTTATAATACCTGTCTTCGGGTAACTTCGCGACGTGCAAAATAAAAGTCCATTATTTTCAGTCCACAAATTTGGAGGAGCTTCTGTTGTGGATGCTGATGCGGTTAGAAACGTGGCTAAGATTCTAATAACGCATGTAGATTCTCCAGCGGTGGTGGTTGTTTCGGCGATGGGGAAGACTACAAATGCTTTGGAAAAGGTGTTCTCGATTTTGAACTCTAAAGGTATCATAGAAGCCCAAACAGAGCTTTCTATTATTATTTCATCACATATTCAAATTGCTAAGGAGCTAGAGATAGACTTGGAAATAGAAGAGACATTGAGAGACGTGTTTAATTCTGCCCTTGATGAAGCTCTGGAACATGAAGATGTTGATGCTAGATATGACGCTTTGGTAGCAGCAGGGGAGTTTGCTAGTACTAGAATTTTGGAAGGGTATTTAAGAAAGTTAAGTTTCTATGTTGAGTGGTGGGACGTACGCGATGTTATTTCCACAGACGAAAGACATAGATGTGCGAGAGTCGATGAAGGAAGTATTTTCGAAAAGGGAGAGGCACTGAGGAAATCACTTTCGGGTGCGACCATAGCAAGTTCGGACTCAAGCCCTTCGCAACGAATTATCGTTACTCAGGGTTTTATCGGAAGATCGTCAAATGGAAGAACTACCACTTTAGGTCGTGAGGGGTCGGATTATTCGGCGGCGTTGCTCGCTCGTGCTATCGAAAGTAAAGAAGTCGTAATCTGGAAGGATGTGCCTGGAATGCTAAATGCCGACCCGAAAGTTTTTTCGAACACTGTTACAGTAACAGAACTCGATTATGAGGAGGCTTTAGAACTAAGTTACTACGGAGCGAGTGTGATACATCCCCGAACGATAAAGCCACTTCAAAACGAAGGCATCCCGCTATATTTACGAAGCTTTATCGATCTCGGCTCCCCTATAACTCGTGTCGGTTTCTACCCTGGACAGAAGCCTTCCGTACCGATGTATATTTCTCGACATAACGTTGTGCGACTGTCGCTTGGCCCCTCAGATAGATCGTTTGTCGGAGAAGATCATCTATCAACAGTCTTCGGAGCATTAAACAGCTCAGGAATTCATATTAGAATGATGCAAAATTCGGCGATACAATTTGATTTGGTGTTTGATGAAGACAGCGAAAAACTTAAAAGATTCGTTGGGGCATTAGAAAAAGGGTTTTGGACTAAAACTACTAAAGCATTAGACCTATTAACGGTAAGGCACGGGAGTGAAGATTTAATAACTGAGTTAACTGCAGGAAGGCAGGTTTTGATGGAACAAAAATGTCCAACTACAGTAAGGCGACTCCTAGCTAAGGTCAGTTAAACCTAGCCTTATCAAGTACTCGTCTATCAAGTACTCGTCTATCAAGTACTCGTCTATCTAGTACTCGTCTTCGTTGAAGAAAAAATCTTCTTTTGAAGGGTAGTCAGGCCAAATATCTTCAATAGTGTCGTAGTTATCTCCATCATCTTGAAGACCTTGAAGGTTTTCCACTACTTCGAGTGGGGCACCAGTACGCATAGCGAAATCAATGAGCTCGTCTTTTGAAGCGGGCCAAGGGGCGTCCTCTAAGTAAGAGGCTAATTCGAGAGTCCAATACATTGCTAATCTTGCTTTCTTACTTGTGTAAGGGTTACAGCGCGCAAAAATAACAGAATCTCAATGAATTGCAAGTTTTACGTCAACTATCTCGTCTTCCAGGCTATTTCTTCAGTCTCAGTAACGAATGAAAGGTAACGTGCGGTAGTAAAAAGGAGGTCTGATAGACGATTTAGATATACAATTAACTCAGAATCTATGCTTTCAACCTCTGCTAATGATACACATCTGCGTTCTGCCCTTCTACAAACGGCTCTTGCAACGTGTGCATCGGCCACAGAAGGATGACCACCTGGGAGCAAAAAGTTTTTCAGTACGGGGACTTTTTCGTCAACTTCGTCCATCCATTTTTCAAATTCTGTGGTTGCTTTTGAGTCGAAAGGAGGAAGTCCTGCCTTCATTTTAGGGTCTATAGTTGCCAAATGACTTCCCAAAAGAAATAATTGGGATTGGATATCCCTAAAAAAGCCTAAATGTGGAGATAAAGCATCATGTTCGATAAGTTTGCCCAGAAAGGCATTTAACTCATCTACAGTGCCGTAAGCTTCGATTCTCACATTATCCTTCTTTAATCGAGTACCACCGAAAAGTCCCGTAGTCCCATCATCACCAGTTCTTGTATAGATACGCATAAAACGAATTTACATATACTAACTTGCACTTTAATGAAGGAAGTGAAGAAAAAGCAAAGTAGGTATGATAATGCCTATATGAGAATGGCAGAAGAATGGGCAAAACTTTCTCATTGTACTCGTAAGAATGTGGGTGCACTTATTGTAAAAGAGGGTATGATAATAGCAGATGGATATAATGGCTCTCCGAGTGGTTTTCCTAACGAGTGTGAGAATGATAAAGGTGAAACGTTTTGGTATGTACTTCATGCGGAAGCAAATGCGATTACTAAGCTAGCGAAATCTAACAATAGTGCTGAGGGAGCTACACTTTACATTACCCTTTCACCATGTCGAGATTGTGCTAAGCTGATTTTACAATCTGGCATAGTTCGTGTAGTTTACAAAACGGCTTATAAGGACACTGAAGGGATAGACTTTTTGAGAAAGTCGTCAATTCAAACGGAATTACTAGAGGAATAAAATGTCGGAGATGTCGGAGAATAATAACAAGTCCATTTTTAATGGTCCTACGGGTCCGTTAATTTTCGCTCTCACTTTAGTTGTGGGAATGATGTTGGGGCGTGGGTGCGACGATGTTTCTACTCGCCAGTCATCTGTGGGGTCTAGGATTTCGCACATTTTAGACCAAATAGAAGTTCTATATGTCGATTCCGTCGATAGAGAGGCGCTCGTCGATGTTGCTGTCGATGCGATCATTAGCGAATTAGATCCTCACACTTATTATTTCACTAAGGCAGAAGTTGAAGCGAATGCGGAATCGATGGATGGTAATTTCGAAGGTATAGGGGTGGAGTTTATTATTAAGGACGATACGTTAATGGTTGTGTCGGCAATAGAGGGCGGACCTTCGGAACAAGCGGGAGTAATGGCCGGAGATAGAATTGTCGAAGTAGGTGGGGTTGAGATTTCGGGGAAGAGTTTAGATAATAAGGAAGTGATGAAGCTGCTTAAGGGGGAGAGAGGTTCATTAGTCGAGCTAGGTTTGGTAAGAAATGCGCCATTCGCCAGATACGATGTTGTAATCGAAAGGGATAGAATTCCCATCCATAGCGTTGTTGCCTCTTACGTTTTAGAGAACGAAGTCGGGTATATAAAGATTAATCGTTTTTCTGCTACAACTGCTATTGAGTTTGAGAAGGCGATGTACGATTTGGCACTTAAAAATGTAAGTTCTGTTATTATTGACCTCAGAGCAAATGGAGGAGGCTACTTAAATCAGGCTATCGATATGATAAGCCTTTTCCTCAATGAGGGGGAAGAAATTCTTTATACAGAAGGGAATGCCGTAGCTAGAAAGGACTACGTTTCTAGAGTTGATGGACTGTACAAATACCTACCTCTTGCGATAATAATTGACGAAAATTCAGCTTCTGCAAGTGAAATATTCGCTGGCGCCATGCAGGATAATGACAGAGCTCTTATCTTGGGAAGGAGATCTTTCGGAAAAGGACTCGTACAAGAAGAGTACGATGTTCCAGATGCTGGAGCGCTTCGTCTTACGATAGCCAGATTTTATACTCCAAGCGGTCGAGCAATCCAAAAGCCATACGGGAAGGAAGTGGATTACGCACACGATGCAATTGATCGATTTGATTCTGGCGAACTCTATTTTGAGGATAGTGTAAAGGTCGCGGACACCGTTGTATTTCGAACTTCACTAGGTCGTCCAGTATATGGAGGAGGAGGCATCACTCCAGACATCTTTATTCCACTCAAAAGAACTGGGGAATTTAGAGCCCTCGCAGAACTGGTTTGGATAGGAGTATTTAGGGATGAAGCATTTACATGGGTGGATGCACATAGGGGTACACTACCGGAAAACTTCTCTGAGTCTAGTCCAGTTTGGAAGGATGAAACTAAGGGCGGGAAGGCGGCTATGAAGCGTGTGGTGGAGAAGTTAGGACTGGTTTGGCCTGACAATTCTAGTGAAGAAGGGGAGGAAGAAATAGAGAGAATTATGAGTAGATTCTATGCACAAGTCATCAGGATAATGAATGGGGAAAACAGTTTCTACAGAGCGCTTTATGAAGGCGATGAAGCTATAGAAAGAGCTCTTTATGAATTGTTGGAAGAAGAGAGGTTTGGCATTCAAAAAGGAAGACTATATTTGCTACTAGAGAACGAGACGAATCAAAGTGATTCTATCTCACAAACTTTAAATATTCATTAAAATGGCTTTTGAATTACCAAACCTTCCCTATGCATACGATGCTCTCGAACCGTATATCGACGCTCGTACAATGGAAATCCATCACGACAAGCACCATGCAGGCTATACTGCTAAGTTGAACGCTGCCGTTGAAGGCACTGATCTTGAGGGATCTTGTATTGAGGATCTCCTCGCTCATAATACTGATAACCCAGCTATTAGAAACAACGGTGGGGGTTTTTACAACCATACACTATTTTGGAACTCTATGTCTCCTAATGGAGGCGGACTTCCTTCTGGTGAGCTAGCTTCTGCTATAGATTCGTCATTCGGGTCGTTCGATGCCTTCAAGGATGAGTTTTCTAAGGCGGCTGCGACTCGTTTTGGGTCTGGTTGGGCTTGGCTTTGTTCTGAAGGGAATGGAAAGTTGTCGATTTGCTCTTCTGCGAACCAGGATAACCCACTTATGACGGGTATCGGTTGTGGAAGCATACCTGTTATGGGTCTCGATGTTTGGGAGCATGCATATTACTTGAATTACCAAAACCGTCGTCCTGACTACATTTCAGCATTCTTCAATGTTGTAGATTGGAACGCAGTAGCTGGTCGTTTCGCTGAAGCGAACAAGTAATAAATTGGTGAGCCGCTTCGTTATAATCGTAGCAGGTGGCACGGGTACGCGCATGCGTACAAATACAGCTAAACAGTTTTTAATGATAGAGGGTCTGCCTATTTTATGGCGGACCCTTCGTCGTTTCGGCGAAGCTGTTCCCGACGCGCCCATTACTCTCGTACTACACGAATCACTATTCGACGAATTTCGAATTCTAGAGTCCGAACACGGTCCCTCAGGCGCGACCCACCTTATCAAAGGCGGTGCCGAGAGATTTCATTCCGTCCTCGCTGGCCTCACCTCCCTACCCGACGAAGGTCTAGTAGCAATCCACGATGCCGTTCGCCCATTCCCCTCTATAAAGCTCATACGTACGGCCTTCGACACAGCCGCCACCCACGGTTCCGCCATCCCCACGATTCCCCTAAAGGATAGCATACGTAAGATATCCTACTCTAAAGATTCAGATTCTGTTTCAGATTCTGTTTCTGTAAATCGTTCCGACTTTCTTTCAGTCCAAACCCCTCAGTGTTTCGACCTCTCCCTTCTAAAACCTGCCTTCGCATCACCTTATTCCCCAACTTTTACTGACGACGCCTCTGTTTTTGAAGCATCGGGACACCCAATTACTCTTTGTCAAGGCGATCCCGTGAACATTAAATTAACGACCCCCGAGGATCTCATCATTGCTAGGGCTTTGTTTGGCGAGTAACGATATTAGGTCGTTTGCTCCTTTAAATCCATCGAACGTTTTAACCAACGACCGCTCAACCATATAGCGGTTACGCCTACGAACGTAGTAATAGCTTCGACTACCCCCCAACTTCCTGCACTAGGGTCCATACCTTCCGAAATCCATTCCGGTCCGAGCCACCAAGCCGCAAAGACAGCAAGACCGTTGTTAATAAAGTGTCCTAATACAGCGGGCCATAAACTACCGCTAGCGTAAACTAAATATCCGAACCCGGCACCTAAAAGCATTCGCGGAATAAATCCGAAAAATTGAAAGTGTATCGCACTAAATATCGCAGCGCTAATCCAAATTCCGACGTGAATATTTCCACTCCACTTAACGAAAATGGGCTGAATCGTTCCTCGAAATAACAACTCCTCGCAAATTGCAGGGAGTAGTGCTATAGAAACTAGTGTAGCGATAAATTGCTTCGAGGTTTCTATTTGAAGCATGGCGGCAGTTATACGTGCAGCTTCGGCTTCAAGTGCTGCTGCCATCGAGTGTAAAGTAGATCCCTCCATGAGAAGCCACTCATTAATGCGATATGTGAAATCGAGTATGGGCGAGAAGCCGAGTGTAATAATAATTGCCCCGACGAAGAATTTCCATAAGTGGTCGGATTTGCCTTCCGATGAAAACCCTACCCCTGGTGCTGCTCCATGAAGCAAAGCGTAAGCGAGGCCTGCACCGCCGAATGCTATGATTTGGTTTAAAGAATTTATAAGGAGATTAGAACAAATCCCTTTCTCGCTTTCAAGGTTAGACAAGCTAGACAACATGTCAGAAAGTGTGCCGCCAGTACCGCAAATCCCAGCAGATACATAGGTTCCGATGAAAACAGACAACCCCATTCCCGAGAGTGCTATGCATGCGATAAAGACGAATTGCAAGAGCGGATGAAGATTCCTGAAGGCTGTTTGTATGAACGTCATGCGAAGGGCTTAATTTTGCGGCAAGTTCGTGAAAATTAAGTAAACGGTTTGGTCAAGATTGAAGACATAGAATTAGGGGAGTTTCCTCTTTTGCTCGCCCCTATGGAGGATGTGAGTGATCCGCCATTTCGTGCTGTATGTAAAAAGTACGGGGCGGACCTTATGTATACCGAATTTATAAGCTCGGAGGGGTTAATTCGCGATGCTGCGAAGAGTAAAATGAAGCTGGATATTTTCGAGTACGAACGTCCCGTCGGGATTCAGATTTTCGGATCGGATATCGGGCCCATGAGAGAGGCTGCGGCTATCGCAGAACAAGCGGGTCCAGACATTATCGATATAAATTACGGATGTCCAGTTAAGAAAGTCGCTTGTAAGGGTGCGGGGGCAGGGATTCTTCAGGACATCCCGAAGATGGTCGCTATGACGAAGGAAATCGTCAATACGTGTAATTTACCTGTGACCGTTAAAACTCGACTCGGGTGGGACGAGAATTCAAAGTTTATAGTAGAAGTGGCGGAACGTTTGCAAGACGTAGGGATAGCGGCTATAAGTATTCACGGTCGCACGAGAGCCCAAATGTACAAGGGGGAAGCAGACTGGTCTTTGATTGCTGAGACGAAGAATAATCCACGCTTAAATATTCCGGTTTTCGGCAATGGCGATGTAGATACCCCTGAAAAAACGGTGGAATATCGAGAACGCTTCGGGGTTGATGGTATTATGATAGGGCGTGCAAGTATAGGAGCTCCTTGGATATTTAATGAGATAAAGCATTTTATGGCAACAGGTGAACATCTAGCTCCCCCGAATATGGAAGCGAGGATAGCAGCCGCATCTATGCATTTCGAAGGTTCTTTAAAATGGAAGGGCGATAGATTAGGTATAGTAGAGATGCGCCGCCACTATGCGAATTACTTCAAGGGGATTCCTGATTTTAAGAAGCACAGACTCGATTTGGTAACGCTAGATACCGTCGATGAGATAAGGGCGAAGTTGGAACTAATAGCTGAGCTTTTCGAAGATCACGATTTTTCGAGGTAATCTCCTCCTTTTTAAGGCCAAATCAGAGCCTTCTTATTAGAAACCTCACCATAGCTGCCGAGCCTAAACCTCCTATTCCTATAACTACGGCAAGAGTTCCTACGACATCAATAAGCGCAAGTTTTACTGGGTAGGATGGGACTACCGAGCCTTCAAGGGTAAGCCAACCATAAGAGTCCTGACCGACGACTATCGCTATCCCTAGAATCGCACCTATAACTCCCCCTATGATATTAATGGCAAGTCCTTGCATAGAGAAAGTTAGCTCCAAATCTCGACCTCTCATTCCCAACGCCTTAAACACCTCTAAATCGTCTCTTTTATCTATTAAAAGCATAGTTAAAGAGGCCAAAATATTGAACGCCGCTACGACAAGAATAAAGCTCAAAATGACAAAGGTGGCGAGCTTTTCGGCGCGATTGGTTTGGGTTATAAATTTATGCTTCTCAGCTCTAGTCCTTAGCTTCACATTAGGGCCCAAAGCTTTTAGGAAGTCAGCGTCCTCGACCAACATTTTGCTAGTCCAACCCTCCGAAACGCGTATCTCAAACCTAGAGACTTCGTTGGGTCTGTCAAATAGCTCACGTGCTAATTGTAAGGGCGCTATTACGTAGCGAGTATCTATCTCGGCATTTACGGAAAACGTGCCACATGCTAGAGCCGGTAAAGTTCGGAAGGCTTTATCTCTGTGGCGGCTTAGGCGTTTGCCTCGAATAGGAGCGCCTAGAGATATTAATGGAGGCTCGAGAGAGTCTGATCTAACTCCTATTTCAGACCTTATTCCATATCCGAGACATATACACTGCTCGTTAAGGAATGATTTACCCCAAACCCCTTCGATTATAGCTCCTTCGATTTCGGAAACGTCTCCGTACTGAGAATCGACACCTAACACAGAACAAATCTGAGTTATACCGTTCCCACGAATTATTGCCTCACTCTCTATTACCGCTGAGTAGTTTGCTACTCCGGGATGTTCTGATATTATTTCGCTTAGCTCGTTCGGGATTACCTCGCCAGAAACGGGGATTACAGCGAGGTCTGCATCAAGAGTTCCGAATAAGTTTTGTACTAACCCCTCGATACCATTAAATGCAGAAAGAATCGCTATCATAGCCATAGTTACAGCTGCAATAACGAACATAGAGATTCCGGAAATTACGTGGACTAGTTTACGTGACTTCGGTTGGAACACGTAACGCCTGGCAAGTCGGAAGGGAAGACGCACAGCTCTATCCTTTCAGAGCTTTCTCAACTGCGTCGTAGTAGTCAAGACTATCGTCTATGTAAAAGTTTAACTCGGGAATTCTACGAACCTGTTTTCCTATAATCCCAGCTAAAGTTCTACGAGTCCAATTCGATTCCTTTTTAACCACCTTAAGAGCTTCCTCGGGATCTTTAACAGCCATAAAGCTCAGATATATCTTTGCAGAGCCCAAATCAGGTGACATTCGTACTTGAGTGACAGTAATAAAAAGTCCTTCGTAATGCATATTTGCTTCACGTTGGAATATCATACTTAGCTCCTGTTTAATTAAGGAGCCTACTTTTTCTTGGCGAATACTAGACATGTGTCGAAGTTAGTAAAGGAATTGATTGTAAGGGTAGCGTTTAATGTGTAATTCTTTCACTCTCTCATAAAGTAAATCTCTTAAAGTCGTAATGTCGTCTTTGCTTTTCGCGCTCAAAAAGATTACATCATTTCCGTCCTTTTCGAACCTTTCCCTTAATCCTGAAATAATGTCTTCAGCAGAACTCTCGAATTCATTTCCAAACTCATTTTCCTCGTCACCCTCTTTTAAAAGGTCAATTTTATTAAAAAGCAAAAGAGTAGGCTTATCATCGGAACCTATTTCAGCCAAGGTTCTTTCTACAACCGCTAGTTGATCTTCAAATTGAGCGTGACTCACGTCAACAACGTGTATTAGATAATCACTTTCACGAGTTTCGTCGAGGGTAGACTTAAAGCTCTCGATTAGCTGAGTAGGTAATTTGCGAATGAATCCTACGGTATCACTCAACAAGAATGGGAGATTCCCCACAACCACTTTCCTAACAGTAGTGTCAAGTGTAGCGAAAAGTTTATTCTCCGCAAAGACATCACTTTTAGAAAGGGCAGTCATCAGTGTACTCTTCCCAGCATTTGTATATCCCACTAAAGCAACTCTAATCAGGGCACCTCGATTACTTCTCTGGGTAGCCATTTGTTTGTCTATTGAGGCCAAATCCTTTTTCAAAAGCGCTATCCTATCTCTAATTATCCTCCTGTCAGTCTCAATTTCTTTCTCTCCTGGCCCCTTCATCCCTATACCACCTTTTTGTTTTTGAAGGTGGGTCCACATATTCGTTAGACGAGGAAGTAGGTATTGGTATTGCGCTAATTCTACCTGAGTTTTCGCGTGTGCAGTTCGAGCTCTTTGAGCGAATATATCTAGGATAAGGTTAGGTCTATCCAAAACTTTTATACCCTCGATTTCTTTCTCGATATTTCTAATCTGAGACCCACTCAACTCGTCGTCAAAAACGATCATATCTATATTCTCCGCAAGTACATACTCCTTTATTTCTTGGAGCTTACCTGACCCAATGAAAGTCCTTACGTCTGGTTTTGTAAGAGATTGAATAAAGGTTTTTTTCGAAACAGCATTAGCCGTCGTGACTAGAAACTCAAGTTCTATAAGGTATTCCTCTAATTGCTCCCGCTTCTGCTGCTGTGTAGCAAGTCCCACAAGTACGCAAGTTTCCTTCTCAACATCTGTACTTATAGGAGCGCGTTTCGCCATTAGTATTTGACTTTAATTAGCCGCAATGGCAAGACTATCGATATACATAGCAAGCCCCAGGATCATACTTTCATCAAGGACATCCTTTTGAGGAGGCATAGTGGTTTTTCCGTTTGAAATAATTTCCACCCTCTCATCAATACTTAGCTGACTTGATACCAAATTAGGTGCACTTCGTATTACAGATACTCCTTCGCTACCATGGCAGATAGAACACTTATACCCGTAAGTAGCTCTAACATCTTCGAAATTGATAGCCTTAATCTCATCGCTTAGCACCTGTCTAGTACTTCCCTCAGTGTTCCCACATGAGGAAATAACGGCAATAAAAAGCAGATGTATTATATTAAATCGACTCAAATCCAACCGAAAATTTCACCGAAGTTGCGCATAAATGGCCATGGTATCATTGCAAATATTAATAGCAATGAAAGACCAAAAAAGATTGTTTGCTTCTTGAATTTAGCTCTTACCTCAGTAGCTCTTTTCGATAAAGAATGACCGAGGGTTCCTAGTACGATAGCAATAATCATCATGGGAGTATGCTCCATCATAAAGAATCGAGTAACTCCGTCTAATGTATATTCAGACCAGTGCCCATCAAAGAATAAGACAAGTCCTATTATAAGTTGGATATGAAGAGCGATCATAGTGAATAGACCGAGCTTTCCTTGAGATCCGAAATCAGTAGATTTGTTAGATAAGCCGATAGCAGCTTTAATAAAAGTTACTAGTAAAAGCGCAAGTACTACCCATCGAAGGGCAGAGTGGAGGTGAAGGAATCCTGTAATCATAATGCAATTATACGACTCCTTGGTCTAGCATTGCGTCAGCGACCTTAACGAACCCAGCAATATTAGCTCCCTTAACGTAATCTACAGACCCGTCTTCGCTAGTACCGTACTCTACACATTGAGAATGTATGTCCTTCATAATATTGTGAAGTTTAGAATCAACCTCTTCTGCAGTCCATGAAAGACGCATATTATTTTGGGACATTTCAAGACCAGAAGTAGCTACTCCACCAGCGTTTGATGCTTTTCCAGGAGAAAATAGAACACCAGCTTTTTGGAATGCTTCAACAGCTTCAGGTGAGCAAGGCATGTTAGCCCCTTCTGCAACACAAACACAGCTATTATCGATAAGTGCCTTAGCGTCTGAATCGTTTACTTCATTTTGAGTAGCACACGGAAGAGCAACATCACACTTTACACCCCAAGGTCTAGACCCTTCATGGAAAGTGCTTCCTGTAAATTGTTTTGCATATTCGCTGATACGACCTCTCTTCACATTCTTGAGATCCATAATCCACTGAAGTTTATCATTTGTGATCCCTTCAGGGTCGTGAATGAATCCTTTAGAGTCAGACATGGTAACTACTTTCGCTCCAAGTTCTATACATTTTTGAGCAGCAAATTGAGCGACATTCCCTGAACCTGAAATTACTACAGTCTTTGTGTAAAGATTCTCTCCTCGAGTTGCAAGCATCTCTTGAGCGAAGTAAACAGTTCCGTAACCAGTAGCTTCTGGACGTATAAGTGACCCTCCGTAGTTAATGCCTTTACCTGTAAGGACTCCTACGAACTCATTGCGAATGCGCTTGTATTGACCAAACAAATATCCTATTTCACGTCCGCCTACACCGATATCCCCAGCAGGAACGTCAGTATTAGCTCCTATATGACGAGAAAGTTCAGTCATAAAGCTTTGGCAGAAACTCATCACCTCATTATCACTTTTTCCTTTAGGGTTAAAGTCAGACCCACCTTTACCTCCACCTAGCGGGAGAGTAGTTAAAGAGTTTTTAAAGACCTGTTCAAATCCAAGAAACTTCAAGATGCTCAAATTCACACTAGGGTGGAATCTCAAGCCTCCTTTATAAGGACCGATTGCGGAGTTAAACTCAACACGATACCCTCTATTAACCTGAACATCACCATTATCATCAGTCCAAGCTACTCGGAACATGATAGTACGCTCTGGCTCGACCATACGCTCAAGTATTTTGGCTTCAGAATACTTAGGGTTTTTCTCGATGAATGGGATGACTGTTTCAGCTACCTCTTGGACAGCTTGAAGGAATTCTGGTTCGTTCGCATTCGATTTGGCTACTTCTGCCATGAATGCATCAATTCTTTCCTGCATGGTATGTAAGTTAAACTAACGTTTTTCTTTAGTGTGCGTTTGCGGCGCAAAGATAATTCAAAGTTTCTAAAGTGAGGCTGTTCTGCCTCCATCTACCGGTAAGTTAATCCCACTGATATAGTCTGCAGCCGGCGTGCAAAGGAATGCGATTGCTCCACCTATCTCCTCAGGCTCACCAAATCTCCCTGCAGGGACGGCCCCCGCCATAGATTTCTGTATCGCTTCTGTCGAAACGCCGCCTTTTTTCGCCTTCGCTTCGATAATACTTTGCAGTCTTCCTGTATTCGTAGCTCCAGGAAGTACATTATTAACTCTAATTCCGTGTTTCCCCTCCTCATTGGCAAGGGTTTTCGACCAATTAGCTACTGCGCCTCGTATCGTATTAGAAACTCCTAACCCATTGAGTGGAGCTTTCACAGAAGTACTAATCACATTCACAATTCGTCCATTTTTCCTTTCCCTCATCCCAGGTAGAACAGCTTGTGCCAAAACATGATTACACAACAAGTGCTGCTCAAAAGTTCGAGTAAACTCTTCTACCTCCGCACTTGAAATCGGTCCTCCTTTAGGTCCTCCAGTATTATTTATGAGGATATCTATTTTCGTGTGCGCCGTTAATTTTTGAGCCACTTCTCTAACTTCTTCGTACTTACTAAAGTCCGCCACCACATATCCGTGCCCCTCGTGATCTCCTTCAGGCAATCCTTTTACTGCGTCCATTAACTTATCGGCATTCCTCGCCATTAGCGTCACCCTCGCACCTAACATTGCAAGTTCGCGTGCGGCGGCAAGCCCTATTCCCTGTGACGCACCACAAACCAAAGCGTGCTTTCCTTTTAATGATAAATTCATGTCGCAAAGATAAGCTAGCTTACTACGATAAATCGGGTTTGGTTTACCTTTGGAATATGAAGAAATTAGAACATCTAGGAATAGCGGTAGAGGATCTAGCAGCAGCAGAAAAAATATTCACGGACGTTTTAGGTATCGCTCCTTACAAGCGAGAAGAGGTGGAGTCGGAAGGCGTAATAACTTCATTTTTCAAGGCGGGCGATTCAAAAGTAGAGCTCCTTCAATCGACAACTCCAGATGGGCCTATCGCTCGTCATATAGAAAGGCGAGGGCCAGGACTTCATCACGTCGCTTTCGCAGTAGATGATCTCTCGGCAGAAATCGCGATTCTCGAAGCAAAGGGTTATAGATGTATTTCCGGTCCTAAAGACGGCGCAGATGGAAAGCGAATAGCGTTCCTTCACCCATCAGATACTGCGAAGGTACTAGTGGAACTATGTGAGGGGTAGGTTGTAACAACTAGGTAAATTCAGAAGGTTTTCGCAACACCAGAAATAATCCTCCTTCAGCGCTTTTTCACTTTATTCTTCGCTCTGCCATATCCTCTCATATCCTTTCCGAATAACTCTCTCGCTTTCTCTGAGTGAGTAGGAGCAGCGCATGATCCTTCAGCTTTAAGGGGCTTATGACCAAACAAATCCCAATTCATTATTACCCTGTACGGTCGATAACTTCCCACCATCCAAGGAAGTTTTGCAGTTCCGTTTATGGGAGCGAGTTGTAAGATATCTGTAGCGAATTGGACTCTCATAAATCGATTTCTCCAGATCATAACGCCAGCTCCCACGATAATTTCTAGACTGGCCGAATATGGTGAGTATTCGTTTTCTGGGGTGGGGCGAGTTAATGGTGGGGGAGTAGTATCGAGCTTAAAGTCGTAACGGAACGAAGCTCCGAGCCCTAGCTCGACGAAGAGGTCTGGTGAAATCGGGATAGCACGTAGAGCGGAACCGTAAATTCCTAGATTGATCGAACTTGCCGAACTCGTTAGGGAGCTGTCAATAAAGGTCGTAGGAACGGGCGTAGGAGGTAGAGTCGGGTTAGGAAATGGGGCGACTCGTCCATTGAACGATTCGACAATAGAGCGTTTCGACCCTATAACTCCGAGCGTGAATCTATCTGCCAGGAGCGGTCTTTTAGCGATCCAAACTCGTCCTATCCCTCCCGTCAAATGAAAGCCGCCATCGGGAGTCCAAGTACCGGAGTAGAGGGTGTCTGTCGTCCCAGAAAGGAGATTCTCAGTAATCCACTCCTCTTGAAATTCCGAATGCGATCCGCCAAGCCCAGATCCGCCAAGGGAAAGGTTCCATCCGGAAGAACGGTAGTCGGAGAGGGTGGGAGAGAAGAAAGAGGTTTGGGCTGAGACGTTTACTGTGAAACAAAGCGAAAGAAAGATACTTCCTATCAGAATAAATATATTCAAGCGACTAAACATTCGTGTCTAGAAGTGGGGATGGGCGTGCGATTTTTGTAGCATCCGCTTCGTACTCGTTTAGGAGGGAGATAGCGCGCGAGACGATTTCGTTGCTGGATTTAGCCCATGAACTCTCGATATTTGGAGACGACATTATTTCGTTCATTATCGCCTGCTGCATTTCGCCTCTAGCGAGAGCGTCTTGGTATGGGATATGGCTGAACGTTACTAGGGAGTACAGTGGTTTCCAACGGTCTGGGTGAGTTGTCGCGATTTTAGCTTCGATTTTCTTTTGCAGTAGAAAAGTAGCGTCGGATGTTTTGTCGCGCATAACGATATAATTGTGGAGGGCGAGATCGAGGATTGCATCACCGGCGGGTTTGCGCAAGCGAGTGTATTTGTCGAGAAGAGTAAGCCAATCCTCTTCAGAACTTGGCAACTGAGAGTCGAGTAACTCTGCTATTAAAGAGCAATCTTCAAACCCTGCGTTCATTCCCTGTCCGAAGAAAGGAACTATAGCGTGAGCAGCATCGCCCACGAGAGCTACTCGGCTTTTGATATTCCAAGGGAAGCACTTTACTGTGCAGAGTGAACTGACAGGGTTCGAGTTCCAGTCTTCTAGGAGGTTTGGCAGGTGGGAGATAGCATCTGGAAAATGACGTTCGAAGAAATCGATAACATCAGAATCTGATTTTATATTTTCGAAAGATTCTTCTCCTTCGAATGGGGCAAATAAAGTACAGGTGAAGCTTCCGCCTGGGTTAGGCAAGGCCATGAACATGAACTGTCCTCTAGGCCAAATATGAAGCCCGTTATTCGCCATTCGGAAATCACCATCCTCAGTAGGAGTCATAGCGATTTCTTTATACCCATGCGGTAGATAGCGTTGAGAGAAGTCAAATCTATCTGTGTGGGTCATCTTTTCACGTATTACGCTAAAAACACCGTCCGTCCCAAATACTCTATCGTGTAGAATTGCCTTTTCATTCTTGAAGTTTACAACTACACCATCTTTTACTATTTCGTATCCCGTCGAGACGTGATCGAATTTCACCTTTACAAGCGGGTGAGATTCGGCGGCTTCTATAAGAATAGCATTTAAACCAGAGCGTGAAACCGAGTAAATACACTGGCCCTCAACTCCGTATTTTTGGAAGGTCTCGTTTCCAGATAGGTCGTGCATCCTTCTGCCTAGAACGGGAAGAGCGATTTCTCGAACTTTATCCGCTACGCCAGCTATCTCAAGAGCTTTCCAGCCCCTATCGCTCAGTGCAAGATTTATTGAACGCCCTTCTAGTGTTTTCCCGATTCTAGGATCAGACCTTCGTTCATAGATGGTGACTTGGAATCCGCGTTGCGCGAGAATTAATCCAAGTAAACCGCCTACAAGGCCTGCGCCAACAATAGCATGGTGTTCTGTGCTCACTTCTAGATAGCGTTAAATGCAAGTTCGAGATCTGCAATAATATCTACGGCATCCTCTACTCCTAAACTCAATCGGATAAGGCCGTCAGTTACCCCTACTTTTTCACGAACTTCTTTTGGTATAGAAGCATGAGTCATGGAAGCGGGATGTCCGATTAGTGATTCCACTCCACCAAGTGACTCGGCAAGAGTGAAAAGTTCAGTAGACTCTACAAATTTGTTTGCGTCAGCAAGAGAATCGCCCTTAAGAGTGAATGCTACCATGCCTCCGAAGCCTGACATTTGACGGCAAGCTACCTCGTGTCCTATGTGGCTGGAGAGTCCAGGCCAATAGATTTTCTCTACTTTTTCGTGATTCTTTAAAAAGTCTACTATCGCTCGTCCATTTTCACAGTGACGTGCCATTCTTAAATGAAGTGTTTTAATACCTCGAAGTACTAGGAAACTATCCATCGGTCCTGCGATAGCACCACACGAATTCTGTAGAGTGCGAAGCTTCTCATCGAGCGCATCGTCGTTGAGCATAAGACAACCCATCACTACATCAGAGTGTCCGCCTAGGTATTTAGTTACTGAATGCATCACCACGTCAGCCCCTTGTTGAAGAGGTTGCTGAAGCATAGGAGTAGCGAAAGTGTTATCTACACAAACGAGGATGTTCTTTCCTTCAACCTTTTTCGCTACGGCCTGAATATCTGTGATTTGCATCATAGGATTTGTTGGAGTTTCAATCCAAATCATCCTTGTTTTATCGTTGATTACTTCATCAAGAGCATTTTCAGAATCGTCTAGATTTACGAAATGAAATTTGATTCCATATCTAGAGAATACAGTAGTAAAAAGTCTATAACTACCTCCGTAAAGATCGTTAGTAGAGATCACCTCATCGCCAGGTTCCAGCACCTTTAAAAGAGTGTCCATAGCAGCTAACCCCGACGCAAAAGCTAGTCCGTATTTTGCGTTTTCTAGTTCAGCAAAGGCGTTTTCTAAAGCGTGTCTTGTAGGGTTTTGCGTTCGTGAATACTCATATCCCTTATGTTCTCCTACTGCAGATTGCACGTATGTAGAAGTGAGATAAACAGGCGTCATAATCGCCCCAGTAGCAGGATCGTGTTTAACTCCGGCATGTACTGCCCTCGTTCCTTTTCCTTTTCCGTCAGACATCGTTTCAAGTTTTCGTTAGTGGTCAGTAAAGTTAATCAATTTTTTCGGCTGTTCGTGCAAGCCAGTTTGGCAATAATAAAGATCCGATTATTAGATACACGAAGTAGGTTAACATACGCCAAACCAATACAGCCACTCCCCCCACAACAGCCACTCCCTGCATAAATACGGGGAGAGAGTATTCTGCTATTCCGGAAGCTCCAGGAGTGGGGCTTACTAGCATAGCTATCCAAAGCGATAGTTGGCGTGCGAAGACTTCTAGATTGTTAACCGAGTCGAAGAATATGTACAATACGGCGTTGAGAATCATAAATCGAGCTGTCCAGCTTACTAAAGTCACCCCTAACACCTTGCCCCACATAGTCTTCGTCGCTCCCTTCAGACTTTCCGAGGCGAGCATCCATTCCTGGGTTAGGGTTTGGGCTTTAATTTCCCACCTCCTAAGGAAAGGCAACCTACAAATCTTCAAAAACGCACTTCTAGTGGCACTGGGAGCGATAAACAACACGAACATTATGAGTACAGTTATGGCGCAATGAACGGCATACCCACTCCAAAACATCGTTTTCAGTCCCATCTCTGCAGTCGTGCTCAGCCCTTCTGGAATAAAAGCTCCAAGGCCTATCGTAAAAACCAAAAGAGGCACGACAAGTACATAGAAAAACTCATCCATAAGAGACGTTGCAAGTACCGTCGCAACACTTCTTCCTAGAGTCATGCCTTCTCGTTTCATTAGATAAATTGCAATGGGGCTTCCACCTATCACACTTGGCGTTATTGCCGATGCAAATTCCCAAAGCAATACCACGTAAAGTGTGCTTTTCCAACTAAACTCTCCCATAGAAAGAATCTTCACCCTCACCATATAAGCAAGATCTCGTAATACGACGAAACCCATCGCCGCCGCCAGGGCAAGCATAGCTTTAGAAGTAAACTCAATTTCTCCCACCCCGTTCAAATCTTCACTATAGAGGTAGTAAATCACCCCTAGCCCTATTACGGCAGGAGTTAAGGCCTTCCATCGTTTTATTGAAATTAAAGATTTAGGCATACGTTTTCGTCCCTTCAGAGCAGTTCGTGCACATTTTAATCGATTTCCTGTCGGCGAATACTTTCCCCCTGAATTTCTCGTATTTTTCTCCAGACCAAACCTCTTCGATCTCTGTTACCCCACCCATTTCGTGCTGCGCGTCTTTGTCGAAACAGCACGGAACGATTTTCCCGTCCCAAGTAATTACGCAACCTTGCCACATTCTCCAGCACTCGTTTTTCATGGGGTTTCGGAGTTGCCATTTTCCGGACGTTTTGTTTTTGTCGTAGCGTCGATATTTCGGGTTTTTCGTGAGGAGGGAATGATCATCGTGTGGGGAGTCGATTTGGGCCGTTTTAATAACGACCTCATCGACACCGAACTTACGGGCGAGCTTTTTTACGTCCTCGACCTCATGTTCGTTCGGTTTAACTACGAGGAATTGCCAAACCACCAAGGGCGTGCTGCTTTTTAAGTTCTTTCTCGCTTTTATTACGTTCTTAGTCCCCTCGAGAACTTTTTCTAAGCGGCCCCCTATTCTATAAGCGGAGTAACTTTCTTGTGTGAGTCCGTCGATGGAAATTATGAGGCGATCTAAACCTGAGGATACGAGAGATGATGCTTTTTCGGGATTTAAGAAGTGAGCATTTGTCGAGGTCGAGGTATAAACGTTCGCCCTTTTACAAGCTCGCACCATCTCGTCTAACCCGAGATGTAAATAAGGCTCCCCTTGAAAATATAAATTCACATACACGAGCCAATCCTTTAGTTCGACCAATACATTTTCGACCATCTCAAGTTCGGCCATCCCCGTAGGTCTAGTAAAAGACCTCAACCCCGAAGGGCATTCCGGACATCTTAGATTACACGAAGTGGTGGGTTCGATACTTAGCGACATCGGCATAGCCCCATCAAGCATAACGCGCTTCCGATATCCTAAGACCAGTCTCAAAATATTCCAACCCCTCTTGAAATTAACGACCCGCAACCTCCTCCACCTATCTCGAACTATCGCTAATGAACTCATACTCCCCTTTGTTTATTCAATAACCACTTGTCTAGTAATTACATCCCCTGAAATTAGATTAACCTTTAAAAGGTAAACTCCTGTAGGAATATCATCAACGCGGAAAATTACATTACGGCTTAAAGTAGTTTGCTTTTTAACAGTTTTACCTAAAATATCGAATAGCTCAAAACCTTCAATATCAATATCAGATTCAATATTGAGTACGGTAGAAGTGGGATTAGGATAAATTAGAAGACGCTCACTCACATCTAACCCAGCTTCTTCGATGGAGAGAATAGGGTTATTAGAAATCTCAACTTGATTCTCGATAGTTATCTGACGACAGTCATCACAAAACTGTCTTTTCAGGAATTTAGAAAACCTATCGATATGATAATTATAGGGGTAAACGTCATGACATCCGTTATCGGGGAAAGGGGCATCGTAATAGTTGAACTCATAACATTCGCCCAGATTCTCAAGCCTTTTCGATATTTCGCAAGATCCCTGAGCGACGGGATAGTTAGAACACGAATAATAATTTGAATCGGTACAAGGGACCAAACTGTCTCCAGTACAGTGCATCAGTAGTGTAGGAATACTATTTTCGACAGTGATAAATGACGTGTCAGGCAAAGCTCCCCACATACTAAATATGCCTGCTAAAGAAAATGAATCTGAGAGATCATTTGTAGACGACTCTAACGGACCTAGAGTACCTAAAAGATCTAAGTCAGGAAATTCTGTGTCGTAGAACTCTTGTGAAAGATATTGTAGAGATAAAGCAGATACACCACCTGCGCTACTCCCTCCAACAAAAATTTGATTTGTATCTATTCTTATAGTATCGGCATTATTTACTAAAAACCTAAGCGCAGCTTTTTGATCTTGTTGCGCTCGATATAATGCAGAAATAGCAGAATTTGCATCGCCGAGACATTCAAAAGTGTAGTTAACTGAGAAATTTGGTATTGATTCATATTGATCTCCTAGCCCAAAATCCCATCCTATTCTGTAATCGATTGTTGCAGCAACAAAGCCTCTCTTTGCTAATTGGCGACAGTGATATTTAAAATGTTGCCTGTTGCCTACATAAAATCCACCGGGAAAAATCATAACTATTAAGGGCCTTTTTTCGAGAGGGTCTATATTGAGCTTAGGGTAGTAAACATCGAGATATAGGTTCTCCATTTCATTAGAGTTCCAAGAATGGTTTTGGCCATACTGTACAAAAATGGAGTCTATTTGATTTATAGAAAACGTTGGCTCATCAAACCTATTTGGTATGCAATATTGTCCCCAAGAGACAGAAGTGGCAATTAAACATACGATTAAAAAAACACTCTTCATTATTTCTTTGTGGATTAGGGCTAAGGTAATCTTTTCGTATTAAAAAACTAGAGCCATTACATATCTACAATCGTAACAATTTGTATGTAATAATTCATTGAGAGATAGATATAATAGATTGATTAGAATAGTATATTAGCCTTGATGATAGTAGTAGGTAACAAACTCCTTTCGGAAGATATTTTCGAAGTTCAATTTTCATGTGACATAGGCGCATGTCAAGGTGCGTGTTGTGTGGAAGGATCTGGTGGCGCTCCTCTTTCTGAGGAGGAGTGTGCTATTCTCGACGACATTTTCGATGATATTAAGCCATATTTGAGAAAGGAAGGAATTGATGTAATAGAAAAGGAAGGACTCTTCGTCGTGGGACGAGACGGAACATTAGAAACACCACTCATAGAAGATCGCGCTTGTGTATATACGACTATTTCAAAAAACGGGAATGTTCTATGCGGAATAGAACAAGCTCATCGAGAGGGTAAAATCGAATGGAAAAAGCCCATTTCGTGCCATCTTTATCCAATTCGAATTAAAGAACTTATCGATTTCACTGCTCTAAATTATCATAAGTGGAGTATTTGTAACTCAGCATTGAGCTGCGGTATTGCACGTGAAACAACAGTATTGGAGTTCTGCAAGGAAGCGTTGGTGAGAAGGTTTGGCCTAGAGTGGTATGAAGAAGCATTGAAAACCATGAAGGTTTGGATAGATGAAAAAAATGCGTAGCCTTAATTTGAAATATATCATAGTTGTCCTGAGTAGTCTTTTTTTTCAGAATATTTTCATAGCCCAAACCTCCGATTCTACTTTCACCTCTAAGAGAATTAGCTTGTTAAGTACAGATGCTGACGATGTGGTTTTCGGGGTGGATTCAAATTATATTTACTTGCAGAGGAGTGGGGAGAATTTTCGAGCATTTCGAAATTCGGATGCTACAACACCATACGATACTGAACCGGTAGCGATTATGGCGGTTTCTGACGAAGCCTGGGAGGGGGTAGGAAATATTCAACACGTTAGTATCGATTCAGACCGAGGACTTGCAGTGATTTCGGCTCGTCCTTATCCAGGGGCTTCCGATTATGATTTGTTTATTAGCTCCACGCTAGAGCCATCGAGACTTCAATCTAGATCTCCTGGAATGGAGATGCCAACAAGAAAGTGGTCTAGGTTGTTCCCACTTTCGTCATTAAACACTAATGGCGATGAGGTATTTCCACAGTTCTTAGAAGGTGGACTTTATTTCGCTTCTAACGGACACAAAAAGCCCTCTCAAACTAAAGATTTTGATATCTTTTTTGCACCTAGAAATCTACAATGGCAAAGCGCAGAACTATTGCCTGAACCTTTTAATTCTAAGTACGATGATCTTTCTGTTGTTATCCTAAATAAAGATGAGATGTACGTGAGTTCTAATAGGGATAGTAATTTGGACGTGTATCTAGTAAGCCGTCCTAAGCTGGAGCCTATCGCTTTAGGATTTACACTTACTATCACTCACGATAACATTCCAGTGGATGGCATTCTCGTAAGATGGGTAGAACTAGCGGGAATAAATAAAGGAGCTCCAGTATTTGAAGGAACGACTAACTCGGATGGCGAAATGTCATTGGATGGACTTCCTTCGAGCAAAACTCTATCGCTTAGAGTAGGTACTGCTAATTCCCCTCCGATGAAAGGATCTGTAATTAGGATTTACAATCCAGAGGGGAATTTCGTTCGAGAGTACTCAATTAGATCGTCGGGAATATTTACTGCCGACTTCCTTCCTTTGGACGAAATCTACGGTTTGGTATTCCTTCAAGGGGACGACTTGAGCACTCTCCCATCTCGCTCGCCCGCTTTAATATCGCTTCATTTCGATATCGATTCTATCTCACCGAATAAAGAATCGCGCATACTTCTAGACTCGTGGTGGATCTCAAACTCACGATATATAATGACACAACTAATCTCGACACCCCTCGTAATTGAAGGTCATGCCGATATGACGGGAGTGAGTGCGAAAAATGATGTGCTGAGTGAACAAAGAGCGGTTTGGTTTAAAGACTGGTTACTCGCAAAAGGCCTTTCCTCAGAAATGCTTAGCACAAGGGGAATGGGGGCTAGGTTCCCAATGGAATTTTGCCCTGAAAACTCCCTAAAAAACTCCGCAGAATGTCCTCCAGAAGTTCACGCAACTAACCGCCGAGTGGAGCTACGCTGGAAAGTCGAAGAAGATTTAAGGTCGCAATAATT
Organism: Bacteroidota bacterium; assembly: GCA_002746975.1. Lineage (GTDB taxonomy): Bacteria > Bacteroidota > Bacteroidia > Flavobacteriales_D > Sanyastnellaceae > UBA974. The sequence goes on along the minus strand of NVXE01000008.1, from coordinate 133,046 downwards.
TACAATAAAAGAATCACTATTTTTGCACCATGCTAATAACAGTTATGCGCTCCAAGCTGCACCGTCTTACAGTTACTCAAGCGGATCTTAATTATGTAGGAAGTGTCACTATAGATGAGGATTTGCTCGATGCAGCTGGCCTTGTTGAAGGTGAAAAAGTCCAAATAGTAAACGTAAACAACGGCGAAAGAATCGAGACTTACACAATTGTAGGGGAAAGAGGCTCGGGAGTTGTTTGTCTTAATGGGCCTGCAGCTAGAAGATGTGCTCCTGGCGATATAATTATTGTTGTAGCTTACGGAATGCTTACCATAGAAGAGGCTAAATCATTCACCCCTACAGTAGTGTTTCCCGATACAGCAACTAACAAATTAATATAGAATGAATCTGAAAAAAGCTCTTACTCTTCTCGCTTTTTTTGCAATAGGTGTCCTCCTTTTTGTGAAATTAATGGATATGGTTGAAGACAAAGCAGAGCTTTTTGATTATATGTCGTCTGCACCGTGGTGGGCTGTTGCCATTACATTCACAATGGGTTTTCTGGCAATAGTAAGTAGAGGGTTGAGATGGCTGATTCTGCTTGAGCCTATGGGTTACAAAGCGTCGGGTTTTAGGGCAGTTTGTGCTGTCGCATTTGGTTATTTCTCGAATACTTTCGTCCCTCGTTCTGGCGAATTAGTGAGATGTGCTGCGCTAAATTCCACAGATAATATTCCAGTAAATAAGCTTTTCGGAACTGTTATTACTGAGCGTGTTGTGGACCTGATAATGTTATTCCTTTTTATGAGCATTGCCTTCGTAACGAATTTTGATGCCGTTCTCATTCTTTTAGGCCAAATCTCTATTCCTGAGGGTAATACTCTCATGGTTTTGGCCTTAATAATGGTCGTGTTCATTATAGTAGGTATTCTTTTTGTCAAAAAAAGCACAAAAATCGCTGAATTTGTAGCTGGTATTGGAGATGGTATTAAAAGTGTTCTAGCGATGAAGAACAGGTCAGCCTTCATACTTCATACTTTATTTATTTGGATTATGTATTTCCTAATGTCTTATTTCCTGTATTCTTCAATGAAAGGATCAAGCGGAATAGGAGTTTTCGATTCATTGTGGGTTATGGTGTCGGGAGGATTCGGAATGGTTTTCCCAGCTCCAGGAGGCATAGGCTCTTATCAATGGGCAGTTACTTTAGGTTTTGAATCTCTCGGTTATGATAAACTAGTAGGTGTTGCAGTAGGTAATGTTGTTTGGCTTACACAAACCTCAATGATAATATTTTCAGGCGCTTTAGGATACATTTTTCTAGCTTATCACCGATTTTCTTTAAAGAAGATCAAATAAACACTCGCACCCTCACTCTCGCATCATGTCCCTATTCTCTCTTAATTCACTTCTCGAAGAAAAGCAGAAATGGGAATCTGAAGGGGAAAGGATTGTTTTTACGAATGGTGTATTCGATGTCTTACATGTGGGTCATTTACATTCCCTAGAATCCGCACTTGCTCACGGAACGCGCCTGATAGTAGGTATCAATTCCGACTCTAGCGTTCGTCGACTCAACAAAGCCCCAGATCGTCCCATCCATAGTGAGCAAGACCGAGCACGACTCCTTTCCGCCCTATCATGTGTAGACGCAGTCATTATTTTCGAGTCAGACACGCCCCTAGATCTAATTATCGCTCTCTCCCCCCACGTGCTCGTAAAGGGCGGCGATTACGACCCCTCATGCATCGACACCGCTAACCCGGCCTATATCGTTGGTTCTAAGGAAGTTCGAGCGGCTGGCGGGACGGTGTATTCTGTGCCGTTATTACCAGGACACAGTACTACTGGGATTTTAAAGCGATAGGTAAACCTAACGAAACATTTTTCTTGTCCGAGTTGTACGTTGTTTAATGGATTAAACTGCGTAGCAGGTTAATCTTTAGGAAGTACTAGTTAGACCTTAATCTTATCGTTTAGATATTCTCTTCCTCCATAAACTTCGTAGTGAAGTTTCCAGAACGAAATTTTTCGTTCTTCATTAAGCGTTGGTGGAATGGAATTGTGGTCTTTACACCTTCAATAATGTACTCGTCTAGAGCTCGCTCCATCTTTGTGATTGCCTCTTCACGGGTTTGGGCTACAACTATGAGTTTAGCGATCATACTGTCATAGAAGGGCGGGATGCGGTACCCAGCATAAGCGTGAGTGTCCACACGTACCCCATGACCACCAGGCTGGTGATAATGAGTAATTGTACCAGGACATGGAGCGAAATTGCGATCAGGATCCTCAGCATTAATACGACACTGAATAGCATGCATGGTAGGGAAGTGGTTGCGTCCGCTAATTTTCTCTCCGGCAGCTAGTTTTATTTGCTCCTTGATAAGGTCGTAGTTAATGACTTCCTCAGTAATAGTATGCTCTACTTGGATACGAGTATTCATCTCCATGAAGTAGAAATTGCGATCCGCATCAACTAAGAATTCTACTGTACCCACTCCTTCATATTTCACGGTTTCTGCTGCGAGAACAGCAGCATCCCCCATTTTTTTACGAAGTTCGTCAGTCATAAATGGAGATGGAGTCTCCTCGACTAATTTTTGATGACGTCGTTGAATAGAACAGTCACGTTCAGATAGGTGACATGCTTTTCCACGGTAATCAGAAGCAATTTGAATTTCTATATGACGAGGCTCCATGATAAACTTCTCCATGTACATAGCATCGTTACCGAAAGCTGCAGCAGCTTCACGACGTGTGTTTTCCCAAGCGTACTCTAATTCTTCATCGTTATTGCAAAGAGCCATTCCCTTACCCCCACCCCCAGCTGTAGCTTTCATCATGATAGGGTAGCCCATATCATTAGCACATTTAAGAGCATCTTCGTAAGAATCTAGTAGGCCCTCTGATCCTGGAATTGTAGGGACACCGGCATTTTTCATGGTAGTCTTAGCTGCAGCCTTGTCTCCCATAGAATCAATCATATCAGAGCTAGCTCCAATAAATTTGATGTTGTTTTCAGCACAAATTCTTGAGAAATTAGCGTTCTCAGAAAGGAAGCCGTATCCAGGGTGTATCGCATCTGCATTCGTAATCTCTGCAGCAGCAATAATGTTTGGAATATTTAGATAACTATCAGCACTAGGTGGTGGACCTATGCATACAGCTTCATCAGCAAATCTTACAGGCAGGCTTTCTTTATCGGCTGTTGAATATACAGCGACAGTAGCAATGCCCATCTCTCTACAAGTACGGATGACGCGTAGCGCAATCTCGCCTCTATTGGCTATGAGGATCTTCTTAAACATGATTTAAAGGACTTCGTTTACGAAGGGTTAAGAAGGCTCGACTAAGAATAAAGGTTGATCGTATTCCACAGGAGTATTATCCTCAACAAGGAATTTTACGATTTTACCTTTTACCTCAGATTCGATTTCATTAAAGAGCTTCATCGCCTCGATTACACACACCACATCACCTTCCTTAATCATATTACCCACTTCCATAAATGGATCTTTATCTGGGCTAGGACGACGGTAGAATGTACCTATCATAGGAGACTTAACTTCAATTAAGTTAGAAGTGTCTTCACTAGAAGCTTCGGAAGAGGGTGCTGCTGCAACAGGCGCTGCAACAGGCGCGGCCATAGGCGACATTCCATCCATCATAGGCATTCCAGCAGCTACAGGGACTTGAATATGCTGAACATAAGGTTCATCCATGCCCTTTTTGCGACCTCTAGGCATTTCAGACTTTATAATAATCTTAAAGTCCTTTTGTTCTATTTCTACCTCAGTAACACCTGCTTTAGCGATGAATTTTATAAGGTCTTGAATTTCAGTTATTTTCATGATATCATGATTTTCAGGTCGGAAAGGTACTACCTGATCGTTAAGAATCTGTATCGTATGCCCATTTCAAGTAAATAGATCCCCAAGTGAATCCACCTCCAAAGGCTGCGAGTATTAAATTATCTCCCTTTTTTAACTGGTTCTCCCAGTCTCTAAGACAGAGTGGAATTGTTGCTGCGGTTGTATTTCCGTAGTCTTGAATATTTATCATAACCTTTTCCCTATCAACCCCCATACGTCTTTGTGTAGCGTCGATAATTCTAAGGTTTGCTTGGTGAGGAACTAGCCATGCGACATCATCACCTGTAAGGCCATTTCGTTCCATTATTTCGTAGCTGACATCAGCCATTCCAGTAACAGCTGCCTTAAAAACTGGCTTACCGTCTTGGAATAGGAAGTGCATTTTTTTGTCAACTGTTTCATGAGATGCAGGGTTTAGAGATCCACCACCTTCTTGTCTTAAGAAGCTTGCTCCTTCTCCATCACAGTAATGAATGTGATCAATAATCCCATTTTCTTCGTCCTCAGAAGGCTCAAGGAGAACGGCGCCTGCACCGTCACCAAAAAGAATGCATGTAGTTCTATCTGTGTAATCAACGATAGAACTCATTTTATCTGCTCCCACAACTACAACTTTTTTGTAGGTCCCATTTTGGATAAATTGAGTTCCAGTTGTCAGTGCAAACATGAACCCAGAACAGGCGGCACTTAAATCAAATCCCCAAGCTTTAGTTGCTCCTACTTTTTGAGCTATTAAATTTGAAGTTGACGGGAACATCATATCTGGGGTTACTGTAGCAGTTATGATAATATCAATTTCAGAAGGGTCAATGCCTCTTTTCTCACACAGTGTTTTTACTGCCTCAGCGCCCATGTCTGAAGTTGCTTTGAGTGGGTCTTTGAGAATATGGCGTTGTGAGATACCAGTACGAGATTTAATCCACTCGTCATTAGTATCTACCATTTCCGTTAAATCGGCATTTGTGAGTAGGTCATCGGGAACGTATCCTGCGACACATGTAATAGCTGCTCTCATAATAAAGTTATTGAGGGCCAAAGTTATAGGCCTATCTCTTACAAAAGAGTGTTTTTAACAGTAGTCTTAACCGTTGAAGGTGTATAACCTAGCAAAATAAAATGTCTATGAATATAAAAGGGGGCAGAAGCCCCCTTCAATTCTATTTGTAATCAGCTTAACGACAAAGAAGATCTATGCTTCTTCGCGTTCCATAACAACCTTGCCCTTGTAGTAGAGCTTTCCTTCGTGCCAGTGAGCGCGATGGAACATATGAGGTTGACCAGTTGTAGGGCAGGTACTTACGTTTGGTGCTGTTGCCGTGTAGTGCGTACGACGTTTACGTGTACGGGTCTTACTCTGCCGGTTTTTAGGATGTGCCATTTAGGTATTATTACAAGTTCTTCAATGCGTCCCATCGAGGGTCCGAAGGTTTTTCGCTTTCTTCTTCTGATTCATTCATGGTGTAACCAAGCATATTAGGATCGCAGTCAGATTCATTTTCATGAACTTTATTGCTAGGTAGCGCGAGATGAGACATCTCGTAAATGATTTGGCTTAAATCTAAGTCATACTCATTTTTACCTAAGATCCATAACGACTCAGTAATTTCCGTTTTCTCTCCAAAACGAATAGCGATACGCTCTTCGTGAAGAAGGGGAAACGTCAGTTCCTCTAGACAACGTCCGCAAGGTACTTTCCATGTAAGATTGAGACTTAAACGCAATGTCATTGTCGTTTTTGTGTACTCAAGAATTACCCCCACAGTGCCATTAGCACTCTGGATTTCTGATTCAGGGAAGCAAGCAAAGAACTCCGAGTCCACGTCCACTTGGAATTCGTGATTTCCAGGCTTAAGCCCCATGAAAGGGATTCTATAATTTGCCAAAGGATTCATTCCGTCCAAATTTCGGGACGGCAAAGATAGTGTATCCCTAACAGGTTCCCAAGACTTTTTTGCAATTCAGTGAAAAACAGATATTCTAACGTCTAGAATCTCGATATTCTTTCCTTTGAGGGGTTATCTCCAAAGGGTTTGAGGTTAGTTCTTTATACTCGACTCTGTTCTTGCGAATGTCCTGGGCTAAGAAGATTGCAGAGCGCATAGAGTCAGCAGACGCCATTCCTTTTCCCGCAATATCGAATCCAGTGCCGTGGTCAGGGCTTGTTCTAACAATAGGAAGACCAGCTGTGAAGTTAACACCTCTGCCGAAACTCATGGCTTTAAAGGGAGCTAAACCTTGGTCGTGGTACATTGCGAGTACTCCATCGAAATCTTTGTAAGCTCCAGAACCGAAGAAACCATCTGCGGCATAAGGACCGAAAACATTCATTCCAGATGAACATGCATCACGAATCACCGGGGAGATAATGTTCTTTTCCTCGTCGCCCATAAGACCATTGTCTCCTGCATGAGGATTAAGCCCTAGGACGGCGATGCGAGGCGATGCGCAACCGAAATCGCGTAGTAGGGATTCGTTCATAATGGCTAGTTTACTTTTAATAGCTGCTCCAGTTAAGGATGTGGCTACGTCTTTAAGCGCAATATGTCCAGTTACAATCCCTATTCTGAGACTATCAGCCACGAGAAACATTAACACATCATCTGCATTAGCCATGTGAGCTAAATATTCTGTATGTCCTGGAAATTTAAACCCAGCCTGAGTTATTGCATCCTTATTGATAGGAGCTGTTACTAGAACTTCAGTCTTAGTGGAGGCCAAATCATCAACCGCTTTTTCAAGTGACTTAAAAGAATATCCGCCCGCCTCAGAAGAAAGCTCGCCTGGAGAGATCTTAAAATCATCATCTACAGAAATGACATTTAATATTCCAGGTTTGGCATTCTCAGCTGAATCAATAATTTTCCAGTTTAGATCTTTTACTCCAATCGCCTCTAAGTTTGAATTTACAAGGTTTGAAGAAGCATACAGAATAGGAGTAAGGTCACTCAGCATTCTATCATCTTCAAATACACGTAGAATAGTTTCTATACCTATTCCATTTGGGTCCCCTGCAGTTAATCCTATGCGCATAAGTAGTCTTTTTATTAAGACCAAAGGTAGCGACATAGTTACGTAACTTCGTCTTATATGTTCAGGCTCGTAAATAGACAAGTGTTATTAATGTTAAGTGTAGTTTGTTTTGCTACAACGGCACGCGCTACTCATAATAGGGCAGGAGAAATTACGTACAAGCACGTAGATGGCTTAACATATGAGGTGTTAATAACGACTTACACAAAGGCCTCTGCTTTAGCTGACAGACCTATCTTATTTCTTACGTGGGGAGATGAGAATGGTTTGGATATGGATTCGTTAGAAAGAGAATCCATTAATATTCTGATAGGCGATATAAAGGTTAATACTTACAGAGGCACCCACACTTATGGCGGGCCGGGAGAGTTCGAGATTAAGGTTGAGGATCCAAATAGAAATGAGGGGGTGCTAAATATGGTGGGCTCGGTAGATACACCGTTTGCGATTAGGTCGTTGCTTATTATTGACCCTCAAGCTGGACATAATAACAGTGTTCAATTGTTAAATCCAGCAACTGAGAACGCATGTTTAAATCGAGAGTGGATTCATAATCCGGCTGCTTTTGATGAAGATGGAGATCTTTTGACTTTTACATTAGTTGCGTGTCGGGGCTTTAATGGAGATCCAATACCTACTTATATATTTCCAGATGAAGTTAGCCCTGCGGATGACTTGTTCGAAATTGACGAGTTTACTGGAGATGTAGTTTGGTCTAGTCCACAAATCGTAGGGGAGTATAACATTGCGATACGAGTAGAAGAGTGGAGGGAAGTAGGTGGATTATTACGAAAAGTAGGGGAAGTTGTACGCGATATGCAGATCGACGTACAAGTCTGCTCGAATCAACCTCCAGAAGTTGCAGAACAACCAGATACATGCATAGTTGCAGGATCTTTTTTAACTTGGTATGTAAACGCGAGTGATCCTGATGGTGATAATATCACCCTCAACGCAGTAGGAGGTCCTATAAGTGAGGTTGCGCACCCGGCAATATTTACTAACCTGGGAGGAGGGATAGGAGAGTTCGCTTGGGCTCCGACTTGTGCTGAAGTACGTCTCGCCCCATATCAAGTCATATTTAAGGCAACCGACCAAGGTCAAGCAGTGCCACTAACCGACATCTCAACCGCTTATGTTAGAATTGTTGCACCAGCAGTTGAAAATGTAGTTGTAGAGCCTGTGGGTAATACCATGCTCTTGAGTTGGAGCGGAGGGGTGTGCAGCGATGAGTTAGAAAACTGGCAGAGAGAGGCTGGTTTTCATGACATTTACAGAAAATTAGAACCTTCTGAATGGGAACCTACGGTATGTGAAACAGGTGTACCAGATGATTTGGGTTATGATCTCATCGCTAGCAATTCAGATTTGGGACTCACCTCCTATGTTGATGATGATTTACTGTCTTTCGGAGCTACATATTGCTATAGAATAGTTATGCGTTTCGATGATGGCTCTGAGTCATTAGCGAGTGATGAAGTTTGTGCCACCATAGTAAAAGACGTCCCTGTTATGACTCATGCAGATGTAATAGTAACGGGTATTGATGGTTCAGTCAATGTAGGTTGGTCGCCACCTACAGAAATGGATACTATCGCATTTCCTGGGCCATATTTCTTTAAGGTCATACGAGATGGGATTGAGATAGTTATAACGTCAGATTCTAACTACGTAGATACCCAAGTTGACACTCAATCTTCAATGTTGATTTACAAAGTAGAAGCATGGTCTGAAACTATTGCTGGAGAGCAATTAATAGGAGAAAGTCTTCCGTCGTCAACTCCTTTTTTAACTCTTACACCTAATGATAATCAAATTGATTTAGAACTAAGAGCATCTGTAACTTGGTCAAATAGAAAGTTTTATATTTCTCGTAAAATAGAATTCACATTAGATGACTACGCTCCATTAGATACCGTGATTTGGGATGGTGTATTCCCTATTAGTAACACCAAAGTGTATTCAGACACAGGGCTTGTAAATGGAGTGTCATATTGTTACAGAGTAGTGTGTGAGGGTGCTTATGACGGAACAGAAGTGGAGTCACCTCTTCTGAATGCCTCTCAAACTACCTGCGCGACACCATATGATTTCACCCCACCTTGTCCACCGACTCTTGAAGTAGATGCTGATTGTATAGAGGAAATAGACGTAATAAATTGGTGGGGCTCGGAAGAATGTTCCGACGATGTGATGGGGTATATTCTTTATTGGTCTCCTTTTGAGGGTGATACACTCAGACCGTATGCTTGGTTTGATTTTGAAGAGGGTTTGGATTTAGACACAACTTTTATTTTTAATGAAAATGAAATAGAAGGAAGTATTGCAGGGTGCTTTGCAGTCACTGCCCTCGATAGTCTTATTGCTGGGCCAGGAGGTGATTTGAGGCGCAATGAAAGTGAATTTTCCAATGTCGAGTGTGTTGATAATTGCCCATTTTACTTTCTACCTAATATTTTTACACCAAATCAAGATGGGACTAATGATCTTTTTAGATCTTTTCCATGGAAGTTCATTGATAGTGTGGACGTCGTAATCCACAATCGTTGGGGCGAAGCGGTCTTTTCGACTCATGACCCGGATGTGAATTGGGATGGAACGCACTTTGAATCGGGGGAGCTTTTACCTGATGGAGTTTACTATTATACAGCTATAGCTTATACCCGCCGTCTTTCAGGAATAGTACCAGAAAAATTCTCTGGAAATATTCAGTTAGCTGGCGGAAGAGGCATTATTATTGAATAAGAAAATCTAATGTTTACAGGAATAGTTGAAAATACTGGAGTTATCGAGGAGGTCGTAAAAGAGGGTACGAATGTACATTTCACACTCTCTTGCCCTTTTTCTTCTGAACTTAAAATAGACCAAAGCGTAGCTCACGATGGTACATGTCTCACTGTAGTAAAGTGTGATGTTGAGCGATATACCGTGACAGCTATAGAGGAAACATTACAGCGAACCCGCCTTGGGGTTTGGGCAAAAGGAGACGTGGTAAACCTAGAGAGGTGCTTGCGAATAGGAGACCGCTTAGATGGTCATATGGTTCAGGGGCACGTTGATACAACGGGAACGCTTTTAAGCATTGAATCTCGAGATGGCTCATACGTTTTAACGTTCTCTCATCCGGTATCTAAAGACAACCCAGAGTGGATGACGGTTTCTAAGGGGTCGGTAACGATAAATGGAATTTCACTTACTGTGGTCGAGAGTTCGGAGGGGTCATTTTCTGTTGCGTTAATACCTTATACATGGTCGGAAACGAACATGCACAAGCTCGAAATAGGCGACACAGTTAATCTAGAGTTCGATATTTTCGGAAAGTACATATCTAAGATGTTTGCCGATAGATTCTGACTATTTCTTTCTTAGTTCGAAATTTTGGCCTAGATATACGCGACGTACATGCGCATCCTCAGCGAGAGATTTAGCAGTTCCTTCCATAAGTATTTGTCCTTCAAATAGAAGGTATGCTCGATCTGTTATGTGAAGAGTTTCCTGTACGTTGTGATCGGTAATTAGAATCCCGATTCCTTTTTTACTGAGTTGTTCCACAATTCTTTGAATGTCCTCGACTGCTATAGGATCTACTCCCGCAAAGGGTTCGTCTAATAAAATAAAGGTGGGGTCACAAGCGAGCGCACGTGCAATTTCTGTACGTCGCCTTTCTCCTCCAGAAAGAACATTGCCCATACTCTTTCGAACTTTTTGGAGCCCAAACTCTTCTAAAAGTGATTCTAGTTTATCTTTTTGCTCATCTTTTGAAAACCCCTGAATTTCAAGAATAGCAGTGATGTTGTCCTCTACTGAAAGAGCTCTAAATACGGATGGTTCTTGGGGTAAATAACCGATTCCCCGTCTTGCTCTCTCGTGCATAGGTAATTTAGTAATCTCACTAGACCCTAGGAAAACCTTTCCTAAATCAGGTTTGACGAGACCTACAACGGCATAAAAAGAAGTGGTTTTACCTGCTCCGTTTGGTCCTAAAAGCCCCACAACTTCACCAGGTTCAATAAAGAAATTCACATCATTTACAACCTTACGTCCGCCGTAACTTTTTACAAGGCCTTCTGCGCGTAATGCTTTTGATGATTTTCCCATGTGATAAAATTACGACTCTTAAAGTTCAACAGCTATTCCTATTCTCAGTCCACCCCAACCAGAGCTGTCTCTCATACCGTCAAGACTTTCAGTCAAACGTATATGATAATCAATTCGTATGAAATGTAAAATGTTTTCAAGTCCCACCACTGCTTCTCCATAAACTCCATTTAAGCCACTTGTACCACTAGGAAGTGAAATTAATTCTTCATGGCGAGTATCCCAAGATCCGTAAACGCCTTTAATACCCAAAACCTCACGCAATTCGGCCCTTCGAATAAACGGAATGTGATTTAGTATTGCTCCTTCTCCATGCCATTCAATGCTACCTCTCACCCATTTATCAGTCACAAACTCGAAATATCTAAGTAGGTTAAAGGAGGGTTGAATAGAAATAATAGTCTCATTAGCAGGTTGTAGTTCCATAAGTGCGAAAGGTGCTGTTCCAGAATACACTCCACTTGTGGTATTCCAACGTATTCTCCCCATAGGCCCCATTCTTATTTTTCCTTCTAAGTCCAAAGTATATCTTCCATAACGGTATTGTGATCCGGCTATACCTTTCCATGCCTGAGTTGTAGTTAAAGTTACTATGGGGAACCGTGAGCCTAACGACACTCTATCAAAAGCCCCACTTACGAATTTCTCTCCATGAGCGTATCTAATTTGAAGCGTGCTTTCTGCAGTGTTTAATGTCGCGTTACCATCGGGATCAGTGGGCAATGGAAATACTAATAAACCTCGAGGAGTAACTTTCCTATGTCTTAACTCTGTAAATGCTGACCACCCAGAACCGAATTCGGCTAAAAAGCTCGCCTCTGTTTTCACTACTTCGGTTAGGTTTTGCTGCCCTCCTTCTATGCTTAAAGCGGAATTAAAAACATTACCCTGATTGAAAAAGCCCAACATTCCCATTTGTTCTATGTCTTTACGATGGGAGACATACCATTCTAAACGTGGGGTCTTTCGTTGAAGCCAAGTGACTTCAAGCCCATATTTCCACCTTTCGTCTTTCGTCCCATAGGCCACGAATGCTTTAGGTAAAAATGTTCTACTGAAATTGTTACTAGTCTCAATACCTAATCGCCAACGATTCCCTTCAACGAAGTTCCGTGAATACCCGTAATACCATGGCCCAAGCTCAATATTTCCAAGCAATACATTCCCAGTACCTAAACCATAAACTAACCCCGTCAAGAATTTATATTGCCTCATTGAAGTAACCGAGTCGGCCATTGCATAGACATCCTCCTCTATTGCGGATAAGGGTTCCGGACGCATCAGCTTCCACTGCGTTTCTAGTACATCATTGCTTCCCTTGGCAAAAGTCATGTCTCTTTTTGAAGTCCAAACCTCTTTAGGCCACTTCTGAGCGAACTCAAAATTGGTGAGAACGTTTGTGTTTCTTCCATAAATTCCAAGACTTCCACCAGTCATTGACATATCAATTACGTCTTCTTGACGAACTAATAGCCAATGATTTTCTATAAGCTCATAATTCTGTTTCCACCTTAGTGCTCTTATGTAATTGATATTAGACCCTTCACTAACCTTTGCCTCAACCATTGTAAGAGCTAGACTTAAGGTGTCTATCCACATCTCACCTTCAAAGGTCATTTCACCTCTTCTACGAGGAACGAAAGCCATATGGAAAGTGGGCCTCTCGTTTATAAGTAAAGTATCTAGAATGTAATATCTGTAATGCAGGTTACCTCTATCATGAAGAGGGCTAGTGAAAGCTTTGTTTAAAAGTAGAAGTTGATTTTCATAAAGATTTATCTTAAGATATTCAGCTGATATAGAAGAGGTACTCTGTCCATCTTCCAGCCATGTTGCCCTAGCAGCCTCAACCCGTTTTTCTGAACGTCTAGGCTTATTTTGCGTCCTAACGGTTCCTATCGTTTCAGATAGAAACATAGGTAGAGCAACCCTTGCATCGCTTGAATCTAAAGCATCCCAAACCCATCCAAACGCCCCCCATAATTTCCTGTTAGGCAAGTTGTGCGGAATATCATTTAAGTCGATTTGAAGTCTTTCGTGAAAATCATAGCTTAAAGCAGGAATTAATGCGGGATTATTAAGTGGCTTTGCATCGGCAACTCTTTGCATTAAAGGTTTAGCAGGGTTTTCCTTTTTAATATCGTCTGGACGGACTTCAGCAGCGGCTAATTCGAAATTTTTAGGTTCTAGAGCGATATCTATTTTTTGACTTACCTGTCTTTGTATAGAAATGCTTTGGGACGAGTACCCCATAAAAGAAATGTTTATTCGACCAACATTTTTTTCTGTTTCAATCAAATACTCACCCTTAACGTTAGTCATAGTTCCTATAGAAGACCCTTGGAAACTGACATTTACGTATGGTAGAGCATCACCTGATACACCGTCAAATACTCGACCAGATACTGTAGTTGTTTGGCCTAAAACCGAAAAACCGACGACACAAATAAATACTATAAAGGCTGTGAATTGTTTCAACGACTAAAGGTTTTTTAAGCGATTTTCTCTACGCTTCTCCTCACGTTTGGCAATAATTATGCCTAACTCGTATAAACCTAAAACAGGAAGTGATACCATTATTTGACTTGTTATGTCAGGAGGGGTTATTACAGCCGACAGAACGAGAATTCCTACAAGAGAGTGCTTTCTATATTTCCTAAGACCCTTTGCTGTTACTACACCTGCCCTTGCTAGGAAGAAAATCAGAACGGGCAGTTGAAAAATCAACCCTGCTGCAAATGAGATTGTAGCTACCGTCTTTACGTAAGACATTACTCCAATTCTAGCAGCTACATCGCCTAGTTCGTAATGACCTAAGAACTGTAGGGAAAGAGGTACGATACCCCAATACCCAAAAGCGACTCCAAAGAAAAACAGTACTGACGATGCGGCTCCAGCACCCCTCGCAGCTCTCTTCTCGGTAGTTTTTAATGCAGGCTTTATGAATGCCCATAATTGCATGATTACTAAAGGAAATGCGATAATCACACCTCCTATAATTGAAACTATGATGTGAGCAGTGAAGTTCCCCATCATAGTCGTATTAATCAGTTCGTATGTAATGTCTTTTACACACAGCTTGTCACCCGCGCCGATTAATTCAGAGATTTTACACCAAACTCGAAAACTCACAAAGTCCTCATTTCTAGGCCCAAACAAAACGGTGTTAAATAGCCAGTCTTTATTAATGAATAATAGAGTACCCCCTGATACAATAGCTATTGCAGAATAAAACAACCTCTTTCGAACTTCTTCCAAATGGTCTAAAAACCCCATTTCTTTTTCATCGGGATAGTCTTGGTCTAATGGACTCATTTCGTAGTTACTTGTATTATTCCTTCCTTAACTAGGTCGTGGAGGTGTACCATTCCACTGTACTTCCCCATTTCGTCAGTTACGATAATTTGAGAAATGCCTTTTTCTTGAAAAACCCCAGCAACCTGAGCAGCAAGCTCACTACCGTTTACCGTTAATGGTTCTGATGACATGATTTCTGAAGCTTTAGAGTCCGTTGCAGTCCCATTAGCTAATGACCTTCTCAAGTCGCCGTCGGTTATTATGCCTTTAATAGAAGAATCATCTCCTAATACGACTGTAGCTCCATAACGACCTTCGGTCATGGACATAAGAACATCTTGGAGTGGTGATTCCATACCTACATTTGGTTTCCTCCCCGAATCCCTAAGGTCGTCTAGTTTAACGGTAAGACGCTTACCTAAAGCACCCCCAGGATGAAATTTCGCAAAGTCCTCCGCTCCGAATCCCCGAGCTTCCATTAAACAAAGCGCTAAGGCGTCACCTAATGCCATCTGAACTGCGGTACTCGTCGTTGGAGCTAGGTCGAAAGGACAAGCTTCAGGGTCGACACCTGCTATCAGTACGTAGTCAGACTGTTTAGCGAGTGGGGAGTCTGCAACCCCAGTGACTCCTATCACTGGGTGCCCCTGCTGTTTTAATAAAGGAGCTAGAGCCATTATTTCGGCGCTACGACCGCTTTTAGAGAGGCATATAACTACATCACCGGTTTGGATTACACCTAAATCCCCATGAACAGCATCTCCTGAATGTACAAATAGAGCTGGAGAGCCAGTGGAATTCAGTGTGGCAACTATTTTACGCCCTACGTCAGCGCTTTTTCCTACTCCTGTGATGACTACTCTACCAGTAGAATTTAGGATTAGGCTTACAACCGCCACAAAATTATCATCTAAGTTTTCAGCTAGACGGTTAATTGCGTCTGCCTCTAAACCTAAAGTTTGAGTAGCTATCTTAAGAATTGACTCCTTAGAAATAGACGAATATGGATTATTTAAAGGCATACATAAATTTATAGTTGCAAAATAACAGAATCGGCTTATCTTTATAGTGAGCAAATTTACACATCGATGAGCCTTATTGATGAATCGCCATTAGAGGCGTTACAAACATATTTTGGATTTAAAGAATTCAAGGGAGAGCAAGAGCTTGCTATACAAAGCGTCTTGGATGGGAAAGATACGTTCGTTATCATGCCTACTGGGGGAGGTAAGTCCATGTGTTATCAACTACCAGCATTAATGTTGGAGGGTGTAGCTATTGTGGTATCACCCTTGATTGCACTAATGAAAAATCAAGTGGATGCCTTGAGAGGTAATCATGAAGATCCAGCTATCACACACTATTTAAACTCGTCTTTAAATAAATCTGAAGCAGAGATGGTACGTGCTGATGTAAAGTCAGGGCGAACCAAACTCCTTTATGTTGCTCCAGAAACATTAACTAAGGAGAGTAATATTGAGTTTTTGAAGTCAGTAAACATCAGTTTCGTTGCTGTTGATGAGGCCCACTGTATATCAGAGTGGGGTCATGATTTTAGACCAGAATACAGAAGAATTCGTCCTATCATTAAGCAAATTGCTGATGTACCAGTGATTGCACTTACTGCAACAGCTACGCCTAAGGTTCAACAGGATATACAGAAGAATTTGGAGATGGTAGATGCCACTCTTATTAAGTCTTCATTTAATAGGGATAATCTGTACTATGAGGTTAGACCTAAAAAGGATGCATTAAAGCAAATTGTGCAACATGCACTTAATAATAAGGGAAAGAGTGGGATTATTTACTGCCTCAGTAGAAAGAAAGTTGAGCAAATAGCTGAAACTTTGGCAGTAAATGGGATAAAAATACTTCCCTATCACGCTGGAAAAGACTCCAAAACTAGAAGTCGAATTCAGGATCAATTTCTTATGCAAGATGTTGATATTATTGTTGCTACTATTGCTTTCGGAATGGGTATTGATAAACCCGACGTACGCTTTGTTATGCATTACGATATACCTAAAAGTCTTGAAAGCTATTATCAGGAAACAGGAAGAGCGGGAAGAGATGGTGGAGAGGGGCATTGTATAGCTTTCTATAGTCATAAAGATATTGAGAAACTTGAAAAATTCCTTCAAGGAAAACCATTAGCAGAACAAGAAATAGGTTCTCAACTTCTTCAAGAAGTAATGGCTTATGCTGAAACTTCTATATCTCGAAGGAAGTTCTTACTTCATTACTTCGGAGAGGAATTCGATGAGATAAACGGTCCAGGTGCAAAAAATTGTGATAACACACGTTATCCGAAGCAACAGTATGATGGACAAGAAGAGATTCATACCGTGATTAGTGCTGTATTAGAACATAAGGAGGCGCATAAAATGCAATTTATTTCGGCTCTTCTTACGGGAGAACACAATAGAGAAATAGACGACTATGATGGAGTGAAAAGTTCATTTTGGAATAGAGGAAAAGATAAAACTGACAGGCATTGGAATGGAGTAATTCGCCAAGCAATAGTTCTTGGATTTTTACAGAAGGAAATTGAGAAGTATGGAGTTCTAAAAATAACTGAGAAAGGACATGACTTTATCATGAACCCTAAACCAGTTATGCTTGCTGAAGAGAGAAATTATAGAGATGTAGACTCTGGCGACACGATGGTTCAAACACGTCGTGGACAGGGAGGTGTAGCAGATACAACACTTCGAAAAATGCTAGTTACTCTCAGAAAAGATGTGGCAGATGAGAAGGGTTTACCCCCTTATGTGATATTTCAAGATATTTCACTAGATGAGATGTCAATCCACTATCCGATTAAAGAGGAGGAATTGTTACGTATCACAGGTGTGGGAGCTGGTAAAGCAAAGAAGTTTGGATTAAAATTCTTAGATCTTATATCAAAATACGTAGAAGAGAATGAAATCGAGAGGGCTGAGGACTTGCTTGTTCGAACGGCTTCAAGTAAGTCATCTAACAAGGTGGCGATAATTCAGCAGATTGATAGAAAGATGAATCTCGATGATATGGCTTCTAGGACTAATTTAACTCGCGATGAGGTTTTAAGCGAAATAGAACAAATTGTTGCTGCTGGTACAAAGCTGAATATCGACCATTGTATTGAAGAAACGATGGATGAAGACTGTATCGAAGAGTTATTTGAGTTTTTCAGCGAGTCTGATGACGAGGGAATTGATGCAGCGTGCGTTGAGTTCGAAGACACATATTCTGAGGATGAGTTGAGGTTAATGCGAGTTAAATTCTTGAGCGATATAGCGAATTAACAACAACTCACTTATGTAGTGGCAGCAGCGAATGCCATAAGCCCAGCTCCTAATTGAAGAGAATCTTCATCAACATCGAAAGTCGGAGTGTGCAGGCCACTATGTCCTAGGTCAGAGTTGGGGCTTGAGGTTCCTATTCGATAAAAACATCCAGGAATTTCATTTGCATAGAAGCTGAAGTCTTCAGCGGTCATTCTTTCAGGTAAGTCGTGAACATTTTTTTCGCCCAAAAAAGCAACTGCACAAGATCTCATTCTTGCTGTTATTTCTGGTGAATTATAAACACTAGGGTAACCTACTTTAAGGTCAAAATTGCTTTTAGCTCCTCTTTTACTACATATTTCATCAATTAGATGCTTCATTTTTTTGTGAGCCTCAAATCTCCATGTTTCATCTAAAGATCTAAATGTGCCTTCGAGACGAACCTCGTTTGGGATAACGTTAGTTGCCCCTTTTCCTTCAATAAATCCGAAGGCCAAAACGGTCTTAATCGATTTGTCGGGTCTTTCCGAAATTAGTTTTTCTAATGTAAGGAGTATTTCAGATGCTACCAGAAGTGGATTTACTTGATCTTTAGGAAGGGCTGCATGACCTCCTTTTCCCACGATAGTTAAGTGTAGTTCATCAGCAGAAGCCATGTAAATACCTGATTTCATTCCAACTTGTCCAGCAGGAAGGTCGGGGAAAACGTGAGAACCTAGAATGTGTGATGGAACAGGGTTTTTTAGAGCACCTTCTGCAACCATTAGCGATGCTCCACCTGGCAGGCGTTCTTCACCGGGTTGAAATATTAATCTTACAGTTCCAGTCCAATGTTCTCTATGTGTTGATAGAATATGTGCAGCTCCTAAAAGAGATGTAGTATGAACGTCATGTCCGCAAGCATGCATAACTCCTGGGTTATTAGAAGCATACGAAACTTTATTTTCTTCGTGAATAGGAAGAGCATCCATGTCGGCTCTAAGAGCCATAAGACGTGTTTCCGGTGTATTACTCTCAATGGTTGCAATAATGCCAGTAGTAGCGATACCTTCTTTGAAAGACACCTTCATTTTCTTTAGCTCTAGAGCAACGTACTTCATTGTCTCAAACTCTACATATGAAAGTTCAGGATTAGCATGTAAATGCCTCCTCCATATAGATAGTTGGGGGATTAGTTTTTTAGATGCAAGCTTAAATAAACGCGCCAGTTCACTCTCGGGGAAGGATTTATCCATTGCCAGTAAAATTATCGGTAAAAAAGTCAGGAAAAATCTCCCGAAGCGACTTTAACGCCATTTGTATGCCAGCATAAAATAAAAGCGCGGAAAAGATAAGTCTAACAATAGACGGAGATAATCGTAAAGACCACTTACTACCTAGCCATGCACCTACGATAAATGTTACTGCAATTACTGCTGAATAGGTCCATTCAACAGATTGTTCGCTGTGGTAATTCATTGCAGCAAGTATTCCAATAGGGGGTAACATTAAAGCTAGGCTAGTCCCTTGAGCTGTGTGTTGGTCTAAACCTGTGAAGTAAATCAAAGCAGGCACGATTATCAGCCCACCTCCGATACCCACAAAGCCGCTTGCAATTCCAGCACAGATTCCTATTGCGAGAAGGATGAAAAGAGTGGAGAGTTCCATGTTAAGAAAGGTATTAGGTCTATGCTAGAAATCAAAATTTAAGCTAAGGGAGAAACGGCTAGGCAGAATTATATTATCATCAACTCCCCAACCCCAATTTGCGTTTACCCAATACCCGAACATTCTGGAACGAAACCCGAATCCAAAATCGTAAATGATAGGTTCTTTATTGTTATTGATGGTTACAGTGATTGGATTATTTTCATAGACCGTAGAGTTAAAAGTATTGTCGTCAGAGTATGGGTTTAGGCCTGTCCAAGCACTTCCCACATCGGCAAAACCAACCATCTGAAGGTTTCGAATAAAATCTGTTTTTGATGGTTCTGAGAATAACGTACTCCAAAGGGGAATTCTTAATTCGACATTGCAAATAGCTGCGTTAGATCCATTTCTAGCGTTGTTCGCAAACCCACGCATAGGAGTTATGTTTGCTTGGTAAGCATAAGATTGTTTGGTGTCAATAGGTGTACCGTAGTTGTTACCCAACGACAAGCTGTTATCAGTTCCCCCAAGTAAATTTAATAAAGCAAGCTCGCCGATGGACCAATTTCCAGCTGCTCTAACAGCAATTATTGCGTTTGCATATATTTTTACGTAGTGTCTTAAATCGAACCCTATTGTTCCGAAACTCTTATCAAATCCATCTAAGTAATACTCTGCCCAAACTTTTGCTCTTGTCCCCTCCATGATATTTAGAGCGGGACTTCGGGAATTATCTTTTACCCAAGCGAGCTTAAAACCGATTTGGTTTGTCCAAGAATTAGGAGTAGTCAAGCTGAACATCTCAGTGCCTTGGGTGACAGCTCTATCGAGCCTTAGACCCATGGAAGCCCTCAGACTTCTAACTTCATCAACAGGAAAAGTGAGTCGATACTGAGCGAAATGTGATTGGGTCTCGAGTATATTATATGACAAAGGATCAATTCCAGTTTTTCCTTGACGTTGAAATGAAATCATTTTATCCACTCTGCCACTCAAGTCGTAATAAGCCAAACCTACAAGAGTATTACTCAAATTTGCGGGAATGTTAAACCCTCCAATTATGTGATAGTCATCAAATAAGTCACTAATTCGTATTTCTGTTGCATTCCCTAGACCAGGATTAAATGAAGTAGTTCCATCATATGCTCTATAGAATTGAGAGCCGAATGTATTGTTAACTTGACTCTGTAATTTCTGAAGAGAAAAGTTCAGCCTGTAGTGTACTGGCTTAAGTCGTATAGAGGCAACTAGAGTATCAGCTGATTCGTTATTAGATGTAAGTACTGTATCTTCAGAATTGTTTTTATTTGAAAACTGAGCTTTTTCAATCCGACTCTCAAATTCAAACTTATAATTTCTAATATCGGCATCAGTAGATTCGAATTTCTCAGTCCAATCAGGGGGGATAAACCCGGTATTTAGATTTATATTTTGGGTTGAAACACTAAATACGCCTGATGTCCTGTCTTTAGTACGAGGCATTTTCCCTATATCTACTCTATATGAATGTCTCATAACAGTAGAGTTGCCATAGCATACTCCACTTAAAGTATCACAATCCAAACTACTTATGGGAATATCTAATTCGGATATAACTCTAGTATCGAAAAAGTGTCTATATCGAATAATAGTGTCGATACTTAGTATGGTACTATCTGCCCAACCCCAACTAGTTTCTTGATTTCCATTTTCGTATTCTGAAAGGTACACGAATTCTCTATTTGGAAGAGGTATTGGAAATCGTTCGTCAATTCTTGGAGTTTTTACCAGTTGTTCTAAATAAGGAGTTTTCTCATCGAGGTGGCATAAATAAATATCTAACTGCTTGTTAAAGGGGATATTTTCTCTATCCCCCCTTAAAACTTCATCGCTACGATTAGACGAAAAAATAATGGAGAGACCATTTTCAGTAAAACGGGGGTTTAAGTCATCGAACCTATCTCTCCAAAGTGGTTCCTGTAGATTTCCTATTACACGATAAAGGTATAAGTCGGAAATACCGTTCTGCATACCTGAAAACACTATGCTTTTCCCATCAGGTGAATAGTCCATTGACAGAACTTCGTCTATTCGAAAGAGGTCTTTTTTTATAATCTTCTTCTCGTCAAGTATTACTGTGACTAGAATGGGAGAGCCTTTTTCACTTGTAGAATAAGTGAATTTCTTTCCGTCGGGGTGCCATGCAATAGGAGGAGGGATGTCGCTAATAATTTGATCTAGCTTATTGCCGTGTTGAGCTCGTTTCGTGATAGTGAACTGATTTTCTCCACTCGTCATCTCTTTATCATTTATCTCGCAGGTCCAAACTCGCATTTGCCCTCTCTCATCAGTAATAAAAGCGAATGTCTTACCATCAGGAGACAGTTTTATAGAGACATAGTTGTATCGTTTCTTTAATAAAAAGGGCAAATCGCCCCCATCCCTTTTTGAGTGTTTTTTTTCTTTTCGCGTTTCAATACGAGGCAACTTAGAGGAATAATTAATTGGGGTTTGGGAGGTTTGGTATGAAATCACCTCAGACATAAGACTGGATAAATTTAATCCAGTGGCGAACCTAAATCCCCCCTCAACACTACGGCTAATCCTTACCATGTACAACACGTTAGCAATGGCGGGAATTCCATAAACGTCTGCAATGTAATCCCAGACGGCATTTCCTAGTTTTCCAGCCTCATCACCTTCACTTCTGTCAATGTTATTAAGAGCGCCTGACCTTGCAGCATCGAAAATGTTGATTTTAGACCTTGATGATTTCTCTTCTGCTAGATACTCGATTAACCCTTCGCTAAACCAATCGGGAATCTGTAGCATACTGTAATTTTTAAGAGCATCTTGCCAATCGCCCTTGTAAATGGTTTGATGAAGTGCAATTCTTGCTAGTCCGCCTCTTAAGTCGCGTTCAAGAGCTGCCCTGTCACCCCGTCCGTACAAGAAAATTTTATTTCCTATTATTTTTGCTGTTCCTCCAATATTCTCACTCTCCTCATCTTCAGAGAATACTCCGATATTACTCTGACGAAATTCAGCAATATTATTGTAAACGATAATTTGAATAGGTCCATCTAAGCTGTTTCCGAAAAAGGGTTTTAACTCTTTTGCAATAGGATCTACAATTCCTGCAATAGCACCCGCTAATTCATGACCACCTTGGTAGAAGTAAATTTCAAAATGACCTACGGTATGACTTTGCCAAAAGAATTCTCTATATTGTACACGGTTCTTTCCATATTCCACTTGCAATCCATCGTAAAACTGGGCCATTACTTCGTTAGAGCTAACTAGAACAGTAATTGTTGATAGGAATAGAATTATGAATTTGCGAACTGCTTTCATCGACACGAAAATACGTCATTCTTCTGATTTCTTTCAATGCTATTGTTCGTAGTGCTTTGAGGATTTACTTTGCAAAATGAAAAATCTCCACGCTTTCACATTCAATGTATTCAGTGAACAAACATATTTACTTGATCATGGGGACGGAGAAGCAACGGTTTTCGACCCTGGTATGAGCTCTATAGAAGAAAAATTAGAATTTGAAAGAGTCTGTAAGTCACTTAATGTTAAGATTGTAGAATGTCTTTTGACACATGCCCACCTAGACCATGTTATGGGTGTTACTTGGGTGTCAGAAAAGTATGGAGTGTTTCCGAGGCTACACCCTTCAGATGAAATAACCTGGACTCAAGCTCCTATTTCGGCTAAGTTATATGGAACGGGTATGGATGAACTGCCGGCAAGAGGGCCTGATCTAGGAGACCACGGTTCAATTATAGAATGTGGTCTTTATAAACTCGAATTAAGATGCGCTCCTGGACATAGTGCAGGCCACGTAATTTTTGTAGCTCATGACGAAGCTTTCGTAATAGGAGGGGATGTATTGTTTTCGGGTAGCATTGGTAGGACTGATCTTCCAGGTGGTAATCCGGATATACTAGCTAGGAGTATTGAAGACCAAATGTTTACTCTTCCAGACAGCTTCTCTGTTTATCCAGGACACGGGCCATCTACAACAATAGGGAAGGAGAAGTTAACGAATCCCTATGTAAATGGTGCTGGAACGGGAATGTTACAGAAGTAGCGTTTAGCTCTTTTTTTTCGAAAGTTTTTTCGAAAGTAAGACCAAAATCAAAAGTGCAGGCACTTCAATAAGCGGACCGATAACTCCTACGAAAGCTTCAGAAGAATGGAGTCCGAAAACTCCAATAGCAACAGCAATAGCAAGTTCGAAATTATTTCCGGCTGCAGTAAATGCGACAGCTCTTGTTCGAGGTTCATCAACTCCAAGTTTAATTCCGGTGAAATAACTCACGAGCCACATTATAAGAAAATAAAGAGCTAGAGGTATAGATACGAGGAGTACATCGGAGGTTTGGTCTAAAATACGATCACCCTGAAGAGAGAACATTACCACAATTGTAAAGAGAAGTGAAATTAGAGTGAGGGAACCTATACGAGGTAGGAACGACTCCTTATACCACTTATCGCTGTAAGTCCGAATCAATAAAAACCGACCTCCTAATCCCAGAACGAAAGGAATGCCTAGGTACAAGCTAACATTAAGAGCCACTAATTTAAACGGCACATCTATGGCAACACCTTCCAATCCAATCCAAGTAGGGAGAATTGTCAAGAAAAACCAAGCATAAAAACTAAAAGTGAAAACTTGAAAAAGACTATTCAGGGCAACTAGGGCTGCACCGTATGTTCTGTCTCCATTAGCTAAGTCATTCCAAACAAGAACCATTGCAATACACCTAGCGAGACCGATTAAGATAACGCCCGTCATAAGTTCTGGCCTGTCTCCTAGAAAAATCACTGCTAGAGTGAACATAAGAATAGGACCTATTATCCAATTCAGGACCATGGATAGCGTTAATAGCTTTACATCCTTAAATATGAGAGGCAGAGTACTGTAATCGACCTTTGCTAAGGGTGGATACATCATTAATATCAATCCTATTGCGATGGGAATGTTCACCCCTCGGTATGCGATGCTCTCGATATTTTCAGGAAGACTAGGAACCCAAGCCCCGAGAGCAATTCCCACAGCCATTGCAAGAAAAATCCAAACAGTTAAATACCTATCAAGAAATCCTAATCTACCCACTCTATTCGCTAATCTCGGTTTGAGTAGCAGCATTATCTTTAGCACTTTGGGCTTCATCAGTGCCATAGTGAATGGCAAGAACGATAGCAACACTGACCATTAATCCAACGATTAATTTTAGAAAATCTTTCGCTACGATAGGGAATATAGACTTCAAGTTACCCTTTTTTGTCAGACCAGTATTAAGAGCTAATTCACGTCCACAAAGTAGGCCTACAAATACCCAAGTCGTTGACATAGGGATGTTGTTCATTTGCTTAAAGTAGAGTAGGAGGAAGGCATAAACTAAATCAATTAAAGTTGCTGACCTAACGTATTTGGTACTCTGCTTGTCAAGAACTATTTGCTGAATCGCACCCCCTTGCTTATAGAAAATATATGCTAGCCCTACCACAAAAAATAGTATGATAAAGACTAATTGCCAAAGGTCAATCTGACGAGGAAGGAATACGGCAATATTCGCTATGTCATGAGAAAGCCAAGTAAACCATAAAAACCCAGTGCTAAACCATTGAAAAGTCCTCCAGAACGGCTTGTATTTTTCACTGATATCCTCTTTCTCATTAATTATTCTAGAAATAACTATCCAAAGTACATATGCAGCTACAGCAGCAAGTCCGTACCCCATAATACTCTTCATGAGCATCTTTTCAAGAACAAATGTTGATGCAAAAGCTGATAAAACTAAGAATGAAGTAGAAACCGGAATTCCTTTTCTAGTTAAAGCTACAAGAGCTAAAGGAGCCAAAGCATGATACCACTGTGGTTCTTTATATGGAATCTTTGTAAGACGTCCAAATGAAATATCGCCATCTCCAGTATACCATCCGTAAACAAGTGTAGCCACTAGGACTATAGAGGCTGCTGCCCAAAGTTGGTACCATTTAAATTTCTCACGATTTGAGGCAATCCAAGTCCCAAGAGTTTGAACACTATCGTTTGCAATAACTGAATAACCAGCAAGAATAAATCCTACTGTCGTAAATAAAGCAACCATGACTAAATTTTAAAGATCATTAATTTCGTTTCGCAAGGTCAGGTATAAATTCGAATGCTTAACTAAACCAATGTTAAGTCAATGTTAAGTTTTATGCAATGTCAGATTTAGGTAAAGTAAAACTAAATGTAGTACCTGTACCAAGAGTTGAGCGTACGTGAATATTACCTCCGTGTGCTTCAATAATATGTTTTACAATAGCAAGACCTAATCCTGAGCCACCTGCATTTCTAGATCGACTTTTATCTACTCTATAGAATCTTTCAAAAATTCTAATAAGATCACTTTCTTTAATTCCTATTCCATTGTCTGAGACCTCAATTAGAATGTCATCTCCCATATCATAGAATCTAACCCTAGTTTTACCCCCATCTTTACCGTAATTTAAAGAATTAACCAGAAGGTTAGAGAGGACTTGTTGTATCTTATTTACGTCACACATGACGTAGAAATCAGATGAATTTTTAACCTTGATTTGAACGTTTGAGTCTTTAGATTTCCTATCTAAGTTATCGGCAAGTTCTGTACTAAGCTCTACGATGTTAACTCTCTCAAGGTTAATAGTCATAACTCCGGCCTCGATTTTTGATATGCTATCTAAATCTTCAAGTAAACTCGTCATTCTATCGATGTTTTTCTCTGCTTTTGATAGGAATTTCCGGTTTATTTCGGGGTCGTCTAAAGTTCCTTCCAGTAGAGTTAAAATAAATCCTTGAATATTAAATAGTGGAGTTTTTAGCTCGTGTGCGAGATTTCCGATGAAGTCCTTCCTAAACGAATCGGTTTCTCTAAGGAGAGTAATCTCTTCGATTTGGCCTTCAGCCCACTCCATGACATCCTGATTAGCAAGCTCTACCACATTGTCGTCCATGTTAAATGAAGCTTCAGAACCACCTTTAATCTTACTAATCGTCTTATATAGGACATTAATTTTGTGGTTAAGATATTTTTCTACAGCCTTGTATATCACTAGATAACTAAGCTCCTCAATAATGACTCCAATAACTATTGATAATGCCCAAAATTCTAATGATTCAACGAAGAATAATATCGTAATAATGGCTAACCAAGAAATTACTCCAATAAAAATTGCAGATTGTCTAGCTACATCTTTGGGAGTACTCTCATTCATCAGGCTCAACCAATTATTTTATAACCCACCCCTTTAATAGTATCTATAAAACCTTCTCCAAGTTTTTCTCTTAGTTTTCTTATATGTACATCTATCGTCCTATCTCCTACTATGACTTCCGTACCCCAAACCTTGTCCATAATTTCCTCCCGAGTTCTTACCTCCCCAGGTTTTTCACATAATAGAACCAGAAGTTTGAATTCTTTTTTCGGAAGATTTATAGACTCCCCATTAACAACCACCTCATATCGCTTAAGATTTATTTCTAAATCTCCAATGATTATTTGATCGGATTTAGTAGGTACAACTGTAGGACTAACTGACCGCTTTAATAGTGCTTTAACCCTACTCATGAGTACTTTTGGCTTTATGGGTTTCAAAATATAATCGTCTGCTCCGGCATCAAAGCCAGCAATTTGACTATAATCTTCTCCTCTTGCAGTAAGGAATGCTATTACAACATTTTTTAAGTCATCAATTTCTCGAATCATTTCACACGTTTCGACACCGTCCATCTCAGGCATCATCATATCGAGTAGTATCAAGTCTGGGATGAAAGATTTTGCGACCTTTACTCCTTCTTCTCCATTATTTGCAACCTTTACTTTGTACCCAGCTTGTTCCAAATTATAAGATAGAAATTCTAGGATATCACTTTCGTCATCTACGAGTAATATTTTATTCATGTCTTTCAATCTTTAATCCTATTAAATCTCAGTGCGTGTAGCATCCACTTGGGTAATGGTTTTGAAGGAGCGCGCTTTTGAACGTCCATGAAAACCCCTAGCTTTTCTAAAATGGGGATTTTGTGAACTTCAATAAGTTCTATCCAACATTCGTCAGGATCGTCAATATAAGTACAATGCACAGAAGTATGATCCCCCATGCTTAGTGCGTCATCGGTATCACATCTAAATCCAAATCCGTCTTTTTCAAGCTTCTCACCAAGTTCTTTCATTCCCCTAACATCGAAGCCCAAATGGACTATTCCAAGGTCTGCCCAGATGCGGTCTTCAAAGATGAAACGTCCTTTTCGATCTAATGCAACCACGAGCTCTATTGAAGTAGGCCCCATCATTGAAGCGAAGCCACCTGTGCCGGGATTTGTTTGGGCTAAAAGAACCCTGTGATACTTCTCAGAGCCACCAGATAAGTGTGCCCAATCCTCAAAAATGCCAGTTTTATCGTAAACCACCTTGTCGTACCCTAAAATATCTTTATAAAGAGAAAAGGCCTTGCTCATGTCACTTACACCTATGGTACAACCCATAATCCCACCACTTGGGTGGCCGTTATTAGTGAACCAGCCGTCGGACTCTAGAATTTGAAATAAATTAGAGTCGTAGTCACGCAAGAAAAAGGTCAAACGACCTATTGGGTCCATAGTTAATTCTTTATCACACGAATCGCCTAAAACTCCCAATGCGTGATCGTGCATCTTACGAATATCAGGTGTCTTCACAATGGTCGAGCCTATACCTAAATCTCCTTGAGACAAATCGAAAACAGGCCCTCTTGGCTTAAACGAAGTTGGTGAGACAACCTCAACGGCACAACCTCCTTGGTGGTTCAGCACCATGCTAGCTCGTTTCACGATGGTGTCTCCGTTACAATGGCTATCCATTAATGGAGCGGCAGCTACAGCGTCGAAAAAAGGGATATCAAGTCCGAAAAGTTTACGGTAAAGTTTTAAACTAGCATCCATATCTGATACAGCAATACCGACATGTTGAATTCCTTGAATTACATAACTCATTTGACTACTGTTTTTTCATTACTGCAATGTACTCTATCCAAGCGTTTCTTAAAGGTGATTTTTTTTCGCTACACCAAAACTGTTCTCCCTCAATTGCGTCTCTATGATCGTGAATATGCTCTTGAAACCATCCATAAAATTTATTTCCAAATGTAGCCCAAGACCAAAATGCGATAAATACTTCAAAAAACGGACTCACCCCGAAAAAACTAACCCCATTTAAATAAGCCATCCATCCTGCAATAGAAGCTAATATTGTCCAAGAAATTGGATAAATAAATATCCCCGCCCCCACCTTCAACGTACTTCTAAACTCCATTGCTTTTAACCTATCACCTCTTCTATTCAGTAAATACTGTTGAAGTGCAGTGGGTAAATTCCCTAGATATGCTAACGGTAATAATACTTTAGTCCAAATTTTCTTTTGTCTTTTTTCACACTCTTCAGTTCCCCACGCTTCTGGCCTCATTTCCTCCGTAAACCCAGATTCCTTGAGTTTTTTACAGGCTGCCGAAACGTCTTCTAGCCATTCTGAACTCTCTCCTTTTTTAGCAATTCTATCAAGTTCAGCAGATTTACTCAGCCAAGCATCATTTTTTGCCTCAGTAGTGCGCATTGCTCTAACGAAGGGTAGAAGTTCATCATAATATGCTTTAGGTCTGATATCTGTTGTAAGTTTCCTTAAAGCGCTCTGTACCCTATTGCTTAAAATGTTGAAATCGATTACCCCAGTTTCTTTATTAATTATGTCATTCCACTCAATAGCATCTCCCATTCGTAAACTTAAGCGTCTTTTATATCCAGGGTAGTCTTCATAGTCTAGCCCTAATGGAATTATCTTGACCCTTTTCAGATTGGGATGTTTATTAATCGCAATCCCGAGTAAGTCCCCCAGCCCTCTCTTAACATCTCTTATAGTCTTTTTAGGATTGTGATTACCTTCAGGGAAAAGAGATAAAGCAGCACCTATCTCTAGTCTTTCGACACAACAATTCCAGATAATACTATTCCGTTCTCTTATGTCAGTAAACTTATCCCTATGTCTATAAATCGGCATTTGATTGTAGGAATAAAGCAACTTCCTAATTAAGGGTTTCCAAAAGACATCAGATCTAGTAAGCCAGTGTAATTGATGTTTAATCAAACCAGAAATAATCATCGGATCCATCATTCCATTTTGATGATTAGAAACGAAAATTATAGGATCTCGTTTATTTGGTAATTTATCAAAATTCTCTATGGTCGTTATTCGATGAAACCGTGAGACCCCATTTTTTACTAGGAAACGGGTTAAGAAATATGGTATCGTTACCCTTTGAATAGGAGGTGTTAGAATAGGTCTATTTTTCTTATTCATCTTAGGACAGCACCAGTTTCTTTAGTAATAGCTTCCAAAATCCTACTTACGCTTTTATCTATTTGCTTATCGTTCAGAGTTTTTCCTTCATCTTGTAATACCAAACTCACAGCATAACTCACCTTTCCCTCTTCCAATTTATCTCCTTCATAAACATCGAATAAAGTGACTTCCTTAAGCAACTTGCGTTCAGCTTTAAGTGCAGCTTGTTTAATCTCCTCGAACCTACCTCCTTTATCAAGGATTAAAGAAAGGTCTCTCCTTACGGAAGGAAATTTAGGTAGCCCTGTAGCAACGATTTTTCTTTTTTTCCTAGATTTCAGAAGTGGTTTAATAAGTAAATCAGCCCAAAATACAGGTTCGTCAACTCCGCACATATTAGTGATATCTGGGTGTACTTGCCCGAATCTACCTATGGGTTTTACTCCTAGTATAATCTGATTTCCTTCAAGTAATAATCCCCCTTCATCACTTAGTTCGGAAATTTTAGACCTAATTCCTATTTGGTCTAAAATTGAAAAAACAGCATCTTTGATAGTGAATAAACCTACATCCTGTGCCTTTTCATTCCAATTTTCAGGATGCTTTTTACCCGTTACCCACAGACTTAAATGCTCAGTTTCCTTATAGCTATCAGTTGATCCGTTATTACCATCATTAATCTTTTGGTAGCTTCTTCCAAATTCGAATAATTTCAAATCAGCTACCCTATGACTTTTATTTCTAGCAATTACCTCGATACCCTGAAACACTAAAGACTGCCTCATAACGCTCAGGTCTCCACTTAAGGGATTCAAAATGACTACTGAGGCAGAAGCATTAATATCATCATCTTCAACTCCTTCAACATACTCGGCTTTAGTGAGAGAATTAGACATTATTTCGTTAAAACCCCTTGCGACTAGAGTAGAAGCCAAACCGAATAAAATATCTTCCCTATCAGGTCCTACTGGAACCTCAAGAGTACTTGTGATACGAGATGGAATATCTATTTGGTCAAAACCGTGTATCCTTAAAATTTCTTCAACGACATCTGCTGGACGTGTTACATCACTCCGATATGCAGGAATATTTAAAGTCAACTTCGTGTCGTCTTCAGAAGTAATCTCAATATCTAACGAATCGAGTATAGACTTTACTCTAGCCTTTTCTAATTCTTGCCCTATCAATCGGTTCAACATAGCCCACTCTAACTCGACTACGTGTCCCTTAATCCAGTCCACATCTCCTTTTTGCTCATCAGCCCCTACAACAGTACCGCCACCCCATTCTAAAATTAATTTGGTAGCTCTTTCAGCTGCTGATTTTACAAGGTTAGGGTCGATCTGTCTTTCAAACCTGAAAGAAGCATCCGTCGATAATCCATGTCTTTTCGCAGATTTCCTTACCGAAACAGGGTTGAAATATGCGGACTCTATTAAAATTGATTTGGTTTTATTACTTACACCATGCTTTTCACTTCCGAAAACCCCTGCAATACACATTGCCTCACTAGCATCAGCAATCACGAGGTCAGCAACATCTAAATCTCTTTTCTCACCATCTAAAGTTGTTATCGTCTCACCATTATTTGCAAGTCTTACGTTCAACTCTCCTCCTTTTATTTTCTCGAAATCGAAAGCGTGCAAAGGCTGTCCCATTTCGTGTAATACGTAATTAGTAGCGTCCACAATATTATTTATCGGAGAAACTCCAAGAGCTTTCAAAAACCTTTGAGCATATTGCGGTGATGGTTTTATTTCGACCCCATCTATTCTGACCGATGTATATATCGGGGCGAGATCTTTTGCGCCCACTTTAATTTCGAAGTTGCTTCCTAAGCCCATCCCGAAATCTATATTCTCACCACTCGGAACCTCGACCTTTTTCAGACCGTCCTCTACAAATTCGCTCACAGTACCATGTAAAAGTCCTGCCCTTAAATCTCTAGCAACACCTAAATGCCCCATCGCATCATTCCTGTTAGGGGTAAGGCCTATTTCAAGCACCTCATCCGACCCTACTTCAAAAACTTCGCTTACAAGTGTCCCTGCGGCCCACTTCGAGTCAAGTTCGATAATCCCCCCATTCGGCGTGCCTACTCCTACTTCTTCAGCCCCACATAACATCCCCATGCTTACCTCACCTCTTATTTTGCCTTTTTTAATCTTAAACGGATCGCCTTCAGCGGGGAATAATTCGGCTCCGACAGTCGCAACAACAACTTTCAAGCCTGTAGCAGCATTAGGCGCACCACAAACTATATCGAGTGGCGCTTCCGCCCCTATTTCGACTTTGCAACATTTTAACCTGTCAGCATTAGGATGTTGTTCGCATTGAGTTATTTCGCCTACAACCAGCCCACGTAATCCACCAGGCACATCATCTATAACATCAATTCCTTCAATTTCAAGTCCAGTTGCAGTTAAAACTGCAGCGGCATGGTTTGCTGAAACTGACGTTTGTAGGAACTCCTTAATTTTTCTATAGCTTACCTTCATAGTTCATCTTAAAGTGATGCGAAGTTACTAACTAAAAAACCCCGACTGGTTAATGGTCGGGGTTCACTTTAAATTTAAGTTTTCTACTATGACGTAGAAGTAAATATGTGGTTCATTTTCTAATAAGAATGCATTTCAAAAAGAACACTACAAAAATAATCCATAAGTAGTGCTTTTTTGCCCATTTCTAGCCCATATTTGTCATTATGGTAAATAAAACTAAGATTATTCACACTGATCTACTCACTAGTGTTGAGATGAAGTTCGGGAAACTGATTAGAAATCAGCAAGATGTGCTGTTGCTTAAGGAATATATTTTCAACGAAACGGGTGTGATTTTAGGAGTGAATACACTTAGAAGATTTTTTGGTCTAATTGAATCTACGAACCCCAATTCAAAAACATTAAACACTCTTTCGCAATATATCGGCTATAAAAATCATGCGAATTTCATGAAGCAAAAGGCAAAGGACTATTCATGGAATTGTTGGGAGAGGGTATTTAAAATGGAACTAGAGCCTTACTTGAGTGATGAATCCATTAAAGATTTACTTCTTCTGAAGAAAACAAATTCTGATTATTATTTATTTCTAATTTATCTTGTAAGTAGCGCGTTTTCATTAAGACAAGTAAATAAACTCAAGTTTTATTTTTCGAACCAACGCTTACTCAACCTAGATTTCAATATTGCATTACGGTTTGGGCTTTCTGTGGGAAACAGAATGAGGGATTTACCCGAATCGCAATTTCATATTTTTGATTCTCTTGTTTCTGAATCTTTGTTTAGAGAAAATATAGTATACTTTTTCGTGGACTATTCTCACTTAAATGGATACTATGCTATCTTGTTAAAGGGTGCAAAGCAGTATGAAAAAGCTTCTGATAGCAAGGTTTTCATCAATTTAATGCAGTCCTATGGTGCATACTTAACAAGCGAAGATCTTTTTGAATTCACTCCTGTTTTAAAACCGTCAAGTAAGTTTCCTACTTTGGAAGGAAGATATTTTGGTTGGATGTTGTTAAGTGCTGATCCTTCTGATGTCGAGGAAATTTTTAACGTTACACTCAATCATGCAAAAAGGGCCAGTAATTTTTTGGAATTTTTTTTAGAAGTCGTACCGGCTCTAATTTTCATAAAGCGTATTGATTTAATAACTATAGTCGTTGAGGATTACTATGAGAAAGTGTTTAACGCCACCCAGTGGCAGCACAGCACTGAGGAGACGATCTACTTAATAGGTAAGTCTCTTTCTGACACTAAATGTATGAAGTTGAAAACAGCGAGGCTATCTCTAACTCATATTGACCTTTTTAATATTACTGAATCGTATGATGATTATTTGACTCTTTTTTATCAGGTGGCATTATACCAAATCTTAAAATTAGAGAATGAATCAGAGACTAAAGAAATGCTTAAAATTGAAGAACAGTATTCGAAAATTGTTGAGAGGACAGGGCTTGTAAGGTTTGATCTTAAACTCTTAAAAGAGTATTTCTGAGATTAAGATGAAGATTTTCGCGAAACCCTACACGAACCCAGTCACTATTAAGTAGGAGCAAATTAATGAAATTAAAACTCCGATTTGTTGCGTGCGTGTGAGGCGTTCCTTATAGACGAGTCTTGCGAAAATTAACGCAGGGATGGGCACGAAACTCGTTATCAGATGGACTTTATATACGGGTAAGATCGTGTAGGAATAGAATAGTAGAGTTAGACCTATTGACGAGCATAGGGCTACAGCTAAGATATTTTTATTTAGAAGCATTTTCTTTAAAGGGGGCGATTTATCAACTTTCCAATAAACCAAACCACTAAATACCACCAATACCACGATTTCTTGAATTAACGCGGTTTGGTAACTGCCAATGCTTTCCGAAGGAATTGAAAGTAGGGGATAAGAGATGCCGAATAGTAAAGATGAGAATAGGGCATATTTGATTCCTTTTTCGATTCTAAATTTCGCGCCATTAAGTAAGAAGATTGAAACTAAGATTAATACAATAATTAAAGTGTAATTAGTTGCGTTTATGTCCTCTTTAAATAAAGTGAAAGAAGAGATTTGTGAGACAGCGAGGGTAGCAGAATTAAGAGTTATCACTAGAGAAACGGACGAATTTTTGAACGCTTTAATTAAGAACAACAATCCAAATCCAGCGAGAAAACTTGGTATAATTGCGCTTAGGTATTCTAGTGATGAGCTAAGTGGGTGCTCGTTAAGAGCAAGAGCAAATATTCCGAGAAAGCAAGTTGTAATAATAGTTCTCGCCCTTATTGATGGTAGTACCTCAAACTCATCAAGCACCGGTTTCCAAAGCGCATCGCCGATACCGAAAAATAAAGTAGTTAGTAAAACGTATATCACGACCTAAAAATAAGGTAGTTTTGCAATCGATTAAACACAAGAAAATGGATTTCGAATTTGAGAAAGATTGGAATAAGCTTTTAAAGCTTATGATGGACAGGTTCGGAGAACAACCTGATGTTACTAGTATCGTGTTTGCTGTAGGCTTACAGGAAGTAGGGCAGGGAGCAAGAGAGTATAAGAAAGACGATAAAGTTAACCTCATGCACGTAGGCATATGTACAATCTTGGAACCACTCGGTTATTATAAGAGTTTGGGCTTAGATGAAGATGGATGGCCCCATTTCGAAAGAATAGGTGAAATGCCAGAGCTCGATTCCGATGAGCAAGAACTTATGTTGAAGAGACAATTAGTTGAATATTTTGCCGCTTGGATAGATGAGTGAGAAGTAGCAATAAAGAAGAGTAATTACAGTACAGCCGTTTACTCTACAATTACAATTTCTTCATTAGTCATCATCTCTTCAATTTTGATTAGACCTGACCCGAAAAGAGATCCTTTTGAAGCTTCTATATCTAAAACAGCAAAGCCTGCCTGGCCTCCGACATACATATCTGAAAAATTAAATGAAACAAATCCTTCTTCTGAAGTTGTTTGAATCGTATCAAAGCGAGGCTCACCTACGAAGTCCTGATTAAGAGAGCCAAGTGCGAATAGTCTAACGTCACAACCAGCGACAGGGATTTTTTCGCCTACAGCATCTACTCTGTATATCTGAATATTTGCAATAGTTTCATTGATTTCGTAACAGCTAGATGCGAAAATTACTATAGTCGCGAATGTGAATATGGAAAAAAAGCGATTCATTGCAGGTGGGGTTATAACTTTGCGTTCAATTATATTGATTACAAATATCATCAAAAACATGCTCACACGCACCTTTTTATTTCAAATTGCTTTCGTTGTCACTTCTTTTTTCATGCTATCTGCATCAGGATGTGATAATGTAGCCTCTAGTAAAGGACCTAAGAAAGTTGTTATTCATACAGATTTCGGTGATATGGTAGTGTTATTATCCGATTCAACACCCCAACACAGAGATAATTTTATAAAACTAGCTGAAGAAGGTTTTTATGATGGCCTTTTGTTTCACAGGGTTATGAGTGATTTTATGATACAAGGTGGAGACCCTAAAAGTAAGGGAGCTGAAAAGGGAGTTAGACTTGGGTCAGGAGGGCCAGGTTACACTATTCCAAATGAGATGCGTTCTGACCACCTTCATGTTAAAGGAGCACTTGCTGCTGCTAGACAGCCAGATTCAGTAAATCCTGATAGGAATTCTTCCGGTAGCCAGTTTTACATAGTCCAAGGTGGGAAGTATAAAGAAGGTGAACTTAAGTCATTTGAAATGAGACATCAAGCGACTAATCCAGATTTTAGATACTCAGATAAAATGAAGACAGCATATCTTGAGCTGGGGGGATATGCTCCTTTGGACTTAAATTATACCGTTTTCGGATATGTGATAGAAGGACTGGATATAATAGACTCTATTGCTGCCGTTAAAACAGATAGGTCAGATAGACCTCTTGAGGATGTTAAATTCAGTATTGAAGTAATAAAATAATGCGCGAAGAATTAGATTTATTACTAGCAGATATTGCAAGTAGAACATTTGAGACTGCTGATCAAGTTGAGGCATTCAGGGTAGAGTTTCTTGGGAGAAAAGGTAAAATCAAGGACCTTATGGCTGAGTTCCGTAATGTTGCTCCTGAGCTGAAGCGAGAATTAGGGCCACAGATTAATAAAGTTAAAGGTGCTGTAGAGGAGAGATTGGCCATTGAGCAAGCGGTTTTTAAAAAGAAGAAATCAGCTAAAGCAAGTGGTATTGATGCTTCTAGACCTGCTGGTGGACAACCTCATGGTACTCATCATCCTCTTCAAGTGGTACGAAGAGAAATAGTTGGGATATTTAAGAATATGGGCTTCGAAGTAGTCGAAGGGCCAGAAATTGAGGATGATTGGCACGTGTTTAGTGGCTTAAATTTCCCCCCAGAACACCCAGCTCGAGATATGCAGGATACGTTCTTTGTAGAGCGTAATCCAGACCTTCTGTTGAGAACTCATACCAGCTCTGTTCAGGTGAGAGAAATGGAAAAACGCAAACCACCTATGCGCATTATCATGCCTGGACGTGTTTTTAGAAACGAAGCAGTAAGCTCTCGCGCTCACTGTATATTTCACCAAATAGAAGGTCTTTACATTGATGAGAATGTTTCTTTCGCAGATTTAAAACAAACGCTATTACATTTTGCAAAGCGTTTTTTCGGACCGGAAACGAAAATTCGCCTTAGACCGTCATATTTCCCTTTTACCGAACCTAGCGCAGAGGTGGACGTTTATTGGGGACTAGAAACTGAAGTGGATAAAAGAATCACTAAAGGCACTGGATGGCTTGAAATTCTTGGATGTGGTATGGTAGACCCTAACGTCCTCGAAGCAAATGGAATTGATTCTAAGAAGTATAGTGGATTTGCTTTCGGTATGGGTATTGAGCGCATAACCATGCTTAAATACCAAATCGGTGATCTAAGGCTTTTCTTTGAAAATGATAAACGTTTCCTTAATCAATTCAGTGGAGAACGTTAGGAAACGGTATTAATACAACTATTTTGGGTGCGGGATATCCAAAACGACTGAATGCCCTCCAAGGGGGTTGCATTCTAACATAATTCTTCCTGACATACGTTCCGCTTGTTCAAAAACGGGAGACCACATTTGGCTAGTAGATGAGCCAGAAAATAGATTTTTCAATTCTTCTGTTGCAGCATTAGCATCTCCGTCAAACATTATTCTCACCCCAGACCAATCATTTTTTATTAGTGCATTAACATGAGTGTTTTGATCGTTTGAATAATTTGGCGGTAAAAGCCGTCTTAATGTCACAGATAGGAGTGTCAGCAGTCCCTCTGGTGCTTTAGGAGCCTTAGTGTCGTTCTCTAACACCCAATCTACGGCATTGCCTAGTTCCATTTCAAGTGAGGCAATTACGTCATCAAAATCTAAAGCATTTGAACTAACTATTCTTTCCCAATCTGGAGATGAACTTGAAAACTGAGCTTCTAGCTGTTCTACGATTTCATCAGTTGATTCTGCTTCAAGATCTCCAATTTCAGCTGGATTTTCACTTCCAAACATTGTATGTAGCCTCATAGTTCGTAGTCTTTCACGTCTGAGAGTGCGCTTTAGATCATAGTTACGAATTATAACAGTCATGAGACCCAATGTTAATAGCGCAGCAGCGAAAGGCCATCCGCCGGGGTTTGTACTTGTCGTTTTTGATTGATTTGCAAGGTCGAAAGGGTCAAGTTCAGGGAGAGTATGATTTCTAAATGACTTGGGCTCTCTACCTAAGTGAACTGCAGAAATCATTGCTATAGCAATACTATCAGCACGTTGTAGGTAGGTGTGAGCAGATTTATAGTCCCCTCTTTTATAATCGAATTGGGCTTTATCTCGAAATGTCCTAGCAGTTAGTTTGTCATCACCGTAGTTTTCTGCAGCGATTACAGCTTCATGGTGCGCAAGTAAAGCGTCCAATGATTTACCGGCTAATTCTGCTGATTTAGCAACACGCATTTGGCCCAAAATCCAGTCCTCAGGATTTAAAATGGGGTCATAATTTATCAGTATTTTCTTAGACCAGTTTAAAGCCTCACCATACCTTTTCTCTGTAATCAATAGTGTGTGAAGGTTAGCGTAAGCAGCATCTATCTTTTCTTTATCACTCCCTATGCGGGCTTTTTCAAGATAATCTATTCCAGCATCTTTTACATTTAAACCACTCAATATCCCAGATTGAACCCAAAGTATAAGTCTATCTGTATTTAATTCGTTCAAAGAGAAATTTGGAGTGGAGGATTCACGAGCAGATGACCAATCTCCGTTTAAGAAGTGAATCCTTGCTCTTAGTACTTGGAATTCTGAAATCCATTCGTCACTTGGATTCCTTGATAATTCTAACTCAAGTAGATTCAGAGCAAACGTTTCCTCACCTTGACTAATCCAACCCTCAATTGTTTTAAAAACCAACTCGCTTCTGAGGTCTTGACTGCACATAAAGCAGTTCTCTTGAACAGCAAGCCAAGCTTTAGCTGCTCGTTCATTATTTCCGGCCTTTTGTTGAATAGCACCTTTGCCTGCCTCTGCTCTTGCGATACTACAAATGTTTATTGTCGTCTCACAAACAGAACGATATAAACTTAGAGCCGCAACAGGTTTACCTACCTCTACCAAACTGTCGGCTCGAGCTAGGAGTTTGTCAGCATTATCAGATTTGGCATAAAATGAGCTTACTGATAGGATTAAAATGGATGATATAGATAGAAGCCTAACGATTTCACCAAATTACAAAAAGATAGCTCTCGCTTTAACTTGATTTAATATGGTTATGCTCTACTCAGTGTAGACAACTGACAAGACCGTTTCACCTACAGCATGGAGAGTTTCTTTATCAATCACGCTCATATTGTCGGCATGTGTGTGGTGGAAAGGTCCGTATCCCATGGGTATCACGTTCATCCTGTAGTCAACGATGTTTACGCTTGGCACTCCTCCAAACTCGCTCACAAATAAGTTGTCATCTACCGTTGATGGTGTTTCTCTATTTCTGAATAAATCGTCATGGCCTAGTTCTTTTGCTCTAGACCAAACCTTCCTCACCACGTTAGGTGCATACCTCATTGAGGTGCCTTCTCTATTAAACGCCGCCCCTCTAGCTCCTACCATATCGAGCAGAATCCCGAATCTTGCGCGATATCCATATCGATGCGGTTGCTTCGCCCATGCTTGACTACCTAAACACCAGTCCAAATAACTTGTGTTTGTCGAAGGAGTGCCCTCTGGACTCCCGTAATCTTCTCCGTCAAAGAAGATAATATCGACCCCAATATCAGCTGGGTTTATTGATAATTGTCTAGCTATTTCGAGTAACACTCCAACACCAGAAGCCCCATCGTTAGCTCCATCAATAGGTTCGTTACTACGAACGGTGTCTTTATCAGCGAATGGTCGTGTATCCCAGTGAGCGTACAGCATAACGCGCTTTTTAGAGTTCGGATTGAACTGTCCTACGATGTTTGATAAATTCAAAATCTTACCGTCGAATGCCTTCGATCTCACTTCCTGAACAATTACCTCTGCACCGTGTCTTCTTAGTTCATTTGCAAGCCAAATACCGCACTCATCGTGCTCCTTTGAGTTCGGAACTCTAGGTCCGAAAGCGACTTGTTTTTCGACAAAATAATATGCAGAATCGCTAGAAAATTCAGGCGCAATTATCTGTTCAGCAATAGCATCGATATTTACCGATTTTTTGCTTGACTTTCCTTTAGACCCCTCTTTATCAGAACAACTTGCTAACGAAAATAATGCAACTAATATGCTTAGTGCTGCTACATTACATGGAATATTGAACCTATTCATGTGACCAAGAGCTTCCATCCTTACCATCTGTCACCGTTATTCCTAGCTCACTTAAAGTATTTCGAATTCTATCTGCTCCAGCATAATCTTTATTAGATTTTGCATCTGTTCTTAACTGAACGAGTAGGTCTAACAGATTTGAGGCCAAATCATCGTTTCCTTGTTTTCCATCTTCAACCATGCTTTCGTTCGCAATGCCCAAGACATCTTCCATAAACCCTTTATAAAGCGTTTTTAGGAGTTCGATTTGGTCTTTACCTAATTCTATTCTACCGTCGCTTGCTGAATTTATCCACTTTACACCTTCGAAAAGATTTGCAATAAGCACAGGCGTATTGAAATCGTCATTCATTGCCGAATAACACTTGTTCGACAATTCCATAACATCAATATCTAAATTTTCGTTTGCTGTCGGCTCCAATCCTTGTAACAATTCTACAGCCTTTGTTAATTTGGAAAGACCTTTCTCGGCAGCTATAAGTGCGTCGTTAGAAAAGTCAAGAGTACTTGCGTAATGACCCATCAACATAAAGAAACGTACTGTCATAGGGGTATAGCCCCTTTCTAAAAGCTTATGATTACCTGTTATTAACTCTTCGGGAGTAAACCCATTACCTTCCGATTTGGCCATTTTACGACCGTTAACGGTAAGCATATTACCGTGAATCCAATAATTTACAGGGCTTTCGCATTTGTTCGCAGCTACATTCTGGGCGATTTCACACTCGTGGTGAGGAAACTTTAAATCCATACCTCCTCCATGTATATCAAACTTTTCGCCGAGATATTTTGTGCTCATGATTGAACACTCTAAGTGCCATCCAGGAAATCCTAGCCCCCAAGGTGAGGGCCATTGCATTAGATGAGTTTCATCTGCTTTTTTCCAAAGCGCGAAATCTAAAGGATCCCTTTTTTCACTTTGGCCATCTAAATCACGAGTATTACTCATCAACTCATCAATCTTACGCCCCGAAAGTTCACCATAATCGTAATCATTACTGAAAGTCCTAACACTGAAATAAACATTCCCATTTACTTCGTAAGCGTAACCGTTTTCTATAATTTTTTCTATCGATGAAATTTGTTCTATAATATGTCCAGTAGCTGTAGGCTCAATTGAAGGAGGAAGTATGTTAAAAACGCGCATTACATCGTGGAAATCGTTTGTATACTTCTGAACTATTTCCATAGGCTCCACTTTCTGTAGACGAGCCATCTTTCCGATTTTATCCTCCCCATCGTCCGTATCCCCAACAAGATGACCAACATCTGTGATATTTCTCACATACCTCACTTTATAACCAATAAATTCCAAATAACGATATATAATATCGAATGAGAGAAATGTTCGCACATTACCTAAATGAACATTACTGTAAACAGTAGGCCCACATACATACATTCCCACATGTGGAGGATTAAGTGCCTTGAATAACTCTTTTTTTCGAGTCAGGCTATTTTGAATCTGCAGTGGTTGCATATAATTTATATTTAATACAAAGAAAAACCATATAAGAGCGTTTCTCGAATTTAATTTATCGTTTTAAAGCCTTAAGCATTGCTGCTACAAGTCCTTCAATATCATATTTAGCATTCCACCCCCAATCTGATCTAGCATCTGTATCATCTATGCTATCAGGCCAAGACGCAGCAATTTGTTGTCTAGCATCGGGATTATAAACAGTTTCAAAATCAGGAATTGTCTTCCTAATCTCGTCACTCAATTCAGAAGGCGAAAATGAACATCCAGAAAGATTGTAAGATGTTCGAACTCTTACACATTCAGACGGAGCTTCCATTAAATTTAGAGTCGCTCTTATCGCATCGTCCATATACATCATAGGTAATGCCTCGTTTTTTTCTAGATAGCAATCGAATTTCTTGCCCTCAAGCGCTCTGTAAAAAGCTTCAACAGCATAGTCAGTTGTTCCCCCACCAGGTTGAGACCTATGTCCTATTAAGCCCGGGTATCTTAAACTTCTCACATCAACTCCGTAATGCTCAAAGTAGTATTTGCACCATAACTCACCTGCTACTTTTGAAACCCCATACACAGTAGTTGGGTCGCAAAAAGTATCTTGAGCAG
This sequence comes from Bacteroidota bacterium, assembly GCA_002746975.1. Classification (GTDB taxonomy): domain Bacteria; phylum Bacteroidota; class Bacteroidia; order Flavobacteriales_D; family Sanyastnellaceae; genus UBA974. The sequence goes on along the minus strand of NVXE01000008.1, from coordinate 91,166 downwards.
TAGCATTTTTAGGTGCATTTGGTCCAAAAACAGCTATAGAACTAGGCCAAAACACTTTCTTAACTAGCCCTTCTTTAGCACATTCCAGCACATTCAAAAGAGAGGTCATATTTAGATCCCATCCAGCTAAAGGATTTTCTTCACCTTTAGCAGATAGCATTGCTACCAAATGATAAACATGGGTAAACTTGCCATCGACTAAAACCTTCCGAACAGCCTCTTTATTTGTTGCGTCAAGTAAAATAAATTCTCCACGATTTACATCGTCATCATCTGATTTACGAATATCAGATGATACTACAGCACTAACGCCATATCTGTCCTGCATTCCGATAATGAGCTCTATTCCAAGCTGTCCAGAAGCTCCAATAACTAGATGTCTTTCCATTGCGGCGGAAAGATAAGACGGGATACCTTTGTTCCGTGCTATCAAGTGAATTTCAATACGACTTAAAAGACGATAAAATTGCTCGTCACCCAGTTTCTCCAAGAAGATCTGCAAAACTACTACACGTCCCTAGTAAAGGAGACATAATTCACGGAACCTTCGAAGATCTTCCACAATACCTGAAAGATTTACATTGTGACGGTTTGTGGGCGAATGACACGAAGGTAATTCAAGCAAGACTTTATTTGAGAAAACCAACTGGAGGTCGATTAGAAGTTTTTCTTTTAGAGCCTGTAAATGGAGTTGCTGAACTGGCATTATCGAATAAAACGTCATCATCTTGGAGATGTCTAGTGCGAGGCGGACGTAAATGGACTGCTGAAACAGCGTCATTAGAATTAGCGGGGCTTTCTTTAAAAGTCACGCCCATTGATCCTTCAGTAGGCCTAGTGCCAGAGGAGGGAGGGACTTTTCAGCTAACTTTTCGTTGGATTGGAGCCCCATCTTTCGGAGATGTACTCGATGTTTTGGGCAGAATGCCTTTACCTCCATACATGCAGAGAGATTCAGATTCATCAGACTCCTCTGAATACCAAACCGTTTTCGCTCGCATCCCAGGTAGCGTTGCTGCTCCTACAGCAGGACTTCATTACGACGATGTATTACTCGACAAGCTAGCTCAACAAGACCTTAGCTTAAACAGGCTTACACTACACGTGGGGGCTGGGACTTTCAGACCACTATCAGAAGGTTCAGTGTCAGATCATACGATGCACGCAGAGAGGTGCATAATTACACGAAAGACCTTACATTCGTTAGCCTCCACTTCTAGAAGGGTAGCAACAGGAACTACGACACTACGGACACTTGAAAGCCTCTTTTGGATGGCTGTTATTCATTACGAGACAGGAGAATTTCCTCAAGTATTGGGACAATGGACTCCGTACAATAGTGATAGGTTAACCTGCCGTGAAACGCATTTCGACACTTACGAAGACGCAATGCACTACCTTCTGAAACACGCTCCGCTAAATCCGGTGTGGGATTTCAGAACCCAAATCATGATTCGACCAGGCTACAAAATTAGATCAGTCATAGCTCTTGTGACAAACTTTCATCAACCTGGAAGTACTCTATTATGCCTAATAGCAGCATGTATGGCGCCATCATGGAAGGACGTCTATAATAAAGCACTACAAGAAAATTACAGATTCCTCAGTTATGGGGACGGCTGTCTAATTGAAATATAACCGGATTTTTATTTACGGTTATCTACTACGTTAGACTCGTCACGCATCGCATTAGTAATAGCTAGCGATAAACTGTTACGAGCCTTCGTGACTAAATCAGTTTGCTCAGTTAAGAACTCAGTCTTTTCAGCTGCTTCAGTAACACTTGTAGGTGCAATAACCCAAACACCACTATTCCCAATTATAGGCATAGACATCTCACCTATAGGGATAGAGAATGCAAGTCCCGCAACCTTAGGTTCAGCTGAAGCACCACTTCCAGGCACGACAGCTGTTTTCAGGTTAACATTAAGAGCAGTTTTAACAGTAACCCCAGCAGCGGCTGCAGCTTCTTCTAAATTAGACGTATTCATTAATTTAGCATAGTACTCACCCTGTGCTAACTTAAGAGCTCCTGCTCTCATTTTCTCTTCTACATCTTCAAACTTAGGAATCCCTTTTTCTTTTGATGCATTTAGTATAGCTACAACGTAGTTGTTATCGGCAAGAATTGGTTGACTTATCTCCCCAACTTCCGCTCCATAAGCCCAATTAACTAATTCAGTTGCGTTACGCATTCCCGAAAGAGATTTGGCAGAGCGAATAATGTTTAAAGCTTCACTTATGGTGTATCCATTCTCATCAGCGGCTTCTTCAAGAGACCCGAGGTCAGTTGAATTAATCGCAAATTCGTTTGCAGCTGCATAAGCATCACGCTTAGTCTTATCAGAGGCATCCATATTGCGAGTAATCATAGCAACCTCTACCTCTTCAACTTCTTTACGTCTGTCTAAGACCTCAATCAAGTGCACTCCGTAGCTAGTTTCAACAGATCCGATAGCACCAATTCTCTTGTTAAAACTAAAGTCGTCGAATGGCTTCACCATTCTTCCTTGAGGGAAAAAGTCATATACACCTCCGTTTGATTTAGAACCAGGATCATCAGAGAATCTGGCTGCGAGGTCAGTGAAATCAGCTCCATTACGAAGAAGTCTTTCTAAACTATCTGCTTTTGCATTTAAAGCTGCCATTTCGTTAGCGTCCTTGACATCTTTAGCTTGAAGTAATATATGTCTAACCCTTGCAGCGGTGTCCGCCACCATAGTTCTTCCCATTACGTTTGCAATTGTTAGAACATTACCTTTTTGGTATGGACCTACAACGGTACCTACTTCAACGTCAAAAAAGCTAGACTCATTAATGTCAGTTTCTACTGCTGACTTACGGAGTGTACTTACTGACGTTGCTCCTTCGCTATTAGAAGTAGCAAATTCAATTTTATTATCAGCTGTTTTCCACTCTTTAGCTAATGTCTCTAGTTCAGCATTAATTTTGTCAATATCAACATCAGAAGCCCCAACAGGGATTTTAACTATAGAAATATCACGACCTTCAGCTTGCTGATACTCTTTGTCTTCTTTATGCTCTGCATAGTATGCTTGTACATCGCGGTTGCTTACAGTAACAATGCTATCTGCAATAGAGTTATAAAGTTTAACGGCATATTTAAATTCAGCTTTTCGTTCAGAACTTAAGTAATCATACTTGCCCTCTAGAGCTGTTGAGTACGCACCAGCTTGAACAAGAGTTTCAAACTTCTCTTTCATACGCTTTGCTGTAATCACACGCTTATAGTTCAAAAAACTAGCTTTTCCCTGAGGGGTAGTAAGCATGTTTTGGAAATTCTGAACCCAAGTACGTTTGTTATCTCCGTTGCTGTAAAAAGCACGTGACATGTATTGAGAGGCGATATCTCCGAAAAGCATTTCTTGATACTCTTTATCAGAAACATTCATTCCAATTTCAGAATATTCATCATCCATAAATATAGCTGCAGTTAGATCTTGCCAAACCTCGTCTTGGAGCTGGTCACCAGAAAATCCTAAGCTTTTGCGTTGTTGAACAGCGACTTGGTATTCTTGTCCAGAAATACTAGTTCCGTTTACACTACCCACTTCGCTTGTTGCTCCTTGGCCCATTAACGCTAAAACTGCGTCAAATGGTACTAAGAATCCAAGCATACCTATTCCGAGAAACACCATTAGCAACCCTTGTCGGTTGCGAATATTTTCAATCATTGCCATAGTAGAGACGTTATTATTATCAGGTGCGCGAAGATAAGGAAATTAATCGACTCTAAGTAGTCTTACCTCAACTAGGTTTATTCTTGAAGCTTCGACTTCTTTAATTGTAATGTAACATCCTGAAATTTCGATTTCGTCACCGACTTGTGGAATACTCGCTATGGTATGTAAAATCAGGCCTCCGAGCGTTTCGTAAGCATCTTCTTCAGGAAGCTTAAGGTTAAGTTTTTCGTTAAGGTATTGAACATCATGCCTAGCAGAAAGTAGCCATGTATTTTCGGATAATTGCTCTTCAGTTAAGATTTCCACATCGTGTTCGTCCTCTATTTCGCCTAATAACTCTTCAACAATGTCTTCCATCGTTAGTATTCCAGATGTTCCGCCAAACTCATCAAGTACAACTGCTAGATGTCTTCGTCTACGCAAAAATTGTTTTAAAACGATATCTCCAGCCATAGGCTCTGGAATGAAAAAAGTAGGCAAAATCACCTCAGTTAAAGAAGTAGGAAGGCTGAATAAATCTTTGACATGAATATATCCGATAATATTGTCTATATCATCTTCGTAGACTACGATTTTAGATAATTTGGTGGTTGAAAACACCTTACGGATTTCTTCGATAGAAGTTTTATTTGATACGGCCACGACTTCGTTACGTGGTACCAAACAGTCTCTAGCTTGAACCTGATTTAATTTAAGAGCGTTTTGAAGCATGAATAACTCGTGCTCTAAATTCTGTTCGGGAACCATTTTACCACTTGCTGACTCTAAGAAATGATCTAAGTCAGTTGACCCAAACCCACTTTCTCCAGCCTCCAGCCTTCCTTTTGTAAAAGGGAATAAAAAGATATTACTTAATCCTATTACTCCCCAAGCAGGAATTGCCAGAATTATTAAAATGATAAATAAAGGGATGCTTAATATTTTAAGCCAAAGAGTAGGGTCTCTATGAAAAACGGACTTAGGGATAAATTCAGCCGTGACGATTACTACAAGCGTAGTTATTAAAGTTTGGACTGAAAGAGCCCAAATCGGCGATTCTGCAGAAAGCCAATCAGATACTGAGAATAATTCACGGCTGATAAACGCCCCAGACTCCATACCACAGATTACGAGAGCCAGGTTATTTCCTACCAGCATTACAGCTATGAAAAGCTGAGGACGAGTAAAGAATTTTGCGACTAATTTGCCTCTCCATCCATGCTTTGAGTCAAGTTCTACTTGTAGACGATTCGCAGACACAAAGGCCATCTCCATTCCTGAGAAGAAGGCCGATGTAATTAGTGATGCTAAAATTATTAATAAGGAAACGTAGGGGTCGGGGTCCATGCTTTATTATTAAATATCTCTTTCTAAACGCTTGCGAAACGCACGCCGAACAAAATACCAAAGCCAAGATAATATAGGAATAAGAGGAAGAAACTTATTCGATTCGATACCTTCAGTGTACATTAGAAATGCTGTGCCTCCAGTAGCCACTATTGAAGCGACTAGCCAAAACATTTCTGCTGCACGTGTAACTTGTATAACTCTTTTAGGCTCCATTTCTCTAAGGTAAGTCAAATGACCCAGTCGGGTCAAGGATTTTGTAATTTTCGAATTTGCTATCCGCCTCAAGCCCTTTTCCTCTTAAGATTCCTGTACTCGTTTCTATCTTTACAGGCCTGTCTGTATAGACTTTGTCAGAGTCATGAGACCAAACAAGATATTCTGTATTCAACTTCTCTCCTTCAAGATTAATAAGTTGTACGTCATCTCTTGCTATCATATAGCCGTTTTTTGAATCATAAGTACCTCTTCCGCCAGTTAAAACAGCTTGATGATTACCACTTGTTCCATCAATAAATAACTTGAAGCCACCAGTTACTTCCCAAATATCATTGTTGTCAGAACGCTCTAGTTTGCCAGCTTCAAGAACGTTTTTCACTTCGCCTTTTTCAGAATATAAAAATTTACCACCAGTAATGATTTGGGATGCAACATCTTCCTTTTCAAGGATAGAATCATATGTAGCATCTGAAGAACCACAACCAGTATTAATAGAGGTTATGATAACGATAAATAATGAAATTAATCCCGATTTAGGGCTCATTAACGAACTCTAATAGTTGTCGATTCACCAGAACAAGGACATCCCGAAATAGGCTTTACTGTAAATGATTGTCCAGCTTGTAATCCTAATGAGAAAACTTCATCAATAGTTGGGAATTGCTTGGACATTTTACTCATTCTAGTTTGAGCCTTTTCTGCTAATTCAGGATCCATACTCTTAGCACGTGCGTAATAGTCATGAGCTACCCAGTACACGGCACGTTTTCCTAGAGCTCCGTCATTACAGGCGCTAGAAGATCCTGCAATAGCGTCACCTATTAGCATATAAGCTTCGGCAATGTTTGGATCAATTGCAAGTATCTGTCTAGCATACCGTTTCGCAGTATTTGATTTTTTGAGAGCACTAGCGATTTGGCCTGTTTTCGTGAGATAATACAGCTGATCGGCACAACTATCACACATTGAAACAGCTTCTTCCATGTATTTGAAGCTCTCATTTAATTTGGATTGCTTAGCATACCCCATCCCTATTGCAAAAGCAGCTTCGGCGCTTGGCTCTTGCTCGTAAACAGATGTAGCAACAGGAAGGAATAATTCATTCTCTGTACACTCTCTGTTTGTTAGAAGACTCAAAACTTTTTTCTTTAATTCAAAGTCTTCGGGGTTTGCGTCAATACTCGCTTTAAGAACGGGAACCATATCGTCACATTTAGCGATAGCGATAAACGTCTTTTCAATATTTGCTTTCGCCCTGTCGTAACCTGAGACAGTCTTTTCTTTACCAGCTTTTTTAGCAACTTCTGTCGCTTGATTGATGTAATCCAGTAACATAAGATAATCCGTCAACATTTTGGCTTTCATCTTTGTTCCAGCTTCCTTATCCTCTTTGTTAATGGCTTTCATAGTATAAAAAGAGGTCACGTAATAGCCGCTTAATGTTGAAGCAGAACTCTCAGCTTTTAAACAATTGATACTCTCCTTAAACATCTTGTGCGCTACTTCAGCGGAGTCTTTAAAATACCTATAATAGTCAGATGCTTTACGTCCCAACACGTGACATCTATTATTTGGCTTCTTTGTTGTTGAAGGGAAAAGCTCCATTCTCTTGTCGTAAGCCCACATTAAACTATCTACAAGAATGGCTTTACGATCTAAGTCCTCAGAGTTCTTCAAGCCTTTTATCTCTGATTTTATAAATAGAACACCGTTTGAATACAATGACTCTTGAACTGTTTCAGGGCAAACATCACACGCCTTCTTCCATTGCTGATACGCTTCACCATAGTTCTTTTGTTTCTTGTAGCTTTTGTAAACGCTTAGAGCTTCTTTACACAAAATCTGTTCGTTTTCAGTTGCTCCGTACTTAGTGTCGTCTTGAGCGAAAAAACTCAAAGGCAATAGTAAAGCTAGTATAAAGAAAATATTTTTTAAAGTGTTCATTATTGTATTAATCGTAAAGTTTTGGCGTTAGCCATAAATTCTTGAAAAAGGGAGCAAGAGTCACTCCAAGCTGTATATTGAAAAGAGATTCTTTTAATGTTCCTTCTAAAACTGTGCCATTATTTATCCCCAGACCTCTTTGACCCATCTCAACGCCGAAGTGGAATCGGCTAATTGATCGACTTCCCTCTAGCGGAATGGTTATGCCAGCGGAAGCTCTCCATCCAGATAATTGGGTGCCTCTATATGCAATAGGGTAAGCGTCAAGTGCGAAGCCAGCTTTATACGTAGATCTAGATAAAATCGTTTTAGCTACCCCATTAGATTTGGGCTTGAAAGCAATACCCATTGATGACCTAGATGCTTTAGCCCAAGTAGCATCGCCTCCTAAGATATTTACCTCAAATTCATCAGAGACGGAACTCCAGTCTTCCTTCATATAATCAGCTGATAGCTGAATCCGTCGACCATTTGCTTTTTCAAAGACTATGGAACCTCCTGCAGATATCTTTGATGGTATTCGGCCTGAGGCATCTATTAAATTAATGTAAGAAGCGGTGTCTATAACAGTTTCAACACTACTTAAAATCTGAACTGTTTCAACTGTTTTTTCATAATCAGTTAATAGAACTGATGAGGGTGAATAAGTAGCTCCCGCGTATAAAGTTGCGCTACTTTGGAAGTTTCGTTGGTCGTCGTAATTTGCCCATAAAAGTTGAAATCCTTGAACACCCAATAGAGCTCCTAATGATCTGTGTCGCATAGATGTACGAGTGCGATTGTCTAGATATGTAACGTCCTCTATATCTAATCTACCTGTCGAAGTTACCTCTCCAAATAGAAATGATACTTGCGCCCCAAGAAACATTGATCTATTTGATACCAAAACACTATCATTATCACCCGCTGAGATCCATTTCTTCCCCTTAAAAGAAGTAGCCGCACCCAAATAACTCTTAGCGATACCTCCAGATCCAGAATACTTTTCAAGAATATCACTTCCTATTAATGTGTCAGTGAATGTTCTAGAAACACTATAGCCTTTGCCTGAATAAGGCATCATCCCCATCATAACTGCAGAACTACTGCCTGGCTTCTTTATCACCAAACTTATGGCTCCAGGTGAGCCACTTGTAATAGAGGCAGTTGAGTCACCCTCAGTCATATTAGATCTAGTCCCGTGAATAGATGATTGAAATTGTGTAGTAATACATCCAGCTGCAGATGCAGGCTGATCAGGATTGATGGTATATCCATCTAATATTGGAGAACTCACACCCCCCATCATTAACTGAGGAGGTGATAAAGTAGGAGTGGTAAGTCCCAAACCAAACCTAGACCATGGAGATGGTTCAGTTTCTTGAGCAATGACATTTGTCATACTTGTCAAGAACATAATAACTAGTAATGTCGTTACAAAAAACGTATTCACTCGAATTAAATTAAGCATACTTAAAAGATTAACTTTCATCGATGAAACGCTGTATGTGGGGAAATAGTGCATAGTACCCTTTTAGGGTCAAATTTGAATCTGCGAATTTCGGCTTTACTTGGCCGAGTTCCAAAAAGGAGCTATCCCCTCCTGTGATAACCACTCCCACACCATTTTTAACTCCTAACTCTCGGTTCAAGACCATACATCGTCCGAGTACTTCAGCAGAAATGCCATCACAGGCACCTTTAATCATCGCATCCTCAGTCGAAATCCCTACCGTTGTTCCGGAAAACGGGGTTGATTTAGACCAAGTCTCTTTTTTTATCTCTGGAAGTGAAGCCGTTCCTACATTCATAGACTTAATACGCATAGAAATACCAGGGGAAATACTTCCTCCAAGGTGTTTCCCGTTATGAATAACATCCATAGTAACACAGGTCCCAACGTCAATAATCATCCAAGTCTTACAAGCTTTACTTTCCAATTTATCATTAAGTACGCCGGACTGTATAGCGAAAATATTAGCCACACGATCAGTACCTAGAGATCCTGGGTTAGAAACTTCCGTTTTTAATGGATGTCGATCTCCATGTTTAAACTCTATAATTTTTGATTTCGTTCTTAACTGTAAAAGGTCAAAATCGTCCTGAGACCATTTACCAGAACCCGTTAGAAAAATCAAATCAACCTTCTCTTCAGGAAGATGATTATTTCTCAATTCCTCTCCAACATTTAGCTTCTTTACGTAGGATATTTCACCTTCACGAAAGACACCTAACTTCCATCGAGAGTTGCCTTTTTCGACTATCCAAAGTGTTATTCCCATGTGACAGACTTCATAAGATGTTCCACATCGATAATTAATCGAGAAATTACAGGAGCAGTGCTATCTGCATTTGGTCTATTATCAAAGTATAAAGATCCCCTCAAAAAGTGCTCTGTACTATCAGTTAAAAAGAACTGTATGGGAGTAGCTACAGGGCCTTCTAAATGGTAGAGCACCCCTCTAGACTCTATGTTTGAAAGATCGTTGTAAACCCTAGTTCTACTAATCCCTGAAGCTTTTAAATCATGGCTAAACACGAGCTCTTGTGCATCCTTAATTAATAATTCTAGATTGTTGTCTAAAACTATACTAGTACAGTGAAGTCTAGCATTTAGATCCGGAAATCGAATGTTAAACCAACACGAATTAGGATTAGAAGAGCTTACATTTTCAATAAAACTGTAAACAGGTATTTTAAACGAAGGTCCGCACATAGGGCTATCTTCAATGTACTCAGGTTCGGGTAATTCTATTCTGAAATACCCCTTGGGTCTAGGTACTGGTGAAGGGCTGCAACTAAAGATTATAACTCCACATAAAGCTATTATTAACTTATATGATAGAGTCATGATTTATTTTCATCTTTATTTACCTCTGAAAAAGTAGCTCCTTTCCCATCATCAACAACAGGCAATATGATTTTAACACGGTCAATTCGTTTATTATCACCAGCATCCACCATTAAAATCACATTATTAAACTTAATGTACTCTTTAAGCCTAGGGATTTTACCTGCCTGCTCAATCATAAAACCCGCTAGAGTATCGCTTTCACCTTTAAACTCTTCCCAGATATTCTCGTCTAAGTTTAATATCCTGTAGAAATCAATAAGAGCAGTCTTTCCCTCCATTAAGAAAGTAGTGTCATCTAGCCTTGAGTATGCAATTTCTTCGGCATCGAACTCGTCAGTTATGTCTCCAACAATCTCTTCAAGTACATCTTCAAGTGTAATTAGTCCACTTGTACCTCCGTATTCATCAACAACTAAAGCCATGTGTACTTTTCTGCTTTGGAACTCTCTAAGTAAATCGTCTATCTTCATGTTTTCGGGTATGAAGTAAGGCTCTCTGAGTAATGCGTTCCATACAGCACTTTCAAGATCAAGAAGAGGAATAAGTTCTTTTACATGCAGGACTCCTACGACGTTATCGATAGACCCTTTGTGAATAGGTATTCTAGAAAATCCACTTGCAACGACAGCAGCTCTTAACACTGGCCAAGATTCGTTAAGAGAAAAAGCCGTAATGTCAGTTCTTGGAGTCATGACTTGTTTTGCGTCTTTATCACCAAATTTGACAATCCTTTCCAAAATTTCTTTTTCCTCTGAAGTGCGGTCTTCGTTGTCTGTTAGAATTAGAGCTTGTTCGAGGTCTTTAGAAGATAAATCCTGAGTGGGACGACTTATTTGCTTATCTAAGCTTCGTCCTATTGCAACTAAAGGCTTCCAAAACGGTATTAAAATCTTTTGAAGGATTAACAACGTACCTGAGATAAATCTAGAGACTCCAACATTGTGTTTTGTAGCAAAAAGTTTTGGGATAACTTCTCCAAACAACACAATAAGAAGCGTAACCCCAGCCACATGAATACTAATTGCTAACCAGTTAGGTAGAGATTCAACGGGAAATAGTTGCTGAGCTGTAACAGTAGCTATTAGGACGATTGCAACATTTATCAGGTTGTTTAAAACCAAAATAGTAGCTAGCAAGTTTCTAGGCGCTGACTTTTCATCTGGACTTCTAAGAAGCTTTAATACATTCGCTGAGGCAGAGCTTTCATCTTCCTCTAGCCCCTCCAAATCAGTAGGTTTCAAAGAGAAAAAAGCGACCTCAGCTCCTGAAACAATAGCACTACAAATTAACAGTAGAACTATGAGCCCAACGGCAAGATTTGGACTGATAAACTGAAGAGAGTCAGTATTCACTTTCTAATTTTCTTCAGAATGGTGATTCGGTAGAATTAGACTCTTCTACAGTATTATCTCTATCAGATGGTGACTTCACACCTTCGGATTTTCTATCAAGCATTTGCATAACATCAGCAACTATTTCAGTTGAGTAACGCGTAATGCCCTCCTTGTCAACCCATTTCCTGGTTTTAAGCTTGCCCTCAATATATACTTGAGACCCTTTTCGTAAATATTTTTCAGAAGTTTCTGCCAAACCACGCCATAAAACTATATTATGCCACTCAGTGGTAGTTTTCCGCTCTCCAGAAACTTTGTCTTTATAGCTTTCAGATGTTGCTATCGAAATAGAACAAACGGCTATTTCATTAGGTGTGTAGCGTATTTCCGGGTCTTTTCCAAGATGACCTACTAGAATTACTTTATTGATACCTGCCATACTAGCGAAGGTATGTATTCTAGGCGAGTTAACACCTTTTTTATTAAGTTTTGATAGAAAGTTGCTCAGACGTTTCATTTTCAAATGAATAGATGTATTTTTGCACCCCGATTGTTCGGAAACTTTGCGTAAATCTTGCGCAGAGCATTATTATTCAAGCAACTACAACGAAAAGATGACTAAAGCAGATATTGTAAGTCAAATTGCAGACAAAACTGGAATGGAGAAGCACGACGTGCAAGTAGCAGTCGAAGCATTTATGCGCACTGTACGTGATAATGTTGAAGGAGGAGAAAATGTTTATCTCAGAGGATTTGGTAGTTTTATCGTGAAAACGAGAGCTGCAAAGACTGGGAGAAACATCCTAGCAAAAAAGTCAATTCGTATTCCGGCTCATAATATCCCCTCTTTTAAGCCTGCTAAAGAATTTTTAGAGAACGTTAAAACGAAAGTTGCTGTATAAGCAATCTGAAGTAAATGATTAAACGCTCTAACATAAAAGGTATAATTACGGCAAGTGCAGTAATAATTACTTCAACAGCTATTCTTATCAGCTGTGATTCGAATTCTTCAAATACGACTGACGAAGCAACAGCGCATCCACAAAATGAAATTGCACCTACACCTGCAGCTTCAGAGCTGATGTCTGTAGATGAGGCAATTAAAATCGTTTCAGGTGGAGGGCCACCGATGAGAGGAATTCAAGCACTTATTGCTTTAGCTGAAGCCGAGAAGCCGAATGTAAAAGCTATACTTTGGTTAGGAAGGTTTGGTGTTCAAAGTGGGCAATTAGATAAAGCCCATAAGCGCTTTACTGATGTTCTAGATTTGGAGCCAAACCATAAAGAAGCTACTTGGGACCTAGCCATGCTCGATATGGAGATGGGTAATTACGATGAAGCAGTCAAAGGTTTTAGAATCCATGCTGACCTGAAGCCTGAAGATGAGAAAGCTCATTTTTTTATAGGTAGTTGTTTAGAGAGTATGGATGAAAAGGTAGAAGCGCTAGAGCAATACCGCATTTTTTTATCTCTCACATCTGATTCTGTTTTAACAGAAAAAGTAGAGGGAATTATTAACAGATTGGAAGTAGGCATCAATGAGGTGTCTACACCTAACGAATAAATTTAGTTATCATGCCAAGCGGAAAAAAACGCAAGCGTCATAAGATGTCGACACACAAGAGGAAGAAGCGTCTACGTAAGAATCGTCACAAGAAGAAGAAGTAATCTCTTCTCAAGTCTGATTATCAGACTTGGGTAGCGTACTCTTTGTTTGCCTATTTATTTAGGCTTCAATTTACGTGCCTTGAAATCGGAACTTATAATAAACTCAACCTCTAAGGGGGTTGAGTTAGCAATCCTTGAAGAAGGTAAGCTCGTCGAGCTTCACCGTGATCCAGGTGAGACATCCTACAGGGTAGGAGATATTTACTTGGGACGTGTAAGGAAAGTGATGCCTAATCTCAACGCCGGCTTTATCGACGTTGGTTATGAGAGGGATGCTTTTCTTCACCATAGTGATTTGGGAGTTCAATATAAGACTCAACAAAAATGGACAAAACTCGTAATGTCAGGAAAACTTCCTGTAAGCGATATTGAGAAGTTTAAGTTAGAGCCGAAAATTGATAAAAAGGGAGCTATGAAGGACTATGTTAGTTCGTCACAGCTCGTAATGGTACAGGTTACGAAAGAGCCTATAAGTTCTAAAGGTCCTAGACTAACAGCTGAAGTAACACTTCCAGGCCGTTTTTTAGTTCTCGTTCCATTCTCAGATAAGGTTAACTTATCTTCTAGAATAAAGAGCGAGAAGGAAAGAACTAGACTTAAAAGCTTAATACAAAGTATTCGACCTCCTGGATTTGGGATAATTGTGAGAACAGTTGCCCAAGAGAAAGGTTCTGCGGATCTTCACAGCGATTTATCTGATTTGATGAAGAGGTGGGGGGAATTATTTGTAGGGCTTAAGCAAGCAAAGCCAGGGAAGCGAATTCTGGGAGAACTCAATAAAACGAGTACTGTTCTACGTGATGTTCTAAGACCTGAGTGTGAGATGATTCGTGTAAACGATGAAAAGCTTGCTGATGAAGTCAGGACATACCTTGGATCTACCGGGTCTGACAAGGTGGAAATGGTTAAGTATTCGAAGGATAAAGACCTTTTCAATACTCTGTCGATACACCGTCAGATTAAAGCTACTTTCGGGAAAAAGGTATCTCTTCAAAGTGGTGCTTACCTTATTATAGAACAAACCGAAGCTATGTTCGTCATTGACGTTAATAGTGGAGGCAGGAAAAAGGGAGCTTCTAGTCAAGAAGAAAACGCCCTTCAAACAAACCTGGAGTGTGTTGAAGAAATAGCACGCCTATTACGTCTGAGAGATATCGGAGGAATTGTAGCGATTGACTTTATAGATATGGCTAAACGTGAGCATAATAAACAGCTCACAGATTCCATGAAGTCTGCAATGAAGATTGATAAAGCTAAGCATAATATTGCGCCTCCTTCAAAGTTTGGTGTTATGGAGCTAACTCGCCAAAGAGTTAGAGATGTAGCGAATGTTCAAACTCTAGATAGATGTCCTTCGTGTAATGGTACAGGATCAGTTCAAGCTGCAATCCTCGTCACGGATACTATTAAGTCTAGTTTGAAATACCTTACCAAAGGTGAGGGGCATAAGAAGTTAACGATTCTTTTACACCCAATTCTTGAGGCATACCTGGTTAAAGGAGAGATTTTTAAGCCTCTAAATGGGTTACTCGGTTCTTCTAAGAGGATAGACTGGGAAAAGGAGTTCGGAGTTAGCTTAGAATTGGAGAGTAACTCTTCGATGGAGATTTTGGAATACCATATTTACACCGAGTTAGGGGAGGAGTTGAGTTTATGATTCGACTTCGACTTCGACTTTGACTTCGACTTCGACTTTGTGGGACTACCTGTTTGGAGGTTTTATTTCTTTAGGATAGCATAAGAACGACTTTACTACTGGGCGCATTAGGTGTTCTAATGAGAGATGATCATTTGCTTCGGCAAAGTCTTTTATCTCGCCGTTTTTGTACATTATCTGGATACCGTTCTCGGAATAGGCTATGTTCGTTATTGTGTCGTTAGAAACGAAATAAGTTGCTTCCTCGTGAGTTAAGTTCATTATTGAAACTACTTCTTGTATTCGCTCTTCGACTTCGTTATCGCTAAACGGGGCTGATCTTAATTCGATTCGGAATAAATTCCTGTCGAGAAGTCTAGAACTAAGTGAAGATAGAACTTTGTCGTCACTATGTCTCCATGCCTTCATCGCACTGTATATATCAGAATCGTCTAGCTCACAAAATGAATCTAGGACGTCGGGATTTGCTTCGAATGATTGTTTGTTGTAATCGTGTTTAAGAAATTTTGATAGAGCTGGGGTTGAAAACAAGTCCAAACCGTTTTGGGAAAGGTGTTTTGCTCTACGAAGGACTAACGTAAGCATGTGCTCAGCACTTAGCACGGTTCTGTGCAAATAAACCTGCCAGTACATTAATCGTCTTGCCACAATAAACTTCTCAATACTGTAAATCCCTTTTTCTTCAACTACAAGTTTGTCTTGAGATACTGAAAGCATCTTAATAATTCGCTCAGAACCTACTTTACCTTCTGTTACTCCAGAGTAGAAACTGTCACGAGCTAAGTAGTCAAGTCTGTCCATATCAAGCTGAGAAGATACAAGTTGGTGTAGGAATTTTTTAGAATATTCGTTTTTGAATATTTTTATAGCAAGAGATAATTTGCCATCAAAATCTCTGTTTAAACGATCCATTATCATAATTGATATGTCCTCGTGATGTACTCCTTTTACAATACTGTGCTCTAAAGCGTGACTAAAAGGACCATGTCCAACGTCGTGAAGAAGTATAGCAAAACAAACAGCTTCATCTTCTTGAGGTGAAATCTCTATACCTTTGGATCTAAGGCTATCAATTGCTTGTTGCATGAGAAACATTGAGCCTACCGCATGGTGAAACCTATTATGAACGGCTCCTGGATAAACCAAATGACTTAATCCTAGTTGACTAATACGTCTCAGTCTTTGGACGTATGGATGGTCTAGAAGCTGTAATGTAAATGAATGTCGCAGTGTCACGAATCCATAAATAGGGTCGTTAAGAATTTTATATTTATTTGTATTCGCCATAAAAGCCTATTACTTTAAAGTTTTGTAAAAAGATAATAGTAGATACTAATAACCTTCTCACTACCGTTGATGTTTCTTTGCGCAATATACTTAAGCACATGACGAGACAACCGCATATACTATGGGCAGATGATGAAATCGATATGCTCAAGCCCCATATTTTATTTCTTGAGGGAAAAGGATTTACAGTAACACCTGTAAATAGTGGTGTTGAGGCACTAGAGGTGGTAGAGGAAGAAATATTTGATTTGGTCTTTCTTGATGAAAATATGCCAGGGATTAATGGTATTGAAACACTTCAGAGAATAAAAGAATTGAGGCCGCACCTGCCTGTTATCATGATTACAAAGAGTGAGGAGGAGCATATTATGGAGGAAGCTATTGGGTCAAAGATTAGTGATTATCTTATTAAACCTGTGAATCCAAACCAAATTCTACTGGCTGTTAAAAAATGTCTTGACTCTCAAAGGATTGTTAGTGAGAAGGTTATGACGGATTATCAACGTGAGTTCAGAGAGTTGGGAATGAAGTTAATGGGTCGTATGGATGTTGAGGATTGGTACGATGTTTATAGCAGACTTGTCCACTGGACATTAGAGTTAGAACGATCTGAGGACGACAGTATGCAAGACGTGCTTGGAATGCAATTTGAGGATGCAAATCGTCAGTTTGGAAAGTTTGTAGAAGAAAACTACATGGATTGGGTTCAGGCTGGAGAAGAAAATAGCGAAGTGCCATTGCTTTCTCATAGAGTGCTTAGAACGAAGCTCCCTGAGATTATTGAGTCTGCGAATGGGAAACAGGTTTTTCTCGTTGTGATAGATAACTTAAGATTAGATCAATGGAGATCAATAGAACCTTTGTTAAAGGATATGTTTCATGTAGTTAAAGATGAAGCTTACATGAGTATTCTTCCTACTGCAACCCAATATGCAAGAAATTCACTTTTCGCAGGGATGATGCCTGCTGATATTCAAAGAGTCTACCCTGAATGGTGGATTTCCGAAGAAGAAGAAGGCTCTAAGAATAAGTACGAAAAGGAATTGCTCGGAAAATTGTTAGAGAGAATGGGAATTGAGGGTAAGACGAGCTATCATAAAGTTGCAAATTTGGCAACAGGAAAAAAATTATTAGATCAATTTCATCAAACAAAAGGAGAGGTTTTAACTACTATAGTATACAATTTTGTAGATATGCTAAGCCATGCAAGAACTGACATGGAGGTGATAAAAGAATTAGCTGATGATGAGGCAGCTTATAGATCTTTGACCCTAACATGGTTTGAGCACAGTACTTTGAGAGAAATGTTTGAGAGAATGAGCGAGGTAGGAGGTAGAGTTATTATTACAACTGACCACGGTACGATAAGAGTAAATAACGATGTAAAAGTTAGAGGAGATAGAAGTACAAATAGCAATTTGCGATATAAAGTCGGAAAGAATTTGGGATATGATGCTAAAGAAGTAATGGAGGGAGTTAATCCTGAGAAAATAGGTCTTCCTAAATCAAATGTCAGCACGAGTTATGTATTCGCGAAAGAAAGAGATTTCTTTGTTTACCCTAATAACTACCATCAATTCGTAAAGTATTTTAAGGATACCTTTCAGCATGGAGGAGTAAGTATGGAGGAGGTAATAGTGCCGTTTGCAGTTCTCGATTCTAAGAAGGAATGATGGTCCATAAATACAATCATTCAGGATTTACATTAGAAGAAATTAGAATAGTAGCGAATGAACTTTCCTCAATATTACCTAAACAAGGTGTTATTGCATTTCATGGAGAAATGGGAGCAGGCAAAACTACTTTAATTAAGCAGCTGTGCTCGAGTTTCGGTGTTAGCGATGAGGTTTCAAGTCCTACTTTTGGCTTAATAAATGTTTACTTGTGTCCGGGTGAAATAGGTGTGATTAACCATGTTGATTTATATAGACTTCGTGACGAAGAGGAAGCTGAAGATGTGGGTGTTTTCGATTTGTTTAATGGGAAAGGGTTGACTTTTTTAGAGTGGCCAGAAAGAATTGCAGATAATTTGCCCGAAGACCTTTGGATATTAAAAATTGAGAGAACTTTAATTGATAATGAAAGAAAATTGAGTTTGATAGGGCCAGAAAGTGTTTAGGAAAGTGTAAAGTGTTAATTTCACACTCATAATTACTCAGAATGGAAACCGCACGTAAAGACATTAAGGCTTTGGCTAAAGAAGCTTCTCTATTACCTCAAGAAGAGCTGCTTCAAGTATTAGCAGGGCAGTCAGATTTACTAATCGGAATTCCCAAAGAGACAAGCTTACAAGAAAAACGTGTAGCTCTAGTTCCTGAAGCAGTTGCTTTACTTGTAGCACATGGACACCAAGTAATTGTCGAGTCAGGTGCAGGCAAAAACTCCCATTTTGAAGATATTGAATACAGTGAGTCAGGAGCTAGAATTTCTCATGATAGAAATGACGTTTTCCAGTCAAGTTTAGTTTTAAAAGTAGGGCCACCTTCGATGGAGGAGGTAAGAATGATGGGTATAGGGGCGACTTTAATTAGCGCGATTCAATTAAGTGTACAGAATGAAAAATTGCTTGAGTTGTTGTGCAAGAAGAAGACTACTTGTATAGCATGGGATTACATCAAGAATGTTAATGGACTATATCCACTTGTTCGTGCAATGGGTGAAATAGCGGGTAATGTCTGTATTATAACTGCGGGAGAATTGTTGTCAGGGGAGAAAGGTCGTGGGATGATGCTAGGTGGTATAAGTGGAGTTAGGCCTAGCGAGGTGGTCATTTTAGGTGCAGGTACTGTTGGTGAGTTCGCAGCTAGGGCAGCTATGGGTTTAGGAGCTCAAGTGAAAATTTTTGACAATAGACCACATAGATTAGTGAGGATTCAGCAAAGTTTGGGCGCTCGGGTTTGGACTTCAACTTTGCAACCATCAGTATTAAATGAAGCCTTGAAGACAGCTGATGTAGCAATAGGGTCTATAAAGGGAGATGGACAGAGAGCCCCTATGATAGTTAGCGAATCAATGGTTAGCTCTATGAAAGAAGGGTCTGTAATTATTGACGTTTGTATTGACACAGGGGGGTGCTTTGAGACTTCTAGAATTACAAGTCACGAATGCCCAACATATGTAGAGAACGGTGTCATACATTACTGTGTGCCAAACATCGCTTCAAGCGTTTCGGGGACTGCAAGTCAAGCTTTGAGTAATATTATTGCTCCTCTGCTTTTGAGTATTGCTGCTGATGGAGGAGTTTCTACTGCCATTAGAATGGCTAATATTGTACGTTCAGGAGTTTATATGTATAAAGGAGTCATCACTAACCGTGGGGTAGCTGAAGAGAGAGGTTTGCCATATAAAGATTTGGACTTACTACTTGCAGCTTATTAGAATAAGTGTTGTGTGAAGAATTATTTACCTCCTACAACCTTTCTTATCTCATGCAACTTTAGGAGAGCATCTAATGGTGTGAGAGTATCTATATCAAGATCTAAGAGTCTGTCCCTAACATCCTCTAAAGCTGGGTCGTCTAATTTGAAAAAGCTCATTTGAACACCTTCCTGTACTTTAGGCAATTTAACAGGTGCGACCTTAGGTGAGTTAGTTGTGGCTTTAACGCTACCGCTTCTGTCATTTGCATCTGCCCTATGAGATTCTAGTTCGACTAAAACCTCTTTGGCCCTTCTTACTAAACTTCTGGGCATTCCTGCAAGTTTCGCAACGTGAATTCCAAAGCTGTGATTAGACCCTCCAGGGACTAGCTTTCTTAGGAAAACAATTTTTCCTCCGACTTCTTTAACACTGACGTTAAAATTCAGTATTCGTGGGAAGGAATCGTGCATCTCGTTAAGCTCGTGATAGTGTGTAGCAAATAAGGTGAGCGGTCGAAGATTGTCGGAATTATGCAGATGTTCCGCAATCGCCCAAGCTATGCTCACTCCATCATATGTACTAGTGCCTCGTCCAATTTCGTCCAGTAGAACTAAGCTTCGATCTGTAATGTTATTTAGAATCGCAGCGGTCTCATTCATTTCTACCATGAACGTGGATTCTCCAGAAGAGATGTTGTCTGAAGCACCCACACGAGTGAATATCCTATCTAAAATACCAAGCTCCGCACTCCTCGCAGGCACGAATCCACCACTTTGTGCCATAAGGCATATTAAAGCTGTCTGCCTTAGTAAGGCGCTTTTACCAGACATGTTTGGCCCAGTTACCATAATGATTTGGGCTTTATCTGGATGAAGCGTTACATCGTTCGAAATATAACTTTCACCAATAGGAAGCTGCCTCTCGATAACAGGATGTCTTCCATTCACAATTTGAATTCCGGCCTCTTTTTTCATGCGAGGTCTTGTGTAACCAAAATCGGCAGCAATTTCTGCAAAGCTAGAAAGAACATCAATTTCCCCCATTGCTCTTGCATTTCCAATTAGTTCGTTAATATTTTTTACGGTTTCGGCCACAAGACTTTCATACAGACGTTGCTCAATAGAAAGAGCTTTATCCTTTGCGTCTAAAATTTTCGTTTCAAGAATCTTTAATTCTTCAGTGATATATCTCTCAGCCTGAGTTAAGGTTTGTTTACGAATCCATTCTTCAGGAACTTTATCCTTATGTGAATGTCTTACTTCAAGGTAGTACCCGAAAACATTATTAAACCCAATCTTCAATGAGCTAATACCAGTAATCTCAACCTCTCGTTTTCTAATCACCTCTAAGGCTATATCACTTTCAAAGGCCAAACTTCTCACTTCATCTAATTCGCTACTAACTCCCGCTTTTATCACAGCACCTTTACCTACTTGGTTTGGTGCCTCATCCTCAAGTTCATTTTGTAGTCGAAATAGTAATTTGTCACAGGGAGAGAGTCTTTCAAGAGTTGGAATAAAGGCCTCTTCACCAGCAGCTGTTTCAGCAACGGTTATTACGGCTTCTAGACCTCGCCTTAGTTGTACTAATTCACGAGGGTTAATTCTTGCTGAACTAGCTTTAGAAGAAAGTCGCTCCAAATCTCCCACTCCCTGTAAAATAGATTTTAAACGAGCTAGTAAATCTTCATCTTCTAATAGAGAACCGACAGCATTATGCCGAGCTTCTATAGCCTCGATGTTCGTTAACGGCATTACTAACCAACGTCTTAGCATTCTAGCCCCCATGGGAGTTGAGGTTCTGTCAATGCAATGTGAAAGGGATACCCCATCAGCATGAGATGCTTGTAGAATTTCTAAATTCCTGACAGTGAATCGGTCAAGCCACATGCCGTCTCCCTCTCGTAATCGCTTAATTCCCTGAAGATGTCCAAGTTTCGTGTGATGTGTAAAATCTAAGTACTCCAAGATCACCCCTGCTGCCACCTTGGCAAAAGGCGCATCATTTAGACCAAACCCTTTCAGAGAGGACGTCCCAAATTGTCCATGTAACTTCTCTTCTGCATATTCTTCGGAAAAAACCCAATCATCTAACTTCGAACGTGGTGTATCATCTCCAAACAGAGAAACCAAATCACTTTCATGCTGTTTTTGGCATACCCATTCTTTAGGATTAAGGCTTTTTAACAGCCTATCAATCCATTCAGTATCACCCTGTGCAGCCATAAATTCACCCGTAGAAATATCTAGAAAAGCAACTCCACACACCTTTCTAGTCCAGTGTAAAGCAGCTAAGTAATGGTTTTGTTTAGATTTTAAAACTTGATCATGCATAACTACACCTGGAGTTACAAGCTCTGTAACACCTCGCTTTACAAGACCCTTTGCAAGCTTTGGATCTTCAAGTTGATCGCATACTGCCACCTTAAGTCCAGCTCTTACTAGTTTAGGTAAGTAGTTGTCTAATGAATGATATGGGAATCCAGCAAGTTCAATCTCAGAAGCACTCCCATTACCCCGTTTTGCCAGAATAATATTTAGCACACCTGCAGCAATGACAGCGTCTTTGCCAAACGTTTCATAAAAATCTCCTACACGAAACAATAATATTGTATCAGGATGTTTCACCTTAATACTATTATATTGTTTCATCAAAGGTGTAACCTTACCTGCCACTTCTTCTCGTTTTTTTATAAGTAGAAGACCAAATTAACAAGTAACACCCTCTATACCCGAATCACATAAGGTTTGATTGTCCACAACGGACAAACATTCTTCAAATCTAAGTTAAGCTACCCTTAGTTCTTTACTTGGGTTAGATCCCATCTCTCCTTCACAGTATTTCCTATCTACGACAAATTTCTTGATATCTGAGCCAGGCATTTCAAACATTGCATTTGTTAAGAGTGTTTCAAGAATACCTCTAAGACCTCTTGCACCTAGTTTGTATTCTAAGGCTTGGTCTACAATCCAATCAAGAGCATCTGCTTTAAATTTTAGCTCTATTCCGTCTAATTCAAACAGATAAACATATTGCTTAATGATAGCATTTTTCGGCTCCGTAAGGATTCTTCTGAGAGCATTAGCGTCTAACGTGTTTAAATGAGTCAGAACAGGAAAACGACCTACTAATTCGGGAATAAGCCCAAAACTTCTTAAGTCTGCAGGAGCAATAAATGAAAGAATGTTTTCTTCAGTTTTATTTGCGCCACCGCTTTTAAATCCGATTGTAGATCGACTCATCCTTCTTTCTATGTGCTTTTCAATACCCGAAAAGGCTCCGCCACAAATAAATAAGATGTTTTGAGTGTTAACAGTAATCAATTTTTGTTCAGGGTGCTTTCTCCCTCCCTGAGGAGGTACCTGTACATCTGTTCCCTCAAGAAGTTTTAAGAGACCTTGCTGAACGCCCTCACCGCTAACATCACGAGTTATAGAAGCGTTATCACTCTTTCTTGCTATTTTATCAATCTCATCGATGAAAACAATACCTCTCTCGGCAGCTTCAACGTCGAAATCGGCAGTTTGTAACAGTCTCGAAAGGACACTCTCAACATCTTCACCTACATACCCAGCCTCAGTGAGAACGGTAGCGTCTGCGATACAAAAAGGTACATCTAACATCCTAGCAATAGTCTTTGCTAACAATGTTTTTCCAGATCCGGTTTCCCCAACAAGAATTACATTTGCTTTGTCTAATTCAACATCATCGTCAGCAGAAATTGGATTTAATAGCCTTTTGTAGTGATTGTAAACGGCAACAGAAAGTGTTCGCTTTGCTTCTTCTTGACCTATAACATAATCATCAATATGTGATTTAATCTCATGAGGTTTTTTTAGTTCCAAATCAAGTAGTTCTGCAACTTCTTTTTCGACTTCCTCTTCAACAATAGCGTCAGCTTGCTTTACGCAAACATCACAAATATGCCCCGAGATACCAGCTATCAGTATCTCAGCATCTTCTTTCTCTCTGCCACAAAACGAGCAAATTGCGTCTTTTTCTACAGCCATATAAATCTTATTCTTTAAACTTATCTCTTAATTACGAGAGAGAACTTCGTCAATCATACCGTACTCTTTAGCTTCTTCAGCAGTCATCCAGTAATCACGGTCACTGTCCTTCCAAACAGTATCGTAATCTTTTCCTGAATGATGAGAAATAATATCGTAAAGCTCCTTCTTCAATTTTTGAATTTCACGAGCTGTAATTTCGATATCTGACGCCTGTCCTCGAGCTCCTCCTAAAGGTTGATGTATCATCACTCGGCTATGCTTGAGTCCAGTACGCTTTCCTTTCGCCCCTCCACAAAGTAGAACGGCTCCCATAGATGCAGCCATGCCAGTACAAATCGTTGCAATTTCTGGTCTGATATATTGCATTGTATCGTAGATTCCTAATCCAGCATAAACGCTACCCCCAGGGGAGTTAATATAAATTTGAATATCTTTATTTGGGTCTGTAGACTCGAGAAATAATAGCTGTGCCTGAATGATGTTAGCTACGTAATCGTCAACTCCAGTACCCATGAAAATAATACGATCGGCGATTAAACGAGAGAAAACGTCAACTTCACGGAATGGCATTGATCGTTCTTCAATGACTGTTCTAGTCATGTTTTCTGGGCCATAAGCCGAAGAAATAAAATCACCCACTGTATGGCTGCTAAGTCCCTGATCCTTTACAGCAAATTTTAAAAACTCTTTACGATTGTTCATGTTACTTGAGAATATAATCGCAATTTAGGTTGCAATATTCATTATATGACTATTTGAGTTGTCGGATATTCACAAACGATATATAGCAATAGATACTCGTTTATCGTCAATACATATTCTAGAGATTACTTCACCTCTGCTGCAAGAACTGCAAATTTTTCATAAGATATTGACTTATCCTTAATGCTTACAAGAGTTTTAAGATGATCAACTACCTTTCTTTCAACGATAACGTCAGCTATTTTACGTCTTTCCTCATCCTTGGCAAGTACGCTTTTTGCAACGTTCTCCATCGATTCTTCATCAAGAGGCATTCCATACTGAGCGTATTGAGCACCTACGAACTTACGAGCTTCGCTCTCTAATTCTTCTGCCGTGATTTTTAGATCCATCTCCTTCATCACGGTTTGTTGTAAAAGCTGCCACCTTAATGATTCAGCATACCCATCAAACTCCTTTTCTATTTGGTCTTCAGTAACAGGCTTGTCATTTGAAAGCTTAATCCATCTCTTCAAAAACGTGTCAGGAAGAGGAATTTTCATGTACTCTAACAAATCGACAATAAACCTCCGACGGAAAACCCACTCGGCATCACGCTCGAAATGACCTTGAAGATCCTTCTCAATACGAGAACGGAATTCTTTCTCGTCTGTTACCTCTCCTTTAGGATATATTTTATCGAATAGACTTTGTCCAAATTCGTGTGGAGTTAGACGCTTTATCTCCTCAACAGTGAATTTAAAATCGCTATTCAAGTTGTGAATTTCGTCATGAGTGATACCTAGCATTCTAGCCATATCCTCGTGATTTTTACTCACTTTATTTGGGTCCAAAACGATGACATCTCCCACTTTAACACCGATTAACTGCTTTAATGTTTGTTTGTCCTCAATAAATTCGACAGAAATAGAACTGCGATTTTCAACGCCACCTTCTAAAGGTGCACCTTGTGCGTCAAGTTGTACGAAAGTTCCAAGCAACATATCCTTTTCTTCAGAAATTTCTACATCACTTACCTTTCCGTGTTGACGTTGCATATCTAGAACACGGTTGTCAATAGCTTTCTTGTCTACAGGGATAATGTGGCGAGTGAATTTCGCTCTCCATCCAAACTTTAATTCTAACTCAGGGGCAAGACCTATCTCATAATTAAAGGTGAAGGTATCTGGATTTTCAAAGTCTCCTTGCTCTGTCTTACCTTCTGCAGGAATAGGATTTCCTAGAACGTGAATTTTATTTTCTTGAATATGCTTCTGAAGAGACTCGCTAATGATTTTATTTATCTCTTCGGCAAGTACACTCTTTCCGTACTGCTTCTTAACGATTCCCATAGGAACCTTACCCTTACGAAACCCAGGTAATGTGATTTGTTTACGATGAGCCTGAAGGATTTTGTCACATCTAAGTTCGTAATCGTCCTTTTCTATAGTAATAATCAATTCTGCTCTTAGAGCATCAATCGGTTCCTGAATAATTTGCATGGCGTTCCTTTTGAGAATCTGAACCGACAGTTGGAATTGTGCGGGTGGAGGGACTCGAACCCACACACCTTGCGGCACCAGAACCTAAATCTGGCGTGTCTACCAATTTCACCACACCCGCATTCCAAATCGGGGCGCAAATATATGACGAAGAATCTGTAATACACGAATAAATTATGAGATAACGATAGTAAAATGAATTAAATCCTTTTGAAATAAAAATCAACCTTGTGAGCGTGAGTAAAAACAGAGAAATAGCAAGGGCTTTAATTGTATTTAGCATTATAACATTACCCATAAATAATTTGGCTCAAACTGTACAAACGCAAAATTTATCAGACAATTTCAGTTTGTCAGATACTTTTAACTGGAATGTAAGTGGCAGACAGCTTGTTTGGGGTGTGAAATGGCATTCCATAAACTTTGAGAAAAGTATTCGGGTAATACCTGGGGGTGTATTGTGTGGTTCTTGGCAAGGGTGGGAGGCTTGGCGTGAATCATCTTTAATGTGGCGTCAGGAAAAATTGTTAGGTGTTACCGCGGAAGGACAAAAAGTATATAGTTGGTTACAAATTGGTGGTCATGTAGGCTTTTTGCCAGAATTAAATTCAAAACAGCTCAGTGTCATATCTCAAATTGGGATTTACATGTTTTCATCAGAAGGAAGCTTCGAAGCTAGCTTGAGTCCAGAGTTTTTTCGCTCTAATCGTTTAGTATCGAAGCAGAGAAATTGGCCATGGGATTTTTCGGGTTCTATTTCCACCGTAGAAATGAATGGTGTGGAAATTGGTTTAGGGATGTATTCCAGCTTGAAACGGAACTCATGGAGGTTAAGCGTAGGGCGACAAATTGACTCATTCAAAGTGCAATTTATGGTTGAAGGGCCTTCGTTGTTTTTCTCTTGTACACTTCAATGGCAAAGGGAATTTAATCTTGTATTAGTTCATGAATCTAGTGTAATAGGTAATGTTACGAAATGGGGAGTAAAGTGGTGAGATATAAATTAATTGTTATTTGGTATATAATATCCTTAACCTTATTAGAAATTAACAGTCTCTTTTCACAGACGGAATTCTCCATAAATAAATTGTTAATACCAGCAATTGAAGAGGGGTGGATGGAAGTTTCAGAGGCGGAGGTTATAAGAATTCATTTATTGAAATATGGGTGGCCAGTAGTTCCTGAAGAAGCTTGGGCAATTCAAAATATTAGACCTGAAGTATCAAAGAAGTTGTCGGAAAATCCCAGATGGAGATTGTGGTGTGAGTGGGCAAAAGAGGTGGGGGTAGAGTCGAATTCTAAATCCAAATCAATTCCTATAAAATGGAATATAATCGGAATGGGCGATTTCAATAACGAAGATTATAAATTTGAGGGCTCGAATATAGGTTGTGTAGCTAGAGTACGGAGTGAGAATTGGGGTGCTGTTGTTGAAAGAGATGCTGGAGAGGTGGGTATTGATTTTATAGGAGGGTTTGTGAATGGAAACGCAAAAAACGGGGTGAGCTGGATTGTAGGTGATCATAGGATACATTGGGGTTCTGGGGCTACCATTTCTCGTTATGACCCATTTCAATCTATGCGTGCGCCTCATCGTTTAGTCCAAATCAGTCGTGACTTCGATGGTGTATATTCTGGGGACGGGTCACCTATGCGTCGTGGAGTAGCAATTCGTAAGAACATAGGAAATTGGTGGTTCGCTGGTTCTTTCGATTCTCAAAATAGAGAGTACTCTCTTACTTCTACTTCAGATATTTCGTGGTTTAATACTGGCTTACATAGAACTTTAAACGAAATTCAAAGAGAGTCAGTATATGTTAACCGTCTTGCATTTGCTGCGTTTTCTAAACCAAATTACTTACATCATTCTATTCGCTTAGGTGTTTTGGGAGAGGTTGGGAAGTTTATGGGACAGTCATGGACAGGCATAGTAGGAGGAGTGTTTCGTATTGAAAAAGATGCATTGAGTTTTGAATCAGAGTTAGGGTGCTTTAACAAAGGGTTTGTCATGCGAAACAGAGCTGTACTTTCTGTAAACAGAAATGTTTTTCTATTTGGTGTGGTAGATCGTGAAGACCTAATGCACCCTGGCCGTAATTGGGGAGCAAAATCAAATTCAGAGTTACACTGGGTAGGTAGTCTGGGTGTTTCAGTTGGTCCTAAAGAAAGGAATTTAATTATTGTATCGGAAATTAAAGACATGAGATCTTCGTTTAAGGCTACGTTGGTGCATAAGACGAGTGAAACTGATATTTGGGATATTCAATCTAGATTGAAGCTTTTCGTAAAAGATGATGGAACTTATGAAGTTTCAGGAAGGATGAGATGGGATCTGGGATTAATTAGGTTAACTGGAGAATTTTTTAAATCAGGGGTGGGTATTTATGGATGGGGAAGGTCTTTTAGAATTGATGTAAAAAGTGCCAAACCGCTTACGATTGCAGTAATGAATGGAGTTAGTGAAATGGAAGGGCGATTATACTCATTACTTCCAACATCTCGTGGTTATCGTTTATTTTCTGTTGGGGATAACACGTACAGAACCATAATTACTTACGAAATTGTACCTGACAAGTTGGTGCTGTCGTTTGAAAAGGTTTGGCCTGAGGGAGGAGATACACATTCATCGCAACGAATATCAATCAGACTTGAAGGGCGGTAAGAGTAGATGTATCTTGCCACTACAATGAAATAAATAAATAAGATGGCAAACACCTCGGATATTAAAAACGGAATGTGCTTGAACCACAACAATGGATTGTGGAATATTGTGGAGTTTCTTCATGTTAAACCTGGAAAAGGTGCAGCATTTGTTAGAACCAAATTGAAAAATATTGAAACAGGGAAAGTTGTAGACCATACGTTTAATGCTGGAACCAAGATCGATCCTGTTAGAATCGAAACGCGTGAATATCAGTTTTTATACAATGATGATATGGGTTTTCACTTTATGAATTGCGAAACCTTTGAGCAAATTCCTGTAGAGAAGCATATGATTAATGCTCCAGAATTTTTAAAGGACGGTTTGATTTGTCGTATTATTTTTCATGCCGATGAAGAGAAAGTGATTTCTTGTGAACTTCCTCAATTTATTGAAGCTGAAATAACTTATACAGAGCCTGGAATTAAGGGTGATACCGCAACAAACACGTTAAAACCAGCTACTATTGATACTGGAGTTGAAATCAGAGTGCCTTTATTTATCGGGACAGGAGATTTCATCAAGGTCGATACTAAGAAAAAAGAATATTCTGAAAGAGTAAAGAAATAAACCCGATAAAAATTATGGTATCTTCTCGTGAATCGCGCTTACAGAGCAAACTTGATCTTAGAGATTTTAAATTAAAAGCTCTCTTAGATGTAACTCGTGCGATAAACTCTCAGTCTTCGGAAGACGATTTATTAAACCAATATAGTAATGCCCTTCATAACTACTTGGGAATTGGAAGAATTGTTCTATATGCTCTTGATTTGGATGGTGCATTTTGGAGACTAATCGTCGCAAATGGCGTGTCAGGGTTCATTCCAGAAACTCAGTCTGTTGAGTTCTTCGAGAAGTTAAATTCTGGAGGGATTTCATTAGCAGGAAGCGATGGAGTAAATGACCACGTTTTCGATGTTGTTGTACCTGTATCCCAAAACGATGAAGTTATTGCTTTCGTTTTAGCTGGTGACGTTGAAGAAAATGCAAGAGGTATGAGTCCCGTTGTAAAGCATTTAAATTTTCTACAAACCCTAACTAATATTCTTGTTGTTGCACTGAGAAATAAAGAATTAGTCGATGAAAACATTCGTCAAGAAGGTTTAAAAAGAGAGTTAGAACTAGCAAGAGAGATGCAGAATATGCTAGTTCCTGGTTCATGGCCAATAGATGAACACATAGATGTTTCAGGATACTACCAACCACATCATCAGATAGGAGGAGATTACTATGATTGTTTTAAAATAGGGGATGACAGAGTCGTTATTTGTATGGCTGACGTAAGTGGGAAAGGGATAGGTGCTGCAATTTTAATGTCAAACTTTCAAGCAAACGTAAGAGCTATATTTGAAGGAGATTCAGGGGATTTGATATATAAGGTTAAGACTTTGAATAAGAGGGTGATGGATAGTGCTCAAGGGGAAAAATACATTACATTTTTCGTTGCAGTTTTTAATAGAAAAAACAGAAGAGTGGAGTATGTAAACTGTGGCCACAACCCACCACTCTGGATAGATGATAAAAAAGAATCTTCCCTTTTGGAGCTGGGTTCAGTAGGATTAGGAATGTTTGAAGAATTACCGACAGTGCAGTCTGGGATTTTTAATGCACTACCTGGGAGTTCATTAATATGCTATACTGATGGCTTGGTTGAACAAGAGAATTCTAAGGAGGTGCCATTCGGAATGGCTAGGTTAGAGAAGATTGTAAGGGGAGGAGATTCAATGTCTTTAGACAAAATGCATGAAGAAATGGTCTTAGAACTTCAAACTTTTCGCGGTAAAATACCACCGTTGGATGATACTGCTTTACTTAGCTGTAGGTTTAAGTAGAACATTTACGTTATCACGAGTAGCCTGCTCATGTTGCTTTAGCTCTATGTCTAACACAACAAGAATTGCGATGAAGCCCCAAAACGGAGCGCTAGCTTTATCAGTATCTAAATAATTGTTCATTATTCCATGAACGAAATAGGTCATTAACCCAAGGTATATTGATGCAGCAAAATTTCTTTCGTCGCGATCCTTAATACGAAACCATAACCTAAAACCCACAGTTGAGGCATACCAGAGTAATAGTAATATGAATACTGCACCCAAAACTCCCTGCTCTGCAAGAGGTCCTAAGTATTCACTATGAGAGTTTCCCCCATCAGCATTATTCGTACTAATAACAGTCTTTAGATCAGACCTTTGAAATGGAGCGTAAACAAATTGATATGTACCAGGGCCCCATCCTGTAATGGGACGTTCCCTGAAAAGTGAAATAGCACAACTCCACCTGTTTAGTCTCTCAAGATTTGAGTCGTCGCTTGAGACGTTTGAAATTGACTCTAGGTGCTCAGTTAAGTTGTCGGAAGAATCTTGTTTATTTCTTTGCATCTCAATTATAATTGAGTCCATACTTAAGAAAAGTCCAACTAAAACGGTAGCTCCGATTCCAACTAAAGTTTTCCATTTGACCCCTAGCCTCATAGCAAAAAAGAGAGCTCCTGCTACTGCTAGTGATACCCAAGCGGCTCGAGTAAAGGAAAGTACTAGCCCAGTAGCGATAATAAAACATGCAATTGCGAGCATGACGCGTAAAAGTGCAGGCCTTTTCTTCTTCGAAAATAGAGCTATGGCTGGCGGGAACATCATAGCAAGAACAGCTCCATATGAAGTGTGATCTTTAAAAAAAGGCTTCATAACCCAATGCCCTGCATGCTTGTCAAAGCCATATCCTGCATGCCTAATCATGGTGTATATAATAACGATGCAAAGAGGGAACACCAACATCATCACTATTTTTTCACGGTACTTAGAGTCGTTAAGCATTATATGACCTAGGAAAAAGAAGAAACTCACAATAAACCAGGCTCTAGATATCATAAACTTTAATGATACTATTGGGTCATAGCTAGTAATGGTGGTAATTGCCATCCATAGCATCATACAACTAATGATTATTGTAATAGGATGTTTAAATAACCGTTTATCAACGGGCCATCCACTAAAAGAGCGCAGTAAAAATATTACTAATGCTATAAAAAGCATTGGCTCTGTAGGCATGTATAATCCAAGTGGGGTTTCTCCAAACTCTTGTAAATTAAGACTTAAAGGCACAGCAAGGATAATAAACCCTATGAATAGGTCAAGTCGTTTAATTCCCCACCAGGCAAGTAAAATCCCTATTGGAAGTAAAGAAAACCAGAGAAAATCTAAGTATATGGCAAAACCTAGTAAAGCAGAAAAAAGTGATGCACCTAAAATAGCAGTTTTATCCGTCAAGTTTGGCCTCACTTTTCTAAGCTTTCAGTGCTTTTAATACTGTCTATTATAAGAAGTAAGATTAACGCCATAACAAGAGTTGAAATTACGCTTACAACCACGATTAGCCACCTCACAGGATATGACTTTTTATCAGCGGCTTCAGCATAATCGACAACTAAGTTAGAAGGTAATTGAGCCGATGCATCAACACTCATAAGGTCAAATCTCTTTTTTAATGTAGCTAATTGAAGATATGCCGGCTCTAGAAAATTAACAAGTTTATTGTAGTCATTTGCAAATTTTGCGATTTGTTCTAAGTTTTCCTTGAGTGTTTTTGCACCTTTAAGATTATTAGTCGTAATCGCTCTCCCGTATTCAGCAGTCAGCCCCTCAACTTGGGCTTCGAAATCGTAAATACCTTTCTTGTGGAGTTCTCCCAAACTGTTCTCAGCATCTTGAATTTCTATAAGGGCTTTTTCATAAGATTTTTTTGCAAGCTTTAAAGCAATATGGGCTCTTTCGTTTCTTAATCCATTTGCTAGACTATCTACGATAAATACAAGGTCGTTGGCGATGTCTCGAGCGATATTTGGATCTTTGTCTAATACGTGTATTCGGATTGACCCGAAACGAGTAAGATCAGCTCCTACATTGCTATTGTATTCCTTTTGTAGAAGTGTCCTAGAACCTGCTTCTGAAAGGTCGATATCGTAATGTTCATCTAACTTATAAGACTTTATAATTTGAGTTCTTACGTAATTAGAATTGAACAATTGTAAAAGACGTTCAGCATCTTCAGTTTCTCCGTATGCAAGAAGATCTCCCTGTTTGCTTTCCTCAAAAAATTGTTCTCCGATAGAGCTTTGAGTTGTAGCAAACAGAATCACAGAGGATTCAAATTTTTCTTCCAACAATAATGAGACACCTGCAGATATAAATAATGCAAGAGCTCCAACTATTACGAAAACACGCATTCGATTGTAAACAAACAACAGTAAATGAGAAGAGTCTAAATTAGATGAATTGCTATTTTCGTTTCTTGGCGTCATATCATTATGTTTTGTACTCAACGCTGCGAAGTTACGTTTCTTATCTCTCTATCCTTCATTGTCTAGAGAATAATGTAATCCTCTATTTTCTTTCCTCAGAAGTGCCTGTTCTATAACCAAATGTGCAACATTTATCATGTTCCTAAGCTCAAGTACACGTATGGAAGGTTTATAGCTCTTAAACTCTTGCACCATTTCCTCATAAAGGACCTCCAATCTTATCCTTGCTTTGTTTAATCGGGTATTTGTTCTTACAATCCCCACATAATTACTCATAATACTTTGCAGTTCACGGATAGCATGCTCAATAACCACCCATTCCTCAGGATGTCCAGTACCCTCAATATTCCATTCTGGGACGTCAACTTTATGCTCCTTATTAACATCATTAATCGAGGCCAAATACGATCTGTTTGCATAGACCAATGCTTCCAGGAGCGAGTTAGACGCAAGTCGATTAGCACCATGTAGCCCAGTTGAAGAACATTCCCCACATGCATAAAGACCTTTTATCGTTGTCTTCCCGTCTTTATCGACAACTATACCACCACACATGTAATGTGCGGCGGGGACGATAGGAATCATTTGGTCTTTAATATCGATGCCTAAAGAGGAGCACTTATTAGTAATGTTAGGAAAATGCTCAATAAACCTATCATAATCTAAGTGACTAACGTCCAAATACAAGTGACTTCCTCCAAACTTCTTTAACTCAGAATCAATAGCTCTGGCAGTGATGTCACGAGGAGCGAGGGAGCCTCTTTCATCATACTTGTGCATAAAATCTTTGCCATCTCTATCCTTTAATATACCCCCCATGCCTCTCACAGCTTCTGAGATTAAAAATGACGGCCTTTCGTCAGGATTGTAAAGGGAGGTTGGATGAAATTGGAAAAACTCCATGTTTGAGATATCTGCTTTAGCTCTGTATGCCATAGCAACACCATCTCCAGTAGCAATGCTTGGATTCGTTGTATTTGAATAAATATTCCCAGCTCCTCCGGCTGCTAAAAGAGTGCATTTAGAAAGTATGGTTATGACCTTGTTATCCCTTCTGTTTAAGGCATAAACACCAAAACATTCAATTTCCCCCACATTGCGTTCAATAGCCTTTCCTAGATGGTGTTGTGTAATTAAATCGACAGCGAAGTAATGTGATAGAATTTCTATAGAAGCGAATTTAGAGGCCTTACTTAAAAGGGATCTTTCGATTTCTTTCCCTGTAATGTCTTTATGGTGTACTATTCTGCTTTCTGAGTGACCGCCTTCTTTTGCCAAATCGTACTCCCCGTCTTCACCTAAATCGAAATTAGTACCCCACTTAATTATATCTTGAATTATTCGAGGGCCTTCTTTAATAACCATTTCAACTACACTAATATCGGACAAACCATCACCACAGAGAATGGTGTCTTCTATATGCTTTTCGAAAGAATCTTTTGAATTATCAAACACACCTGCTATTCCACCTTGAGCGTATTTAGTTGAAGTTTCATCCTCAATAACTTTAGAGAGCATGCATATTTTCACGTCCTTTCCCTCCGAATCAAAATGCTCAGCTACTTTAATAGCATAACATAAGCCAGCAATGCCAGATCCGATAACTAAGAAATCAACCTCTTTCATTGCTATGCTAAAGAGAGCATTCTGTCAAGGGATTTAGCCGCTGCTTGACGAGTACTTTCCTCAACATTTATCTGAGGTTGCTCGTTTTTCATACAATTGTAAATTTTCTCTAATGTATTGAGCTTCATATATGGACATTCACTGCAAGCGCAAGTATTGTTCGCGTATATAGGAGCCGGAATGAATTTTTTATCTGGAGCAAGTTGCTTCATCTTGTGAAGGATTCCCACCTCGGTTGCTACGATATATTCTTGTGCGTTATCCTCCTGTACGAACTTCAAAAGTGCTGAAGTTGACCCTATAAAGTCTGATTGATCAAGAATTTGTTGCTGTGACTCAGGGTGTGCAATAAGTTTTGATTCTGGATGTGCTATTTGAATTTGTTCAATTTTTTCGTTTGAAAATTCTACATGTACTTCACATTCGCCATCCCAAATTAATAATTTTCTTCCAGTTTTCTCAGAAACATATCGCCCTAAATTTTTGTCAGGAGCGAAAATGATTTCCTTATTTTTAGGGATAGATTCGACAACTTTCACGGCATTTGATGAAGTACATATAATGTCACTCATAGCTTTGACTTCGGCAGAGCAATTTATGTAGCTTACAACGACATGGTTAGGGTTTGAGCTTTTTAATTTTTGAAGTCCCGAAGCTGGGCAAGAATCTGCAAGAGAGCAACCTGCATCAAGGTCAGGTAGAACTACTGTTTTTGAAGGATTAATTATTTTGGCAGTTTCCGCCATAAAATGTACTCCTGCGAAAACTATCATATCTGCATCAGTAGAGGCAGCTTGTTTTGACAATCCCAAACTATCACCTACGTAATCAGCAATATCCTGAATTTCTGGTATTTGATAGTAATGGGCCAGAATAACGGCGTTTTTCTCTTTCTTAAGCTTGATTATTTCTTCAGCGTAATTCATCAAAGTAGTATCCTATTTATAGTGCAATGATAAGAGCAATTTGGACTCAATCTGCCAACTTCAGTAATTGGTTTGTCTTTAACTTAGCCAAATGGCTCGCATTGCATTAAACGCACGATTATTGATTCCCGGAATGTTAGAGGGAACAGGTAGATTTACCTATCAGTGCTATAAAAGAATTGTAATGCAAAGGCCTAATGATGAATTTCTATTAATCTTCGATAGAAAACCCCCATCTCAATTTGAATTTGGACCAAACTGCTCGTCAATTTGCCTTCTTCCTCCAGCAAGAAGGCCATGGCTTTTCGATATTTGGTTCGACTTTGCAATTGCATGGAAATTAAAGAGATGGAGGGCTGATGCTTTCGTTTCTGCTGATGGATATCTTTCTAGAAGATCGAAAATCCCTCAACTTAATGTAATTCACGACATTAATTTCGAGCATCATCCAGAATGGCTCCCCCCACGATATGCAAAGCATTTTAGAACGCGATTTCCCGAATATGCGAGGCGTGCAACTAAGCTTTGTACGGTGTCGGAATTTAGTAAACAAGATATATCCGAAACTTACGGATTAGATTCTAGTTCAATTTCTGTAATACCCAACGCACCAGATAAGTCTTTCGCTCCGATATCGGAAAAGCAAAAAGCTCATGTAAGAAACTCGGTTTCTAATGGTAATAAGTATCATGTTTTTGTAGGTTCGATACATCCAAGAAAAAACATTAAGGGGATGATTGAAGCTCATAAGGTTTATTGTTCTTTAGGTGGTAAATCAGACCTTGTTATTGTCGGTTCTGCGATGTGGAGTGACGAAGTAATTAAAGCAGAAAATGTTCATTGGGTGGGTCGTTTAAATGACGATGATCTTGTAAATACAATTGCAGCTGCTAATGCACTTCTTTACCTTCCTTTTTTTGAGGGATTTGGAGTTCCTATTGTCGAAGCGATGGCATGTGGAGTTCCTGTTATCGCGAGCAATACGACCTCTATTCCAGAAGTTTGTGGGGGTGCTGAGGCGGCGTTAGTTAGCCCTTCAGATTCAAATTCGGCAGCCAAAGAATTATTGAAACTTGAAAATGATGAGGTTTGGTATAATGACAGAGTGAGAGCAGGGATAAAGCGTGCAGCAGAATTTTCATGGGAAAAAAGTGCTAAACTACTTTCGATGGCAATTGATGAAATGCTAGAGGTGAAATAAAATGGCAAAACTACTTCCATATTCAGAGCCGAGTAGAGTAGAAGCAGGCTGTGATGAAGCAGGTAGGGGCTGTTTAGCTGGGCCTGTCGTCGCGGCAGCTGTTATTTTAGATTTTGAAACAGCAAACAGTCTTGCCCTCGATGACAGTAAGAAACTTTCTTCAAAAAAACGTGATGAGTTACGTATTTTGATAGAATCTAAGGCCGTTTCGTGGGCAGTATCATTCGTTCCCCATGATAAAATCGATGAAATAAATATCTTACAGGCTTCATTTTTAGCAATGCGAGAGGCTGTAGAACAACTTTTTATTAAACCGGACCACATAATAATTGACGGTAACCGATTCGTGACATCACAAACAATGCCACCTCATACTTGCTTTGTTAAAGGAGATGGAAAATTTGCATCAATAGCAGCTGCTAGCATACTTGCAAAGACACATAGAGATGAGTATATGCTTAAAATGCATAAAGTTTTCCCAGGGTATGGATGGGACACGAATTTCGGGTATCCAACCAAGGTACATCGCGCTGGCATTGAGATAGTTGGCCCTTCAGAAATTCACAGGAAATCATTCAAGCTGCTTTCTAAGGAGTAAAACTCGACGTAACTGTATAAAAACTCCCTGAAAACTAGTTTTTATTAGACAAAACCTCGTAAATTGGCCTACTCAAAACCAAACCGTTCTATAATGAAACGTATTTTATTTTTATTTGTTGCAGCGACTATGTCGTTTGTAAACACTCAAGCCCAATGCGATCTGTTTTTCTCAGAGTACGCTGAAGGGTCCGGAAACAATAAGTATTTAGAGATTTATAATCCAACAAATGCTGCAATAGATTTAACAACATACGCTTTCCCTAGTGTTAGTAATGCTCCAACAGTTGTTGGCCAGTACGAATATTGGAATACGTTCTCAGTTGGTGCAACGATTCCTGCTGGAGGCGTTTACATAATCGCTCATGGGTCTGCAGATCCCTCTATACTTGCTTTAGCTAACCAAACGCATAATTTCTTGTCTAATGGAGACGATGGATATAAGCTTGCTTTCGGGACAGAACTTAGTCACGTTTTCGTTGATGCTATAGGTGATTACCAAGGTGATCCTGGAACGGGATGGGCTGTTGCTGGAGTTGTAAATGCTACACAAAACCACACTCTTGTCAGAAATCCTGACATCACTCAAGGAAATCCAATTTGGTCTAGTTCCGCTGGAATAGATGCTGCGTCATCAGAATGGAGTGTTTTGCCAATAGATACATGGACAGACTTAGGAGTTCACACAATGACTGGAACTTGTGGACCAGTTATTCCGGGATGCATGAACCCTAACGCTACGAACTATGATCCTACTGCAAATACTGATGATGGAACATGTTTATTCCCGAATGCTTGTAACCTAGACGGAATAGAGGTTGTTGCAACAAATTTCACTTTTACTCCTTCAGCTTTAAACATTAATGTAGGAGACTTAGTTTTCTTCGTTAATACTGGTGGTACGCATAATGCTAATGGTGATATTGAAACTCAGACAGGCTTGTCTTTTGGGAATCCTGAGGCGTTTTCTTTCCCTTCTGTTACAGGAGTATCGGGAGGTGTTTGCATTGGCTCACATACGTTTACAATTCCAGGTGTTTATTCTTATGATTGTTCAGTTGGATCTCACGCTGCTATAGGCATGGTGGGAACAATTACAGTAGGCATTGGTGGTTGTATGGACCCAGTGGCTCCTAACTATAATGCTGCTGCTGACTTTGACGATGGTTCTTGTTTAGCTTCTCCCTATACATTTATTACAGATATTCAAATAGGACAGGAAACAGGTTTATTTGAAGGTGTTGGAGTATTGACATCAGGTATAGTAACTGGAGTTTATGGTGCAAGAGCAACTATTCAAGATGGTGTTGGTCCATACTCAGGTATTTGGATTAATGGTTCTGATGTTGCGTTGCAAATTGGTGATGCAGTAGATGTGTCTGGAGTTGTTGCTGAAAACTTCAGCTTAACTCAAATTA
Source organism: Bacteroidota bacterium (assembly GCA_002746975.1). GTDB lineage: Bacteria > Bacteroidota > Bacteroidia > Flavobacteriales_D > Sanyastnellaceae > UBA974. Next base: position 52,869 of record NVXE01000008.1, on the reverse strand, counting down.
ATACTCCTACAGTCACCATTCTAAGTCAGGGAAACGCACTGCCTGCTGCTGAAGTTCTTACTACTTTGTCAGCTTCTGCGGAGCAATGGGAGGGTGTTTTGGTACAAACCTCGGGTGCTGTTGAAAACCCAGCACTTGGTTTTGGTGAGTGGTCAATTAATGATGCAAGTGGTGCATTAGTTGTTGACGATTTAGGTTTCGGAGCAATCGCTGCCGGACTAGTTAATTTAGGTTCTAGTTTACAAGTGACTGGAGCTATGGATTTCTCATTTGGAGCTTTTAAACTTCAACCTCGTGATGTCAATGATGTTCTTTTATATGGTTGCACATTTACTCAGGCTGATAACTACGATCCTACTGCATCTGTAAATGATGGTTCATGTATTTTTACAGGCACATCATGTACATTGTTTGTTTCTGAAGTTGCTGAGGGTTCAGCAAACAATAAGTATATCGAGCTTTTCAACCCTACTAGTTCTCCTATTTTCTTAGATCAGTATACAATGGCTAATTGTAGCAATGGATGTAATACTCCTGCAGCTTTATATATTACAGATCAATTCGATTACTGGACTCTAACATTCCCTGCTGGAGCAATTGTTCCTCCTAACAGCACATACGTTATCGCTCACCCTACTGCAGATCCTTTGATTTTAGCAGTAGCTGATATGACTTACACATATTTATCTAATGGAGACGATACATACGGTCTTGCAGAGATTGTAGGAGTAGATACCGTTCTTGTTGATCTTATCGGAAGTATAGGTCCTGATCCTGGGACTGGATTTATTGTTTCAGGAGTTGCAAATGCAACACAAAACCATACTCTAGTACGTAAATCGGATGTTAATGCAGGTAACGCAGGAATGTGGGCAGCTTCTGCTGGAACTAACGAATTCGATGGGGAGTGGATAGTTAACCCACTTAATGATTGGTCTAATTTAGGATCTCATGTCTTCACAAATGGTTGTGCTGTTAGCACTAGTGGGTGTACAGATCCAGGAGCTACTAACTATGATAGTACAGCCACTACCGATGATGGTTCTTGTATCTATATTCCTAACCTAACTGTTCAGGAGATCCATAATGGGCTAGTAAGTGGTCAGGTTATGACAGGTGGAACCGTAACAGCTGTATTCGCAGCTTCATCAGCACTTTCAAATAACCCTTCTTACGTAATTCAGAATGGTACAGGTCCATTCTCAGCTATTTGGTGTATAGGTTCAGGTGTCGCAGTTGGAGATTTGTTAGATGTAACAGGAACTGTAAGTGAAGTTTACGGCTTACGCCAAATCGCAGGTGCTGTCCCTACAATTGTCTCTTCAGGAAACGTTCTTCCTGCTCCAGAATTGGTTTCTACATTCGCTGTTAATGATGAGCAGTGGGAAAGCGTACTTACTCAAGTAGTTGCTCCTGTAGTTAATCCAAATGCTGGATATACAGAGTGGTTGCTAGATGATGGATCTGGAATTGTTAAAGTAAGTGGAATGGCTTATAATGCTATCACTGATAGTACTCTAGTTGGTTTGGTAAACATGCCTGTAGTTGTTGCTGGAGTTACTTACAGAGTAACTGGACCTAACTTCTATTCTTTCGGAGCTTGGAAGCTTATCCCACGGAATAGCCTTGATGTTGTTAGACTAGGTTGTACGGATCTGACTTTCCTTAATTTTGATCCACAAGCTGCTGAAGATGATGGTTCTTGTTCTAATCTTGCTGGTTGTACAAATCCTGCTGCAGATAACTACGATCCTGCTGCTGTTGCAGATGATGGTTCTTGTGTGATTACAGGATGTTTTGATCCATTAGCTCTGAACTACAATATTAATACTACGTTAGCTGACAATACACTGTGTTACTACACATTGCCGTCTATAATTATTAATGAGATTCACTTTAACCCTTGTTCTTCACAGGGTAATGATTTCGATTGGGAATTCTGTGAGCTACATAATATAGGTGATCTTCCTGCTGATATTTCTGGTTACAACTTCTACAACTCAGCATCTGGTGCTCCTCAATTAGGAATGGTATTTCCTGCAGGAACTGTGTTAGCAGCTGGAGAGTTTGTAGTTATTACTGTTGCAGGTGGGTTAGGAACTCCTAACTATGCTGGTAATGGATATCAGGTGTTTACTATGGATTTAGGAAACTTCTCAAACAGCGGAGAGGCTCTTTCTCTTCAAGATGCATGGGGTAACGTAGTAAATGCAGTTACTTATGCTTCTACTGGAACATGGCCTGGAGCTGGGTTTAGTATTCTAGGAAGCACTCTAATCAGTAACCCTAATGGTGGTTGTTCTTCATTAGAGTATATCCCAGAGGTGTTAGCTGCTTACAACGCAGGTACTCTAGGAATGGGCAATGATTTAGGTTCTAACTGGCAAGCATCTTGGGTTGATGGAGGTACACCTGGTGCTGCAAACTCATCTGCTTTCGGTTGCAATGATGCTACTGCATGTAACTATAATGCTACTGCTTACTTAGCAGATAACACAACTTGTACTTACGGTTGTTACGGATGTACTTACCCAGATGCGGATAACTTTACTAATGGTGCGACTGTAGATGACGGCACTTGTACTTTCACTGTTGGCACTAGTACTTGCCCAGCAGATATTAATGGTGACGGAACAGTGACTGCAGCTGACTTGTTACAATTCCTATCTGCATTTGGACAGGCTTGTCAATAATAATTTAAAGAAGGTATAAGTATCTTTCTTTCTAATCAATCTCTATTTAATTAGAGGAATGGGCACTCTAAAGGGGTGCCCATTTTATTTTATTAGAATCACTTTATTATTACACGAGTAGTATCCTCGTTAGAGATATTTAAATCTCTATCTTCAAGAGTAAGGCGAAACCTTAATGTATCGTAGCTAGACTTTAGACTCCATGTATTCATTGCTATCTCTATGACGCCATTAAGTGCGGGGTTACTGCCCGAGGGTTCAACCCTAGGAACGCGATAGTAAAACGGCACCTGGCCTTGAGCAGGAATAAGTGGGATATGAACCCACTCACCATCTCTGAGTTCATCGTACTCACATTTTAGATTGAAATGGTTTTCGCATGAAGTGCAGAAGGGAGGAAGCGTGTCGGTTTGGTCTAAACCTAAATTTCCATCACCATCAGTGAATTGAAACGAAAGTATTGCGTGATTACTTTCATCGACTTCAAAGGCAATGAACTCAATACTAGGTTCAATGGGGTAATTAGGCGCGGGTATGCAGCTAGTCAGTTGGAAAGTGGCAGAAATAGCACTAATCAACAATAATTCCGAACTAAAATTCCAATTTTTCATTAATTCAAAGCTACCACTTCCGAACTTACGCCCATGAGCGTTCCACAAAAAAACTCAAATAAACCTTTTGAAACTAAGTTTAAATCTGAACATTCACTTTTAGTGGATAGTGTTAGAAGTCTACTTAATTATGAGCTGTCAGTCAGTTTTAAGGATGTAGCTTTAAAAGTATTTGCTTTTCAAGTAGCTAATAATGAGGTATATAGGGAGTTTGTGAGCTTAATGGGAATCGATTGGATGAAAGTGAATAATTATCGAGATATTCCGTTTATGCCAGTTGAGTTTTTTCGATCTCATAAAGTTATTTCAGGAGAATTTGAACCTGAAGTTATCTATCGTAGCTCCGGAACTTCAAATTCAGGAGCACGATCAGAGCATAGAATAAGATCAGTTGCTTGGTATAATGAGGTTTCGAATAAGATTTATAGTAGGTTAGTTAGGCCAGTAAAGGAATGCATTTGGTTTGCATTATTGCCGGGGTATATAGATAGGGGAGATGCCTCATTAGTGGCTATGGCGAAATCATTTATGGATATTTCAGAACAGTCAGATAGGTTTTATTTAGATAATTATATGGCATTGCAGGATGACCTAATGAGCACTTTATCTAACGATAGGCCTGTTGTTGTTATTGGAGTAACTCACGCTCTCTTAAGCTGGCTAGAGGTTGCGGGTATTTCGGATAGCCTGAGTGAAAAATTAGCCAAATCTTCTTTGACCATTATTGAAACTGGTGGAATGAAAGGTCATGGGCGTGAACCGATAAGAGAAGAAGTACACTCAAGGATTAAAAGAGTTATACCTAATGCCACAATTATTAGTGAGTACGGAATGACTGAGCTGCTATCTCAAGCATATTGTACAGATGGTAGATATTTCACCCCCCCTGCGACCATGGAGATTATTGTTCGTGATGTATCAGATCCCGGAACCGAAGTGAAGCGAGGTAGGACAGGTAGATTGCAAATTATAGATTTAGCAAATATCGATAGCTGTTCCTTTTTATCAACGTCTGATCTAGGTAGCCTTAGGAACGAGATAGGGTCTAGTGATTTCGAGGTTTTGGGGAGGTTCGATCACGCAGAAGTCCGTGGATGTAATCTTCTTACAGTATAGGCAAGTATCTATTCTTTCACTAGGACTAGGAAGTAATTCTTTTTCCCTTTTTGAAGTAAAAGTTGTCGTCCATTAATAAGGTCGCCGTTAGAAATGGTCTTAGAATCATCTACCAAATCTTTATTCACTCTTATACTATTCTCTTTTAATGCTCGCCTAGCTTCTCCTTTTGAGGATAGAAATCCGGTGTGTTCACTTAGTAAATCGATAATGCTTACACCTTCATTCACAGTGTGTATTTTTATCTCAGCTTTGTCGACACCTTCAAAGACAGAAAGAAATTCAGATTCTGGAAGTGATTCAAGATCTGATTTTGCACTTTTGCCAAATAAAATACCGGATGCAGCGATAGCTGTATTTAAGTCATCCTTTCCGTGAACTCTTTGGGTTATATCTTCTGCAAGAGCTTTTTGGAGGACTCTAGCCCTAGGGTTTTCTGAATGTAAAGCTTCGAGAGCTTCAATTTCTTCCTTAGTCTTGAGAGTAAAAATTCGAATATACTTCCCCGCATCTTCATCAGCGGCATTTATCCAATATTGATAAAATTTATACGCAGAAGTCTTATTCTTATCTATCCAAATATTCCCACCTTCACTCTTGCCGAACTTACTTCCATCCGCTTTAGTTATTAGCGGAGCTGTCATAGCAAACGCCTGTCCTCCGCCCTTTTTGCGAATGAGCTCTGTTCCTGTGACAATATTTCCCCACTGGTCGCTGCCCCCCATTTGGACCATGCAATTCTTATTCTTCCAGAGGTGATAGAAGTCATATCCCTGAACAAGTTGATAGGAGAATTCAGTAAAGCTCATTCCTTGTTCTAAGCGATTTTTCACACTATCCTTAGACATCATATAATTTACCGTAATATGCTTACCCACGTCACGGATAAATTCAAGGAAATTTAGATTCTTAAACCAATCGAAATTATTTACTACAACAGCAGAATTATTTCCTTCAAAATCTAGAAATTTCTCTAATTGGGCTTTTTGACAATCTAGATTATGCTGCATAACATCAAGGTCCAGAAGTTGTCTCTCTTTAGATTTCCCACTTGGGTCTCCCACCATTCCAGTAGCTCCTCCTACTAGAACCATAGGTTTATGTCCTGCTCTCTGCCAGTGGACAAGTAGCATTACCGGCACCAAATTCCCTATATGAAGTGAATCAGCTGTTGGGTCAAATCCAACATACCCTGTAGTGCATTCTTTCACAAGTTGCTCCTCCAAACCGGGCATGATGTCGTGTAACATCCCCCTCCATTTTAATTCTGCTATCAAATCCATTATGCAAAGATAAGATTAGAGTAGGGGTAGTAATTGCTCCATTGCCATCCCTCTACTCCCTTTTAATAAAATACTTTTGTTTTTTAACGTTTCCTCTCTTAGGTTATCCATCAATTCATCAATAGTACTATAAAACCTCATCTTTATTTCCTCATCTTCGACACTCATAAATTCCTCACCCACGAAAATAGAATCAAGGTGAAGTGATTTACAAAGATTAACTACCATTTGGTGAGATTCTCTTGAGTGACTTCCGAGTTCTCTCATATCTCCCAAGATGACAAGTTTAGGGTGATTCGAATTTTTCTCAAAAGATAATATGGCCTTTTCCATACTTGAGGGATTCGCATTGTATGCATCTAACAGTATTTCATTATTTCCTGTGTCATATACCTGTGAGCGGTTATTCGTAGGTGTGTATTCTGAAATTGCAGTTTCAACGTCATTTTTTTCGACATTAAAAAACCGGCCTATCGTAATAGCGGCGGCGATATTGTCCAAGTTGTAGTCCCCTTCTAACTTTATGGTTTTGTGGTCGCTTTCGTATCCGTTTTCAGACCAAACAAATTTCCTGCCATTTCCCTGCGCGATAAACCTTACTTCCGGCAAGTGCTCTTTCGTTCCGAAAATCACTCTATTCATACCAGTTGATATTTCAAGCAACTCTTGATGATCACCATGAATAAAGACAGTAGATTCTATATCTCTTAAATAATCAAATAATTCTTTTTTGCCTTTTTTCACCCCTTCTTTCCCACCAAAACCTTCCAAATGAGCTAATCCTATATTTGTTATAATACCTAGATTAGGTTCTGTAATATTTACTAAATAGCTTATTTCACCGATATGGTTAGCACCCATTTCAACAATCAAAAACTCGCAGTCCAAAGGAGTAGAAAGTAAGGTTAAAGGGACGCCAATGTGATTATTTAAATTGCCTTCAGTAGCGTGAACTTTATATTTTTTAGCTAATACTGCAGTAACTAGCTCCTTAGTTGTCGTCTTGCCATTACTTCCAGTAAGTCCTAGAACTGGTATATCAAAAGTTCTTCTATGCATTTTCGCTAGTTCTTGCATTGATGTAAGGACATCCTCAACGACAATTACTCCATCTACATTATTCACTTTTGTGTCATCCACCACAGCTGCGACACAACCAGCATTAATCGCTTCTGTAGCATATTGATTTCCATCAAAGTTCTCCCCCCTTAAAGCGAAAAATAACATCCCCGGACCACATTTACGACTATCAGTAGTCACCCCATTTTCGGCACCTTTATAAATTTCGTAAAGTTCTTCAGTCGTCATCGTTTTGGATTAAAAAAACCCCAACGTACAAAGTACGCTAGGGCTTTAAATATTGTCTGTCAATTAGATTACTGTCCTTGGTAAGGAACAGGGGTGCCTACCCTAGTCATAGCGCAACGGAACCCTACGGTTGCTGAAGATTTACGTTCATCCATAAACCTTCTAGTTCCTGGAACCAACCAATATGCTCTATCATTCCAACTTCCGCCTTTATATACACGAGACTCATTGTTTATCAAAGAAGAGTTTCCGTAATCATACATACGATTTTCATTAGCGACTCCATCTTCAGCATTCCCAAACATAGTAGAGCTATTTAAATCTCCATCGCGGTAATCAATGTTATCAGCAACTCTGTAGTTCGTACGTCCTAAGTTCTCTTCTAGTGTTACATCGCGATACTTCATGTCTCCAGGCACTGCAGTAATATTCTTACTGAATCCTTTTCTCAAATCTGCAGCAATAATAGCTTCACTTTCTTCAATTAAATCCATCGCTTCAGCAATCTGAGTTTGACTTTCTTCTTCTTGGCTTTTACGACTCATCTCAGTAGCCTCCTCGAGCTTAAGCTCTAGTCCATTAAGCAACTCTTCATCTTCTGGAGTCATACCTATACCTCTCTTATCTCTTCTGTAATCAACGAGAAATTGAGTTATGCTAGGAATATCATAAACTACATAATCATACTTGTCTTCGGGATTTCCTTCAGGATCCTGAATCATAGTCTGGTAATTATTACCCCTGAACGGTCTAAACTCCTCGTTATCAAGATTTGACATAGGTCTATACACATCCATGACCCACTCGTTTACATTACCAGCCATGTTAAATAGCCCATAATCATTAGGAGCATAACTATGAACCTCAACAGTTATATCACCGAAGTCATCTAGAGCTCCTGCAACACCCATAAAGTCACCTCGACCTTTAACGAAGTTAGCATTGATATTTCCATAGCCCTTAGATCTAAGGTCATCATTACGTACATAATGACCATCCCATGGGTAAGTGCGCCTTTCCTCAATTAGTTCGCCATAACTATTCCCTATAAGTCCTAAAGCAGCGTATTCCCATTCCGCTTCTGTTGGAAGTCTATAGTCAGGTAATAGCAGACCGTCTTCTAACTTAATATCTCTAAATCCACTTGAGTTAGGACGGAAATCCTCTACTCCTTCAATTTCTCTCTCTCCACTGTATTGCCTGTTAAAATAAGTTTCAGTAGTAAAATGCTCCTCATCTATTTGAGATTGAGGGCTATGAACTAATAAACCTTCGTTTATTAATATTTCTTCGTTTACACGATCAGTACGCCATTTACAGAAGTCGTTTGCTTGTCTCCAAGAAACTCCCACAACTGGATAATCTCTGTAAGCAGGGTGTCTTAAATAATACTTTACTAACGGTTCATTATATGCGAGTTTTTCTCTCCAAGCGAGTGTGTCAGGCAGAGCTCTTTCAACAATTTCAGGGAATGAATTACCGTAAACTCTTTCTAACCAAGTAAGGTATTCTAGCCAGTAGATGTTGGTTACCTCAGTTTCATCCATATAGAATGATGATACTGTAACTCTTCGAGGAGCATTATCCCATGATCCCATTAAATCGTCTTCTACCTGCCCCATAGCGAAGGTTCCACCTTCAATGAGAACTAGGCCAGGACCAGTTTGTTGTTCAAAGAAAGTAGGTTTTTCAAAACCACCATTATCGGTACTATTGTAACTCCATCCTGTAGCTCCAGAACGCTCGTAGTAGCATCCAGAAAGAATAGTCAACACAGCAAGAAGCGAGAGTATGCTTGAGGGTTGTTTCCAGGTCATATTAATCTTTATTTGAGAATGTTAGTTTATCGATCTTGCAGGTGAGCTCCTTCGATATTTATTCGTTAGGTACTATATATAACTAGAAAGTAGGGCAAGGTATTTTGCGGAACTTGCCTTTTTTCTGTGTACAATCAAATTTTAAAGTCATACTTAGCTCGTGAGCACCACCAGATGCTGGGGTTAGCTCGGATATAGTAATGTCGTAACTATATCCAAATCTCATAATATCGGTTTCTATACCTAATACTGCTATTAAAGCGTCTCTGTATTGAGTAAATACTACACCTCTATACCAAACTCCTCCAAAAAGAGGTCCTTTATTTACGAATAGACCTAAATTCATTTGCCTGAACTCAGCTTGTCTTCGGAACAGGAAACTAGGAGAAATTGAGGCAACAACTTCTTTACGAACATTTGTTTTTAATGGAAATTTACCACCTCCATGTACAGTCAGCTTCATGGGTAGACGACTCAATCCTACGACGAGAGACTCATTAGGTTCGTTAAGGTGGTGAGCTGCAAACCCTATGTGGAATTTTTCAGTAAATAGCAGGAATCCTGCACCGAAGTCAACATTTTGGACTGTTCCTCCTCTAGGTGTATCCTGAGTTTCGTAGATAAATCCTCGACGAGGATCAATCATGTCACCGAAAGTTAGATTACTCCAATCTAGAGCTTTCTGAAAATAACTTGCTTCAAGAGCTGCTCGAAGAGAGATTTTTCTGGTTAAAGCTTGTTGATAAGCGTACATTCCAGTGACACGAGTGGTAGAAAGTGTATTTTGGCCTGCCTGATCACGCATCACTGTCAAGCCCAAACCACCTTGAATACTCTGCAAATGTTGGTCATACGAAACGGCTTGAGTAACATAAGCGCCACTCATCGCAGGCCACTGATTTCTGTAAGCCATAACTAGCCGAGGACATCTGTCAGACCCAGCAAATGCTGGGTTTAAGAACAGAGGGTTAGCGTAGTATTGCGTGAATTCCGGATCTTGTGCAAGCGCTTCGTTAGATGTGCTCACAACCATGATTCCTGCAAGTAGCAAGAAGCTTAAAACTGATGTTATTGATGTTTTCAACATAGAGGTTCCCATTGAACTCACAATAATACGGAATTTATACTTAATAAACGTCCACAATATTATTGTGTCAATTACGTTTGTTTAGTAATTAAGTCCGAAATTTGGCATTATTAGAATGATAATTTACAATACTCACGAAATGATATGCACAAAGCTTCGTGTGTTTTCCGTTATTATAGTTTTAATGATACTTGCTCAAGCAAGTGTTTTAGGTCAAAATATCCTTGATGGAGGTTTAGAGGAAGGTGAGGTTGTTGACGTTGAGTTTTCATTCGAGGGTGAACTAGATAATCATGTTATTGGTGAAATAAGGATTCCATCTCGATGGTCTGGGGTAGTTGTTCTTCAAGGAGAAACGATATGGGAAATAGCTGATTTAGGGTTTATGCCTGTTGATGAATCACCAAATAAATCGAAATGGATGGTGGTTCGTGGTATGAATACCGGGGAGTGGTATGCTCAGTTTCGAGGACCCAAGTTTAGAAAGAGAGAAAATGGAGTGTGGGAGAAGTCTATAGGGTGGAGTGGTATTATCGGAAATTCACCAGTTTCAGGGAATCGGATGCAACGGGTTTGGCCTGAAAACTCAGTGCTTTCAGAAGGGACATGGGTAAAGTTCGCGACTGGGCAAGAAGGGGTTTTTAAGATTGGTTATTCAGACTTAGTTGCTTCAGGGATAAACCCAGACACTTTAAATTTTAACGCATTACAACTATACGGTGGAGGCGGTAGAATGTTGCCATTTGAAAATGATTCTGACAGGCCGTTAGATCTGCCTTTAATAAAAGTTAGAACCGAAGGTGAAGAAGATGGGGTATTCGATTCTGGTGATGCGATTTATTTCCACTCTTCGGGTGTTAATTCTTGGAAGTGGAGTTCGTCATATGAAAGATGGGAACACGAATTAAATCCTTGGAGTGATAGTGCATATTACTTTCTCAACCTTGATGGGGAACTTAATCTTGATGGGAGTAGAATAACTGATGTTATGGAGGAAACCTTGCCTGTTCTTGACGAGTTAGATACTCATTGGGCTAAAGAATTTCATGAAATTGAGATCTACAATATTGCAAAGAGTGGTCGAGAATTTTATGGAGAACATTTCACAAATTTGGGAAGTCAAGTTTATGGTTTGGGATTCAGTATACCTAACCTTACCGGAGATTCGGGATGGGTTGATGCTAGAATTGCAGGAAGAACTCTTGGTACAACAAGTGGCTATAAATTAATTTGCAATGGAACTGAAGCTAGTACAAATGACATCTCTTTAAGTTCCAGTAGTCTTCTTATCGCACAGAAAAGAAATCTTTCTGTAAATGTTCCTATGACTGGAGATGGTGTGAATGTTGAGATGCACTTTGAACCTGGGAATAATGAGGCTGAAGGCTGGATTGATTACGTTAGAGTTCAAGCAAGGCAATGGTTAAAGTTTTCGGGAGGGCAGTTTTTTATAAATGGGACAGAAAATATTTCTATAGGAAATGCTGCGAATTACACTTTATCTGACGCTTCTTCAGTAGACCAAATATGGGATATTACCGACCCTTTATCACCGATAAATAAAAGTTTAGTCTATACTGGAGAAGATGTTTCGTGGAAGGCAAGTCAAGATACAACAAGGCGCTTCGTCGCTTTTAGGTTTAGTGCGGCTAAAGAAGTCAGGCCTATGGGACGGGTGAAGAATCTCAATTTACATAGTTTGGGTCATACAGACTTACTAATTATTACAGTGCCTCAACTCGATTCCGCTGCTAGGCGAATAGCGACACTTCATGCTGACAGAGGATTAAGAGTATCGATAGTAAACCAAAGAGAGGTTTTTAATGCATTCTCATCAGGATCTCCAGACCCAACTGCATTGAAGATGCTTATGATGATGCTTTGGGATAAGGCAGATAATGATGCAGATAAGCCCAAATATCTTCTTCTGATGGGAGATGGTAGATATAATAACAGGAATCTTAATCCTGACGGAGTGAACCTTATAACATTCCAAAGCGCAAATTCTGAGAGTACAGTGAGTAGTTATGTGACAGATGATTATTTTGGACTATTAGAAGAAGGTATGGGTGAATCTCCAGGCGATAAACTTGCTATAGGTGTGGGACGTATTCCAGCTCCAACTCTATCTCATGCCCTTGCTTATGTTTCAAAAGTAGAAACTTATTTAGGCGCAAATGAAGATTTTTCTGAGGGTGCGGGTTGTGAGCCTGAAGGATCAACTACTACATTCGGTGCGTGGCGTAACAGGATAATATTTGTTACTGATGATCAAGATGGCAACAACAACGATGGATGGCGCCACATGTCGGATAGCGAAGTGCATTCTAACAGAGTTTCTCAAGACCACAGCGAATACGACATAATAAAGATTTATCCAGATTCATACCAGCAAGAGGCTACACCAGGAGGTGAGCGATATTATGAGGCAGAGGCAGAAATAGATAGGAAAGTCGAAGAAGGAGCTTTGATAATTGATTATATCGGTCATGGTGGAGAACGTGGTTGGGCTCACGAGAGAATTCTCAATACGACAACGATTCGTGAATGGACAAATAAAAAGCGACTTCCTATATTTATGACGGCAACTTGTGAGTTATCTCGCTATGACGATCCCGAAGTTGAATCTGCGGGGGAGATGTTACTATTCAACCCAGATGGTGGTTCTGTAGGAATGCTTACAACGACTAGAACAGTTTTTAGCGGAGGAAATCAAGAGCTTAACACAGCATTTTTCCAAACGGTACTTGACGAAGACACTGGAACATCTCAAGTTCGTTGCCTTGGAGACATTTGTAAGGACACGAAAAACAGCCCTTTAGTTACAAGTGTGACGAATATGAGGAATTTCTCGCTTCTAGGAGATCCCGCTCTGCAACTCGCTTATCCGACTCACAAGATATTCTTGACTGAGGTTCCAGATACGATTAAGTCATTAGATCACGTCATAATGAAGGGGTATGTAGGCATGGAATTAGGTGATACTCTCGAGGATTTTAATGGTTTTTTATATCCCAAAGTTTTTGATAAGCGTTCTCAGATAAGTACACTTGATAATGACAATGTTGCAGGGGCTTTTTCATATACGATGTTCAGAAACGTAATACACAAAGGGTTAGCAAGTGTTGTTAACGGGGTGTTTGAGTTCGAATTCGTAGTACCTAGAGATATTGACTATACCTTAGGTCAAGGACGAGTGAGCTTGTATGCTGTTTCCGAAAGCATTGATGCTCATGGGGCTTTTGAGGATTTCATTATTGGCGGAACCTCAGAAGATGTTCTTGTCGACGATGTAGGTCCGGTAGTAAACTTATTTATGAATGACTCATTATTTGTCGAGGGTGGCATTACTAATGAAGATCCGTGGCTTTACGCACGTGTTTATGACGAAAGTGGCATTAACACGGTGGGGAATGGTATAGGACATGACCTCAAAGCAGTACTCGATGAAGCGTACGATGCTCCTTTCGTTTTAAACACATACTTTTCGGCAGATTTGGATACCTATAAAAGCGGGATTGTCCGATACCCTTTCAATGATCTTGAAGAGGGCGAACATGTTTTGGAATTAAAAGTTTGGGATGTGCAAAATAATAGTACTTTATCTACTACAAAATTTATCGTTGCTAATTCAATTGAAGTAGCTCTCCAGGATGTAATAGCTTACCCTAATCCTGCTAGTGAATACGTCTCATTTAAAGTTTCTCATAACCAAACCTGTAATGAAGTAGAAGTAGTAGTCGAAATTTACGATGCGGCTGGAAGACAAGTAAAAGTATTTAAAACGGAACTTTTTTCTCACAGTGGTCGTACAGATGTTCTTAAATGGGACTTGATCGGAAACGATGGTGTAAATGTCTCGCCAGGTGTATATGTCTTTAAAATTAAAATGACTTCGAAAAATGGTGCTTCTACACAATATGGTAGTAAACTTGTCGTTCTCAAACCCTAATGTCTTAAAACGTTACATGAAGAATTTTTCAATCCTAAACAAACTTATAGCTGGGGTAGTAGTTTTTACTATGTCTATAGGGAGTAATAATGCTCAGTTGGATCCAGGACAAGCCGCCTCATTAGTGCAGCTTAACACAATTACAACGGCAGTTCCGTTCTTAATGATTGCCCCAGATTCAAGGTCTGGAGCACTTGGAGATGCTGGAGTAGCTCTTTCTCCAGATGGGAATAGTTTACATTGGAATCCAGCCAAAATGGCTTTTTCGGAAAATGAGCTTGAGATGAGTCTTAGCTATGCGCCTTGGTTAAGAGCATTAGTAGATGACATGAACTTAGCGTATTTGACTATGGTTCGTAAAATAAACAAACGTCAAGCTTATGGTTTGGCATTGCGTTATTTCAGTTTGGGCAACATCACATTCACGGATGATGTGGGAACTACGATTAGGGACTTTCAGCCTGCTGAGTTAAGTTTAGACGCAGGGTTTTCTCAAAAATTTACCGATAAATTTAGTGGTGGCGTTGCGGGAAGGTTTGTGCATTCTAACTTAACAGGAGGTGTCAGCGTTCTGGGTGCTGAATCAAAACCAGGAGTGTCGGTAGCGGCTGATGTAAGTATGTTTTATACAAATGATCAAGCAAATTGGGGAAGTAAAAAAGGAACATTTAATATGGGGATGAATATTTCTAATATTGGTTCTAAAATGAGTTATACAGAGACTGCAGCTCGTGATTTCATTCCAGCAAACCTGCGTTTAGGAGCTGCGTATAAGATGGAGTTGGATGATTACAATGCTCTTACTTTTACGCTTGATGCAAATAAATTACTTGTACCTACCGCCCCTGTTTACGATCAACAAGACGGAAACACTATCGTAAGCGGATACTCAAATGATGTAGGTGTTGCCACGGGCATAATTCAGTCCTTTTACGACGCTCCGGGCATAGTTAATTTTAATGAGGATGGAACATATACAGTTGTCCCTGGAAGTATTTTTAAGGAAGAACTTAGAGAAATTAACCTAGGAGGTGGGCTAGAATATGACTTCGCTGATGTGTTCGCATTTAGAGCGGGTTATTTCTATGAACATTTCTCGAAAGGAAATAGACAGTTTATTACAATGGGAGCTGGTATGAAATACACAGTTTTTACTATTGATCTCAGTTATCTAGTTAGTACTACCCAACAAAATCCTTTAGCAAATACCCTAAGGTTTACACTTAGAATGCAATTCAGTGATTTATCTGCTTCACCAAATGTGGGAGGTTAATTCATTATAGAAATATGGATATTAGGATAGGCAATGGTTACGATGTTCATCGTTTGGAGGTGGGTGAGGAGTTGTGGATAGGCGGCGTTCTCTTTCCTCATAGTAAAGGAGCAGTAGGTCATTCTGACGCAGATGTTTTACTACATGCAATTTGTGATGCTCTTTTAGGGGCTTTGGCTCTTAGAGACATCGGATACCATTTTCCAGATACAGATCCATCATACAAGGGTGTAGATAGTAAGGAGTTGCTTGCAACAACCTGGAATAAAGTAGAAAGTATGGGTTGGTCTTTCGGGAACTTAGATACAGTAGTTTGTCTTCAAACACCTAAGCTTTCAGAAGGCATCGACGAGATGCGAGGTGTAATTGCACGCATATTAAGTGTCGACAAAGAAAAAGTTAGCATTAAAGCTACAACAACAGAAAAACTAGGCTTTGTGGGAACTCAAGACGGTATCAGTGCTCACGCAGTGGTATTATTAAAGAAATAAACCTCCACCGTTAAGTCCTATTGTGGTGTATTTCTAGCTTCTTCAAAGTGATCTTCTTGTAGATCTGCATAGAAATGAACTCTTACAATTGCAGTATCTCTTAAAAGGTCCACTTTTCCGATTTCTAAAGAGTGTATTTTAACACCAGTTCTTTCTTCTAGGTCTGCAGTCAGTTCTGCTCGACGGCCAGATTTAATAAGTTCTATTTTATCGTAAATAACAATCTTAACGGTTAAATGTTTTACGAACCAAAGTCGTTCTAAAACGAAAGCGAGTCCCCAAATTCCAAGATTAGCTAATAAGACAATTCCCCATCCAGTAGCATCAGGTGCAAGTGCATTAATTACAGCAAGAGTAATAACGATAAAGAGATATGACATCTCTCTAATAGGGATGGCGTCAGTTCTGTAACGGATAATACTGAAAATAGCAAATAACCCTAAAGCAAATCCCATTTCAATATTAACTCCACTAAGAAGAGAGCATAGAAAGTAAACGGATGTCGAAACAAGCATAAACGTGAAAACGTAATCACGTCTCTGAGAAGCTAGGTGGTATATAAGTCTAACAACGACAACACTTGAGATAAGGTTTGCAACGAATCCAAGAGCAAGGTTTGCGAATGAAGATAGATCTGCGGGGTTCATGAGTAATGTGTTTATATCAGGAAGTTTGGGCCGACTGGGCAGCTCTGTTTAACTCTCTTAAGCTTTCAGCGTAAGTTCTGGGTTTTAATGTGTCATCGGTTGAAAGACGCCCCAGTACATATTTACTAATTCGTATAGTTCTTCCAAGGGGAACTTTACGGTTAGGGTGAGAACGAAAGAGCTTGTGAAGAGGTGAGTATCGGTCACTTTCTCCTTGTTTTACCTCTATAATAGATAGTCCGTTAAGAGGGTTGAAAACTGTTCCTGAAATGGATTTAAATTCAAGATTTGTGTCAAATGTAATTCTTTCTCCGCGTTCAAGATGAGCTAATGTGTACCTAGAATAACTGCTGTACAGTACAGGCGACAATTCATCAGCAAATGGGACTCTTTCTGAAAGGAAATCCCACTCGTCTTTGCTTAAAGGGCTATCCCACTTTTTTGACTTTCGTTGCAAACGCATTTTAATAGAACGGCCATGAACATTTCTAGATTTAACCTCAAGAAAACTTATGTTAGAACTTGCATAAGATCGTATCCTTACTTTAAATCGTTTTTTTCTTCCTCGTATATGATCTTCCAAACAAATATTTTCAGGTGAATCGAAGTACAAGTTGTCATACCTAAATTTACGTTCGTTATTTATTTCGAGAATGTTATACTCACTGTCAAGCGCAACAGCAACGTCAGCACACCAAAAGTTTGGAATAAGAAACTTTTCTTCACGTCTATCTAATAACGCTACAGACTCTAGACCTTTTAGGTCAATAGGAATGTAAGACGTAAAAAAATTATTGATGACTGAAAAAAAATAGGAGTTGTTAGTGTTGCAAATATACGTGAACTTATATTTGCCTGATTGTTTTCGATAAAAGCATACAGCTCATGGCGAAGAAGAAAGAAATGAAACTACCTCATTCTGAGAAAGTTTACAAAAAGTGGTTCAAAGACATGTACCTCATGCGAAAGTTTGAGGAAAAATGTGGTCAATTGTATATCCAACAGAAGTTTGGCGGATTTTGTCATTTATATATTGGACAAGAGGCAGTTCTTTCTGGAATGCAAGAGGCTCTTAAGCCAACTGACAGGGTTATTACAGCTTATCGTGATCACGCGCATCCACTAGTTTTAGGTACTGATCCTAAAGTTGTAATGGCTGAGCTTTACGGGAAAGTTACAGGTAGCTCTAAGGGGAAGGGAGGCTCGATGCATATGTTTGATAAAGAGCGTAACCTCTTTGGAGGTCATGGTATTGTTGGGGGCCAAATCGGTCTCGGTGCCGGAATCGCTTTCGCCGATAAATATCGCAACGAAGACCATGTCACGATTTGTTTTATGGGTGACGGAGCTTCTAGACAAGGTATCCTGCACGAGACCTTTAATATGTCGATGAACTGGAAATTACCGGTAATTTTCGTTATTGAGAATAACCAGTATGCTATGGGGACTAGCGTAAAAAGAACTACTAACGTTCACGACCTCTCAAAGATGGGAGATAGTTACGAGATGCCTTCGGAGACCGTTGATGGAATGAGTCCTGAAGATGTTTGCGCAGCAATAAAGAGAGCTGCTGATCGTGGAAGAAAAGGGGAAGGGCCGACATTGCTAAATATCGAAACTTATCGTTATAAAGGACACTCGATGTCTGATCCACAGAAGTATAGAACTAAGGATGAGGTAAAGACTTTCCAAGACCTAGATCCTGTTACATATGTTCGTAATATTCTTTTAGACGAAAAATGGATGACTGAAGCTCAGTTAAAAGCTGTTGAGAAGAAGGTTAAGAAGACAATTGAAGAAGCAGTTAAATTTGCTGAAGAAAGTCCAGAACCTCAAGCTCATGAGCTATACGAAGACGTATATACTCAAGAAGATTACCCTTACGTTAAAGACTGACTCAAAAAAATTAATAAATCATGGCTGAAATTGTACGCATGCCTAAACTAAGTGATACGATGACCGAAGGTGTCGTAGCTGCTTGGCATAAAAAAGTTGGTGATTCTGTAGAAAGCGGAGAGCTATTAGCAGAAATAGAGACAGATAAAGCCACTATGGAATTCGAGTCTTTCCAAGACGGAGTCTTACTACATATAGGCGTAGAAACAGGAGCTACTGCTCCAGTAGATAGCATTTTATGTGTTTTAGGCAAGAAAGGAGAGGATATTACAAAACTTCTCAAAAAAGAGGCGCAAGTAAAGCCTATAGAAAAAGAGGATGTTGCAGCTAAAGTTGAATCAGCCCCAGCTCCGGCTGCTGTAACAACTCCAGTTTTGAGTACACAAGCTCCATCATCCACCCCAGTTACAAATGCTCCTGCTTCTCGAGTGATTGCTTCTCCGCTTGCGAAAAAGTTAGCCGAGAAACTTGGGTTGTCATTAAATAGAATCCCCGGGACTGGCGATGGTGGTCGCATCGTGAAAAGTGACGTAGAGAACTTTAAGATGGCTGGCGCAACAGGGATGCCTATTCTCACTCAAGAAAAGTTTTCTGAAGTAGGTGTAAGCCAAATGCGTAAAACTATAGCTCGACGCCTAGCAGAGAGCAAATTTACGGCTCCTCATTTCTATTTGTCGATTTCTATCGATATGACGAATGCTATGCAGGCTCGTAAAGCAATCAATGACCAAGGTTTATATAAAGTGTCGTTCAATGACATGGTTGTTAAGGCTGCTTCAGTTTCTTTGAGGAAGAACCCCGCAGTAAATAGCAGTTGGTTAGAGGATAGGATTAGATATAACGAGCACGTTCATATAGGAGTCGCAGTAGCTGTTGAAGATGGACTCCTAGTGCCTGTAGTGAGATTCGCGGATAGTAAATCATTCGCCACAATCGGAGAGGAAGTGAGAGAATTTGCATCTAGAGCTAAAGCGAAGACTTTACAGCCGAGCGATTGGGAGGGAAGTACTTTTACGATTTCGAACTTAGKKMWRWWMKKAWTRGWGAACTTTACGGCAATTATTAACCCGCCTGATGCTTGTATTCTTGCTATCGGAGGGATAAGCGAGGTTCCAGTTGTGAAAGACGGAAAGGTGGTGGCAGGCCATGTTATGAAGGTGACTCTGAGTTGCGATCATAGAGTGGTCGATGGTGCTACTGGCGCGGGATTCTTGCAGGATTTTAAAAACCTGCTAGAGAATCCTGTTCTTATGCTAGTTTAACAACGTATTTATGCGGTAGATTGCACGTACCGCTATGTCGACAAATCTTGAAACATCTGTAGCTTATCTTAAAGGGGTAGGGCCGAAGCGCGCCGAACTTCTTCAGGCGGAACTTGGGATTAGTACATATTTCGATTTAATCCAACATCTTCCATTCCGGTACGAGGATAGATCTGTTTTTTATAAAATTTCTGATATCACAGCTGAATCATCTGCTCTTCAGTTTAAAGGTAAAATCACTAAGAAAACTCTAATTGGAGGAGGGAAACAGAGTCGGTTAGTTGCGGTATTTAATGATGGGGAGAATGAGCTAGAATTGGTTTGGTTTAAAGGAGCTAAGTGGATAATAAATTCACTGCCTATAAATATCGAAGTGATAATTTACGGTAAGCCTTCACGATTCGGGAAGAAATGGAATGTGCCGCACCCAGAAGTCGAAAGAGCTGATTTGTATGAAAAAAGACGAGGTGGTGGATTGCAGCCAGTGTATTCTTCAACAGAGAAATTAGGAGCTAGGGGGCTAAGTAGCTCCGGTTTAGCTAGATTAATTAGAGGCGCTTGGGAGGAGGTTAAGGGAGGAGTTGATGAAACGTTGCCGAGCAACTTACTTACTGAATTAAGATTGCCTGGAAGGTCTGATGCCTTTGAACAAGTCCACAGACCTGATAATCCTTTAATGGCAGATAAAGCTTTGAAGAGATTGAAATTTGAAGAGTTACTTTATTTACAGCTTGTTTTACTCAGGCATAAAAAAGCAACGACGGTTGATCTTCCAGGTGTTCGTTTTGAAAAAGTAGGAGATAAATTTAATGAGTTTTTCGAGAAACATTTGCCTTTTGAGCTTACCGGGGCTCAAAAAAGAGTAATTAAAGAGATACGAGGAGATGTTAATACTGGGAGACACATGAATAGGCTTTTGCAAGGAGATGTGGGTAGTGGAAAAACTATAGTAGCTCTTATGACTTCTCTTTTAGCCATAGATAACGGCTTCCAGGCTTGTATTATGGCTCCTACAGAAATCCTTGCAAGACAACATGCTGAAGGAATTAGTGACTTGCTGAGGGAGATGGACGTGCGGGTTGAGATTATCACGGGGTCTACTAAAAAGTCAGATAGGAAGCCAATTTTAGAGGGGCTAGCTGATGGTCGTGTCGATTTAATCATAGGAACTCATTCTTTAATAGAACCTACCGTCGTCTTTAAAAATTTGGGATTTGTAGTTATTGACGAGCAGCATAGGTTTGGGGTGGCTCAAAGATCTAAGCTTTGGGCAAAAGCTAAGCTTGCCCCTCACGTTTTAGTGATGACAGCAACACCTATTCCGAGAACTCTTGCCATGACAGCCTATGGCGATTTAGATATAAGTGTGTTAGATGAGCTTCCGCCTGGTAGAAAAGATATTGTAACCGCTCATAGAACTGATGCTAGCAGATTATCTGTTTTTTCGTTCGTGGAGAAACAAATTTCGGAAGGAAGACAAGTATATTTTGTTTATCCGTTAATCGAGGAGAGTGCTACAATCGACCACAAAGATTTAATGGACGGATACGAAAGTATTTCTCGAAGGTTCCCGCTTCCTAAATACAGAATCGGAATAGTTCACGGTCGAATGAAGCCTGCCGATAAGAATATCGAGATGAGTAGATTTGTGAGTGGTGAATCACAGATTCTAGTGGCAACTACTGTGATTGAAGTGGGTGTAAATGTTCCTAATGCTACACTTATGGTGATAGAGAGTGCAGAAAGGTTTGGTTTAAGCCAACTACATCAACTTCGTGGACGCGTGGGTAGAGGTGGAGAGCAGAGTTACTGTATTTTGATGACGAAAGATGAATTTAGTAAAGAGGCGAGAAGACGGCTGGAAACGATGTGTCGAACTAATGATGGGTTCGAAATCGCCGAGGTAGATATGGAAATTCGTGGGCCTGGGGATATTATGGGGACTCAACAAAGTGGATTGCCGGACTTGAAAATGGCTGACATTCAGAGGGATAAAGACCTTATGATAACTGCCCGATATATGGCTCAACGTGTTTTAGAAGTAGATGCAGAGCTTGAAAAAGCAGAGCACTCCACATTAAAGATTAATTTGGATAGAATTTTGAAAGACAGGCCGAATTGGAGTCAAATTTCCTGAACTTAGGACCATGAAATTACTTCCGATATTTTCATTTATTATAGCACTTGTAGCGACTTGGTTTTTCCTTTTCGGCTCTCATGTAGATGGGGAATTGTCGGAAAACCCCACACTTTACGCTTCTGATACGTGGGATGTTTGGGAGAGGTGGGATGCGTCGGAGTCGCCTGTTGATGTTGCCGAGTGGTGGGCCCCTATGGTTGATGAGGTGTTGTACAAGTTCTCAAATTCAAAACACTTTGTATTTCATGTGGCGCGAATTGTGGACTCATTAGATTTAAGTTCTAAGTTTAATTTGAAAACGAAACCTTATAGAGGTGGGTATTTGATAGGTTGTGTGGAGGCTTTAGATAGTTGGGATGATAATCCAGGCCAAATGGCTTCGAAATGGCGAGTCTCAGACGAGTCGTATGTCCGATTGAGTAAAACCCATTTAAATAGCAATGCCACTAAGGAGGTGTTTAAATTTGAGTCAGGAGACGAGCGAGTCGTGGTTTGGGGAGATTCTTTAAATATGGAGGGCTTTATTGCTCACAGGTTTCGTGATAGAATGGTTTACACGAAGGTTGTTGAAGGTGGGGGTGAAGCGAATGACGATGTTCAAAGTAAAATTAATGTTGAGGAATCATTTGGTGGGACGCTAGAATCTCTCGGTGTGACTAGGAATCATAGGACGGGAAGCGATATGGATATTGTTTGGAACGAGGTCAATACTTCTGTCGAGGCAATTGGGGAGGGAGGGAATGTTGTTTGGTCTAAGGCGTTGAATGAAAAGCCGTTAGGAGAATCGTTTGAAGTAGATTTGTATTCAAATAATAGATACCAAACCGCTTTTGCTACCACATCAGCCGTGTATTTACTAGACGTCACAGGTAAGGACGTGAAGGGGTATCCTTACGAAGCTGAGATTACGGGATTTGCTGTTTTTGATTATGACAGGAATGAAAAGTACAGATTTTTAGTTGCAACTGCGAGCGGGAAATTAATTAATCTCAAGGATGAAGGTCGAGTAACTACGGGTTGGAATTTTAAAACTCTTAAAGGAGGTAATTACATAGAACACCTCGCCCATCTTCGAGTGGGATCTAGGGATTACATTTACGGGGGCTGTTATGATGGGTCCGTACTCCTATTAAAACGAACTGGTCAAGTTCGAGGCTCCACTCCCGTCCGAGTAGCTCCAATTTCTAAACCCGCCTTTAGAATTTCAAATACGATAGGAAAAACGACAGTTCTATTTATCGACTCCTCGGGATGGCTACGAGAGCTCACCCTAGCCGAAGCAGAGCCCGTCGGTATTTCAGGACTTACTCGAGCAGATAAAGTATCCTTACAGGATCTCGATGGGGACGGGAAATTAGAAGTCGTCACCACTTTAGATGGCGTACGAACCGTTTGGAATTCTCGAAACGAGCAGGTACTATAAAGACGAGTACTCTAAAGCAGAGCGCTATAAAGGTTTAGTCCCTTAGAATGCTGCGACTAATCACAATCTTTTGGACTTCGCTTGTCCCTTCGTAGATCTGCGTAATCTTCGCGTCACGCATCATTCGCTCTACGTGATATTCTTTAACGAATCCATATCCTCCGTGGATTTGAACTGCTTCGATGGTTTGCATCATAGCTACTTCAGAAGCGTAAAGTTTCGCCATGCTTGAAGCCAGGTCGTAATTCTTGCCAGCATCCTTTAGAGCAGCGGCTTTGTGAACTAATAATCGGGCGCCTTCGATTTGGGTTGCCATATCTGCGAGCTTAAAGCTAATTGCTTGGTGCTTGTAAATTTCTTTGCCAAACGTTTTGCGCTCCTTAGAGTATGCTAGAGCTAGGTCATAAGCTCCTGCTGCTATTCCTAGGGCTTGAGCAGCAATGCCGATACGACCTCCAGAAAGGGTCTTCATAGCGAACTTGAATCCGAACCCATCTTCTCCGAGTCGATTTTCCTTCGGGACTTTCACGTCTTGGAACATCAAAGTGTGCGTGTCGGAACCTCTGATTCCCAATTTATCTTCTTTCGCTCCGACCATAAAACCTGGCATGTCCTTCTCAATGATGAGAGCGTTGATGCCTTTGTGGCCTTTCTCAACATCGGTTTGGGCTATAACTATGTACGTTGAAGCAGTGCCACCATTAGTAATCCAGTTCTTTGTGCCATTTACAAGGTAGTGGTCACCCATATCGATTGCTGTGGTGCGTTGAGAAGTAGCATCAGATCCAGCTTCCGGCTCACTTAGGCAGAACGCGCCTATCTTCTGACCACTTGCTAGAGGTGTGAGAAATTTTTGCTTTTGCTCTTCTGTACCATATTCCTCAAGACCATAACAAACAAGAGAATTGTTGACACTCATAATCACACTTGTAGAAGCATCAACTTTACTTATTTCCTCCATAGCGAGAACGTAGCTAATAGCATCCATTCCAGAACCACCGTATTTAGGGTCTACCATAATACCCATAAAGCCTAGCTCTCCAAGCTGTTTCACCTCTTCAGTGGGGAAACGTTGCTCTCTATCGCGTTCGATTACACCAGGCTTCAACACGTTTTGTGCAAAATCTCTTGCTGCATCTCTTACGGCAACTTGCTCTTCTGTTAGTTCGAAATTCATAATATTGCTAAATGGAATGCGAAGATACATTAACTGACCCCTTGAAGAGGTCTTGGACAGTCATAGGTTTGATGAGTGGAACGTCTTTGGATGGACTTGACGTTGCACTTTGTGAGTTCACTTCCATTGAAGGTGAGCATGAATGGAAGGGCGAGATAAAAGATTTCAGTTGTTTCGATTTTCCAGATTCATTAAAGAATAGATTAAGAAATAGTATGAAGTTAATGTCTGAAGACGTTTATAAATTGGATAGAGATTGGGCGTATTTCGCTGCACAGTGTGTTAATTCTATAAATAAAAAGGCGGATTTATTATCATCTCACGGTCATACGGTTTTTCATAACCCTAAGGAAGGTTATACAGTCCAAATAGGTTCAGGTGCAGATCTAGCCGCCCTCACCGCTCTTCCTGTGGTCTGTGATTTACGTCGGCTTGATGTTGCTTATGGAGGTCAGGGAGCGCCGCTCGTACCTCTTGTCGATTTACTTTTATTTACGGAATACTCGGCGTGTATTAATCTCGGAGGTTTCTCAAATATATCGCATCTCCACGGTAACCAAACTAAGGCTTGGGATATAGGAGTTTGCAATAACCTTTTAAATCATCTGTCACGAGAAATAAACCTCGATTATGACGATTCTGGCAATATTGCTCTATCGGGTGATATTATTCCAGAACTTTTTAGCTCACTAATGTCTTTACCCTATCACGGACTTCCGACACCTAAGAGCTTGGGGATGGAGTGGATTAACGAGTCTGTATTACCGATTTTAAAGAAGTATTCTGACTCGAAACTTGAAGATAGAATGCGAACTTCCGTAGAATACATCGCTCGCACTATCGTAGAGGCTTGTCCTAGCTCGGGCACAGTATTAATCACCGGGGGTGGCGTTTTCAACACCTTCTTAATGACGAGACTACAGAATTTATCAAAACTCCTAGACTTTAATTTCGAAGTCCCAAACCCTCAAATGTCGCAAGGGAAAGAAGCCTACGCCTTCGCATTCCTAGGCTTACTTCGCTATCTAAATAAGCCCAACATTCTTCGAACTGTAACCGGAGCTTCTAAGGCGTCTTCAGGGGGAGCGGTTTGGCTTCCATAACTTCCATAAAAAGAAAAGTTTGAAGAGAAGTAGTAGTATCTTTGCCGCTCCAAAGTTCAATACGTACTTCATGAAACATCTACTCAAGGCATACGAAAATCGCAAGCCGGAAATTGTTTTTAGCTGGCAGGATAATGAGACCGAAGCTATGGGCTGGGTTGTTATAAATTCGCTCAGGGGAGGTGCTGCAGGAGGAGGGACTAGGATGCATTTGGGTCTAGATCAACGCGAAGTAGAGTCTCTTGCAAAAACTATGGAAATTAAATTTACCGTTTCTGGACCTCAGATAGGAGGCGCAAAATCGGGTATTAAATTTGACCCTAACGATCCGAGAAAGAAAGGTGTTTTAGAGCGTTGGTACACTGCTGTTACTCCACTTCTCAAACATTACTACGGAACGGGTGGAGATATGAATGTCGATGAAATCCATGAGGTGATTCCTATGACTGAAGCAAATGGAGTGTGGCATCCACAGGAAGGTGTTTTTACAGGGCATTTTAAACCAAACGAAGCTCAAAAAGTTCACAGAATCGGAAATCTTCGTCAAGGAGTTTCACAGGTCGTTGAAGATGTCAATATCTCTCCCGATATAAATCGCAAGTACAGGGTTGCCGATCTCATCACGGGTTATGGCGTTTCTGAATCAGTTCGACATTTCTACAATATTTATGGAGGGTCCGTTAAAGATAAACGCGTCATTATTCAAGGCTGGGGGAACGTAGGGGCAGCGGCAGCTTTCTATCTCACTCAAGCTGGAGCGAAAATTGTGGGAATTATAGACCGAGCAGGAGGCCTTATCGATATCGATGGCATGAATGAAGATAAAGTATCCGATCTTTTCTTCGCAAAACGAGGTAACTCGCTCGTTTCTAACGATGCGGTATCATTCGAAGAAATAAATTCTAAAGTTTGGGACATCAAAGCAGACGTCTTCTTACCATGTGCAGCCTCTAGATTAGTGACTCAAGATCAAGTTGATAGAATGATAGAGGCGGGAGTTAAAGTTATCTCTGCGGGAGCAAATGTTCCATTTGCAGATAAGGAAATATTCTACGGATCTATCGCAGAATCTGTTGATCAGAGAATTACAGTAATCCCGGATTTTATCGCTAATTGCGGAATGGCAAGAGTCTTCGCATATCTAATGAGTGACAGTAATGTAGATATGTCTGACGAAGCTATATTTAGAGATACTTCAGAGATAATTTGTAGAGCATTAGAAGCAACATATTTAAAGCGCTCTGACTCAACATTGTTAACTGCTACGGCTTTCGATATAGCACTAAATACTTTAAGCTAAATACTATGGACTATATTTTACTTGCTGTTTTTGTAATAGGATATCTTGCAATTGCTCTCGAGCATAAAATCTCTGTTGATAAGGCTGCGACAGCTCTTTTAACAGGAACTGTTCTATGGGGTTTGTTCGTGCTGGGTTATCAAGAAGTGCCAGCGCATTTGAGTGAGATGTTTGCTAATTTTTCAGCTAGTAATTCTGGTGAGCATGGTTCATTAGGGATTTTCTATGAGCATAGACTTATGCATCATATGGAGGAAATTTCGAGCATCCTTTTCTTCCTATTGGGAGCAATGACCATTGTAGAGCTAATAGATGCACATGAAGGGTTTAGAGTAATTACAGATAAAATTAATACTCACAATAAGGTTAAATTACTATGGATTATTTGCTTCTTAACCTTTTTCTTTTCTGCAGCATTAGATAACTTAACTACAAGTATAGTTATGATATCTCTGCTAAGAAAGTTAGTAGATGATAAAGAGACGAGATGGCTGTTCGCAGGTATGGTTGTTGTTGCGGCTAACGCTGGAGGAGCTTGGTCTCCTATAGGTGATGTCACAACTACCATGCTTTGGATTGGTGGGCAGCTGAGTACTTCTGTAATTATGAAGCACTTAATTCTACCAGCATTTGTAGCGATGTTAGTTCCACTAGCGATTCTTTCTTTCCGTTTAAAAGGCACAGTTGAAAGACCTGTTATTCATAGAGAGCCTGGGCTTGAACCAACAACCAATACAGAAAGAAATATAGTTTTTGCAGTGGGAGTGGGCGGTTTGCTTTTCGTTCCTGTATTTAAAACGGTTACTCATCTACCTCCGTTTATGGGAATGATGTTATCGCTAGGTACGATTTGGCTACTTACAGAAAGACTTCACTACAATAAGAATCGTGAGCAACGTACTCAGCTTTCTGTAATCGGTGTTCTTCGAAAAATTGATACAGCGTCAGTTTTGTTTTTTCTAGGAATTCTTTTAGCAGTAGCTGCATTACAGGAGGCCGGTCACTTACTACTTGCGGCTGACTCCCTCAGAGAGGCTCTAAATAATGTGTACCTGATTAACATGTCTATAGGATTATTCTCAGCTATAGTAGATAACGTGCCATTAGTAGCAGCCTCTATGGGCATGTATGATGTTATTCCGTTAGAAGCGGCAACTGATGAATGGTCAATGGCATTCACAAAGGATGGACACTTTTGGCAGTTTTTGGCGTACTGTGCTGGTACTGGTGGTTCAGCTTTGATAATCGGTTCTGCTGCTGGAGTAGCTGTTATGGGGCTTGAAAGGATTGATTTCGTTTGGTACTTAAAGAACATAAGCTTGTTAGCCGTTGCTGGGTATTTTGCAGGAGCTGCAGTTTACTTGTTAATGTTTGCATAAAATAAGGCTTTGTTTTTAACCTGTGTGACTTGAAAACGCATGGGAAGAGGTGTGATTCAATATACGATTTCATGGAACTTAGCGTTTAGTTTCATAATAGCGTAATAAGACACATGCTCAATAATATTATTTTACAAGCAAATACTGCCGAGGCAGTTACTGATGTGGTTTCGGATGTTGATGTTAACATTCTAGAACTTCTAATGGAAGGAGGTTGGTACATCATGCTACCCCTTGCTCTAATGAGCATTTTCGCAATGTATGTTTACTTCGAACGTTATATGGCTATTCGAAGGGCTGAAAAAACATCTCCAGACTTTATGCAGAGGTTGAAAGATTATATCTCTCAAGGCCAAATCCCTAGTGCTAAAAACCTTTGTGCGGACAACGATACTCCTATGGCTAGAATGCTTTACAAGGGGATTTCTAGAATAGGCAAACCGTTAAGTGATATCTCTACCTCTATAGAAAACGTTGGGAAGCTAGAGATTTATAGCTTGGAAAAGAATATGAATATTCTTGCTACCGTTGCAGGTGCTGCCCCTATGGTGGGTATGCTTGGGACTGTTATAGGTATGGTGAACGTATTTCTAGATATGGAAGCGGCAGGAACAGTTCAGGTTTCAGACATTTCTTCGGGTACGAAACAAGCTATGGTTACTACAATTGTGGGTTTGATTGTGGGGATTTTGGCCTATATGGCATATAACCATCTTGTAGGAAAAGTGTCAAAGGTGGTAAATAAGATGGAGGCTACAAGTTTAGAGTTTATAGATATTCTTGAAGAGCCTGCAAAAAGTTAATGCGCTGATATGAATCTATCTACACACAATAAAATCAATATTAATGCTGGGATGAGTTCTATGACTGACCTCGTTTTTCTACTATTAATATTTTTCATCATTATTTCAACCTTAGTGAGTAATGGAGTGAATGTGGACCTTCCTCAAAGCAAGGGTACGACTTCTGTTACATCTAACTTAACTGTAAGTATTCAAGCTGATGGATCATATCATTTGAATGGCGATACACGGCCTATAAATAGGGCAGATTTGGAACCTAAGCTTAAAGCTGAGATGGAGAAGTTGTCTGAAAAAGTTCTTTATCTTCAAGTTGATCAATCTGTTCCCACAGGCCAAACAGTTGAAATGATAGGCCTTGCAAAAGCAAATTCATGGAAGGTGATGTTAGGGGCAAATCCTAAGAAATAACTTGAAACGATGTCTAAAGACGGAAATACCCTACACGAAAGTAACGAGAAAAAGAATAAAACTCGCGCTGCAATTTTGACGGGAGTAATATTTTCAATGGTACTTTTTTTATGCTTTTTCCTAGTTGCTTTTACAATTCAAGACCCTCCTCCTGGGGAACAATATGTAGCAGTAGGTTTTGCAGATTTGGGGTCGGTTAAAGATGCTGGAGGTGTTACTGAAACTGAAGTCCCATCAGAAGTTATTGAAGAAGTTAAAGAGGAGGCAGTTAGTGCCCCGACAGAGACGAAACCTGTTGTTACAGAGGATATTGCAACTCAAGCAGAGTCAGAAATGGTCGTTCCAGCTGATAAAGAAGAGGTAGAGGAGACTGTCGTAGAGAATATACCAGAAAGAGTTTCCGCTGCGGCTAACCTAATTAAATCTAGTTCAGCATCAAGTGGTGGTGGTGGCTCTCAGGGAAACACAGATGGAGTGGGGAACCAAGGCGATGAAGAAGGGAAGATTGATGGGTCAGGCGTAGTATCCGGGGATTTCGGTAATGCTTCTCTTAATGGAGGTTCGCTAGTTAACGCACCTCGTCTCAAAGAAAAGCCACAACAAGAGGGAGAAATTCGAATAAAGATCGTTGTCGATTCTAACGGAAAAGTAATATCAGCCAAATTTGATGGTGGATTGCACTCAACATTTTCAGACTCTGAGCATATTAGATTAGCACGTGAAGCTGCACTATCAGCAACTTTTACTCAGAATGCCAGCTTACCGCGTCGCTCTGGATATATAACCATAAGGTTCGAGTTAGAGTAATGAGCTCTTCGATGTCGTTTCAGGACGCTATAGATGTTCTGTTTACAAAGCTCCCTATGTTTCAACGAACAGGGCCCGCAGCTTACAAAGCAAACCTTGATGGTACGAAAGCTGTTTGCAATATGCTGGGTAATCCAGAAAGAAGTCTTAGATTTATTCATATAGCAGGAACAAATGGAAAGGGAACGGTAGCTCACATGTTAGCATCTGTTTTACAAACGGCAGGCTATAAAACAGGACTCTTTACTTCACCTCATCTTACAGATTTTCGTGAGAGAATTAGATTAAACGGGGAGAAAATTCCGGAGACCTATGTCGTTGATTTTGTACAACAATATAAATCTATCTGGGGAGCTCCTTCGTTCTTTGAGTTGACATTTGGAATGGCGATTGAGTTTTTTAAAAATGAAAAAGCAAATATCGTTATACTTGAAACAGGTATGGGTGGACGTCTAGATAGTACTAACGTAATCCCCACTGCCGAGGTATGTGTAATCACGAATATAGGTCTAGATCATACGCAGTTCTTAGGTACAGATATTGTAAGCATAGCTAAAGAAAAAGCGGGGATTATTAAACATCAAGTTCCTATAGTTCTAGGCCGTATGAAGCCTGAAGCTCAATCTACAATTTTAGTTCATGCTTTAAAGATGAGCTGTGAAACTCATTTCGGACGAGTACTTCCAGAATTTATTTCCGAGTTAGTTACGACTCCTTTTGACTCACAAAATCTTGCTACGTCTTCAAAAACTATTGAAGTGATGAGAGAGCAAGGGTGGAACATTACTCTAGAAAACGAGTTGTTTGGTCTTGAGCATTATAGAAGTATAACAGGTCAAACCGGTCGTTGGCAAGAGATTCCTTCTACTTCAGGTTATTCGTCAGTTCTTCTTGATTGTGCGCATAATATTGATGGTGTATCCTTAATGTTAGAATCTATTGAACGTGATTATCCAGACTTTACATTACATATAGTATTTGGTACTGTTGGAGATAAAGATCCATCTTCTGTCCTTTCTCTTTTCCCTAAATCATCAGTAATGTATTGGTGTTCGGCTGATATCCCAAGGGCAATGAACGCGTCTACTTTGAGTGCTTTAGGTAAGAAAAATGGACTTTATGGGAGGACTTTTGAATCAGTAGAGGAGGCCGTTTTAGACGCAAGAGGGACATGTAAGGATAAAAAACATGCGAAAGCGATAGTTTGCGGAAGTATTTTTATAGTGGGCGATGCTCTCAAATCGATATAGATAATCCTTTGAATTCGTGTAAAACAAAAAAGCCCAATACACTGTGTGTATTAGGCTTTTCCGCTTTCTTTTTTTTAAGTGGGCGATGAGGGGCTCGAACCCCCGACCCCCTCGGTGTAAACGAGGTGCTCTGAACCAACTGAGCTAATCGCCCTAAACGGGGTGCAAATATACTAAGTTGTTCTCATCTTTGACAACTTGAAGCAAAAAGAAATAAATAAGAGTTGGAGGCAGATACATTCTCCCTTCCTTTTCGATATAGCGAGACACCTTGAGGGAGGAGGTAAATACGTTGAAGTAGGTGTAAATAGTGAAATTATTGAGCAGGTAGCTAAGATTGAACATTTAAGACAAACCTTGTCGCGAAGCTCTGATTATATTGAGGTGGAAGATTTTGGGGCAGGCAGTAAAGTCTTTAAAAATAATTTAAGACCTATTAAAAAAATCGTAAGCATTGTGTTACAACAGAAGAATGTAGCATTTTCTTTGATGAGACTTTTACTTTTTTGGAAAAGTAAACGTTCGAGTTGTAGAATATTAGAAATGGGTACCTCGCTAGGATTGACAACTGCTTATTTAGCTGCTTCTGGATGGGAAGTTGAAACATGGGAAGGATGTCGTAATACTTCAAGTTACGCAAGGAGAAATTGGAAGATTTTGGGATGTGAAGAGAGTATAAAATGTAAAACAGGTAAATTTGAAACGCTACTCAATCAAGACAAGGGAGGCTGGGATGTTGTTTTTCTTGATGGCCACCACGATGGACTTGCAACACTTGAATATATAGAGATTTTAAAAACTATGCTTAATAAAGGGGGAGCTATTCTTATCGATGATATTGATTGGTCAGAAGGAATGAAAGCTGCATGGATAGAGCTCTTAGAAGATGCCCATTGGAATGTAACTATGAAATGGAGAGGAAAAGGGTGGCTTTTTAACAGAGTTGAGGATTTTGAACAGCATCTTAAACTGAGAAAGTCGTATATTCCGCTCTCAAAATTTAATAAAATGAAACGATTTACTATTGTGTTTGCTGCTGTTACTATGTTGATGTCTTCTCAAGTTCAAGCCCAAATTTCTAAGTCTGAGAATAATACCAAAGGAAAGGCTGAGAGCTCTGTTATTACAAGCGAAGATTTCAAAATTTACGGTGAAATGACGGCTTTTGAATTAAATGGTAAGTCGGTAGTTAAGATTAGCTTTGATCCAATTTTAAATAGAATCGGAGCTGATAAAAAGGCGATTTCTACAGCATACGAGATATCTAATGTCGCGTATGCTTCTTTAGGTCAGGCACTTAACGTACTGTCGTCAAACGGATGGTATGTCGATGCAGTTTGGACTACACTTGAAAGAAGCGGAACAGTTCAGCATTTTTTAATATCTAAAAAAGTTTCTAAATTAAGTCCAGCATCTCCTTGGTTAGACAAGAATACGCACAACAAGAATGGCGGTAAAGAAAACGGCTCAAGAAAGTAACTTGTATAAAAAGGAATTTAAAATTAAAAGGGGACGCAGAGCGCGTGCCCTTTTTTTTGTTTTATCAACTTATGTTTTCCTACAATTAGCTTGGTGGGCTAATTTGCTTATCAGTTCTGCTACAAGTCTTTTGGAGGCCAAATCTGTGGAGAGCGCTTCCTCAGAACAAATCCTTCAAGCAGTAAACGATTGGGAGAAAACAATATTAATGGTGGCAGGAGAAGGCACCATTTTCGCGTTGCTTTTTATTTTTGGAATAAACTGGATGTGGCGTGTTATACGTGCAGATAATTACCGGTTAGCAAGAGAACGAAATTTCATTCTTGCTGTAACTCATGAATTAAAAACCCCAATAGCTGCAATAAGGCTTGCCATAGATACCATTAAACGATTAAAGCTCGAGGGAGAAGAACGGGAGGAGATGCTTGATGTAGCTAAATCTGGGACTCTTCGTTTAGAAAGACGAGTTGAGGATATTTTGCAAGCTACTAGACTGAACCTTCCTGATGCATTAGTTAGATATCCGTTCAATATAGCAGAATTTATTGAGGAGGAAGTTCTTTTATTTAAACACCTTAACCCTAATGCATCAATTAATGTAGAGGTGATAGGTGATAAAGACAAGTTGTTGTTAGGTGATGAGGAGATGTGGAAACTCTGTCTAACAAACCTTTTAGAAAATGCAATTAAATATAATTCGAAAGAATCAGTTGTCGAGGTGGTTTTAGATATTAGTTCGAAAGCAACAACTCTCTCGATAATAGATCATGGACCTGGCATTGAACCAGAGGAAAGAGAAATGGTTTTCGAAGCTTTTTATAGATTAGCTAGAGATAAAGAAGTTGAGGGTACTGGATTAGGACTTCATTTAGTTTATAAGATAGTGAGAATGCATGATGCAGAAATTTCAATTAAATCGACTCCTGGTGGGGGTGCTACCTTTGTGGTGGTTTGGCCAACAAATTAAAGATGAATAAAAGGAAAGTAGCTCTTGTGATATTAGACGGTTGGGGGTACGGCGCACAGGATGCGTCAGATGCTATTTTTAACGCATCCACGCCTTGTATGGATAGATTGCACAAAACACATCCTCATGCATCCTTGCGTACGGATGGTGAATTTGTTGGGCTTCCTAAAGGCCAAATGGGTAATTCCGAAGTTGGGCATATGAATATTGGAGCTGGAAGAGTTGTCTTTCAAGACTTGCTTAGAATTAACCAAGCTATTGAAAAAGGCACTTTTTCATCTGAGATAGAATTGCAGAATGCAATTTCTTTGTCCATGAAAGAAGGTAAGAGATTACATATTATGGGGCTTGTTTCTCGTGGAGGAGTTCACTCACAATTAAATCATCTTTTTGCTATTATTGATGCCGTTAACCACGCTGGTGTGAGTAATGCGGTAATTCACGCGTTTACTGATGGAAGGGACACTCCGCCTATGTCTGGTTTGGGGTATCTAAAAGAATTAGAGGACTATTTAGTTAAAACGAAATCAAAAATTAAAATAGCAACATTGCACGGTAGGTATTTTGCTATGGATAGGGATAAAAGATGGGATAGAATTGCGAAATCATGGTCGGTTTTATGTGATAAGAATCGGACTAATAAATTCGGTTCAGTACTTGACGGCATAAAGTCTTCATACGATAATTCTATTGGGGATGAATTTATTGAACCATTCAAAATTGAGGGAGTAGATGGGCTAATTAGAGCTGATGATGTTGTGCTTTGTTTTAATTTTAGAACTGACAGATGTCGTCAAATCACTTCAGCTCTTACCCAAAAAAGCTACAGTGAATACGGTATGAATAAATTGCCTTTGCATTACGTTACGATGACTAATTATGATGATTCGTTTAAGGACATAAGCGTTATTTATAATAAACCTAACTTAGTTAACACTCTTGGAGAGGTGGTTTCAAATTGCGGATTATCTCAGTTACGTATTGCAGAGACTGAGAAATATCCTCACGTAACTTTCTTTTTTAACGGAGGTAGGGAAGAGCCATTCAAGGGAGAGAATAGACTTATGGCGAACAGTCCTAAAGTCGCTACTTATGATCTTAAACCGGAAATGTCTGCTTGGGAATTAGTAAGTCTTGTGAGTGAAGAGATGAAGAATGATAAGGCAGATTTCGTCTGTCTCAATTTCGCTAATCCCGATATGGTAGGTCATACAGGGATATATAGCGCCATTATTAAAGCTGTTTCGACAGCTGACTCATGTCTCTCAGAAGTAATTAAAGTAGGTCTAGAAAATGATTACCAATTCGTTATCATTGCCGACCACGGAAATGCCGATCTTGTAATGAATTCCGACGGCTCACCTCATACTTCACACACAACTAATCCCGTTCCAGTAATTGTAATTTCCGAGCAAGTCACAGGAGTCAATAACGGTAAACTCGCCGATATCGCTCCTACGATATTAGATTTACTCTCAATAGACTTACCATCAGAAATGACGGGCACGTCCCTTATCGCATAATCATAACGTTTCCCGAAAAAGTAACAATTCCTTCTACGCTAAGGTCGGTGGTTACGTCTCCACTATATTCTAAGGGGTCCTCTCCAGTGTAATTAACTGCCAGAGTATAATAGTATGTTCCTCCAGGAAGTGGGGAGTTTTTATTGTTTAACCCTCTCCAAGCTCCATGGAAATTAGAATTAGAATAAACAAGAGTACCCCAACGATCATACACTCTTAATTTGGAGCCAGGATATCCCTGTAGTCCCAAAATTTCAAATGTGTCATTGTCTCCATCGCTATTAGGAGTAAAGACGTTGTAAAATTCAAGTTCGCAAATTTCAACTGTAATAGTGCTATATGTTACGCTCCCACATCCGTCAATTAACTGTACTTCGATAGACCCTACCCCTCCAGAGCCTGAATTATACAGGCCGTCGTAAAGTCCTGTGATGGCATCGAGATTGTCAAGGAATGAGATTAAAGTGGTGTCTAGAGATGCTCCGACGATACTAGTCCAAAAGGTGTTCCCCATAGAGTCCTCCACTTCAGTCAAAATCTCACTAAACCCACCTGTTCCTCCAGTCGTAGGGACGGTTGAGGTTTGGCCTAAACAGATCGTTTCATCATTTCCGATAAAGTCATCGAGAACTTCCCAGCTTATGGTTGCATCAGTAATAGACCCGCATACATCCGTAACCGTAACAGTAGCTGACCCTGGTATAAAACCTGTGTTAAAAGTGAAGTTATTCAAGGTGTCGTTTTCTGATGTATCCCAAGTATAATCGTAAGGACCATAACCACTTAATGGATTAACGGAAAGGTTGATATTTCCTGCATCGTCAATACATCCTATGGGTTCTGTGAAAAGTGTAACAGGGTCGGGGTCGAGGATAACAATTGTAGCGCTGGTAAGTATTGTGTCGCCACAGCTATTTACGTATTCATACTCGACAGTAACCCACTCAGGATCTTCATTTACGTTATCGTTAATTACTCCAAGGGCAACGTTAGCAGTGCTTTGGCCTGGTTCCATAATGACAATAGAGAAAACAGAACTGAAATCTCCACCCATAGTAGCTGTGCCATAAACGTTCAAATAAATAGTGTCTTGAGTAGTATCGTCAGGCCTAATGACAGTAAATACTGCATCGTTACATCCTTCAACTACAGTAGTGTCACCGAGGAAGACTTCAGCGCCCTCAATTGAGGCATCAGCAATAATATCGATGGCGTTTGATGAAAAACTTCCCTCTTCTAATACCACAAATGACTCTAACGCACTGTCCGATCCGTCTGCGATTGCTAGTTTAATGTGGTATGTTTCTCCACATTGCACTAAAGCAGATGCAGTGAAGGTTTGAGTGTATCCATTTATACATATTCCACTATTACTGGGATTGTCAATATAGTACTCTGTATTTGTTACATTATTAACTGAGCTAATAGTTATAGCTAACTGAGGGTCACTGTTAGGAACCTGCGCTATGTTGACAGCTCCATCTGGGAAGCCTGAGGGTGAAGAGTATGGACCAGTAATGCCTGGGCCAGAAAGAAAGAACGCAAATATGTCGTTGTATTGAGTATTAACCCATGTTAAATATTCATCTGACCCAAATACATAATTGAAAGAAATACTATCTCCTCCTGCTTCGAAATCAAACTCCAAAATACACAGATCGTTTACAGAGCTAACAGAAAACCCTTGTCCTATTAGTGGGGGGACAGAATTTGCGACATTAAGTAGGTCTGCATCAACTCCAGCTCCAGCACAATCATTACAAAACTGTGAGTCAGTACATCCAGGATCGCTGAGGTGTGTGGCGTGGTCAGTACTCAACACAAGTCCTGAAGATACGGAGAATAAACCATCTGCTCCAGAAAGGTACCCTATTTGTTCTTCTGAACCAGTGTAGGTTATATTAGTAGCAGTAACACCATTTCCAATAAGAACTTCACTTACGTATTCTTCAATGGTGTAAGGTTGCTCGACAAGAAGTTGAGCGGATAATCCAAAGTATAATCCGCATGCGAAGAAAAGAGATAAAATAAATTTCATGAACAAAGGTTTCAATTGTCTCAAACTTACAACTTCTTTTCTTCATAACGGTTTCCACGACTTAACTTTGCTCACATGGGATACCCGATAATTAAAGCAGAAAATCTTTCCAAATTTTATAAAGTTGGAGATTCAACTGTAAGAGCCCTAGATGGTTTCAATATTGAAATTGAGAAAGGATCATATGTAGCAATGATGGGCCCATCGGGATCAGGAAAATCAACATTAATGAATATATTGGGGTGCTTAGATTCTCCAACTTCAGGTACTTATCTGTTAAATAATAAAGATGTTTCCGAGCTGGATGACGATTCTTTAGCTTCAATAAGAAATCAAGAAATCGGATTTATTTTTCAAACGTTCAATCTCCTTCCAAGATATTCTGCCCTAGAAAATGTGGCTCTACCGATGATTTATGCAGGTATTCCCAAGGCTGACAGAATATCTAGAGCAAGTGAGGTTCTGGATCAAGTAGGTTTGGGTGATAGGATGTCTCATAAACCTAATGAACTTAGCGGAGGCCAAAGACAGCGCGTTGCAGTTGCCCGAGCTTTAGTAATGAATCCATCAATTATCTTTGCTGATGAGCCTACAGGAAACCTTGATTCAGTTACTTCACAAGGCATAATGGAGTTGTTCGATGAGATTCATAAAAGGGGGAATACACTTATTATGGTTACTCATGAAGAGGAGATTGCTGAAAGAGCTGAAAGTATTATAAGATTAAGAGACGGAAAGCTCGAAAATTAGCATTTATCGAAGGTTTTAGTTACTACAGTATCTATTAATTCAAAGGGCATATCTTATATTTGTCTTACATGGAAAGACAACGAATAGTTAAGGTGCTCGAGACACCTACGTCAGAAAAATCACTGACTGTTTGCGGGTGGGTTAGAACGTTTAGAAACGATAGATTCCTTGCAATAAATGATGGTTCTACATTAAATAATCTTCAGTTAGTTATTCAGAGAGATGAATTTAAAGACGATGTATTAAAACAGTTAAATACAGGTGCCGCTGTAGAAGCTGTAGGTGTCTTAGTGGAGAGTCAAGGAGGTGGTCAAGCGGTTGAACTTCAAGTAGTCGAGCTGAAAGTTTTAGGCGGTGCAGACCCTGACGAATTTCCTATTCAAATGAAGAAACACTCGCTAGAGTTTCTCCGTGAAAAAGCTCACTTAAGATTCAGGACCAATACTTTCGCTGCGGTATTTCGTGTTAGACATTTACTTCAATTTGCTGTACATAAGTTTTTTCATGAAGCGGGATTCTTCCAAATTCATACCCCTATAATTACTGGTTCAGATGCTGAGGGAGCAGGTGAAATGTTTAAGGTTACGACCTTGGATTTTGATGAACTTCCTAAGAATGAAAAGGGTAAAGTAGATTTCGAAAAGGACTTTTTCGGAAAACCATCTAACCTGACCGTCAGTGGCCAACTAGAGGCAGAACTCGCGGCTATGGCGTTAGGTCAAGTTTATACTTTCGGTCCTACATTTAGAGCTGAAAATTCTAATACCTCTAGGCATTTAGCTGAGTTTTGGATGATAGAGCCGGAGATAGCTTTTGCGGATTTAAAGGACGATATGAAGCTTGCTGAGGACTGTTTGAAGTACGTACTGGCATATGTTATGGAGCACGGAGAAGATGATTTGGTATTCCTGGAAAATAGAGAAAAACAAGCGGAAAAACAACTTCCAGAGAAGGATAGAAATGCTCATTCACTACGTGAAAGACTAAGTAATGTTGTAGAAAGTGAGTTTGTACATATGACTTATACCGAGGTGATTAATACACTTAGGAACTCCAAGCCATTCAAGAAAAAGAAGTTTAAGTTTCCTGTTGAATGGGGCATTGACCTTCAAAGCGAACACGAGAGGTGGTTAGTCGAAAAGCATGTTGGTGGACCAGTTATAGTTACTGATTATCCTGCTGAGATTAAAGCATTTTATATGCGTGCAAATGATGATGGAAAAACAGTAGCAGCAATGGATGTTCTTGTTCCGGGAATAGGGGAGTTGATAGGAGGGTCTCAACGTGAGGAACGTCTAGATGTTCTTAAAAAGAAGTGCGCAGACTTTAATATTCCAGAAGAGCATGTTTGGTGGTATCTTGAGACGAGGAAATTCGGATCAGCGAAACATTGTGGGTTTGGCATGGGTTTTGAAAGACTAGTAATGTATTGTACAGGCATGACGAACATAAGAGACGTTATACCATTCCCAAGAACGCCTATGTCGGCAGAATTTTAATTAAGTTTAATGCTAAAACAAAGTCTACAGCAAAAGCAATTACAACGATTATCTCCTCAGCAAATTCAACTGATGAAGTTGTTGCAGGTGCCTACTGTGGAGCTTGAAGCAAGGATTAAACAAGAATTAGAAGCAAATCCAGCTTTAGAGGAAGGTTTAGAAGAAGATGAGAGAGAAAGCTCTCAAGAGGAAGAGTCCCCTAAAGATGAGTCATTGGAAGAATTTGATTTTGAGGAATATCTAGACGATGAAACTCCTGATTATAAAACAAGCATTAGTAATCATGGTTTGGATATTGAGGATAAGGATATTCCGCTTGGAGCTGGTGCAACATTTAGGGAGCTGTTAATTAGTCAATTGGGCTTGCATCGGCTAGATGAA
Organism: Bacteroidota bacterium; assembly: GCA_002746975.1. Classification (GTDB taxonomy): domain Bacteria; phylum Bacteroidota; class Bacteroidia; order Flavobacteriales_D; family Sanyastnellaceae; genus UBA974. The sequence goes on along the minus strand of NVXE01000008.1, from coordinate 13,006 downwards.
ACTCAACGTATGTTAGGAGAACACATCATAGGTCAGCTAGATGATGATGGGTATTTGAGGCGAGATTTAGAAAGTATAGTAAATGATTTGGCCTTCACTCAGAATTTGATGGTAGAGAAAAAGGATCTTGAGTCCGCACTTGCAATCGTCCAAACCTTAGACCCCGCAGGCGTAGGAGCTGTCAGTGTTCAAGATTGTTTATTAATTCAGATTCAGCGAAAGATTGAGGTTTTTAAGGAAAAGAATGATGAAGAAAGGATTGAAGTTCTTTCTATTGCAGAAAATATTTTAGGGAATCATTTTGATATTTTTTCAAAGAAACACTATGAAACTCTAACCCTAAAACTGGATATTTCAGATGAAGTACTAAAGTCAGCTCTAGAGGAAGTTAAAAAATTGAACCCTCGTCCAGGAAATGCAGGAAGTGATTCCTCAAGGATGGTTCAGCATGTAGTTGCAGATTTTCTTTTAAGTATTCAAGACGACGAAGTTCATGTTTCTTTAAACCAAAGAAATGCTCCCGAACTTAGAATTAGCCCTTCGTACAAAGAGATGATGGATACATATTCTAGCGGAGCCAAAACATCTAAATCTCAGATGGAAGCTCTTAGCTTCGTTAAACAAAAGGTCGACGCTGCTAAGTGGTTTGTAGATGCTATTCATCAAAGACAACTTACTCTACTCAAGACAATTAGGGCAATAGTGGAACACCAAGAAGCTTACTTTTTAAGTGGTGATGAGACAGATATCAAACCTATGATACTCAAGGATATTGCTGAGAGAATTAGTATGGATATTAGTACTGTATCTAGAGTCGCTAACAGTAAATACGTCCAAACTCCGTATGGAACATTTTTACTCAAAACCTTTTTCTCTGAAAGTCTGTCAACTGATAGCGGTGAGGATGTTAGCTCTAGAGAAGTTAAAAGAATACTTCAGGATTCAATAGATGACGAGGATAAGAAGAGACCTTTGACCGATGAAAAACTCGGTCTCATACTTAACTCAAAAGGTTATCATATCGCTCGAAGAACTGTTGCTAAATATAGAGAGCAACTAGGTATTTCAGTCGCAAGACTACGTAAGGAAATTTGAATTTAAACTCATGAATTTTCTAGCAAAATTTATATCGGCTGTCCTACATCCACTCTTAATGCCCCTTACATCTCTATTCCTTCTTTTACATTTCGACCCATATCTTTCACATAGATTTGAGGTTTTCTTCTATCTAACTTTAATAATTGCAATAAACTCGTTGGCACCTGCAGTATCTCTTTTTTTTATGCATAAAAGAAAAATGATATCGGATTTAGATATTAGAAATAGAAAAGAAAGAGCGGTACCTTTTTTTATTGTACTATCTTATTATTTGCTAGCTTATATTTTGTCTTTAGAGATAACAGGAATCTTTATTCCTATTTTGTACAGATCCCTTCTTTTAGGACTTGTAATTTCAATATTAGTTGGATGGCTGATCACCTTTAAGTTTAAGTTAAGCATGCACATGCTAGCTTCTGGTGGTGTTTTGGCTGCAGTTTTAGTGGTTGCACTGCGATATAATTCTTTCGATATGGATTGGATATCCATTATAATTTTGGCAGGAGGAATTTTAGGCTGGAGTCGTCTTTATTTGAAAGCACATACAATGAGTGAAGTCTATAGCGGTTATGCAATAGGTTTTTTATGTATGGGGTCTTCTGTATATTTAGAGCTAGGATGAAGTTGTTCTTTAAGCAACTTCAGAATTAAAAGCTCCTCCTTCATTTGATGAAGAAAGATATAAATTTAGAGCAGTATGGGCTCTTTTTAATTCATAAATAAGTTCAAAAACCATTCCAGGTAGCTCTGAAGTATTTTCTGAAAATTTTGACCGACTCTCAATTCCTAATACGAGTTCCTCAGTATCTTTTAAACCCAACATTTGTACACTTGATTTCAAAGTGTGTGCAACAATATGTAAAGAATCCAGCTCGTCTGAGTTTACTTTGTTTTCGAGCATTTCACAGTAACCAGGGCTTTGTTTTAGGAATAGTTCAATAATTCCGTTTACTAAGCGCTGATTTCCTTGGAAAGCATCTTCTAGATATGTTAAGTCAAATGGAGCGAGCATATTATAGTTTACGAGTGTTTCTAATAAAAGGTTACATCTAATTAATGTATGAACTGTTTCTAGTTGTTAATTTGGTGTATGAATAGAACGGAATCGATTTTAGTTACTGGTGGAGCGGGATATATAGGGTCTCATACCGCAGTATCATTGGAGAAAGCTGGGTTTAGGGTGATTCTGCTAGATAATTTATGTAATTCTGATATTAGTGCGATCGAAGGTATAAGGTCGTTAGTAGATTATGATGTGCCATTCTATCAAGTGGATTGTAGAGATAAAGAAAGCCTAGGAGATGTTTTTCAGTCGGAATTAGAAAATGGGACTCCCATAACCGGAGTTATTCATTTTGCAGCATTAAAAGCTGTAGGAGAAAGTGTAGAGAAACCTGATCTTTATAAAGACAATAATATAGGAGGTACTAGAGTCTTACTCGAAGTCATGAAGGAGAAAGGAGTAAGTAAACTAGTATTTTCTTCTAGTTGCACAGTTTATGGCGAGCCTGAGAATGTCCCTGTCAATGAAAGCTCACCCATCCTTCCTGCTGTTTCGCCATACGGTTTTACTAAGCAAGAGTGTGAGAGGCTGATACAAGACCACACAAAAAGAGTAACGAAACAAACCTTTCAATCAGTCTTACTCAGGTATTTTAATCCAATAGGAGCACACCCTTCATCAGTAATAGGAGAATCTCCAAAAGGCGTTCCAAATAATTTGGTTCCATATATCTGCAAATCTGCAGCCGGATTAAGCAAACCACTCATAGTATTTGGTACAGATTATCCAACACCAGACGGGTCTTGTGTAAGAGACTATCTACATATCATGGATTTAGCAGAAGCACATGTATCTGCCATTAATTTTTTATTCGATAAGTCACAGATAAATAGACCATTTTGTAGAGCATTTAACCTTGGAACTGGGGTGGGTACTTCTGTCCTTGAAGTGATTAAAGCATTTGAAAAAGTTAATGGAGTTTCTGTTCCACATGTATTAGGAGGTAGAAGGTCTGGTGATGTAGTTTCTATTTGGTCTGAGTCTTTAAGGGCCAAATCAGAACTGGGATGGTACACCAAACGTTCTCTTGAAGAGTCATTAAAAGATGCCTGGAATTGGCAGAAAAAGTTCATATAAAAAAAAGACCCAACCCGTTATGGATTGAGCCTTTTCTTATGTTGTTAGTAGGGTGTTAAGCTTTAAGTTTAGTGTTTGATTACGGTTGTGTGAGTAACATCATCTCCGTGAACTACACGTAGAGAGTAGAATCCTACCTCATCGATATCGTCAGTGTCGAAAGAAATTACTTTGTTGTCTGGGTCTATGTTGATCAGGTCAGAACGAAGAACGTTTCCTGCGAAGTCGATTAGCTGAACGATAACCTTTCCCTCTTCAATTCCATCGATACGAATACCTAACTCGTTCTCAAAAGGGTTAGGGAAAGCTGTTACTTTAAGAGTAGGCTCGATTATAGTAGAAGGAGTGTCATTCTCTGGGTTCTTTTTGATAAGAGCAGAAAAACACATATTCACATCAAGTTTAGCACCATTGAATGAACAAGTGCCCAAAGCGTCAGCTATATCGTTGTTTGAAAATATTGCAAGACGAGTTCCACGAATTGACTTAACGCCTATAGTATATGTAAAGCCCTTACGAACTTTAATGTGCATAGGAACTACGAGAACTCCGTCCTTAACATTACGTGCTGATATATTTTGAGCTACAAGGATGTTATTGTGTGAGTCTCTTACACTAAAACGACCTACGAAGTCACCATCGATATGTTGAACCCGAACAGAAGCCTGGTTTAAAAATCCATTTGCACAAGCAGTGAATGTCTGAGCCACTGTCTCTCCAGTAGAAGCGATACGTCCAGTGTTCTTGTAAACTTCAGTGTTACAAAGACCGTTTGCAGATTTATTTAATGGTATAATAGTGTCATCTCCTGATCCGTCTGAAGCACGACCGGAATCGTTAGAAAGAGTTGAAGCCTCAACATTTTTAAAACCAAACTTACCTGCAAGCTGTCCGCGGTATGGAGTACCATCTAAAGTGAGTGTCCCCATTGGACCAAGCTTAGCACGAAGGTTTAAGTCGTATCCAATTTCGGCAGAAATGTTTAACATGTAGCGTGATCCAGCTTTAACGTGTGTCTGCATTGGAAGAGATACTTTTCCATCTAAAACTTGTTCCTTTTTGAAACGAGCGATATCAAGTACTTCACCATTCATCGAGCGTACCTCAACAGTGTAAGTTCCACGATCATTTAATCCTTTAATGTCTAATGAAACTTCCAAAAGTTTTCCATCAGTACATGCTGTGAAAATTTGGGTTGCAGAAGAACCGTTTAAAAGGATAGTCTTGTCAGCGTCTTTTACATCATAAGAGCAGTCGAAAGCTGAAGTAGCATCCATTGAGTTAGATAAAACAGTAACATCCTGAGCCAGAAGGTTTCCTGTCGTAAGAACTGCGATAGCAGCAAGGGTTGAATAAAATTTGTTCATCTTATAAAGATTGATAGGGTAAAAAAAAGTTCACTCTCTTTTACTGCTATGTTTCTAAATAAGTTACATTTTTTTGTAAAAAAACATCATTTTCTGAAGTAACTAGCTGAAAATAAGTTATTTGCGTACGGTGAAAATTTAAGGGTAATTCGTGTTTTTTAGAATGGTCCTCGGATAATCCCCTTGTCTGACTCGCGAATAAAGCCTAGAACGAAGTCCTTATCTACACAAGCGGGGAATTCTGCATCCGCGACCTTTAGCGCTTGACTCATATTTGCGTTCTGAACATACAGCGTTCTGTAAATATCTTCTATTCTTTGGATTTTACTTAGGTCAAACCCTCTTCTTCTCAGTCCTATAGAATTAACTCCGATGTAGGAGAGGGGTTCTCTCGCTGCCTTTATATATGGAGGTATGTTTTTTCGTACGAGGGAGCCACCTGCAACGAAAGCGTGTTCGCCTATTCTTACGAATTGCTGTATTCCTACCATACCCTCGACAATTACCCAGTCATCAATTGTTACGTGCCCGGCTACGTTGACAGCATTTGCGAGAATGACGTGGTTGCCCACTTTAACGTCATGAGCGATATGAACATATGCCATGATTAGACAATCATCTCCAACAACGGTCTTTAATCGGTCGGATGTAGCTCGGTGTATAGTCACACACTCTCGTATTATAGTTCTATCTCCTATCTCGACAGTTGTCAACTCGTTATCGAATTTAAGATCTTGAGGTTCGGCGCCTATGACAGCCCCCGAGAATATTTTACAATCCTTCCCTATAGAGGTGCTCTCAATTATTGAGACATTTGGACCTATATGAGTACGGTCACCTATAGTAACGTTTGGTCCTATAAATGAAAAGGGTTCAATAACGACATTTTCACCAATGGAGGCTTTTTCGTGTACGAAAGCTTGAGGGCTGATTAATGATGACATATGTTTCTAATCCTCTTTAAGTTCTGAAGGTACTCTGTCTTTTATTACTTGTGCAAGTAATATGGCTTGTGAAACAAGCTTTCCTCTGACATATCCCTTTCCTTGCATGTGCACTAATCCTCTTCTAATAGGTGATATTAATTCTAGGTGGAAAACTATGCTATCTCCAGGTAGGACTTTTTGTTTGAATCTGACATCGTCTATTTTCATAAAGTATGTAGACCAAAATTCAGGTTCGTCTACACTTGAAAGAGCAAATACTCCTCCTACTTGTGCCATGGCTTCAACCTGTAGAACTCCTGGCATTACTGGATTGTCAGGGAAGTGACCTTGAAAGAACGGTTCATTCATAGATACGTTCTTAACTCCTATAATACTATTTTTGTTCATCTCTAGGATGCTATCTACAAGCAAGAAGGGGTAACGATGCGGTAGAAGTCTTGAAATAGCATTAATGTCGAGCAAGGGCTCTCTATCAGTTCTTAGATTGGGTTTGCTTTCAAAATCACTAATTTTCTTACTAATAGCCTTAGCAAATTCGACATTAGCTTTATGTCCAGGCCTAGCAGCAAGAATATGTCCCTGAAGATAACGTCCAGTTAATGCTAAGTCTCCTAAGATGTCCAGTAGCTTGTGTCGAGCAGGTTCGTTTCGAAATCTAAGAGCTGATGTGCTTACAACACCAGCTTCATCTTCGACCACTCCAAGTTCGTCCCTACCCATAGAATTGGCAATCGATTGAAGTTCGTCCTTTGAATAAGGTCTTTCCGCAAGAACTACAGCGTTATCGACATCTCCACCTTTAATCAACCCTTGCTCAGCTAACTTCTTAACCTCTTTCATAAATACGAAAGTTCTACAGGGCGCTATTTCCTTTGCAAATTCTGACAGCGATTCTAGTCTCGCGTGTTGGGTGCCCAGAACAGGGCTATTGTAATCGACCATAACAGTTAGTCGTAACCCATTATTATCATCCTCATTTGGAACTATTAGCATTTCAACATCGCTTTCCTTGTCTATAAAGCTAATGTTCTTCACTACTCGATAAAATTTTCGATCTCCGTCCTGTTCTACTGTACCTATCTTCTCAAAGTTTTCAATAATCAACTGAGCACTACCGTCGAGGATAGGAACTTCTCTTGCATTTAGCTGTATCAAAGCGTTATCTATACCAGAAGCGTATAACGCAGCGAGAATATGCTCAGTAGTATGAACCTCGACCTTACCTTTTCCAAGTGTCGTACTTCTTAAAGTAGATATTACGTTTTTAGAGCATGCGTCAATGATATTCTCTCCATCGATATCAGTTCTTTGGAATTTATATCCGTGGTTAACTTCAGCAGGCAATACTGTTAAAGTGCACATTTCACCAGTATGCAATCCCACTCCTTTAAAGACAGCGATATCTTTAAGTGTGTGTTGCTTATTAGATTGAATCATATATTTTGAGTTTCTTGGTCTCTTTGATTTCTTTCCCCACTATTGTTTTTCTCAAATCTAACAAGCCTACGAAGAGCAATTTGGAATTTTTGGAATGCTTTTATAGGCATTGCCGGGTTTCCTTGGTAAGTACCATTTGGTGTAAGCAGGCTTGCAGATACTCCTGACTTAGCGGCAATTCTAGATCCATTCGCAATTTTCAAGTGCCCGCCTATCCCCACTTGCCCACCTATCATACATTGAGAGCCTATAGTAGTAGATCCAGCAATGCCTGTTTGGGCTGCAATAACGGTTTTCTCTCCTATAACTACATTATGTGCCACCTGAATGAGGTTGTCTAACTTGCACCCACTGCGAATGATGGTAGAACCAAGTGTCGCCCTATCTAGAGCACAAAGGGCTCCTAAATCACAATCATCCTCAATAATTACGTTTCCAGTCTGAGGGACTTTTGCGTATGAACCATCGTCTTTAGGAGCAAACCCGAAGCCATCAGATCCGACTACAGTTCCACCCTGAATAGTACAACGGTTACCTACTCCACATCTGTCTAGAATTCTAACCCCGGAGAAAAGCATCGAGTCACAACCTATCGTCACGTCCCTACCTATATATACGTGTGCACGTAGTTCAGTCCTATCTCCAATTACCGCGCCCTTATCTATTACAACTCCAGGCCCTATGGCGCAACCCTTTCCTATAATAGCGTCGGGGTGCACAGTTGCAGATGAATGAATACCTTCGTCTCGTTTCAGAATATTATCGTATGATTCCAGTAGTCTAGCGAAAGATCGGTATGGATCTTCAACGACTACTAACGTCATGCCGATTGGAAGAGGTTGTTTAGGTTTGAAATCACGTCCCACTACCACTACTGTTGCTCCGCAGGTATAAACGAACTTCTCATATTCCATGTTAGCTAAGAAAGTTACTGACCCCGCACCGGCGGATTCTATCTTCCCTAGTTTACGGACTCTTGCTTCTGGATTTCCAGAAACAGACCCTTCTAGAAGTACTGCTAACTCAGCTGCGGTTTGTTCCATTTGACTGCAAAGATATTTATTAGTAGACGGTTCAGGTGTATTTCTCGCGGAATTGCTCCCATAAGATTGTGAATTCCTCCCACTTCCATTCGAAGTCCCAGATGATGTCTCCAGGAGCTCGTAGTAATACATCTCTAACGTTGCCGTTCACGTTTTTCTTATCTCCGCACATTTTAGACCAAACTTCTACTGAACTATTTAATTCAATTTGTTTTTCAATACCTGTCACGATCCACTCTTGAAGCTTAGAAGCGAGGTCTCTATTGAACCCTAGTTTGAATACTGAGGACTCAAGTGCAAAAACTAGCCCCCAAGCGACTGCTTCCCCATGTTTAGTGTGCGACTCATTACTTTCATTATCTAAGCTCAAGCTTTCTAATGCGTGACCTATTGTATGCCCTAAATTTAATGACGCTCGTTCTCCGTTTTCCTTTTCATCTCGAGATACAATCTTCTCTTTTATTTCTGCAGACTCTTTAAGAAATTTCCCTATCCCTCCTAAATTACTTGAAACTTTCATAAACTCGTTTAGATGTGCACCACCTACGAGCAAAGCATGTTTCGCCATCTCTGCCCAACCACTTCTTATTTCATCTGGTGGGAGTGAGGAAAGCCAGGTTTGGTCTAATACTGTCAGAGAAGATTGATAAAACGTGCCTATCTGATTTTTCATAACACCACCACTACCTTTAACTAACCGGTTAACACCAGTTTTACCACCTATTGCAGCATCAACCATCCCTAATACCGTGGTAGGGATCAACACCAAACTGATACCTCTTTTATAGGTACTAGCTACATATCCTCCAAGATCAGTTATAGTCCCTCCACCCAAACAAACCAACACGCTTTTTCTATCTGTTCCTGACACATCAAGAAAGTCGTATATATTATTAACGGTAATTAGAGTCTTAGACTTCTCACCTCCCTCTATCTCGATAAGTGACACATTAGTCAGTTTCTGACATATATCAATAACGCATTTAGAGTAGCTTCTCGGTAACTTACTATCTGCGACAATGACGACCCCAGAACTATTCCCGGCCACCCGTTCGAGTTCAACCTCCCAATATGTCGATACAACGCTTATCATTTTCGGACCTTCAATTACAAAGTTCGACTATTTCGATTCCCCTTACCTAATTACATTCAGCGATATTCAAAATACCCTTCACAAAAAAAGCCCGCACACTGTGCGGACTTCTTTGTCTTATTATAGTGGTACTACTGGGATTCGAACCTAGGACACATGGATTTTCAGTCCATTGCTCTACCAACTGAGCTATAGTACCGTTTAAGAGGTTGCAAATATACTATGTTCTTATCTATATCCACTAACTAAATTCAATTAATATTTGCGTATCTTATTTTTATGTACTATGTTTGCACTTGTCTTTGAGTATTGCTATGTTGAATCTAAACCAAACCGTATTATTATGCGAAAACTGTTATTTCTATTTCCTGCGTGCTTACTAGGGTTATCTTCCCTCTTTGCACAAACCTCTCAATCAGGTGGAGACCCTTGTGGTCCCGTTTGTCCTATTATTTTTTCTAGTGCACTACCTTCTTATGAGGTCCAGTGTGCAGAAGACCTTCCTACATCTTGTGCTGAATATTTATCAGGCAATGTAGCTACTACATTAACTGCCGCTAACCTATGTACAGGGAGCACATATGATGTGTTCTGCACCATGCTATCATCTAATAGTGAAGTAGCTGGTGGAGCTGCAGTCCAAACCGAGTGTGAAGGTTACACGGCAAAAATGAACAGCTCCCTTGCTCCTGATGAGTTTGGAGTTACAGATGCCGCACTTCGTATTTACGGTTTAAGTGCTGCTGGCATTACGGATAGTGATTACTTTGTAGAGGATCCAAATAATCCATTACAATTTGTACACACACCTAATTCTGGATCTGCACGCCTAGTTGGAACAGTTTATTGTCGCGATAATGCGGCTCAGATATTCCATATCGATGCTAGATTTGATAATGAGGATAATGCAGCAGACTGGTTAGCTCTTAGCCCTATGCATTCATTACTTATTTCTGGATACCCACCTTGTCCTGTAGATACTTCTGCAGTTTCTGTATTTGATCTTGCTGAAGGTTCTTTCCTTCTTGGTGATGGTGATCTTTCTGGAGTTCTTCAGATTTCACATATGCCTTCATCTTATAACAAGCGTTTTCAGCTTGGTGATGGAGTAAACAACCACAACTGTAATTACGGTTTAGGAGGATGGTTTGCTTGGAATGGACTTATTAACGGCACGGCGGTTAATGGTCTTTCAGGTGATATCGTTATTGATTTAGACAACTGTGTTGAAGAACAGTTAGAGTGTCAGGAATATGCTGAATTTGTTTATACAGCTATAGATCTTGATTGCGGACGTGTATTATCAACTACAGTTCGTGTTGATCGCAACGATACTACTGCACCAGTAATTTCAGCTGGTCCACTTGACGTTACTGCTGAGTGTGATGCTGTACCTGCTGTGGCAGACAACAGTGAGGTTATCGCTACAGATAACTGCGTTGGCGATGTTACCATTGCTTATTCTGGAGAGGTCAGGATTGACGGCCAATGTCCAGATAGCTATACTCTTATCCGTCGTTGGACTGCTACCGACGTTTGTGGAAACGAGAGTATACATACACAGACTTTAACTATCGAGGATACTACCGCTCCATCAATTGACACTGCAGCATCAGATGCTACGGTTGAGTGTGATGGATCTGGAAATATAGATGCTTTTCAGGCATGGTTAGTTTCAAATGGAGGGGCCTTAGCTTCAGACAACTGTGGAAATGTTACTTTCAGTAATAATTTCGATTCATTTTCTGACGATTGCGGGTTAACTGGCTCAACGACAGTTACTTTCACCGCTACCGACGATTGTGGGAATTCTTCTACAACTTCAGGGGTTTTCACTATTGTAGATACTACTGCTCCTGTTCTCACTAACGACCCTTCGATTACTATTCAGTGTGATGAATATCCTAACGGGATTGTTTATGCTACCGCATCAGATGATTGTGGTTCTACTTCTATCACTTATGTTGATGTTGAGGTAAGTGGTGGTTGTGTAACTCCTATCGGGACTTACCTTCGTACTTACACCGCTACCGACGATTGTGGCAATACATCTACCTCTGATCAGGTTATTACTTTAGTTGATGATACTGCACCGGTCCTTAGTATTCCATCTGACTATACAGCAGAGTGTTCAGACAATCATCCTATGGATGCCGCTACAGCTACCGACAACTGTAGTGACCCTAGTATTTCAGTATTAGAGACTACTATAGCAGGTTCTTGTATAGGTAACTACACTATTACTCGCGAGTTTACTGCTACTGATGACTGTGGAAATTCTACTTCAGCTACCCAGACGATTACTATAGTAGACACTACTGCACCTGTTCTTAGTATCCCAGCGGATTATACAGCAGAGTGTTCAGACAATCACCCTATGGATGCTGCAACCGCTACAGATAACTGTGGCGATGTTACTATAGATGTTGTCTCGACTACGACTCCTGGATTATGTGCTGGAGACTACACAATTACACGTGTTTTCACAGCTACTGACGATTGCGGTAACGCTTCCTCAGCATCTCAGGTTATTACTATAGTAGATACTACCGCTCCAGTTCTTAGCATCCCAGCTGATTACACAGCAGAATGTTCAGACGCTCATCCTATGGATGCAGCTACTGCTACAGACAACTGTGGAGATGTTACCATAGATGTTGTAGAGACTACTATTACTGGTTACTGTGCAGGCGACTATATTATTACTCGTGTGTTCACAGCTACTGATGACTGCGGCAATGCTTCATCAGCTACTCAGACGATTACAATTATAGACACTACAGCTCCCGTATTTGATGCTTATGACTACAGCGTTACAGTTGAGTGCTCTGCTGGTGATGGAAATGACATTACCTACCTACCTATCACTGCTACTGATAACTGTGGTGCAGTGACTTATTCTGTAACCAGCATTTGTGCTTCAGGAGGTTGCCCATAYAGCATGMTWMGWWYMTGGACAGCTACCGACGACTGYGGTAAYTCTACTCAGACAGAGCAGTACGTTARTTTATACGATATTACAGCTCCTGAGTTAACTGTTCCAGCAGATTACACAGTTTCTGCKAACCCTCAAGATTGCAGCGCTGATGTTTCTACATCTGCTGCAGGTGAGGCTACAGCTACTGACAACTGTGGAGCTACAGATTGTTGGGGYKMTSMRAYRATTWYMATAACTTACGTTGATRGCGATCTGWYTTACACWTGTWYWGGWGAYGATTYWAATACAGAAGGTACYCGTACTTTCACCCGTACTTGGACAGCTRMAGACCGTTGTGRKAACTCTATGTCTTTAGACCAAACAATTACTGTCATCGACGATACTGCTCCATATGGCGCAGCKGARGATGCAAGTGTATCTTGTGAAGATTACGATGCTTCTGTAGAGTATGGCTCACATRCTGAGACTGACAATTGCGATTCAGACGTTACTGTTTCATGGRTTAATATTGAGACTTTCGATGTTCAAGGCGCAGGTTGTTATAGCGTTCGTCGTGAGTATACCTTCACTGATGATTGTGGAAATTCTTCAACTGCCGAGCAAATTGTAACAGTATTTGACAACGTTGCCCCTGTAATGACAGGAGATCCATTACTTGAAATTGAGTGTAGCGATTATCCAGACAACAACATCTACGTAACAGGAGATGATAGTTGTGGAGGAGAAGTTACCATTACTTTCACAGACATGGAGTTCAGCGGAGGATGTGTAAAACCAGTAGGAATGTATATGCGTACGTACATAGCTACTGATGAGTGTGGAAACTCTTCAGTATACGACCAAATCTTACGTCTTGTCGACACAACAGCTCCTTCAATAGTTACCCCATTAGATTACACTATCGAGTGTGACCAAGATGTAGTACTAGATAGTCCTGTTATCA
>NVXE01000007.1 GCA_002746975.1 Bacteroidota bacterium | reverse complement strand
TGTAATGACGTTGTTAGTGTCGAGCTCCGTAATCGCGCAAGATGTGCCTTACACGCCTTTTAATTTTGAAGGGAATCCGGTTTGGACTGATAATGCCTTCTGGCCAGGGTTTGGGTTTGAAGGAATGTCAACTGTGACTTGGAAGATTGATGGTAGTGAGGTAATAGACTCGATTTTGCATTTCAAACTATTTGCAAAAGAAGTAGGCAATTTATCAGGTTATGCACCATTTGATCATGTTGGATACATAAGAGAATCTGAAGATCGAAAAATATATTTTATACCAATAGATGAGGAATGGTATATGTATGGAATATGCGACTTAAATGTTGGTCAAGAATATATTATTTACGACTTTAATATATCCGTTGGTGATACGTTAGAATTTTTTATCTCTCCAGAGTTTTATATTCAACCAGGATTGTCAGCTTTTATCGTTCTGGATAGTATTAAATCAATTCAATTAGATTTAGAATATAGAAACGCATACTACTTTTCATATGATACATATAAAAAGTGGATGTGGGTTGAAGGCATTGGTGGAGATAGAGGGTTAATTCGCCCGACATATCCATATATGGCTGCTAACATCTGCAACTCATCAGGGTGGGAACCAATCAATCCGTATACGAATGTATTAACTTGCTATAACGATGATGATATTTATTATCAAAATAGTTATTTAGATATTTGGTGGGGGACTCTTAATTATAACCATGAGGAAGGTCTTTTAATTGATGATAACTGTAACTTAATCTTATCAAAGGATGAATTAACTGTTGATAATAATCGTGTTCGTATAAGTCCTAATCCTAATGAAGGTGGGTTTTCAATAACAATACCGGAGTCTGCTAGGCTTCCCATTGAAATGTATTTGTACGACATTCAAGGCTCTCAAATTCTAAATTTAGAATTAACTAGCATTAGTGTGAGTCTAAATCTAAGTCACTTACCTCCAGGAGTGTACTTCTTGGGAGGTGAGGGGTTAAAACCCACGAAAATTGTGATCCAATAAGTTAAAATCGGTAAGGTTCGGCTCGGTTCGGTTTCCTACCCTAGTAGCTCGGCCATTTTAGAGCCGATATGAGCTGGGCTGTCCACGACGTGGATTCCGCACTCGCTCATGACGCGCTTCTTCGCTTCGGCAGTCTCGTCCTCTCCGGACACGATAGCTCCGGCATGCCCCATCGTGCGGCCTTTAGGAGCGGTAACGCCCGCGATGAAGCCTACTACTGGCTTCGTTCCGTGCTCTTTAATCCAGCGAGCGGCGTTTACTTCGAGGTCCCCCCCGATCTCGCCTATCATCACAATGCCCTTAGTATCGTCGTCAGCCATAAGTAGCTTGACAGCGTCAAGGGTCGTGGTGCCTATGATAGGGTCGCCGCCGATGCCGATAGCTGTGGTTTGGCCTAAACCTGCCTTAGTGCACTGATCCACCGCCTCATAGGTRAGRGTGCCGGACTTCGACACGATGCCCACYTTGCCGGGCTCGAATATGAAACCAGGCATGATGCCCACCTTCGCCTCGCCAGCCGTCATAACGCCAGGGCAGTTAGGGCCGATAAGCGTGCAGTCGCGCTGATCTATGTATTGCTTTACGCCCACCATATCCGCAACTGGGATACCTTCGGTGATACAAATAATGACTTTGATGCCACCGTCCGCTGCCTCCATAATCGCATCAGCTGCGAAAGCGGGAGGAACGAAAAGGATGCTCACATCAGCTCCAGTCTCTTGAACCGCATCTTGAACCGTATTGAAAACGGGTTTCCCGAGATGGGTTTGACCGCCTTTCCCAGGAGTAACACCGCCGACTACGTTAGTGCCGTAATCAATCATTTGGCCTGCGTGAAAAGTCCCCTCTCCACCCGTAAAACCTTGGACGATAACCTTAGAATCTTTATTTACAAGAACGCTCATGGGATGCTGATGTTTATTTCTGGTGTGTAATGCGCCGCAAATTTAGACCAAACCACCTCTTTCCTCCCCCTTTTTACCCCACTTTTGCACTTAGAAATTTTATCTCGTGAAAAACACCATGCCTCAAGCCCTCGATGGCTCAACAATAGTCGCAATCTCTACCGCTCCTGGAGCAGGAGGAATTGCCGTGGTGAGGGTGTCAGGGCCTAGTGCGCTTGAGTTTTCGTCAGCCGTGTTTTCTAAGGCCTTAAGTCGTGAATTTGATCGGAGTGTCGTGTTCGGACGTATTTTATCGGAAGAAGGCGAAATTATTGACGAGGGTCTAGCTTTAGTTCTTTGCGGTCCTCGCTCCTACACCGGAGAGGATACTGTGGAGTTTAATATCCACGGATCTACGTTCATTCAAGCGGAGGTAGTACGACTACTCGTGCTCGTAGGGTGCCGCCTTGCGGGACCGGGCGAGTTTACTCAGCGCGCTTTTTTAAATGGACGACTCGACCTTTCGCAGGCCGAAGCGGTTGCCGATCTTATAGCTTCGGAACATCGAGGAGCACATAGACTTGCTATTGAAGGACTGCGAGGCGGGTTTTCTCGCGAAATCGGAGCTTTGCGCGAATCTCTTATCGGGTTTGCCGGACTCCTAGAACTCGAGCTTGACTTTTCGGAAGAAGATGTTGAGTTCGCAGATAGAAAGAGGTTTAATTCACTAGTGTACGATTTACTTTTACGGGTGGGGTCTCTTGCCGACTCGTTTCGAGCTGGAAATGCGATAAAATCGGGAGTCCCTATCGCCATCCTCGGAGCCCCTAACTCTGGGAAATCGACTCTCCTAAACGCCCTCCTCGAAGAAGATAAAGCCATCGTTTCCGATATCGCAGGAACGACACGTGATATTATCGAAGACACGTGCGTCATCGACGGAACTCTATTTCGCTTCATCGATACCGCAGGTCTCCGATCAACTACCGACTCCATAGAATCTGAAGGAATACGTCGCGCCTTAGAAAAAGCAAAAACTGCTCATTCAGTCCTTTATCTTCTCGACTCTTCGAACGAAAATGTTTCTTCAGCCGAGAAAGCTATCTCCGAGCTGGAATTAGACAGCGAGGTTAAAGTAATCGCGGTTTGGACTAAATGCGACTTAAGATCATCTGATTCACCATTTCCTAGCATAACCGTGGCAACTTCGACCTTGGAAATCTCAGCCACCACAGGCGAAGGCATCCCCGTCCTAAGATCGCTCCTCTCCTCCTCTCACGGCCTCGACGACTCCGCCGCCTCCCTCATAGTTACGAACGCACGCCACTTCGAAGCCCTCACCTTAGCCCGAACTTCCCTCCTCTCCGTTAAGTCCGGCCTTGCTACGGACCTCCCCTCCGACCTAGTCGCCATAGACGTTCGTGAATCCCTTCACCACCTCGGCTCCATCACGGGAGCTATACATGCAGATGATATCCTGGGTCATATCTTCTCGCATTTCTGTATCGGAAAGTAAAGTTTATTTCCATTAGTTACCTTTTCCTTTCATTTACTACATATTATAGAATCATATCTGCTTTTTGTTAACTAATAATTGCGGTTACTTGATGAATTATTGCGGCTATTTTTTATCTTAGCCTTAATTATAGCATCAAATAACCGCAAATGAGGGTTCACTTAAGAAAACGCAAACAAACAAGCAAGGGTAGAATCAGTCTGTTTCTAGAAATCTATAAAGGCTCTAGCATAAACTTAGAGGGCAAAACAAAGACGATTCGTGATTATGAATACCTCAACCTATATCTTGTAGATAATCCAAAAGATAATATTGAAAGGCAGCAGAATAAGGAAACCCTTAAATTAGCCAGCAATATTAAAGCTAAGCGTGAACTTGACATTCAGAATGGACAATATGGCTTCATTACAAAAACAAAGTCAAAAGCTGATTTCATTGACTACTTTAAACATCTTGCACAAAATCGTCTTGAGTCAAAAGGAAATTATGGGAATTGGGATAGCGCACTAAAACATTTAATCAATTTTTCTGGAAACCGTATTACGTTTCAAGAAATTGACGAACACTATTGTTCTAGTTTTTTAGAACACCTAACAAAGAAAGCTGTTAAGAAAAATGGAGGGCAATTATCCTCTTCTTCTGTTGCATCATACTATTCTAAAATAAAGGCTGCATTACATCAGGCAGTTAAGGATAGAATAATCGTATTTAATCCGAGTATTGATGTAAAAGTGCCTCGTGTTATTCAAAAAGAAAGAGAATTTCTAACTATCGAAGAAGTCAGAGCCATTGAAAAAGAAGAGTGTCGTTACGATGTTCTAAAACGTGCGTTTTTATTTTCTTGTCTAACAGGTTTAAGGTGGTCTGATATTCATAAATTAACTTGGGGTGAAATTGAAGCTAGCAAAGAAGGTGTTCGCATAACATTTCATCAACAGAAAACAAGAGCACTAGAATATTTAGATATATCGGAAGAAGCGTTTTCCTATTTAGGTGAACCTAATCAAAACAAAAGTGAAATAGTTTTTGTCGGCCTGAAGTATTCAGCATATATGAACGTGGCTCTTTCAAGATGGGTTCTTAAGGCTGGCGTGACAAAAAACATAACCTTCCATTGCGCTAGGCACACATTTGCAACCATGCTATTAACTTATGACACTGATATTTATACAGTAAGCAAGCTTTTAGGACACTCTGAGCTTAAAACAACGCAAGTCTATGCTCGCATTATAGATAAGAAAAAGCAAGAGGCAGTTAAGCGTATCCCAAGTATTAAACGATAACACGATGACTGAAAATGATAAACACCGATATTGGGCAATTGCTGAATGGGTAATGGATAATCCTGAAGAAGGATTAAAGCAGTTTCCAGAAGTGGTTAAAAACTTAGAAACGGCTATTGAAAAAGTGACACCTCATCAAGAGGTGCAAATCATAAATAACATAATAGATATGTTTACTAAATGGGCAAAGGAGTTACCATTACTACTTCCAAAAGCAAGAAAAAAAAAGCTAGAGCAATATATTGATATAGTATGGATGACAATGTATATGAAATACGAAGATGAAATTGTAATCCAAGAAATTAAAAAACAGATGCCATACTTAGAAGAAGAGTTGAGTTATCTTCAAGCTGAGTATAGTAAGTTGAGTAAAAAGACAAGCTATGAATGGATAGCCAATCCAGACAAGGAATTACCAGCCATTTACAACAATCTAAAGGTGAATGAACTAATATGCCCTAAAACAACTCAAGAGCAATTTATCAATGCTTTTAGCAAGAGAGAAGCCACGACCATTAAACCAATACAGTGGATTGGGAAAAAGAATTTGCTAGCATATTTTATTGATTCACTTTTTGAGAATAATAAAATATCATCAACTTCAAGAATTTGGGCTACAGCAATAATTTGTTTTACAGATGCCAAAAATCTAGCTCAGTTAAAAGAGAACTATCGTGGAAATAAACAAGGCAAGCCGAAAGAATTTAGTATAATTGACCGCCTTTTTTAAAAACAGTTTATAGTATAGAGCTATAAACCCCTATCTATTCTTTTCATATCCCTTTCTTCATTTATTTGCCTTGTATACTTAAACAAGAGTAGTTAATCCTATTCTAATTTTTAAGCACTAAGAAAATGGATATATTAAAAGAATTAGTCGTGAAGCTTGAAAACATTGAAGCACTACTGCTCACACAGAAGAATGTATTAAATGTATCTGAAGTTTTGCTACTCACTGGGCTTTCAAAAAGCTACATGTATAAATTAACTTCAACAGGAGGAATACCTTGTTATAAGCCACAGGGAAAACAAATCTTTTTTAAAAAGGATGAAGTCGAATCGTGGTTGTTGCAAAACCGAAAAGCAACAAACAAGGAATTAGATGCATTAGCAAGCACCTACACCACATTAAAATAGTTAAAAAACTCACTGTTTTAAAGGGAATTAAGGCAACGTATGCCTTGAACCTTCTATTGAATAAAAATGAACAATGTATAAAGGAAGAACTGGGGAATTGGTTAAGTGTTGGGGTAATTGGCTGGGTGATAGAGAATGGAATTATTTCAGCACCATCACATATAAGCACGACATCAAGCCTCAAAGAAACGAGAAGATAATGCTGGAATTAGAAACTTGTTTAGATAAGAATTTAAACAATTACACTATGTTTTGGATTATGGAACACACAACTAATGGCTATCAAACACACAACCATCTTCTACTTAAAGGAATTGGAATTAAGGAGGTTGTGAATGACTTCTTATTTAAAAAGAAATTAGTTAACAAAAAGTTCATTAGGCACTATGATTATCATAGTGAACAAGGTGCTTCATACTATGTAAGCAAATACATTAGGTCGCAAAATATTGAGTATGGAATTGCTTACTCTGAAAACAGCAAACTATAATAGTTAAGAATAGAATGGCTAATACTACAGGGGTTAAATACGGGGGTAGAGAGAAGGGCACACCCAACAGATTAACTAAAGAACTGAGAGCGATTCTCAAGGAAGCCCTTCACAAAGAGCTTGAGAGTATCGGTGAACGGTTAGAACAGCTTGAACCTAAGGAACGTGTTGAGGTGTTGATTAAGCTAATGCCATTTGTGTTTCCACGGATGAACACGGTGTCACACTCTATGGACGAGCCTGTGGACTTTTCAGATTGGTAATTACTACCTACAAGAGATTAGTTAAACACGAGTTATTTTTAGCGATATTAAATCCTTATGTTCTTTAATTCCGTAATTCATTTTCATATTCCAAGAACTTTTCTTCAACGGATTGAATAATTTGAGCAAATCCATCAAGGATTTTATTAAATTCAAACTCTATTTCTTCTTCCGACAAATCATCAACCTTTGAAAACGGGAATTTGACTATTTGTTGATAATTCACTAACCATTTTTTTCCTGAAGGTTGTTTGAAACCATCTATTTCCATGAATATTTCACTAAGCCTTGAGGTATCGTATTGAGTGTCTGAAGGAGATATAACCGTTTTTAAATTCATCCTATTTTTTGAAGGCTCTAATATAAATTCGAATAAGAAAGACTCTTTATTCTTCCAACCATTGGAGTTTTCATTTATATATGTAAGTTCCAAAATTTTTGGAGTGGTAAATCTTAGATATTTCTTTGCTGGAGAACCCAAAATCCAACCCCTTTTTTTAATTTCTTTATCAAAAACCGACCTAACTCCATCTAACACATCGGGCTTATGCTCAATGATGAAATCAAATAACTCCTTGTGATTTTGGTATATCTTTTTCGATAACTGAGTAAGTCCATCTGTTCCCATAAGTTCGCGTTTAATTATTGTAATGTAATCTTTAATATAATTGTGAACTTTTAGGTTCAATGACTCACCATATACAGATATAATTCGCTCCAAAGATTCAACTATAAAAGTATATGAAATAGGCTCGTAAGTGTCTGATTCATCATCAGATGAATCGCCTTCAGGTGTTAGATAAACGAATGTCAGATTGTGGTTTGGAAATTCATTCTCTATGATTTCTCTATATCTTTTTAGTTGATTTGAGTGTTCTTTTGATAGAACTTTATTCTCAACACACACCACAACATTCTCGAGTTTTATAAGAATATCAATATGTTTCCATTCCCTGAGTATTTCAACTTTACTCAAATTCATTCCCTCCACATCTACTTGGTCTATGTCACTAAACTTATCGGACGAAAAAACTTCTCTTAAAAATCTTTTTAAAAAGATGTCACCCAGCTTATGCGAATCATTCGGATTCAACAACCAGGATAAGAAATTTGAATGACGTATTTCATTTTTAGAAATACGTAGGATACTGAAAATGTTAGGGTTTTTAAGGCCTAAATCCAATTTATCAAAATCTTCATCATTAAGAAGCTTATCGTAATTAGTTTTTAATTCTTGTAATTCCATATTACTTCTCAATTATCGTATTATACCCTCAAATATCGGGAGTTATTACCTACGCTCTACCTCTCCCCTTTCTCTCATACGTTTTAAAGTGGGCTGAATGACCTTGTAATACTCGCAACAATGACAACTAAGCAGCTACCGAAGCAAAATTACCATATCTAGTTTTAAATTCGGTAAACAGCAATTCTGTTTTAAGAGAAATGTCCTTGTCTTCGTAAGCTGGATGAGGAAGCTGCTTAAATAGAAAGTCATTGATTTTTCTTTTCACAGCTGAAGATGTTTGGGTTTTCTCTGTCCATTGAACAACTTTAAACTCATTGTTCTTCAAGCGTTCCAACAAACTACAGGCAGCCTCTTTTACAGTTGCTTTTTCTTTGTCGGTTATTTTCTTCTCTTTACAAAGCATATCAAAAACTAAAAGTTCGTCCTCTTCCAAGTTTTCCCGCTCTGCTCGTTTACCCTCTTCAGATAGCTCACCAAACAACACAACCATTTCATCGAATATTTCTTTGAGTGCCTTGTAGTCTTTCCCTCGATTATAGTCATCAATTATCTCCTGATAACGTTCGTAAAAATCTATACGCAAGGGGTTGTCTTTTAGCATTCTGTTAAGCTTCTTTTCAACTTTGGATTTTAGGGATTGAACGGCAATATTTTCTTTCCCCTTAAGCTTAAGAAACTCAGCCTCAATTTTTTTAAAGTCTAAGCCACTTATATCAATCTTCTCTCCGTAACCTTCAATCTTATCAAGAGCTACATTGTAAGTCGCTATAGATTCGTTAACGACCTGTTGAACCTGCCTTACGATGTATGTTATATCAGCTTGCTCAACCTTGGCTGTGATGGTAGCATATAAAGCATTTATAGCGTCTCGCTTAGGCTGAAATTTGTAAATCGACTTGTCAGGCATTAAAGCTTTATACTTCTTAAATAGCTCTCTTGCTAATACGCCAAACTTCGCCTTTGTATCATCTGTTGCTACTATGGCATTAACACCTTCTTGAAGGTATTGCAACTGATGCAACTTATCAGGAGCATCTACAATTTTTGACAGCTTAAACTTGCATTCGTCTACTAGAAAGACTTCCACTGCATCTAACACTTCCTCCAACTCATTAACAAGCTCTTCAATCGGTCTTACAGGCGCTACAGACTCCCCATCCCCACCTTTGCTGTCACTGTCACCATAAATAGCCAGAGCCTCTAATAAGGCCTTATACGTTTCAATGTAATCTACAAGAAGCCCGTTGTTTTTATCTGAGTGCACACGGTTTGCTCTTGCTATGGTTTGCATCAAGGTATGCGACTTTAATGGCTTGTCTATATACATCGTAGACAAACTTGGCACATCAAACCCTGTTATCCACATCGCACACACGATGGCAAAACGGAAGGGGTTCTCTTCGTCTTTAAACTCGGTTGCTAAATCTCGAGTATTCATTTTTAATCGGTGAGGTTCAATATCTAAGCCCCAATCTTTAAACTTGGATATTTCATTTTGCTCGTTACTAACCACAACAGCAAATTCTGTTTCTTCAGCCCACTTTAAAGCTTGTTCCTGGCTTTTTATTTCTTCTGGGTCTGAAAGCTTAGCTATAGCTTCTTGTTGCTCTTGAATATAAAGTGTTCTCTCCTCTGTAATAAAATTATACATCTTTACAGTCGTGACCTTATCTAAAGCAACGAACATCGCTTTTCCCTTATATCCTCTGCTGTTAAAATGCCGCACTACATCTTTTGCTATCGCTCGAAGACGTTTTTCAGAAGTTAGAATAGGGTATTCTTTTGCAAATAAACGTTTGAGTTTATCTTCTTGGTCGCTATCCAATTCCTGAGCTTCTATAGCCTCCCTAATATCTTGGTTTATTTGCGGATTGTCTAGTTGTAGTTTCTCACCTCTATTCTCATAATAAAGCGGAACAGTAGCACCATCTTCTATAGAGCGTTTAAAGTCATATTTAGATACATACTCCCCAAATATCTTTCTGGTTAGCTCATCATCTTTAAAAAGCGGTGTGCCTGTAAAACCAATAAATGAAGCATTAGGCAAAGCCTTACGCATATTCATCGCCAATGAACCAGCTTGGGTTCTGTGAGCTTCATCTGAAATAACAATAATATTATCTCTCTTGGTTAGCTCTTCCTCAAAATTAAATTTTTGAATAAGAGAAAAGATATATCGTTTGTCGGTTTTCAGAAGCTCTTTTAAATGTGCTCCATCAGTTGCATGTGCATCTTTATCATTTACTGCACCAACTCCTGTGAACGTTCCATATATCTGCTTATCTAACTCCTTACGGTCTGTAATAAGTAAGAAGGTATATCCGCCACCAAAAACCCGTAAAATCTTTTGAGTAAGAAAAACCATAGAGTAGCTTTTCCCTGAGCCTTGTGTATGCCAGAAAACCCCAAGTCTTTGAGCATCTTCTGAAGTAACAACACCATTTCCTGTATGCTGTTTGGCCTTTTTAAAATGAGCTATAGCTTTATTCACCCCAATAAACTGGTGGTTACGAGCTACTAGCTTAACTATAGTGCCTATGGAGGTATTGAATAAAATGAAGTTTTCAAAAAGGTCTAGCAATCGTCCTTTTTCGCAAACACCCTTTACCATAGTGTCTAGGCTGACAATTCCTTCCTCTTCTTCTGCAATACGTTTCCAATCGCTAAAATGCTCAAATTTTGAGGTGATAGAACCTATTTTACTTTCAAGACCATTCGATAGAATAATGACCGCATTGCAATGGAACATATGCGGGATAACATTTTTATAGTCTTTTAAGTTCTGCTCATAGGCTGCTCTAAGTTTTACACTTGGCTTTTTAAGCTCCATAAAAACAAGAGGGATACCATTAACAAAGCCAACCACATCAGGTCTTTTCATTCGTTTGGATTTACCCTCTACCCACAATTGCTGAACGGCAATAAAATTATTGTTTTCTGGAATGTCAAAATCAAAAACCTTAACCCTTTGTTTTAATACTACTTCTCCTTCAGCATCTTTATAGCTAACAGGAATACCTTCTTTTAGATATTCGTATTTCTGTAGGTTAAGCTCAGCTGTGTTTCTAGTAGTGTCCTTGCTGTTGATGACCTCAAAAGCGTTTGTAAAAGCAATCTCTGGCAAGTCTGGATTAATTGATTGAACCGCATTTAGAAAACGATGTTTAAGCAATACATCCGCTTGACTATCTCTACCAATAGTTCCAGAAGCACCAAAAGTTTCACCTTCGAAGACGTTCGCAACCTCCCAAGCCAAATCTTGGCTTAGAATATCCATTGCAGGCTGTTCAACTATAGCATCTTCTGAAAAGGTTCTACTCATACTTCTATAGTTTGGTTCATTAATCTCGGTAAGAGAATATCTTGAGCTTCTTTTAGTTTTTGGTTTTGATTTAAAAGATTTAAAATTTGATTGAAGTTGGTTTTAACAATATTATCAAAAGAAATCAATACATCAGCAATAGGAATTAGTATTTTAATTCCCTCAAATTTACCTTTATTTACATTTACCATAGTTGCTCCATTACTACCTAATCCTTCTAACAGTGGTTTAAGTTCTTTTGAAAAGCAATAGAAATAAAAAGATTTATAATTTCCATCAAATGTTACTGAATTAAT
Organism: Bacteroidota bacterium; assembly: GCA_002746975.1. GTDB lineage: Bacteria > Bacteroidota > Bacteroidia > Flavobacteriales_D > Sanyastnellaceae > UBA974. Next base: position 177,300 of record NVXE01000007.1, on the reverse strand, counting down.
TTGCTGGTTTGTTTGAGAGGGTCTACTAACTAATGCAACAACTCCAGCTGTTCCAATACAGCTCACCATTACTGAATCTTTAGGCAAAAACTTATTCTTTTGACTTTCTGCTCCTAAAGTTGATAATGAAGTAAAAGTGTCTATGACATAAGGTGAGGAATGCATATCTGGAGTTTTCACAAAAGGAACTTCATTTCCATAATATTCTACTTTTTTTGTAGAGGGTGTTTTACCTGTAATAACAGTTCCAAATTCAGAAACGACACCATAATTCCACCCCTCAGGCAATCCTGTTTCTTGGTTTATAGTTATATTCTCGTGTCCTGGAAAACGCATGTTGACAAACCACTCCTTGTAAATGTTTTGTGTTGTTTGTTCTAATAGCTTAATGCGTTTTAGGTTGTTTTCTATTAAATCATCATAAGCAATTAAAATATCTGCAATTCTTTTTTGGGTTTGGAGGGGAGGGAGGGGCAATGCTATGCCCTTTAATTTTGTTTTAGATATTTCAGGAAAAGTAGCACCAGTTGCAATGCTTTTTATCTTATCAAGATTGTTAGCTAAAAGATAATAAACAAAAAAAGGAGATGCTATACCTTCTTTACAAATAAGATTTTGAAATCCTTGGTTAGTGCAAATCTCATTTTCAGCCAAAGCGAGATACCCAATTGGAGCCCTTGAAGTCATCATCACAGTATTTATAGGCAATAGTTTTGCAGATGAATCTGACAATCCTTTCTTAGTGATATTTCTTTCTCCATTTTTAATAAATCTGAAGTCATATTTTGATAAATCTTTCGGTCCAATCCAAGGAATATTCCCTCCCCAATATTCTTTAACCCTTGTTGAAGGTGTTCCACCCCCAACAACATCAGCAAACTCTTGTATTTTAATTTGTCTCCAGCTCATAAACCCAACTCTTCTAAATCAATTTGTATTTGGCCAGCTAAATCATTGGCTTCATCATTTAAATTCTTAAGCTCTTCTTTAATACAAATCATTGCAGATTCGTAGTCAAAATCATAATCAACTTGGTCTACTACCCCTACATATCTTCCAGGCGATAAACTGCAATCATTATCAGCAATTTCAGTTCTATCAACTACTTTACAAAGCCCAATTACATCAGTATAAACTCCATCTGGAAAACGGCTTGTTAACCATTCTAATTCTTCTGTTTTGGATTCCTTAGTGTATTTAATTACTAAGGCGTTAAAGAGTGTATTATCTCCTCTGTATAGGCTTACAATAGCGTGTATACTTTCTAAATGTTCTTCTGTAAAATCGTGATGATTGGAACTTACTTTACGGTAAACATTTCTGAGGTCAAGCATCAAGGTCTTATTTGCTCTTACAGGGTCTTTGGCTTTTGATTTATCAAAAAACCACAAAGAACAAGGAAGAGGCACACTGTAAAAGAATTTGTTTCCTATTGCAACCATAACATCTACAGCACCTGTTTTTACGAGCTTTTGCCTGAGTTTCTTCTCACTATGCCCTGCGTCAGAAGCAGAAGAAGCCATAACAAAACCAGCTCTTCCGTTTTCGTTCAAATAGCTATAGAAGTATTGTATCCATAAGTAGTTAGCATTATCGTTATTCGGCAGACCAAAAGGTAAACGTGCATCTTTTTTTACACTGTCTTTTTCTTTGTCTACTCCGTCCACATTAAATGGCGGGTTGGCCATTACAAAACTGCATTTACCTACCAGCTCGTGCTTGTCTTCATAAAAGCTATTCCCTTGCACGATATTAGCATCTAATCCGTGCACAGCCATATTCATCTTGGCAAGCTTGGTGTTGGTGTCTGTTTTCTCCTGTCCGTAAAAGGTAACCTTATCACTAGCATCAAAGCCTTCATTCTCTATAAAGTGTGCTGTTTGCACAAACATCCCCGCACTACCTACTGCGGGGTCTAACACTTTACCTCTTTTAGGTTCAATGATATTTACAATGGTTTTAACCAATGATGGGGGCGTAAAGAACTCACCTCCTTCCTGAGCACCACTCATTGCAAATTTGTTCAAGAAGTATTCGTAAATCCTTCCAAACACATCACCGGTAATATTATCTAAAGCTGCATCGTTAAAAATCCGAAGCAACCTAAGTAACAAGTCTTTTTCGAAAAGGTTGTAGACTTTAGGAAGCACACCTAACAAATCAGGGTATTCATCTTCAATGCCCTTCATTGATTTATTGATATGCTCACCAACATCAACACTTTCTGGTAGGTCTAGAATATGATTCCACCTAGCTTCTTCTGGCAAAAAGATGGCCTTAGCCGTCAAAAAATCATTTTTCTCAATAGGTCTTATTCCTCGAATAGCATGGACTGGAAGACTTTTCTCAATCTCTATTTTAGCTATTTCAAAGCGATTATGGGCGTGTCGTAAAAAGATGATACCCAATACAGGAAAGCTATATTCTGTAGCTGTAAGTTTACTATTGGCTCTTAACTCGTCTGCTGCTTTCCAGAGCCTTGACTCCAAAGCCTTCAATTGTTCTCCTGTCATAGTAATATTAATTGATTCGCAAAATACTCAATGAAAATATAACTATAGAATCAACAAGGCTCTAATTTCATTATATTTCAAACACAAAAGGGAAAGTAGATTCAAAAATCAATCTTTTGCGGTTATTCTGACGTGAAAATTTACAAAACTCATCATAACATATTGTTAATAAAAGACTTACAATATTAAATTACTTTCTGTATCGGGAAGTAAAAACCAAGCTTGTTGCACTTGCCACTTGAACACAGCTATTTAAAAAACCATTTATAATTCAAAGATGAAAACTCTCACCTCAATACTAGCTTTATTTTTCATCTCAGGATGTATAATTCAACAACCTAATCAAGTAGTAGATCCTTGTACCGAAAAAGTGGACAGACTAATTTCAATTTTTGAAAACGACGTTATTGCAAAGGAAGGACTGAGCATAGGCGCTTGTCTGATGACACCAATTGAGGATGAGATAATTGATATCGTTAATAATAATGACAACTGTTTTATTGGGTTACCTACCTCAATAATTTTTGATTCTTTTCCAGGAGGAATAGAAGAAAAATACAAAGTGGCGGGGTTTGATAAACATTATCTGACTTATCTAGCGCAATGCTATGAAGATACAGTAGTTAAGGGGATGTTTTATTTAAAAAAAAATTCAAATGATGAATTAATAGATAGCCTTGTAATAGTCGACCTTTCAGACTTTAGACGTACTACAAAATTCATTGACTACTAGTGTTGTCTCCCCAAAAAATTGACGTCCTCCCTTCAATTCGTACATTTTAGAAATATAATTTTCGGCTATACATATTTACATTACATAATGTAAATCGTCAGCTAAAGTTGGACAAAAGTTAAATTTATTAATGGACACTTTTTACATTAGAGTGTCATAAAACTTTTGTTATGAAGAGAGTACCAGGAAGGCCTAAGAAATCAGAGGCCACCATTAAAGACATCAGGCGTAAATCCAGAAGACAATTCAGCTCTGAGGAAAAGATTGCTATTGTTATTGAAGGATTGCGAGGAGAAGAATCCATCGCTGAAATATGTAGACGAGAGGGTATCACAAGCTCTTTATTCTACAGTTGGAGTAAATCCTTCTTGGAGGCAGGAAAGCGTAGACTTTCGGGAGATACTACGCGTGATGCTAACAGCAACGAAGTAGTTAAGATGAGAGATGAGTTAGGGAAGTATAAGGAGCTTGTAGCTGAACTCACTCTATCAAATCATGTTTTAAAAAAGATCTCCAACGGTCTGGATTCTTAAAGGGCAAGTACATGAGATATTCAGCTGAAGAAAAAATGGAGATTATAAGTCTAACTGAGAGGTCTGAGCTTTCTGTAAAACGTACTCTTAAGGAGATAGGCGTGTCCAGAAGCACCTTTTACAATTGGTATGACCGTTACCTTGTTGGCGGCGTTGATGCTTTACATGACAGGGTGCGTAGAACTTCTTGGAATAAAATCCCAGACGGTTACAGGTCTAAGGTTATTGATGTTGCTCTAGATAGGACGGCAGACTCTCCCAGGGAACTTGCTACGTATATGACTGACAATATGAAACACTTTATCTCTGAGAGTTCTGTGTATCTTATTCTAAAGGCAGCAGATCTTATTACTAGCCCTAATCACATACTACTTAGAGCTAATGATGAGTTCAAGGATAAGACTACTTACGTTCATCAGATGTGGCAAACAGACTTTACGTATTTCAAGGTAGAAGGATGGGGCTGGTATTACCTATCCACCATCTTAGACGACTACTCCCGCTTCATTATTCATCATGAGTTATGTAGGACCATGAAAACACCGGATGTAATGCGCAGTGTAGACGCTGCCCTTGAGAAAACGGGGTTAAAAGAAGGCGAACGGCCTAAGATCCTTTCAGATAACAGCCCTTGCTACGTCTCTAAAGAGATTAAAGAGTACATGACCTCAAAGAGTATCAAGCAAGTTCATGGCGCTCCTATGCACCCTCAAACGCAAGGGGATATAGTACAGTTTTGTAATTAGACTGCAATATTGTACCTTTAAGGTATGATAGCAAGAACACTAGAAAAAAAGCTTAGGCATTTATACACGAAATTTCCCGTAATATCAGTAACAGGCCCTCGGCAATCTGGTAAAACAACTTTGATTAAAGAAGTTTTTAAAAACTTACCGTATGTATCCTTGGAGAACCCTGATGACAGAGCATTTGCACTAGATGATCCGCGGGGTTTTTTAAATAACTATCCAAAAGGAGCAATATTTGATGAAGTACAAAGAGTGCCACAACTTTTTTCATATATACAGGGACTTGTCGATGAGGATCAATCAATTAAATTTATACTATCTGGGTCTCAAAACTTCTTGTTATCAGAACAGATAAGTCAAAGTCTTGCAGGAAGAGTTGGAATACTAAAATTACTGCCTTTTAGTATGTTTGAATTAAAGGGCGTAAACTGCTTGTCTGAAACCTTTGAAGATGTAGCTTATAAGGGGTTTTATCCTAGAATTTTTGACCAAAACATTGATCCAGAAGATTTTTACCCTAACTACCTTCAAACGTATATTGAAAGAGATGTGCGCCAGTTAACCCAAGTTGGTAATCTAAATACATTTACAACCTTTTTAAAACTTTGTGCAGGGCGAGCAGGACAATTGTTAAACATGTCGGAGCTGTCAAATGAAGCAGGCGTATCAGTTAATACTATAAAATCTTGGATAAATATTTTAGAAACCAGCTACATAGTGTTTCGGTTATACTCTCACCATAAAAATTACAACAAAAGATTAACTAAGATGCCTAAACTGTATTTTTATGATACAGGACTATTATCTTATTTATTAGGTATTAAAAATTCATCTCAAATTAAAATCCACTTCGCCAAAGGAGCAATATTTGAGAATTTAATAATTGGGGAACTAATGAAGCGACATATTCATATAGGAAAAGAACCTAATCTTTATTTTTGGAGAGATCATAAAGGCAAAGAAATTGACTTAATAATAGACGATGGAGAATTAATTACTCCGATCGAAATAAAATCTGGTAGCACTAAAAGGGGCGATTACTTTAATGGGTTAGATTATTGGAATAAGATATCCGAAAATGATCCCGGAAAATCGTTTGTTATATACGGAGGGCAAGAAAATCAGCTTAGAAATAATGGAAAATTGATTAGCTGGAAATCAATGGTTAACTATGAAATCTAAGCTTCGTTTTCAGTATTTATTTTTTTGCAGGGCTCATTATATCGACAAATATTAATTACTTTCTGTATAAGCATCTAACGTTTTGGAATTGATTTCTAATCCGAGCTCACTTACCCCCTACTTACCGTATATTTATTTATACTTTATGACGTATATTTGTGCTTATAGTATAAAATAATATACTGTAACACAGTAATGGGATACTCTACAAAAACAGATGATGTAATTATAAATGAAATTACGGGCCGCGTAAAACAGCGAAGGCTAAATCTCAATATGACTCAGGGTGATGTTGCTCAAAAGTCCGGGCTTCATGCGCAAACCATTAAAAACTTTGAACAAGGCAAAAGCATTAAACTTAAAACTCTTATTCGAATAATGAGAGTTTTAGGCGAGCTCGACAGTTTAGACCATTTCCTTCCTCAAAAAGGAGCGAGTCCTATTGAGCTACTTAAACTTAAAGGAAAAGAAAGAGTCCGTGCTTCTGGGAAATCTAAAGAACATAAAGGGAACGCACAATGGTAGATGTAGTCAAAATAAAATTATGGGGACAAAACCTAGGGGCCTTAAGTTGGGATAAAGAGCGGAATTTCGGGTCTTTTGAATTTTTTCCCGAATTCACAAATAGTAATCTTGATGTGTCTCCTATTCACATGCCTATTTTTGAATCAAAGGGCACCATCTATAGCTTCTCGTCATTAAATAAAGAGACTTTCAAAGGGTTGCCTGGACTATTGTCGGATGTATTGCCGGATGATTTTGGTAATGAGTTAATTAACCAATGGTTATCCCTAAATAAAATTAACAAAGATGATTTTACACCACTAGATAGACTGTGCTACATAGGGTCTAGAGGGATGGGGGCGTTAGAATTTGAACCTGCGACAAATGTTCATTTGAAAAACGCCACTACGCTTAATATTGACAAACTAGTCGGATTAGCACAGCAAATACTTAATAATCGAAAAGAAATCAAGCTTAACCTTCAAGATACAGAGGGGCTGAATGAACTTATCAAAGTAGGGACTTCAGCAGGAGGTCAGAGAGCGAAGGCGATAATCGCTTATAATGAAGTGACAAAGGAAATTAGATCTGGACAAACTTCTGTCCCTGAAGGATTTGAACATTATTTATTGAAGTTTGACGGAGTGGAAGACAGTTCATTGTCAGACCCTATAGGTTATGGAAGAATAGAATACGCTTACTACCTGATGGCTATTGAGTGCGGGATTGAGATGATGCCGTCGTTACTCTTTGAAGAGAATGGACGAGCTCATTTCATGACGAAGAGGTTTGATAGAATAGGAAACAATGAAAAGCTCCATATGCAAACACTTTGCTCTATTGCTCACTACGACTTTAGAAAAGCGGGGGAATACTCTTACGAAGATGGTTTAGATATTATTCGAAAGCTAGGATTGCCACACTCGGATGCAGTAAAGCTATTTAAAAGAATGGTATTTAATGTGATAGCAAGAAATCAAGACGATCACACAAAAAACATTTCGTTTTTAATGAATAAACAGGGGAAGTGGAAACTATCACCTGCCTATGATATTACATACTCTTATAATCCAACAGGGATTTGGACTAACTCACACCAAATGAGTGTTAATGGCAAAAGAGACGATTTCACAATAGACGATTTATTAGAGGTAGGAAAGAATATAAGCTACGGGAATGCTGAGAACAGTATTTATGAAATAATGGAGGTAGTTAGACTCTGGGAGACATTCGCAATAAAGGCTGGTGTTGCAGATGAGCAAGTAGGGAAAATTCAAAAAACGTTTAGATTTGATTTGTAGCACTTTAAAATAAACGACCTTTGCACAAAGTATTTGGAAATAATATGACACAAGTCACAAATAAGGTGGAGAAGAAAATAGAAGTTATGGCTCCTGCGGGATCGTGGGAAGCTTTGAGGGCTGCCATTCAAGGAGGGGCAGACTCTGTTTATTTCGGCATAGAGCAATTGAATATGAGGGCTCGAGCATCTAGCAATTTTACTTTGGAAGACCTGCGCGAAATTGCTGAGACGTGTAACGAGGTAGGGGTTCGGACGTACATCACGCTGAATACCATTATATACGATCACGACTTGACTTTGATGAAGAGTATCGTGGATACTGCGAAAGAATCGGGAATTACGGCTATTATCGCTTCAGATCAGGCTGTGATAGGATATGCGGCATCTAAGAAGATGGAGGTACATATCTCCACTCAATGTAATGTCACGAACTTAGAAACTGTTAGGTTCTTCTCACACTTTGCAGATGTTATAGTTCTTTCGAGAGAGCTCAGCTTGATACAAGTGAAGGAGATTACGAGAACTATAGAGAAAGAATCTATCTGCGGACCTTCGGGCGAGCTTGTTCAAATAGAAATTTTCGCTCATGGGGCCTTGTGTGTTGCCGTGAGTGGAAAGTGTTATATGAGTTTGCACACGAATAACTCCTCAGCAAACAGGGGTGCATGTGTTCAAAATTGTCGTAAAACATATACTATTACTGATACAGAGACCGGTGAGCAGTTAGCGATTGACAATGAATTCATCATGTCTCCTAAAGACCTGTGTACCATAGGATTTATAGACCAAGTAATTGATTCTGGGGTGACCGTTCTTAAATTGGAAGGACGTGGTAGAGCGCCTGAATACGTTAAGACGGTTACGGAGTGCTATCGCAAAGCTGCTGATGCATATTTGGCAGGCGAATACACGAAAGAGCTAGTGGTGGAACTGATGACTCAGCTGGAAACGGTGTACAATAGAGGGTTTTGGGATGGATACTATTTAGGCCAAAGACTAGGCGAATGGGCCGGAGTACACGGATCGAAAGCTACGAAGAAGAAAATTTTCCTAGGGAAAGCGATAAAGTACTACCCGAAGATTCAAATAGCTGAATTCCAAATCGACGCTCAGGCTTTAAAATCTGGCGACAACATCCTCATAACGGGAAAAACTACAGGAGTTCTAGAATTCGAGATGGGAACGATGCGTATAGATGACGAGTCACGCGACGAGGCGAAGAAAGGAGATAGAATGACGTTCCCTCTAGAAACTACGATTCGTCCTGGCGACAAGATATACAAAATGATTGACGCATAATCGCGAAAGTGAAGCGCCCCGTTCTATGATACAGATTTCTCAACAACGCGACAAGTGTATAGGATGCAATTACTGTGTCGAAATCGCTCCAGAACGTTGGCGTATGAGTAAAAAAGATGGAAAGAGCGTGCTATTAGAAGCACGCGAAAAAAAAGGGTTCCATACCGTGAACGTACACGACATGGAACACCTTGAAAATGTAGCAGCTGCTGAAGCTTGCCCCGTGAATATTATTCACGTAAAGAAATTGAAGTAATTACTTCTGTACTGAAACCTGTCTTACAGAAGTACCGTTTTCCCCGATTAAAGAAAGGGAGTAAACTCCGTTTGCAAGTCCGCTTAAATCGAGAACCAAATCAGATCCTCCTTCCTTTACTAAAGTAGATAAGACAATTCTTCCGAAACCATCATACACCTCTACCCTAGCTCCTTCAATATTAATGTCCGAGTGAATAGAGACGAAAGATGAAGTGGGGTTAGGTCCTAAAGTGAATGGAAGTGGATCAATATCGTTGATACTGAACACATCGTCAACATATACGTTCCCAGAGTCCTCACAACCATTTGAGTCAGTAACAGTGACATTGTAAACTCCGCTAGCAAGTGCATTTGGATCAGAAACTTCGCCTGTGGTAGCCTTTATCCAAACGTAAGTATAATCTCCTGTTCCTCCAGCAGCAGAAGCTGTTCCAATGCCTGTAGCTCCCCCCATATCACCTGTAGCACTAAGAGTGATCTCTAATGGGTCTGGTCCGTTTACAACCACAGTAACAGATGCACTGCAACCATTTAAGTCAGTTCCTAATACGGAATATTCGCCTACAGATTGATTGAATAATCCCGAGTAGTTTTGGAGTAATGGAGAGTTTCCTAATGAAAACCAAACCGAGTCGGCTGCACCTACAACACCCGTAGCAGAAATTGTAATTAGCGCGTTATCCTCGTAACAAAGTACGTTAGCGTCATCTACTTCGTAGCTTAACTCTAAGTAACAGCACGAACCATCATCTAACGTTGCTTCGAAATCGTAGTTATTTGCTGTATCGTCCATGCAACCAGAACACGAAGAATTATCGCCTCCACAAACGAGACATCCGTCGAAATAAAGACAGTTACCTATATCAGTAATAGCAACCGGGCTGAAATTACACGCAATAGAGTCCGTGCAGCCAAGCGTAGGGTCACAATTAAGCATGAGCAACTCAAGAGAGTTCGCAACATTGAGACGCCCTCCTGTTACCGTTTCAGTAGTAAGGTTTGGTATTAAATCCACACCATCAAAAATAAATCCCCTCACTAAATCAGCTGTCCCTTGTGGATCGGTCAAAGCGCTCGAACCGATAGTAGAACAAGGCGCACTGTACATTAACGCTATTGCTCCAGCTACGCATGGGCTAGCGAAAGAAGTTCCCGATGTACTAGAATAGTTACTACTTCCAGATGCTAGGTATACATTTTCTCCTGGAGCACCTAAGTCAATAGTAGTTGCACCGAATGCCGAGAATGTTCTCACATCATTATCATTGGTCGCAGTAACAGAAACCATGTAATCCGAGCTACACCCAGTAGGCATATCGCCCTGAGTATCTATATTATAAGGGGCATTTGCGGTGGCCCCACAATTCAAAATTCCCACGGCACCTAAATCGTCATAATATCCACACCAAACGGGAAATTGAGCCGGGTCTGCTAAATCTATACCCCAAGAAGCATTAGTCGCAACTACGAAAGCTCCCTTGGAACCTCCTGTTGTATTGTAAAGATTCCTCATAATATGTGGGTAGCTATAAGCTTCTATTACGCTTGACTCACTCAGCCCACCCATTTGGATTTGCATAATCCCAACATTCCAATTTACCCCTACTCCTCCTATTCCATTATCTCCTTGAGCTCCTATCATTCCACTCACCGAAGTTCCATGCCCACCAGTTGCAATACCATCGCTATTAGTAACTGTATTCCAACCATTATAGTCATCAACATAACCATTCTCATCGTCATCAATTCCGTTATTCGGTATCTCAAATTCATTAGTCCAATGATTGTCAATTAGGTCTGTGTGAGAATAATTCGCTCCACCACCTTCGAGGACAGCAACTACAATTAAATCTCCAGAAACAGTGTAACCTCCAGTCGTGATATCCCAAGCCAAATCACTATCGATATCATGATCACCATTTTCAATATGATGCCATTGCGTACTTAAACTAGGGTCGTTAGGCACGGTCTCACGATCTTCAACATAGTGATTAAATTGAATAGCCTCAACAATAGAATTTTCACCAATTTCCTTCAGAGCAAGATCAATATTAGGATGATTTATGTCATAACTGAATAGTGAAATATGTGAGAGTGGAGCTAGTTCTTTCTCAAACTTTAAGCCCAAATAATATCCCCCGACCACTATATTCTCTCTCTCGAAACCCTCTATATCGGAAGCATCGTGAAACATCACTATCAACTCCCCAGGAACAGCCTCACCGGGAAGACCATAAGGGGTTTGGGCTAGAGCCCCAGAAAAAGGCATAATAAAAATTGCGACAAAAGAAATCGCTGAAACAATATTTTTCATAATACTGGTAAATAGGTTCAAAATTCACAAAAACAGGTGCTTCAAATATATGCCATTCTAAACCAAAATAATGAACGTGAAAAAGCCCAGACCTAAATGGCCTGGGCTTTAAATCTGAAATTTAGTTTTCAGTTAATCTTAACGCTGAATAGACAATCTACGAACAGAAGTTCCCATATCGTTACTTAGCATAATAGTATAAGTTCCTGTAGCAATTCCAGAGAAGTTAAATGTTGTAGCTCCTTGTAGAACGACAGCATCTTGAGTAAACACAACACGTCCTGTTGCGTCCAGAACTCTCATTCTAACATCCTCCATTACAGAAGAAACTTGAATTGTAACATCACCCGTAGTAGGGTTAGGGAACATTCCGAAAGCTAAAGGATCAATATTCTCAATTCCGTTAAGAATTACAGTAACTGTCGTTGAAGTTGAACATTCCTGACCATCGCTAACAGTAACAGTGTATTCACCAGCTGATAATGCATTTGGATCTACTTCGTTTCCATCAGCATCAGTCCAAACAAATGTGTAATTCCCATCACCGCCAGTTGCAGTTGCCGTTCCAACTCCCATTTCTGCAGCAGTTTCGTCAGTAGCAGATGCTGTAATTGTCATCTCAACTCCAGACATAACTGTAACCTCCATTGACGAAGAACACATATTAGCGTTTGAATCTGTAGCCGTTACAGTGTATGTCCCAGGAGCAACATTAAACTCACCTGTTTCATTTGAAATCTCACCTATAGTGTATGTAACAGTTTCAGTAGCACCAGTAACAGTTGCTGTAATCATACCCTCACCGTCAAAGCATATAGCGTCAGTTACATCTAACGAAATAACTAGGTAGCAACAAGAACCGTTGTCCATAGTTGCGTCCATGTCGTAGTTAGTCGCTGTCATATCAGTACAACCATAGCAACTAAAGTCGCAAGTACCATCGTCGTCGGTAGCAGTCTCGTTATAGTTACAAGCAGTCATATCAGTACAACCATTAACTTCATTCTCGTCACATACTCCATCACCGTCGGTATCATTAATACAGTTGCCGTCACAATCATAATTTGTCTCAGCAAATACACATAGTGTATTGTCTGTGTCTGTAGCTAGTGCATCATAGTTACATGCAGTCATATCTGTACAACCCACTACTTCGTTTTCGTCACAAATTCCGTCAGCATCAGCATCATTTAAACAGTTACCCGCACAATCCAGAAATTCTACAGCAAACAAACAATTAGTGCCATCATCAAATGTAGCTGTTGCATCATAGTTACAAGCAGTATTATCCATACAGCCGGCACAAGATTCGTACTCACAAAGAGTGTTATCAATTACAATGGCAGCAGCGTCATAGTTACACGCAAATTCAATTCCACAACCTATACAAGTACTGTTATCACCTAAACAAATACCACATCCGTCTAGAACGCCACAAGATCCATCATCATCTGTAGCAGAAGGGTCATAATTACAAGCGGTAGAATCAGTACATCCTAGTATCTCATTTGCGTCACAAACTCCATCCCCATCAGTATCCACGAAGTCACAAGTACCATTATCATCAGTAGCTGTCATATCATAGTTACATGCATTAACGTCAGTACATCCAGGGATTTCATCCGCATCACAAATACCATCACCGTCAATATCGCTAATACAAGCTCCTACCGCAGAGAAGGATCCTGGTCCGTCAAATACATATGTCATAGTGACAAAGTTCTCACCAATTCCACTAGGGAATATTTGTACGTTTATGGTACCGCTTAATGTTCCAGCAGTTGTAATCTGCATTATAAGAACACGACCTGTTACATCAGGCAATCCAACTGGGTTGCCATTTAGTATATAGTACGCTATACCAGTAATTGAATTTACCGTAGTGCCAGTAGACCCATCAGTTAAAAACATAGGCGTTATTTGCTGAGTAGGGTCCTCTACAACAGAGGGGTCAGCAGCCCCAACAATACCCGATGTCGCTGCAGACTCAGTAAGTCCTATCGTAGCATAAGAGTCAAACTCCATTTCGGGAAACAGCCCAACGAAGACTGGAGATATTCCAGAGGCGCTCCAAGATGCATTAAAACTAGAGTTATAAATCCCTCCTGGTGCTGACAGAGTAAACGGATCTTGGTCATTACCGTATATACTACTGATAAAATCCGTTGGCCCCATATTAGAAATGTAAAGCCTATAAGTAGTCATACCATCCAGTACAGCAACACCTTGAGTCAATGAGTGTACTTGGTGTGTTACTACTTCTAAGGGGAAGCTTTGGGCTTTAGCCCCTGTAAATAAGAGAAGGGACATCCCTAATATCGAGTAAAATCTTTTCATGAGAATGAATATTGCGTAAAAATTGTATTTGATTGCAAATTAATGAGTAATTATCCAAATTTCATGACACCATTCAATGGTTTTCAACAACTGACTTTAGATATAGTTAATTTGACATTTACACCTATTAAAGGCCTGAGATAACTGTCATATCCGTATTTTGCGCTCTTAAACACTGCACAAGTGAACCTAACAAGAAATACAAAAACTCTGAAATCGCATAGAAAACACGCTTTTCGCGAGGTTTTACTATCTGTTATAATACTGTTTAGTTGCGCTATTTCATATGCTACTGAATCAAGAAGCGCAGAATTATTTATACTTCCTTCTTTTACAGTGGATGCCGTTCAAGGAAGTTCTAACGCTGGATTCATAGTTCATACGACGAACACAACAACCGATTTAGACCCAGGATGTGCCACACCTCCAATTTACACATGGTCCATAAACAGTGGTGTTGAGGGAGTTGATTGGTTTTTCACAGAAGGAACAAACTTAAATTCCACTAATGTTGCTATTGAATTTGTCACTCAAGGTTGTTATGACATATCACTAAACGTTCTCGATTGTGCTACAGCAGCTAATGCTCCTGTCACTGAAATTACCGTAGCTGGCACACCAGATATCGTAGTTAATAACTTCACTTCACTTTCCTCTTGTACAAATGATAATATTGAAGTGCTTTGGCAACTTGCGTCTAATAACAACTTAAACATATATTTGGACATAGTTCTCGATGGAGTCTCAATTTCATCTACCACACTTATTGCCTCTACATCGTGTACCACTCCTGGAGTAATTGATTTTGGCGAAGTGTTCTCTGCTGGTTTTTTAACTGCCGGTAACCATCAATTAATTTTCAATGCAACTGGTGATATAAATACCACTACTGCGTCACTCACAGTCGATTTTGAAATATTTCAAGCTCCTAATTTGTCTCTATTTGTGCCACCTGTTTGTGAGGATGTTCCGGTAGAAGGTACTGTTTTTTCTTCTGAACCAAATACGACCATAGTCTTCTCTCCTACTCCCAACTCTGTCGTTGGTCTCACTGCTTCGTATTTACCTGGCACTTTAATTAACGGAGAAATAATATCTATTATTGGAGATGTTAATTATGGCCTTATTACATGTTCAAGTACCACTAGTCAGAATGTGGTGTTGCAGGAAAACCCTGTAGTTGCTGCTTTAGTAACTCCTGCGACTGTATGTAGCGGTCAATCTGCTACAGTTCAGGGCACAGGAGCTGCTGTTTTCTCTTGGACCTCTGCTCCACTTCCTTGCCAAATAAATAACTTGTCCAATCAAGCTATTTACTGTGATATTTTAACCTCTGTTTCTGGCACAATGACTGGGTCTCTAACTTATGGCACTACCGGTGTTACTTGCTCGACTACTGTGCCTTTCAATATTGCAGTTACCCCTCTACCTGAACTATCTCTAGTATCGTCTCCAACTGCAGGTTGTGAAAATGATCTCGTATCATATGAAGTTTCAAGCGTAACTAATAGCGGAATAGCGGAATATCTGTGGTCCGTTAATGGCGTGCCACAGTCTGGATCAAATGCAGCAACTTTTTCTACAAACCTTGTTACACCATCTCCTTTTGAAGTTTCAGTTCAAGTTACCGAACCATCCGGTTGCAACGCAATACTGGACATGTCTACAGTTGTTTGGTCTAACCCAGTAGTTACAGCTACCCCGAATACTTTAAACTATCCAATTTGTTTAGATGAAAACCTTCCATTATGTGCTTCAGGAGCAGGGTCTTATAGCTGGGAAGGAGACCCATTACTTGTAGGCAATTGTGTAGATGTGCCCTTCGGTTTATTTTCAAATGATGGTGTTGTCACCATTACAGGTAGCTCTACCTTCGGCGTAACTACGTGTTCATCAACTTTTGATTTTATCGTTGAATACGACGCTCAGCCAATAATTGAGGTAACTTCATCCGGTAACGTTTGTGCAGGTGACGATATAACTTTGACTGCGACAGGTGGAGTCTCGTATTTTTGGGATTCAAACCCTGTAGCTGATATTACAAATGGAAATTCAATCACATTTACAAATTTAGGAATTGCTCTTATTAGTGGAAATGTTATTGGAGCTGGGGCTAATGGATGTTCAACAACTACATCATTTAGTTATACAATAAATGCCGACCCAGTTGCTACTTTAAGTAGCCTAGATGCAGATATCGTCTATTGCTCCACTGAAATAGCAAATATCGAAACCTCTCTAAACTTTGGAACACCACCTTATACTATTGATTGGAGTTTAAATGGGGTTAACATTAGCACCTCGAGCACAAGTGGGCCATTTGACACTTTACCCGTTGACCTCACAAGTTTAGCAAGTTCTACACCTACTGTAGGCATTACTGTAACTGACAATAATGGTTGCACAGCACAAGATTCATTTAATCTTGAGGTCTACGAAGGTGTGTTTTTTACTCTTAGTGCAACACCAGCTTGCGAAAATGAACCTGTAAACTTTACAGCTACTGGAAATGCTACTAACTACGATTGGCCAATACCTCCTTTCACAGTTGGAGGTACAAATACCCATTCAGCTATTATGGCAGATGGAATCAATGTTGATGTCGTGGGAAGTATTAATTACACTGGAACAAGTATAGGAAACTTAGTTTGCTCTACCCTTGAATCTACAACATCAGAGGTTCATTTAAATCCAATACTTAACCTTGCGTCTGTGAATGGAAATGCCTTTTGCGAAGACATAGCACCATCATTAACCGCTTCTGGGGCAGATTTATATTCATGGATTCCTACTCCGGAATCTCAAAATGGAGGCTCTGCCACTTATCCATCATTCTCTGTTTCTCCATTGCAAGGATCAGTAACAGGTGATATTATATACGGAAGCCTTACTTGCTCGAGTTCTTTGAACTTTTCTTTTGATATTTTAGCCCTTCCTAATGTTCAACTAAACAGTGCTAATCCTATTGTTTGTGGTTCAGATGATGTTTTAATTAATACAGGAGGCATGAACCCTTCTAATAACAGTTTTGTTTGGGAATTAAATAACACTTTATTGATAGAATCTTCAAATGAAGTTACTATTCCTCTTGCATTTCCAACTGATGCAGGTATCAATAACATTTCATGTACGGTAACTGACTTATCCGGATGTGTTGGCGTATCAGATATTGACGTTGAAGTTCTGGAAAGTCCTCAGTTAAATATCTCAACCTCTGCTATTTGTGAAGGTGACACATTAGTGATTTCAGCTAGTACTAACGGATCAATTTCATGGAATATTCCAAGTACATCTAATATTGGTAATGATTATACGTTTTATCCCGTTAATAATCTAGATAGCTTTGTAGCAACATCTACTTTAACTACTCCATCAGTATTACTATCAGGTAATTATGATTGTCTTACTGACCAATCATTAATAGCTGATGTTAGACCGAATCCAATTATAAATCTCTCTTTTAATGGGCTTCAGTGTGAAGGGTCAGGTGCTTCTATAGATATCTCGGGAGCCGAAAGTTACACATGGGTTAGTAGCCCCTCTGAAGACTCATCTTCTGAATCGCCTGATTTAAACAATCCAGGACTTAATGTAGCCAACCTTTCATACTCAAGTTTACAGGCTGGGATATTAAACATTAGTGTCACAGGTAATATACTTTATGTCGATGCTGGAAACTTAACGTGTTCAAGTGATGCTATTATCGATAGGTTGATTAACGAAAGTCCTTCATTTACCTTCGAGGGAGTTAGTGCTATATGTGAGGGTGATTGTATCAATTTTTTAATAAACTGGAACAACACTCCTGTTTTACCATTGAGTTATGATTGGAGCCTTGATGGCATGCCATATTCCAATGGAGATAGCTTTAATTTCTGTCCATTATATACTTCGGGATCTTCTAATGTTGCACTAACAGTAAGTGATGGCAACTCATGTCAAGCTAGTGGAGCTCTTACCGTAAATATGTCTGAACATCCTGTTATTTCCTTAGGTGCTGACATTACTGAGGGATGTAGCCCACTTACTGTTAATTTTAACTCAGCGGCTCAACTAGCGTCAGTAACAGCATGGAATTTCGGAAATGGAGAATCATTGACTGGAACATCAAACCCTCAAATTACTTTTGAGTGTGTAAACTATTCTGCTGGAGATTGTGTTTATGAAGTAAGTTTCACAGCCATTTCTGAAACCAATCCACTGTGTGTCACAACAGGATATGAAAGTATTACAGTGCATCCAGTCCCCACTCCTGCCTTTGACTTTGTCGAACAAGCTGTTTGTTATGATAATACTGGAGATGCAACTATATTGGTTAACAATCTTTCGTCTGAAATATCTGGCTTAAACTGTTCTAGCGGAATTGAAGCGTACTCATGGACTGTATTCCCTACTGGAATAACTGATTGTACAGAAACCGTAAATGACTCTCCTAATCTGATAGCGTCTGGAACAGGTGTTTTTACTATAGGTCTTATTGTTAATGACACTAATGGATGTACAGCACAAGTCTTTGAAGATTTTGAAGTTTATCCACTTCCGACACCTGAAGTAACATTTTTACAGAATTCTATTTGTCTACCTACACAAGTAGAAATTCTAAATACTTCAGGAGGATCTTCATATTTTGAACTTGATGTTCCTGGTTTTGTTATACCAAATAATTTCGAATCTCCATTTCTGATTGATGTGATTTACCCAGGTATTTACGAAGCTATGTTTACTGTAACAAGTGATGATGGCTGTTCTGTTACAATTAATTTAGATACTGCTTTTCAAGCTTGGTATCCACCAATAGCTAACTTTAACGTTACTCCCGATATTATAACCTTCTTAGATCCAATTGTTACGTTTACTAACCTTTCAGAAGGTGAAACTGAACACATTTGGTCTTTCGGAGATGGAGACGGAGCTTCAGAGGTTAACCCAGAACACGAATATCAAAGAGCTGGAAGCTATAATGTTCAGCTACTTGTTACAAATGAATATGGTTGTACTGACGTTGCATCACAAACTATTATCGTTAACAGTGAGCTTCAGATATTCGTGCCTAATGCATTCACTCCAAATAATGATGGCAATAATGACGCTTGGAAACCTCAAGTTAATGGAGAAGAATACATTTTAAGCTATGAATGCTGGGTATACGACAGATGGGGAAAACTTGTATTTAATTCCACAACCCTTGGTGAAGTTTGGGTTGGAGATAATGTCACTGATGGGAATGGAACGCATTATGTAAGCTCTACTGAATCATTTAGTTGGAGAATTGAGATTAAACAAATTGATGGTCGTGGTGCTAAAATTGCTACAGGAAACGTCTTCCTTGTTCGCTAATTCCAATAGCCTTCCAATAGCCAAAGGACTTTAAACTAAAATTATGAAAGCATATGTATTTCCCGGACAGGGAGCACAATTCCCTGGTATGGGAAGTGATTTATATGAAGCATCTTCATTAGCAAAAGATAGATTTGCTATTGCTGATGAAGTACTAGGTTTTGGAATTACTGACATAATGTTTAATGGTTCAGCTGATGATATTAAAAAAACTAGTGTCACACAACCGGCGATATTCCTTCATTCAGTAATTTTATCTGAAGTACTTGGAGAACAAATAAAACCTGACATGGTAGCAGGTCATAGCTTGGGTGAGTTTAGCGCATTAGTTGTTGCTGGTGGGATGACTTTTGAAGATGGATTAGGCTTGGTCTCTGCAAGAGCTAATGCAATGCAGGCCGCTTGTGACGAAACACCGTCAACAATGGCTGCTGTTTTAGGATTGGAAAACAATATTGTAGAGGATATTTGTTTCAATACAGATGGGATAGTTGTACCCGCTAACTATAATTGCCCTGGACAAATAGTTATATCAGGAGAGACCCATGCTGTTGAGGCGGCCTGCGAAGCTCTTAAAGAAGCTGGGGCTAGAAGAGCTTTAATACTTCCCGTTGGAGGTGCTTTCCACTCACCAGTAATGGAACCGGCTCGTATGAAACTAGCCGAAGCAATTGAAAACACAACTATAAATGAACTAACGTGCCCTATATTTCAAAATGTATCTGCTAAACCAGAAACGGACGTTAGTATTATTCGGTCTAATCTTATAGCACAACTAACAGCCCCTGTATATTGGACTCAAAGTATGGAAGCCATAATAAAGTACGGTGCTACTTCTGTAACTGAAGTTGGACCCGGTAGAGTACTATCTGGATTATTCAAGAAACTTAATCGACATTTCCCAACCAATTCGGCAAGTTTAGAAGAATAAAGCATGAAATTTAATGGCACACACGCCATTGTGTGTGTATCAAAATAATAGTAAACTATTGTTTACTACTATTTTTTTTCATCATTAACGTAAGTTAATAGATTTTGGGCCATATTTTCAGTCGCATGAAGTGACTCACGGAGAGCTCTATTTTCTGACCTTAAGTCATCATTACGTTGCTGGGTACGAGTTAGTTCGGCTTTAAGATTAAGAAATTCACCCATTATTTGTGAGCGTTCCTGCTTAGCTTCTTTTAAACGATCTGCAATGATTGTATTCATAGGCGAAAAGTACGTGCTTTTTTCTGAAAAATCCTAGTATATCGCTATGAGTTATTAAATCGACTAATCTTAATTAATAGAGGAATCGGGGTTTTTTCTATTGAAAAAAATCACTATAGACATTAATAAACCGGTAAAAGCACAAAATCTATACAGTATAGGCAACCAATTTTCATCTGAAGAAAATAATGACCCCGAAACAAAAGCGCCTAAACCTATTCCTATTTCCAGTGCAACAAGTGTTGTTCCAATTGCTAGTGCGATTTTACCCTTTGGAGCCAAGTCAGCTGTCCAAGCAAATATGGTAGGCATGTTAATACCTATCGACAATCCATAGACAATTCCACCAAAAGCTGCTGCTAATTTAGTAGTAGAGTAAGATAAAATACCCATACCTAAAAACAGTAAAATACCTCCAATAGCAAGAACAGGTTTTCTTCCGTATTTATCTGAGGCTTTGCCCGCTACAAATCTCATAGAGATCGATGCAACTACAATTATTGTGTTAAACAACCCCTTGTATTTATAGCCCAAACCTTCAACGAAATTAGGTGTTATTGTTAAAAAAACTCCAAAAGCTAAAGCAACTGGTAAAAGAGAAATAGCTGCTGGCCAAGCTGCCTTTTCAAAATTCTTTCCTCTAAAAACATTCAAATCTCTCCATTCAATTGCTCTAGAATTAGGTAATGTCTCCGGAAGTTTTAATGTAATTAGTAAAGATGCTATACCTAATATCGATGATGCTATAAACATTGCATCATACCCCCATTCTACCGCCAAAAAACTACCAATTGCAGGGCCTCCAGCCATACCAGCATTACCTGCAACTCCTAAAAAACCTAATGCTTCTCCCCTTCTATCTACAGGAACTATATCTGTAAGTAAAGCGCTTGAACCAGCTGGTCTAAATCCAGTGCTTAATCCATGAAAAAATCTCAGACCTAAAAATACCCAAACTGCAATCATACCAGATTCTATAGCAAAAAATTCCAAACCGCTTATATATCCAAGTAGAACATAACAAAACCCTGCGATAGCAGTTACTGAGGTACCTATAATCATTACAACTCGCCTGCCAGCTTTATCTGCGATTTTACCAGAAAAAAAACGAGAGACTAAAGCACCAAGTGTAAAAAGTCCTACAATATAACCGATTAAGTGACTCGCCCCCATTTGGCTTAAATAGCCTGGAAGTTCTGGAAGAATCATCCCAAAACTTGCCATAAACATTACAGTACTAATGCTCAGAAGTATAAATGTTCTCGAAAATATTGAGGGGCTTGTTTTCACTAGTCGGCAAAGGTACTTACCTTTAAGGGCGTGAAGGAATACTCTCCTAAAATAATTATCGCTTGGGCAGAAGCTATAAGTGGAAATCATAAATTAGCTAGTTGGCTTAAATCTAATGGATATGCTGAACTAGCTGCTTTTATTGCGGCACTTAATTTAGAAGAGTCCGCAAGAATTTGGCTTATGAAAGAGGGATATCCTGAATTAATGGCGCTAGTTAGAGGAGCCGAAGGTGACTCAAAAGCATTTACTTGGCTTAGGGATAATGAATTTAGAAAACTGGCGCTAATTGCTGAAGGAGCAGACAATGATGATGAAGCCGTAAAGCAATTACTTATGGAGGGTCATAGAGAATGGGCTATGATAAGTTTAAAAATTAGAGCCGTAAAAAATGACATTCAAGCAGAACACGATGATTGGCATTCTTTATCACAACGATAAATAACTATTCTTTATCTAAGTACACTAATCTACTTAGAAGTTTAGGCGAGATATACTGATTAGATACTCTCAAGATATCTTCTGTGCTTATATCTTCAATAGACTTAAAGAAAGTTGAAAGCGGTTGTACTTTATTGTACAATAGGAAACTCTTTGCTAGGCCGGTCATCATTGCAGTGCCGCTATCTTGATTAAGAGCGATTTGGCCTATTAGTTGCTTCTTAGCATCATGTAACTGCATTGTGCCCAATTTCTTATTACATAAAAGATTTAGTTCTTTATCTACAAGTTCTTCAACACGCTTATGATGCCGACCGTCAGTGCCGAAATATACTGAAAATACTCCACTATCTTGATATGGAGAATAGCCAGCCTCGATATGATAAGCCATACCATATTTCTCACGAATATTAAGACTAAGACGACAGTTCATTGCAGGCCCTCCAAGATAATTTGCTATTAAAGTGAGGGGTAATTTATCAGTATGATCTGCACCAACTGTTAACCCACCAAGTAGATGGTGAACTTGATGAGTTTCTTGCTCTATCCGTTCATTGAAAACACTTACAGGTTGAGGAGCTTTTCTATTGAGTAATGCCTTTTTATTGCTTTCATAGCCCAAATATTTTTCACACAGCTTTCTAAATTTCTTAATCGGAGTTGACCCGACAGAGGCGAAAACCATTTGGTCAGGACAATAATGGCGACCAACAAAGTCCAAAATTTCTTTCTTTCCAAGAGCCTCAACAGACTTCTTTGTACCCAAAATAGTTCTTCCTAATGGGTGATTTCCGAATAATCTTTCCTCGAATTCATCAAATATTATGTCGCTAGGATTATCTAATACCGAAGCGATTTCGTCTAAGATTACGTCTCGTTCTTTGACTATTTCTTTTTCAGGAAAATTAGAATTAAATGCGATATCTGAAATTAGTTCAATGGCTCGACTTTGGTCTCTTTCAAGAAATGATGCACTAATCCAAGTCTCCTCCTTTGTTGTGTAAGCATTTAATTCACCTCCTACCCTCTCTAATCTATTAAGGATATGGAAAGTCTTTCTTTTTTTTGTTCCCTTAAACAAGCAATGCTCAATAAAGTGAGCTACGCCAGCTTCTCCTTCACGTTCATCTCTAGTTCCTGCATTTATCACTAAAGCAACATGACTTGCTGCTCTTGACACCTCTTTATGGATGACCCTAATGCCGTTTGGCAATGTAAATGTGTGGAATTCAGCTTGCATTACAAAAAATCCTAAATAGCATTAAGTGCGGACAAACACATATTCCATATACCACAAAATAACTTGTAGTTATACGAATGAAAACTAATCTATATCTCCTTTTAGAACGGAAGATCGTCGTCACTAGGAGAAGGAGCTGTTAACTCGACTTCTTTAACTTCAGAAAGAGGCTCAGAACTAACCGATTTATTATCAGAAGAACTATTAGGTGTGGCAGACTGAGAAGAAACACCTCGTTCAATCCTCCAAGCATTCAAGTCAACATAGTAGTTACCGTTGTATTCACGTCCGCGAATATCAAACTTAACAGTTACTTCATCGCCCTCTCCGAGACCATTCAACTGTTCGACACGCTCTTTAAGCGCACCAAATTTAATATCCTGTGGATACTGTTCGTTAGTAGTTACAACGAAATCGCGCTTATAAAAGCCGCTGGGAAAATCCTGTTGATCGAACAGAACTTTAATTTTACCTTTTACCTCAAATGACATACCATAAAGGTAAATTATTGTTGTGATAAAACAATGCTAACCAAGGTTAAAACTTAGGAGTGTTTTCCACGCTTCATTAACATTATCATTGTCAAGAAGTTCAAGGGCATGATTATGCAGTTTTTGTTCCAAAACAGTACCGTCATCTGAATAGTCCAAAAAGAATTCAGACAACTCCATTAGTTTATATTCATTTACATCAGTTTCATCAGGTAATGACTCAACATTTGCGAGCATCGCTAAATGACGACCAGTCAAAATATTGCTTAAGCGTACATCCTCAGGTAGTTTATCTACCCCTATTCCTAAATTAGCTAACGGTTTAGGAATTTCAAATAATGCATCTCCGTTAGCCCTGACGTAGTAAGAGCCCCCACAACGACCTACTAAATCTAATTTCTTAGCATCGGGCAAACCATTCGAGCTTAAAACATCTTCTCTAAAATGAAACTTCAAAATTTCGCAAATCACCAAATTACCTGCTCCGGGGTTACTCCCAAAAGAATCAACCCGAATTACTTTACATTCTAATGAAACAGGAGACTCTAGGACACGAGGTGGTGCAATAGTTTCAGAAGGCACCTCTGTGAGACCAGCCTTAATAAACTCATTAACTCCAGCTGGATAATCTGTACTTGCTAGAGAACAAGCATGGACTAAATCATAATCTACCATATTAACCACTACCTCTGGCACCTCAAGAACATTATCCAAAGTATGCTTTGTCGTATTATCTTTTCCTCGCCTTGCAGGAGAAAATATTAAAACTGGTGGATTTGCTGAAAAAACGTTGAAATAACTAAATGGAGCAAGGTTTACATTACCATCTAGATCTATGGTACTTGCAAAAGCAATGGGTCTAGGTGAAATCCCTCCAAGTAAAAACGCATGTAATTTTTGAGGATCTAAATCCGATGGAGAAAATGACAAATGAGACATTTATGATGGCTTATGATTCTCGACTGTAGATTTTGTATTCGCCACCTTTAACTTCAATCCCTCCTTAAATGACTGAATCCGTTCAAGAAGTTGGGTGTCCGAGGTGGCAAGAATTTGGGCTGCAAGAATACCCGCATTTCTAGCACCATCAAGGGCAACTGTAGCAACGGGGACTCCTGCAGGCATTTGCAGGATACTTAAAATAGAATCCCAACCATCTATAGAGTTTCTACTTTTAACAGGAACGCCGATCACAGGCAATGCAGTGTATGCAGCAACCATGCCAGGCAAATGTGCTGCACCTCCCGCTCCAGCAATAATTACTGAAAGACCTCTAGAAATTGCTGAAGTTGCGTAATCAGCCATTATGTCTGGAGTTCTATGAGCACTAATAACGGTAGATTCATAACCCACTCCTAGCACATCCAGTACACGCATCGCTTCTTCCATTACTGGCAGATCAGAAGTACTTCCCATTATGATTCCTACTTTATTCATCTTTATCTATTTATTAGATTCAATCTTATCAATTGATTTCTGAATCTTAGCTGCTGATTCGTAATCCTCTTTTTCAATAGCAATTTCAAGCTTTTTCCTCAATTCTACCAAATCTTTTTCACTGTCTTCAAAACTTAACTCGAATTCGTCCATGTCAGATTCGAATACTATTTCATCACTATCGTCAAAATTACTCTCTGCATCAAGATCTGACTCCATTTCAGACTCTCCATTCGCTGCTTCACCTGGAGAAATCCCCATAGACTCAAGTATCGACTCTGCACATAAAATAGGAACTCTAAAACGAAGAGCAATTGCAACAGCATCAGATGATCGTGCGTCTATTTCAACGGTTTTTGATTCATCACTTATAATTATTTTCGAAAAGAAAACACCTTCCTCATACTTATAAATAAATACTTCATCAACGGACAAATTAAACGTTGTTAAAGTTGTTTTAAATAAGTCATGAGTTAATGGTCTCGATGGCTTCATGTTTTCAAGCTCTATTGCGATCGCTTGAGCTACAGACGGTCCGATTATTATAGGTAATCTTCTTCTACTTCCGTTTTTTTCAACCAAAACCATTGCATAGGCCCCAGAACTAGTCCCGCTATGGGATACATCTAATATTTCAAGGGCTATTTTCTTCATGTAATTAAATTCTATAGAGCTTTAATCGCTTCTGTTAATTTAGGAAGAACTTCGAAAACATCTCCTACAATACCATAATCAGCTGCTTTAAAGAAAGGAGCGTCTGGATCAGTATTTATTACCACAATGACTTTGCTTTGGTTTACTCCGGCAAGATGCTGTATCGCACCTGAAATTCCACAAGCAATATACAAGTCTGGGCGAATAGTAATTCCGGTTTGGCCTACATGCTCATGATGAGGACGCCAACCCATATCACCTACAGGTCGACTGCATGCAGTAGTAGCCCCTAAAGCTTTTGCTAGATCCTCCACTATCCCCCAATTTTCAGGACCCTTCAAACCCCTTCCAGCAGACACAACTCTCACAGCCTCAGGTAAAGGAACAGAACCATCAGTACTTGTAGGAGTAAAAGAATTTAAAGTAACTCTTTCGTCTCCAACCTCAGTTGAGAACGATTCTATTATTGCAGATGAATCACCTTGAACCTTTATACCAAAAGAATTAGGGGTTATAGTTACTACACTAATATCAGCTTGAACATTGACTATGGCAGTAGCTTTCCCGCTGAACACATTGCGTGTGAATGATTTTCCTCCAGTAGTCGATGTAACGCCTGGCACATAACCCGCATTTAAAGAAATCGCAACTCGAGGAGCGATAGCTTTTCCTTCGTTGTTACCTGATAATACTATTGTTTGAGCTCCTTCAGCTTTCGCCGCTGCAGACACTAATTTTGAGATTTGGCTATTATCAGAGATGTTAGCTTCGAAATGTAAAACTCGCGACACTCCTGTAGAGCCGATACCACCATCTTCTGTTAAATCACCAGAGACTAAGGCAACAACTTTATTATCTGAACTAATTGTAGCAGCATATGAAGCTACTTCAAGGCCCACTTTAGTAGCACGGCCTTCGTGAGTAGGGATATAAACTAATACTGACATATTATATGATTTTTGCTTCTTCACGTAAAAGACGAACTAGCTCCTCTGCATTATCCGCGTCAACTAAAACACAATCACCTTTAGCAGGAGGTAGCTTAAACTCTGTAACTTCTGTTGTCTGAGTAACATCAGTCGCTTCAACAACCTTGAGCGGCTTAGTTCTCGCTGACATAATGCCTCTCATATTTGGAATTCTTTGTTCTGACATTCCTTTAGCAGCACTTAGAACAAACGCACCAGACACAGTTACGTTATTTGTACCTCCTGATACTTCAGTCACTATTGTTGATTCAGATCCCGAAACCTCTAAAGAAGTAGCTAGGGCAACATATGGTAGATCTAAACATTCGGCAATCATTGCTGGAACTGCAGAAGAATTATGATCTATTGTTTCTTTTCCACAAAGAATGATATCAAAACCTTCATTTTTAGAATAGTCGGCAATTAATCTAGCAACTTGAGTTGAATCTTTTGGAGTTGTATCAACTCTAACTGCATCGGTAGCTCCTATAGCTAAAGCTTTGCGAATAATTGGATCGCATGAAGCGTCGCCCACAGTAATCGTTGTAACAGAACCTCCGTTTGCTTCAACTAATTCAATAGCCCTAACAAGTGCATACCACTCATCATAAGGATTAATTATAAACTGAACTCCACTTTCATCGAAGCTCCTTCCCTCGTCAGTAAAGGATATACGACTAGTCGTATCAGGGGCCTTACTTACACAAACAAGTAATTTCATTCTCTTGAATAAATAATCCGAGATGTATTTCTCGGTTCTGCAAATGTAAGAATTAGAAGGTGTGATAATGCTATCATAAATCACTTACCTTTGCCGACCGAATTAAGCGTTAAAACCATGCGTGAAATCACATATAGAGAGGCCGTCGCCGAGGCGATGAGCGAAGAGATGCGCCGAGATGAGCGTGTATTTTTGTTGGGCGAAGAAGTTGCCGAATACAACGGTGCTTATAAAGCATCTAAAGGAATGCTAGACGAGTTTGGTGCTAGAAGAGTCATTGACACTCCTATCGCAGAGCTTGGTTTTACTAGTATTGCAGTAGGAGCGGCTATGAATGGCTTGCGCCCCATAGTTGAATATATGACCTGGAATTTTGCTGTTCTTGCATCAGACCAAATCATAAATCACGCTGCAAAAATGCTTCAAATGAGTGGTGGTCAATTTACAACTCCCATTGTTTTTAGAGGACCTAATGGACCGGCAGGTCAGCTCGCTGCTACTCACAGTCAAAGCTATGAATCTATGTATTCAGCGATTCCCGGGCTTAAAGTTGTGACTCCGTTCACTCCATATGAAGCAAAAGGACTTCTAAAATCAGCTATTCGTGATAATGATCCCGTTCTTGTAATGGAATCTGAAAAAATGTATGGGGATAAAGGAATGATTCCTGAAGGAGAATTTTTAGTTCCCATCGGAAAAGCTAATGTTAGACAGAAAGGTTCCGACGTTACCATTGTTTCTTTTGGAAAGATTTTGAAAACAGTCCACGCAGCAGCTGACGAACTAGCTAAAGACGGGGTTGAAGTTGAGATAATTGACCTTGTAACAATTAGGCCACTTGACCTAGATACAATTATTGAGTCTGTCAAAAAAACAAATCGTCTAGTGATTGTTGAGGAAAGTTTCCCTGTGAGTTCTGTATCATCTGAAGTCGCATACAGAGTCCAACGTAATGCATTCGACCACCTAGACGCTCCTATAATAAGGATATGTCAATCAGACACCCCTTATGCTTTTGCGATAACATTAATTGAAGAAGCAACTCCTCAGATTAAAGAAATCGTGGAGGCTGTGAAGAGCGTTACGTACCTTAAATAGTAAATAATACGTTAGCAACAATTGCTAACACAGATATAACAATACAACATGGATTTTTTGATTGACAACATACTTTATTTCGTGCCAGCAATTGCTGTTTTTGGATTAGTCGTTATGGCTATTAAAAGTTCTTGGGTTAAGAAGCAACCAAAAGGAAACGAAAGAATGACTGAAATCGCAACTTACATTCACGAGGGGGCACTTGCTTTCTTGAATGCAGAGTATCGAATGTTAGCAGTTTTCGTAATAATTGCAGGTGCAGCTCTTGGTATGATTTCATACTTAGTCCCTACAACACATTGGTTTATCGTTATTGCTTTTGTAATTGGAGCCGTGTTTTCTGCTGTTGCGGGAAACATAGGAATGCGAATTGCTACTGAAGCAAATGTGCGAACTGCAGAAGCTGCTAAAACCAGCCTTTCAAAAGCGCTTAAAGTAAGTTTTACAGGAGGTACTGTAATGGGACTAGGTGTCGCAGGACTTGCTGTTTTCGGATTAAGTGTAATATTTATCATTCTTATGAAGACTTCAATCCTAGGATTAAGTGGCGGAGTTGACCCAACTAATGTAAATCACATGCTTATAGTGCTTGAGGCATTAGCTGGATTCTCTCTCGGAGCTGAATCTATAGCTCTTTTCGCTCGTGTAGGTGGTGGTATTTACACAAAAGCTGCCGATGTTGGTGCTGATTTAGTAGGTAAGGTAGAGGCAGGAATCCCAGAAGATGATCCTCGTAACCCTGCTACAATTGCAGATAACGTTGGTGACAATGTCGGTGACGTAGCTGGCATGGGGGCTGACTTATTCGGTTCTTATGTTGCAACAGTACTAGCGGCTATGGTATTAGGAGTATACGTGATACGAGATATGGGTGTGAATTACTCTGATAATTTTGGAGGTTCAGCGACATTACTTCTTCCTCTTGTTATTTCTGCACTGGGAATTATCTTCTCAATTTTAGCAACTTACTTTATCAAAGTAAAAGATGGAGGCAAGGAGGCTGAGGTACAAGCCGCATTAAATAAAGGTAACTGGGGATCTATCATTATGACTGCTATCGCTTGTTATTTTCTTATTGACTGGATGCTGCCTGCACAATTAAATATGGAATTCTTCCATGATGCGGCTAAATCTTCTACTTCATTCTCTTCAATAAATGTTTTCTACGCAGTTCTTGTAGGACTTGGAGTTGGAGGAGGAATAAGCTGGATGACAGAATACTACACTGGACTAGGAAAGAAGCCGGTTATGGATATTGTTCGCAACTCAAATACTGGAGCTGGAACAAATATTATCGCCGGTTTATCAACGGGAATGATGTCTACTTTCGGCCCCATACTACTATTCGCAGCTGCCATCTACCTTTCATATGATTTTGCAGGATTTTACGGAGTGGCTATTGCAGCTTGCGCGATGATGGCAACTACTGCAATGCAACTTGCTATTGATGCATTCGGACCTATTGCTGATAATGCTGGGGGTATTGCCGAAATGTGTGAACTTCCTGAAGAAGTTCGTACTCGTACTGACATCTTAGATTCTGTAGGGAATACTACTGCAGCAATCGGAAAGGGGTTTGCTATCGCTTCTGCCGCCTTAACAGCTTTGGCATTATTTGCCGCCTTTGTTACCATGACAGGTATTGATGGTATTAATATCTTTAAAGCCGATGTATTAGCAATGTTATTCGTAGGAGCTATGATTCCGGTTGTGTTTTCTGCTCTCGCAATGAGTTCTGTTGGTAAAGCGGCTATGGAAATGGTTAAGGAAGTACGTCGTCAGTTCAGAGAAATCCCTGGAATAATGGAAGGTACAGGTAAGCCCGAGTACAGTAAGTGTGTAGATATTAGTACTAAAGCCGCTCTTCGCGAGATGATGCTTCCAGGAGCACTAACTATTGTAACACCTATTCTAGTGGGGTTCACAATGGGTGCTGAACCGTTAGGAGCCTATATGGCTGGTGTGACTGTGAGTGGTGTTCTTTGGGCTATATTCCAAAACAACGCAGGAGGTGCATGGGATAACGCGAAGAAAAGTTTTGAAGCTGGTGTAGAGATTGACGGAGAGATGACTTACAAAGGTTCAGAAGCTCACAAAGCTGCTGTAACTGGAGATACTGTAGGAGACCCTTTCAAAGACACTTCTGGTCCTTCTATGAATATTTTAATTAAACTCACTTGTCTAATTGGCCTTGTTATCGCTCCTCTACTTTCAGTAGGAATAGGAAACGGCCATGCAAATCATAACAACGACTCTATAGATACTACAAATGATGTTGTAATGACAATTACTGAGTCAAACTTAATTTCTAAGAAATAATGAAAATAACTAATCTAATATTAGCCCTTTCTGTTTTGGTAATTTCTTCGTGTACTAATGAAACAGGAGGTGAAACATCAAATAAAAGCTCAACTCCTAACACAGAGAAAGCTGAGGTGAAATTCGCAACTGGTGATTTGGGAATACCAGACGGAAACTATAGTCTTACGAAGGAGTCACCATCTTTGATATGGACTGCTAAGAAAATAACCGGAGATGGGCATAGTGGTATCATTCCAGCTACCTTAGGTAAATTTAAAGTTGAAAATGGAGCTATATCTAGAGGTGTTGTGTCATTCAACATGAGAGGGTTTGAAGTAACGAATTTGGAAGGGAAAAGCAAAGAAGACTTTGATAACCACATGAAATCAGCAGACTTTTTTAATGTTGAGAAATTCCCAACAGCAAGACTTATTATAAACGAATCTTCTAAAGATGCAAACGGCGGACTTCAAATTTCAACCACACTTGAATTGAATGGTGTTGAGGTAGATTACCTAATTCCTTTTGCTGTTGAAGAGGTAAAAACCGGAGAGATTGGAAAGGGATATAAAATCTCTGGAGAATTTTTCATTGACCGTACCAAGCACAAAATCACTTACGGTTCAGGGTCTTTCTTTAAAAATCTTGGAGATAAGGTTATTAAAGACGATGTACTAATATTTTTTGAGTTTATCGCTATTTAGGATAAATCTAGAATAAAATATTATGCATTAAAAAAGCCACGCAATTGCGTGGCTTTTTTAATGCTCTAAACATACTTTTTATTTGGTATGCTCAAAAAGTCCATGAAGTTTTGCATCTATAGATTCAATAATTTTTCCTAAATCTTCCTTATTTTCATTGAAGTCGATATCATCAACGTCGATTATTAAAAGACCTCCCTTAGAGTATGTTGAAATCCACGCCTCATATCTTTCGTTAAGTCTATTTAAATAATCTAGTCGAATAGCCTCTTCATAATCACGGCCTCTTTTTTGAATCTGAGAAACTAGTTTAGGTACAGAGGCTCTTAAATATATCAAAAGATCTGGAGGAGTAACAAAAGTCTCCATTAACTCAAATAAATGGAGGTAATTTTCAAAATCTCTATGAGTCATAAGCCCCATCGCACTTAAATTAGGTGCGAAAATATGAGCATCCTCATATATCGTCCTATCTTGAATCATAGGCTTACCCTTTTCTTTTAGGGAAATCAGTTGTTCAAAACGAGAATTCAAAAAATACACTTGTAAATTGAATGACCAACGTTGCATATCCTTATAAAAATCGTTTAAATAAGGGTTGTCATCTACACTCTCATAATGAGGTGTGTACTTGTAATGCTTCGCTAAAAGCGTGGTTAAGGTGGTTTTACCCGACCCGATATTTCCTGCAACAGCTAAATGCATGTCTCTAAAGTAAAGTTAAATATAAAGGTGGGAAATTAGCACCTAATCTAGCCTCGAACAAGCGTTGTCTATCGATTGGGGATAACTCTTAAAATTTCGTCTATGAAAGCTCTAGAATTTGAAAGTCTAGGTATTTTGTGTTGGCCACCTAGTTTATTATTCTTTTTCAACCAATAATCGTATGCACCATTTTCTAGCACATAGATATTTGGCATTTTTAGAATTAAATCAGAGGATCTTTTAGCATCATAATCAGAATTTACTTTTTTCAACTCTATATCAAAAGCTTCTGCAAATCGTTTGATTGAAATTAAATCTAAGTTTGATTTATTAAAAAGCTCAACAGCCCAATCATGACCAACAGGATGACCGTCTGGTGCGAATTTAGGAGCACCTGTAAATTCTTTAATTGAGATATTAAGCTTTTTAGCGGCAATCGATATAGCTTTTTCTACTTGATCAACCATTAGCTCTTCCCCTACAATGTTTAGATATGATGAGAGTCTACCTACAACTTTTATTCTATAAGGATCTTTACTCGTCAATCTAATTACGTCTCCTACTAGATATCTCCATAAACCAGCGTTAGTTGAAATCACCAAACCGTACTCCTCTCCCACCTCAAGCTCTCGTAAATCTAAAGTATCAGGGTTAACTGTAGATAAGTCATGTATAGGAATAAACTCATAGAAAATGCCATGATCGAGAAGTAGGGCCATATCATCTCTATCTAGTGAGTCTTGAATTGCAAAAAAACCCTCAGATGCGTTATATGTCTCCATATAATTAATATCCGGAGATTTTATCATGCGGTTAAATTCCTGTCTATACGGCTCAAATCCTACACCACCGTGCATGTATAACTGTAAATTAGGCCAAACATCATCAAGGCTAGAAGCTCCTGTTATTTCTAAAACTTTATTTGTTACAACTAGCATCCAACTTGGAATACCAGCTAAAATCCTAACATCCTCTTTTATTACATTTCGAGCCATCAACTCAATTTTTTCTTCCCAATCTTCGAGCATCGTTATCTGTCTACTCGGAGTTCTCCGCATTTCCACCCAAGGTGGAAGATTTCGGATAATAATTGCAGACAAATCACCTATTAATGCACCTGTGTATGTAGAGCTGAGTTTAGCACTTCCTCCAATTATTAAGTGCTTACCCGAGTATAATTTAGCTTTAGGTTTCTGGTTACAGAACATTGCTAGTAGATCTCGCCCTCCTTTATAATGTCCTGTTCTTAAAGATTCTCTTGTAACGGGTAATAATTTAGATCGATCCGATGTCGTTCCAGATGTCTTAGCAAACCAATCCACTTTCCCAGGCCAAAGAACGTCAGACTCTCCAGCTATAGATCTAGATATCCAAGGCTTTATCTCATCATATGTTTTTATAGGTATTAAAGATTTAAATTCTCTAACCCTAACAGACTTAAGGCCCTTATTTAGACCATGTTCGCATCCATATTTAGTCCTTTGTAATCCATGAACTAACTCAAGAAAGACAGCTCTTTGAGACTCTATAGGCCTTTGCATCATCCAGTCTATTTCCACCATTCTACGGCGTATAATAGATGAGAAAATCTTATTTATGGACATTTACACATCAACTGGCGCGAAAACTCTAGCTATAGCTCCTAAAGCATAGTCAATTTCTTCCACGGTAGTATATCTTGAAAACGAAAATCTAAGGCT
This sequence comes from Bacteroidota bacterium, assembly GCA_002746975.1. Taxonomy (GTDB): domain Bacteria; phylum Bacteroidota; class Bacteroidia; order Flavobacteriales_D; family Sanyastnellaceae; genus UBA974. The sequence goes on along the minus strand of NVXE01000007.1, from coordinate 143,276 downwards.
AGCTCTTTCTGTATCGTGATAACCTAGGGCATTTAATACATGTGAACCCGTAGTAGCTCCACTTGAACAAGCACTTCCACCTGAGCAAGCAACTCCTTCTAAGTCAAGTAAGAATAAAGCCATTCCGTTATTAGGGTGGGGTGGGAATTTCACACTTAACACAGTGTAAAGTCGACTTTCTTTGTCACTATCTGCATTAAATGTTATACCCTTATCGATTTTTCTAAGTCCCTCAACCATACGTTTTTTAATAGAACGAATATGAGTTGAATGATTTTCCAGTCCTTCATATGCAAGCTTAAGAGCAGCTCCCAAACCTACTATGCCGTGAAGGTTTTCTGTTCCGCTTCTCAACCCTCGTTCTTGTCCGCCTCCAACAATTTGGCTTTTAATCTTATTTCGAGGGTGAGTATATAAAAAACCGGTTCCCTTTGGACCATGGAACTTATGAGCTGAACATGTGAGGAAGTCAATCTGAAGAGCGTCTAATTGGAAGTGATAGTGTGCCATTGTTTGGACTGTATCACTGTGAAAATAAGCCCCAACTTCTTTGCAAGCCTTGGAAATTTGATCTAGAGGCTGAATCACGCCTACCTCATTATTCGCATGCATTAAACTTACAAGGGTTAGTGGGCCTGTGGCCAAAATAGATCGTAAATTTTCACAATCGACTGTACCATCTGAGTGATGTGCAACATGAACCACTTCTACCCCGTATAAATCAGACATTTTCTCGGAGCTAGCAATAACAGCGCTGTGTTCTGCGGCAGATGTAACAATCCTCCTGCAACCCAAATCTTTAACCGCAGCTCTCAATGCTAAATTATCAGCTTCAGTACCTCCTGACGTAAATGTGATAGATCTGGGTTCACATCCTAGCAGTTTTGCTATATCTCTTCTACTTGTTTCTATGAGTGCTTTCGCCTTTCTACCTAAAGAATGAGTTGAAGATGGATTTCCAAACACTTCACAAAGCACAGGAATCATAGCCTCAGAGACTTCTGGAGCTAACTGTGTCGTAGCAGCATTATCGAGATAAATAGATTTCACGTATTGAGCATTCTAATTCAGTTTGCAAATGTAATCTTTAACTGCACTTTTTTGTAAATGTTTAATCTAGAAGATGCTGTAATTCTAATTTAAACCTGTCAGCCAGTAATTTTGAAGCCTCTGAACTGCTAGATTCGGCATATACACGAATTATAGGTTCTGTATTACTCCTTCTTAGATGCACCCACCCCTCCTCTAAATCAAATTTCACACCATCAATAGTATTAACTTTAGCTTCAGGATGGTTTTCTACTAATTTTTTTAGGGCTTCTTCCACACCAAATTCAGGAAGGTCTAATTTGTCCTTTTGAATTACATAACTAGGATAGGTATCTCTAAGGTCGCTACATTTCAACTTAGACTCCACCAAATGAGTCAAAAACAACCCCACTCCTACTAATGCGTCACGACCTGAATGAGACGTAGGATATATAACCCCCCCATTCCCCTCACCTCCAATAATTGCAGATGTGGATCTAATAGTCTCAACAACATTCACCTCTCCAACTGCTGAGGCTGTGTACACGCCACCATGTTTTCTTGTTATATCGCTCAGAGCTCGAGTAGAACTAAGATTGCTAACGGTATTTCCAGGAGTTTTAGATAAAACATAGTCTGCTACAGCTACTAGAGTGTATTCTTCTCCGAAAAACGTACCGTCTTCACTTACAAAACACAGTCTATCTACATCTGGATCAACGCTAATGCCTAGGTCACAGTTATTATCAACTACCACATTCATTAAATCGGTAAGATTCTTAGGCAAAGGCTCAGGATTGTGAGCAAAGTCTCCTGTTGGTTCACAGTGTACTTTCACCACATCAACACCTAGAGCTTCTAGTAGTAAAGGTATTGCAATGCCTCCAGATGAATTAACCGCATCTACAGCAACTCTCAAATTGGCTCTTCTAATTGCTACTGCATCAACAAGATCTAATTCGAGAACGTGAGCAACATGCCAGTCTATCCAACGACTATCGGCCCTAGTCACTCCTAGAAAATCTACCTCAGCATAGTGCGCATTCGAATCTGACAATTCTAACATCTTCTCTCCTTCTGCTTTAGAAAGGAACTCTCCATTGTGGTCTAACAACTTTAGTGCATTCCATTGCTTGGGATTATGAGATGCAGTAATTATTACCCCCCCCTTTGCCTTCAGTTCCGGAACAGCTAACTCTACTGTCGGAGTTGTGCTCAAACCTAAATCAATGACATCAATCCCCAATGAATTTAATGTAGCAGCTACCAAACTACTTACAATAGGTCCAGATATTCTCGCATCTCGACCTATTACGACAGATGGTCTCTCATCTGTATCGCCATCGATGTTTGACAAAACCCACAATCCGTAACCTGTTGCGAAGCGTACTATATCTGGCGGCGTAAGGCCATTTCCGGCTTCTCCACCTATAGTTCCTCGTATTCCTGAAATCGATTTTATTAGCATATCCACAAAGTAAAGCATCACTAACTATCTATATGCATACTCTTTATACACTATTCGTTGAGTTTTCCTTTAATGTTGTTAAAAACCCTCGTGTTTTTAACCCTGATTATAGACCTTTGGACATTAGATTTGGTAGGGATGTTTGAAGAGGAAAACCATATGCATCGCGAAAGCGGAATTGACGACTTAATTAAACGCTATGAGCGTATGATTGAAAGTGGTGAGAATCGATATTTTGATGTCGAGGAATTCGAACTGCTTATTGAAAAATATTTAGGCGATGGTGTAATTGAAAAAGCATCTAACGTTTTACAATACGCAAGCACTTTATTTCCTGAAAGTCTGAACCTTCAATTACGTGAAGCACAAATTTTAGCTGGTCGTGGGAGCCACATGAAAGCAATTCCTAGACTTAATAATCTTCTTGCTTTTGAACCTAACAACGAAGAAATTCACCTGACTTTAGCTAGTATTTACAGTAATATCTTCGATCATAACAATGCTATTAAGTATTTCAAACAAGCTCTAAAACTTTCAGATAAAGAGTTGAAATCAGAAATAAGAATTGACATAGCTTTAGAGTATCAGAACCTTGGCCAATGGAAAACAGCTATTGCTATACTTGAAAAAGCATTAGCTCTAGATGAGACGAATGAATCAGCACTCTTTGAGCTAGCCTTTTGCTATGATAAAGTCAATGACATTAAAAGTGCTATTTGTTTTTTCGAAAAGTATATAGACGAAAATCCTTATAGTGTTAACGGGTGGTACAACTTAGGTAATTCCTTTCACAGGTTAGGATCACTTAAGGAAGCTGTTGATGCATATGACTTTGCCATTGCCATAGACCCCAAGTATTCTAGAGCCTATACCCAAAAAGCAGAAGCATTAATAACTTTAGAAAACTTTGCAGCCGCAATTGATACCTATAGAGACTCTTTACAGATAGATAATGCAACCCCACATATATACTGCTGTATGGGTGAATGTTATGAAAGAATGGAAGACTATATAGAGGCTGAAAACTACTATAATAAGTCGCTAGACATAGATTCTGATTTCACTGACGCATATGTAGGACTTGGCGTCCTCGCTGATCTTCAGTCAGATGCCGCGATGGCCGTAAGGTTTTTTGAGCAAGCTGTTTTGTTAGAGCCAAATCATTCAGATTTCAGATTACTTTTTGCTGCAGCGTTAATAAAATATTCTAAACCTCAAGATGCTGAGGAGCAATACGCTGCTATTATTAATAAGGAACCTAATAATTCCGAAGCATGGGAAGGTCGAGTCGACAACTTACAAAGACTTGACGCTCATGAAACAGCGCTTGAAATACTCAAAGAAGGACTAGATTTCATTCCAGAACCTACCCACTTGAGGTATCAAGAATTTGTAAGTATTTTTGCGACTGGTGAAGAAGCCAGAGCTCTTGACCTACTAGACCACTTACTACTAAACCACTATGACAGTGCTAGTAGAATTTTTAACTCATTCCCCGACTTGCTCAATGACAACAGGATTGCGGATAGATATAACCGCCTTAAACCCTGAAAACAATGAATACAAAAATTTCTCACCTTCCTAAGCGTACTACTAAACCAAGAGAAAATGGTTTAAATATGGTAATGGACAAAGGTCTTAGTTTAAGACAAGCAGAGGATTTTATTGAAATAAATTCCGAAAGAACTGACCTCTTAAAACTTGGGTTTGGTACATCTTTAATAACTCCTAACATCAAAGAAAAGGTTAAACTTTATAGAGATGCAGGCATTGATGTTTATTGTGGTGGAACCCTATTTGAAGCCTTTTACATTAGAAATTCTGTAGATGACTACCTACGGTTTATCGATGATTTGGGAATAGAATGCCTTGAAGTAAGTGATGGATCTATGGTAATTAACGAAGACGACAAATGTGAGATGATTCGTACACTTTCTGCCAACTATAAAGTATTAAGTGAAGTCGGATCTAAGGAAGCAGGCATTCTAATAAGCCCCTCTAAATGGACTTCGATGATGAGCCAAGAATTAGAAGCTGGTAGTTGGAAAGTTATAGCTGAGGCTAGAGAAAGTGGTAACGTAGGTATTTATAGGCCAAACGGCTCAGCTCATACCGCCCTTATTAGAAAAATTCTTACTAAAGTAAGTCTTGAAGATATTTTATGGGAGGCACCGAAGAAGCCACAACAGGTTTGGTTTATACAACAATTCGGAGCAAATGTAAACCTTGGAAACATCGGGCCATGGGATGTAATACCGCTTGAAACATTAAGACTAGGATTAAGAGGGGATACCTTTTTCGACCACTTACCCGAAAAACTAGCAACCGGATTAAGACAAGAAGTTGACCCTGAAAGTGAATAGTCGTGAATATTATTGAGGTAAAAACACTTAACAAGTGGCGTAAAGACAATATTGTACATCAGCTAATTGATGTTCGTGAATCATGGGAAGTAGAAGTCGGTAATATGGGAGGCATACATATTCCTATGAATGAACTTCTAGAGTCAATTGAACTTGTTAGGAGAGATATTCCCGTAGTAGTACATTGTAAGTCTGGGGCTAGATCAGCCGCTGTAGTTCATCATCTTACAATTCAACTTGGATACGAAAACGTCTATGATTTAAGGGGAGGAATCATAGCTTGGGCTTCTGAGGTAGACCCAAATATTGAAGTCGCATGAGGTCTACCCGCGAATGGGTAGGTATTGTTGCAAAAGGGTTTGCAATGGGAGCAGCAGATCTAGTTCCTGGAGTAAGCGGTGGAACTATCGCTTTTATTACTGGAATATATGACGAATTAATTTCTACTATTGCAGGACTTGGGGTTAAAACACTAAAAGATTTATTAAAAATCGGTCCTGTCAAAGTTTGGACGAAGTATAATTTCAACTTCCTTTTTGTGTTGGGAATAGGGCTTGTCATAGCTGTGGCTTCACTGTCAGGTACTCTTCATTGGCTTCAAGAGGATTATCCATCGGAATTGAGAGCCGTGTTTTTCGGCCTCGTACTTGCTTCTGCTCCGTTAATTGCACGAGAGCTTAAACCTCTAGCCAAGAGTGATTATTTATGGGGTGGGGTAGGCATAGCTATTGCCATCGCCATTACAACCCTGCCACCAGCAATACAATCCGACGAACCGCTTTTCCTTTTCTTTAGTGGGGTAGTAGCTATTTGTGCAATGCTATTACCCGGGATAAGTGGCAGTTTCATACTACTGATTTTAGGAGCCTACACGTCAGTGATAGCTGCTTTAGTAAATATAGATTTCGTTAGAATCTTTGCCTTCGGAATTGGGGCAGTGACAGGACTGTTAGCCTTTAGTCGAATAATTTCTAAGGTACTACATAGATTTCGTCACCAAACAATAGCTCTATTAACCGGATTCTTACTGGGTTCATTACATGTGCTTTGGCCATGGAAAAATAAACTTGAGTTACTCTACACACATTCAGATGGAAGGGAGGAATGGATTTTAGAAAACGGTTTACCTGAGGGAAGTGTTTTTGAGGTAATCATTATCATTGCACTTGTTTTGTTGGGAGTAGGAGTAGTAACTGGCTTGAATTTATTTGCTAAGACCAAATGACTTTTTCAAAACTTCTGGGGCTTATAGGTCATCCAGTTTTGCACTCTAAATCTCCATTACTTTTTAAAGAGAAGTTTATTAAAGAGGGAAGACATGATTTGGAGTATTTACCTTTCGACCTTAAAGACATTTCTGATTTTAAGTTTCTCTGTGAAAACAATCCCAAATTAATCGCGCTTAACGTAACGATACCACACAAAGAAAGTATCATACCATTTCTGGATATCTTAAACGATGATGCAAGAGAAATAGGAGCAGTAAACACGATTATGAAGCTTGACGGAAAATGGTTCGGTTATAATACAGATAGTTGGGGGTTCAGCAGAAGTATACAACCATTTCTGAAGGGAAGGCACGAAAGAGCATTAATTTTAGGGACTGGAGGAGCGGCAAAAGCAGTGGGATTTGCTATGAAAAAAATAGGCATTGAGTATACTTTTGTGAGCAGAAATTCAGAAGTGAAACCAGGATTTGAAAAAGTAATCACATACTCTGATTTGACTTCTGAAGCATTAAAACACAACCTTTTAATTGTCAATTGTACACCAGTAGGAATGTCCCCCGATTGTAAGGGTGTTGTTAAAATTCCATGGGATGGTGTCGGAAAACATCATTTAATGGTAGATCTAGTTTATAATCCAGAGATTACACTCTTTGTCAAAAAAGCTCGTGAACAAGGTGCCGTTGCAATGAATGGATTAGATATGCTAAGGCTACAAGCGGAAAAATCTTGGGATATTTGGATTGAAAATGGTTTGTAACTTTGTAGTATGAAGAAACCACCTCCGACAGAGCGAGTAGGTAAGTTTACCGAGTTACATAAGATGAGTGTAGAAGAACTTACCTCTTCTATGCATGAGTTAGATATAGAGGCTGTAGAAGCTGTAGGTAAAGTTAAAACTGCAATACACTCCTTTATAGATAAACTTGTGCCTCGGATGAAAAAAGGGGGACGGCTATTTTATATGGGGGCAGGTACTAGTGGTCGGTTAGGAATAGTAGATGCAAGCGAGTGCCCTCCTACTTTCGGAGTGACTCAAGGTGTGGTTGTGGGAATTATTGCAGGAGGAGATAGAGCAATTAGAAAATCTGTGGAGGGAGCTGAAGACGACTATGAAATGGGATGGGAGGATCTATCTAAATTCGATTTAACAGATTTAGACTCAGTCGTTGGAATTGCAGCTAGTGGAAGAACTCCTTATGTAATCGGAGCAGTAAATAAAGCTCGAAAAAAAGGATTACTTACAGCTTGCATAACATGTAATCCGGAATCCAAGCTTGCTGAAGTTTCAGAACACCCTATTGAAGTAATTACTGGGCCAGAATTTGTAACTGGCTCTACAAGACTCAAAGCAGGTACAGCGACGAAACTTGTTCTAAACATGATTTCAACTATCGCGATGATTCAACTTGGCCATGTAAAAGGTAGCCAAATGGTGGACATGCAGTTATCAAACGATAAACTTATAGAGCGAGGCACCTACATGGTTATGGAGGCGACTAGTCTCAATGAAATTGAGTCTAAGCAACTTCTATTATTAGAAGGAAGTGTTAGAGATGCTGTAAAGAAATATGAAAATTCGATAAAAGACTGAGTTTCAAATGCACTCAATAGAACCATATTATAGTTGGAGAAATCATTATATCTCAAGTAATGATCCTCAAAGTCCATTCTATGATAGAAAGTATAATGAAATGTCTTATCATATGAAATTATATGACCATTTCATTCATCCACAATGGGATGTCTTCGGTTCTTCAACTTTATACTTAAAAATTTTATTCGCAGATTATGAAGATGGATATGCAATAATTGAATTATTCGGGGAGTGGAACGATTGTTTACATAATGACATAATGCTCTTGAAACGTGATGTTATAGAAACATTACAAGATGCCGGCATCTCAAAGTATATTTTAATAGGTGAAAATGTTCTAAATTTTCATTATAGCGATGACTCATACTATGAAGAATGGTTCGATGAGGTGACAGATGAAGATGGTTGGATAGCACTTCTTAACTTTAACGACCATGTTTTAGAAGACATGAAAACAATTGATCTAGATAGTTTCTTTGTAATGGGAGGAGAATTAAGTGAAATGGGGTGGAGAACATATAAGCCAGAACAACTGTATTATCGTATACAAGATTGTGTAGAGTATAGACTAGGTCTTATAGGATAGTCTGTGGAAGATTAAAAACCTTCAATCGCTCCTAAACCAAACAATGCGAAATCATATTTTACTGGATCTTTAGAATCGTAATATCTGAGCGATTTATCTAGCTCAGCTACAGATTTCCAATCATTTTGTTTTCTCTCCAAGAGACCTAACGCACGACCTACGTTAGAAGTATGAACGTCTAATGGAATACTTAAAACACTTGTCGGCAACCTCTTCCAAATACCTAAATCCACGCCTTTATCTGAAGATCTTACCATCCAACGTAGATACATATTTATGCGTTTTGCTGCAGAACCTCTTGATGGATTTGCTACATGTTTACGAGTTCTTTGAGCGTGCGGAATATCAAAGAAAGTATTATGAAAATCAATAATGGTAGATTTAAGGTTGTCAGGACGGCCTGAGGTCTCCCAACTTTGAGCAAAAACGTTCTCTAATGAACCGTAATTACGAATAATTTGCTGTAAAGCTTGCATAAAACAGACGACATCTTCTGGTTGAAAAGTTCTGTGAACAAAGCCTTGGAATACCTTTTCATCTGATTTTTCGAAATTTACAACGAAATCATAGGGAGAGAAATCCATCCTTTCCATCAGGCGATTTGCATTTTTTAAAATCGACTTCCTATTACCCCAAGCTATTGTGGCTGCTAGGAATCCCGCTATTTCTATATCGCCATTTTTCGAAAACATATGGGGTATTGAAATTGGGTCATCGGGGATGAAATCTTGTGTTTCAAACTGCTCTGCTTTCTCTAGTAAAAACTCTCCTAATTCGAGCTTTGATAACTTAATTAAGTCATCTGCCTTCTTATCCTTAAAATTCATGGTGTAAAGGTCGGAAAACTAATTAACTTTGCAACCGAAATGGAGTGGGTCAAACCTGAAATACTTTGGGGGTTAGCAGCGCTAATAATTCCCGTCTTAATCCATTTACTGCATTTGCGAAGATTTCGTGAAGTAGCTTTTTCCAATGTAGCTTTTTTGGCCGATGTAAAAAAAGAAACAAGATCAAAGCATCGATTAAGAAACTTATTAATTCTTTTGTTAAGGTTAATAGTTGTGGCAGCTATTGTTTCCGCTTTTGCAGACCCTTATATACCTTTTTCAAAAGGTAATGACAATGACTCAGGAGTCGGTAATGCTATCTCTATTTACCTAGACACTAGCCCTTCAATAGATGCTATAGGAGAAGATGGCCCTTTATTACAAGTTTCGAAAACTAGAGCCGCCGAAATAGTTGATAATTACTCTGAAACTGACAAGTTTCACATAATCACAAACAGTTTTGCCGGTAAAGACTCGCATTTTCTCAGTAAAGATGAAGCGCTCGAGAGAATTGCAGCTGTGCAAACCGAGCCTTTCGTTAGAAATATTGAGTCTGTAATATCTCGTTCGTCAGACCAATTAAATAAAGCCGGAAATAGAAATCGCACAATCTACCTTTTGAGTGACCTGCAAAAAAGTTCACATATATTATCTGAATCTTTTGTTCCCGACACGAATATTAGTCTTTACTTTCTTCCTTGCCTAGCAAATAAAAGGCCTAACGTTTGGATTGACTCCGCTTGGTTTAATGCTCCTATAGCCTCTGCTGGTAAACCAGCACTATTAAACGTCCGAATTAAGCATAATGCTATGGAAAGAGTGGATGGTTTGGGATTACAACTTCACATACAAGGAGAGAGAAAAGCGATTACAACTTTTCATCTTGAACCAGGTCTTTCAACAGATACAGTACTGCGGTTCACTCACGAAAATCCTGGAATTTATCACGCAGTTCTTACTATTGACGATGCTCCTATCACATTTGATGATACATACTTTCTTGGTTATGAGGTTGTAAATCAAATCAACATTCTTCAACTAACTCCAGATATCAATTCTAAAGAAACAAAGAGTATAAATAATGTTTTTCATTCCGTTAAGGACTTTGTAAAGCTTGATACTTTTGAAGCTCTTCCAGACGAAGCAACTTTGTCAACTTACGATTTAATTATCGCAAATGGGATTGAAACACCCACTAATGGATTAACTCAGTCTCTTAAAAACTTTTCATTGAAAGGCGGGTCTGTAGTTATTATCCCTGATTCTTCTAATCTTTCTCCTAAAGCAAATTCACTAAGAACTGAGCTAGGGTTTGGTTCCGGCTTGAGATGGAGTCGTTATGATTCTCCTCAAATTATTGGAAGTCTCAAATTTGAGAATCCTTTTTTCGAAGGGATGTTTTCTTCCATTCCAAATAGAATGGATATGCCTTCAACCGATAGATGTATTGCTCGCAAGATTACTCCACGAGAAGAAGTTTTGTCCTTTACAAATGCTGGGCTTCCATTTTTATCAAAGATTGATGTTGGTGAAGGAGGAGCATTTCTATTTGGTTCACCTATTGCAAACGAAACTGGCAACCTAGTAAATCATGCACTATTTGTACCCCTACTTCTTAGAATGTCAGAAGTTGCTAGATCTGCTAAGGTGGAAGCAATCACGCTAGGAAAAGAAAATTACATTAGTTTAGATTTTGAAACCAGGCCTGAAGACCGAATAATTATTTCTGAATTGGGCGGATCTAATGTCACCATCCCAGAGTCCAGAAGTACTGGAGGAGAAACAAAACTTTTACTAGGACCTTCAATCCAAAAACCAGGTAATTATTTTGTTGCTGTGCAAAACAAACCCGTTCTTGCTTTTGGTGTTAATGCTGACAGAGCAGAAAGTGACCCTACAGCTTGGGATATACCTAGCTTCAAGGAACAATTATCATCATATGGATGGAACAATGCTGTTGTTCTAAGTGTAAATAATGAAACGATATCTTCTGTCATTGGAGATTTGGAAACTGGAAACCATTTTTGGTGGTACCTTATACTTGTAGTAATTCTAGCCCTTGCAGGTGAGACAATTCTTCAAAAACGATGGAAAGTCATATAATCTTAAAGAACGTTACAGTCGTTGATATTGGTGGAAGTTATAATAATTTACGTCTTGATGTTAGGGTTAAAAATGGAATCATTGATGAAATTGGAACAGGTTTAGATACAAAAAAAGCACAAATTCTTGATGCTAAGGACAGTTTTATAAGCCCAGGATGGATGGACGGGCAAGCTCATTTTAGAGATCCTGGTTTAGAACTAAAAGAAGGGTTAGAAAGGGGGTTAATTGCGGGATCTGCTGGTGGGTTCACTGACGTGGCAATTCTGCCATCCACTTCACCTCCTATAGATAATAAGTCTTCTATATCATACTTGATTTCTAGAGGTAAAGATTGCAATACTCCATGCACCCCACTACCTATAGGCTGTATTTCTGTTGGAAGAAAGGGTGAGAAATTAGCTGAATTACTAGACATGAGTAACGCTGGAGCAATAGGTTTTTCAGATGACAGTTCTATTGACAGAGTGGGGTTACTACAAAGAGCGTTAGAATATTTGGCACCGAATGGGGATGTAGTTATTGCTGAATCAAATGAATCAGATCTAAATCCTGGAGCAAGTATTCATGAAGGCGTTACAAGTACAGCTCTAGGCCTTACTGGATCACCTACCGAATCTGAAACGATTAGACTGAATAGAGATATTGAAATTTTATCATATTCTGGAGGGCGGCTTCATATTCCTATCATATCATCTGCAGAAGGGGTTAAATTAATAAGGGCTGCTAAAAAGCGAGGATTGTATATCTCAGCATCTACAACTCCTCATCATCTCACTTTTTGTGATGAAGACCTCAGTAATTTCGATGGAACATTAAAGGTACACCCTCCATTAAGATCCAAATCCGATAGAAAAGCACTTCGCAAAGCCCTTTCTGATGGGACCTTAGACAACATAGTGTCAGATCATAGGCCAGAGAACATTGAAACTCACGATGTGGAATTCTCTCTCAGCCCCTTCGGAATATCAGGAATCGAAGCTACTTTCGCTGCTATTAATACCGCTTGTCCAGACTTAGAACTTCCCAGACTAGTAGATTCAATATCTAACGCCACAAGAAGAATATACAACATCCCAGAAGTTCATATAGAAGTTGGAATGGACGCAAAAATCACTTGGTTTGATCCAGAAAAATCATTCGTACATCCTAAAATATCGGGTGGAGTTAATGACCCATGGAAAACACAAAAACTACAAGGTGCAGTATTAGGTACAATTAACGGGGCAAATATCTATTTAGCTTCGCAATAGCTTAATAAAAAATTAAGCTTCTCCCTGAGGGCCTCCAAATGCTAATGGTATTGATTCTGGTCCGCTAATCTCAGATATTTCTCCATGATTGTCTTCAAATCTCTGGATATTACCTGCCAAAGCTTTTAATAAACGCTTTGCATGTTGAGGAGTCATAATAACACGAGAACGCACCTTTGCTTTAGGCATTCCCGGCATTATTTGGATGAAATCTGCAACAAATTCTGTGGGACTATGAGTTATTACAGCTAAGTTTGAGTAGACACCAGCGCTCATATCTTCGGGTAGCTCAATATTTAGCTTATTCTTTTTTTCTTCGTTTGCCATATCACGAAGTTAAGAAAAGGTTTATCCTTATTTCACCTTTAGACCAAACATACTTTCTTTTATTTATTCAATTTAATCTCTAATATAGATTTTAGGTCTTTTACTTCGTGTAAAACCGCCTCGTTATGTGGGATACCCATGGGGTTATAATAAACCTGTCCCCATCCCGAATCTCTCGCCCCCATTACATCAGACTCCAAACTATCTCCTAGCATTACCGCGTCTTGTACACGAGAGCCAACAATGTGGAGTGCAAGTTTAAAAATACCCGGATTTGGTTTTTTAATGCCTAGAGCATCACTAGTTAAGACCTTTTCGAAAAATGGTTCTAAACCACACCTATTAACTTTAATGTGCTGTACCTCCTCGAAGCCATTTGTTAGAATAATCAGCCTATGACCTCTGTTTTTCAATTCTTTTACAACCTCCAAGGCATCTTTAACCAAATGAGTCATAAAAGGCGAAGTTTCTACATAGTGCTTACCTAATTTTTCACCGAGCATCTTCACTTCAGGGTCGCTATTAACGTCTAGGCCACAATATTCGAGTGCCATAGAAAATCTACGCCACCTTAACTCATTCTTTTCCATTCTACCAGCTTGATATTCGCCCCAGCACCAAGTATTCGCTTTTTCGTAATGAAAAACATACTCTGACACATCACCTATACCTTTTGTATTAAGTGAATATAAATCGTATCCCTCTTTCAAAGCTTCTCTAGAATTCTTCTCAAAATCCCAAAGGGTATGGTCTAAATCGAAAAATAAGTCCTTCATGTAATTATATTATGAAACGCCCTCTTTAACTCTCCAACTAACAAAGGTCAAAAAGCAAGCCCAGCACATAAATGCTATAATTAGATAGAATGGCGTTTTCTTATTATTTCTAAAATACTTAGCTGCCAAGACAGCTGCAATAGGAACGGAAATGATGCCTGATATTAGAATTAAACCTGGCAATCCATATTTATCCTTAAAGATGATGAACCTTCGCTTACTTTTTGAAGGGGTAGGTTTACGAGGGGAGGAATCATTCTTTTTTGAATTTGTCCTAAATTTTGACCACCAATTAAAAATTGCTTTACCTGCATTATAGAAAATAAAAACTCCTAAAACAGCTCCGAAAGAACTTATTATTAGAACCTCCCACCAATTATAACCAGCAGCAATCATTAAGGAAGGAGTAATCAGAAATTTCAAAATAGACATAAATACCCAGCCTATATATCCCAAAATTATTGATATTAAACTCGATTCCATAGAGTGATTTTAAGACCTAGATTTAGGGCCGTAAGAAAGATCTCCTGCATCACCTAAACCAGGAACTATATAGTCATTTTCATCTAGACCATCATCAATAGCACCTATCCAAAATGTAGTGCCTTTTGGTAGTTCTCGTTGTGCGTACTCCAAGCCCTCAGGGCTTGCAATAGCAGAGATTATATGAAGTTTACTAGGTATCCCATCTGAACTAAGCGCTTTATATGCAGCCACCATTGAAGCTCCCGTTGCCAGCATAGGATCTACTATCACAAGTATCCTGCCATCTGATGATGGTGCTCCTAAATACTCAATCTCAATATCAAATCCACCTTCGGAATTATGTTTTCGATATGCTGAAACAAAAGCGCAATCAGCTTGGTCCCAAACCTCTAAAACTCCAGTATGCATAGGTAAACCTGCCCTTAAAACGGTTGCAAGAATGGGTTGCTCAGCTGGAATTGTACATTTTGCTGTGCCTAACCCCGTGTTAACCTCTATCTCACGCATAGGCCAATCTGAAGCAAGAGCATTTCCAATAACCCATCCTAACCTCTGTAGATTATGTCTGAAAGCTCCTCTATGGCTTTGAGCTTTCGGATGACGTAAACCGAACAAGAAATTACCTGACAATCCAGGCATTTTACTGAAATCGTGTATCGTGTTATCATTCATGTGACGAAGGTAAGCACCTACGTACTACATCCTCATAAAGACTTTGCCAACCTTTCCAAATGCCATGATCCGAAACTGAAGTATTGTGCCAAACAGAAACCATTACTCCTCCTACTTTTCTTACTGCATCAGACATCTCTCCTACAAGTTGAATCGAGCTATCAGCATCTAACTGCAAGTAGGTCATTAGTGTTGAATCCATTATCGCAAAAGGGTGAATTATTAGTTCTAGCGGTTCGTTATTTTCAATATCAAATGCAGGAAACGGTCTACTCATTCCAGCCCTAAACCCTGGCTGATCTGCGTATCCCATAGAATAATCGTGCAAAATAGAATTTTCCTGAAATTCTCGCCAAATAGAAGATTGACCTCTCAAAAAATGAGTTCTCACCTCTTCTACTATCCCCTTATCTTCAAATGATTTCTTTTCCATTTTAAATTTCTCACCCCTCTCCTGAGTTGCGGCATAACTGGGGTGCCAACATATTTTTGCTCTTCCCCTCAGTTTAGTAATTAGTGAATCCAAATACGGTTTAGAAACACCCAAATCATAGGGGCGATTGTATTCAGCGTAATGAATAAAGCATATCGTACTTAGGTTTTGGTCTTCGTGAAGGGAAAGAAAGTAATTGTACGAATCATAAGGATCTCCATCACCTTTTAACAATACCTGAATTCTATTCACGAAATTACTCCAACGAAACAGAATCAAATCTCTTGCACTAGCAGCAATACTATGAAAAACACTTCGGCCCAAATAAGCATATGCTATGTCAACGTCTATTGTGGGCTTAAATTCATAATCTCTAGAGGATACAGGATGTTTAAGGTTAAGTTCTGCTGATATAGCCCAGGCCAAATTCTCTACAAGTGGTGTTCTCAGCATTCCTTCACTAAAAGCGGCACTTTGATTTCCCTTATATCTACCATGAGAATCTCTTTCAGTAGTGTTAATATCTCCCATTGAAGGAAATTCTTCCCACCTTGAGCAACAAAAGAATGCCGATGCTAGTGGGTCAAAAACCAAGTCTGTAACACCTAAAACCTCAGCCGGAAATTTAAACCCCCTCCAATCTGTCCACCTTACCCCAGAAGATCTAGCGGCCTTATCGTCGTTCATACTTAACGAGTGAATAGGGCACACTATAGTTTTCGTCTCTGATTTTATTGTATAACCGTAACTATCTAACTCTACTTCTTTATTCCACTCGACATCAATTCCCAGGCATACCCGGAATAAGATATCTGCTGAATATCTCATTCGCTCAGTGGGTTTGGAGTATGATATAACTACTTTGCTCATTTATAATCGTTCAAAATAAAGCATTACTTATAATATCTAAAATTTCGTCCGCAGCATTTCCGTTTCCATATAAAAAATCAGTAACGTCTAAAACTCGACCATTTTGGCGGTCTGCTAAGTTACTTAATTGATTTGGTTCAGGACATAGAACGGTGTGCCCTGCATTCACTAATTCTACCCACTCAGTATTGCGCCGTATCACTACTGATGGCGTTTCACAGCTATATGCTTCTTTCTGAATTCCTCCTGAATCAGTAATTACCAGCGAACTTCCTTTAATTAATTTAAGCAATTCGATATATCCAACAGGTAAAACTGCCTTTATATTTATCTTCTCTAACTCTTTAGACCAAACCTCTCCATACAAGCTTATCAAAGATTTTTTTGTCCGTGGATGTATCGGAAAAGTAGCCATTAATCCCTTTTTACAGCACCACTCTCCTATTGAATCAATCCAAGACTTAAGTCTGTCTATGGAATCTACATTTGATGGTCTATGCATAGTTAGTAGAATCGAGGGGGCTTTTTCAAGTACAAGGTCCCTTGTAAAATGAATAGCGTTATCATGCATGATATCTCCCGTATGGAACGCACCAAATATTCCCTCTTTATTAAGATTTCTAACAGCTGTAGTCGTAGGGGCTATTAAAACAGAGGAGATTTTATCAGTAGCTACTCTATTAATTTCCTCCGGCATTTCTAAATCGAAGGATCTTAATCCTGCTTCAACATGGATAACTGGCAGACCTAGTTCGTTTGCAGCTTGTGCTCCTGCTAGAGTCGAGTCAGTATCTCCATAAACAAGAACAGCATCAGGTTTACAAATTAAAATTGCCTCTGAAATAGCTACTTTCATTTCATGAAGCCTTGACTTTCTGTCCTCACTTTTTAATAAAAACTTAAATTCTGGCTTAGGAAGATTAAGTTCATTAAAAAAAATATCGGAGAGCAAAGCGTCATAATGTTGACCAGTATGTAGGATGATTTGTTTAAACTCTAAATCGCCTCGTCTAGTAATCGACCTAGTTAAGGCAGATGCTTTTATGAATTGAGGTCTAGCCCCTAAAATTGTGAGTATAGTCGGCATTATTTTAGTAATCCTTCATCCGCAAAGCTAACGTACTGACGGCCTGCTACAATTATGTGATCTAATACTGGCAAGTCTAAAAAATTACCTGCATCACAAAGGTTTTTTGTGAGAGATATATCACTTTGACTAGGCTTAGGATTTCCCGACGGATGATTGTGTACTAATACCATTGCTGCAGCCCTTAACGCTAAAGCTCGTCCGAAAATTATCTTCGGGTCTGCAACAGTTCCAGTAAGGCCACCTGATGATATTTTTATTTCAGCTAAGATGTGGTTTGATCTTCTTAAAAGTAAAACCCAAAACTCTTCATGCGGAAGATCTGAAAGTCTATCCACAAATTTTAAATAAACGTCCTTAGATGTTACAATTTTTGAAGTTTTAGGTCTTCCTAATGCCATTCGCCTCCTACCTATTTCCATAGCCGCAGATAAAACTGAAGCCCTCGCAGTACCTATACCATTTATGGATGCATATCCTTCTGGAAGAAGCTTTCCAAGCTCAAACAAATCATCACCTGCTAAATCTAATAAGTCAAGAGCGACGTCATGAGCAGTTTTACCACTTGGACCGCTCCCTATCAGTATTGCAAGTAATTCGGCATCATTTAAAGAACTCACTCCTTGAAGTAACATTCTTTCTCTTGGACGCAACTCTAACCTCATATTCATTATCTAAGAAAATTAATCATAAAAAAACCCCCCGACGGAAGTCGAGGGGTCAAATATCTTAATTATCCTAACTTATCCTAAGCTCGATACATGAACGGCAAGGCTAGATTTAAGGTTGGAAGCTTTATTCTTATGAATTACGTTTGTCTTTGCTAGTTTATCTAACATAGACGAAACCTTGGGCAACATCTCTGTTGCTTCTTTCGCGTCTGTTGACGCGCGAAGGTTACGTATTGCGTTACGAGTTGTCTTGTGCTGGTAACGATTGCGGTCGCGTTTCTTTTCATCTGAACGAACGCGCTTTAATGCTGACTTATGGTTTGCCATCTTTTTCCTTTAATAATCAGGGGTGCAAATATAGTAATGATTTGAACTCTTCCAACACGAAATGTATAATTAACTATCACATTCCCATTTTAGCAGTAAATCTATCTCTAAAAACCCGCCCTGTATGGTTTCTCGTCGATTATGACGTAGCAGTAAATCACCTGGAATGAAGGTTGCTGTACCTATTAAGTCCTCGGTTGTGGCCTCATCGTCATCAAAAATCATGATTTCTACCTCTTCATTCATCTCCTCTCCTATAAATAATAGACCTTCGAAGTCAATTGCAGCTGGAGTATTCGTGTCATACGAAATTTCAGAAGTGAAATATGTCACTCCAGCAGTTCTTACAATAGCAAATAGTTCTGGAAACCCTTCGTTCAAATCATCCTCAAAGTACCCTTCGTCGTAGTTAATTACTTCTATCGAATCTATGATGATATAATTCTGATCGGAGTCGTCACAGCAGGAAGAGAACAACGGAAAGACGAAGAGTGCTATAGCTATATATAAAGATTGTTTCATGGTAATAATAACACGCAATTTAATGAAAAAAAGAGCGCTCAAAAGGCGCTCTTTTATCCTAACAATCTACTTGTACTCATTCAAGAAGGGCTCATTCAATTCCCTAATCGATAAATAATACGATATAAAAATAATACATATTTCTTATAATAAAAAGTTATTATACATAAATATTTTTATTAATCGATGAAAACAGGTAATTAGTCGCTTAAACTCAAGGGCACGACGAGCCGAAAGCACTCAAAAGCATCAACAAATCTCCAACTGCGACATACCCATCGCCATTAAGATCTTCGTTACATATTAAAGGGATATCAAGTGGCAAACAAAAACCTGTAATAACATCCCAATATGTTCCTGGACCACAAAAGCCAGGGTCGCCACAAGCTAAACACTCAGAAAAACAATGTATTGGAACTTCTAACACATTTGGATCAACAATGAAATACCTATTGTATCCACCAAGTCCATTTGGGTTTCCACAAGAAGATGGGACAGATTCTTCTTGTGCCCATACAATCCCGTTAATGAATTTATAATCAATTTGAGCTCCTACTGTACCTATGACGTCTATATAATAAGTGCCGTCAACATCAAGAACTAGAGGGCTGGTTAAAGGGCTCCAGTTTTGGAAAGAACCTGCGACATGAGGCCCATCAGGTGAAACTATTATATTACCCATATCTAGCCTTAGGGTAGTTGAGTATTGACACGTTCCATTATCGAAAACTGCCGTAGGGTCATAATTAAGCGCGAGAGAATCCGTACATCCTGAGCTTGTCAAAATGGGGAATAATCCGTTCGTATCAGGTGTCGGTAACTGCGTGTCAAGATATAAATGCCACTCCCCAGGTGAAAATGACATGGGTGTTGTTAAATCGGATACTGTTGTAATCGCACCTGAAAAGTAATCATACCAAGTTCCTGTGTGAGGAAATCCAGGGACGATGTTAAGGGGGACGACATCAAAGTTGCCGATCAAGACTGCGTTTTGATTTGGTGTAAATAAGTGAATCAACTTACCAGTGCCTGCACAATCCATATTGAAGTCGTACGAACTAAAACACGGTTGAGATTGCTTAAGGTTTGTTAAAGCAGAAATCGTTTTTGCAAGAGAAAGCCTCTCAGGAACTTCAAGGTCTGTCCAGCGTTCATTTTTTTCGGAAAGTTTACAGCTTTCGGAATATGTACCATCTCCGCAATCGAAAATACTCAAATCATAACCTAGCTCTGACCATTGCCAAATCATTTTGGGACCTGGGATGGTGAGGAGAAATGCATTAGTCATCTTCAAGCGATCCATAGATGTCGCAAAAGATTTTGTATCGTATCCTCCTGAGGAATTACCAAACAATTGAAGGTCATACGCTATTCGCTCTTCATCATGAGATTCCATGTATGTAACAAGGTTTGGCCAATTATAACCTCTATTCTGCCAAGACCCATAATTCATATCTCCTGAGTAACCCATAGCACTCTGAGCAAAATCATAAGTCATCTTACCCCATATCATAAATCCACCATCAGCAAGAACCTTCTCCTCATCATTGTTACCCAAGTGTTCTAAAATAACGTAAGTCCCAGGATGATTTGCCTGAATGTCATTCCAATAATCGAATAGAATATTAATTCTAGATTGATCGTATTGATTCCACAGGTTAACGTTATTACCACTATTAACTTGAGTTAGACCTTTACTTAGGTCCACTCGATAACCATCTATGTGGTATTCTGTAAGCCAAAAATCGAATACTCTTTTCCAATATTCTCTTACCCATGTGCTTTCATGATTAAAATCATAACCCGGACTGAAGGGGTGTGTTGCTATTGAATTAAACCATGGATTATTAGCTGTTACTTGACCTGTTGAATCTTGATATAGTCGTACTAGAGGGTCCGTTCCGAAGCTATGATTAGGAACTACATCCATAATTACAGAGATGCCACGTTCGTGACACTTATTTACTAGTTCTTTTAATTTCGCTTTTGTTCCGTAATATTTATCTGGAGCAAATCTAAAATTTGGATTGTAACCCCAGCTTAAATTTCCCTCGAACTCATTAATCGGCATAAGCTCTAGAGCATTAAAACCCATATATTCTAAATAGTCAAGTCTATTTATTAGGTCTTGATATACTCCCCCACTATCAAAATCTCTGACAAGACATTCATAAATGACTAGCTTATCTTGAGAAGGCTTTTGGTAATTATAATCTGTCCAAAGAAAATATGGGCTATCGGTTCTAAAGGTGCTGACATGCATTGTCGCCTGACCTGTAGGATATTGGGGCATTCCAGGAAAGTGGTTGGGAGGAATAAAACCATCATCCCAAGGATCAAGAATAAGTTCAGAATACGGATCAGCAATATCAAGTACACCATCGATACGATAATAAAATTTATAGTAATTTCCGGGGCTTAATCCATCAATTTGAAGCCAGTATATATTTCCGTCTTGAGAAATATTCATAAGACTATTGGCATCCGATGTGTACGAGTTAAAGTCGCCCCTTACATGAACATATTGCTTTCCTGGTGCTCTTAACTGAAGAATTACTGAGGTTCCTGATAGAATATTTATCCCATCTAAAGTTCCAGAAGGAGGGTTGATCACAATAGGAGTTTGGCCTGAAATAATGTCAGAACTTAAACATATTACAATAACCACAATCAAACGCACAGTAAGTGTCCTCATAACACTAAGATACTACATCTTAAGTCTGCTGTCGTAATTTGCGACGTGAGAAATTTACTTTTGACCCTTATCAGCCTTCTGGCGTTGACTTCTTTAAATGTTTTAGCCCAAACTGGCTTTTCACCATTTTATATCAAAGGAAATTGGCATTGCCTTGACTCATCTATATTGCCTGTTCCTGGAAGACTCCCAGGCAGTTTACATCTTGCTCTAATTTCTAATGGAAATATTCCAGATCCTTTTATAGGTACTAATGAAGATTCTATCCAATGGGTGGGGCAAATGGACTGGAAGTTTATTTCTGAACCCTTTGAAAAACCTACTGAAGGAGATTTGGAAGTCGGTGACGTAATAACCTACTCTACTTGGAGTTTGAATGGAGTAAATATTGGCCATACAGACAATGCTTTTAGGCCTTGGGTTTTAGATTTTAAAAAGACAATAAGGCCTAATAATAATATTTTATCAGTAGAATTTACTGCTCCCGCAAAAGTCACAAACAACAAGTTACTCAAAGCAGAACACCCACTACCTGGCGATCATAATAGATCTGTACACAGGACTCCACAATTCACTTTTGGTTGGGATTTCTCAATTAAATTACTAGACTGCTCTGTCGGATCACTAAAAATTATTCACAATGAGAAATCTACTCTCTCAATAAAAAACCTAGATGTCAGAACTGAAAAAATTGAAGGCACAACAGCAACTGGAATGGTGTGTGTTGAAATTATATCTAGTTCAGACCTTTCCGAAATTAATAATAAAGTTTTATTGAGATGGGCATTAACTGACCCTGATGGAAAAATGGTTGCAGCAGGTAAGTTTAGGAATGAAGTAGGTAAGGTAGAAATTCCATTTAAAATTGAAAACGCAAAACTTTGGTGGACTCACGATTTGGGAAAACCTAACTTACATACTTTAGAAGTTGTAGCAGTAAGCGATAAAGGTGTAATAGTTCGAGAAAAACAAACGGTAGGTATAAGAACACTTAAGCTCAGTACTGAATCAGATAATAAGAACGGAAACGAAGGTGCTACGTTTCAGTGGGTTTTAAACAACATCCCGATATTCGCAGGTGGTTCTAACGTAGTCCCTGGTGATATGATTTTGAATCGACTGAGGGCGACAGAAGATGTAGCTCTCGTCGAAAATGCTGTTCAAGCGAACATGAATACGTTGCGGATATGGGGTGGAGGAATTTACGCTTCAGATAAAATTATGAATGCGTGCGATGAAATGGGAATATTGGTTTGGCATGACTTCATGTTTGCATGTGCAATGTATCCGGGTGACAAACAATTTATTGAGTCTGTTTCTAAGGAAGCCATATACCAAACCACCAGACTTCGACACCACCCTTCATTAGCAATGTGGTGTGGCAATAATGAAGTGAGTGAAGGCTGGGAAAGATGGGGCTGGAAGACTGGATTGAGCGAAGCCGAGGTTAAAGACGTTGAAAAATCGTACAACCTCTTATTTAATGAAGTCTTACCATCTATTGTCGAAGAAATTGACGATGCTCCTTACTGGCCGTCATCTCCTATGTTAGGTAGAGGAGACAACGATTTCGTGAACCGTGGGGATGCACATGACTGGGGGATTTGGCATGATGGATACTCCTTCGATAGTTTGTGGACTCGGGTTCCGAGATTTATGAGTGAGTTTGGATTTCAAAGCTTTCCTGAGAAATCGACGTTTGAAACTGTCGTGAACTACGAAACGATATTAAATTCGTCTGATAGAAGTTCACACGAACTTATATCACACGAAAAGCAATCGAGAGGGTTTGATATTATTAATTCGTATTTAGCTAAACCTTATGGAGATGATATAGAAGAACTGTCGTTCGATGATTGGACGTATTTATCTCAGTTAATACAGGCGAAAGGAATTTCTGACGGAGTTAGAGCGGCAAGGCTTAATCAAGAGCATTGTTCGGGGTCTCTTGTTTGGCAGTTAAATGATTGCCTACCCATAGCCTCATGGTCTTCTATAGATTCTCATGGAAAGTGGAAACTCTTACACCATGCACTAAAAGAAGCATTCGCGCCAATATTATTGTACGGAAAGTGGGATGTTTTGGGGCGAGATTCGAAGTTAAAGGTGGGACTTGTGGCTAACCCAAATCCTAGCTTTCCTGAATTAATCTCAGGTTATTTACGAGTTTCGTTGGTAGGGTTAGATGGCGAAGTGCTTTCAATTAGTAATCACACATTTAATTTAAAACCTGGAATACCTAACTGGCTTATTCTTGATGATATCATAAGCAAAAAAACTGACCTCTCAAAAACTTTTGTGCAATTGTCGTGGTCGGACAGCGCATGTTTAGAAATATCTAATTGTGAGATGAAAGCTAACGCAGTTGTTTGGGCTGTAGAGCCTAAAGACATTAAGTTACTTGATGCGAAAATATCTATCGAAAAGCTTAGTGTTCAAGATGATGGTAGCGTGTTACTAAAAATAGAATCAGATGTTTTCGCGAAAAGTGTTCAATTAGAGGCTAATATCTCAGGTAATTTCGACGATAATGGATTCGATTTACTTCCTGGAGAAAAGCGGTTTATAAAGTTTACCCCTTTCAAGCTCTCAACGTGGGCACCTGAATTTTCTTCAAGCCCTAAGATTCATAACGTCAAAACACAGCTTTTCGTCACATCAAGAAGCCTTTCGTCAGTCTTATAATCATCATTTTCCCCTCACAACAAACTCATCACAGAATAGCCATGAGGGTTCAGATGATGCGGCGTGCCAATCTGGACAAAGAACTATATTCTCAGCCGTAAGTTTCACAAATTGAGCCTTAATTCCTTTTAGTGGTCCAGAACTTACTGTAATTATTTCCTGATTGTCATTTTTTAGACCAAACCCTTCCAGATTAATTTCTGAAATCACTTTATACTCATTCCCATCTAAAGAAGTTGAAAACGCTACTCTACGAGGAGTGAAAATCCATGCGTCCTGATATCGATAAAAGTGCGAGAAGAGAGAATCTATTTCTACCACCTTTTCTAAATCTATAATAACCGTTATATCATCACTTTGGACTGCTTGCCACGCGCCATCGTGAAAATCTAGTGAACCCAACCTCCCATCAGCCAATGCATTATCTCCTCCTCCAGAGTAGTTTGGGCTAGGTACAAATCCTAAAGCAACTGGGTGAAAAACTCCTCTATGACCATCTAAATAAAATAGTTCGGGGTTTGGTAGATATCGGCCTCTGTAAATGATTGAGGCACTTAACACTCCTCCTCCATCAATTAATAACGATTTACCTAAGGGAACGCTATCGTTATGTGTGTTTAAGGTCGTATTACCTTCATAGAAATGGGTATATCCCCTAATATAATCTCCTTCAGGTACCAGAGTTGCGTAGAGATTTTCGTCACTAACTCCAAGAGAAAGGTGTACTGGGACTGACTCCATTCCATAATCTATTCCTAATAGAGAAAGTCGTTCTAGATGTGATGATAACCTATCGGTAAATCTAGAGTAAGCACCATTTTTACTCGTAAAATCAGGACCAGTCCAAAGAACCTCTGCTAAAGCAATTGCTCTTGGAAAAACCTTTGATTCTACCATCTCTTGAGGCGTGTGTTCCGTCCACATATTACACTCTCCTCCTATAATTTTGCCTGGACTTAACAAAGCTTGCTCCGGTATGGGGTTAAAGCTATAAACTTTTTCTAAATCTATCAATGACAAAGGATAATCCAAATAGCAATGACTTGTTGGAGAAACGATAACATCGGTTCCAATCTTAACAGCCTCGATTGCACCATCCATTCCACGCCAACTTTGAACCACAGCTCCTTTTGGCAGTCCACCCTCTAAAATCTCATCCCATCCTATAATGGTCTTTCCTTTTGTTTTTAAAAATTGTGCTATTCTTTCAATAAACCATGTTTGAAGTTCGTGCTCATCCTTAAGCCCCTCCTCTTTTATTCTTTTAGTACATTTATCACAATTACGCCAACGTACTTTAGGAGCTTCATCTCCTCCTATATGAATCCTCTTGGACGGAAAAAGCTCACAAACTTCACTGAATACAGTCTCCAAAAACGCGAGTGTACTGTCGTTCCCTGCACAGTATATATCCTTAAAAACTCCCCATCTATTTGCAACATTCAAAGTGTCTCCAGTACATCCTAAATATGGATATGCAGATAATGCAGCCCTACTATGTCCGGGAAGTTCTATTTCTGGAATTATTTCAACATTGCGGGCTTGTGCATATTGAATAATCTGACGTATTTGGTCTTTTGAATAAAACCCTCCGTGTATAGTCCCGTCTAGTTCTGTACGCCATGCACCTACATTCGTCAACTTGGGAAATGCATCTATAGCTATCCTCCAACCCTGATCTTCTGTCAGATGCCAGTGAAGTACATTCATCTTGTGCAAAGCCAAATTGTCTATCATTTTCATAACGAACTCCGGTTTCATGAAATGACGACAGCAGTCCAAAAGAAGTCCCCTATGACTAAACGCGGGTCCATCCTGAATGACGACTTCTGGTAGAAAAAAACCATTCGAACAGCCCCCGTATTCACACTCCCTAGGCATCATTAGCCTAAGTGTGGTAAATCCGTAAAACAGCCCCGCTTCAGTATATGCAGATATTATAATAACATCATTTTGGACAATTAACTCATAATCCTCACTACTGATTTCCTGCGAACTTCTTACATAATCTTTCTTTATGAATACCAAATTCGGGTTTGTCCCAAAATCCTCTTCAAGCTCTACACCAGACTTCAATAACCAGTCTTTTACAACTTCCTCAGACACGCCCAAATTTGACAAGCCCTCAATACGTAATTTTTTTCCCGAAAAAAACTCGACCATTGACGAGTCCTTTTTTATTTCGTGAATGGAAGTTGGATAAGGAGTGATGTTGTCTATTGAGCCCTTGGGAATTCTATGTGGGCTTATTTGATTACAAGAGTTCGCAATGATAATAACCGAAACAAATAAGAGTAAACGTAAAATACCTCTATTCATCATCTTCAAATTCAATCCAATTCTCAATCGCCTCAGATAAAACCATCGCCTTCTCAATATCTACTGGGAAAGTACTCAAATCGAATAATTCCTCACCTCCTTGAACCTTCAACTCAGATGTCGACTTCAGTCTACACGATGCGTGAATAGCTTCTACGCCTGACTCCCCTAATGAACAAACATCTTCTGGCCTGACCCCTCCTCCAGCAATGACTTTCATCCCAGCATCACTCAATTGTTTAATTAACCCCAAGCCTAAGCCAGCTGCCGGCGCTGCTCCACTCGACAGGACTGAATAAATACCGAAATTTTGTAAGACAGACATACTTTCCATTGGATCTAATGACAAATCTAATGCTCGGTGAAAAACAATGAGGTCTGAAGGAATTTTAGAGCAAATAATTTCCATCAAAGCCTCGTCTATTTCGCCTCCCTCATTTAACCCTCCTAGAACTACCATTTCTGCACCAGCATCCAAACAATCTAGAGCTTCCGCTAAAATTAGTTGTTGTTCGGAAGCATTATAACAAAAGTCTCCTGCTCTAGGTCTAACCAGAGCTCTTATGGGTATTCCAATATTCACACTAGCACGAATCGAAGCTGGTGAAGGTGTAAGCCCCCCACATTCCCAATGGCTACACAGCTCAACCCTGTTTGCACCGACTTCTTTCGCCACAGCAACATCAATAGGGGTACTAGCACAAATTTCAAATATCATATGTAAGTGCTAAGTGAAAATATTGTTAATACGTTTTTTCGAACCAGGAATTAAGATCTTGTTCTAGCTGAGGAATGTCGTTAAGAATAAAATAAAAATCTTGTATAACATCTGTTCTAAAAGGAGTAGCCATAACTTCTTCTAAATCGAAAACTTTTAGGTTATCTCGAAGATCCCACGCGTGTTTTGTCTCACCGAAAGAAGACATGATTCCAGCTCCAAATAGTTTTGCCTCACCTTCTTCCCTAATGAAGCCAAATTCGACAAAAAACCAATACAGTCTTTGCAACATCGTGACTTGATGATCTCTTCCATCTGCTGACAAAGCAGCTCCTACCTCTCCAAACCTGTGCATAAAGCTTGCAAAATCGCAATCCATTAATGGAGGGACATGCCCAAAAGTATCGTGGAACATATCTGGCTCTTCGATATAATCTACTTGGTCTTGTCTTCTAACCCACGTTGAAGTACAGAACTTTTTTTGAGATAATAGTCGGAAAAAATCAGATGGAGGAATCAAACCAGGCACTATCTCTAAAGACCAACCTGTTTTATCAGAAAGTTGATTTACCATATCTGCTACATTAGGAATAGTCTTGCTCGTAAGTGAGCTCGACATTTCATCAAGAGTCCTTAGGTTCAAACGACTCGCCTTCCCCTGTAAGTTAGCTTTCTGTCTTTCGTAAAGAAAATTCCACGTAGAATGTTGAGCCGAGGTGTAGCTATTAAAATCTTGAGCTTTTTCTAAGTCGTTATCCATTGTCTGGAAAAGATACTGACTTTTTATCTAACAATAACCCTTAAAGAACTGGATATACCAGAAGTACTCAGTATGTACACTCCACTTTCCATCGTACTTAGATCAAGTGTGTTTATTCCCAAAGATGCTACAAAACGATATACTTCACGACCGCTAATGTCTCGTAGTGTAAACTCGGATCCTACTTGAGATTGAGTTACCTCAACAAATAACTCAGATGAAGTAGGGTTAGGGAAGGCAGAAATAACATTATTTCCATCTAAATCTTCAATGGAGACAATTACTCCCATAGATATTAGTAGCCCTCTAAATTCCTGATAGAATAGATTAGCTACACGTGCATCATGAACTATTACTGTATTCTCGTCATTAATATTTTCCGCTGTTGAAGACCAGTTATGAGATCCAGTTATAACAGTCGGATCAGACAAAGGTTCGCTATAATCAATAACTGCATATTTATGATGAAGCTGACCCGATATACCTTGATGAGAATGAACGTCAATCCCAGCATCTAATAAAGTCTCGTACTCAGCTCCTGTCCCCCCCACTTCTTCTATCGCTCCTTGAGGAGTTACGAAAAAACTAGCCCCTTCAATAATTGCAGCTGCAAGATCATCCCGAGTAAAAGAAAGCAAAGCGAAAGCCATGTCATAATCCATGGTTTCAATAGTTTTACGAATCCCTGAAGTAGTACCATCGGATGGAGAAAAATACACCTCTACTTCTGCCCCCCCTACAATATATTTTAGTGGAGTATTGACCGTTTTATCTGGACCAAACTTAGAAGCAGTTGCATCCGGCACCATACCGTCACTTCCCCACATTTCATTGAACTCTAGACGATATCCACGAGCGAGGCTTTGGTCTTGGAAAACTATAACATTGTTTTTATCTGTATTCAAATTTGCAGTAGTCATGTTCGTAGAGCCTGTCAAAACGAATGCTGTCTCTGGGTAATCTGCATCACCTATGAAAAACTTATTATGCATCCCACTACCTTCACCATCAGTGCGGTAATGAACCGCTATAGAACTATCAAAGTTATTTATCCCAAAATTTGCATTTGAACCTTCAGCTATGTAGCGAATTTGAACTCCATTTGCCGCTGCAGTGTTGAGAGCATTCTCAATAGCGACGTTATTCGTGTTGTAAACTGCAACATCTAATGTATGCTGAGCTGAAGTAATCCAGGCAGCAATTGTGTCGTTAGTATTCGTTCCTAGCGACATTGCATACTCATCAATAGCAACAGAGGTATCTACTGAGCCGGTAAAGTATACATGAATATTACCTGAAGATTCCGAAACTGTTGCGTAAACTCGTGTTGGAGAAATTACAGTTTCTCCATCTACATTAATTGATACTACTCTAGCATAGTAAAGTGTACCTGGTTGTAATTCCAAAAGTGATAGTGTATGAGATGTAGTCATAGCAGGATCTGAATTAGTTGAACCTAAATCGGGGGTTAAACCCCATTCTACAGAACTAGACCCTTCCACATCAGTAGACCAAGTCAAATCAAACGAATTATTTGTAATATTTAACTGCTCTACCTCGGATGAAAGACATATACCAGAAGTGGATTGCATATCAGAAGCCCCCCTAGGTAAAAGCTGATAACCACCATATCCATCGAAAGAAAATTGAGAAACAATTCCCATTAGGTTCATTTCACAACCGTTCAATATCGTGCCTACTAATGAATTAGATGATCTAACATAGATAATCCCCTCTTCTCCTGCTGAAGCGAAAGTGTAAGTTGAATTGCTTTCTATGGTTTGGCCTCCAGCATCGAAGGTAGTTCCTTGAATAACTACAATCTCTCCTTCAAGAGATTCGTCTAGCTGGCTAGGAGTAACAATCTGAGCCTCTGGAAGTGCGTTTCCTGAACTCAAAATATCTACCTGAGTTAGGTTAGGCCCCACTTCTAAGAGACCATTATACTCAGATATTTCACCTGTTATCGTGACCTCATCTCCAGGATTTGGTTCAGTAGCCCAGTCTGTCCAATCACCACCTGGATAAAGAGCTATACCTGCAGTCAAATCTTGAATGTAGCGGACTGAGCCTAAATCAGCTCCACTTGTTATAATTCCCGTAATCGTTACAACGTCTCCAACATTATAGTTAGATCTAGCATCTTGTATATCAGTTTGGGCTAAAAGATTTGCTGAAACAAATACAGCAAAGAAAAGTACGGTGGTTCGAAAAATATTCATGTTGTGATTTTAAGTCTCTTGTTCATTCTATAACTCGTACTAGAACCTAACTCTAACAGAAAAATTAGAGCGGAATCCATATCCCATAAAGACACTAGCTGAAGCTGCGTCAAAGTTGTTTTCTGTGAAGGCATATGTACGATTTGAGTCTGTAAAGTTCCACTCTCCATAAGGGTCATTATTTTGAGCATTAACTAGGTAAATCGTATTTAAGATGTTAAACGCAGAAACACGGAAATCGATTTGTGATTCATCCATATCTAAAGTGTAACCCATATGTAAATCTAAAAGTCCGTAAGCAGGCAACTTCCAAGATTGACGCCCTTCGTTTTCGCCATTTAGAGAGAATGGATCGAAATCTGCATAGAACCTATCGAAGAAAGTATATCTCGGCTTAACATAGAAGCCGTTTTTGCGATATCGGACTGCAACACCGATTTGGGTTTGTGGAGCATCTCCTACTGACACATTTGCTGCATTATAACTTATGATCTCTGGATTTCCTTGCCAATCAACGTATGGTAAAAATGTCTCATCGTCTAGTAGGATTAGGCTATCCTCAGAACTCGTCCAACGCCAATCTCCATAAGAAGCAAACCCTTCAATGGTCAAGTTTCTGTTGACTTGATAACCGAAGTCTATCTCACCTCCTTTATGTAGAGCGCTCATAGAGTTAATATTAGCCCTAACTATATCTCCATCAACTGTTTCAAAGCGAAGCATACTATTAAGAGGTCTGTTCTGCCAATCAGTGTAATATCCATTCAGATTTAATGTCAAAGGAGACCTACTCCATTTCACACCTAACTCAATAGATGAAATCTTTTCATTCTGGGTATTTTGAATGAATTTATTATCGTAATCAATCACGCTTGAAAAGGCAGGAGTCCTATTTAAGTAACCTAAATTCATAAATGCATTTGTCCACTCATTAATATTTACATTACCCCCCCCTTTAATCGTATATCCTGGAATCCACTTCCAACCAGAGTTTGCATACTCAAGTTCTCCCGTTTGAATATTTTCAACTTTTGGTTTAAAATAATCAACTCTCTTATAGCCCTGTTTAACAGCACTTACGTTAATGAAGTAATTATACCACGGCCCTTTGTACTCAACTAAAGCGAATGCACCCCCCCACTTCACGAAACCATCATTGTGATATCCTATAGTATCGCCAACTACATGCATAGGTTGTGAATCGTTATTATCGTCCACATCTACGTAGTAGTCTCCCCCTATCAAATCGCTAACCGTACTGTAGTGTTCCCCTTGATATGTTCGATAATCGATTCCTCCTGAGACGACTAACTTTTCGGAATACTCGTAACGGAATGTCGATAGAGCACCGAACCACTTGTGGTTATTATATAGCTTTCTGAGAATCCTTGAACTCTTTAGTAATTCAGTTGAGTATGTTGGATCTATAGGAGGACCAAACAAACCTCCTATCGTGTTATTATTCCAAAATTTTTGAAAATCAACCTGTCCATCTGCTGAGTAATCACCAGATCCAAGACTATTCTCTAACCTAGTACCTCCTCCATGTCCATAAGAAGCATACGCAGTTGTTGATACATATAATTTATCTGAAGCACGCCAACTGTGACGAAGAGAAAATAGTGGTTTATGGTATGTATTTTGGCGTTCGTAAAGGGTAGATCCATTTAATTCTCCCCAATGAACATTATATTTCAACCCCATATCTCGAAGTCCAGTAGTGTCAATATAGTTCGTTGAAGTCATTTCATTTTCGAAGTCACTAGCGTTTCCGTTTGGATTGTAACCGTATTGAGTATTTAACTGTGAAAATGCCGCTTGCTCTTCTGCTAGTGAAAGTGTACCGTCGTTAAAAATCGCGTCGTAGGCTTGGCTATACTGAGTCATTGACTCATACTCAGCATCAGTACCTGTGAATAGTCCTCGAGCGTAATCAACACTGTGGGTTGCAATGCGTTGTTTGTATCCACGCGCAGAATTCTGTGATGGAGCTCCTGTTGCAGTTAAGGAGAGAATATGAGACCCTATTTCTTTCTGAACCTTACCGTAGTAAAACCATGATTTACTGTACGATTTTGCAGAGTATCCACCGCTATTTTTAAAGGATCCAGCTAATGTATAACCCCAACCGCCATCTAAGCGTCCGCTGGTATGCCCAATGGTAGTTCTTGTCATTCCGAAGCTGCCGAGCTCCTGTTTTACGCTCGTTTTCTTCTTATTCTCTATACCTACCGTAATAATATTTACTGTTCCTCCGATAGCTGGTAGTGCAAGTTTCGAAGCTCCGAGTCCACGTTGAACTTGCATGGTTTGGGTTACAAGATCTAAACCAAACCAGTTGTTCCAATATACCCCACCGTTCTCCATATCGTTTACAGGAATACCATCTATAAGGACACTGACGTTTCTCTGCTTGAAACCGCGAATAGTTATACTAGGTCCACCATTGTCAGACCCCCCCTCAGTAGCATATACTCCAGGAGTGGTATTTAATAACATCGGTATAGGCTGTGATCCTAACTCCTCTTGTATCTGTATGGGTTTTATGTTCGAGAAAGCAACGGGAGTCTCTCTTTCAATTGCAATATCAGCTATAACCATTGCCTCTTGAAGAAGAACCGTCTCCATCTTAAAGTTGACTTCTCGAGAGGTGTTTGCAATAACATCTACTGACTTCTTCATGGGCTCGTATCCAACATAAGAAACCCGTAAAATGTATTTACCTGGAGTTAGTTCAATTGAAAACACACCATCGAAATCAGTAAGCACCCCTTTAGATGCTCCATCTGCTCCGTAAATAACCGCAGCCTGAATTAGTGGCTCGCCGGTAGCGGCATCTGAGATGGTGCCTCGGACAAGACCTGTTTGGGCTAAAGAGACATTAATGCCGCCGAAAAGTAGACCCAAAAATAAATAGAGGGCAAGCGATTTAATACGAATCATAGTAAAACTTTAACTATCGAATCACAATGCGGTGAGCGAAAATTGCGCCGCTTGCGTACTGAATATTTATGAAATACACCCCTGCATTCCAATCTGAAGTGGATATGTTCCAAGAGCGTACTTCAGAAGTAGGTATTTCAATTTTAACAAGACGCCCCTCTGGGCTATAAACTTCAATCTTCTTGACCGATTTACCACTTTCAATTGTGAAAACTCCGTTAGTAGATGGGTTCGGGAAAACATTTACTGAAGATGATTCTTCGATTAAATGTATTCCTGTTGTACCACAAACGCAGCTGTGATTACCCAGTCCAGTCCATGTATTGTTAGGCAGAGTATCCCACTCCAAAAACGTATCGAACACAACAGGTGGTGTAGTTAAACCTGAGCCCACTGCGTATTTACGCTGAAGAGTGTGGTTTGATGTTAGCCAAGAAGCGCCATCACCTATATCGACAAAACCGTTTTCTGCATCGTTCGTCCAAGCTGTGCCTGGGTTTTCTCCTGGCTTACCGAAGATATCAACAACTGTAGTCCCATTCTTTACTAGTACTAGAGCATCGTTACCGTTCATATAAGTCGGCGCTGGATATGGATTATCAAGCTGATCTGCTAGTCCCTGCATTGCAGGGTCACATGCTGGAGAAATAGACCCCCCGCCAAGATCCACATCTTCTGTTTGGCCATTTACAAGAACCCAAGTAGTCATAGAAGGCAATGTCCCGAAAAGCTGTGTTTCATCAGTCATACCGGCCTCACCATTACTCCATCGCTGTAAAGTATATACACTTAAATCTATAGCCTCGCTAGTAGGGTTAAAGAACTCCAAGCCCTTGTTATTACCTGAACCTTCTAGGTATTCTGAAATAAAAATATCTGAACAATCATTTTGAGCGTTAGACGTTAGGGAAGACGTTAGGGATAAACCTAATCCTGCTGTGAGGAGAAATATAGTAGAAATGCGCATAAATTTTGATTTTGATTTAGCAAGCCAAACTTACTCTGTATCTTTCGGCTAATGAAAAAAAATAGACGCTTTTCTCAACTTTTGTTAGTAACATTTTCTGTTTCTCTCATTTTCACCTTTTTTTTCGTTGAAAAAATCGATGGTTTCAGGACAATTAACAACGATTCAAGAAAAAACGCTTTTTCAAAATTCGAGCCTTGGGAAGCTGCGTCGTTTAAATGGTCTTACCCGGACAATGATTGGGATGCTCGTTCTGCTGATGAGGCATTAGTAGCGGTACGCGAACATTTTGAAGCACTGGAAGCTCTAGATTACTCTCGTGAAATCGGAGGGTCGTGGAGGATGGAAGGACCGCAAAATATAGGAGGTCGACTAAATGCGATACAGCGAGATCCTTTCGACGCAAATCATATTTTAGTGGGCAGTGCCGCCGGCGGACTTTTCGGTACAAATGATGGAGGAGAGAGCTGGGTTCCATTGACCGACGATTTCGGGTGGATGGCCATGGGAAGTATTGCATTCCACCCTTCTCAGGAAGGAGTCATTTATATAGGAACAGGCGACCCTCAAATTTCTAGCCATCCACGAATCGGAAATGGGGTGTATAGATCTACAGATGGAGGAGCGAACTGGGTACACCTAGGACTCGATTCAGCACGAATCGTGAGTAAAGTTCTCATTTTAGAGGACTCCCCCGAAATAGTTATGGCCGCAACTATGGGGAATCCAGCAGTAAAAGGGCCAGATAGAGGCCTATATAGAAGTACGAACTCTGGGGCGACTTGGACGCAAGTTTTACTTCCGTCTGACTCGGCAGGTGTTAATGATATCGCTTATGACCCGACCTCAGGCATCATGATAGCCGCGGGATGGAATAGACTGCGAAATTCAATAAGTTCATTGGTTACAGGTCCTGAATCTAAGCTTTATCGATCTTCAGATTTGGGCTTGACTTGGACTCCTATCACTAATCCATGGGGGATGGAGGATAGATGTCGAATAGGAGTTAATGAAGTAAATGGAACTTTTTTCGCGCTCGTCGTAGGTCTCGATATGCAAGTTGACAATATATACAAAAGCACTAATGGCGGCCTTTCATGGACACCCATTATTGTAGACCCTGCTCCACTAGCAAATGCCCTTGGTGGATTTGGATGGTACTTCTCGAAAATAAGAGTGAATCCTTGGAATGTAGATGACATCACTATTTTAGGAGTCGATATTTGGAATTCACTTGACGGAGGTGAGACCTGGAGCGAGATGGCTCCTCCTTGGTGGGAGTACTCCGTTCATGCAGACAAGCATGATATGCAGTGGGTAGGACCAAACTCTGCTTTACTCGCCACCGACGGGGGAGCGTATAGAACTTCCGATCATGGAGCTACATGGACCGACATAGAGAATATACCTAATTCGCAATTTTATAGGGTAGAAGTAAATCCACATAATCTAGGTCGATATACTGGGGGCGCTCAAGACAATGGCACGTCAACGGGCTCATATATCGGGTTGAATAGCTGGAACCGCGACCGCGGAGGTGACGGTTTCACTCCAGTTTTTCACCCCACAAATCCTAATTTCAGAATAGCTACAGTTCAATATGCGAATTTTGCTTACTCATACGACCCTCCCACAAGTATTAACCCCGTATGGACTGGAATGGCATATACTGACTATAACGATAGAAAGGCATGGGATGCTCCTATTATGCTTCATCCTGCGAATCCAGATCATATTTGGACTGGGACTCAGAGAATGTGGAGAATGATAGGCGAACCTTCCGGGAACTGGACTGCCATGAGTTCGGACCTCACGCTCAACGTAGAACCAGCTCTTAGCTACCGCATCATCACCTCGATTACCGGCTCTCCCATTGACGAAAACATCGTAGCTGCAGGCACTTCCGACGGACAAGTACACTTTACAACTGACGGCGGGGCGACTTGGAATTTAATGACATCGGGTCTCCCTAACAGGTACGTAACCGATCTTTACTTCGACCCATATAACCCAGACTCTTTATTTTGTACTGTTAGTGGATATCGCGATTACGCTTATACTCCACATATTTTAAAAGCTGCTCTAGGCGGTCCATGGCACTCAATATCTGGTGATTTACCTGAACATCCCATGAACTCTGTGGTAGCACTAAGTGAAGTGGTCTGGGCTGCTGCTTCTGATGCTGGGGTTTACGCTACTGTAGATGCTGGAAACCATTGGGAGAGGCTTGGAGCAATGCCTTGGATTCCTGTTTACGACCTAGTAGTGGACACGGCTCAGGGACGACTTGTTGCAGGAACGTTTTCACGAAGCATTCAAAGCTTTCCCATCGACTCCATACTTGTGGGAACACCCCCTATTACTACCTACACTTGTCCAGAAGACATTGTCGTAAACGGCATAATAGACATTAGTGATGTTCTACTTATTCTAAGTCAGTATGGATGTATTATCGATTGTCAAGGAGATATAGACGGTGATAACATTGTTACAATTTCCGATGTGTTGCAGATACTTTCAATGTTCGGTCAAAACTGCCCTTAATCCTGTTACAGCTTCGACTTCACCTTTACTGGCAACGAATCTCTTACTAGCTGGTAACTATGTAATAGCAATTCCCAAAATAGTTTCGCTGGAACATCGGAAATCGGGTCTGGAATCACAGAATTCCAGTGCTTTTTATTCATATGCCAAGCGGGCTTAATCCCCTCGTATTCGCCTCGTAATTCCTCCGACCTCTCGGGATCACATTTAAGATTTACGAACCTAAAATCTTCGACATTTAGAAGTGCAAATATCTTACGCTTATCATCTGTTCCTACTTTAAAAACTAGAATACTTTCGTCAAAAGGAAAGCCCTGTGTTACTCCAGGAAGTCCCGCAACATGATCTAGAATTGTCTCTGCATTAACTTCTTGTACCATCAAAACGTCTTCGAAGAATTTCCTATCAATCTGTACATTTCCTCAAGTTCTTCTTTCTTAAAATCGCGCCAAGTTCCGACTGGCATATCGAGGTACATATTCATTATCCGTACTCGCTTCAGTCGCCCTACTCTATAACCGAAGTACTCGCACATTCTACGAATCTGGCGATTGAGACCCTGAGTAAGAATGATGCGGAACTCACGATCACCGGTTTGTTCTATAAAACAAGGATTTGTAACCGTATCCAAAATCGGCACTCCATTACCCATATCCCTAATAAAGTTTCCAATAATAATCCGGTCAACAGTTACGATATACTCTTTTTCATGCTGATTCTTCGCTCTGAGAATCTTATTTACTATGTCACCGTCATTTGTCAAAAAAATAAGACCTTCGCTAGGCTTATCAAGCCTTCCAATGGGGAAAATCCTAGTCGGGTAACCTATATAATCAATGATATTATCACTCTCTCGATTCTGATCCGTCGTACACACCACCCCCACGGGCTTATGGAATGCTAGATAGACCAAATCATCTCTTTTCCCCTCTCCCACCAACTTTCCATCCACTCTAACCTCATCTCCTGCCTTTACTTTCGTACCCATCTCAGGCACTACTCCATTTAAGGTAATCCTCCCCTCATCGATAAGTTTATCCGCAGCTCTTCTCGAACAGTAACCCACCTCACTTAGAAATTTATTTATCCTAGTCTCCATATCACAAAGGTCGTTATTAAATCCCCCACGCTAAACCCTTACGGTCAAAATTTCTGAAAACCGGGTCGTGTAACACGGGGAAAGTCGTTCTTGGCGGAGTCGCCATTTCCTATCGAAGCCCTGAACGGCGAGACGAACTTTATCTCGCCCCATCTTATCGTTGATGTAATCTACGCTCTTCATTAAAACCCCACGCTTAGTTCTATCTACCGAATCGAAAAGCCCTAGCTGCACTTGTTCGGCTGGAACGATGTTGCCCACGATTACACCGGCCTTTTTATACGTACAGTCCGCTCGATAAATTTCTCGCAAAGCACGAATAGCTGCATCGACAATTTCGAGGTTATCGTTCGTAGGAACAGCTAGTTTTATAGTTCGAGCACCGTTATATTGAGTCGCTTGTGGTTTAAATGGATTCGTATTAACAAATACCGTAACTGATGAACAACAACTCCCCTCTTTCCTTAGCTTCCTCGCACAATTAACCGCGAAAGTCCCCACGGACTCTCTCAGGCCCGCTAAATTGGAAACTTCCTTACCGAAGGATCGTGCTGTCCTAATATTCTTCTTGCGAAGCGTGATATCGTTTACCGAGAAACAAACCGTTCCTTGAAGTTCTTTCTGTAATCGAACACCGGTAACACTTAGGTTACTACGTATCCAACCAGAATCTGCAAATGCGAGCTTCAGCGCATTCGTAACACCTAAGGATTGAAGTTTCGCCGCAGATCTACGCCCAATCCCCCAAATATCCTCAACCGGACATCGCTGAAGCGCTCTCTCCATATCGGCACTCGAGCTCAAAACGAAAACACCATTCATTTCCGGCATCTTCTTGGCAATACGAGTCGCAATTTTTGCTAGAGTTTTCGTAGGCGCGAGGCCGATAGAAACAGGGATTCCCGTCCACCGCTCGACTTTTACGCGAAGTGCTCGAGCTCTTTCTTCGGCAGCCGGTCCTTCAAAAACCAGAAACGCCTCGTCAATAGAGTACACCTCCATATCATCTACCTCAGTTTTTATCGTATCCATCACCCTCTTTGACATATCTCCGTACAAAGCGAAATTAGAAGAAAACACGTTAACTCCGTTTCGCTCAAAAAACTCCTCATTCTTAAAAGCGGGAGCTCCCATCTTAACACCCAAAGCTTTCGCCTCATTACTTCTCGCAATAACACACCCGTCGTTATTCGACAGAACTACTACGGGCTGTGATTTCAGGTTTGGTCTAAATACTCGTTCGCATGATGCGAAGAAATTATTACAATCGACTAGAGCTATCATACCTTATGTATCACGAAAGTCACAACACCCCAAACCTGAAAATTCGACTCCTCAGCCACCTCTATAGGTTTAAGCCTCGGATTTTCCGGAATTAAAAATAACTTTTCATCCACGACATCTACCCTTTTAACAGTAAACTCTCCATCTAAAATTGCAAGCACTACACTACCCTTACAAGGAGTCAGTGATCTATCTATCATAATCACATCACCACTTTGAATTCCCGCCCCCACCATAGAATCACCTTCAACACGAACACAAAAAGTAGCAGATGGATGTTGAATCAAATACGAACTTAAATCGAGGTCTAAATCGAGATGATCTTCTGCCGGTGAAGGAAAACCAGCCTGAACTCCCTCATCAAAAAAAGCAACCGCATCGAATGCCACATCACCCGCTGGACACCATTTTAATTTAACTTTCCTACTCATTTTCGCTCATTTAGTACACAAAACACATCCAAACACTAGAAAAAACAGATTAAAATAATCAAAATACCACAAAAAATGTCTAAACTTAGCGAACAGGAAAGTTACACAAAACCATGAAGTCATGAAACAACTATTACCACTTTATCTAATACTGTTAATTATCACGTGCTTCACGTCGCTAGAGTCTATTTCTCAAGTTTCTACAAGCACTCAGGTTTCACTTGTAAACAACCCCATCCCTCACGATGTCCCTGCCTCTCTTAAAGGTGTAAACCAAACCTCAAGCACTCTGCTTGAATACGTAAACAACCCAGAATTCGTATCTGCTTTCTCAGCTATAAATCCCGGCACTATGAGATTTCCCGGAGGAACATCTGCAAACAACTACGATTGGAAGCGTGAATTAAACAATCCTTTGTTCCTTAACCTCAAAAACACAATAGAGCTAGCTAACAGCGTAGGTGCTGAAATAAACTACGTCATCAATTATGGTACTACGACACCATCCGAAGCGGCAGAACTAGTTCACATACTCAACGATACATCACCCACATATAAAACACTACGTCAGAACTACTTCGGCGACACAACAGTAGTAGGAGTGAAATATTGGGAATTAGGAAACGAGCTAGCGGCAAAGTGGGAATGGCATGTTTCATGGGTTGCCGGAGGGCAAAATCAACAAATAGCATACAGAAGTGGAGAGCCTGTCTTAGATATGCCGCGAACAACTACTGACCACCTTCATTATTTCGGAGGTGACATTTCTCGCAAGGGCTGGGTGCCCAGATATACCGATGGAATGACCGTTTTCAACTCTATCCTAGGAACTATACATAGAGTGACGGCTCAAGAGCAGGCTGACGCAGAAGCAGTAGTAGACGTAAAGTTTGGCCCAATAACACCTGGAAGTGCGATTGTTTGGCTTATTAGCGATACATCTATAAGCGTTGGATTACAAAATGAAGATACTACTTGTGATAGCTCATTGTATCAACCATGCCTACAAGTTCAGCAAAACTTATACGATGTAATCACAGAACCTGCTAATTTGCTAGATCCTTCACAGTACACTGTAAGTAATGACGGAAAAACTGTAACTGTAAACCCTACCCTACCACTACTTGAAAACCAACTAATTTTAGTTGAATATGACACCCATCATGAAGGCGCATTTGCAATTAGAGATGCTATGAAAATGGCTGACCCATCTATTGAAGTTGGGTACTGCATCGACTTTAGACAGACCCTTATAAACACCCCTAATTTCAATTCTCGACTTCAAACAAGTCCTCCAGACTTTTTAATAAACCATCCATACAATAGCAATACTGATCTAGCTCTAAACGGAGGCTATCTTTCTGAGATTATACACATTGTTGACGAAAAAATCTCACACGAATTTACTCCTAGCGAAACAAACCTTGATTCAATATGTTCTTCATTAGGAATACCAGAGATAGGGTTAGCTTTAACTGAGTGGAATATTCGCCTTTGTGGTAGTGGCGACTGTAACTCTGCATATAACGGCATTCTTGGGGGTCTATACACAGCGAACTTTTATAGTCAATTTCAGCAAGCACAGGCTGATGACATTTTAGACATCCGTTTGTCAAATCACTTTGCAGGAATTACGCTTGGAACTAATTTAATTCATATGTGGCATTACAATCTTAACAGTAGTTTAGGCCCTATCATACATACCCCTCAGTCTGAAGCTACTCGCATGGTTCAGGATGTTATAGGAGACCAAATGTTACATAGTTCCGAAATACTAATCTCAAATAATCCTATTATCGACATCATCCTATTTTCAACCGATACTAGTGGTAACAATGTCTTTACGCCATCTACAGTCAATGCTCTAAAAATTTACGCAAATGACGATCTCGTAAACGATACTCTAGAATTTCTTATTCTTAATAACGATGACGAATCGAATCACTTTATTGAATTTCAACTTCCGTGTGATAGAATAGGCGGAGATGCTATTCTTGAAGTTTTAATTGGCGACTCATCGGCTCTATACTACAATATTAATCTCAGTACCGTTATCTCGTTAGGAGGATACTACACAATTAACGCCCCTTCATTCAGCGTGTGCACTTTAAAAATACCATATACATCGTCATCAACAAGCTGCTCATGTTTTGCCGATTTTAATGGAAACGGAATTGTCGAAACGAATGACTTCTTAGACTTACTCTCAGAATTTGGGTGTGCTATTAATTGCAACTACGATCTTAATGCTGACGGTGTAATCACCTCTGACGACATTCTTATTTTCCTTTCTTTATTCGGGGAGCCCTGCATTTAATCATATAATATCAAAAAACCACTTATTATATGCAGTTTCATAAATGTCTATCCACTCTTTAACTGTAATGTTACTAACAAGCTCACCTACTTAATTCAAATTGGATTTAATTCTGTTTTTTAAACCTAAGACAGCTTTTTCCTATTCCTAATTTCCCTAGCTTTCTTAGCTTCCAATCTCTAACAAATCACTCTAAAAGCTCTGGTTTTGGCATAGCTTTAGACCAAACAATCTTCGGGAAACCCCGCTTGTCTTAGGACTGGCGGGGTTTTTCTTTCCTAAGTCCTTTATCTGTATTTTCACACAATGAAAGAACATTGGAACGATAGATATGCTGAAAACGAGGCCGCATATGGGCGTAACCCAAATAAATTCTTCGCTACGTCACTGAGCGAGCTTGAAAAAGATGATTCGGAAGGCGGAAAGAACATACTTCTCCCCTGTGATGGAGAAGGACGCAACGCAGTCTATGCTGCATCACGAGGATGGAATGTTTGCTCATTCGACAATAGCTCGGTCGGAGTTGAGAAGTCAAAACTATGGGCTACGGAAGAAGGAGTAAAAATTGATTCGCAAATATCAGACGCTTTCGAATTCAATCCCGATAAGAAATTTGATGTCATAGCGCTGATTTTCGCTCATATGCCTCTAGAGCTAAGGAGAGAATTCCACCACAGAGTATTGAACTGGCTTAAGCCTGGAGGTACAATTTTAATTGAAGGATTCCACAAAGAGCAGTTTGGTCTTAAGTCAGGAGGACCTAAAAAAATAGAAATGCTTTTCGATGATAAAATGTTGAAAGCTGACTTCG
The DNA here is from genome assembly GCA_002746975.1 of Bacteroidota bacterium. Taxonomy (GTDB): domain Bacteria; phylum Bacteroidota; class Bacteroidia; order Flavobacteriales_D; family Sanyastnellaceae; genus UBA974. Next base: position 100,858 of record NVXE01000007.1, on the reverse strand, counting down.
CAGGAATTAAAATAGTGTCAATTAATAAAAAAATACAAACACTTGATGAGGGGGCATTTCATCAGGGAAAAGCTGTCACTTTGCAGTTTCATGGAAAATCATTACCTTGAGCAATATCATTACCTGCATTCTATGAAAAATCACATACTATTTACCTTAATTGGTGGAGTTATTTTATTTATTTGGGGCTTCCTTTCGTGGGCAGGAATTAATTTTCACATTGATGAACAGGCTTACACTCCATTAGAAACTGAAATCCTTTCCGCTATTGCTGAAACAGGCTTAGAACCAGGTATGTATGCTTTAGGTCAGGGTGACGCTACTCTAGGTCAGGAAGGACAAATTTCGGACTGGGAAGCAAATTTTAAAGGAAAACCATGGGGTGTTCTTAATTATATTGAAACCGCAGACATGTCCATGGGGCTGAATCTATTCCGTGGATTCTCAATGAACTTATTTGTAACCGCCTTACTTTTTATGATACTTAATCAAATTAAAGAACTTGACTACAAGAAATCAATAATGATATGTGTAGGGATTGGACTTATCACATTCATGATGGAATTCTACAATGGGTATATTTGGTTTAAATCACCTGGGATATATGCTCATTTGATAGACGCCATTATTCCATGGACATTTCTGGGCATGCTTGGGGGCAAATTTGCCTCTAGTACTAGATAAAATTAAAGAATAATATAATTTTCATCAGTATATAAAGATGTACTTTTTATACTTACTCGAGTCTATAGGAGCAAAATCTTGATTTAGTCGAATAAGAGATCCATCTTGATTTACAAGAGCGTCATGATGATAGTAAGAAATCGTAGATTTAGCAGAGGAATCAGGCATTACTATGAGTCCATTTGGAATTAATAAGTTTACTGTAACATGTTGATTTCGGAACCCGTCATCTAATGGGAATCCCAAATAAGAAGGTAAGTTTACATTATTAGAGTCAATAACTACTTCGTAATCTATTGCATTAGTGGTGCCTGAAGCTGCAAGTTCCGATTTGCCATTACTTTCCCTTACTATCTCAACTGAAAAAGTATCTTTAGTTGTTGGACGATAACAAACACTTACAGAAGAACTATATACCTTCTCATCTTTAATTTTAATCCCGTCAAAAACATCATCGTTAAACTTTATTAAGGGTAAGCCTAGAGACAAATTATTATTAAATGATAACGAAAGGGTGTCTCCTTTAGTAAAATTCGAATAAACTATCTCACGAGTTTGGTGTGAATCATTAAAATGAATGAGGTTAGGTACGATTCCAAATGAACTAATTATTAGGCCTAAAACTATTAACACTGGAGACATCCAGAGAACGAAATGGAAAGACCCTCTGCGATTACGAAGAAGAACCACCGCAAGGTAAAACAGTAAAAAAATGAACGAAATTATACTGATTGACATACCTACAATGGCAATAACCAAGCCATTTGGAGACGGCACGTAGAGGTCTATCATTTCACTTACCGTAAGTATAGTAAAGGTATCAAATGCAAGTCCAATACCGAAAATAGAGTAAATAGCTACTATTACTAATGAAATAGCCCAAATTAAAAAGACAGCTCCGAATACATATCGAAAAATTCTACCTAAAACACGCAGAATCTCTCCGATAATATGTATAATCTTATCGAAGATATTACGTGTGTATTCCTTTCCTAAATTCGTGTTCTTTTCAGAGAAGATATTGTTAACGTTAACTTTTTTTTTACGCATACGAAGTTTATCGCTAGTGGATTTTGCACCTGGCATTACAATCCACAGAACTATGTAGAATAAAATACCAAATCCAGAAAGCAGCATCAAGACAAATATCACTCTAAGAATTACAGGGTCTATTCCGAAATAATGTGAAAGGCCCGAAGCTACTCCTCCTATCAATTTATCTTCGGTATCACGAAAAAAGCGTTTGCTGTCATTTCCCGAACTATCATCCTCCTTTGAGCTTTTAGAATCAGAATCATTTTCGTAAGAATCAGGTTGACCCATCAAAGAGATCATATAATTAAGATCATCCATATCCAGAACTTCTTTACTATCACTTAATCTTGATTGAAAAAGTTCAGCAATTCTAGATTCTATATCAGAAATTATTTCATCACCCCCGTCTTCGTTTTGAAATTTAAGTTTCAGGGCATTTAAATATTTTTCCAAAGATTCATAAGCATCTATTTCGATGTTAAAGACCAAACCACTGATATTTATTGAAATCGTTTTATTCATGGCTAAGATTATTATGACGCAGTTTTCGTTAATGATTTTTTAACTCCCTTTACAAGCATATCCCAAGATTCTTGAAGTTCCGATAAAAAGCTCAGCCCTTCAGATGTAAGTGAATAATATTTCCTGGGCGGTCCTGAGCTTGACTCCTCCCATCTATACACAAGTATCCCGGAGTTTTTAAGTCTAGTAAGTAATGGATATAATGTTCCCTCTACTACGATCAACTTAGAATCACGTAGAGTACTGATTATTTCCGAGGGGTACGATTCTTGCGATTTCAATATCGATAGAATACAGAGTTCAAGTACCCCCTTCCTCATTTGGGCTTTTGCGTTTTCGATGTTCATATGCGTTTTGAAATAATCATTATTTTGCAAACATACATCATAAACCTAGTACTATGCAAAGCAAAGTACCTTTTTTAACAAAATCTCTCAAAATTCAAGAAACACGATGGATAAATAGCGTAACTTAGGACTATGAATTTCAACGACTCTATATTTTGGGATGTAAATCCTAAAGAGATAAATAAAGACGAGCACGCTCACTTTATAATTTCACGAGTTGTACAAAGGGGCTTGAACGAAGATTGGGAGGAATTACGCCGAGTCTATTCTGAAGATGAGATCAAATGTGAGATCATAAAAATCAAATCCCTTGACGCAAAAACTTTGAATTTCTTGTCACTTTTTTACAAAATTCCTATCGCTAATTTTGAATGCTATACACAAGCACAGTTGAGAGATCAACACTGGAACTCTTAAGGGAGATTATGGAAAGTGAAGAGTTGACATCGTTCGACCTAGTAGGCGGGACTGCGCTATCTCTACAAATAGGTCATAGAATTTCGGTTGATTTAGATTTATTTACAATAGAGGAATTTGACGAAAAAAAACTATTGGGAATTTTAATTAATAAATTCTCATCTACTCGTGTGACTTCTATATCTAACAACTGCATTAACATGTATATCAACGACATTAAAGTTGATTTTATAAGACATGCTTACAAAACTATATCTAAATCTAGAACTGAAGAGAAAATCAGGCTGATGAGCCTCGAAGATATAGCCGCAATGAAGATTAATGCAATTTGCAATCGGGGAAGCAAAAAAGACTTTTATGATATTTACTACCTTCTAGAAGTCTTTAAATTAAATAAAATTATAGATTTTTTCTCAATAAAGTATCCAAATACAGATGTGTTTTTCGCTAAAAAAAGTATTGTTTATTTCGAAAACGCAGAACTTGAGCCGCCCCCTATCACCATTGAAGATCTCAGCTGGGAAGATGTAAAAACTAGGCTTAAAAACACCGTGAAATAAATCGCACTTAAATACGTTGAAATTCTATGAAAAATTTACTCACAATGTCGCTTGTTATATGCTTAAGCTTCTCAATTAGTAGTTGTTGTGACACTCCTGTAGACTGTTGCGACAATCACACATTGGTAACTGTTAGGGATTACACAGGACTTGATGGATGTGGGTTAGTTTTGGAAACTGAAAACGGAGTTCTAGAAGCGTATAATTTCGCAGAATGTGGCGTAATTATTGAAGAGGGGATGGTGCTTTGTGTTGATTATGACGAAGTTGAAGCTGCAAGTATTTGTATGGTGGGGCCTATTGTCGAGGTAACTTATTGTGAATTGGTGGAGTAGGTGGGGTGATTTATAATATTATGAATTATATCAAAAAAAAAAAGACACTCGAAAGTGCCTTTTCTTTTAAATATCGAGTTTTCAATCTATAGAGTCAATTCTATCGCAATACAAGTATTTGCTTGAAAGTTAATAGAGCCTGACCAAACAACGTAACCTTGATCGTCTCTCACCTCGTAAGTAGATTGCATGGAATTATTATTACCTAGGTCCTTTGTAATTGTAATCGAAGATGCTTGACCACAGTCTGGTGCACCTGTCCAAAACATAGTTACAGCTTGTGAACCTACAATTGCGCCATCAACATAAAAAGAGTATGAGGTAGCCCATTCTTGTTTCGTATTAGATACTTCTTCTCCATACCATAAAACTGCACGTCCTTCGAATTGACAAGAACCATCAAAAGTATCTGCATCTGGGTTCCAGTTAACGGCATCAGGATCAGTACATCCTTCTGTTTTACAACCAACTATAGATACTGTGAGAAGTATCCCAACAAACATAAACAAATTTTTCATAAGTAATGATTTAAATTAATTCTAGCAATATAAAAACAAATTATTTAAACTAAGTGTCCATTTTTTTATTGCAAGTCCATGTTGTATATGATTTTAATTTAAGTGTTGGCGATACCATTCAGAATTTCATATCGGCATCAATGTTAGGAGTCTGGGGTTCTCCGTTTATTGTTGATAGTATTTCAGCCATAACTTCTGACAATCAAATTAGAAATGCATGGTATATTTCTTCAGTTTATGGAGCACTACAGGGTGTATTTTTTGTTTGGGTTGAAGGAGTAGGGTCTAATTGGGGGGTTATTAGGCATTTACCATTCGGAGAAGGAGGTGTCTTAGAATACTTAGATGAGAATGTTGCGACCTCAGCATTAACATGCTATTCTGACAATAATTTTAATTATAAAAATAAGTACTTAAGTATGTGGAGTGAATATTATCAAATTGAAACAGAAACATACAATCTAGACGGAAGCTGTATCGTAAATGTGGTTATCTCTACAAATGAAATAGATTTAAATAATAATTTCAAAGTGTATCCCAACCCTAGTGAAGGGATATTCGAAATTTTCTTGCCTGAATCATCAATACTTCCGGTTGAAATAGGTTTATATAACCTCTATGGCAATCATATTCTAAATTTAGAGTTAACAGATATCCAAACCAACTATAACTTAAACAACTTAAAACCAGGGATGTACTTCTTCGCGGGTAAGGGGTTAAAACCTAAGAAAATAGTGATACAGTAAAACTGAAAAGATTATGAGAAAGTGAAGAAAAATCGCTATAGTTTTGAGAACAGGATTTAATGATTTTAAGTGTTTAAAATCGGTGATTACTCCCTCGCTCGCTTTACTCGTTCGGTCGTGATCCCTGGCGGGGGGGGCGTAGTACTCAACGGAAAAGCAACAGAACTTCCTCGACTTGGCGGTGCTGTCGGGAAGTTTTTTGTGCCCGATTTCGGTTTTTCGTTATCGTAAAAAAAATCAGAACGTGAGGCGATGCCTCATCGAGAGGATTGGGCGCCCTCCCCCACCTCGAGCTACGCTCGGGTGGGTTCACACACCCGCCCTCTCGCGCTTTGCGACGTTCTGTTTTTTTTTGTGCGAAAGTTCGGGCACAAAAAAACCGCGCTGGTGCGCGGTTCTTTTGCTTTTGTTGTAGCCCGTAGGGGATTCGAACCCCTGCTACCAGGATGAAAACCTGGCGTCCTAACCCCTAGACGAACGGGCCATAGAGGAGCGCAAAGATAGTTATACTTTCTATTATCACAAGCACCTGAGCTAAAATTAATATGCTTTAGCGAAAAGGACTCGGCGAGGGCTCGGATTACCCGTCTTTACACAGATTCCTGGAGTAATCTCGGTGTCAAAAGGAAGACAACGAATGGAAGCTTTAGTGTCTTGAGAGATCCAGTCTTCGGTTTTTGAGGTACCGTCCCAATGTGCCATAACGAACTTTTCGGCTTTAATAGCTGCCTTGAACTCCGCCCAGGTATCGACTGTGACGGTATTTTCTTTAAGGCGAGTTTGAGCTGTAGAAAGTAGGTCATTCTGTATCGTGTCGAGTAGAGTGCGGACGTGGGTAGCGATATTTTCTAGGGACTCGAACGATTTCGTGCGGGTATCTCGGCGTGCGAGCTCGCAAGAGCCTTTTTCTAGATCACGTGGTCCGATAGCGAGGCGGAGCGGAACGCCCTTGAGTTCGTACTCGGCAAATTTCCATCCTGACCGCTTGGAGTCGTCGGCGTCGAGCTTTACGCGGATGCCGGCATCGCGTAGTTGCGATTCGATCTCGCGGCACTTAGAAACGATTTCGTCCATTTGGTCCTGACCTTTGTAGATAGGTACGATTACTACTTCAATCGGAGCGAGCTTAGGAGGTAGAACGAGACCTGCATCGTCGGAGTGAGTCATGACGAGGGCTCCCATTAGGCGGGTAGATACTCCCCACGAAGTAGCCCAAACCAGTTCTTGTCCACCCTCTTTTGTAGCGAACTTCACGTCGAAAGCGCGAGCGAAGTTTTGGCCTAAAAAATGAGACGTACCTGCCTGAAGAGCCTTTCCATCCTGCATTCTAGCCTCAATACACAAGGTGTCTAAAGCGCCGGCGAAACGCTCAGACTCAGTTTTATTCCCTTTGATAACGGGCATCGCCATCCAACCCTCGGCGAAGTCAGCGTACACCTCAAGCATACGACTTGTCTCCTCCTGAGCTTCTGTCTTAGTTGCATGGGCCGTGTGACCCTCCTGCCATAAAAATTCTGTAGTTCTTAGAAATAGCCTTGTACGCATCTCCCACCGAACTACATTCGCCCATTGGTTTATGAGCAAAGGCAAGTCGCGATAGCTTTGAATCCACTTTCTATATGTATTCCAAATAATCGTTTCAGACGTAGGACGGATGATGAGTTCCTCCTCTAGCTTCGCATCAGGATCCACAATCACACCACCCCCATTAGGATCATTCATTAATCGGTAGTGAGTAACCACAGCGCATTCCTTAGCGAAACCCTCAACGTGTGCGGCTTCTTTTGAAAAGTAGCTCTTAGGAATTAATAATGGGAAATAAGCATTCATATGCCCCGTCTCCTTAAATTTCTTATCGAGGACATCTTTCATCCTCTCCCAAATAGCATAGCCATAAGGTTTAATCACCATGCATCCCTTCACATCAGAGTGTTGTGCAAGATCAGCGTCAACGACTATATCATTATACCATTTGCTATAATCTTCGCTTCTAGAGGTAATTTTCTTCGCCATTTCGTTTTTGGTACGATTTGTGTAATTACGAATGCGTGATGCTATTCGCATTGCGAAAGTACGAATTTGATTACCTTGCTAATCTATAAAGCTCATGGATTTAATTACACATTTATACAAAAGCCCCCTCCTCCTACTCGTTGTGGGTGTTTTTTCAGGTTGTGGCATTAGCCCAAACCTCTCATCTTCTCTTGAATCCGACGAATTATACCTTTCAACTACCGAAGAATTCATTACAGACGCAGAATATTTGGCCTTTGCTTCAAAAGATCTAGAAACCCTAGACACTGACGAAGAGTACTATGAATACAATTTTTATAACGATAATTATAACAGTAGCTTCAATAACCCTTACTACAATCCATACTCAAACCCATACTCAAATCCATACAACAACCCTTTTTCAAATAATTTCAACCAAATAGGAGGGCTAGGCCTTAGCTCATACTTTAACCCTTACGGAGCAGGAAATTACGGTGGATACGGTGGATATAACCCATATAGTTATGGGAATTATTATGGGGGTTACAATCCTTATGGTTATAACGGTTATGGTTATAACGGTGGGTTTGGTGGGTTTGGAGGAAGTGATGTGTTTTACAATACGAGTTCTGTATTAGTTGGGCCTAGAACTCCCATTTTGACAAACACTTTATTGAACAGCAATTATTCTGGCGGTAGGTTATTGACGAACAGAAACCAAAGCGCTGAAATTCAGAACGACTCTAGTGGAAACTCGGGAAATGTATCTACTAAATTTGAGACGAAAACTCGTGGTATAAGTAATGAGTCAGGTACTCAAGGCCAAACTAATTATCGGAATAATCGGAATAATCATTCAAACTCTTTAACTCGTGGTTCTTCCCCTGGTAGAGGGTCTAATTCTAACTCGAATAATTCGAGTACTAGGTCTTCTTCAAGTAGACCGAGTAATTCATCAGGTAGGTCTGGGGGACGTCCATAATACATTTCTATGAAAAAGACATTTAGATCATGCAGAAGACTGCGTGCTTGGGGGATTACACTTATTACATTATCGTTCTTTAGTATTACTACTAACGTTTCTGGACAAAATGAGATTGATGTGCTTCGCTACAGTAGACTCAACCGCGCTGGTTCAATTAGAACTATGGGCATGGGAGGAGCCTTTGGATCGTTAGGTGCCGATATAGGGTCTATAGGTATAAACCCTGCTGGAATAGGTATGTATAGAAGAGGGGATGCTAGTTTTTCCGCAGGCATTCATTCTAGTGGAACCAAATCAACTTTAGGAGGGGCTTCGAATATAGAAACCGACATTTCTGGCTCTCTCGGTGCCATAGGAGTTGTGATAACTACCCCTAGCGTAAATCCAGATTGGCCATTCGTTACCATGGGGGTTACTCACGTAAAGCAAGCTATTTACGACCAACGACTCTTATTAGAAAATGCAAATCTTAACGGAAGTTTACTAGGTGTATTTCAAGGTTTGGCACAGGGTACCCATAACGCAGACCTTAACGACGGTATTGCATTTCCTTACACAGCATCTCTTGCATGGTATACTTATCTGTTAGACCCTGATGGAGAAAGTAATGTTGATTATATCACTCCGTTTAATACTGACACCGCGGTTACTCTTAATCGCAGGATAGAAAGGAGTGGCAATATTGGGGATACTCAATACTCTATGGGCGGCACATTTAGGGATTGGCTTAGCATAGGCGCAACTATAAGTACTTCAAAAGTCACTTTTTCTGAAGAGTCTCGCCACGAAGAAATACCCACAGAGGAAGGAACGGACTTAGCTTCTTGGACTTATGTAGAAAATTTAGATGTTCAAGGTTCAGGCATTTCTGCCAAACTAGGAGCTATCGCCAAAGTTACAGATTGGTTACGAGTAGGACTCGCATGGCATAGTCCTTCGCGACTAAAATTAACCGATAGTTACAGCACTTCTATGAGAAGTGTTTGGAAAGATGGGGACCTATATGAAGAAAGCTCACCAGACGGAGCATACGAGTATTTGATAATAACCCCGTCAAGATTTATAGTAAGTGGATCTTTCGTTTTAGGGAAATATGCCATAATCTCCACAGACTACGAATCCGTTGATTATAGTAGAGGAAAATTAAAGAGTATTGATGGGTGGATGTCGACAGGTTACTCGTTCGAAACGGAAAACCAAACCGTAAACGATATCTACAGACGAGGACATGAGGCACGTGTGGGACTAGAAGTACGAGTCGCTAAGGATTTTCGATTAAGAGTGGGAACAGGAATATCTACTTCTCCTTACTCACATCAATCTGGAGTTCTTTCTGATCCATCACAATTTAATGCCAGTCTAGGAGGTGAATATAGAAATGAAAGATGGTACGCAGGCTTTGCCTGGAATAGGACTTGGTATTCTGAAGATCTATATCTTATAGACCCACTACTACAAGGAAGCCCCTTGCAGGTTGACAGATCTTTAGGGATGTTATCAATAGGTGCTGGGTTTAGAATATAAAAAAAGGCCCGCATTGTGCGAGCCTTTCAAATTCTATTTAAAATACGTAAATAATTACGCTTTCTTAAGCTTCTTCAGCTCTTTATTCATAATAGTATCCATACGTTCACGCTCTTCTTCTGCAAGAGCTTTATCAACTAGGATACGTCCACTGTGCTCGTCAACGATAATTTGCTTACGCTGAGCGATGTCAATTTGACGTTGTGGTGGAATCTTAATAAAAGTTCCTGCACTTGCCTGTCGTTCAATAGGAACTACTGCCAAACCGTTCTTTGCTGCTCCACGAATTCTAGTGTAGGTTCTCAGTAAACGATCGTCGATAGTTTTTGCCATCTTCTCACTTTGCTTAAGTAGTACCTCCTCTTCAGCTTGAGTTTCTGCAATGATTTCTTCTAACTCAGACTGCTTAGAAGCGAGATCTGCAGTACGCTGTTCATTTTTCGCGCGAAGATTCTCTAAACCTTCTGATTTCTGAATCTGTTGAGCTTTGCACTCGCGAATACGCTTCTCACATAGTTCTATCTCTAAAGTTTGGTATTCAACTTCTTTATTCAAAGATTCAAACTCGCGATTATTACGCACGTTATTCTGCTGCTCTTCATATTTTTCAATAAGGGATTGACTTTCCTTAATTTGAATTTCATAAGCAGTAATTCTCTGAGTTACCATATCATTCTCCTCCTCCATCTTTTCTAGACGAGTAGAGAGACCAGCAATATCATTTTCAAGATCTTCAACCTCTAAAGGTAGCTCACCACGAACCACACGTATGCGGTCGATACGGCTATCGATAAGTTGTAAGTCATACAAAGCGCGGAGTCTATCCTCTGCATTAAGGGTCTTTTTAGTTGCCATGGGGTCACTAGGTTGTAAATCAACGGATTTGAACAGGGTTCGTATTAGTTGTTGCCAAACGAACCGCGAAATTAGTGAATTTATGATTGATTCTACTGACAATCAAGTTACTTGTTCGCCATTCGCTTTCATAATGTCCAACATCGGCTATTAATATCTTGTTTTCAGCATCAAAAAATTCATGATATTTAAAATCTGACGTTACGAAAACATCTGCGTTTTTAGATATCGCATCACGCAACAAAAATGCTCCTGAACCTCCACAAACAGCGATAGTACGGACCTTTTCTTTAGGAGGATAGGTATGCTTTAGGTGTGTGACATTAAGTGCTGATTTTGTATTTTCAAGAAAGGTTTGCCACTCGATAGGCTCAGCCAATTTCCCTATCATTCCAGCCCCGATATTTTTTTCTTTATTGGAAATTGGAGTGATGAAATAGGCCATTTCCTCGTAAGGATGAACTTGAGAAGCAGCAGAAATGACATTTCCTGTCTTCCATCTCTCTACTAAGACCTCTATTTTCGCTTCAGAACCACTGTACTTCTCTCCTATTTCTCCAACAAATGGGGAGGCATATTGGTTTGGTCTAAAAGTAGACTCTCCAGATGAAGAAAAACTACAATTATCGTAGTTCCCGATGCTTCCTGCACCTACAGAAAACATCGCTTCCTTAACTTTTTCAAGATGATCTTCTGGACAGTAAACGGTAACTTTATCCAGTAGATCTGCTTTAGGGCGAAGTATCTTTAACGATTCTGGTAGACAGCCTAGAGCAGTTGCTAACTCGAAGTTAACTCCTGACTTAATGTTATCGAGATTTGTGTGAATTGCGTAGAGTGCGATTCCTGATTTTATCGCCCTAAGCACTGTTCGCTCAACGTAATTTGCACCAGTCAATCTCTTCAATCCTGAAAAGACAATTGGATGGTGACTTACAATAAGTCCTGCTCCCTCGCGTTCTGCCTCTTTTACTACTTCTTCTGTACAATCTAGAGAGACAAGCACTTTCGTAATAGTGGCGTCTAAGCTACCCACTATTAATCCAGAGTTATCATAAGACTCTTGTAGAAAGGGAGGTGCCCACTCCTCTAACAAACGCGTAATGTCGCGTACCTTCAGGGCGTTCTGAGATTCCATGACGACTAAGATACTTATAAGACGAGTTTTATTAGCTCCTATTACGGCACTTCATGCAGTTGTGCTGTATTTAAGGCATTGGGCCTATGATTTTCGTATTAAAAAAAGCCGAAAAGGAAGTCTTCCGACACTGGTTATTGGAAATTTACACGCTGGAGGCACCGGCAAAACCCCTCACGCATCTGCTTTTCTTGATATCCTTTCTAGAAAACTTGGTGGAATTGAATACGTTGCTCTATTGAGTCGAGGGTTTGGACGAAAAACTAGAGGTTTTTTTGTCGTAGAAGAAGATACTGATTGGCATTTAGTGGGTGACGAACCTAAACTCCTCAAACTATTAAATCCGAATCATCATATTACTGTTTGTGAAAACAGGCTAGAAGGGATAGACGCTATTTCTAAAAAATTCCCCCAAGTAAAAGTTGTTGTGCTAGATGACGGGTTGCAACATAGAGCATTAATTCCTGATAGGTCTGTTCTACTTATTGACTCAAATAGACCTCTAACAAACCAAACTCTTATTCCTTCTGGAGATTTACGTGACCTGAAGTACCGAGCTAATTTTTTTGACGCGTGGATTTATACCCGAAACTCAGATAAAAAGGAACTCCCCCTCCCCCCTTCTCGAAAACAAAACGAAGCTAGTATTAGAGTATTCTCCTCTGAAATGATTGTAGAAAATGAAGTTGAAGTTGAAAGGGTAAATAAAAGTGAAAGGCCTAGAGTTATTGCTGTAAGTGGTATTGCTACTCCTGAAGTATTTATGAATGGTTTGGCCTCAAAATGGAATGTTGTAAGACGACAATCATACTCTGATCACTACGAATTCACAGAAAAAGACGTGAAGAGTTGGGTTATATGCGTGAAATCAGAAAATCTAGAAGCGATAGTAACTACAGCTAAAGATGCCGTGAGAATAAAACCTTTTAAGAATGTATTAAAAGATGTTCGATTAGAGGTAATACCTATGTCGGTAAAATGGCACGATGAAGAAGCAATAGATATTTGGGTTGATGAGTGGCTTGAATCTACGATATTTGTACCTTCAACAAGAACAAAATGAATCTTTACACAATTAAAACATACATTTCAATCGTACTTTTAAGTTCGGTTACACTCTTATTTACTGGATGCACTGAAGATAATTCTGCTCTTGAAAATGCCGGTACTATTTCTGGGCAATTCACTGGAATTTCAGAACCAACTCCTATTCTTCTACGTAGCTTTAAGAATGGAACTTTAGTTAAAGTCGGAGAAACTAAAACTGACACGAATGGAAAATTCTCCTTTCAACCAGATGCTCCATTAAAGAAAGGATACCACCAACTAATTTTAAATAAACGTTGGCCTGTGGTCCTAATCACTGATTCTACTGAAGCTCCTATTGTTACGGCTGCGATTCCAGACAATCCTGGCTACTTATCTAATGCCGTCATTGATGGATCTCCTACCAGCGAGCTTCTTGCAACTTTTTATAGTGAACTCATGCCTATGCAAGACGATCTTCTTGTAGCCCAAAAATCAATTCAATCACTCTCTGGAGATGCTCAAGCTGCAACAACGAAGAAAATGAAGCTGCTTATTGAAAGTCTAGATAAATTAAGCATCGATTTCATAAAACAGCACCCTAACAGTCCAGCAACTTTGGCAGCTCTGGAAAATTTGGATCCTAAAAAGAACGGTGCAGCTTATAAAGCTGTAATAAAATCTCTCTCTAAGACATTCTCTGACTCTCATTACTACACAATGCTCAAGGGAAAGTACGATACCTCTATATCAAATAGAACTATCCCCAACCAACCCCCTCCTCCAAAAAAGCAAACAAGAAAAAACGGTCAATTCGGCGTAGGTGATGTAGCTCTTGAAATTGAAATGGCTGACCCTGACGGGAACGTTCGCAAACTTAGTGATCTCAGAGGTAAGGTGGTTCTTATTGATTTCTGGGCTTCATGGTGTGGACCTTGTAGAAGAGAGAATCCAAATGTTGTACTAGCATACAATAAGTATAACTCTAAGGGATTTGAGGTGTTCTCTGTTTCATTAGATAGCAATAAAGACAAATGGCTTAAAGCTATTAAACAGGATGGTCTTGTTTGGCCTAATCATGTGTCAGACCTGAAGGGATGGCAAAACGCGGCCTCTAGAGCTTATGGAATTTCAAGTATTCCACACACTATACTCATAGGAAGAGATGGGAAGATAATAAAGACTCATCTGAGAGGACGGGTGTTAGATTTAGAACTCGAAAAACTATTCGATTGAATTCTGAATTAAGTCACAAAATTTATTTTGCTTCGGACCTTCATCTAGGTGTACCCGATTTATCTAACAGCCGCAAGCGCGAGTTGAAGTTTGTAGCATGGCTAGATAATGCTGTTCTCGAGGGAGCTACGGAAATACATCTACTGGGGGATCTTTTCGATTTCTGGTTCGAATATTCTCACGTAATTCCTAAAGGTGGCGTACGACTACTCGGAACCATTGCGAAAATCACCGATCTCGGGATTCCAGTTCACTATCACGTAGGAAATCATGACCTATGGTCGTTTGGATATCTAGAGTCCGAACTCGGGGTTACGCTCCATAGAACGCCCATTATAAAAGAATGGGACGGTCTTAAATGCTTAATCGGTCATGGTGATGGCTTAGGCCCTGGCGAAATCGGATACAAAGTCACGAAAAAGTTTTATCAGAGTAAGATTCCTCAATTTATATTTCACTGTCTTCACCCCGACCTAGGAATACGTTTAGCAAATCGACTTTCTCGCAACTCTCGTGCAGCAGGTGGGAAAAGTGGAGGAGAATTTATTTCTTCCTCGAACGAGAATCTTTTTAAATATTGTCAAGATAGATTATCGATAGATCCATCTATTAATTGCTTCATATTCGGTCATCGACACATTCCTTTAGATCTTGAACTTACTAAGCTCGAGTCCCAAAATACCGCATCGCGATATATTAATACTGGAGACTGGATTACACACTTCAGTTCTGCAAAGTTAATTGACGGAAAACTCACTCTATTAAAAGGGTAGAAGGAAAAAACGTTCGAACAGTTTACTTAAAAAAAGGGAGGACCGACATTGGTCCTCCCTTTTTATTAAATATCGTTTCGTTTATTATCGTAAAATTCGAAATATAGATTTCTATCTACGAATAACAAGCTTAGAAGCAAGAGTTTTAACCGAGCTTGACATACGTACCACATACGTACCATTGTCCAAATTGCTTACGTCCACAATAGCTCTATCACTTCCTTGAGCATTTGCTATTACTTCAGAATAAACCATCCTTCCCTGAAGATCATAAATATCAAGAGATACTGATCCGCTAAATCCATAAGTACTAACTTGAAGAGAAGATGAAGTAACAGGATTAGGGTAGATAAGAAGATTATCCGGTGTTGTATTTACTTCAACAGCAACCTCTTCGGCTCCTAAGAAACTATCTGATCTGAATATCCCACGACCGTGAGTTCCTGAATAAATAGCTCCTGTGTTAGTTGGAAAGCTCCACATAGTCTCAGAACGCCATTGCTGCTTAAGGTCAAATACAGGTGCTGTAAGCCCTTCAGCTGTTGTAGCCATTCCCAAGTTAGCAATAGTCCAATCAGAACCACCATTATCTGTTATGAAGGCTCCATACTCAGTTCCTACAATAATCGTAGCTCCTGATGCATCTTGGAAATCAATTAACACATCGTAAATAGGCATACTATTTAGCCCCGGTGCAGTCCAAATATTTGAGAAAGTTGGAGATTCTGATAGAGCATCCCAAGATTCACGAACTTTACCTGCTCCGATAGCCCCATAGCCTCCTACTGAAATAACAACGTGGTTTGCATTATTCGGGTCTACACTTATCCCTGTGATTGCACTTCCGGCAGAAGAAATAAGTTGGTCAACAACTACATTACCTTCAACATCCGCCTGAGAATATACATTCTTCAAACCAGAGAAACGATACAGAGTTGCATTCCATCCACTTACGAACATAACGTCACCAGCATAAACGTCATCATTAACAACATATTCGATAGCCTTAGTTCCTGAAAATCCTCCAGGAGCAGGTCCCAAGCGCATCCACTTAGGCTGAGTATTAAAGTTAAGAGCTTCTCTAGTCATCCAAATACCTTCATTACCTCTAAATCCTATAGTAAGCATCGAAGTGTATGGATCGTGAATTTTCAACCTTCCTGGCTGATCGTAAATAGTATCAGCTAAATGTAAAAACATTGTGTCACAATTTTCAACAATGTTAAACTGAATCTCATCACCATATATTGTATCATTTCCTAAATCCAATGTGACTTCGTATGAAACATCATTTACAATAATAATTGTATCAAGTAGATTTGGGATTATTTCAACAATCACCTCTATTGTGTCAATACTAAGAGTATCATCTACACAAATAAACTGCTCAATTACAACTTGTGGATCTAACCAAAAATAATTTGTGTCCTCAGTTAAAGCCTCAGCAAGAAGGAGCTCAGGTCGTATAATTTGATCATAGTACATTAATTCCTCTCCACTTGCAAGAGTATATTCAAAAGGAAGGTTTTGGCTATTCGTAGCTAAAGTAAATGTACTGTCTGTAACCGTTTCTCCGTACGGGTTTACAAGAATAACCTCCTGTTTAGAGTCCTCATCCTCAGTATCTTCATATAGACGTAAACAAGTATAGAACTGCCCCAAGTCACCATTGTCATCTATCAAATCTATCATCGGTGCGTCATAAAATGGACCTGAGTTAATCATCTCTCCCGGAGAAATGGTTCCTCTAACAAGCCCACCATTTTGATAAGCCGCAAACCAAGCAAAATGATTATCCGGGGATTCTGTTACTTGACTAATAGCACAATCAAACCCATCACCACCTTGAACTTCCAATGCATTTTGATTGCTTAAAAAATAATCCCCCGTAGGTATAAACAAAGAACCATTATCCTGAGTACCACCAAGCACAGCAGACCCTGCACTATGAGCAATGCCATAAAATTGTGTGACATTATATTTAAAATTACTCTCTGTATATGAAACTCCACCATCTGTACTCTTATATATTCCACCATCAGTACATACGAACATTGTGCCTGCTTCTGTAAACACAATTTCATGAACATCTGCGTGTACTCCAAATGGAAATCCTGCAATATCAAAAGCAGCGGCAGCAGGTTCAGCTTGCTGATTCGGTCCTGAACGCCATAATGAAATTCCACCTACATAAGCTAAGTCTGGTTGTCCTTTTTTAATCCCTAAAGCAAGGTCATAATACCCCTGATTCCTCGGAAGAGGAGTTGAGGTATCTATTCCGCCAGGCCAGCACACACTCCAGGAACCCATTTCAGCCGCTCCATCAGAATGGTAAAGCCCGTAAAACAGTCCCCCTGAAGTTGAATAAAGAGCAAATGCATGGTTAGAATCATCTTGAGAAATAGCAATTCTAACACGACCTATCCCACTTTGTGGTAAATTACCCGTATTTGAACCTCCTGAAGATATTATATCAAAGTTAGAAAAATCTGAGGATGTAGATCTGTAAACTCGACCATTTGAGGACGCCACAAGCATATAACTACCATCTTGAGCAATAGCCATATCAGTAACTCCACCTGTAGGACCTCCAGAGGCAGGGTTTATGTTTATTACTCCATTTACTATAGTACCAAATGAAGCGTTTGATCCGTACCAAACCTTATTATCAACTAATGGATGCTTTTTCAGTACATCATTAGTTGACCAAGTTCCACCAGAAAATTCTCCAGGATCTGTACCTTCTACAATATTAAATGTCTCGCCATTATCGTTACTCCACCAAATTCCTCTACCTCTAAATCCAGAACCTCCATCTCCATCAGCGCCATCAAATAACGATCCTGTTCCTATATAAATGTCTCCATTATTTGCAACTGCTATAGATGCAACCATTAGATTAGGAAAAGACGTTACTTGATTCCAAGTATTCGCTCCATCCAAAGACCTCCAAAGACCTCCAGAAACAGCACCTGCATAAATCAAATCTTCATTTACAGGTTCAATAGCTCTAGTCCTTCCTCCTACGTTATCAGGCCCCATTTCTACCCACGATAAGTCAGTACTCTTTGATTGAGCACGTGCCTGAGCAGAAGCGAATTTTAAAACTTTATTGCGAAGCTGGGATAACCCCTCAGAGTTAATCTCTCCAGTTTCAACATCTCCCAACATCATTCTGGTAATTTCAGCAGCGCCTTTGGCATCTTGTGAGACTGGATTTTCAGACTCACGAGGTGAGTATAAAGACTCAGAATAGATACTATCTGGAGTAAAGCTCCAAACTAACGCGATAGCCGCAAGGGCTCCAAGGGTCAAATATTTTGATACCATATAACTTGTTTTTCAATCTAAATTGCCGGCGGAAGTTACAACAATACGAGTTATTTTACATGTTTTTCTGCATGATATGACGAGCGTACTAAAGGACTGCTCTCAACATACATGAATCCTTTTTCTAACGCAATAGACTTATACGCGTCGAAAAGATCGGGATGAATAAATTCTGCAACAGGCAAATGGTTGGGGGTAGGTTGTAGATATTGTCCTAAAGTTAGAACGTTAACTCCTACGTTTCTAAGGTCATCCATAGCTTCAATCACCTCCTCCTTTGTCTCTCCCAAACCGAGCATTAATCCGCTTTTCGTCCTTATCCCTGCTTTCCCTAGTCTTTCCAAAACTTCCAAAGAACGGTCGTACTTTGCTTGTATGCGAACGCCTTTAGTCAGTCGGCGCACTGTTTCTAAATTATGACTTACGACCTCAGGTGCTTCATCAATGATTAGTTGTAGATTTTCCCATTTTCCAGCAAAATCTGGAATCAAAGTTTCAAGAGTCGTGTCTGGACATTGGTGACGTATAGCTCGAACTGTTTCGGCCCAAATTTCAGCTCCACCGTCTTTTAATTCGTCTCTATCAACTGACGTAATTACGGCGTGCTTTACGTTCATTAATTTCACTGAATTAGCGACTTTAGCAGGCTCGAAATGATCAACCGGCTCCGGTCTTCCAGTAGCGACATTACAGAAGCCACAAGACCTAGTACAGATGTTACCTAGGATCATAAAGGTCGCTGTCCCCTCTCCCCAACACTCGCCCATATTTGGACAGTGCCCACTCTCACAAATCGTATGAAGTTTATGTTCAGAAACAATCTCACGAACTTTTTTATACGTTTCGCCTGTAGGCAGCTTTACTCTTAACCAACTTGGCTTAGGAACGCGCTTTACTTTAGTAGTTAATTCTGACATAGCGCAAAGTTCGTGACTTTAGACTAAAAATCACCTTGCTTGAGTCCACTTTGCACCGACCTCTAATCTTAGGTATAGATTCAAAAACACCATTTTACTATCAACAAACTCCACTGCCATAATCTCAATAGGCCTCATAAAGACGTCTAAAGTCATACCAAGCTCAACTGATTTGGTCTTAGATCTCTTATCACTATACTCAAAAAGTAAACCATAGCTGATGCTCCCGCCTGGAATAAGTTTTATTTCATCCAAACCATTCACCCACGGTGACCTACCATAGATATCATTGTAGAAGTGTTCCTCAGGGTTATACCTCTCAGTTGCTAAATATTCGTATGGAATCTCAGGATAACCTATTTCTAGATATACGGGCTTCTCTATTCCCAAACTAACCCCATACTTCTTTACTGTAGACACTTGCACGGCACCTTTTCTAAGCTTAGGTGTAAGTTGTTTTCTTGTCTCTACAACAATATTAAATGCTAAAAAGCTATTAACTTTTCCGAAAATGTAAGGCAAACCATCGTTATAAACCGGATTAACCGTTTTCTCCTCTTTTTCATGCTTGAAATACCTTAGATCTACGGCGATTGATTTAGACTTCTTTGCAGTTTTGAAATATCCGTATCTACCCCCCACTCCTGCTCCTTGAGTATGTACTGAAATATGAACCCCTGAAGTATGACTGAAAAGAACATCAACTCCCTCTTCACCGTACACAGCATCCTTACCTGTGGTTATACCAGTGTTCGTTTGGGCTAAAAAATCGTTACCCGTTAAGACGACTATAAAATAAATAGCTACAGATATAAATTTTATTTTTCTTTCCGCTTGCATTGCACCAAATTTACCGCATGGAACCTCAATACACATTAACATACACTAATCCGCTTAGAACTTTTTCAACTCACGTCAAATCTGGGATAGAAATAATCACAGACGCACCTGTCGATAATTTCGGTAAAGGAGAGTCCTTTTCACCTACGGATTTACTAGCTACATCACTGGTTTCATGTGTAATGACGATAGTCGGAATAGCATGCTCAAAAAGTGATACTGAGATACTTTCTATGAATGCTAGTGTAAATAAAATAATGGCATCTAAGCCCAGAAGAGTTGCTGAAATTAGAGCTCATATACGAATTTCTCTAATTGGATGCGATTTAAATGAAGCTAAACGCCTCGAAAGAGTTGCTCGAGCATGCCCTGTTGCTAAATCCCTTTCTGACGAAGTATTACAAAATTTAACCTTTGAATTTGATCTACAAAAAGGATAATAACGAAAATCCCCGTTTAAAAAGATAAACAGGGATTTTTTTATTAAACTTCGAAATACAAATATCTTATTCGCAGTCGTCTAAATCGACACAAGTGTACGCTCCGCATGCTGTATAAGCTGGTGCGCATGATACTAATGCTGCTCCTAAAAGAAGCACTACTGCTGAAATTCTAAGGAAATGTTTCATAACATATGATTTAAAAAAATGATAGGGAATTTTTTATACGTTACCTACTACTAAAAGGTTACGATCATTGTTTACCTTCACGGAATACCCCACATATAAATAATACTTTGAACGAATTATTTCTCATATCAGCTGGCATTGTTGCCGGCTCCTTGATTGTTTGGCTTATTTATAAGTTTTTAATGCCAAACCATATAAAAAACAATACCATTGGAGACCTTGGCGATTTAACTGAGCTAAAAAGTTCACTTTCTAATAAGGAAGATGAAATTTTAGCGTTGAAAATTCAAATAGGACGATTAGAACAGAAATTAGAAGACATTAACGAATATCGCGAAGACGCGGAAACAAAGTGGGCGTCTGAGGTTGAAAGACAACGTAAGGATCTTGAAAAGGTTGCTAGAGAGGTCTTAGACGACGCGACGAAAAGATCTCAAAATCAAATAGAGGGAGCTCACGCTGAGAGGTTAAAGCAACTTCTTGAGCCCGTCAGAATTCAATTCCAAGGTTTTCAGAAGCAGGTAGAGAAGTACTATGGAGATGAGCAGCAATGGAGAGGTGCTCTTAACAAAGAACTCGAAGACCTTGCAGAAATGAATATGGGATTAAATAAACAAGCTGAAAATCTGGTTAAAGCTCTTAAAGGTGATTCAAAAGTTCAAGGAGATTGGGGAGAATACCAATTAGAGAGAATCCTAGAAGATGTAGGTCTAGAAAAAGGATTACATTTTACCACACAGTCTTCTGTTAAGTCAGAGGAAGGAAGGACTTATAGACCTGATTTTTTGGTCTCATTACCCGATGAAAAAATTCTAGTTATCGATTCAAAAGTCAGCTTAACTGCCTATGAGCGCTACGTAAATGCAGATAATGATATAGATCGAGAGACATATCTTAAAGAGCATATTCAAAGCTTGAGAAATCATATCAGAGGGTTAGCGAAAAAAGATTACGGATCTCTTTACAACAAGTCCGTGGATTACACGTTGATGTTTGTGCCTATTGAACCAGCATTTTTTGCCGCCGGAAATGAGCTTCAATCTATTCAAAAAGAAGGCCTTGCAGCACAAGTTTTATTAGTTTCAACAACTACGGTTTTGGCAACATTGAGAACAGTAAGTTATATCTGGAGACAAGATCAGCAAAGAACAAATGTTGTTGAGATTTCTAACCGTGGAAAACTTTTATATGAAAAGTTCGTTAGCTTTTCAAAATCGATGGAATCCATCGGCGACCACCTTAATAAGGCAGATAATGCTTATCGTGATGCCGTATCTAAACTTTCAACAGGCAGAGGTAATCTTATCGGACAAGCTGAAAAACTACGCAAATTAGGGTTAGATGTAAAAGAAACCATTCCCGAAAAATTCATCTCTGATCAATGAGATATTTCATTATAATCATAATAGCCCTTTCGTCATGTTCAACATCCATTATTGTTGAATCCACATCATCGAGAAGACCTTATGATTATGAATCTACTCCTCTTCACCCAGAAATAACACCCTATAGACACGGTGATTCCATTTCTGTTTATCTGACACTTGACAGGAAGGAATTACTTTATACAAGAGAAAGTGAAAACACACCTTTTACTTCTTCCCTTAATATAAAAATGAATAAAAATGAGTGGATTATTAATGATACTTTATCTACAACATCATCAAGATGGATTTTGAAAAAATTCGAAATAAGTGCTTATAAATATCGTGATTCTGACGAATTAAGTAAGAAACTCAAGGTGACTGTTTTAGATGGTAACAGGAATTCATCTGTTGAAGATGTATTAGATATTTCCGAAATTCTTATTTGGGATATTGAGGAAAACTGGCCCATTAGCGGAGGGAATGCATCTATTGGGACGAGAATTAAAATACTTTCTGACAATGAAAGCAAGTGGGAGGTAAAGTCTGTAGTTCCGAAGAAAACTATGCCCGCACCACCTTATTCTGGATACCGAAATCCATTAGATACGATTACTGCAAAACATTACAGTACAATTGACAGCATGTGGACGGTAATTGATGGCACTCAATCTTTTATCTCACTCACATCTGATTTAAGATGGGTATTACACAGTAGACCTAAGGACTTCCCTGAGGTTAAGGATGTAAGAAAGCTAATAGAGGCAACTAGATACATTGCAACAAGAAGTGAATACTCAGAGATGAATAATGCTTCTCAGCCTAAGGAAGCACTAGATGAATTTTGGCTTGCATGTGGGAAATCCCCTGAACGAACGAAAGAGCTAATTAAGACATATTACTTAAGGGTAGAGGAAGCTAACAGAGCATTTTCAGGACTACAAGAAGGCTGGAGAACAGACAGAGGGATGGTACATATTATCATGGGAGTACCTACTAGAATTAGGCGTGATTATTGGAATGAATACTGGACTTATGGTGAAGATGGGACGACTAATAGTTTAACTCTTAGGTTTAGAAGAAGGAGTCACGAACTTGATAATAATAGATTTAGGTTAGAAAGAAATATTATTTACAGAACTACTTGGGATAGGATGGTAACAAATTGGCGTAATGGCAGAGTTCAACGAGATTGAGTAGTACCTTGCGTTCATGGATTCTAAACCAACATACCGAGGACCTAAGCGTCCTTCTGAAAGTACTTTTGTATTTGGCATTCACCCAGTAAGCGAAGCGCTTGATGTAGGTAAGGACCTAGATAGCGTTTTTGTTATACGTTCTAGCTCAAATGATAGACTGAATAAATTATTGGGGCGTGTTAGAGCAGCAGGAGTTCCGATAAAAATGGTGCCACGTGAAAAGCTTGACTCATTTACTCTGAAAAACCACCAAGGGATAGTTGCTTTTCTTTCTCCTATCACATACCAACCTTTGGATGAGATTATTCTAGGAGCATTTGAACGAGGTGAACCACCAGTGTTAGTTGCTGCGGATGGAATAACCGATGTTAGAAACTTAGGAGCAATTGCAAGGTCTGCTGAATGTTTTGGTGCACATGCATTAATAATTCCAGAAAGAGGGTCAGCTTCAATTAATGAAGGAGCTATTAAAAGTTCAAGCGGTGCTTTATTACGTTTACCAGTTTGTCGAGTATCAAACATTTCTCATGCTATTGAACTTTTAATTCAAAGTGGGGTTACTTGTGTTGCTTTATCTGAGAAGAGCTCTGATGAATTATCTACTCACAACATAAAGCCTCCTTTCTGCTTAGTTCTAGGAGATGAAGGTTATGGGATTTCTCCTGAGGTATTAAAACTGTGTGAACATCGACTTAAAATCCCAATGAAAGGTCAAACTTCAAGTTTAAATGTGTCCGTATCTGCGGGAATTGCATTATTTGCTCTAAATGCAGACTTGCAATCTTAGTATAATTATTATATCTTTATACAGCACTAAATACTATCCACCCATAAACTTAGCCATAAAAAAGTTATTTTGAATATAGTAAAAACCATCCAGTTCGTTGTCTTTACAACACTAATTTCTGTTACTTCACAGCTTGCAGCACAAGTTAATTGTACTGGCTGTGCTCCCGTTTTCGATCCAGTTACAAGTCTTATTGTTGAATCATGTGAGACATTAACTCCACCACTATTTCCTAATTATACAACTTCGTGTAGCACATTAGGGATAACTGAGGAGACTTTTATCGCAACTCTCGGTAACAAATCTACATGTGAGGGGTCAATTGCTCAAACAATAGGAGCTGGACAGGATCTTTGCCTTTCTCTTTACGGCTTTGCTTCTGCAGGACTTGCTCCATCTGATTTATTCTTCGTTGGTAGCCAACCTCTACAATGGACCCATTATGCTAATGGCTCAGCAACCTTAAGTGGTTTGGTTTACAATGACACTGATCCAAGTTTTGCATACAACATTGATATTTATTTAGAAGGTGGATACAATTGGACTGAATGGCAGGCAATGGGGAAACAGGCCTTAGATGGTCTTTTTCAAGGCACAGAAGCAAGTTGGGTTTACTTTCTGATGCAAAATAACATTTCTAAACTGATAGGTGTTGGAGCTAATCAAGGCCAAAACATACGACTTCAACATGCTCCATTAAGTGAAAACTTAGGGTTTCAATTAGGAACTATGGGCGCGAATAACATCAATCTTAATAACGGTTTAAGTGGATGGATAACTTGGGAGGTCTTAGTAGGAGCTGACACAATAAGTGGACCTGGAGATGTAAATATAGATTTACAAAATTGTCAAGAAACAGTATCTGATTGTGCTAATGATAATGACATACTATATCGTTTTTTTGCAGGTAATTTATGCGGATATGATGAAGTAGATATTACAATAGATCATATAGACACTACTGCTCCCACCTGGACTTCCTTCCCTATTGATCAAGTGCTCGAATGTTCAGATGTTGCACTTTTAGAAGATGCAACAGCCAGTGATATTTGTTCTAGTGTCAGTATTTCGCTTACCACTGACACTTTATTTAGTACGGCAGTCGGAAACTATATTGTTTCTAGAATCTTTACTGCTACAGATGCATGTGGAAATTCCATAACGGATACACAAACTATTGTTTTTCAGGATACAACACCCCCTGTTCTTAGTATTCCTGCAGATTATAGCACCGAATGTTCAATTACTCTAACTCTAGAAGAGGCAACAGCATATGATAATTGTGGACAAGTTGTTATCACATTATTAGAAAATACCGAACTTGGAATTTGTGAAGGGGCTTATACTTTAACACGGACTTTTACAGCTACTGATGATGCCGGTAACGCTACCTCTGCGACACAAACTATAACTGTAGTCGATTCTACTGCGCCTGTTATAATTACTCCTAGCAACTTAAATTTAAACTGCTTAGACATTAACGATTTAGGAAATGCCGTAGCTTCTGATTTATGCTCAAGTGTTACTTTATCTGTCAGTTCTGATACACTTTTGGGAAGTTGTCCTGCTAACTACTCTATTACAAGAACTTTTACAGCTTCTGACGATTGCGGAAATACAAACTATGGAGTGCAGTTAATCGAATACTCTGATACTATTGGTCCTGGATTCGGAAATACTCCATACTTCATAGAATTAGCTTGTACTCAAGATATTCAACTTGATGTAGAGGCTTACGATTCATGTAGCATAGTCACGGATCTGTCATTTATAGATCTCCCTGGCTCTGGAGGTTGTATGACCCCTAGCTCTAATGTTGTTAGGGTTTTCACTGCAACTGACGCATGTGGTAATCTTTCTTCTTTAGAACAAACAATTCAATTCATAGATACCGTTTCTCCATTTTTCACATACATACCATCTGATATTGCGATAGATTGTTCCGTTACAATACCCAATGACTTCCCCATTGCAGATGATATATGCAGCGCTGTATCACTTCAATACACCATTGATACTATCTCTTCAACAACACCTCACGACTTAATTCTGAGTATCCTTTGGCAAGCAATCGACAACTGCGGAAACGAAGCCGCGACTATTCAGTTAGTTACAGTATCTGACACACTTGCGCCTACTTTTACTCAATTACCTATTTTACCCGATTATCTTGATTTTGGTATTTCTCTTCCTCTTTGTGATTCTTTGCAATGGTCTGCTGTAGATAATTGTTATTCTCCTGAAGAGCTGATATTTAACTGTACATTAGATACTGTATTTACTGAAATAGGGCCTTGTTCTGGTCCTTTCGAAATTCATTACACCTATAGTATTTCGGACCCTTCTGGCAACTCTAATCAACTTTCTCACATAATATTTATCTCAGACTTAACTCCTCCCGTTTGGAGTTACATTCCTGCTGACGTGCAGTATGCATGTAACGAGGAGTTTATACTAGACGAACCAATTGCAAATGGTGTTAATGGTATCGTTTGGGATATGTCTTTTGACACTTTACTGGGTATATGTCCAAATAACTATGATATTATTAGGTCTATGACACCTACTGATGGCTGTGGATTTCTAGGAGATACACAGATCCAAACAATTTCAATCACTGATACACAGGCTCCTGATTTTGTTAATTTACCCAGTGATGTTTCTATTTCATGCGAAGAAGAAGTACCATCATTTGAAATTGTGGTAGTTGACAATTGTAGTGAATCTATTTCGCTTAATGATTCTACTTATATAACTCCTGGTTCTTGTGAAAGTAATTATGTGATTTTTCACGAATTATCAGCAGAAGACCTTTGCGGAAATGTTGTAAATGCATCATATTCAATTACGGTAACAGATTCGATTGCCCCAACTTTCCTTAGCATTCCTGAAGACTTGGTAATCGAACTTGGCGTGGAAATATCGCCATGCTATGAGGCTGATATACAAATCTCAGATGATTGCAGCTTTTCAGAATGGACGTGTGATGAGATTACTGAACCTGGTACTTGTATTGGTTCTACAACTATTCTCAGGACTTATACTGCTTCTGACGCTTGTGGGAATAATGCGACATCAACGCAAGTCATCCTAGTTGTTGACACTACAGCTCCTGAATTCACAAACTTCCCATCTACATCTACTCTTACTTGTGATGGTGATACTCTATCATTAGTAACAGACAGTCTTTTAGGCTACGATTTAGGATCACCAAACAATCTTGTTGTAACATATCAAGGATCAAGTTTGGTAGGTGGTGATTGCTCAACTGAGAATCATCGTACATATAGAATCACTGACAATTGCGGGAATTCATATGATTCCGTTCATGTCACTATTCTAATAGACACGATAGCCCCAATACTTAACACGAACCTAGAGGAATTAAGTTTCACTTGCTTGTCTGATTTACCACCTTGCAATGAAACTCAACTAGATATATCAGATAATTGCAATTCCATATCGTCATTCTGTGCAGATTATTATTTAGATGGAGATTGTGAAACTGATGCATGCTCAATTGAAAGGGTATATACAATATCCGATGCATGTAATAACATTTTGGAGGTATCCCAAATCATACTTATTACTGAATCTCCATTAGATTCTTTATGTGATTCTATCAACTCTGTAATAGAACCTTCAGCTCTTGATATAGATGCCCCTAAATGTATTCCTTATCCTAATCCCACTAGACTTAGCTCTGGTTATGCCGTGATTGACTTAATACGATGTCCCGAATCAACACCTTGGGTTCTTTTAAATAGTTTAGGCAAACAAGTTGCTCAAGGAAACTCATCTCAAATAAGAGTTGAAAATCTTACGCAAGGTCTTTATTTCTTAAGATCAAAAGGTTTTGGCACTCAACGCATTGTAGTGCTAAAATAGCAAAAGAGATTCGCAATATTCAAGCGAGATTCTTAAGATCTAAATCCAGCTCCTTTATATATTGCCATTTCTCCTAACTCTTCTTCAATTCTAAGAAGTTGATTATACTTGGCAATTCTATCTGATCTACTAGCTGAACCAGTTTTTATTTGGCCTGTACTTAAAGCAACGGATAAATCAGCAATCGTTGTGTCTTCAGTCTCACCACTTCTATGGCTCATAACTGAAGAATACCCTGCTCTGTGAGCCATATCAACAGCATCAATGGTTTCGGTTAAAGTGCCGATTTGATTCACTTTAACCAAAATAGAATTAGCAATTCCATTTTCAATTCCTTGAGTCAATCTACTAACATTTGTAACAAATAAGTCATCTCCAACAAGTTGGATTTTATCTCCAATCCTATCAGTTAAAATTTTCCAAGAATCCCAATCATCTTCGTCCAAGCCATCTTCTATGCTAATTATGGGATATTTTTTACTCCATTTATCCCAAAAATCAACCATTTCACCACCATCCATTTCTGCCCCAGTTGATTCAAATCTATATATGCCTCTTTTTTTATCGTAAAATTCAGAAGCTGCAGCATCAAACGCGAGCAAAACATCATCCCCTGGTTTATATCCAGCTTTTTCTATAGCTCTGAGAACGAATTCAACACCTTCTTCATTTGAACTAAGATTTGGAGCAAACCCCCCTTCATCTCCAACATTAGTTGAGTGGCCTTTTTCTCTTAGCACTGACTTCAGACTGTGAAATATTTCAGTACCCATTCTCAATCCTTCAGAAAACGTATCTGCTCCAACAGGCATAATCATGTACTCCTGAATATCTATCTTATTATCCGCATGAGACCCACCATTAAGTATGTTCATCATAGGAACAGGTAAAGTAGAAACATTAGCTCCTCCAATATATCGATACAGTGGTTGCCTTACAGTCTCCGCGGCTGCTTTGGCTACCGCAAGAGATACACCTAAAATTGCATTTGCTCCCAGATTACTCTTATTCTCAGTACCATCGATATCAATCATAACTTGATCTATCAAACGTTGCTCCGTCACATCGAAACCATTCAATTCATCATTTAATATAGTATTGACGTTATCAATGGCTCTACTTACACCCTTACCCATCCAACTATCTCCACCATCTCTTAGTTCAACAGCTTCGTGTATGCCCGTTGAAGCTCCTGAAGGAACTGCTGCTCTCCCGAAAGCTCCTTCAGCTGTAACAACTTCCACTTCTAATGTTGGATTACCTCTTGAATCCAAAATTTGCCTTGCATGAATTATCTCAATATTACTCATCTTCTTAAACAGTTAATTGTTTGTTTACTTTTATAAGTTCGATAAATTCATCAAACAGATATCTACTATCATGTGGACCAGCTGATGCCTCTGGATGAAATTGAACACTAAATACTGGCCTATCTTTTACTTTAATGCCCGCAATAGAATCATCATTAAGATGTATGTGTGTTACAACTACATCCTTATTATTTTTAACAGATTCATGACTTACAACAAAGCCATGATTTTGGGAAGTTATTTCACATTTTCCTGTCATCAGATTTTTAACTGGATGATTCACCCCTCTATGACCATTAAACATTTTCTCAGTCGTAAGACCTTGGCTTAAAGAAAGTAACTGATGACCTAAGCATATTCCAAAAACCGGAATACCCGAAGATACTATATTTTTAACTTCCTTGATTACAGAGGTCATAACTGAAGGATCCCCTGGTCCATTAGATAACATTATGCCATCGGGTTCCCATTTTGATAATTCAGAAAATGTGGTATCCCAAGGAAAAACTCTAACCTGACACCCTCTCTCATGTAAACAAGTAGCAATGCTTCTCTTCAACCCTAAATCTAACAACGCAACTTTATAATCTCCGTCAACACAAAAATCATACGGCTCAGTAACAGATACTTCACTACTTAATTCAAGACCATCCATTGACGGAACATCATTCAATATGGATTTGAGCTTATTAATATCGAATACCTCTGTCGACAGGACTGAGTTCATAGCCCCATTTTCTCTAATGTGACGAACTAAAGCTCTAGTATCAACATCACTTATACCCACAAGGTTATTCTTTTCTAGTTCATCTTGTAAAGTCCCTGCTCCTCCTACTCTACTAGCTATAGTAGAGAAATTACGTACAACAAGACCTGCTATTTTAACTCCAGAAGATTCAACTTCATTTTCATGAACCCCATAGTTACCTATGTGAGCTGTTGCCATAACTAGCATCTGCCTATGATAACTCGGATCAGTAAAAATCTCTTGATATCCATACATTCCTGTATTAAAAGCTATCTCACCAACCGAGGTGCCTAATGCTCCTAAAGACTTCCCCTTAAACACTGTACCATCCTCTAACATAAGGATAGCAGGTATGTCATTGCGTCGTAATCCTTGCATAATGCAAAGATACTTCTAGTATGTAATTAACCTTGCAAATAATCACACTTAATAATACTGAATTTATAAACGCACAAAGGGCACCCATTCGGATGCCCTTTGTAATATTCTTAAAGAAAGGATTAGTCTTCTTTCTTAGTCTCAGTTGAATCACTAGCAGTATTTTCAGTAGTGTCAGTTGCTGTTTCTGCAGCTGACTTTTCTTCAGATACTGGCTGAGCAGAAGTAGGCTCAACTGCCTTAGCTCCTCCACGACGTGAACGACGAGTCTTTTTCTTTTTCTCTTCGTTACCGTATAATTCGTTAAAATCTACAAGTTCGATTAAACACATGTCTGCGTTATCTCCTAAACGATTTCCTGTTCTGATAATACGAGTATATCCTCCTTCTCTATTAGCAACTTTAGGGCCTACTTCACGAAATAATTCCGTAACAGCATCCTTACTCGCTAGATAACGAAAGCAAACTCGTCGACTATGAGTAGAATCGTCTTTTGAACGATTTACAATTGGCTCAACATACTTCTTCAGAGCTTTTGCCTTAGCAACTGTAGTATTAATGCGCTTATGTTCTATAAGCGAGCAAGCCATATTAGTTAGCATCGCTTTACGATGCGCCGTTTTACGACTTAAGTGATTGAATTTCTTACCGTGACGCATAGCTTACTCCTTATCCAGTTTGTACTTACTCACATCCATACCGAATGCAAGATTCTTAATTTCAACCAATTCTTCAAGTTCCGTTAAAGACTTCTTACCGAAGTTACGGAATTTGAGTAGGTCGTTTTTGTTGAAAGCAACTAAGTCTCCTAGAGTCTCTATATCTGCTGCTTTCAAACAATTCAAAGCTCTAACACTAAGATCCATATCAGCCAATTTCGTTTTAAGAAGTTGACGCATATGTAAACTAGACTCATCAAATTCTTCAGCTTCAACTTGATCATCAGACTCAAGCGTAATACGCTCATCTGAGAACAACATAAAGTGATGAATTAGAATTTTAGCAGCTTCTTGTAGCGCATCCTTCGGTGTAATACTACCGTCACAATCTAATTCAAGAATAAGTTTCTCGTAATCAGTTCGTTGCTCAACACGAAAGTTTTCAATATCATACTTAACGTTACGAATAGGTGTAAAGATGCTATCCATAGAAATAGTACCAAGAGGAGCCTCAGAACGTACGTTATCTTCAGCAGGAACATATCCACGGCCTTTACCTATGGTAAGTTCCATTTTAAGCTCTACGTCTTTTTCCATACGACAGATAACAAGGTCAGAATTTATCACCTGGAATGCAGATGTAAATTTACCTAAGTCACCAGCTGTCAAAACTGTTTTACCTTTCACAGAAACAGTTACTGTTTCCATATCAGTGTCTTCTATCTGACGCTTAAATCTAACCTGTTTAAGGTTTAAAATTAGCTCAGTCATATCTTCCATTACTCCCTTAATAGTAGAGTACTCGTGATCGACACCGTCGATACGAAGGGAAGTAATTGCGAAGCCTTCAAGTGACGAAAGTAAAATACGACGTAATGCGTTTCCTACTGTTACGCCAAATCCTGGCTCAAGAGGGCGGAATTCAAAGCGACCAGTATTCTCCGAAGAGTCTAACATGATTACTTTATCCGGTTGTTGAAAATCGAGAATGGCCATGAATAATGCTTTTCGAAATTACTTAGAGTACAATTCTACAATTAAAGATTCCTTGATGTTTTCAGGGATCTGGTCACGAGTTGGTGTGCTAACAAGAGTGCCAGACATAGCCTGTGCGTCCCAATTTAGCCAATCGTGATTTTGATTTTTAGAGCCTAAAGACATAGAAATGATTTCCAATGACTTACTCTTTTCCCTTACTCCAACAACATCACCAGGACGTACGCTGCATGAAGGAATATTTACGACACTACCATTAATCGTAATGTGACGGTGTGATACTAATTGACGTGCACCTCTACGTGTAGGGCTTAGTCCTAAACGGAAAACTACATTATCAAGACGACTTTCACACATTTGAAGTAAAATCTCACCTGTAATACCCTGCTTTGAACTAGCAGATTTAAACAGATTTGAAAATTGCTTTTCAAGAATGCCGTATGTGTATTTCGCTTTTTGTTTTTCCGCAAGCTGTACAGAGTACTCTGACTCCTTCTTTCTGCGACGAGTATTCCCGTGTTGTCCAGGACCATAAGTACGGCGCTCAAGCGCTTTGTCAGGTCCGAAAATCGCTTCTTTAAAGCGACGGGCTATTTTTGATTTGGGTCCGCGGTAACGTGCCATTGATCGATATTCTTAAGGTTGACGATTATTAAACGCGGCGACGCTTTGGAGGGCGACAACCGTTATGTGGGAGAGGAGTTACATCAACAATTTCTGTAACTTGAATTCCCATATTATGAAGAGTTCTAATTGCGCTTTCACGACCTTGTCCAGGTCCCTTTACAAAAACACGAATTTTTTTAAGACCATACTCCATTGCTTCTTTTCCGCAATCTTCTGCAGCACACTGTGCAGCATAAGGAGTGTTCTTTTTAGATCCTCTAAATCCCATTTTTCCTGCACTTGACCAGGAAATCACCTGGCCTGTAGTATTTGTCAGGGAGATGATGATATTGTTAAACGAAGAATGTATGTGAGCTTCTCCAACGGAGTCAACTTTAACCTTTTTCTTCTTTTTGGCGCTTTTTGCCATCGTCAGTAGTTTGGAGGTGATCGGTCCAGATGGACCCGTTTATAAAA
This sequence comes from Bacteroidota bacterium, assembly GCA_002746975.1. GTDB lineage: Bacteria > Bacteroidota > Bacteroidia > Flavobacteriales_D > Sanyastnellaceae > UBA974. The sequence goes on along the minus strand of NVXE01000007.1, from coordinate 68,034 downwards.
TAGCTTAACAGCTAATAAATTATTGTTTCTTATTTGCAACAGTCTTTCTACGCCCCTTACGAGTTCTAGAATTATTCTTTGTGCGTTGACCGCGCAAAGGTAGACCATTACGATGACGAATTCCTCGGTAACAACCGATATCCATCAATCTTTTAATATCTGATTGAGTTTCAGTTCTAAGTTCACCTTCAACTTTGAAGCTTGAACCTATAATGTTACGAATAGAACCGACTTCATCGTCGTTCCATTCCTCAACTTTCTTGTTTGAGTCAACTCCCGCTTCAGTTAAAACTTTCAGCGCACGACTACGACCTACGCCGTAAATGTACGTGAGGGAAATTGCTCCTCGCTTATTGCGGGGGATGTCTACACCAGCTATACGTGCCATGAGTATATTGAATTTCGCAAAATCAGGATTAACCCTGACGTTGCTTCATTTTAGGATTCTTCTTGTTAATGACGAAAAGTCGTCCTTTACGGCGAACGATCTTACAATCGGCCGTTCGCTTCTTTATTGATGCGCGTGTTTTCATTGGGCTGATTTTTACTTCTTATAACGAAATGTGATACGTCCTTTAGATAAGTCGTACGGAGACATTTCAACTTTCACACGATCGCTAGGTAAAATTTTGATGTAATACATCCTCATTTTACCCGAGATATGGGCCGTTATTACGTGACCATTTTCAAGTTCCACCCTGAACATTGCGTTTGACAATGCTTCAAGGATTGTACCGTCTTGTGTGATCGATGGTTGTTTCGCCATGGACTAATATATTTCGATCTATTTCGTTTTATTAATAACTCTTTCTATTTCTAAAAAACTTGAGAGGACATCGGCCTTACCCTTTCTAACAACGATATCGTGTTCGAAATGAGCGCTGACCATACTATCTAATGTTACAATCGTCCAACCATCTTCATCAGTACGTACTTCACGTCTTCCAAGATTGATCATCGGTTCAATAGCTAGCACCATGCCATCTACTAAACGTGGACCGTTTCCACGGCGGCCAAAGTTAGGAACTTCTGGTGCTTCATGAAGCTCTCGCCCTAATCCGTGACCAACTAATTCTCTTACCACGCCAAACCCATTAGATTCAGCATGCTTTTGACAAGCAGCTCCTATATCGCCAATACGCTTACCTACAATTGCTTGTTCAATCGATAAAGTAAGGCATTCCTTTGTAACACTTAACAGTTTACTGATTTCAGGTGATACCTCTCCTACCTCAAAGGTATAAGCGCTATCTCCATAAAACCCATTCATCAGCGTGCCGCAGTCAATCGAAACCACATCGCCATCCTGTAATGGATGATTATTTGGTATTCCATGAACTACTGCATGATTAACCGAAGTACAAAGAGAATTTGGAAAACCTCCATATCCCTTAAAACCTGGTTCGGCACCATTGTCTCGGATAAATTCCTCAGCAATGGCATCAAGCTGAAGCGTGGTAACCCCTGGTTTAACCAGTGCGGCTACTTCTGCTAAAGTCCTCCCAACAAGCAATGAACTCTTACGAATAAGTTCGACTTCTTCTTCCGATTTAATCCGGATTCGTCTGCCTAAACCCATTTCGTAATTATCCGCCTAGTCCTCCCACAGGTGACTGTGAGCGACTACGCATTTTTCCTGACTTCATCAAACCGTCGTAATGACGAGAAAGTAAATAACTTTCAACTTGTTGAAGTGTGTCTAAAATAACTCCCACCATAATCAATAGCGATGTTCCGCCAAAGAAAATGGAAAATGTTTGTGAATGTGTCAACCCAAAGTTGAATACGATAGCTGGTAATATCGCAATAAGACCTAGAAATACTGCTCCTGGTAGAGTAATCTTAGAAAGTACTGCGTCTAAAAATTCAGCTGTTGCACGTCCAGGTTTAATTCCAGGAACAAAACTATTTTGGCGTTTTAAATCATCTGCCATTTGGTTAGGATTAACCGTTATAGCAGTATAAAAATAAGTAAACGCTACAATCATTAAGAAGAAAAGTAGGTTGTACCCAACTCCATTAAAATCGCTTAAGCTTTGTAGAAATGAATTATTCTGAAATGATTCTGCTTGTGTCATATAAAGAGGAACAAACATTATTGCCTGTGCAAAAATAATAGGCATAACTCCCGAAGAATTTACTTTAAGAGGAATAAAACTTCTAGCTCCCGAACCTGATGGCATTTGAGAATCAGCTTGTTGCAACTTAGCCATTTGAACAGGAACCTTTCTGATACCTTGGACAAGAGCAACACTTGCTCCAATAACTATAAGGAAGAAGGCAATCTCAACTAGGAAAAAGTAAACTGTTGAATCTGGATGAACAAATTCTTGTATAAGTGCTTGAGGGAATGTCGCAATAATACCTATCATAATAAGGAGAGAGATACCATTTCCAACTCCTTTATCAGTAATACGCTCACCCAACCACATAATAACTAAAGTACTACTTACAATAATCATTACAGCAGAGAACCACCAGAAGGTACTAGGGTTAACAACAGCACCTGGAACAGATACTACTGTTGAAGCTAGATATCCAGGAGCTTGTACAACCGCAATAGCTATAGTCAAAAACCTTGTCCATTGTGTGATTTTCTTTCGTCCACTTTCGCCATCATTCTGAAGTTTCTGAACTGCAGGTACAGCAATGCTCATTAACTGAACAATAATAGAAGCCGAAATGTATGGCATAATACCCAAAGCAAAGATTGATGCTCTAGTAAATGCGCCACCAGTAAATAGAGAAAGTATATCACCTAATCCTCCGCTTCCTAGTGAATTCATTTGATCTGCTAACACATCACTATTAACGCCGGGGATGACGATAAAAGACCCTATTCTATATACCAGAATAAGCCCAAGAGTAACTCCAATCTTATTTCTAAGTTCTTCGTGACGCCATATATCGGCTATTTTAGAAAACAGTCTCATTTCGCAAGGCGATCAATAGTTACCATAACTCCACCGATTGCTTCAATTGCTGCAGCAGCAGTCTTTGAAAACTGGTGAGCAGAAACTTCAATTTTAGAAGTTAACTCTCCACGTCCGAGAATTTTAATTAAGTCACGCTTACTAGCAAGACCATTATCGACAATTTCTTGAGGAGTTATAGTAGTCTTTCCAATTTTTTCAGATAATTCTTGAAGCACATCAAGATTTATTGCCTTGTATTCTACGCGATTTGGACTAACAAAACCAAACTTAGGTACACGACGTTGAAGTGGCATTTGACCACCTTCAAAACCGATTTTAGAAGAGTATCCTGAACGAGATTTAGCTCCTTTGTGTCCACGTGTAGAAGTTCCGCCGTGACCAGAACCTTCACCACGTCCAACTCGCTTGCGCTTCTTAATAGATCCTGATGCAGGTTTTAAATTGCTTAGATTCATTTTATTGCTGGTTTAATTATTTATTCTCAATTTTAACAAGGTGACTTACCTTACGGATCATGCCCATAATTTGTGGTGTCGCCTCGTGCTCAACAGGATTGTTAAGCTTTTTAATTCCTAAAGCCACAATAGTGTCTTTCTGACGTTTCGTGCGATTTATTGCACTACGTACTTGTGTAATTATTACTTTACTCATAATTCTTAGGTTCAGCCTTGAAATACTTTGCTTACAGAAATACCGCGAGCATTAGCAATTGTCTTCGCATCACGAAGCTCTCTCAAAGCATTGAATGTAGCTTTCACCACGTTGTGTGGATTTGAAGAACCGAGAGACTTAGCAAGAACGTTTTTAATACCTGCACTCTCAAGAACGGCACGCATAGCACCTCCAGCAATAACTCCAGTTCCAGCAGATGCAGGACGGATTAACACATGAGCACCAGCGTACTTTGCTTCTTGACGATGAGGAATAGTACCGTTAATAACGGGCACTGTGATCATGTCTTTCTTGCCTGTTTCGATACCCTTTTGGATAGCAGTAGCTACCTCACGGCTCTTACCTAGACCATGCCCAACTTTACCTTTTTCATCGCCAACTACAACAATCGCACTAAAGCTAAAAGTTCTTCCTCCTTTTGTTGTTTTTGCAACACGGTTAATACCAACTAAGCGTTCCTTCAAATCTGGATCACCTGTACGACTTTGCTGTTCACGACGTCCTCCTGGGCGTTGGTTACGCTTTCCTTGGCCTTGTCCTTGGCCTTGTCCTTGTCCTTGATTCATAATTATTAGAATTTAAGACCACCGTCACGGGCAGCTTGAGCTAATTGTTTAACACGTCCGTGAAATAAGTAACCGTTGCGGTCAAAAACCACATTACTAATTCCAGCGTTTTTTGCTTGTTCAGCAATCATAGAACCTACTGAAGAGGCTTGCTCTAACTTAGGTTGCTTGATTGATCCTTCTTTTGTGATAGATGATGCTGAAGCCAAAGTACGACCGCTTTGGTCATCAATGATTTGAGCATAAATCTGCTTATTGCTACGAAACACAGATAATCTCGGACGATCTGATGTTCCTGACAACTTACCGCGAACGCGGCGTTTTACTTTTAGACGAGCTAATGCTTTTTTATTCGTAGACATTACTTTATTTATTTAGCAGCCGTCTTACCAGCTTTACGACGAATTTCTTCACCCTTATAACGAATTCCTTTACCTTTATAAGGTTCCGGTTTACGGAGTGAACGGATTTTTGCTGCGACAATTCCAATCAGCTGTTTGTCATGAGACTCTAGCTTAACATATGGTGGTTGTCCTTTTTTAGTTTCAGCAAGTAGTTTTACTTCAGTAGGTAGCTCCATCACAATAGCATGGCTATACCCTAAGCTCAGTGTGAGCTGTTGGCCTTGTGATGATGCACGGAAACCTACTCCGTAAAGCTCAAGTTCTTTTGTGTACCCTTTAGATACACCCTCAATCATATTGAAAATCAGAGCGCGGTATAATCCATGCTTAGATCTGAATTCTTTATCATTCGAAGAACGAGTAAAAGAAACAATATTATCTTCTATTGCAACTGAAATAGAGTTATCTATCTGTTGTGTTAATTCACCTTTCGTTCCTTTTACTTTGACAACATTATTGTCAAATGTTAAAGTAACACCTTCAGGTATCGTTATTGGGGCTTTTCCTATACGTGACATTTTCTTTTTTGATTATATCAGTAAACTGTACAAAGAATTTCTCCGCCAATGTTTAATCGACGTGCCTCTTTATCTGTCATCAACCCTTTATTGGTTGAAATTATACTTATTCCAAGTCCATTTAAAACTCTAGGTAGCTCAGATGAACTACCGTATTTACGAAGACCAGGCTTTGAGAAGCGTTTAACTTCTGTTATGGCAGGTCTACGAGTTTTAGAATCGTAGCGGAGTGCAATTTTAATGGTACCCTGAGGCTTCTCATCTACAAATTTGTAGTTAAGAATATAGCCCTGGTCAAAAAGTATCTTTGTTACTTCTTTCTTTAAATTAGAAGAAGGAACATTTACAACTTTGTGTTGTGCCATCTGCGCATTGCGAATGCGAGTTAATAGGTCTGCTAAAGGATCACTGTGCATATCAGTTTCTTTCTGGAGATTAAAAAGCAGCTTACCAGCTAGCTTTCTTCACGCCTGGGATGCGACCCGAAAGGGCCAGTTTTCTAAATAGAACACGGGAAACGCCGAATTGACGCATATATCCACGAGGACGTCCTGTAATCTGACAACGGTTGTGCATTCGCACAGCAGCTGAGTTTGGTGGGAGCTTCTGTAAGCCTTCCCAATCACCTGCCTCCTTCAAGGCTTTTCGCTTTGCAGCGTACTTAGCGACCATCTTGGCGCGCTTGCGCTCTCGCGCTTTCATGCTTTCTTTCGCCATAATTAGTTCTTTTTGAAAGGGAAGCCAAATTCTGTCAATAAGGCTTTTGCCTCTTCATCAGTATTTGCTGTTGTTACAATAGTAATATCCATTCCGTTAATAAGCTTGACAGAGTCAATATTTATCTCAGGAAATACAAGTTGCTCTTTAATTCCAAACGTAAAGTTACCTCTGCCGTCAAAACCTTTTGCTTTGATGCCCTGGAAGTCACGAGTTCTAGGAAGAGTAATCGAAATAAGACGATCAAGGAAATCATACATTTTATCACGACGTAAAGTTACGCGACATCCAATAGGCATTCCTTTTCTGAGTTTAAAGTTAGAGACATCCTTTGTAGAATTAGTCTTTACAGCTTTTTGTCCAGCTATATTACTCATCTCTTCAACGGCTTGATCAACCATTTTACGATCTCCTACTGCTTGACCAACACCTTGGTTAAGACAAATTTTAGTAATACGTGGAGCCTGCATTTTAGATGAGTACTCAAACTGCTTTACAAGAGCAGGAGCTATCTCATCATTATACTGGGTTTGAAGTCTAGATACGTATGTCATTACTTCAGATCTTCATTAGTTTTTTTAGAATAACGAGTAAGTTTACCGGCGTCGTTTCTGCGACGGCCTACTCGAGTTGTTTTGCCTGAAGAATCAACAACCATCACATTTGAAATGTGAATAGCAGCTTCAACTTTCACTACGCCACCCTGTGGGTTAGACGCACTTGGCTTAACGTGCTTTGTGATGATGTTTACACCTTCAATCACTACACGGTCTGTTTTGCGATCAACAGAAAGTACAGATCCTTGCTTTCCGCGGTTACCCCCAGAAATGACCTTTACAGTATCTCCTGATTTTATTTTTAGTCGCTTTTCCATCTTTCCTTACTCGTCTTTAAAGTACCTCAGGTGCTAATGAGACAATTTTCATGAAGTCCTTATCACGTAATTCACGTGCTACAGGACCGAATATACGTGTTCCTCTTAACTCGCCATTCTCATTCAAGAGAACTACAGCATTGTCGTCAAAACGGATATAAGATCCATCTTGTCTACGTACTTCTTTACGAGTTCTTACTACTACAGCTTTTACAACAGTACCTTTTTTAACGTTTCCGTTAGGTGTTGCGCTTTTTACTGTAACCACTACTTTATCACCAATTGAAGCATAACGTCTCTTGGTTCCTCCAAGTACACGGATACAGAGTACTTCACGAGCACCGCTGTTATCTGCTACTTTCATTCTGGATTCTTGTTGTATCATCGTTTCTTAGTAGTTAAAATTACTTAGCACGTTCAATTACCTCAATTAATCTCCAGCACTTGCGCTTACTAAGTGGGCGTGTTTCCATGATACGTACTGTATCACCGATGTTACACGTTTGTTCCTCATCATGAGCAACAAATTTTGTCGTCTTAGTAACGAACTTCCCGTAGAAAGGATGCTTTTCCTTTCTCTCAACAGCTACAACTATTGACTTATCCATCTTATTAGATGTAACAATGCCAATTCGTTCTTTACGTAGGTTGCGTGTGATAGTTTCTGTACTCATAATTAAGCGTTCGTAGAATCAACCTTAGCGTTCGAACGCGAAGTTTGTTCTGTTAAAAGACGTGCGATATCGCGCTTCTTAATTTTTAAAATAGTCGGCGTTTCTAAACCAGCAATAGTGTGGTTAAAGCGTAGTTTTGTGTAAGCTTCACGCTCAACAACAATTCTTTCTGCCAAGTCTTTATCAGACATCTGGCGTATTTCGTTCATTTCAATCATTGCGCTGCATAATCAGGGCGAGTTACAAACTTACAACGAACTGGGAGCTTTTGTGCTCCAAGACGTAATGCTTCTTGTGCTGTTTCAAACGGCACACCATCAACTTCGAACATTATACGACCTGGGCGTACTGGTGCTACCCAATGAGAAGGAGCTCCTTTACCTTTACCCATACGTACTTCAGCAGGTTTTGATGTCATAGGTTTATCCGGAAATATTCTAATCCAAACTTTTCCTTCACGTTTCATAAAACGATTAATCGCAATACGTGCAGCTTCAATTTGACGTGAGGTAATAAATCCTACATCAAGAGTCTTAATTGCGAATGAACCGTAAGCTACTGTGCTACCACGGTAGGCAAGACCACGTACGCGGCCCTTTTGCATTTTACGGAATTTTGTTCTTTTTGGCTGTAACATATCAGTCAGCTATTATCTACGTGGGTTATTACGACGACCTCCTCCACCACCATGGCGTTCACCACCACGACGATCTCCTCCTCTCTCCTTCTTTTGAGGAGGTAGTGGAGCTAAATCAGGTTTCCCGTAAATCTCTCCACGACAAATCCAACATTTAATTCCTAACACACCATAAGTTGTGTGAGCTTCAACATGAGCATAATCAATATCTGCACGGAATGTATGAAGAGGAATACGTCCTTCTTTATATGCTTCCGAACGAGCAATCTCAGCACCATTAATACGACCAGCAATGTTTATCTTAATACCTTCAGCGCCTAGACGCATAGTACTTTGAATCGACATCTTAATTGCACGTCTATGATTAATTCTAGCCTCTAATTGACGAGCTACACTATCTGCAACAAGACGAGCGTCTAACTCAGGGCGCTTTATTTCATAGATGTTAATTTGAACATCTTTTCCTGTTAGCTTTTTAAGTTCTTCACGAAGTTTATCAACTTCCGATCCTCCTTTACCGATGATTACACCAGGACGAGCAGATTTAATGGTTACGGTTACTAACTTAAGAGTACGTTCGATAATAACGTTAGCGACACTTGCTTTACGCAAACGTGCTGTAAGATATTCACGGATTTTATAGTCCTCTACAAGCTTAGAGCCATAATCGTTTCCTCCGTACCAGTTAGAATCCCAACCGCGAATTATTCCGAGGCGATTACCTATTGGATGTGTTTTCTGTCCCATATTAATTCTTAGCGCTATCTACAATGATGGTAACGTGGTTCGAACGCTTCCTAATGCGGTGAGCTCGACCCTGAGGTGCTGGTTGAATACGCTTAAGCATTCTTGCACTATCAACAAAGATTTCACGGATGGTTAAATCCGAATCTTCAGGACGTGCTCCTGCATTTTTTGCTTCCCAGTTAGCAATTGCTGATCTGAGTAATTTTTCAATTCGACCAGATGCTTCTTGAGCTGAAAAGCGCAAGATATTAAGTGCGTCGAATACATCCTTACCGCGAACGGTATCTGCTACCAAACGCATCTTACGAGGCGAGGTAGGGCAGTTATTGAGTTTCGCAATAGCAATTGACTTCATTGCTTCTTTGCGCTCTTCTGCTTTTAATCTTTTACGTGCTCCCATAGTTCCTTAGTTAGCGAGCGGCTAGCGCTTCTTATCCTTTTTATCCGCGTGTCCACGGAACGAACGAGTTGGAGAAAATTCTCCGAGCTTATGACCTACCATGTTCTCTGTAACAAATACAGGTATAAACTGGCGACCGTTATGAACGGCTATTGTCAATCCTACAAAGTCAGGAGTAATTGTACTGGCTCGAGACCAAGTTTTAATAACTGACTTTTTTCCAGAAGCATGCATGGCGTCAACACGTTGAACCAGCTTGTAATGGACAAATGGGGGTTTTTTCAGCGAACGTGCCATATCTTATTTCTTCCTTCGTTCAATGATATACTTAGACGACTTGTTGCGTGGGTTACGAGTTTTATAACCTTTCGCAGGAATTCCATTACGTGAACGTGGATGTCCACCAGATGATTTACCTTCACCACCACCCATAGGGTGATCTACTGGGTTCATTACGACTCCACGAACGCGTGGACGACGACCCAACCAGCGTGAACGACCGGCTTTACCACTAACCTGAAGGTTGTGTTCAGAGTTACCTACTGAACCTATTACCGCAAGGCAAGTAACTAAAATCATTCTTGTTTCTCCACTAGGAAGCTTAATGATAGCAAACTTGCCATCACGAGCAGCCAATTGAGCATAAGAACCAGCACTACGAGCAATACACGCGCCTCGTCCTGGGTTCAACTCAATATTATGAATAATCGTTCCGAGTGGAATATCAGATAAATACATTGCATGACCTACTTGAGGTATAGCAGTTTTACCAGAGTTAATCTTCATCCCAGGTGTTAACCCTGCTGGAGCGATGATATAGCGTTTATCGCCATCTTTATACTCAACAAGACATATACGGCTTGTACGATTTGGATCGTATTCAACAGTTAAAACTGTAGCTTCCTCATGCTTATTGCGTTTAAAATCAATAACACGATATCTACGCTTATGGCCACCACCACGGTAACGCATAGTCATCTTTCCAGTGTCGTTACGACCACCAGATTTCTTGATTGACTCAAGTAACGGCTTATGTGGTTTGTCAGTAGTTAGCTCCGAAAAGTTCGTGAGCACCCTATGACGCATACCAGGCGTTATTGGATTGAATTTACGTAATGCCATATCAGATGTTATCGTAGAAATCGATGATTTCGCCTTCAGCTATACTTACTAATGCTTTTTTATAAGAATTAGTACGTCCTTTGACGACACCGGTTTTTGTGAAACGTTGTTTCGCTTTTCCATCAACACGTAAAGTGCGAACGCTAGTAACGGAAACGTTATATTCTTTTTCGATCGCCTTTTTAATTTCGATCTTATTTGCTCCGAGTGCAACTACGAAACCGTAGCTATTTGTTTTGTCAGTATCTGCTGACATTTTCTCGGTAATAAGGGGCTTAATGAGAATCTCTTTCATAGTGATATCACTTTAGCAATCCCTCGAGAACCTCGTGGGCATTATTAACGAATAATAAATTCGTACAATTCATAATATCGTAAGTACTTAAATCAGAAGCTAACATTACACGATGCTTAGGCAAATTGCGGCAGCTACGATAAACGTTGTCATCTTGAGATGGAAGAATCGTAAGAGTCTTCTTATCATCAAGTTTCAAATTTGTCATTACGTTAAGGAAATCCTTAGTTTTAGGAGCGTCTAACTTGATGTTGTCAACTACCATAATTCCTTCTGCTTTTGCTTTGTAGCTAAGAGCACTGCGTCTTGCAAGCTTACGCAACTTAGAGTTAAGGTTTAGTGTGTAATCCCTTGGTTCAGGACCAAACGTATTACCTCCACCACGAAACAAAGGGTTTTTAATTGATCCTGCACGAGCAGTACCTGTTCCTTTTTGTTTCTTAATCTTACGAGTTGATCCTGAAACTAGACCTCTATGTAGAGTGTCGTGTGTTCCCTGCCTTTGAGCAGCATGGTAACGCTTAACGTCTAGGTAGATAGCGTGATCATTTGGTTCAATTCCGAAAACAGAATCGTTGAGTTCAGCGCTTTTCTTTGACTTAGAGCCTTTACTTGTATATACGTCGAGTTTCATTATGCTTGTGGCTTACGGATTACGACTGTGGTCCCTTTGTGTCCAGGTACTGCACCCTTTACAACAAGTACACCTTCTTCAGGCATTACTTTGAGGACTTCTAAATTCTCAATAGTAACGCGCTCATTTCCCATTTGACCTGCCATGCGCATTCCTTTGAAAACACGAGCAGGATAAGAAGCAGCTCCAATAGAACCCGGTGCACGCAAACGATTATGCTGACCSTGGGTAGCTTGACCAACTCCAGCAAAACCATGACGTTTTACAACTCCTTGGAAACCTTTACCTTTTGAAGTGCCAATTACACTCACAAATTCACCTTCGTTGAAAACATCCTCAACCTTTAAAGTATCTCCGAGTTGGAAATCTTGTTGGAACGATTTAAATTCAACGAGACTACGTTTAGGTGTTACACCAGCACGTTTAAAATGACCTTGCATAGCTTTAGATGTACTCTTTTCTGAGCGCTCTCCAAAACCGAGTTGAACAGCTGCATAGCCATCCCGCTCGAGGGTACGTACTTGCGTAACCACGCAAGGACCTACTTCTATCACTGTGCATGGGATATTCTTCCCAGAGGCACCGTAGATGCTGGTCATTCCTACTTTTTTCCCTATTAATCCAGGCATAATAGTTTATTTTTTTAGATAGACAAAATGTCTACCGTCATACTTTAATTTCAACTTCAACTCCACTAGGCAACTCTAGGCGCATTAAAGCATCAACGGTCTTCGGAGAAGAACTGTAAATGTCAATAAGACGCTTGTAGTTGTTTAGCTCAAACTGTTCACGAGACTTTTTGTTCACGTGAGGTGAACGAAGTACTGTGAAAATACGTTTATGCGTAGGTAGAGGAATTGGTCCACTAATTACTGCACCCGTAGATTTTACGGTCTTTACAATTTTCTCTGCCGACTTGTCCACTAAGTTGTGATCAAAAGACTTGAGTTTTATGCGAATTTTTTGTGTCATGGCGTTCCTAGATATTAACCTTGGGCTTCTTCAATCACTTTTTCTTGAATATTTCTTGGTGCTTCAGCGTAATGGCTGAATGACATACTAGATGTCGCACGACCAGAAGTTAAAGTACGTAGATCAGTAACGTATCCGAACATCTCAGAGAGAGGAACTTTTGCGTTAATCACAGTCTTTCCAGAACGCTCGTCTGTTCCCTCAATGAGAGCACGACGTTTGTTCAGGTCACCAATACAATCCCCCATATTCTCTTCAGGTGTCACAACCTCAAGAGCCATCATAGGTTCAAGAATCTTAGGTGTACATTGCTTAATCGCATTACGGTAAGCAAACTTAGCTGCTTGCTCAAACGATAGAGCGTCAGAGTCAACAGGGTGAAAACTACCATCAAGGAGTTCAACTCGTAGGCTATCCATAGGGAAGCCAGCTAGAACACCATTAACCATAGCTAATTTAAATCCTTTCTCAACTGCAGGGATAAATTCACGAGGAACGTTACCTCCTTTAACTGAACTCTTAAATTCGAGACCTTGTTTCTCAGCATCAGTAGCTGGGCCGATTTTAATTACAATGTCAGCAAATTTACCACGTCCACCTGATTGTTTTTTGTAAACCTCACGATGTTGAGTATCCGTGAAAATAGCTTCCTTATAGGCTACACGTGGCTGACCTTCATTACACTCTACATTGAACTCGCGTTTTAGACGATCAACAAGTACTTCAAGGTGAAGTTCACCCATTCCAGAAATAATGGTTTGGCCACTATCCTCATCAGTCTTAACGGTAAAGGTTGGATCTTCCTCAGAAAGTTTTGCTAAACCATTAGATAACTTATCTAAATCAGCTTGAGACTTAGGCTCAATCGCAATTCCAATTACAGGAGCTGGGAATGACATTGACTCAAGCACTATAGGTGAATCTAGAGCACATAGCGTATCTCCAGTCCTAATATCCTTAAACCCAACAACAGCACCTATATCACCCGCTTCTAAGACATCAATAGGATTTTGCTTGTTAGCGTGCATTTGGAAAATACGTGAAATACGTTCCTTTTTATCCGAACGAGTATTCTTAACGTAAGAACCAGCAGGTAGTGTACCTGAATAAGCACGTACGAAACAAAGACGGCCTACAAAAGGGTCAGTAGCGATTTTAAATGCTAGCCCAGCGAAAGGTTCGTCTGGATCAGGCATACGTCTTATTTCCTTCTCTTCATCTTCAGGATCATGCCCAATAATAGCACCAACATCATATGGAGAAGGTAGATAACGCATAACGCCATCTAACATTGTTTGTACTCCCTTATTCTTAAATGCAGAACCACACATTAATGGAGTAATGTCCATTGCAATGGTAGCCTTACGAATCGCAGAATAAATCTCATCGTGAGTTAAGCTATCTGGATCTTCGAAGTACTTCTCCATGAGAGTATCATCTTGTTCAGCAACAGACTCAATAAGTTTTTCGCGCCATTCAGCAACGGTATCTAGTAAGTCCTCAGGAATATCAATCTCCTCCCAAGTCATACCCATATCTTCCTCATTCCAAACAAAAGCTTTGTTTAGAACTAGGTCAACTACTCCTCGGAAAGTCTCCTCCGCTCCAATTGGAACTTGAAGTGGAACAGGGTTAGCTCCTAGCATTTCACGAATCATATTAACAACGTTAAAGAAGTCAGCGCCTGAGCGATCCATCTTGTTTACGAAGCCAATACGAGGCACTTTATATTTATCAGCTAGAGACCAGTTAGTTTCTGACTGAGGCTCAACGCCTGACACAGCGCAAAACAGACCCACAGCGCCGTCCAACACTCTTAAAGAGCGCTCTACCTCAACGGTGAAGTCAACGTGACCAGGTGTGTCTATAATGTTGATTCTATGTTCTACACCTTGAAAAGTCCAAGAACATGTAGTGGCAGCAGAAGTGATCGTAATTCCACGTTCTTGCTCTTGCTCCATCCAGTCCATCGTAGCCGCACCATCATGTACCTCACCGATTTTGTGTGAAATACCTGTATAGTACAGAATACGTTCCGTTGTTGTCGTTTTACCGGCATCAACGTGGGCCATAATGCCGATGTTCCTTGTTAGGTTTAGGTCTCTCTTTGCCATAATTTCTTAGAAACGGAAGTGAGCGAATGCTTTGTTTGCTTCAGCCATACGGTGTGTATCTTCTTTCTTTTTGAAAGTAGCACCTTCTTCTTTAGATGCTGCAATAATCTCAGCTGCGAGACGATGAGCCATTGACTTTTCATTGCGCTTACGAGCGAAACTAATAAGCCAGTTCATTGCGAGACTGTTTTTACGGCCATCGCGAATTGGAGTAGGAATCTGGAAAGTGGCTCCACCAACACGGCGACTTCTTACCTCAACTCCAGGAGTTACATTTTCGAGAGCTTTTTTGAACAACTCCAGACCATCTTCACCAGACTTATCTGAAACTTGATCTATCGCGCTGTAGAAAATCTTGAACGCAGTACTCTTCTTTCCGTCCTTCATCAAACTGTTGACGAAAACTGTTACTTTAACATCTCCGAACTTAGGATCCGGGAGGACGCGGTGCTTTTTTGCTACTTTCCTTCTCATAATTCAGTATATTACTTCTTCTTAGCTCTTTTAGTACCGTACTTAGAACGACTCTGTGTACGACCATCAACACCAGCAGTGTCAAGTGCTCCACGAACAATGTGGTAACGAACACCTGGGAGATCTTTTACACGACCTCCACGAACAAGTACTATACTGTGCTCTTGTAGATTGTGACCTTCACCTCCGATGTAGGCGTTCACTTCGTTTCCGTTTGTAAGTCGTACACGAGCGACCTTTCTCATTGCTGAGTTAGGCTTCTTAGGTGTAGTTGTATAAACACGGACACAAACGCCACGACGTTGCGGGCATGAGTCCAAAGCTGCGGACTTACTAGTTACCGGCTTAGTGTACCGGCCCTTGCGTATGAGTTGCTGTATTGTAGGCATCTTCGCGGATAGCGTTTTCAAATGGGCATAAAAAAGACATTCCCAATTTTTAATGGGGGTGCAAAAGTAGGGCATTTTATATTAATTCCAACAAGGTTTTGAAGGTTTTTTTAATCATAATCTTAAACAACTGTTTACTTCCTAGTAAATAGACAAGTGACTAACTTCGCTCTGTGGATTTTTTAAACGAATTAAATGCCCCCCAAAGGGCCGCTGCAGAACATCTAGAAGGACCTATGATGGTAATTGCTGGTGCTGGTAGCGGGAAAACTAGAGTACTTACATACCGCATAGCTAATTTAATGCGGCAAGGAGTAGACCCGTTTTCAATTTTGGCCTTAACCTTTACTAATAAGGCAGCCAAAGAAATGAAGGAGAGAATAGGCAAAGTTGTAGGGAGTGTAGAAGCAAGGCATCTTATGATGGGCACGTTTCACAGCATTTTTGCACGTATCTTAAGGATAGAGAGTGATAGAATTAATTATCCGTATAACTTCACCATATACGATAGTCAGGATAGCAGGGCTCTACTTAAAGACATCATAAAAGGACTAGGGCTTGATGACAAGGTCTATAAGGTAGCGTCGGTGGCGAATCGTATTTCTGGAGCGAAAAACAATCTCATTAATGCAATGGGGTACGCAAATCACGCTGAGATACAGGGAGAGGATAAACAAGCGGGTAAACCTAGAATAATCGATGTTTTTATGGCGTACGAAAAACGTTGCTTCAATGCTGGAGCGATGGATTTTGACGATCTTTTATATAAGATGAACGTCTTACTTCGAGATTTTCCAGACCTACTTAATAAGTACCAAAAACGATTTAAATTTATTTTGGTCGATGAGTATCAGGACACGAACTATGCTCAGTACCTAATAATTAAACAACTAGCCGCAGGTCACAAGAACGTGTGTGTTGTAGGTGATGATGCTCAGTCTATTTATGGCTTTCGAGGGGCTAGCATTCAAAATATTCTCAATTTTAAAAAGGATTATCCTGACACGAAAACATATAAGTTGGAACAGAATTACAGGTCCACTAAAATTATTGTTAACGCGGCTAACTCTGTAATCGCTGTGAATAAAGACCAAATCAAAAAAGAGGTTTGGACTGAAAACTCAGAAGGAGAGAAAATCAGAATTCATAGAGCGTCAAGTGACAACTACGAAGGAAGGTACGTAGCAGATAACATCTTCGAGACTAGGGGCATAAGCGGGAGCGAGTACGGGGACTTTGCCATACTATACAGAACTAACGCACAGTCGAGATCATTTGAGGAGAGCTTGAGGAAAATTAATATTCCGTACCGGATTTATGGGGGACAAAGCTTTTACCAAAGAAAAGAAATCAAAGACCTAATAGCTTACTTCCGACTTGCTGCAAACCCAAGGGATGACGAAGCTCTAAGGAGAATAATTAACTATCCCGCAAGAGGCATCGGTAATACCACTATGGATAGATTGTTTTCAGCAGCTGGAGAAAAGGATTTGGGAGTTTACGATTTAATGACCTTAGGTGTTCAGCCTGAGTCAATTAAAAAGGCCGCATGGGCAAAGATTCAGACTTTTACTGAAATGATGAAGGGGTTTTCATCTGATATTAAGAGTCAAACCGCTCACTCATTAGGATTACGTATTGCGAAACGATCTGGGATAGTACATCAACTATACATCGACAAGACTCCTGAAGGAGTTGCTCGATATGATAACGTGCAGGAATTATTAAATGGGC
Organism: Bacteroidota bacterium; assembly: GCA_002746975.1. Classification (GTDB taxonomy): domain Bacteria; phylum Bacteroidota; class Bacteroidia; order Flavobacteriales_D; family Sanyastnellaceae; genus UBA974. The sequence continues at coordinate 51,155 of NVXE01000007.1, read as the reverse complement.
TTCAAGCTTTTAGCGAGCAACCCGATCCAGATGATGAAAATGCGATAAGGACACTCTCAGACTTTTTGCTCGACGTAGCTCTATTAACCGATGCCGACAAAGATGACGACGATGGCAATAAGGTATCCCTTATGACGATACATGCTGCGAAAGGTTTGGAATTTAAGCATGTTAACATAGTAGGTCTAGAGGAAAATCTTTTCCCAAGCCAAAGATCTATGGACTCCAGAGCAGACATGGAGGAAGAACGACGACTTTTCTACGTCGCCATCACCAGAGCATGTGAGACTTGTACTTTATCATACGCTACAACAAGGTTCAAATGGGGGCAAGTCCACAACGGTGAGCCAAGTCGTTTTCTGGAAGAGATTGATGAACAGTTTATTATAGCTCCATCAGGTAATTACAACTCAGTAGCCAACTTTACCAACGATGGGTGGAGTTCTAGAGGAAGTTTTTCTCCAAAAGTGGTAAAACCTACTCAAACACATAATAAAAATTCCATTCGTTCTGCGGGGAAAACTACTTTAAAGAATATAAATTCAGATTACAAACCATCAATAGGAGGAAGAAACTTAACGAAATTAAGCAGCTCTTCAGTGAGTCCACAAAGTCCTAGCAAAAACATTGAAATCTCAAACTTATCAGAGGGGACTTTAGTTAAGCACGCTAAGTTCGGAAAAGGCAAGGTTGTGAAAATTGAGGGGGAGTCGCCAAATGTCAAGGCAACTATTTTCTTTCCAGCTGCAGGTTCTAAACAACTCCTACTAAAATTCGCTAAACTTGAACTTTTATGAAGAAGCTTATTTTTATCGAAATCATAATTATTTGTTTATTCACTATATTCTCAAGTGGATGTTCTAGAACCGATTGCGCGAACACATATATTATAGATGGGGTAGTAACAGAGTCTATTACTGGAAACCCTGGTGTAGGGTTTGATATAGAACTAGAAGAGCAAGTACTTGAAAATGGGGTCTTGAACGGATTTTTCGAAATTGCCGGAACCACCACTACTGATGATGCGGGTTTCTTTTCGATAGCCTTTCCTCGTAAAAATGCTCTAGCATACAGACTCAATGTTTCTAAGGAAGGATGGTATGACATAACGGTGGATATTAATCCTGAAATTCTAATTCCTGAAATTCCAGTCCAAATTGATATCGAATCCGTACCCATCGGAGAATTTACAATTCACTTATTAAATGAGGTTCCGTCTTTATTTTCTGATAAAATTAGATTTCGACTTCTTAGAAATTACGATGAATTCTCAACATGTGATACAGAGTGGAAAGTGTTAAACGGAGCGTCTATCGATACCGTATTTAATTGCGTCGTACCTGGAAACACCTGGATGCCATACATATATATCGACCAATCAAACGACGATGATATTGAGGTGACGGACTCTATTTTCATAGCTTCGTTTCAGGTAACTACATTAGAAATAACGTATTAAGATATTATTTTAACCGAAACGATAATGATTTGGACCTTAAATTAAAATATCCCCTTCCAGAAAATATAGAGTGTCACACTATTGAAGTTACTAGAACTGCACGATGGTTTAACATCGGTGCAGCAGTTTCTGATTGTGATGAAATTGTAATTATTCTTCACGGATATGGACAACACCCATCATTTATGTTGAGTGGAATTCGTGACTTGGAGAAACCTAGGCGTAGTATATGCGCGCCCGAAGGTCTAAGCAGATTCTATGTGAGAGGATCAAGTGGGCGAGTCGGCGCATCATGGATGACCCGTGATGTACGGGATCAAGAAATTAATGACCATATCTCATATCTAAATACATGGCTGCAATCTTTAAACTTAAAAAGAAAGACTCACATTACTTTAATAGGATTTTCACAAGGGGTTGCAACAGCAGCACGGTGGATGGCGAGTGGAATCGAAATAGATAGAGTTATCTTTCTATCTGGAACTCTACCTCCAGAGTGGAAGGATGAAAAACCAAAAATCAATAGTCGTATAGACGAAATCCACATAGTTAGACCTTCACAAGACGAGTATTACTCAAAGACGGAACACAATAAATCATTAGAACTACTTAAATATTGTGGATCAATGATAAAGAGCCATGAACCAGAAGGCACTCATAAAATCAATGTAGCCTTACTTATGCAACTCTTGAGTTAACTTTGAAGCACCTGTCTTGTACTGAAACTAACTCTCAAAGCAATGTTTACACGCATTACTCCCTCAACTCAAGGGTTATTCCTTTTGTTTTTTATACTCTTATCTGCCAAATCTTTCTCGCAACAAGTATCTCATCCGGTTTGGTCTAATAATGTTAGTGAAGAAGAAAAAGCATATTTATTAAAACACGGATTTACCAAGGGTGATAATGGGATAAGTAGGGCAAAAGGCATTGAAACGCCTCCTCCATTTTCAGAATTGCGAACCGCTGCAGAGTGGGAAGAAATAGAAGTGCTAACTATTGCGTGGGAAGGATTTCCATGTATTCTTAAACAAATCGTGGCGTCATCTATTAGCGAATGTAGAGTTGTGGTTTTTACGGAAAATCCTGCTTCGACTTCAAATTTCCTTTCTAGCTCAGTATGTGGAGGTGCGTTAGAATTAAGTAACGTAGATATTATCCAAGCCGATCTAAATACGATTTGGATTAGGGATTATGGAGCAAATACAGTCTATGGGTCTTGGAATGACGACAGAATCCTAGTCGACTGGATGTATAACAGACCTCGACCCGACGATGATATAATCCCTGACGTACTGGGCGCCCACCTAGGTTTAGACGTCTACAGCACTACATCGGCACCATACAACATAATGAATACTGGAGGAAACTGGATGAGTGATGGTTTTGGGACTGCATTCGAGTCTGAACTTGTACTAGACGAAAATCAAGGTGGTTCTACTTGGTGGACAAACTACCCTAACCATACCCTGGCTGAGATAGAAAATGTGTTCGAGGAGTTTCTAGGTGTACACACTTTTATCAAAATGCAGACCCTGCCATATGATGGGATTCATCACATTGACATGCATTTGAAGTTACTTGACGAGAGTACATTGATGGTTTCTGAATACCCTGAGGGCATAGCCGATGGCCCTCAAATTAATGCAAATCTTGATTATGTACTCTCTAATTATACAACCAAATGGGGAACTCCATTTAACGTTGTTCGAATCCCAAGCCCTCCACAACTAGGAGGCGGGTACCCAAATACTGGAGGTTGGTACGAAACATACAGCAACGCTGTATTCGTAAATAATAAAATACTTCTACCTACCTATTACGAACAATACGACACGACAGCTATAAGGATTTGGGAGGAAGCGATGCCTGGCTATGAAATTGTTGGAATTGATTGCGATGGTTCCGACCCCATTATCTCACTAGGGGGTGCGATACACTGCATTACTCACTCTGTTTCTGTCGAGGACCCACTTATCATAAGCCATCTGCCGCTACAGGACACTGAAAACACGACAGATCCATATACCGTAAATGGATATTTGAGCCACCGATCTGGAATAGCATCAGCCACCCTCTCCTATTCTAATTCTACAACAGGACCCTGGACTGAAATTACCATGACAGACATAGGTGATGGTGAAAATTGGACAGCTGATATCCCTGCTGCCCCTGAAAACTCAGACATTTATTATTTCATAAGTGGTCTAGCTAATTCTGGTAAAATTGGCAACCGTCCCATGCCAGCCCCAGAAGGTTGGTGGACTTTCCACATAGGAGAAATTTTAATAAACGGTGTGGGTCATTTTGATTTAGACCAAATAGGTACTTTCGCTCCAGCATATCCCAATCCTGCTTCTGCAATAACCTGTGTTCCTGTTATTTTACGACACGAAGCCGAAGTAAAAGTAACTCTACGAGACGCACTCGGACGGGAAATCACAGTTCTACACCAAGGGACATTACGATCTGGGGAGACTAAATTATTCTTCCAAGCGTCAAATCTCAATTCCGGAGCCTATATCGTGACTCTTGAAATGGAAAACGGAAAAGTAGCCTCGACTAGAGTTATGATTCAGTAATATCCCAAATCAATCTCTTCCTCCCAACAATCTTAGAAGGAATAGAAATAGATTTACGAAGTTTAAGTAAAGAGAAACTGCAGCTAAAATTGCTAGCTTAGTCGCTCCTGCTGTCCCGTATTCAACTCCAGCTCCTATTCTCTTTATACGCTGGGTATCATAAGCTACAAGTCCTGTAAAAATCAGTACTCCACCAACGCTAATGATAAAATCCATCATCGAGCTCTGCATGAACCAGTTAACTATAGAAGCAATAATTACTCCGATTAGAGCCATAAATAGTAGAGATCCCATTTTACTTAAATCTATACTTGTTGTATAACCTGCAAAAGCCATTACACCGAAAGTCCCAGCCGTAATAACAAATACTTGTGTTATAGACCCCATAGAGTACATTAAAAATACAGAACTAAGAGATAATCCCATGACGCCTGAAAAGGCTAGAAATAACATAGTTAATGTCGTAGCACTATACTTTTGCAAACCAGCGTTCATAGCGATGATAAATGCAAAAGGAGATAATAAAATAACCCATCTCATTATCCCTCCTGAACCTACAATTTGCATATAAAGCCCCGTTGAAGCTGCATACCAAGCTATAAAGGCAGTTATCAATAGACCTACTACCATCCAAGAAAAAACGTTTGCAACAAAATTCTTAGCTAGTGCTCCATCAGCTGGGACAAATGTCTTATCGAAAATACGAGGGGGTTGATTTGTATTCATATTGGTTATATTTTAGTCTCTATCAATTAGATGCATTAACTCTTTTCGAGTCTTATCGTCATTTAAGAACGCACCCGTAAAGGCACTTGTTGTGGTGACGCATCCTTGCTTTTCAACGCCTCTCATTTGCATGCAAAGGTGCTGTGCTTCAATTACTACGGCAACTCCTTTGGGGTTTAGAGTAGTCTGTATGCAATCTCGAATTTGTTCTGTTAATCGTTCCTGAACTTGAAGTCTTCTCGCAAAAGCATCAACAACTCTAGGGATTTTACTTAATCCCACAATTTTTCCGTTAGGAATATATGCTACATGAGCTTTACCGAAAAAAGGTAGCATGTGATGTTCGCACAGACTAAATATTTCGATATTCCTCACTAAAACCATTTCGTCATTGTCTTCCGTAAATAAGGCCGACTTAAGAATGTCTGATGGAACTGCATCCATCCCAGACGTCATAAATGCGATCGCTTTTGCTACACGCTCAGGAGTTTTTAGGAGTCCTTCTCGCTCAACATCTTCCCCTATCCCACTTAATATAGTACGATATTGTTCCGCTAGACTCGAAATTGCCTTCTCGTCGTATGTATCAATCCTCTCGTATAATGCCATTATTATTTACTAGTTATTCGCCTCCGAAGTACTCAGCGAAGTTATTCTCTGACTCACATAATTTTAGGGAATGTAATTCACATCCGCTCTCCTTAATAGGTGCCTTTATTCTATCCCAAATTGCAACGATTAAATTTTCCATAGTCGTCAGTTGACCTTCCATCCACGGAACATCCAAGTTTAAGTTCTTATGATCAATCGGATCCTCCACATATTCCTTCAATATCGCTTTAAGGGCGTTAAAATTCATAGAATATCCTGTTTCAGGGTTAGGAGTCCCTTTGACAGTTACAAATAAATCGAAGTTATGACCGTGCCAGTTCTCATTTGCACACTTTCCAAATACTTCGTGATTTTTCTCGCTGCTCCAATCTTCATTCCAAAGTTTATGAGCTGCATTAAAGCGAGAACGACGGGTGATATAAACTATTTTGTTTGACATAGATAAGGCAAAGGTAGCAGAACAAAGGGTGTAGATATACCTTTACACCCATGATTATCGTAACAGGTGCAGCAGGATTTATCGGAAGTCGATTAGCCAGACGTCTCAACAAAGATGGTTTTAATGATTTAATACTTGTAGACGACTTTTCTAGACCTGATAAAACAAGTAATTATGAGGGTTTAACGTACTCTCAAAAAGTTGATCGCAAAGATTTTCATGCTTGGTTGAGAGATAATGAAAATCATGTTCAGTTTCTTTTTCATTTAGGGGCTAGAACAGATACAACAGAAAAAAACGTAGAACTTTTCAATGAATTAAACCTAAACTATTCTAAAGAACTTTGGAATTTGTGTGTCGAGTTTGGGATAGCAATGGTATATGCTAGCTCAGCCGCAACCTATGGTGATGGGAGTTTAGGTTATTCCGATTCGCATGAAATTATTGAGAAACTGATTCCATTAAATCCGTACGGTGAGTCAAAAAACAATTTCGACAAATGGGCTCTGCAACAAAAACGAGCACCATATTTCTTTGCCGGGTTAAAGTTTTTTAACGTTTATGGACCGCATGAAAACCACAAAAACCGGATGGCATCAGTCGTTCTTCACACATTTAGGCAAGTTACTTCTACGGGGAAAATGAAACTCTTCAGGTCACACCGTGATGACTACGCAGATGGTCATCAGACACGTGATTTCATATTCGTAGATGACGTTTGTGACGTCTGCATATTCATGATGCATGGTCGCCTTTCGGTACCAAACGGGCTGTATAATTTGGGCTCAGGAAAAGGTAGAACTTTCAACGACCTTGTCAAATCTACTTTTTACGCAATGAATCTCAAACCGGTTATAGAATTCATCGATACCCCACTAGATATAAGAGATACCTACCAGTATTTCACTGAAGCTGACCTAACGAAATTGCGTAACGCTGGCTACACTAAAGACTTCACTTCTTTAGAGGACGGTATTCAAGACTATGTGAAAAATTATTTAGCGAATCTCCGCCCTTAAAGTCAGTAGCTCTGCTCTAACTTTCTTAAGTCTGCTCACAGCCTCCTGCCTATTTACTTCGCTCATAACTGGCTGAGTTACCGAGTTTAATTCACTAGCTTTCTGTGTCGCTTGAGCTTTCGCTCGTGCCTCACTAGCAACTTCTGCACCCATACCCTTTCTAGACCTAAGTGCCTTTCTAGCTCCATCAAGAGTAAATCCTTGCTCTTTTACCAAAACATATACTGACCTAACTATCTCAATATCTTTCGCATTGTAAAGTCTTTTACCTCTTGAATTCGTTTTGGGCTTAATCTGCTTAAACTCTTTCTCCCAAAATCTCAAAAGCGAAGCATTAACACCTAACATAGATGCTACTTCAGATATGCTGAAGTATTGCTTTTGGATGGGCTTGTTTAATGGCATGAGAAGCAGCAAGATAGTGCCTTAATTAGGATGATTGCAAACTAGAAATGAAATACATCAAAAATTAGTCAAATGACTGATGAGCAACCTCAGAATTTTTCAATAAAGTTTCATATTGCTCAGGTGATAGGTCATTAAAATAATAATGTGCCGGATTTACCTTAGTTCCATCTTTCGAAACCTCATAATGAATGTGTGATGCTACCGAAGTGCCTGTAGATCCTACCAGGCCTATTATTTCACCTCGTTTTACTTTTTGTCCTTTTTTCACAAGAGTCTTACTCATATGTGCATATAAAGTTTCATATCCAAAACCGTGACGTATTACGACATGCCTCCCGTAGCCAGTGTAAGAACGTTTTACTTTAATAACCTCACCATCACCTGTAGCGAAAATTTCCGTTCCTTCAGGAGCTGAGAAGTCCATTCCGTAATGAAATTTTCTAACTTTATAAATAGGGTGAAAACGATACCCCCAACCACTTGCCATCCTTTTAAGGTCGTCATTTCTTACAGGCTGAATTGCTGGAATTGATTGTAATAGTTCCTCGTGAGAAGCCGCAAGTTCCATCACTTCGTCAAAAGATCGACTCTGTGCGACTAAACGCCTTTGGACTTCAGAAACTGAAAGAGTAATATCACTGACTACCTCAGAATGGTCATATCCTCTTAAAAAACTTGTTCTATCAGTACCTCCCACTCCTGGATTACGTCTGTACTCAGGATATGGATCTACACCGAAAACCGTCCTATATATTGCGTCATCCCGGACTTCTAGGTCATCTAACACCAGCAACACTTCATCTATATCGGACTCAAGAGTAGAAAGTTGCTTTTCTAAAAAGGCAATTTCACGAGCCATCGCTCTATCTTTAGGTGAATCAAATGCGAAGTCGAATAGTAATACGGAGATAATGCCCACTAACGCAATCCATCCAGCATTCCGCAATGACCACCAAACGTAATCCCATGTAGAATATGGAATCACCTCAATTTGAAGTGTTTCGTGATTGAATTTAGACTTTTTAAACCTGCTCATAAGTTGCAAATTTCGTTCATTTTTGATAGATGAGTATTTATTAATTTCACAACTTCAATTCAGACTCATGGAATCTCGCCTAATCCGCAAAACATTTTTAGATTTTTTCGAAGGTAAAAACCACGAAATAGTCCCCTCAGCGCCTATGGTCATTAAAGATGACCCTACACTAATGTTTACAAATGCAGGCATGAATCCGTTCAAGGATTTGTTCTTAGGAAATAGTCCCATTAATCACAAACGCATTGCAGACACACAAAAGTGCCTTCGTGTAAGTGGAAAACATAATGATTTGGAAGAAGTCGGAGTAGATACCTATCACCACACTATGTTTGAGATGCTCGGGAATTGGTCTTTCGGAGACTACTTCAAAGAAGAGGCTATAGCTTGGGCTTGGGAACTACTTACAGAAAAATACTCTCTCAATAAAGATGACCTTTACATCACTGTGTTCGAGGGTGACAAGGGTGATAATCTTCCTATGGATTCAGATGCCTTTAATTTTTGGAAACTACATGTCGAAGAGGATAAAATTATACTGGCAAGTAAGAAAGATAATTTCTGGGAAATGGGAGAAGTGGGGCCATGTGGACCTTGCTCAGAAATTCACATAGATATTCGATCAGATGAGGATAAAAAGACAGTGCCTGGAGCATCGCTCGTAAATAAGGACCACCCTCAAGTTGTTGAAGTTTGGAATTTGGTGTTTATGGAGTTTAATAGAATGGCTAACGGCGAGCTAGTTCCTTTACCAGAGAAACATGTTGATACCGGAATGGGGTTTGAGCGTTTGGCAATGGCTATTCAAGGAAAGAAAAGCAATTACGATACAGATGTATTCAGTCCACTATTAAATAAATTATCCGATTTATCTGGAATTAAGTATACTGCTGGAGATGATTCTCAATCTGTAGCGTTTAGAGTTATCGTTGACCATGTGAGAGCTGTCTCTTTTAGCATTTGTGATGGTCAACTACCATCAAACACTGGTGCCGGATATGTAATTCGTCGAATTCTTAGACGAGCCATTAGATATGGGTATTCATTCCTCGGTTTTGAGAAACCCTTTATTAATGAGCTTGTCTCAGCTCTTCAGGAGTCATTAGGAGATGCCTTCCCTGAACTTGAATCTCAAAAAGAATTAATTGAGAGAGTAATTACGCAAGAAGAAGAAGGCTTTCTAAGAACTTTAGCTAAGGGAATTGATCTTTTACAAGGCTACTTAAAGAAAATGAAAAAGGGGGAAGCTATTTCTGGCAAAACTGCTTTCGAATTGTACGATACATTCGGTTTCCCCTTTGACTTAACAGCTTTGATGGCTTCAGAAAGTGGAATGACTGTCGATGAGAATAGTTTTAAGACTGAGCTTGAAGCCCAAAAGTCAAGATCTCGTCAAGCCGGTAAAATTTCTACTGAGGACTGGGTCGAGGTCCACACATCTGATAAGCCGACTGTTTTTTTGGGATATGATAGTTTACTTTCAGAATCTATCATACTCCGCTACAGAAAGGTTGAGGCAAAGGGTAAAGTTTTCTATCAAGTTGTTCTAGATAAAACTCCTTTTTATCCTGAGGGAGGTGGACAAGTAGGTGATACCGGATTTCTGATTTCTGAATCGGGAAAAACTCCAGTAATCGACACTAAAAAGGAGAATAATCTCATTGTCCACACAATTACAGAACTCCCCACTGACCCATCAACTGTATTCCGCGCTGAAGTAGATTCAGAAAAGCAGCTTGCATCATCTAGAAATCACTCTGCGACCCATCTACTTCACGAAGCACTAAGAGATATTCTAGGGACTCATGTAGAGCAAAAGGGGTCACTAGTAAGACCAGAAAATTTACGCTTTGACTTCTCTCATTTCGAAAAAATAAATCCAGAAATGGTTCAAACTATCGAAAACAGTGTGAACGAAAAGATTCTATCTAATATTTCTCTTGACGAAAGACGAGATATACCTCTTTCCGAAGCTGAAAAGGCTGGAGCAATGATGTTATTTGGTGAGAAATACGGCGAGAAAGTGAGAATGATAGGGTTTGGGACTTCTAAAGAGCTCTGTGGTGGAATACATGTAAAAGCAACAGGCTCTATTGGACCGTTCAGAATAACTACAGAAACTTCGGTTGCGTCTGGAATACGAAGGATAGAGGCAGTAACAGGTAATGTTTCCTTAGAGCTTGCGTTGAAAGATAGAACTAGTTTAAGTCAAATACGAGAAAGCTTTAAGGGAGCTAAGGACCTTCCTAAATCTGTTCAGCTAACACTTTCTAAAGTGGACGCACTTACAAAAGAGCTTGAAACATTAATGAGAAAGGAAGCTGGCAATGTAAAAGATGATATTATCAAGGCTATGGTTCTAAAGAACGGTATTAACTTCATTGCATGTGAACTTAAACTAGATTCTAAATCCATCAAAGATTTGGCCTTTCAACTCAAAAGTGAGTATGCTCCTTTTATAGGAATCTTTGCCTCGAGAAATAATGATAAAGCGGGAATAGCTGTTGCTATCAGTGATGATGTTATTTCAGATAAAGGTCTGAAAGCAGGAGATATTGTTAGAGAACTGGCTCCTTGTATAAGGGGTGGAGGTGGAGGTCAGCCTATGTTTGCTTCTGCTGGAGGTTCGTTCCCTGATGGAATAAAAGAAGCCCTCAGCAAAGCTGAAGGCTTAATATAAATCTTAATCTTTAATGACTCCTGAATAACTTTCGTGACTTCAGTGAGCAATATTCATTCCTCCACTGGGATTAACTTCTTCTTTTGATGAAGATAAATCACGTCCATAAACTGGGCCTTTATACTCTTCGTCGTAAGACAGACCTAAATTTAATATATAGAAAATATTAAACACTAGGACTAACACATAGTCGAGTGGCTTATTCTTACCAAAACTTTGAGCTACTTCAAGAATAGTTTTAGGCAGGAGATAAATTATTGCAGGTGTTAAGAACAGAAGCGCATGCCAAGAAGGTCTACCAATTAATTTCATAGCAACCATAACGTTGTATCCAGGTACTAGAACAGCCCACCATTGAAGCCCTGCTTTAAGGAAAAGTTTGGCGTTTGCAACTATGGATATAAGTCCAATAAAGAGGCTTCCAAGTTGGAGACCACCAGAAATTTCATAACCGAAAATAAAAAAAGAATCCATGATGCAAATAAATTTGTTTTTGTTGGTTCTATTAAATAGACGGCGTTAAAACAAGGGGGTTGCCTCTTAAATTCTGATTTTTAGCACATTACGACTATAAACTTGTTAGATGTGCGTATTTACTGACTATTTCAGGGGAAATAGAACTACCTGAAGGTGTGAGTATTAGCAATCTTTCAACGACATTTCGCAGTTCTCTTACGTTTCCAGTCCAATCTGCTTTACATATAAGAGTCATTGCTGCCTTTTCAACTTTAGGTATAGGCATTCCGCTATCTTCTGCAAGAAGTTTTAGAAAATGTTCAACTAAAAGCGGAATATCCTCTCTTCTATTATTTAATGACGGAATGTGTATAGGTATTACAGCTAGTCTATGATATAAATCTTCTCTGAATCTACCTTCTGAAATTTCATGTCTAAGATCCTTATTCGTCGCGGCAACTACTCTCACGTCAACTTGAATATCCTTTTCGCCACCAACTCGAGTAATGCGATTTTCTTGCAGCGCCCTTAAAACTTTTGCTTGAGCGTCTGACCCCATATCCCCAACTTCATCTAGAAATAGAGTACCGCCATTAGCTTGTTCAAATTTTCCTTTCCTTTGTTTTATCGCACTTGTAAAAGAACCTTTTTCATGTCCAAAGAGCTCACTTTCGATAAGTTCAGACGGTATCGCTGCACAGTTTACTTCAATAAAGGCTCCATTTGATCTATTACTTCCATCATGTAGTTGGCGAGCCACCAATTCTTTTCCAGTACCGTTGCCTCCCGTAATTAAAACTCGAGCGTCGGTAGCTGCCACGGTCGAGACCATTTCCAGAATTTCTTTAATTGCATCCGAATTACCAATTATAGGATGAGATTTAGATCCGTGTACCTTTTTCCTTAAAAGCTTAGTCTCTTTAACTAATTCTTGCTTTTCAGTAGCATGCTTTAGCGTCAGTAAAATTCGATTTAAATCTAGTGGCTTCTGTATAAAATCGAATGCTCCTTTTTTTAAAGCTTGCACAGCAGTATCGACAGTCCCATGACCAGATATCATTATTACTGGGGATGTTATATTCTTCTTCTCGAACATATCAAGAACATCAATACCATCCATGCGTGGCATTTTAATATCACAAAAGACGACATCGAATTGTCTTTTTTGGGCTAAAATCACACCGTCAGCACCATCCTCAGCCTCCTCTATAGTGTGCCCTTCATACTCCAAAATTTCACGTAAACTAGCGCGAATAGGTTTCTCGTCATCTATAATTAAAATATGTGACATTTTATTTTTCTTTATGAAATTTACACTACTTCTAAACCTATGACCAAACTCTATGCCACACCCGGTATTGCATCCTCACCATTTGCTAATCGATTAAGAACTCCTTCCCTAATTGCATATTTCGAACGAAAAAACTTATCTAAATGTATCTCGCTTTGAACCCATTTAACAATAGCCGCGGCATAAGGAATGAAATCTGCGCGGTCTGGAGGCATTCCGTTCATGTTGAGCCTATCGCTAAGAGTGTTGCGTATTATGATCTCAGCAAGTGAATTAAATTTATCAATATCTATTTCGTTTGCTCTAGGGTGTGATTGTTTAAACACATTATTATCAGCCTTTTCATCTCGAGATACTTTTAATTTACCTTTCTCTTTAGTAATTGAATAGAATGTATCAAATGACCCACTAGACCCAACTAAAATTGTTGGTTTAGTGTTAGATAATGCTGTCTTCAATGGTTCGAATATATCACTCAAGTATGGAAACATTTTTTCATATGCATCCTCTCCGAATTTATTTGACATTTTAAATAACTCTTGTAACCTTGCTACCCCCACATCAAAGCTTCTAGCCCAAACAACTTCTTTACTATTCCATATAATACACTCAGTACTACCTCCTCCAATATCCATTGTTAATACTGTTTCATCTTTAGGTGTAGTGTAAGTAAGTTTTATGCCTTCCTGAATCAGAGTCGCTTCAGTGGTCCCAGATATGATTTGGACTTTATAACCGAACCGACTCAGCACACCTTCAGTAAAAACACTACTATTAGACGCATCGCGAAGAGCACTAGTTGCTAATACATAAACTTCATCTGCTTTATAATTCCTAAGAATTTCATGCATAATACCTATTGCATCAAGACCTCTAGCTATCCTATCAGGTCTTATCACACCCTTGCCTATACCTCCTTTTCCTAATCTAACAGGTAGTCTTAAACTAAACACTTTAATCCAGGGTCTTAATTTAGGGTCTTCAACATTTAATAGGTCTACAACACGAAGATTAAAAGTATTTGTCCCACAATCAATCACGGCAACTCTTCTGAGCCTAATGTCCTTTTTTCTCCCAGATCCTTCCATTACCTGTTCTTATACATCAACCAACGAGCAAGTTCTCTAAATGTGGGGTTTTTACCATACATCAAGATTCCCGTTCTATAAATCTTTCCTGCAAGTTTCACCATGAAATAAACTGTAACAACTAAAATAAGGGCACTTATAGCAACATGCCACCATGGAACCCCAACACTTAATCTAACCATCATGGTTATGGGTGATGTAAAAGGAAAGAAAGAGCAAAATATAGCCAAAGTGCTATCAGGTGATTCCATAATAAAAACGTTAACTAAATAACTAAATATCAGAGGCATCATCGCAGGTACTAATAGATACTGTGCATCCGACTCCTGTTCAACGGCTGCACCAACGGCTGCGAATAATGATGAGTATAATGCAAAACCTGCTACATAAAAGAAAGCCCCCCACCCGAGCATCATAGCCCAATCAACTTGTAGTAAAACTCCTAAATCGCTGTCTGACTCAATAAAAGTCATAAAATCAGTTGCTGATATTTGGGAACCTTGATCTCCTATAAACTCCTGAAGCAAGCCCGTTGATTCAACATAAAATCCGAAACCTATAAACAACACCCATGATAGCATATACCAAATAACGATTTGAGTTAGTCCTAATAGACCTATTCCCATCATTTTCGCCCCCATCAAAGCTTCAGGTTTTATCACACTAATAACAACTTCAACAATTCTATTACTTTTCTCCTCTATCACTCCACGCATCACATGCATCCCATATATTAAGATAAACATGAACATGAAAATAGAAAAAACAAATCCTATCCAGCTTTGGCTTTCAATATTTTTATCCTGTGTAATTATATCTTGTGTAACCAAACCCACGCGTACTTTAAGACGTTTATAGGTTTCGTAATCTAATGAAGATTCATTTTTCACTCTCAACCTTTCAATAGCCTCACCCAAATCACGCTTAAGTGCTGACTTAACTTTCGTCGAAGCTGCCATTTCATACTTAAGCAATGCCTTAGCACTTTGTAGAACACCATCGTCGAGTTCTAACATTGCTGTATAATCACTCTCAATAAATTCCTCCGTAGTTAGTGGCGTATTCGTAAATCTATACTCGAGAAAATCTCTTTCTGGAAAGCATTCAGAACAGCTAGGCAGTCGTACATCGTCCTCTCCAGGTAAACTATATGTAAGAATACTACTGTGGTCAACTACAAGAACTTTTGAATCAGACTCTGTAGTTGAAGTTGCAATAAAAACCATTAGTGCAACCAGTCCCACCATTAGAAAAGGTCCAAGTAAAGTTGAAATAATAAAAGCACGTTTTCTAACTCTTGTTTTATACTCTCTACCTACAACTAGTAACCAACGTTTCATGATGCTTCAGAATTATTAACTGCTTGTAGAAATACTTCGTCCATAGAAATAATTCTAGGAGTACATGAAAGAACATCAACTTCAGAAGATATCCATTTGATAAATTTCTCAATAGGAATAGAAGAAGGTAGGCCTAAAACAACATCGTGAATATTATCTCCATAACTCACCGAATTATGAAGAATAGCACTCGAACCTAGAGCAGCTGTAAAGCTTATTAAATTCCCACGAAACTTTAGGTTTATCTTACCTTCTCTAGTTTTTTCTCTTAAAAAATCAACCTCTCCATCTAGAATTTTTGAACCGTGATCTATCAGAGCTACATGGTCACAAAGCTCCTCTACACTAGCCATGTCGTGAGTGGATAACATTATTGTAGTACCATTATCATCCCTTAAACGGTTTATCTCAGTCCTTATACGTGCCGCGTTAATAGGATCAAAACCACTTAATGGCTCATCCAGAATAAGGAATTTGGGCTTGTGAAGAACAGCTACGATAAATTGAATCTTTTGAGCCATTCCCTTACTTAAATCGGCAACTTCTCTATCCCACCAACCATCAACCTCAAGTCTATCGAACCATCCTCTCAATTCTCTCTCTGCTTTTTCTTTAGTCATCCCGCGAAGTCTAGCAAAATACATTGCTTGTTCACCCACTCGCATATTCTTGTAGAGTCCTCTCTCCTCAGGAAGATACCCTATAGAATGAATATCGTTACTTGATAATGGTCTGCCGAAAAACTCTACCTCACCACTATCAGGGCCCGTAATACCAGCCACCATTCTGATTAAAGTGGTTTTTCCCGCTCCGTTTGGTCCTAGCAATCCGAAAATACTACCCTGAGGAACTTCTAAACTTACACCTGCTAAAGCTGTATGATTACCGTATTTTTTACTTACGTTGGTAAGTCTAAGAGCTGGGGTATTTATCATGAGAACAAATCGTTGACTTTATCGAAAAAGCCACGTTCGTCATGGTCAGTTTCTGGTTGAAAGTTCGACGATTCACGTAAACTTTCCAAAGTCTTTCGTTCTTCTTTTGTAAGGTTTTTAGGAGTCCAAACATTAATATTCACCAATAAGTCTCCATTTCCATATGAATCGACAGAAGGAAGTCCTTTACCTCTTAGCCGTACTAGTTTACCACTCTGCGTTCCTGGCTCCACTTTAATCTTTGCTTTACCGGAAAGAAGTGGAATTTGGGCTGAAGAGCCTAGGGTAGCATCAATAAAACTGATGTATAGATCATGGTGAAGGTTCTTGCCATTACGCTGAAAAGCATCGTGTTTAAGAACCTCAATTACTACAAGCAAATCTCCTGCTACACCTCCTATAGGCGCTCCATTTCCTTCACCCCTAACGTTTAACTGCATTCCATCCTCCACTCCTGAAGGAATATCTATCGTTACGACTTGCTCCTCACGTTTCATACCCCACTGGTCAGTTCCGGAAGGTTTTGAGGTGATTGAATATCCTGATCCGTTACAAGAAGGGCAGGTAGAAGATGTTTGCATTGCACCTAAAATGGTGTTAGTGACTCTTCTTATTTGGCCTGTACCGTTACATTGATGACAATCTGAATGCTCAACTCCTTCAGCCTGCATCTGTTTAGCTACCTTAATCTTTTTCTTAGCTCCAGTAGCTACCTCCTCTAAAGTAAGTTTTACTTTAATCCTAAGATCAGACCCCTTCATCCTACGTCTACGACCACCGCCGCCGCCGCCGAAACCACCAAATCCGCCACCTCCTCCACCAAATATGTCTCCAAATTGGCTGAAAATGTCCTCCATATTCATGTGATGTCCTCCTCCGCCACCACCAGCTGCTCCACGCATTCCTGCATGACCAAACCTATCGTACTGCTGCTTTTTCGTCTCGTCGCTTAGCACTTCATAAGCCTCAGCTGCCTCCTTAAACTTCTCCTCCGCACCAGCATCATCAGGATTCTTGTCCGGATGATATTTCAATGCTAATTTTCTGTACGCCTTCTTTATTTCAGAAGATGAAGCTGATTTGCTTACTCCCAGCGTGTCGTAATAATCTCTTTTTGCCATTTTTCCTAGACCAAATTATTGTCCAATTATTACTTTCGCATATCTAAGCACTTTATCACCTAGCATATAACCACTTTCTACAACATCTACAATTTTTCCTACTAATTTGGGACTTGGAGCTGGTATATTCGTTATTGCTTCATGAAAGTCGACATCGAATACATCCCCAGCTTTAACTTCCATAGGCTTAAGACCTTTTGCTGCTAATGTAGAGTCAAGTTTCGTATGAATTAATTTCATTCCTTCACGCATAATCTCGATATCATCGTTCGAGTTTTTCTGAGCTCGCTCGAAATCGTCAAGTAGTGGAAGCAATTTCTCAAGTACGTCCTGAGAAGCAGTGCGAATTAAGTCAGCTCTCTCCCTCATCGTGCGCTTTCTAAAATTATCGAACTCAGCATAAAGCCTTAGGTACTTATCTTGATAGTCAACTACCTCTTCCTCGGCTTTTGTTTCCTCATCTCCACTATCACAGTCGTCTTTACATTCATTCGAGTTCTCAGCCGCCATTTCTAGCTCCTCCTCCTTCTTTTCGACTGTATTATCTTGATTGTTCATCGTCTTAAATTGTTTGGTCTAAAGGAAGGGCAAAGTAAGTGCCATTAAAGAAGATTTCAATAAAATACGACAGCCTGTCAGTCCGCTTCTTGCAAACCGACAGGCTGTCGTGCCAAATCGTGTGTTTTTACAGTATCTACTTAAAACTTTTAACGAATTTATCTATGTGTCTATGAAGCTCAAATCCTCGTAAATCTTTTGCAACGATTATTCCATTCTCATCGAGTAGAAAACTCATCGGAATAGAGCTAACCCCATACATTGCAGCTGCTTCATTTTGCCATTTTTTAAGATCACTAACGTGATAATCCCACTTAAGATCGTCTTTCTTAATAGCAGCTTCCCATGAGGAAATCTTAGAATCTAGAGAAACTGAAAATATTTCAAAGCCTTCTGCATTTTTGAATTTTGCTTTGCGATATTTATCGTATGCTTTTACTACGTTAGCATTCTCTCTCCTGCAAGGTCCACACCAAGAAGCCCAGAAATCAACTAGAACTATACTTCCTCTAAGGTCGTTTAGATTCATTTTCTTTCCCTTAGTGTTGTTCATGTTAATATTCGGAGCCTCGTCCCCGATGTTAGTCCCTACTCTTCCCGTAGGTACTATATCGAAAGACCCTGTAAGTTCTATTACACCTTCGTACTCAGATGCTGGCGAAGCTCCCACTAAACCTGTCCAAGTAACCAATGCTACCCCTACCATTACTATTGCTGATTTAAAAATCATCTTCTTTTTCTTTAACTGTGTCATTCTAATCTCTTTCAAATATAGTTGTCTGTTAATCTATTCTAGTAATGTGTGCTCCCAATTTTCGCAAACGTGAATCAATATTTTGGTATCCCCTATCAATCTGACCAATGTTATGAATAGTAGAGGTCCCTTCTGCTGAAAGTGCTGCAATCAAGAGTGATACGCCAGCTCTGATATCAGGAGAGGTCATTGTGACCCCCCTAAGCGGACTCTCGTGATTGAGCCCGTTTACAGTAGCACGATGAGGATCACAAAGAATGATTTGGGCTCCCATATCTATGAGTTTATCTACAAAAAATAGGCGGCTCTCGAACATTTTTTGGTGAATTAAGACCGAACCTTTTGCCTGAGTCGCCATTACTAGAACAATACTTAGTAAATCAGGTGTAAACCCAGGCCAAGGAGAGTCTGACACTGTTAAAATAGATCCGTCGATAAACTTTTCTATCTCGTACTCTTCTTGAGCGGGAACGAAAATATCGTCACCTCTTCTTTCTAGATGTACTCCCATTCTTTTAAAAATTCTCGGAATTACTCCTAGCTCATCATATTTCACATCTTTAATGGTAAGCTCGCTTTTCGTCATCGCCGCCATTCCTATAAAACTACCTACCTCTATCATATCTGGCAAACATCTGTGATTTGCCCCTCCTAGCTCAGTCACACCTACAATAGTCAGTAGATTCGAGCCTACACCCGAAATTTTACCTCCCATTTTATTGATTATCTTACAAAGTTGTTGTAAATATGGCTCACAGGCGGCATTGTAAATCGTTGTTGTACCTTCCGCCATAACAGCAGCCATAACGACATTAGCTGTTCCTGTTACAGAAGCTTCGTCCAACAACATTGATGTTCCTTTCAGTTTTCCTCCTGGAACAGAAGCCGTGAAAAACCCCGTTCCTGAATTGTACTCAAATTCTGCCCCTAGTGATTTAAACCCTAAGAACGTAGTGTCCATTCTTCTACGGCCAATTTTATCACCGCCCGGCCTAGGTAATGCTCCTATTCCGTACCTAGTTAGTAGCGGTCCTAAAATCATAACCGAACCTCTTAACGAACTTCCTTTTTGCTTAAATTCTTCTGATTTTAAAAAATCAAGATTGATATCATCAGCCTTAAACCACCATTTTCCTGGGCCAAGTTTTTTTGTTTTCACTCCCATCGAACCGAGCAAATCGATAAGTTTATTGACATCAATGATATCAGGGAGATTCTCGATTTCCACTTCACCTGGGGTCAGAAGAACAGAACTTAAAATCTGCAGCGCCTCATTCTTCGCTCCCTGCGGAATAACTTCACCACTAAGTTTGTGGCCACCTTCTATTACAAAACTACTCATCTTGTAAAAATGAGGAGTAAACACTCTGTTATGTCTTGTATGTTACGGAACTTGTGAGTATGTAATTGTGAGTTTTCTAATCGTTTTATTTCACATACAAATTGCTCGCACTATGTAATCACTACCTTCTTCTGTAATTTTTTGAAGAGCTACGATTACCAGCAGGATTACGATTACCCCCAGAGTTTTTATTTGAAGACCCTCCTTTCTTGCCAGGACGTTTTCTGTCTAGAGCGTCTGAAGTTTTTCGAATAGACTTTAAGATTTCAGACGAACTTTCGAGGACAGCATCTTCCGGAAGGATTAATTCTCCCCCTGACTTTTCTTTTAGCTGCTCAGCAATGAAACTCCGTTCAACAGTTTTTCTGTTCCAAGTTAGAAAATGCATCTTCATCGCATTTGCTAGCTTAACAATTAAAATAGACTTTGCCTCTCCATCTTCCATCTTCTTGGCCATTTCAATCATAGCAATGACTGTTCTTCCAAAGTGCCCAGCCCGTGAAGTTTCGGTAGGGTAGTTTAATCTATCTGGCGCCTCTGATCTTACAGCTGGAATAGGGGTGTCGAATGGTGAATCAACATCCATTTGGTATGATGACATCTGATGAAGCTGATTCCACAACTTATGCTTGCCCTCTTCCGGTGTTCCTTCAGGAGGAACCACACTACCCATCACGCTAACAATAGCCTCAGCACACTTTGTACGCTCCACCTTATCAGTCAGGCTCATCATGTGCTCTACCATAGTGTGGATACCACGACCATATTCCGGTATTACTAAATCCGGACGATTGCTATTATAGGTCAGCGTATCGCTACGATCTGCCTCTTTCAAATTCATTTTACTCATCTAGGCAAAGATACTACACTTGTTTTATAGAAATTATTCAAAATTTATCTCTCTAGTCTTTGCTTAAGGCATTTCGTTTAGTACTTTTGTCATCCGTTTCGAATGCGATGCGGGCATAAGCGAAAATAGCTCAGTTGGTAGAGCACAACCTTGCCAAGGTTGGGGTCGCGAGTTCGAGTCTCGTTTTTCGCTCAGTTTAGAAATCAAAAAAAACCTTCCATTTCGGAGGGTTTTTTTATGGTGAGAATAAACAAACTTACTCTACGCCTCCTGTTTCACCAACGTTATAATTTGATAATCCAGGACCATTACCTGCACCTACAGCTACTTTACCACGTAAATCAG
This sequence comes from Bacteroidota bacterium, assembly GCA_002746975.1. Taxonomy (GTDB): domain Bacteria; phylum Bacteroidota; class Bacteroidia; order Flavobacteriales_D; family Sanyastnellaceae; genus UBA974. Next base: position 30,114 of record NVXE01000007.1, on the reverse strand, counting down.
GTAGCGCAAAAGTTGTCATTCCATTGCCTCCGTATGTTGTCCCAAGTACAGAAAAAAGCGCGGTATAATTAGAAATGTTTAACAACTGACCATCACAATTCATAAAATTGTTAATGTAATTATAAGGCTGAGCAGTTTGAATGATTTGGCCTATAAAAAAGCCATTCATGTAACCCGATGGAAATTGCCCGGAAGTACAAATCATGTAATTGACGCCTAAATATGGTTGCCTGTTAGTCACCTCACCAATAGTTCCTCCTCCGTTAGTGTAAAGATTACTTGAAATTGGGGTAATAGTTGTCAAAGCCTGATCTAGGGCAGTTTGCATATCTTGAATCTGAGTCTGTAAATCTTGTATAACTAGAGCTAAGTCCACATTATCTATCAATATCTCAGCGGGAGTAAATGCATTATTATATGCACTCAAAAGGTCTATGAGATCACTTGATTGGACAAAACCGTCAGAGTCGGAGTCTGGATTATATGGATATTCGATAGCGTTTTGAGTAAATGCCGTAAAAACCAGAAAGCACTGGGCAAGTAAAATAAATTGTTTCATCATAAAAATTATATCCATTTAAGATACTAATTATGCTAACAAAACACTAATCATTAAAGATAATTATTTATTTTGCTTATATTTTAAAGTATAAAGCAACTACAGTATTGTGGAAATATATAGCATAAGCAGATGTATATTTGTCGCATAAATTTAAGTCCACATGCACGCAATTATTCACACAGAGAAGGGAGATATGAAGGTTGAGTTTTATGAGAAAGACGCACCAAATACGGTAGCGAATTTCGTTAAACTTGCGAAAGAAGGGTTTTACGAAGGGTTGACTTTTCACAGAGTGATTCCTGATTTCGTAGTTCAAGGTGGATGTCCTGAAGGAACTGGAGTTGGTGGACCTGGATATCAAATAGATTGTGAGCTAGATGGAGAGAATCAATATCACGATAAGGGTGTGCTTTCTATGGCTCACGCTGGGCGTAATACTGGAGGATCACAATTTTTCGTAGTACACTCTCGCACGAACACTTCTCATTTGGATGGCAATCACACATGTTTCGGCAAGGTCGTCGAAGGGTTAGATGTTATAGACCAAATCCGTGGGGGCGATACCTTCAAGGTTGAGGTTGTAGATTGATTTTAGAAATAAAATAATCGTTTGGTCACAAATATGTAGTGACTGAAAAGTGAAGGCAAAAGTGGTACTTATCAGTAATGAGAATACGATGAACGAGTCAATTAAACTTTATTGAACTCGCCAAACGCCATCCTATCCATCCCATAGGGATATATGCAACTATCAGGTCTAAGACTATAAACCACACTGGTGCTGTGATTATAAAAACCATAGCTATTCCGCCAGCAAGAAATAAAGTTCCTATAACAAGAGCAAAAATCTTCTTATTAGTTGATGCGACTACAGCCGCAACGAAAGCACCCGAAAGAGTGCCTAGAGCATGAGCAAAAAAAGGTGTGATAAAATGTTTCATGTCCCACTCTAAAGCATCCATAGGATCTATTCCTTCGACCAGAGGAATTGCAGACATTCCAATGTCTATTATTTGAATGTTTACAATTGATCCTATAATAAACCCAATTACTACTGCAATTATATTTCTTAAAATAAGCATTTTGAAAGAGAAGTATTTTATAAATTTAGGTGAATATATTGAGAAATGAAAAAAACAGAAAAAGACTGGGCGAAGGAGTTATCTCAAGAAGAATATAGAATACTTCGAGAAAAGGGTACCGAACCTCCATTCTCAGGTGAGTACGATAATTTTTACCAAGAAGGAGATTACGTTTGTAAGGGATGTGGTGAGCAACTTTTTGAAGGAGAAGCTAAATTTGATAGCGGTTGTGGTTGGCCTAGTTTCTTTGCCACAGCTAGCTCAAATGCTATTGATGAATCCTTAGATAAATCACATGGAATGTTTAGAACAGAAATAACCTGTAAATCTTGCGGTGGACACATGGGCCACCTTTTTAACGATGGGCCTTCTCCTACCGGGAAAAGGTATTGCGTAAACAGCTTATCAATAAAATTTCAAGAACGAAACTAGAATAGTTAGTTAGTTAAGTGCATTAATTATTTCTTTTACAGAAGATCTATTGTAGTAATCAGTATCAAACTGACGCCAAATAATTTGGCCTGACTTATTTATAACATAAGTAGCTGGAACTGGCAGTCGCTGAGTGTCATCGGAATGGGCTGAACGCAGGCTTGCCCGCATAAAAGTATTGTAGATGAATTTCTTAAAGCGATTAGGCGTAAATGTCACTCCATAAGCATCTGATATCTTGTACCCTTCGTCATAAACCAAAGTAAATTCCGCACCCGTTAAATCTGCTGTTTCATGAAGTAATTCTGGTCGTTCAGGAGAAATAGCTACAACTTGAGCTCCAAGATCAAGTATCAATGATAAACTGTCTTGTAGATTACTGAGATGTTTATTACAAATCGGACACCATTGACCTCGATAGAAAACCACTACTACTGGCCCAGAACTAGTTGCCTCCTTAAGATTAAAAGGCTCTCCTGAAAGAGTTATTGCCTCAAACATAGGCGCTTTCTCTCCTACTTGAATTCCCAAGGGAGTTACACCTTGGGGAGTAAGTGACGAAATAGTAATGATAGATAATATTAGAACTAACGAAACTCCTATCAATGGTTTAACCTTTCTATTCATAACGTGATATTTATAAATTAGTCGTTAGATTTATGAATTCCTGACAATATTTCAAACAAAATGACTAAAGCTTTTTGGGGAGGACTTTGCATATTATTTAGTGGAGGGCTTTACCTACTTACTAATTGCATGGCTGAAAGCTCCCCTACTCACTTTACAATGTACATGGAATTTGAAAAGGAAATACCACAAATCCCTGAGTTTATCACTATATATGAGTCCTATTATATTCTATTAGCTCTTAATTTCGTGATCATAAAACTACCCAATGCAATTCGATCTCTGAGTATCTCTTTGATCGTAAGCTCTGTTATTGCAAGTATAATTTTTATAATATTCCCTGGAGAACTTGGGTTTTCAAGGAGCGCAAACACTACAGGGTTTGAAGCAATATTTTCTTTCCTTCATACTTTAGACCTACCATATAACCTCTACCCCTCTCTACACATTACGTTTTCAACTATCTCAGTATTTGCGATTATTAATCAAACCAAAAGCAAGCTTTTTCATGCTCTACTTATCTTTTGGTTAATTCTCATTTCTTTCTCTGTAGTATTAGTGCACCAACACCACATTTTTGATATTATCACTGGGTATATCTTATCCTGGCTAACGATTCACTTTATCTATTTAAAAGGCGTGAATGCAGATAATGTAACCGATTAAGCAGAATAAACGAAAAGTAATAAGCAAAAAAAAGTCTCCCCAAACTGGAGAGACTTTTTCAACTAATAAGTTATAGTAATCTTTAAACTACTTTCACATTTACTGCGTTAAGACCTTTAGGGCCTTCCTCAATGTCAAAACTTACATTGTCTCCTTCTCTGATATCCTCGCTTAGTGCATTTGCATGAACAAAAACATCTTTTCCACCTTCGTCTGGAGTAATGAATCCAAATCCTTTTGAATCATTAAAAAACTTTACTGTACCGTTACTCATATTTACCTAAATTTTATTTGAAGTGCAAATATACGCATATTATTCTTCATATTTCATATTACTTCACTTGTTGTTCAATTGTTTTAATAAAATTTATTTTTACTAGCTATGTCAACGTTATTCAACGATGAAAAACAAATTCATTTATGCATTGCCAATTCTACTTATAGAACATTCTACTTATAAGACATTCTTAATTAACGACTTAATTCCTTAGATTTGAGTGTTATAGGATTATTTACGTTTTGAAAAGCATAAACTCAAATTATGAATAAAACAAAAATAGCAGCAGCACAACTATCTCCTGTGTTCCTGGATAAAGTTAAAACGACTGACAAGGCATGTAAGGCTATTTTAGAAGCAGGTGAAAATGGAGCGAAGCTCATTGTTTTTCCCGAAGCATATATTTCCGGATATCCAGATTGGGTATGGTTAATCCCCAATAGCAAAGGAGCTGAATTAAACCAGCTCTATGTGAAACTCGTTGAAAATGCTGTTTCGATTCCTGACAACACCACAAACAAGCTATGCGAAGCCGCTAAATCTGCAGGAGTAAGTGTCGTTATGGGGATGCATGAGCGAAATTCTGAAACTAGCGGTACTAGCTTATTTAATAGCCTCCTATTTATTAACGAAAAGGGTGAAATAACGGGGAAACATCGCAAATTGATTCCTACGGGGGGTGAAAAACTAGTTTGGTCTCAAGGAGATGGGTCAACATTTAAATCATACGATACACAAGCCGGTAAAATTGCCGGACTGATTTGCTGGGAAAACTTTATGCCACTAGCAAGGAACGCTGTATATGAAACAGGGGCTCAAATATTAGCCTCCCCTACTTGGGATAAGAGTCCTAACTGGCGTCAATCCATGCAACATATTGCCCGTGAGGGTGGAGTATTTGTTATAAGTGCATGTATGGCATTAAGCATGGATGATATTCCAGATGCATATGAATTCAAGAAACTGTATCCAGAGGGAAGGGAATGGATTAATGCAGGTAATAGTTGTATCATTAACCCTAAAGGCCAAATTATTGCTGGCCCCCTTGAAGCAGAAGAAGGGATTTTATATGCCGATATCGACCTTAATGAAATCATTGAAGTAAAAAGGATGTTCGATGCAGTAGGAAACTACTCTAGACCTGACGTTTTTAATTTCTCAGTAAACATAAATAAATAAACTCAAGCGAGCTTGGGTAAATGAGGTGCACTTAATAGCGGCGCTTAGCTTTGGATTCTTTTTTGGAATAAAAAAAGCCGCACTTTCGTGCGGCTCTTTTGTGTGGTGGTACCCGGAGCGGGAATTATCTTCGCTCTTGCTTCGCGCGGCTCGATGATAATAAGGGGGGCTTACTCCACCAACACAAATGAGGCGAAATTCTTGAAATTAGCTTTCTTTTATTCCTTTTAAGAATCCTGGAGGCTTTGCCTCCTTGCTCTTTCGCACCCTCATTCACCTCAAGCGAGCTTGGGTAAATGAGGGGCACTTAATAGCGGCGCTTCGCTTTGGATTCTTTTTTGGAATAAAAAAAGCCGCACTTTCGTGCGGCTCTTTTGTGTGGTGGTACCCGGAGCGGGAATTGAACCCGCACGACCTTACGGTCATCAGATTTTAAGTCTGACGTGTCTACCAATTCCACCATCCGGGCATTGGCCGGCGCAAAGTTACGTAGTTATTTGGGAGATTAGGGTAAATAAGACGTGATTTTTTCTGCTGCTCCCTTTTGCTCAATAAGCCAAGACTTTGCCGAGCTTCCTATGTCCTTTAAATGAGCAGAGTTATTCTTTAAAAGTAGCTCCTCTAATAGATCTCGGAGATCATATACAGAATCGGCTACTTGAAGTGCTCCGATAGATTTTAGGGCGTGGGCTTCACGAAAACGAGCGATGTTTGGTCCAGAAATTACAGGAACTCCAAAAGCAACTGGCTCTAGCACGTTGTGAATTCCGGAGCCAAACCCACCGCCGATTACAGCTAAGTCGGCTAAAGCATATAGGGATGAAAGTAGGCCTATGGAGTCGATAATTAGGACGGAGGAAGATTGGGGGGGAGATCCGGACGATAATTTAGAAATACCGTTAGGGATATCGTTATAGAACTTCTCGACTATGCTAGAAATATGCGCCTCGTCAACTTCGTGCGGAGCAATGATAAGCTTAGTTTCATTATCCCAATTGCAGAGTGCGAGGGCTGATTCCTCCTCTGGCCAAGAGCTGCCTGCTAAGACGACTCTTGCAGATCCTTTCCACAACAATAAATCCGCAAAAGACTTAGTGTCAACTTCTTCCGCTAATCGCAAAACTCTGTCCGCGCGTGGGTCACCCACGGATATGGACTCTATTCCGTGGACCTTAAGTAGTTTTGATGAAGACTCGTCTTGGGTGAATATTTTGTCGAATGTTCTCCATGAAGAGAGTAAAAATCGTCCTATGAAGTTAGATTTAAGGGAGGCGGATTCGGGGGTGAAATGTGCTGCGAAAACGAAGGATGGGATGCCCGCTTTAGAGAGTTTATTTTGTAATACTGGCCAAACCTCATATTTACATGTCGCGAAAAATTTTAATTTCAACCCCGGATATTTCAAAAACTTACTTACCGCAATTGGTGTGTCTAGAGGTAATGCAGCAATCTTATCCTGAGGGCGCAACCATTTCGGGATACTCTTAGTAGTAAGAGGTAAAAATCCCGAAGGCGAAAACAACGTCAATAAAATAGGAGTACTTGGATATCTTGATATGTAGGACTCGATTACGGGAGCAGCTTGTTCGTACTCCCCTAAAGAAGCACAGTGAAACCAAGCGTAAGGTGAACTCTCGCTATCATTTCCGGTATAAGTGAAATCTATATCGTTATTTGCGGCGCGCATTTTAAGCAAGGCCGACGATTTAGAGTGACCTAAAATGGCAAAAAGGCGAATAAGGAGCGCCGCAAATCGAGCTAAAAGCGAGTAAACTACTAGTACCAATATTCTTTGGGGGCTCGTTTATAAATATGAAGAACCCATCCTAGTTCTATACCGATACCAGCATCAAATCGGTGACCTAAATCCGGAATGCCCGTATCGAAATTCATCGTTCTAAGTGGAGTAGTGCGAGCAGCAAATCCGAATATACCTCCGTATGCATTGACTCTACGATAGGTATCCATGTGCCAATACCCAACGAACCCGGAGACATAACCACCCCAAGACAACCTGTCATAGCCTGGGAGGTATGGATCTTCGAGCTGTGAAATATGATTCTCTGTAAAATCAAATCCAATCTTGTGATGAATCGAACCTATGCCTCCACGAAGAAAAAGTCCTGAATTTATGTTAGTACGACCGAAGGGTATAATGGTTCCTCCGTGTACCCCTATTATGGCTCCTCGTCCCGTTACCGTTATTCTTGCGACATCTCCTTCGTTGTCGATTATTTCTCCATCAGTCGTGAGGAGGTTCGACAATAGCTCTGGCTCTTGAGCTTCGGCACCCGTGAGGTACGTGAGGCGAAAACCGAAATATTTATTTTTTTCGGTTTTTACGCCGAACGAAGCTCCGATAGTTGCAAAAGCCCCGAATCGGGCATTCAAATCCGCGATAGGAAGAAATCCCCCTGACGTTATAGATATGTGAGGCGATTTAAGTGGAGTTGAAGCTACGTCGCGAGTGGTTTGGGCTGAAGCACTGTGAGAACACAAAATGCAGGGTATAGACAACAATGCTATTACATAAATTTTCATAGACATTACTACCGACTTCTGCATATAATTCATGGTAGCGAAGTTAGGTTTTGTATTTTAAAATTTGACACCTTAGTTCTTTAGAACAAATTCCAAGAAGTGTATCTTCGCCATCTATTGAAAATACTGAATACAAACAACAAGTCAGAGATGGAGGAAATTAAAATGGTGGATCTAAAAGGACTGATGAACCGCATCAAACCAGAAATAGATGAAGCCATTGATAGAGTTTTGAGTTCTGAAAGATTTATTGGAGGGGAGGAAGTACAAGAATTTGCAAAAGAACTTGGAGGTGTAATTTCAGAGGAGGAGGTTTTCGTGATTCCATGTGCTAATGGTACTGATGCTCTTCAAATTGCACTTATGGCTATGGGAATAGGCCATGGAGATGAGGTAATCACGCCTAACTTCACGTTCATTTCTACAGTAGAAGTGGTATCTATGCTAGGTGCTACTCCCGTTTTAGTTGATGTTTATGAAGACACTTTTAACATCGACTGTGAAGCGGTAGAAAACGCAATAACTGAAAATACTAAGGCGATTGTTCCGGTTCATTTATTTGGTCAATGTGCAGATATGGGCAAGCTGATGAGTATATCGAAAAAGCACAATATCCCTTTAATTGAGGACACTGCCCAATCTCTTTTAAGCGTTTATTGCAATGAAAAGGGGTTAAGTGGGACTAGTGGTTTATTCGGATCATTTGGTACAACTAGCTTTTTTCCAAGTAAAAATCTGGGGTGTTTAGGAGATGGAGGAGCTGTTATTACTCTAGATGAAACTTTAGCGAAAAAAGCAAAACAAATAGCTAATCATGGTGGCTTAGTTAAATACGAGCACGACGTAATAGGGATGAACTCTCGACTTGACTCTCTACAAGCTGCTATTTTAAGAGTGAAATTACCACACCTTGCAGGTTATATCTCTAAAAGGCAGGAAGCCGCTTGTAGATATGACGAACTACTAGAAGATGTAGAAGGAGTTGAAACCCCGGTCCGCAGCGATAGTTCCACCCACGTTTTTCATCAATATACTCTTAGGATTACAAACGGGATGAGGGATGAGGTCGCAAGAGGGTTATTAGAGTTTGGGATACCTACAGGTGTGTATTATCCGAAAGGAATTCACGAGCATAAAGCATTTAAAGGTTTGGGATATAAGAAAGGAGATTTTCCGATTAGTGAAAAACTATCAAAAAATGTGCTTTCTCTACCAATGCATACTGAACTTAGCCGTGAACAACAGATTTACATTGTTGAGAGTTTAGTTAAATGTATAAGTTAAAATGAATATTACAGTTGTAGGAACAGGGTATGTGGGGATAGTAACTGGAACTTGCCTTGCTGAGACAGGGAATAAAGTTACTTGTGTTGATATTGACGCAGCAAAGGTAGCAGCATACTCTTCTGGTGTAGTTCCAATATATGAGCCACATCTTGAAAGCCTTTTGGTAAGAAATATTGAAGCTGGAAGGATAGAATTCACAACTGATTTGGCTTCAGCAGTTAAGAAAAGCAGTATAGTATTCCTAGCTCTACCTACCCCTCCTGGAGAAGATGGGTCTGCTGATTTGCAGTATATTCTTAAAGTTGCAAGAGATTTAAGTGTAGTCATTGACAAATACACAGTCATTGTAGATAAAAGCACAGTACCTGTTGGGACGGCAGATAGAATTAGAGAAGTTATCGGTTCAAAATGTAAAGTTGAATTCGATGTGGTTTCTAACCCCGAATTTCTCAGAGAAGGTTATGCCGTCGATGATTTCATGAAGCCAGACAGAGTCGTTGTAGGGTGTTCCAGTGATAGATCACGAGCTTTGATGGAAGAACTTTACAAGCCATTCGTTAGACAAGGGAATCCTGTAATCTTTATGGATGAACGTAGTGCTGAATTAACCAAATACGCTGCTAACGCATTCCTTGCGACGAAAATCACTTTTATGAACGAGGTGGCTAATTATTGTAAAGAGGTGGGAGCGGATGTTGATTTGGTGAGGCGTGGAATAGGTACTGACTCTAGGATAGGGCCTCGTTTTCTATTCCCTGGCATGGGATATGGCGGAAGTTGCTTTCCTAAAGATGTGCAAGCTCTTCATCGCAGCGGTAAAGAAATAGGTTGCGAATTCAGCATTCTTGAAAGTGTAATGGCCGTTAATGCAAAGCAGAAAGTCATGATGTTCCCCATTATGAAAAAACATTTCGGAGGCGATTTATTTGGTAAGAAAATTGCAATTTGGGGGCTGTCATTTAAACCTGAAACAGATGATATCAGACAAGCTCCATCGATAGATATAATATCGTTACTTTTAGATGCCGGAGCAGAACTTACTGTTTACGATCCTGAAGCAATGGATAACGTAAAAGTAATTTTGGGAGACAAAGTTACGTATGCTCATAGATCTACAGAGGCGATATTAGGAGCGGAAGCTTTACTTATTTGTACTGAATGGGCCGCTTTCAGGAATCCCGATTTCGAAGCAATGAAATCTACTATGTCGAATCCGGTAATTTTTGATGGTCGCAACCTTTACGAATGTGATAAGATGGAGGAGCTTGGGTTTACGTATCACAGTGTCGGAAGGAAGTCCATAATAAGTGTTTTGGATTACAATTCGAAAAAAACCAAATGAGAGAAAGAGTCCTCATAACTGGAGCTGCTGGATTTTTGGGATCTCACCTTTGTGACAAATTCTTTAGTGAAGGATTTGAGGTAATCGCAATGGATAATCTTATTACGGGAGACCTAAAAAATCTCGAACACCTTAACGGAAAAGAAGGATTTACATTTAAGCATCACGATGTAACAAATTTCACTCATGTAGAGGGAAAACTTGATCATATTCTGCATTTCGCCTCTCCTGCAAGTCCAATTGACTACCTACGAATTCCTATTCAAACTTTAAAAGTAGGTTCACTTGGGATTCATCGTCTTTTAGGACTAGCTAAAGATAAAAAGGCGAGAATTACTATCGCTTCAACGAGTGAAATTTATGGAGACCCCGAAGTTCATCCTCAACATGAGGAATATTGGGGTAGCGTAAATCCAATAGGCCCGCGCGGAGTTTATGATGAAGCTAAAAGGTTCCAAGAAGCCATCACTACTGCGTATCATACTTACCACGGACTCGAGACTAGGATAGCCCGCATCTTCAATACTTATGGCCCACGCATGCGACTCAACGATGGTCGCGCTCTTCCGGCTTTCATAGGCCAAAGCTTGCGTGGCGAAGATATAACTGTCTTCGGAGATGGTTCCCAAACGAGAAGTTTTTGTTATGTCGATGATTTAATTGACGGTATCTTCAAGCTACATTTCAGCTCTGAATCTAGACCCGTGAATCTCGGAAATCCTGTAGAAATTTCTATTTTAGATTTCGCAAAGGAGGTCTTGAAATTAACGGGGGCTGATGTTAAAATTATTCTAAAAGACCTGCCTATTGACGACCCGAAGAAAAGGCGCCCAGATATTACTAGAGCGAAAGAAGTTTTAAATTGGGAACCTAAAATAGACAGGTTAGAAGGTCTTAAACGTACTTTCGAATATTTCAAGTCTCTCTCTAAAGAAGAGCTTACACGAAACGAACACAAAGATTTTGGCGCATACATCAAGAAATAATTCCGAAGTGAAGGCTAGTCATGTAAAAAGCGAGAGTAGCGTTTATGTACACGAAACTGCCGTAATCGACGATGGTGCGAAATTATGCGAGGGGGTTAAGGTATGGCACTTCTGTCATGTGATGGGAGGAGCACGGCTCGGTACAGGCACTTCGTTGGGACAGAATTGTTTCGTAGCAGCCGGAGTTACTTCAGGCTCAAACTGTAAAATACAGAACAATGTTAGCCTGTACGAGGGCGTCACGCTTGGAAACGATGTTTTTCTCGGACCTAGCTGTGTATTTACTAACGTAAAAAACCCAAGGAGTGTTGTAGTTAGGCGTGACGCCTACGCGCCGACCGTTGTTGGAGACGGTGTAACGATAGGTGCTAACGCAACTATTGTTTGTGGTACGACGATTGGAAACTTTGCTTTTATCGGCGCGGGAGCCGTGGTTACTCAAAACGTAAAACCTTTTGAGCTCGTTGTGGGAAACCCCGCAAAAAGAATTGGATGGATGTCACCAAACGGACATAAATTAGAGTTCAACGATAATGGAATATCGGCTTGTCCTGAGACAGGTAATAAATTTAGATTAGATACTGAAAATAATGTGCACCCATGCTAGATAGATTGACATCAGGTGACGCTACGATTAGCGTTGTGGGACTTGGATATGTGGGACTCCCAATCGCCCTAGCTTTTGCAAGAAAAGTAAAAGTCATAGGCTTCGACATTAACGAGGAGAGAGTACAGATGATGAAGAATAATGTTGACCCATCTGGGGAATTAGATCACAGTGATTTCGAGGGCTGCGACATTACATTTACTGCAAATTACGAAGATTTACGCACCGCGAATTTTCATATCGTAGCAGTTCCTACTCCCATTAATCCGTCACATCAACCAGACCTCACTCCTCTCCTGTCTGCGTCAGCCACACTCGGGAAAATTCTAAAGAAAGGTGACTATGTCGTGTACGAGAGTACTGTTTATCCCGGATGTACAGAAGAAGATTGTATTCCCGTACTAGAAAAAGAGAGCGGTCTCAAATATATTGAAGATTTTAAAGTTGGGTACTCTCCTGAAAGAATTAACCCCGGTGATAAAGTAAACACTCTTGAAACTATCGTTAAAGTTGTAGGAGGTTGTGACGAAGTTGCGACTAATGAAATCGCCAATATTTACGAACTAGTTGTTAAAGCCGGAACACATAGAGTCAGCAATATAAAAGTGGCTGAGGCGAGTAAAATTATTGAAAATACACAACGTGACCTCAATATAGCACTCGTAAATGAGCTAAGTATTATTTTTAACCGTGTAGGAATAAACACTTATGAAGTTCTTGAAGCTGCTGGCACCAAATGGAACTTCCTACCCTTCAAGCCAGGTTTAGTAGGAGGACATTGTATAGGGATAGATCCCTACTATCTCACTTGGAAGTCTAGTAAGCTAGGTTACCACGCAAAAGTGATAAATTCCGCTCGTTATATTAACGACAGCATGGGATTTTATGTAGGGAAACAAACCGTCAAAAAAATTCTATCTCGTGGAGTTAATGCACTCGGAGCTAGAGTTCTAGTGATGGGTTTGACCTTTAAAGAAAACGTTGAAGATATTAGAAATACAAAAGTAGTTGATGTTATTACTGAGCTAGAATCATTCAATGTTAAAGTTGACGTCGTAGACCCGATGGCGCATGTTGATGAAGTAAAGGCCGAATATGGTATAGACCTCGTAGAAAAACCGGAACTAGGAGCATATCATGCTATTATAGTAGCCGTAAACCACACCGAGTATGCGAATTTAACTGAACCTGATTTCTGCAAGCTACTCGAAGGTGGCGATGGTGTTTTAGTGGATTTGAAAGGGATTTTCAGAAACCAAATTAATAAATTAGATTACTGGAGTCTATGAGACAACTGAAATCCATATTAGTAACTGGTGGTGCCGGCTTTATCGGCTCGCATGTAGTTCGTATGTTGTTGCAAAAACATTCGGATTGTAAAATAGTGAACTTAGACCTACTGACTTATGCGGGGAATATTGACAACCTTGTCGATATTGATTCTGAAAAATATTCATTTGTAAAAGGGAATATTTGTGACCGAGATCTACTTCGTTCCCTGTTTGAGGAACACGATTTCGACGCCGTGGTGCACCTCGCAGCGGAAAGTCATGTCGATAGAAGCATTGAAAATCCGCAGGCTTTCTTAGAGACAAACATATTGGGAACAGCTGCGCTTTTAGAGATTGCAAAAGCTACTTGGATAGATACAAGGGATGACGAAATCGTTGATACAAACAAAATATTCTACCACATTTCTACTGACGAAGTCTATGGGTCTTTAGGAAACGAAGGGTTGTTTTCAGAAACCACATCATATGACCCTAGAAGTCCGTACAGCGCGTCAAAAGCTTCAAGCGATCATATTGTAAGAGCATATTACCACACGTATAAACTCCCAGTAGTCATTAGTAATTGCTCAAACAATTACGGGGCGAATCAATTTCCTGAAAAGTTAATTCCGTTAATGATAAAAAACATATGCGAGAATAAAAACTTACCTATTTATGGTGAGGGGAAAAACATTAGAGATTGGCTTTTCGTTGATGACCATGCAAGGGCGATAGATTTGATTTTACATGAGGGAGTTTTAGGTGAAACTTATAATATCGGAGGGCTGAACGAGTGGACAAATATTGACTTGGTTAAATATCTAATTGAAATTGTTGACTCTGAGTTAGGACGAGAAGCCGGAACTTCAAATTCACTTATCACATTCGTAAAAGATCGTGCAGGTCATGATATGAGATATGCTATTGACGCAAGTAAAATCGAGGATGAACTTGGATGGAAGCCAAGCGTTAGTTTCGAAGAAGGGTTGAAGAAAACTGTGGTTTGGTATTTAAACAACTCCAAATGGATGGAAAATATCACATCTGGAAAATATCGAAATACTTAAACTTACGATTAATGTTCAAATGTCTCCGAAAGTTTTTTTTCGCTAATAAAGTTGTCAGCTCTAAGCAGGTTTTTAACGATTTAGGAGACCTTTTCACAGACGTACATAGCCATCTTGTGCCAGGAGTTGATGATGGTGCGCACGATATGGAAACAGCAGTTGCTTTAATACAACGACTCCAAGATTTGGGATATAAGAGACTGGTAATTACCCCTCATATTATGTCCGATTTATACCCAAATACTCCTGAGATTCTAAAGCCCAAATTTGAGGAACTAAAAAGGGAGGTTGCTCGCAAACTTCCTCCTATAGAACTTCTCCTGGGTGCTGAATATTTCTTAGAACAAAATTTTATCGACTTACTCTCTGAAGCAAGTAACGCAGATAATGTCCTTCTCACTTTTCCATGTAAAGACCCTGTCACGGGAGAAAAAATGGAGATGATACTCTTTGAATTCGCCTTTCATGAAGCACCTAACGAAGGGCTTTTAGCCGAAGCTATTTTTAAAATGCAAACTTCAGGACTAACTCCCGTTTTAGCCCATTGCGCTAGGTATCCTTATTGGAATATGGACAGGGATAAGCTGAAAGAATTACATTCTAAAGGAGTTATTCTGTCAATAAATGCCGCGACGCTTTCAGGAGCTTATGGAGATTTAGCAAAAGAAACTGCCTTATTCGCAATAGAAAATGGTTGGGTGAGGATGATTTGCTCTGACACTCACGCTCCTCATCATATTTCTGCAGTAAAAGAACTAGAACGGTCGCCAATTTTGGCTGACCTTATGTCCTCTGGAGTTCTATTAAATTCTGGGGTAGGGGATTTTTAGCTACAATACCCTATAGACTCTACCCTACTGGGGCTAGCTTCACTTCGAGGCCATCAAGGTGGATTGCGAGTTTGATTTGGCATCCAAGACGGCTATTATCCTCAACATTAAAAGCCTCATCGAGCATATCCTCTTCGTCATCGGAACGCTCAGATAATTCGTGAGCGCTTATAACATACATATGACAACTTGCACACATTGCCATACCTCCACAAGTTCCTTCCACAGGGAGATCATAGCTTTTGCAAAGCTCCATCATGTTCATATTCATGTCCGTAGGGGCATCTAACTCATGCCTCTCATCATCTCTGTCTATGACAGTTATTTTGATTATATCCTCCATTTCTCTAATGCGTTATCAGGGTAAATACTTTTAGCAAGCCCTTACATACTGGGAGCACCACTTACAGTTGTGTACTTTAAGACCAAATTTCTGTCGGGATAAATCCTTTTATAAGCACTCTGTACCATTAGTGTCGCTTCATGGAAACCACATAGTATCAACTTTAATTTTCCAGGGTATGTGTTTATATCACCTATAGCGTAAATACCAGGAACGTTAGTTGAATAATCAAAAGTATCAACTTCGATAGCATTTTTTTTAATGTTTAACTTCCATTCTCCGATAGGTCCAAGTTTAGGACTTAACCCGAAAAGAGGAATCCAATGATCGGTTGCGAGAGAAATCATACCGTCAGATTTGTGTTTTACTTCTACCGAATCCAAAGATCCATTTCCCGCAACACCTACGACCTCTCCATTTGTGATTAGATTAATCTTACCGGACTGAGCAAGATCCATAACCTTTTGGACACTGTCCGGGTGACCTCTAAAACTAGGACGTCTATGCACTAGAGTTACTTCTGAAGCAACTCCGTCAGCTAGAAAATTCGTCCAGTCAAGAGCGGAGTCTCCTCCTCCAGAAATAACGACCTTCTTATCTCGGTAGAACTCAGGATCTTTGATAATGTACTCAACACCTTTGTCTTCGAAGTTAGCAAGACCTTCCACAGGCGGCTTTCGAGGCTCGAAACATCCCAAGCCTGCAGCAATTGCAATAATTGGAGCTCTGTGTTTAGTTCCTCTATTCGTCGTGACGATAAACTGACCTTCACTGTCTTTTTCGATAACCTCTGCCCTCTCGCCAAGTGTAAACCCAGGAGAAAACGGCTTTATTTGTTCCATCAGTTTTGCCGTCAAATCTCCAGCAAGTATAGACGGATATGCGGGTATATCATAGATGGGCTTTTTGGGATATATCTCAGAGCATTGTCCTCCTGGTTGAGGAAGAGCGTCAATAATATGGCATTGTAATTTTAACAAACCCGCTTCGAAAACTGTAAACAATCCGACTGGGCCAGCTCCAATAATTAGAATATTTGTTTGGATCATAGATTTATCGCTTCTATTGATTTTATTTCTGGAGCAACACTTTTAATGGCAGACTCCACACCTCCTTTCATGGTCATAGATATTAGTGAACAGTCTACACAAGATCCGTGAAGTTCAACTTTCACAACCAAATCTTCAGTTATTTCTTTCAGAGTAATATCCCCAGCATCAGCCTCTAAATAAGGGCGGATTTGAGAAAGTGCAAGTTCTATGCGACTTGCGAGCTCTCTGTGTTGTTGAGGAATTATTTGCTCCATTATTTTTTCACTGTTTTACCTAAAACTTCTAGCAAGTTAGACACTACAGAACGGAATGCCGCTGCGGCCTCTGAATCACCTTGCAATACTGCTGGACGACCTATGTCACCTGACTCACGTATAGTCTGGAGTAGGGGAAGCTCTCCAAGGAAAGGAACCTTCAGTGACTCAGCAAGACGTTTTACACCGTCACGTCCGAATATATGGTATTTAAATTGAGGAGCGTCAGGAGGAATGAAGTAAGCCATATTTTCTATCATTCCTAGGACAGGAACATTTATAGCCTCTAACTTGAACATTCCTACTCCTTTTCTAGCATCAGCAAGTGCTACGTCTTGAGGTGTAGAAACTACTACTGCACCCGCTAAATCTAATTCACTGACAAGACTGAGGTGAATATCCCCTGTTCCAGGAGGTAGGTCCACTATCATAAAGTCCAAATCTCCCCAGGTAACATCATTAAAAAGTTGTTTTAATGCTTTAGTAGCCATAGGGCCTCGCCAAACTATAGCTTGGTCTGGATCTGCAAAAAAGCCAATGGAAAGCATCTTTACTCCGTATTTCTCAACGGGTGACATCAACTGCTTTCCATTAACCTCAACAGGTTTGGGACTTTCATTTTGAACTCCGAACATAGTTGGAATACTCGGGCCATAAATATCAGCGTCACATAGCCCCACTTTATATCCAAGTTGAGCAAGAGCAACAGCTAGGTTAGCACTTACCGTACTTTTACCTACGCCTCCTTTACCTGATGCTACAGCGATAATTTGCTTCACTCCAGGCATGACTTTTCTTGTTTCAACAGTTCGTTCCTCTTTAGGAAGAGCTTCAACAGTAATTTCTGCCTGAATATTAGATCCGAATTCTCTTTCTAGACCAAATTCAACAGCTTCTTGCATTCTTTTCCTTGCATGCAGAGCTGGATTACTAGATTTTACAGTCAGGCTAACTTTCGAGCCACTAATCTCAAGGTTTGACACCAAATCTAATGATACAATATCTTTACCCAAGTCCGGTTCCATCACACCACTTAAAGCCTTAACGACCTTCTCTTTAGTAATATCCATAGTTGGTCTTAAAATTCATAACCTCAAAGTTCGGTCATAGGATCCCAAAAAAGTATCTTGAACTCAACTACTTGACCATCTTTAATCACTATCCCTTCATTTTCTAACTTTTCAGCCATAGACATCTCTGGAGGGAAGTGTAGAGCGCCAGACAACATACCTAGCCTGTTAACTACTCTGTGAGCTGGTACTGAAGGAGTAATCTTGAAACTTTTATTTAAAGCCCAACCTATTCTTCTGCTTGCTCTTGCATCGCCTAAGTATTTCGCTATTGCTCCATATGCTGTGACCCTCCCTTTAGGGATAAGCCTCACAACATCGAATACATCATTATTAAAACTCACAGTGTCATACTTTTAAACTTCTAACTGAATGAAATGGATTTTTTTTCCCTCAGAAAGCCATCGCTTTTCATAAAAAGTAATGATTTCAAGTGAGTCTCGAAGGTCTTTGGGGACTCTATCAACTAATTCACCATAAACATCCTTACTATCATAATTGAATTTATAGCCATTTTCTAAATACCCTTCCTTTGACAAATCGTATAGAAGAACTGAGTCTGTTTTCACATTAATTAAACTCCCCGGCTTAAGAATTTTCTTATAAAGTTCAATATAAACAGGCGAAGTAATTCTTTTCGTCCCCTTCTCATCTTTAGGCTGTGGATCTGAAAATGTAAGCCAAATCTCACTTACCTCACCAGCCTCGAAATATTTATCGATAAACTCAAGTCTAGTTCTTAAAAAAGACACATTTGGTAATGCTTCTTCCATAGCAGTTTTCGCTCCTCGCCAAAACCTGTGCCCCTTGATATCAACACCTATAAAATTCCTGTTCGGATATTTCCTAGCAAGGCCTACGGTATATTCACCTTTCCCACACCCTAGTTCTAGAGTTATAGGATTATCATTCTTAAACACCTCAGAAGCCCATTTACCTTTTAGATCTCCATCAAGTCCCTTGACAGCTTCTTGTAAGCAAGGCTCGAAAACGTGATTAAACGTTTCATTTTCAGCCCACTTTCTTAGTTTATCCTTTCCCATTTTTTTATCTATAGCAAATGTAATTCGCAACTACAAAATTAGGAACTTGTAGCCATGTCTCGGATACTAATTGCTGTCTTAAATTGGGGATTGGGTCACGCGACAAGAACGCTCCCAATTATAGAGGGAGCTTTGGATTTAGGGTGGAGTGTAGACGTTGCGAGTGCTGGCGATTCTTTGGTTTGGCTTGAAAGAAGACTGATAGAAAGGGGGAATGACATGAATAGAGTGGCCTTTTTTGAGAAACCAGGCCGAATTATTGAATATAGTGAGAATGGAACTATGCTTAAGATTGTAGTCCAAACTCCAGGGTTAATCACAAGCATTATTGAGGAAAAGAAATGGACGGCGAAACACGTGAAAGAACGAGGGATTACGAAAATATTTAGCGATAACTGCTATGGATCGTTTCACCCCGACGTAGAGTCGATTTTGATGACGCACGTATTAAGATTACCTGTTTCTAAAATTTTAAGACCGTTCGCTCAGAGTTCGCTTCGATATATGGCGGGAAGGTTTAATGAAGTTTGGGTTCCCGATGTAAAGAGCGTTTCGAAGTCTATCTCTGGCGGTCTCACCTCGAAGTCAATTCATAGAAAAACTAAGTACGTGGGCGTTTTAAGTCGATTCGATTTAAATACAAGCGAAGTAAACGACACGGAAGCTCTTCCCCTTCTTGTAGGTATCGTAAGTGGTCCAGAACCACATCGTTCATTCATGGAAAAAGGCCTTAGGGAATGGATGAGTAATTCTGGGAAGAGTGGAGTTATAATTGCGGGGAAGCCAGATGGAGGAAAGCGAATTGATGGAAAAGTAACAACCCTTTACGACACTTCTGACATTGAAATTCAGAACTTCATATTAAGAGCAGACACATTAATCTGTCGCAGTGGTTATTCAACACTTTTAGATCTAGTTGCCCTTAGATCTAGAGCAATTCTAATACCTACACCAGGTCAAGCAGAGCAAGAGGAGTTAGCAATACTTTGGAAAAATAAATTCGGGTTTTCTACCTGCTCTCAAGCAGATTTAGAATTAATTAATATACCTGAAATTTCTGGAAAACCTCCTGATTTAGTTCCAAACCGAAACGCTTTAAACGAACTTGCAGCATGGCTCAAGAATTAGAAACTAACACGACTCAACAAATCTCAGAAGACGAGCGGTTTATGAGAATAGCTTTGCAAGAAGCTCAAGAAGCAGGCTCACTTGATGAGGTTCCTGTCGGAGCTATAATAGTTTCACGAGGGGCTGTTATTGCAAGGGGGCATAATTTGTGTGAACGTTTGAAAGACTTCACCGCTCATGCAGAAATGCAAGCTTTTACTAGTGCTTCAGAGTTTCTTGGAGGCAAATTCCTTGATGAATGTACACTTTACGTCACTATGGAACCCTGCCCTATGTGTGCCGGAGCAGGGTTTTGGACTAGAATAGGAAGAATAGTATATGGAGCAAAAGATTTAAAGAGAGGCTACGGAAGATGGATGGTCTCACCAGATAAAGAAGGTTATGGGGGACAAGTGGGAGATAATGGATTACTACACCCTAAAACTGAAGTCACTTATGGTATTCTCGAGCAGGAATGCTCTAAACTCGTGAAGGACTTTTTTATTTCTAAGAGATTAAAAAACGCTAAATAAATCTAGCATAACTTTGCCCCGCATTTCAAGTAACATGCTAGAACTCACTAAAGAATATCTGCACAATCTGCACTCTCTAATTGAAGAGGGTAAGGATAGGGATTTATCGGCATTGCTGGAGAGTCTTCACGCATCAGATATTGCACTTATATTAAACCAAATCAGACGCGACGACGTTCATTACATATATCGCGTTCTTAAAGATGATTATAGGTCTGAAGTACTACACGAACTTGACGAAGAAGTTCGAGAAGACCTGCTTAGTACTCTTACATCTAAAGAAATCGCCGAGGATGTAATAGATGGGCTTGAATCTGATGATGCTGCCGATATTATCGGTGAACTTTCTTCAGAAAAAGTTGAGGAGGTGATGTCGCATGTTACAGATAAAGAATCTGTATCAGATGTATTATCGCTACTCGCCTACAACGAGGGGACTGCCGGCTCACTAATGGCAAAAGAGCTTATTCGTGTTGATGAAACATGGACTGTTTCTAGGGCGATACGTGAAATTAGAATTCAGGCAGAAGAAATTGAAAATATATACACCATTTATGTTGTAGACAAAGTGGGTAAACTAACTGGCAGGCTGAGTTTAAGTAGTCTTTTACTAACTGCTACCAGTACGAAAACACCTGTTGTTGAGCTTAAGGACTCCGATGACTTAGTGTCAATTAACGTAAATGAAAACGAGGATTTAGTTGTAAACCTCATGGAGCGCTACGACCTCGTCGCTCTTCCTGTTGTTGATGAACAAGGTATCTTACTAGGAAGAATTACAATCGACGATGCGGTAGATGTAATTATAGAAGAGGCAGAACGTGATTATCAACTTGCATCTGGAATTTCAGAAGACGTAGAATCTTATGACTCTGTCTGGACTCTAACCCGAGCGAGATTACCTTGGCTTTTAATCGGCCTAGGTGGAGGAGTTGGAGGTGCGTATGTTATCGGTGCTTTCGATATTGTAGCAAATCCAGAAATGGCACTTTTCATTCCTTTAATCGCTGCTATGGGTGGCAATGTAGGTGTTCAGTCATCAGCAATCGTAGTTCAAGGTCTTGCGACATCTAGTATAAATACCAACAACATCATGAGTCGTCTTGTAAAAGAGCTCGGTGTAGGACTTCTTAATGGTTTAATCTGCTCAATAATTATTTTTGCAGTCACGCTTATTTTAGGGTTCGACAAAGCACTTAGTGCTACTGTAAGCATATCACTACTTTGTGTTATCATTTTCGCAGCGCTATTTGGCGCATTTGTCCCACTCATGCTAGAAAAACGAAAGATAGACCCAGCTCTAGCTACAGGTCCTTTTATCACAACTGCAAATGATATCATAGGATTAATTATATATTTCAGTGTAGGGTCATTTATGAGCACAATTATTTAAATTGACAACATGAAGGTAGCATTTCTTGACGCCGTTCATCCC
The DNA here is from genome assembly GCA_002746975.1 of Bacteroidota bacterium. GTDB lineage: Bacteria > Bacteroidota > Bacteroidia > Flavobacteriales_D > Sanyastnellaceae > UBA974. The sequence continues at coordinate 8,521 of NVXE01000007.1, read as the reverse complement.
ATCCTTCAGACCAGACTTAGTGAGAATGGATTTATCTGTTCCGATAAACAAAAAGTTTCAAGACAAAATATTATTCAAGGTCAATTATGCGAAACAGAAGGGATAGTCTTAAGATCTAGGTTAACTATTGATTCTGAACTATTAAAATGCATGCCACGACTTAAGTGGATTGCAAGAAGTGGATCTGGTTTAGAAAATATTAACCTTGAAGAAGCTAGAAATATGGGGGTCAAAGTTTACAATTCCCCAGAAGGAAATAGAGATGCTGTGGGAGAACATGTACTCGGTATGCTTTTGATGATTCTACATAAACTCAGGAGTTGTGACGAAAGTGTTCATGAAAAGGTTTGGGATAGAGAAAAGCACAGGGGAACTGAGTTAAGCAGTAAAACTGTGGGGATTATAGGATACGGAGTTATGGGAACCTCTTTTGCGTCTAAACTTGCTGGATTAGATTGTGAAATCATCGCTTACGACAAGTATAAAACTGGATTTAATAGTGATTTAGTAAAGGAGGTAACTGAGAAGCGATTTTTTGAGCAAAGTGATATAGTGAGTATTCACGTCCCGTGGACTGATGAAACTAAGGGGCTTGTGAATAGGATATGGCTAAATAAATTCTCTAAACCTATTATTCTCATAAATAGTTCTAGAGGTGCTGTTGTTAATACAAACGACTTACTCGACGCTATGGATGAGGGCAAGGTCAAATCAATAGCTCTCGATGTTCTAGAGTTTGAAGGGCGTTCATTAGAAGGCTTAGACTCCTATAAAAATTCTGCAGCTAAGAATACTCTTAAACGATTATTAAATTCCCCAAATGTATATCTGAGTCCTCATGTTGCAGGGTGGACTACTGAAAGCTACGTGAAACTAAGCACGTACTTAGCAGATAAAATTCTAAAAGATTTTAAGAAAACTTCTTAAACAAAGACTTGGAAATAAACTTCTCCTACTCTTCAACGGCACCTGTACGAGCACGGCTAGTTGCAGAGTATAACACCTTCAATGCAGATGCTTGTCTTAATTCTTGCTTAACCGCACTAACAATTCCCATTTTAGTTTCTTGGTCTACTTTAAGGGAAATCCACATTTTACTCTGTTCAGATTCCGCAAGAGTTTGACGTTCCTTGTATATCCATTCTCTAATCGCTGCAGGAGAAGAAAATTGGTCGTTTAATTGAATTACAGGCTCCGTTCCATACCTCTTATCCATAGGGGTACCTATGTTGATGTACCTAATCAGATGTTTTTTCTCTACTTTATAAAGCTCCGACGCTTCTGGCCTTGTAACCTGTACTTTCTCATCCTCAGTACGCAATACAGTTACAGTCATAAAGAAGAAAAGAAGCATGAAAACAATATCTGGCAATGACGCTGTAGATATAGATCCTTTAGGACGGTTACTTCCTTTTTTAAACTTACTCATAACTTAGTAATATGTTGATCCAGAATCCCTAGGCTCAGCTTCTGAAATTCGCTGAGGGTATACAGCCCTTACAGCAGTTATTTTATCTAACGTCTTTTTGTCCTGTTTGTTTCTTCCATAAATATCCTCAAGCTCTCTATAAGTTTGACCAAACTTAGCCAGAGCAAGTTCATCTCGCAACTCATTTACTGCTGATTGCAACTCATTTTGTACTTGTAGATAAGTATTATAAGTTGTGTTATTGTCATTCTGCATAGAGATAAGAGCTGATGGGGGGAGTTCCTTGTAATCACCACCTAATAGCTTAATCGTTACAAGCTTATCCATCCATTTATCTAGCACCTTCCTAAATGCATCTTTATTCTTAGGTTCAGAAATTCGAATTATTTCTTGATATTCTGCAATTTTCATTTTTACATCAGCACTCCTTACCCAAACTCTTTCTGGAAATGCTGCATTAGTTTTTCCGTTTGCGCCAGTAATCAATATTACATCTCTATTCTTGCCTATCTCTTGATTACCTACTTTGTGAGAGATTACACCGTCACCAGTAGCAATAAGAAATCCTTTTGCCGCGTCCTTTAGCTGATCCATGTCAAGAGGCTGTCCCTCGACGAGAAGAAGATCCAAGAAATTCACCTTTACGTTAAAGACGTTTTGTTCTTTAGCTTGAGGAACATCAATGTCATCAGGTACAGGAGGTGGCAACTGACGCTTAATCCCCATATCTGACTCAATCGTCGTTGTCACCAACCAGAAAATTAGTAGCAAGAACGCAATATCAGCCATAGAGCCAGCATTAATTTCTTGTAGTTCTCGACGTGCCATTTCTGTTTTACTTAAAGATGCTGCTTACCTCAGTCCAAACAATAGATGCCGCAGCAACTATAAATAAAAGGTAAACATATATCATACTACCACCAGCAAAAATACTCTCAGACTCTGTTACGGTAATCCCACTAGCTTCATAAGCTCGTAAAACTGTTCCGTCAGCAAGTGAGAAATAACTCACAAGACCTATAATGGCAAATACGGAAACTCCAGCAAGAGTTCCTAATTGAGACTTAAAGTCACTTATCAAATTAATTGCAAACGAATATATTCCAAAGCCTACAGCTGCTACTGCACAAGAAATACCCACTGCATATATGATATAGAACATCCAATCTAGGTATCCTCCATAGTTAGCCTGCCCCTCAACAAAGGACTCATCAGCCACGCTACTTCCAACTATTATACCAACAAGGATAACACCAGAAGTAATTATCGCTAATCTTAAAGTCGAAAGTATGATATTTATTGTATTCTCTTTCATAGTTAGTTCTTATTTACCCTGAAGCTTACGCTTGTAAAGTAGATCTACTAAATCCATACTCGCTTCTTCCATATCTAGAACGATGCTGTCAATTTTAGACAGTATGTAGTTATAAAATACTTGAAGAATAATAGCGACAACAAGTCCAGATACAGTTGTAATCAAGGCGATTTTAATACCTCCAGCAACAATTGAAGCGTTGATAGTATTCGCTTCAGCAATATCATCAAATGCCGATATCATACCTATTACAGTACCCATGAAACCTAACATAGGAGCAAGAGCTATAAACAAGCTAATCCAACTTAGCCCACTCTCAAGTTTTGACATCTCTACGCTACCGTAATCTTCAATAGCTTTCGCTACCTCTTCATAACTTCCTTCAGATCTATCGAGACCTTGATGAAAGATAGTCGCAACTGGTCCTGCAGTGTTTCTACAAACTTCTTTAGCTGCACTAACTCCACCTTTCTCAAGACTGTCGTCAATTTCATTAACTAACTTCTTAGTGTTCGTACTAGCCATATTGAGGTAAATAATTCTCTCGATACTAAGAGCTAGTCCTAGAATTAGACAAATAAGTACCGATGCCATAAAGGCAGCACCACCTTCGATGAAGTAACGCTTTACAGTTTGGTGAAAGCTTAAAACCTCACGCGTTTCTTCAACATCAGCAACTGTTTCAGCAATTTCACGAGTTGACTCCTCCATCACATGTGTGTCTGTAGAAGCAGCTGTAGCGCTATCATTAACCATTGAGCCCTCGTCCATTTCTACATCTACCTGCTCCGCTCCATTAGATTCTTGAGCGTAAACTACAGCTGGAGTAGTGGCGAACATAATTCCCGTAATTACGAGAAGTGATAACAAATTCTTCATAGTCTATATTCTTGTTGAATGTATTTCTTAATTAATCGCGGAGAGACAGGGATTCGAACCCTGGACACGTTGCCGTGAACACGCTTTCCAAGCGTGCGCCATAAACCACTCGGCCATCCCTCCAGTCCTCGTTAGGACCTTTCACTTGAAACCTAAGTCACAAGAGGCGACGCAAATTACTGCACAAAGTTGTTTTCACCTCATCTGAATGCACACATTTTTTACCTTTCCTGTGTTAAACTGTTCTTTCGCCCCGTAAATCCTTTAAAAGTCCGGCTTTTATTTGGTCTGAATTATCACTTTCTCCTAGAAGCATCATTAACTTAATCAGAGCAGCCTCAGTAGTCATGTCCCCCCCAGAAATAACTCCGCAATCAGCTAACATCAAGCTTGTTGCATACATCTCCTGGTGAACACCTCCATGCCCACATTGAGTTATATTAAGCATGATAACGCCTCTACTTTGAGCTGATTTTAACAACGACTTAAATAATTTATTGTCTGGAGCATTTCCACTCCCGAAAGTCCCTAAAACAACTCCTCTTAGCTCATCCCAATTGAGAATTCGTTCCATAACTTCAAATGACATCCCTGGAAAAAGGGGCAACCATGATATATTTGACTCGAATTTATTGTGTAGCTTTAGTTCCCCCGCAGGTGCTCTGTATAGGTTATGTTTACGCACATTAAAACCTACTCCAGCTTTTACTAGAGATGGATAGTTAGGGCTAACAATTGCATCTAAGCTCTCAGCACTTTCTTTATGAGTTCTGTTCCCCCTAAATAATTGACTGCCAAAATAAACTGCTACTTCCTGAATCGTTGAGTGTTCTTGTTTGCCTGAAGAACTATGAGCGGCTAGCATAACAGCGCTGAGTAGATTTTCACGACCATCAGTCCTAGGCATTCCTATAGGCAGCTGACTTCCTGTCAATATTACTGGTTTCCGAAGTCCTTCGAGCATAAAACTGAGGGCAGATGCAGTATAAGCCATCGTGTCAGTTCCATGCAAAACAACGAAACCATTATATTTATCATGGTAGTCGAAAATTACTTTAGCTATTTTACGCCAATGGCTCGGGTTTACATTCGAACTATCGATTGGAGGATCGAAACTCACTGCGTCCATACTGATTCCTGCACGGTTAAGCTCAGGAACGTGACTCGTAATTTGGCTGAAATCAATAGGCACAAGAGATCCAGTCATAGGGTCATGAACACTACCTATTGTCCCGCCTGTATAAATTATCAGTATCGATCTTTCTCCACCCATTTCAATTTTTAACTTTTAGACCAAACATTTTCTCAGCATTTGCTGTCGTTATACTAGCAACTTCTTCCAAACTTACTCCCATAATATCGGCTAATCTATTTGCGACATGAAGTACATATGATGATTCATTTCTCTTACCTCGATATGGAACCGGAGGAAGGTATGGGCTATCCGTTTCTATCACAAGTGATTCTAGGGGTATGCCCGGAAGCACTTTATCCAACCCTCCATTTTTATATGTACTTACTCCACCAATTCCCAGCATGAATCCCCCATAATCAAGAGCTCGTTGGGCTTCATATGCCCCTCCTGTGAAACAATGAAAGACTCCATTTAAGCTGTCGTCGTTTAGATAGTCCAACTCTTTAAACAACTCCTCCCAAGCATCTCGAACGTGAATTACTATAGGTAACCCCCTCTCCTTCGCCCACCCCACTTGTATCCGAAACGCCTCACGTTGAGCGTCTATATGCTTCTTTTCCCAGTATAGATCCATACCTATCTCTCCTATAGCAACAAAGCTCTTTCCGTATGATGGTGAGTCAAGTATTTGTCTGATACTTTCCAACTCCTTTTCCCACCCATCTAAAACGTGACATGGATGTAAGCCCATCATGCCGAAACAATTGTTTGGCCACTTTTCCATCATATCAAGTACCCTAGGCACACTCTCCATATCAATGTTAGGTAGCAACAAAGTATCTACCCCGGCTTGGAAACACCTCTCCATAGCTAAACTTCTATCATCATCGAAATTCGGCTGATATAAATGCGTATGTGTATCTATTAATCGCATGATATAACTTTTATTTCGCTAGCTACTAATTTCGCTCTTTGTACCAAAATATCTACGTCCTCATTTCCAAAAGATAGTCCTACCCCCATTCGCCTATTCTTTCTCGTAGTAGGTTTACCGAAGATGCGGAAATCCGTACCTCTAATAGCCGCTGCTTTTGAAAGCCCTTCAAAATTAGGGAATGACTTTCCTTCATCGTTAGCTAAAACTACAGCAGAAGCACCATTTCTAACTAGCACTACTTCCAAAATAGGAATACCTATGATAGCTCTTGCATGAAGTTCGAATTCAGATAGGTTTTGAGTTCCCCCTAGAGTAACCATTCCTGTATCATGAGGCCTTGGAGATAATTCAGAAAAATACACACCTTCCCTACCTATAAAAAACTCTACACCCCAAACCCCACTACCTCCAAGCGCCGAAGTAACTTGCTGAGCCATAGTTTGGGCTAAAGAAAGGTGATGGTCTTCCATCAACATCGGCTGCCAACTCTCTTGATAATCACCCCTCTCCTGTCTGTGGCCAATAGGTGGGCAGAATAGCGTATTACCATTATCCTGAGTTACTGTCAGAAGAGTGATCTCATAATCGAATAGCACGAATTCTTCAATTATAACTTCCATTAAATCACCCCTTGAGCCCTCCAAAGCGTATTCCCACGATTTAACTATATCACTTTGAGTCCTAATTATAGATTGCCCTTTACCAGAACTTGACATAAGAGGCTTCACAACACAAGGCATCCCGACATATTCAACACCACTTTCAAGTTCCTCAATACTTGTGGCATATTGATATCTTGCCGTTTTTAAACCCAGGTCTCTTGAGGCCAAATCCCTTATCGCTTTCCTATTCATAGTGAAATTAGCCGCTTTAGCTGAAGGTATCACCTTATATCCTCGCTGCTCATACTCATAAAACCTCTCCGTCCTTATACTTTCAATCTCCGGCACAATAAAATCTGGCTTGTGTTTTTCTACAATATCATCTAGCTGCTCTCCATCTAACATATTTATAACCTCAAACTCATGTGCCACTTGCATTGCAGGGGCGTTTTTATATGAATCAACAGCAATTACATACTGACCCAGTCTTTGAAGAGCAATAACCACCTCTTTCCCTAACTCTCCAGATCCCAAAAGAAGTATTTTATTTCTAATCATAGTTGCAAAGATACCTGCGAGTACCTTTGGGAAGTGAAAGCACCTCGATTTCTTATAGTAAGATTTAGTTCAATCGGAGATATTATTCTATCAGCCCCCGTGATTCATGCAATACGTAAGCATTTCGGAAAAGAGGCGCGTATAGATTTTGTTACACTTAAGCCTTTTAAAGGAGCTGCCGAGCTTCTTCCAGACCTTAACGAGATTCATTTGGTTGAAAAAGTAACTATTGAAATAGTTCCTACTCTAAAAAAACTGAACTTCGACTACATCATAGATCTCCATGGAAGTGTAAGATCTCGTTCTTTATCCAATTCTCTGAATGTCCTAACTTTCTCCGTAGACAAACAAACCTTTCCTCGTTTCGCACTAATACTAGGACTCAGAAAAGCCCCTATCCCTCATTTCATTGATAGGTCATTCGCATTAGTAAAGGCCTTTGGCATACCACTCCCCACCTCTTCTCCTTGGGGTTCACTTAATACCAAACCACCAGCCACACACATTAACCTACCTTCTTCATACATCACCGTAGCACCCGGGGCTGCACACTTAGGAAAAGCAATCCCTTACTCCACTCTTAAAGCTATATGTATCTATTTTTCATCGCAAAATATTCACATAGCTCTAGTAGGAGGCCCCGATTCGAAAACCATTGCCTCATCTCTCATTTCCGAAAACTCCGAAAACTCAATAACCTCATTCTGCGGATATGCCTCACTTAGCGAAACTGCCTATGTTCTCAAAAACTCTATGTTAGCCATTGGAGGAGACACCGGTGCTATGCATATTGCTTCGGCTCTAGGTACTCCATTAATTTCTGTTTGGGGTTGCACACGTCCATCTCTAGGCTTATCTCCGTGGCGCCCCCACCCCGCGTCAACAATCCTACTTCCTATAAATCGAGATACCCGTCCATGTTCACGTCATGGAGCTAAATGTCGATTCACTCGAAAAGGCCAGGACCTGTGTATCAATCATGTTTCGCCAGCTCGCATTATCGAAGCCGCGACCCGGATTATTAACTAAGCTTACACGCTATCTTTTTCGAACAGTGCCCTTAACTCAGTCGCTTCCGATGGCTTCATCTTCCCGGCTAGTATCAATCTTAATTGCCTGCGTCTCAAAGCCCCATCAAATCTATCTCGCTCCTCCTGAGTTTCTGGCACCGTTTCTGGAACTTCTATTGGCGCCCCTTGCTGATCTACAGCTACAAATGTGTACATCGCTTCATTACATCTAGACCTCTCTCCACTAACCGAATTTTCAACAAACACTTCCAAGTAAACCTCCATCGATGACCTAAATGCTCTCGTTACCTGAGATTCAATAATTACAATATCACCCAATTTTATAGGCTTTTGAAATGATACGTTATTAACTGCTGCGGTTACCACAACTCTCCTACAGTGTCTATTAGCGGCAATCGCTGCTGCGATATCCATCCAATGTAGAAGGTTCCCCCCCATTAAATTCCCGAGAGTGTTTGTATCGTTTGGCAGAACTATGCTAGTGGTAGACGAAAAAGTTTCTTTTGGATGTCTTGAAGTAATCATACTACAAAACTAAGAAAGCCGCCCCAGATGGGACGGCTTTCCTTTATAGTCTTTACTTTTTCGTTAACCTAAGCTAACTACTAATGTCTCTTAGTTCGTTACAAGTAACT
>NVXE01000006.1 GCA_002746975.1 Bacteroidota bacterium | reverse complement strand
AACTAGAACACGCATGTTCGCATCAGGTAAACCGTTTCCAGCTGTGTTTAGAACGTAGTAAGAAGCTCCAGTCAATGTGTTTGCAAGAAGCGATGTAGCCCCAGGAGTAGTAAAGAAAGGTGTTATAGCCTGACCGGAATCTTCTACAACAGAAGGGTCAGCTGCTCCTGTAATTCCAGAAGAAGAGGCAGGGCCATCTAAACCGATAGTAGCAAATGTATCATCTGCCATATCAGGGAAGAAGCCTAAGAAAGCAGGGTTAATACCCGAAGCGCTCCAGCTAGAGTTGAAGCCAGAGTTGAAGGCTCCGTCAGGAACGTTAAKYTCWARAGYAGAYTGGTCATTTCCGAAAATCGCACTCATGCGATCAGTTGGGTCTGTCATATCGATATAGAAGCGGTATGTAGTTCCAGCTGYTGCTGCAGGAGCAGAAGCCTCTACAGTAAGAGTATAAGCTACAGCTTCTCGTAAACAAGAACAGTAATCACAAGAACCATCTTCCTGAGTAGCTGTCATATCGTAGTTACAAGCAGTAGCGTCCATACATCCAAGAAACTCAGCGTCATCACATACTCCGTTACCGTCAGCGTCAGCTGCACAAGCTCCACCACATACTCCTAGAGCATCGAGTTGGTTTCCGTTACAGTCACAGTCACCAGCAGGGATGTCAGAACATCCACACTCGTATATAGCACCTGGTCCGTTACATACACCACACTCATCAAGAGCGCCAATACAAGGGTCAATTTCGTCACATATACCGTCACCATCTACGTCATTTATACAGTTTCCATTACAATCGTATGGTGGAGAAGGATATGTACACGACCCATCATCGTAATCAGCGGTGTTATCATAGTTACAAGCGGTTAAATCGGTACATCCGAAAACTAAACATGAGATGAAGTCACATGACCCATCGTCTATGGTAGCAGTAGGGTCGAAATTACATGCTAATAAAGCAGTACATCCAGCACATGTAAGAAATTCACAAGATCCATCATCGTTAGTTGCACCTGAAGTAAAGTTACAGGCTGTAGAATCAGTACATCCAGGAATTTCTAATTCGTCACATATCCCGTCACCGTCAGCATCATTTATGCAGTTACCGTTACAATCGTAAGGAGGAGTTGAATATGTACACGATCCGTCATCGTAATCTGCAGTGCTGTCGTAGTTACAAGCTGTAGTATCAGTACATCCGAAAACTAAACATGATACAAAGTCACATGATCCATTGTCAATGGTGGCAGTAGGATCATAGTTACAAGCAAGTGTTGAAGTACATCCGGCACAACTAATGTAGTCACACGATCCGTCATCGTAATCTGCTGTGCTGTCGTAGTTACAAGCTGTAATGTCTGTACATCCGAAAATTATACATGATATGAAGTCACAAGAACCATCGTCATAGGTAGCATTAGGATTGAAGTTACACGCAATAGGTGAAGTACATCCGCATGCGTTTCCGGTAGATGTTTCACCCATTGAGAAAGTGAAGTCTACTCTATTATCATTTGTGGAATCACCATTTGGAAAGATTTGGACTTTAAAAGAACCAGAGATGAGACCATCAGTAGTTAACTGAGCAAAAAGTATACGTTGGTTAGCATCAGCAATACCGTTGGAAGCTCCAGGAGGAAGTATGTACCATCCTGATCCAATTCCATCATTAACAGTGAAGCTATTTCCATTTTCAAATTCAGTACCCCAAGTTCCTGGAAGAATGCTAGCATTACTCTCACCGGCAGAAGCTGGTCCATCTAATCCTATAGTAACCCAAGAGTCATATAATAGGTTAGGAATAATCGATAAAGCAGGGCCTGAGCTGTTAGTAGGTGTTACACCTCCAAAAATTGGCTCTTGATAGAAGTTAGTCGTCGTGCTTAAAGAAAGTGGGAAAATATCATTTCCAGTAAATGAAGTTACAACATCGGTTGCGAGTTCCATATTGACATATAACCTATATGTTGTCAAACCTGCTAGCGCACCAGAACTGTGAATAGCAACAGTTTCTACCTCCAATCCATATTGTGAGTGGGTTGTTGTAAATGTTAGACCACTAGTTGCACCTCCACCACAAGAACAGAAGTCACAAGATCCATCGTCAATCGTTGCTGTAGAAGAGTAGTTGCAAGCGTTCAAGTCTGTACATCCAATACAAGAAGTGTATTCGCAAGTACCGTCATTATAGTTAGCACCAGGGTTGTAGTTGCAGGCTAGAGAATCAGTACATCCTACTGTAGCGCAAGATGAAAATTCACAAGAGCCATCATCTTGAGAAGCTGTTGAGCTGAAGTTACATGCTGAAGGATCAGTACATCCGATACAGTCATAAGTACAAGACCCGTTCTCATTAGTTGCTCCAGAAGAGTAGTTACATGCTGCTATATCTGTACAGCCAAATATTTCAAACTCATCACATATTCCGTCTCCGTCATTATCATTAATGCATGTGCCGTCACAGTTGTATGGAAAATTAGGGAAAGTGCAAGTACCATTATCATAATCGACAGTTGGATCGTAGTTACAAGCAGTAGAGTCTAAACATCCGAAAGTAATACAAGAAATAAATTCACATGAACCATTATCTATTAAAGCTGTTGCATCGTAGTTACATGCAAATGGGATAGTACACCCCATCTCGTCTAAATCACAAATTCCATTAGCGTTAGTGTCTAGAGTACAAACTCCATTACAGTCATAGTTTTCAGGAGAGTAAACACAGTCTTGTACTCCGCCTAGACCGCATGCGTTATTAAGGTTTACAAGTGTTCTTACTTCATTTTGGGAGTCTCCATTAACGAATATTTGCATGTAGATTTGACCAGAAAGAATACCAGAAGTTGTGAATTGACCCACTAAAACTTCATTGTCAGCACCAGCTACTGCATTACTATCACCAATAAAAGAATACCAACCTCCTCCCAAAGAGCCAGATATGTTAAGGTTATTTCCTGCTTCGAAAGTCGCTAACCAAGGTTCTGCAGCATCCTCTAGTAAATTAACGCTTCCTTCACCAACAACAGGTGATTGTTCCAAACCAATTGTAATCCAGCTATCATATGCTAGAGAAGGTAATGCACCGTAAAACGCAGCGTTTAATCCGTTAGGAGTAGCAGATCCAGCAGAGTGCTGAAAAAAGCTAGTACTAGAATTAAAATATGTTGGATATTGAGAATCACCAATTATAGCACTTAGTACATCATCAGTATTTGTGAGAACAGCAAAGACACGATATGTTGTCATACCAGACAAGTCGTTTGATCCGACAATACCACTGTGATTTGCAACAACTTCTACCCTGATACATTGTGAAATAGGTGGAGTGTAGTTACATGCAACAGGGTCATTACAAGGTGTTTGGGCTTGTAAAACAGAAAATAAACCGGTACATAAAAGAGCAAATGTTGAGACATATTTCTTATAAGAAATACGACATAAAGTCAACTGGGGAATAATTGAAAGCATCATTGGGAGGCTATTATTTCGACTAGATTTCATAAGTACTAGCGCGATGAGCGCGTTGTATCGGGCGTTAAAATACGTAAAACTATCGACAAAACACAAAGTTTAGGCGATTAAACAACATCTACTGCATATGAACGTAGTTTTTAGTGTAAAGGTTACGTTTTTATAACATTTCGTATATTCGGGGAAATGTCAAAGGATAAAAAAGAAAAAAAGAGTGATTTAGTTGCTCTAGATATAATAAGTTACTTCTCGAGGAGCTTATTTAACAATAGCTCTCCGGAAGAAATTGTATGGGATATAGCCGATAAATGTATTAAAACCCTAGGTTTTAATGATTGCGTTATTTATCTAAGAAATGATAAAAAACAGTATTGGCAACAAATTGCTGCATTTGGTCCTAAGAAATCCAATAAAAGAGAAATAATTGAACCTATTCACATACCTTATGGAAAGGGTATAGTAGGCTCTGTTGGAGAATCTGGAGTCGCTGAAGTTGTAGTTAATACAAGAAAGGACAAAAGGTATATTGTAGATAATGGAGTAAGGTCATCTGAAATGACAGTACCTATTTGGTGTGATAATGAGGTAATAGGTATAATTGACAGTGAGCACGAGGATTTAGGGTTTTACACAACAAAACATTTAAGAATAGTTCAAAGCGTAGCCAATATTTGTGGCCAAAAAATTGGTAGAGCCCTTAGTGAGAAACGCACAGCATCATTTGCCAGGTTTTACGAAGAAAATCCAAGTCCTGTGTTTAGAATAGAAGAAACGGGTGAGGTGATTATGGTAAATGAAAGTGCATATAATGTTTTTGGTAAATCAGTTCAGGAAGGAGAAAAGGTAGTTGGAATACCAGAGTTGAAAAAGTGTTTGGAAGGAGTTAACTCAAAGCAATCAATACAGCAAATACAAATAAATTATGGAGAAAAACATTATATTTTAGACATCTGTCATAATAAATCTCAAAATTATTACAACGTATACGCAATTGATATAACAGAATTAATAGTGGAGAGGCGTAGAGTAGAAAAGGCTGAAAAAGTAAAATCAGAATTCCTCTCTATGATGAGCCATGAAATTAGAACTCCATTAAATGCAATACTTGGCATTAATTACTTGATGCTTAATAGTGAAATGAGTAAAGAAAGCCGTGAAAAGCATCTTGAATTCATGAATTTTTCAGGCAAGCAATTACAGAGTTTGGTTACAGATATTTTGGACTTTAACAAAATTCAAGCTGGTAAAGTGAGTATGAGGCCCTCTATTTTTAACCTTCATACTTTGTGTGAGATGGTAGTTAAAAGTTTTACTAAAAATGCTGAAGAACAAACAAATATTATTAATCTAGATATTGAAAATTCTACCCCGTTATGGGTTAAAGGTGATATGGGTAAGGTGACTCAAATGTTAAATAACTTAATAAGTAACGCTCTTAAGTTTACTGACGATGGAGTAGTTCTACTTAATGTTTCTATGAATAATAAGTCAGGGCTTGTTAAATTTGATGTAGTAGATACCGGAAGAGGAATCTCTGAAAAAAACATAGATAAAATTTTCGATGTCTTTGAACAAACTGACGACCAAGACATAAACGTAGGTGAGCCAGGTTCAGGTTTAGGTTTAGCAATATCAAAAAACTTAGCTGAGTTACACGGTGGTAGTTTGAGCGTTGAAAGTATCTTAAATGAAGGGTCAACGTTTACTTTAATGGTGAAATTTGAATTAGTACAAGAACCGAAAAAACCATCTTCAGACGATAAACTAAATTCCGCAAAAAAGTCTTTACAAAGTCCTGTCCTTATTGTTGATGACAATAGTATTAACTCATTTGTAGTCAGTGAAATGATTAAAATAATGGGTTTTAAAACGGTTACAGAAATAGACGGAGCTAAAGCTTTAGACCTTATTAAGAAGATAAAACCTTTTCTGATTTTTATGGATATTCAAATGCCTATCGTTGATGGATATGCTGCTACAAAAATGATAAGAGAATATGAATTGAAGAGTGGATTAAATAAAACTCCTATTATAGCTCTTACAGCAGACGCAGAAAATTCAACAAAAGAAAAAGCATTGCTTTCAGGTATGGATGATGTAATAGTAAAACCATTTCCCCCAATTCAGTTAGAAGCTGTTGTAAATGATTATGCTTCGAGATTTAAAAACAATCTTTGAAGAACTAGAATCTTCATTTACATATGGTTAAAGTGTATATTGCTATGAATTAAGTTGTTACTTTAATTTTTGAAACAAAATACAGTACAAATGAAATATACTTTTCACATCTTTTTTTTATTAATGGTTTCATTAGTAGCAACATCTTCATTAAACACAATCTCTGCTCAAAACGTTTGCATTGATTCAACATTGATAGACATTAATGCTGTTTGTCCTTTATTTTATTTACCTGTGTGCGGATGTGATGGTGTTACTTATTCTAATGAATGTGAAGCATTGTTTTATGGAGGCGTCACTTCTTGGATACCAGGTATTTGTAGCGACATAGTTGTCAGTCCTTGTGATGATTTGGCAAATGTGGACTTCGGTTTTTGTGATATGACAATGGGGTTTGCAGTGATAAATGGTTCGTGTACTAGCATTAGTGGTTGTGGAGCAGTTGTGAATGGCATTGATTACAGTCCTGCAATTTATGCATCGGTTAGTGATTGTTTTTCGTGGTGTTCTAATCCACTGGTGTGTATTGATACAGCCCAAATTGATTCAACTATTGCCTGTCCATTAGCCTATATTCCTGTCTGTGGATGTGACGGAGTTACTTACGATAATGAGTGTTATGCATTTAATTATGGAGGTGTTACATCTTGGACACCAGGGGGGTGTGGAAATATCGTTATTACTCCATGTACAGATCTTGCAGGACTTTCGTTCGGAGTTTGTCTATCTGTTTTAGGAATCGCAGTTGTAAATGGCTCTTGCACTTATTTGAGTGGTTGTGGGTATAATATAGGAGCTGTGGATTATAGTCCCGCTTTTTATGATACTATGGCAAGTTGTATATCAGGGTGTGAGGGACCGATGGGTTGCATCGACCCGACATTGATAGATCCAAACTTTGGATGTGTCGATTTGTGGAATCCAGTGTGTGGATGTGATGGAGTGACATATAGTAACGATTGTTACGCCACAAATTATGGAGGTGTTACATCTTGGACTTCTGGTCCGTGTATCAATATAGGAGGAGGTTGTACTTACATGCAGGCTTTAAATTATTCTCCCAATGCGAATTTTGATGATGGCTCATGTTTGTTCCCACCGTGTGTTATTACTTGTAGTGGTGATGTTGATGGAGATTCTAGTGTATCTGTTAGCGATGTATTAATTCTTTTAGGTAACTTTGGGGCGATCTGTCAGTAAAATTATAAAGCTCAAATGAAATTTAATATTATTCTTACTTTAATCGCAAGTGCGATCTTCTTTAGCTGTGCCGGAGACCCAACGGAGCGTAATGGTTTGGCCTTAGAAAAGAGAAAAAAGGTGTTTATGGAGCTAAGAATGGCAGAGCAAAAAGCTGGTCGAGAGGCACTTAAGTCATTCCCGAAGCCAGGTACAGAAGGAGGAGGGGGTGTGATGTTTAGGAAGCAATTAAGAGATCTTCAGATGAAGTATTGGAATGAAGTTCTTGATTCTAACGATGTAGCAACTAATCTAGGGGATTCTATTTTTACAGAAGGGATTAAAAATAAGTGGGCTCAAGAAATGAAAAAAGCGAAGAAGGAAGCAAAGAGGAAGGAGCGTAAAAGTCACTAAATATCTGTTGAGTATGTGAGGATGCGTTAACTTGCCCTCATGAAGAAATTGATTCAAGTAGGATTTGTGACATTAGTTCTCCTATTTGGGGGGACAGAAAATATTGTTGCATCTAACGGTTTTTCCTTGTCTAGTAATTCGAGTGATGATATTTACGAAGTTCGTTTGGTCGTAAATAGTAGAGGTATAGATGAAGATGTGCAAGCGGAAATTAGAGCGAGTTCGGAATGGGGAAGCTGGGTTTTAGAGAATGAGGGGTGGATGTCTATTATGGATGAGCGAACAGGATTACCTCATAGAGCTTGGGGACGAGCTGTCGAGGTTGAAGGGGCTACTTTAGAGCTAAAGCACGACGCTTTCGTAGCCCAGGACTTAAGTGCTTTCGGGATTATACCTGAACATTTATCTGATAAGAGATTTGTGGGCAAGATGAGGGGGAGCTCTCACGCGCGGTTTTTTCAGTCTCAAACTGTAGGTGGATATGATGTGCTTTTAAGCCAAATCCAAACAAAGTGGCGAGACGGAGCGCTGGTTATGTGGGGTTTGGATTGGTGGGCTGACGCAGAAATTCCTCAAGGAGATATTTTGTCAGACGTAGAAATATTAGCGAATGCTGTTGATGGAGTACCGTTTTCTAGTACGGATGTGACTTGGGATGGTTGGGGGATTCTCCCTGATGATTACGCTGAAGGTGAATTTAGACTCGTAAGAATTTTGAACGTAAAAGGAAATGCCGATGGATTATTGAGAAATTATCGCACATGGATTGACGCGATGACTGGAAGGGTTTGGCTTAGAAAAAATGAGGTTGTTCATCACTTAGGCAAGCATATCCACAAAACACATCGCATGGGCTTAACTTGTGTAAGTACTGATTTAGAAACTTCTATTAATAAAGAAAAGTCAGGGACTTCATCTGTTATAGAAAATCCACTGCTTGTTATTTCAGGCCAAACAAATGCTCAAGCGCATGAAATGTATCCGTTCGAATCAGCAGAGAATTTGGGCATGCCCCACCTAAAGCTAGTACTCAATGGGAACACATATTTTACTGATGATAACGGGGGATTTATAACTAGTGAAACGGGAGGTATTTTTAGTGCTAACATCCCTCTTGAAGGGAGGTGGAGTAAGATTTTCACTAACGACATTACTCCGTCTGTAACCTTGGATATTCAGGAAGGCTATAATACTCTAAATGTATCAGATAATGTCAAAGAGGCCAGTGCTTATAGAAGTGTGAACCTTATTCACGATCATATGAATTTGTGGTTACCTGGATTTACGGCTTTAGATTTTGCTATGCCTACGAATATAGATGTAGAGGGAGAGTGCAATGCTTTTTTCGATGGAGGTAGTATAAATTTCTTTAACACAGGCGGTGGTTGCAACCCTACATCATTAATTGCTGACGTTGTTTTTCACGAATATGGCCATGCGATCAATAGTTATTTCTATAATTCGCTTGGAGCGGGGTTTAATAATGGTGCTATGGGAGAGGGGTATTCCGATTTTTGGGCTATGTCACTAGTTGATATAGCTGAAATAGGAAAAGGCTTCTATGTAGATAATAACGATGGTATCAG
This sequence comes from Bacteroidota bacterium, assembly GCA_002746975.1. Lineage (GTDB taxonomy): Bacteria > Bacteroidota > Bacteroidia > Flavobacteriales_D > Sanyastnellaceae > UBA974. The sequence goes on along the minus strand of NVXE01000006.1, from coordinate 201,922 downwards.
ACGGTATGACATCGACCCCAAGGTTTATCCAGAAAACCTGGTGGGAGAAGTTCACGCAGATGGTGAGATAATAGCAGGAGCTTGGTACGACACACATCTGTTAATGGGAGCGAATTGGGATCACACATTGGAACTTTTCGTTGATGCTTACACAGGTTTGCAGGCTACAGCAGTTGATGGTGATGAAGGACAAGCTTTCACTGACGTTCTCCTTGATGTTTTGCAAGCAGATGACGATGACGGTAATCTTTTGAATGGCACTCCTAATGCAGCTGCTATTGTAGATGGTTTTGCGCTTCATGGAATTACGTTATTTAGTTATGCAACTGTTGATCATACCCCAAGTGAGTTTGTAGATGCAGAAACATCAATTGAAATTGAGGCAGAAGTTGATATCGTTTTCCCATACAGTCTTTATTTCGATGGAGTATATCTATCATATAGAACCGTATCTTCTGAAGAGTGGTCAACAATACTTATGGATGAAAACGAGGGCTCATTTGTTGCTGTATTAGAAGGGTTACCAGCCGGAACAGTACTAGAATATTATATTGAAATTCACGATATTTTTGAAGGTATAAGCGGAGTAACTCCATTTGCATCAAATAAAATTTCTAACCCAAACCTACCATTTTACCTCATCGTTGGGTCTTATCCTCATTTACTAAACGATTCGGATGATTACTCTGACTTTGGTGATTGGGAGTTAGGTCTTTCTTCAGACAATTCTACAACTGGTGATTGGGAAGAAACTATACCAGTTGGATCGTTTGGTGAATTTGGAAATCCAGCTACTCAAGCGGCTCCTTCTCAAGACCACACCATAGGGTTTGCTGGATACTGCTTTCTAACGGGAGTTAGTCCTGGCTCAGATGCAGGAATCGGGGCAAACGATGTTGATGGAGGTCATACGACATTGTTATCTCCAATAATTGATCTCACTGATTACGAAAACCCAGTTATTTCATACTGGCGTTGGTATGCCAATGCACCTGCATCGGGTGCTAATCCTGCTGCGGATTGGTGGCAGGTTGAAATATCAAGTGATGGAGGTGATTCTTGGCTCTATCTTGAAAATACACTTCAACAAGATATTAAATGGAGAAAAAAAGCGTTTAGGATTTTAGATCATGTAGATATTACGGATGAGTTTCAAATGCGTTTTATAGCATCAGATAGTACTACTATTGGTGAGTATTTAGATGGCGGAAGCCTAGTTGAAGCGGCATTGGATGATATAATTCTTTACGACGTCGTGCCACCATTAGATGCGGTTTCTTATCTTACTTCTAAATCTGAGATTACCATTTCACCTAACCCTAGTTCGGACATAATTTATATTAAAGGAGCTTTAAATAATACACCGGTTACGATATTCGACATTAAGGGATCTATAGTTTATATAGGTAAGACATCTCAATCGGGTGTGCTTTCTGTAGATGTAAATTCCTTTAAATCCGGTTTGTATAGCATTAAATTACGCAATGAAAATGCATCAATTAAAACGCTAAGATTTGAAGTGTTTTCCGAAAACTAATCTGCTTCAATATCTAAATAGGCTCTAAGCTGGATGTAGGTAGCCAGCCCACATTTCCGTTCTCTAGAAGTATCTCTGTCCATTCGTTTTCAGTACTTATAAGGCATGCTTTCGTCCCTTCGTGAAGTTGAAATAAACTCATGCCTAGTACCCCAGGCATACTTCTCACTTCAACTCGACTATCCATAATAATTGCACACGAGCTCTTAGAAACTCGCATATGTGTTGAGTACAGAAACAAAAAGAAAATACACGATAAAATAAAACTTACAATAGCACCACCTCTTGTAAAAGGAGCTATCGCGCTGTTAGGCCATCTGAACTTAATAGCAAGGAATATAAATGAAGAAGTCCAAGCAAGTAAACTGAAGATGTACCAAACCTTGTACATGTTACCAGCAAAAATTACGTTTACGAGTTTATCCACACCTACTCCAGGGAGCGGCTCAATTCTGTCTATCGCACGTAGTTCAGCAAGAAGTAGATTAGCTCTTAAATCATCATCAAGAGGCTTAAGCAGCTTTGCACGTTCATAATGAAGAATCGCCTCCCCAATATGATTTAGTTTATAATGAACATTTCCTAGGTTATACTCAACTTCGAAGCACTTATGGTCATCTGCAATTTCTTGATAAAGTTTAGCAGCATCTTCGTATTGACCATTGGCGTAAGCCTCATTAGCAAGTGTGAATATTTCTTCAACATGAATTGGCTCATCTTGGATATCTTGCGCCAAACCACCACCACCACCCAATAACAATAATCCCACAATTAACGAAGACACAATTTTTCCTTCATTGTAGTTGCGTTTTTTATGTAGGTTTAGTTTCTGATCGCACACGTCAGCTAAACGTTTTGCCTCTTTTATCGAGTTGTCAACTTCAAGTAAAGCGCCAGGTGCAAAGCGTGCCATTTCGCATGTTTTCAATAATTTATCCCAGTTTTCGGCTTCGTCTTCACCGATTTGTGCTTTTAACGTTTGGACCGCTGAAATTCTGCTAAACGAACTTCTACCAAGTCCGAACTTAGAACATAGATACGTTTCTAATGCTTCGCCTAGAGTAGTGAATGCTTCTTCTTTCGTAGGGGAGGTACTACAATTTTCGAGTGCTTTCGATAGAGTTTTCCTCGCTTTTTTGCTTCTTGTCCCCGAAGGGTCTAGTAGTTCCGAATTAACTCGCTTTCGAAATAAAAATGCCGACGTTGCTAGAATGGGGCCTAGTATAAAAATAAGAAACAATAATAAATTCTTTAAATCACCATCATTTCTAGATCCCCAATGAGAAAGATGAGTGTTAATATGACGAATATCGTGATTCAATATCGTTACGTCAGATTTCGTTCCGAATGTAGTTAGCCCATCCTCATCTTCAGAACTTCCTACTATAATATTTCCGGCAGATGTGCTTGTCTCTACATATTTTTTTGATCTTGAATCGAAATAACTAACCTCTATTTTAGGAAGAGAGTACGTTCCTGGCGCTCGAGGTATTACAACGTATTTAAAAGTTCTTTCACCAGACTCTCCGTAAGAATTGATTAATATTCTATCCTTAATTTCAGGGTCGAACACCTCGAATTCAGAAGGCCAATCAATATTAGGTGCTCTCAATAATTTTAAATTTCCCTTACCTGAAAAAGTAACAGACATGTTAAATGCTTCATTTACTTGAACAGAATCAATTTGGACTTTGGAATCTAAAGTGAGATTATTGAAAGTACCTATAAATCCTGACGGCTTACTCTTCGGTAGAGGCATTACATCTATAGTTACCGCCTTTGAATTCGCTTCTATATTCTTTCCACTGAAGAAATTAACCCTCAAATACCCCTTTAAGTTAAAACCATCTATAGTGAAAGTACCCGTTTGTTGAGGAAATGCTACAATACTTTGCACAGCAATTACAGAATATCGGCGTCCATCAATAATTTGAGTCTTCCAAACTTGTTCCTCAGCCTCCTTAATTTCCTCCTTCCAAAACCCCTTTAATTCAGGAATATTGTATTCCCTGACTTCCAGCGCATTAAACTGATTGTAGATTTTATAAACCAAAACAATTGGTTCCCCTATGTACACCTTTTTTTTCGAGACTTCAATTACCGTAGCTAACTTTCCTAAACCTTTATCAGTAGAGTTTACGGGCACTTTCTCACCTTGCCCTAGTACCTTTAAAACGAACGGTTTTGATGATAATGTACCGGCTGAAGTAGCCAACTTAATAGCGGGTATATTTATATCCTTATCAGTATTAACTGAGAACGCATATGTATAAATATGCTTACTTGTTTTTGTCCCATTTACCCAGTTAGAACTATGAGAAGTTGATGGTCCTCCTAAAAAAGTAAGACCATTAATTTGGGGCATTGGAATTCGCCCATTACTTGATGAACAGTTATTTAGAGTGACAGAAATCTGAACTCTACTACCCACTCGTGTAGGATTTGAATTCACGGAAGTTGTAACACTAGCGTTTTGGGCAAAGCTGGAAACTATGCCAATTACAGTCGTCATGATGGCGAACCAGAATATTCTAACACTCGTTACCATTCTTTCTCTATAGTTTTTTTCTTCCCGTCTCCTTTCGTCTTGCGCAATTTAGATTGAATTTTACTTTCCTCGTTCTCCAAGCTTTCAAGAATTCGCGCCATTTCCTCCATGGAAATTCTGCCAGCTATCTGCTGTTCCTCTCCATTCTCATCCTGTCCTCCATGAGTTTGGTCTTTATTTCCTCCCATATCATCTTTTTCTTCCGGATTTTCTTTTCCGCTATCTTTATTCTGCTGATCGTCGTTTTCACCGTCCTGATCTTGCTCCTGGTCCTGATCTTGATTGTCGTTTTCACCGTCCTGCTCCTGATCTTGCTCCTGATCTTGATCGTCGTTTTCACTGTCCTGATCTTGATTGTCGTTTTCACCGTCCTGATCCTGGTCTTGCTCCTGCTCCTGATCTTGATCGCTGTTTTCACCGTCCTGCTCCTGATCCTGCTCTTGATCTTGCTGCTCCTGTTCCTGATCACTTTGCTGTTCTTGTTCTTGCTGCTGCTGTAGCATCGCATTTGCTAAAGCGAGGTTATATCTGGCATCGGAATTCGATGGGTCAAGGCGAAGCGCAGATTTGTAATCTTCAATTGCAGTAGATGGGTCTTGAGAGTTGAGAGCGATATTGCCGGAATTATACCAAGACTTAGACTTTAGCTTCGGATCATCAGATGAGTCAATAGCGTGTTTAAATGCAGATGTTGCTCCCTCAAGATCTTCAGTTTCCATTAAAGCTCGTCCCATATTGTATGCAGCAATATCTTCGAAGCCTTCAAGTGTGCTGCCGTTGCTAAATGAAGTGACTGCATCTTGAGGGTTTTGGGCCTCGAAATATGACACGCCATTTATTAGGTGCTGCTTGAGGTCGAGGTTTGTTTGGCCTGAATATTCTGAAATGCACAAAGAGGAAATCATTAGTAAAGACCAAAATATATAGATTACCTTTTTCATCTTTGAACTGTAGGATTAGGGATGAATGATTCTAGTACTATTAAGATTAACGCTATTAAAAGAAAAATTTGAAATTTATGATCGTAATCAGTAAATCTAACATTAGAAACTCGAGTTTTTTCCTCTTTATTTAATGCATCAACAACTGGTGCGATATCGATATAACTTTTTTTAGCACGTGTGAAACTACCACCTCCTGCACGTGCTGTTGCAACTAACACAGACTCGTCTAATCTTGAGACAACAGGCTGTCCATCTGCTCCTTGTATAAACCCTACCTTTCTCCCTCTTTTATCAAAGTTTGGGATAGGAGCTCCCTCTGGTGTTGCTACACCTAAAATGTGAACAGTAATTCCCTCCTCATAGGCACGACTAGCCGCTGCAACGGGATCGTCCTCATGATTTTCGCCATCTGTAATTAATAGTATAGCTCTACTGGATTCGGGAGCGTTTTCGAAAGCCTTTATACAAACGTCTATAGCTCCTCCAAGTGCAGTGCCTTGAGTTTCAATCATCTCTGTATTGACTGCTCCAAGAAACAACTTAATTGCGCTATAGTCAGAAGTTAAAGGGCATTGAATGTAAGCCTCACCGGCAAAAACGACTAACCCTACCCGGTCACTACCTAATTTGTTTAATATGCGTTCTACAGCTTGGCGTGCAAGTACTATTCGCTCCACACCTAAATCCTCTGCCATCATGCTGTTGCTAACATCTATAGCAATAACAAAGTCTGCACCAGTCGTTTCGACTTCTTGCAATCGACTTCCAACTTTGGGACCTAACACTCCGAAAATTATCATAGCAAGTGCTAATCGCCAAATAATAAACCTCCACGATTCCCTTATAGGAGAAAATCCTGGGATTGTTAGGTCCTGTAATCCCGAATCAGTTAAACGTCTGACGGCCCTGATTTTCCATCTCAAATGTAAAAGAAAAGCGATGGTTGATATCGGTAGAATGGAGAGTAGGGGAGTCCATTCAGGTTTATGTAACTCTACATGAGGGGCAAATTCTCCTTTAAACCAAAGCAAACAAAGAATAAAGCCCCAAAAAATTAATTCCCACACAATAACTCCAATTAATGCTGAAATAAACTGCTTATTATTATCGATATTCTTTCTCATGATATTGATCGAATAACGGTAAAACGAAGGGTTCTTCCTATAGCTAATGCAAGTAAAGCTATTAGAGCAAATGGCGCATATTCCTCAGTTTTTCTTTGGTATCTTAAAACGTTAAATCTAGTTTTTTCAAGAACATCTATTTCATGGTAAATCGACTTTAATTTGTCTTCATTAGTAGCTCGAAAATATTTACCTCCAGTTCTTTCAGCAATATCCATCAGCACATTTTCGTCAATTCTAACATCAACCCAGTCGTAACGATATTTATCTCCAACTTTTGCTACTGGGCTCTTCGCCTTTCCTACTGAACCTATGCCTATCGTATACACTCGGATATTATTCAATTCAGCAAGTTGTGCAGCGTCTGAAGGGTCAACAGAACCTGAGTTGTTTACTCCATCAGTGAGTAGAATTATCACTTTGCTTTTCGCTTCTGATCGTCTTAGCCTATTCACAGCTGTTGCCAAACCCATACCTATCGCAGTCCCACCCTCAAGTAATCCGGTTTGTAAATTCTTAACCCCATTCTTTACTACGATATGATCTGAAGTAACAGGTACTTGTGTAAATGCCTCTCCTTCATACGCAACGATTCCGATTCTATCGTGTGGACGTTCGTTTATGAAATCAATAGCTACAGATTTCGCTTGCTCTAGTCTATTAGGTTTGAAATCCATACTCAACATAGACGCGGATACGTCCATAGCAAGTACGAGGTCTATACCCTCACTCGTCATATCCTCAATGCTATTTGAAGACTGAGGTCTTGCAATTGCAATTGCGAGTACTGCGATAGCAAAAGTTGTCAAAGCGAATGGGAGTTCAGCAATCCAAGACCGGATAAGGTCGGGAAGGGAATTTTTTGTTTGGCCTGAGAAAGACACGAATGCGAAAAGAGTGCCGAACCTTGTAGATGTCACAGACCTTTTTATAGCAAAACCCACTGCTATGAGCATCAAAAATAATGCCCATGGGTTCGCCCATAAATACAAGTTATTCACCCAAACAGCAATTAGAGCAGCAGCTATCAGAGAAACTAAATGTATAGGTAGTATTTGTTTCACGTTTCAGAGGTTTCCATAGTATTCTCAACAAATGCAATACATGTGCTTAGCACTCGAGTATGATCTTCTGACTCTGCTCTGTATTTAGCGAACTTGATCTTGTCGCCTAACTGCAAAGCCATGATTAGATTGCTTTTGTCCGACTGAGATATATCTAGTGAGTTTATCATTTGGGCCACTTCTCTTGTAGTGCTCTCTAGCGATGATATTTTAAATCTGGAATCTAGATATGTTCTGATAATTTCGCTTAGCTGCACATGGAATGATTTGGCTTCACCTTTAGTCCAAACCTTTCTCTCCTCAAGAAGTCTCAATTTTTCAAGAGCAGTAATGTGTGGTGGTATTACTTCAGCGACTTTTTCTAAATCAACTATCTTCTTAGACATGATCTTTTTGACAACATATATATAAAGGAGTCCTAAAATTGCAATGCCGATAACTCCTAAAATCCAAGGGGCGGCTTTTTTAAGTCTATCAGTGAAGGTCCACTCTATAGATACAATGTCTGCTGCGGGTTTTAATTCAGGGGAACCAACAGTTCGTGTAGGAATTACCTGAATCATGATGGGTGAGGTTTTATCATCCCCAATTTCAATAGGTGGAATTATTAAGTATCCTGAATCCCAAGCCGTTACTACCCACGATTGCTCAATGATAAAATCCCACTCCGAAGGAGAGTCCTCCAAAGGAAGAATGGTATCAATATTACTTATCTCAAGAATTTCAAATCCTCCTGGAATAGTATCTTCCCAAACGGGCCAACCAGTACTTTCCTCACCTACCTCAAGGCCTAATTTCAATTTAATCGTAGCTCTTTCTCCCCAGGAAATCCTTCCTGTATCCGAAGTTAATACTAGGTCAGAAGGAATAGACGTTAAAGAATTTTGAATTAAAGCATCTTGAGAAATCCCCACTTTCATTATAAAAGCAGAGACAAAAAGTACTGTAATTTTAAATATGTTCAAACTCTTATCCACGACGATCAAATAATTGCATTAAAGGTTTTACATAGGGCATGTCTGTACGAATTGTAGTGGAATCAACCCCTGCTCGAGCAAAAACTTTCTTCAGTCTATCGGATCTCTCAAGTTCATCAGCTTTATATTTCAATCTTGATTTTTTAGATCCAGTCCTTATCCATTTTGTATCTCCACTTTCAGGGTCTTTTAGTGGTAACCAACCCACATTTGGAATATTTAAATCAATAGGATCTTCAATTTTAAGGGCAACGAAGTCATGTTTTCTACCAGCTCTTTTAAGTAAGTCCTCATATCCGGAATCCCTAAAATCGCTAAGTAGAAAAGCTACAGTACGCTTTTTCATAGCAGAAAGAAAGTGGTCTAATGCGTTTGTTAAATCCGTACCCTTTCCTTCAGGTTCAATTTCAAGAACTTCGCGAATTATTCTAAGAACATGAGACCTACCTTTTTTAGGAGGAATAAATTTCTCAATCCTATCTGAAAATAGAATAGCCCCCACTTTGTCATTATTACCCATAGCACTGAATGCTAAAACAGCAGCTAATTCTGTAATTCGATCTCTTCTGCTAACCCCTCTAGTTCCTCCTCCTATTGAGCCACTGATATCTGCTAAAATAAAAACAGTAAGCTCTCTCTCTTCCTCAAAGACTTTTACATATGGAGTTCCCATACGAGCTGTTACATTCCAATCTATAGATCTAACCTCGTCTCCGTGTTGATATTCACGATTTTCACTAAAAGCCATTCCGCGGCCCTTAAAAGCACTTGCGTATTCTCCAGAGAATATTTTATCGCTTAATCCTCGCGATTTTATCTCAACTCTACGTACCTGTTTAAGTAGTTCAACTGTTTCCATTTATGGGACGATGACACTATCCATTATTTCAGTTACTATCTGCTCTTGAGTAATGTTTTCAGCCTCAGCTTCAAAGGTGAGTCCAACTCTATGTCGCATAACATCCATTGCTACTGCTCGAACATCCTCAGGAGTTACATATCCGCGATGATCCATAAACGCGTGAGCTTTTGCTGCTAATCCTAGCCCTATACTGGCTCTAGGTGATGCTCCAAAAGAAATAAGCTCAGTCAAATGACCTAACCCAACGTTTTCAGGAGAGCGTGTAGCAAATACTAAGTCAATAATATATTTTTCGACCTTCTCGTCTAAATAGATAGCCCTGACAAGCTGTCGGGCTTCAATAATTTGTTTAGTTGTGACTACAGCTTTTGGAGTTGGAAGCCCTTCAACTAACATGTTAGCTCTCAAAATTCTTTGCTCCTCGTCTTTTGTAGGGTATCCTATCACTACTTTAAGCAAAAACCTATCAACTTGTGCTTCTGGTAAAGGATATGTGCCTTCTTGCTCGACGGGATTTTGGGTAGCTAGAACTAAGAAGGGATTAGGAACATTAAATGTCTCGTTACCTATGGTCACCTGCCTTTCTTGCATAGCTTCTAACAGAGCGCTTTGGACTTTCGCTGGTGCTCGATTTATTTCATCAGCTAAAACAAAGTTCGCGAAAATAGGCCCCTTCTTAACTTTAAAGCTTTCCTCTCGTGGGTTGTAAATCATTGTGCCCACAACATCAGCAGGTAGAAGGTCTGGGGTAAATTGAATTCTTGAAAACTGAGCGTCTATAGTTTTACTTAGACTGTTAATTGCCAAAGTCTTTGCAAGACCAGGAACACCTTCGAGTAAAACATGTCCATTTGCGAGGAGACCTATGAGAAGCTTATCTACCATCTCGGTTTGGCCTATAATGGTTTTACCCATCTCATGGCGTATCAAATCAGTCACCCGACTTGCCTTTTCAATCTTCTCGTTCAAAGCCTGGATGTCTGGTGCAGAACCACTAGGGTTAGTTACAGTATCAACACTTTTCATTGTAATATCTGACAAATCATTCATAATAATAAATTTCGTAAAGCTAAAATAGATACTCAAGATGTTTTCGACTTCAATAAATTTCAAAATCTTGTTAATAGAAAAATTGTGGAGTCAAAGTGAGTAACATTTCTTCTTAGATTTTTGGTTTTATAAAGACTTTTCGCACTTTAGTGGTTATGGAAAAAAACATGACCCTACAAGCAGTAATTTCTGCTGTGAAGACCTTCTGTGATAGCTTTAAAATAAAAATTAATAGCTCTCCTGACATGAAGGTTTCTTCAGACCAAATTTCACTTCGTCACAAACTAATGGCTGAGGAAAATGATGAATATCTAGAGGCTGCCGAAGCAGGTGATGTAGTTGAGATTGCTGATGCTTTGGGGGATCAGTTATACATTCTTTGTGGCACAATTTTAACTCACGGAATGCAAGATATTATTGAAGATGTATTTAATGAAATTCAGGCTTCAAATATGTCAAAACTTGGTGAAGATGGTCTTCCCATTTTAAGAGAAGATGGGAAAGTCTTAAAAGGACCTAATTATTTCCGTCCTGATATCTCAAAAATTCTAAATGAATCTCTCATTAATAACGATGTAGATGAAAAAGTAATTCTATAATTATGAGGAGACTATTAATGAAATTTTTGGAGAACTCACTAAATCTTGCTAAAGTGGGACGACCAAAAAGGTTCAGCCGAATAATGCAAGAGGTGATTCCATTTAATCGTCCTCATAGAATTTCGATTAAAGAAATCACTTCCAGGGGTTGCGTAGTAAACTTGCCCGACCGTAGGCGAAATCGCAATCACCTCGGTACTATGCACGCCTGTGCGATGGCAACAGCTGGAGAGTATGTTTCTGGACTTAATGTTATCGAAGCGTTCGATATTAGTAAGTATCGTTTAATAATGAGTCGCCTCGAAGTCGATTACATACGCCGTCCCGTAGGAGATTGTGATGCTTCTAGCAAATGGCCAGTAGGCGTTCTTAAGTCGATTCAATCAACATTAAGTTCGGACGGCGTAGCCACTTTTACTATGACCTCCGAATTGACGGACACCAAATTTGAGCACGTAGCAACTACAACTACGCACTGGCAAGTAAAGTCATGGGATAAAGTTCGTGTCAGGTCGTAACCTTCGTATTCTCTTAGTTATCTTTGCGTGTCATGATTGAAATCACTCTACCTGATGGGTCTGTAAAAGAAGTTGAGAGCGGAACATCTGCCCTTGACATAGCTATGGGAATTAGCGAAGGCTTAGCACGAAATGTCCTAGCCGCTGAAGTTGCAGGAGAAGTTGTAGATCCGCAAAGACCTATTACAGAATCGTCTTCATTGAAGCTACTTACTTGGAATGACAAAGAAGGTAAGAATACAATGTGGCACAGTTCGGCTCACCTTTTAGCAGAGGCCCTTGAATCTATTTTTGACGGTATTAAGTTCTGGGTAGGGCCACCAGTAGAGTTTGGATTTTATTACGATGTGGATTTTGGAGAGCATACATTTACTGATGCTCACATCCCCGCTGTAGAAAAGAAAATGCTAGAGCTCGCTAAGGAGAAAAATCCTTATTTAAGAAAAGAGTTGAGCAAGGCAGAAGCTATTTCCTATTTTAAGGAAAAAGGAGACGAGTACAAACTCGATTTACTTGAGCGTCTAGAAGACGGAAATATCTCGATGTACACTCAAGGAAATTTCACAGACCTATGTAAGGGTCCTCACATGCCTCACACAGGTTTTGTGAAAGCGGCTAAGATTACTGCTATTGCTGGAGCTTATTGGAAGGGGGATGAGAATAATAAGCAGCTCACACGAGTATATGCGATTACTTTCCCTAAGAAAAAAGAATTAACAGAGTATCTTGAAATGGTCGAGCAAGCGAAAGCTCGCGATCATCGTAAACTGGGTAAGGAATTAGATCTTTTTCACTTCAGTGAAAGAGTGGGGCAGGGCTTACCTCTTTGGCTCCCGAAAGGTGCAGATTTAAGGAATCGTTTAGAGAATTTCCTTAAAGAAGCCCAAAGGAAATCAGGCTATCAGCCAGTAATAACCCCGCACATTGGAAGTAAGGAGCTGTATGTGACTTCTGGGCACTACGCCAAATATGGAGAGGACAGTTTCCAACCTATTAAGACACCATCTGACGGAGAGGAGTTTCTACTGAAACCGATGAATTGTCCACATCACTGTGAAATTTTCAAGGCAAGACCTCGTACTTATAAGGATTTGCCAGTTCGGTTTGCAGAGTTTGGCACAGTGTATCGCTATGAGCAAAGTGGTGAATTACATGGCCTCACAAGAGTTCGTGGGTTTACTCAGGACGATGCGCACATATTTTGTACAAATGAGCAAGTAAAGGAGGAGGTAAGCAATGTTATAGACTTAGTACTTTATATCTTTAAAACGCTCGATTTTAAGGACTTTATAGTTCAAGTCAGCTTACGAGATCCCGATAAACCAGAGAAGTACATTGGTTCCGATGAAAATTGGGACAAGGCAGAGAAGGCTATTCGTGAAGTTGCCGAAAGTAAGGAACTCGAGACTATTGTTAAATACGGTGAAGCAGCATTTTACGGTCCTAAACTTGACTTTATGGTTAGGGACGCTATTGGTAGGACTTGGCAATTAGGTACAGTTCAAATCGACTATAACCTACCTGAACGTTTCGAACTCGAATACATAGGTTCGGATAACTCAAAACATCGTCCTGTGATGATTCACAGAGCTCCTTTCGGCTCTATGGAGCGATTTGTAGCGATACTTATTGAGCATTGTGCGGGTAAATTCCCCCTTTGGCTCACCCCGGAACAGGCGAGAGTACTAGCATTATCGGATAAATACAATGATTATGCTCTAGAAGTTTCTAAACTGTTAGAAAATCACGATATTCGCGCTTCCGTAGATAGCCGCTCTGAAAAGGTGGGGAAAAAGATTCGCGACGCCGAATTAGAAAAAATCCCTTACATGCTCATAGTGGGAGAAAACGAAAAATCCGAAGGAACTGTATCCGTGCGAAAGCAAGGTGAAGGTGATGTCGGTACGATGACCATCGAAGCTTTTGCAGAACGAATCCGTTCTGAAGTTGCTGAAATGATTGCCGTTTAAATTAGTGTCTTGAACAAATAAAACGATCTAGCTATAGCAATTCGCAGGAAACGTCGTCCCTACCGAGGTAGAGTACGCAAGGAAGACCCACATCGCATCAACGAGCATATCGAGGTTGCGTCAGTACGTGTGGTGGGAGATAATGTAGAGCCAGCAGTAATGAATACTTCTGCTGCTCTTGAACTCGCTAACGAATTAGAACTCGACCTCGTCGAAATCTCACCGAAAGCAGATCCTCCTGTATGTCGAATTATCGACTACAAGAAATTCCTGTATTCGCAAAAGAAGAAGCAGAAGGAAATCAAAGCCAAGCAATCGAAAGTTGTCGTTAAAGAAATAAGATTCGGTCCTAATACTGATGATCACGACTTCCAGTTTAAACTTAAGCACGGGCGAAAGTTTTTACAGGATGGAGCTAAATTAAAAGCTTACGTGTTCTTTCGTGGAAGAACTATTGTCTTTAAGGAACGCGGCGAAATTCTATTGCTTAAATTTGCAACCGAACTAGAAGATGTAGGTACTGTAGAGCAGATGCCTAAATTGGAAGGAAAGCGCATGACCGTCATGTTCAACCCAAAGAAAAAATAAACCCCTAAATATCCGAGGCCATGCCGAAGATGAAAACTAAATCAAGCGCGAAAAAGCGCTTCAAACTTACAGCATCGGGTAAAATCAAGCGTAAGCATGCCTTTAAGAGTCATATCTTGACGAAGAAAGGTACTAAACAGAAACGTAACTTGACGCACAGTACATTAGTCCACAAGGCTGATGCACCTAACATCAAGAGACAACTCTGTATCTGATTTTATCTAATTCTGGTCTAATTAACCCAGCTGTTGGTTTCAAGTATATGTTTTTGAAAATCAAATTCATTTCACCAACCGTTAAAAACATTTAACTCATGCCTCGTTCATCGAATGCAGTGGCGTCTAGAGCTCGCCGAAAAAAGGTTCTAAAAATGGCGAAAGGGTACTTCGGTGCTCGTAAAAACGTCTATACAGTTGCGAAAAATGCTGTAGAAAAAGGTTTAACCTATGCTTACATAGGTCGTAAACTTAAAAAACGTAATTTCCGTAGTTTGTGGATTATGCGTATTAACGCAGCAGCTAGACAACACGGAATGTCATATAGCGTATTTATGGGCAAAATGTCTAAATCGGGAATTGAACTTAATCGTAAAGTTCTAGCTGATTTGGCAATGAACCACCCTGATGCCTTTAAGGCAGTAGTAGATAAAGTGAAATAAGCTTTATTTCTCGAATTAGTTATTCTAAAAAAGGTCGACCTGGTTTATCCAAGTCGACCTTTTTCGCTGTCCCACATTATTTATGGAGCTATGAAAAATTAATTCTCACCTAAAACTCGACTCTTAGCTAGTGCCGCCTGAGTATAGTCTGGTTTTAATTTTAGTGCCTCATCGTAGTCTTTCAGTGCTTCAATATTTAGACCAAGACTTTCTCTAGCTAATCCTCGATTAAAGAAAGCTTGGTGGTAATATGGCAATCTATTAATAGCCTCTGTAAACCAGAAGTCAGCATTTTCATAATCTTGTAGATACTCCAAGTATATATATCCTTGATTAAAAGCAGCTGATGCATTCGTAGAGTCAATATCCAAAATAGCACTATATAACGCAAGCGATTTTTCTAATGCAATATCCCTAGCGGAAGTATTATCTAGCTGTAACTCTTGATAGTACATAGCCAAATTGTACTTCGCCTCAACACTTCTAGGTCTTAAAACCATTGCGCTTTTGTAATAATCTACAGCTAGCGGGTTTGATGTTGACGCATAAGCTATGCCGAGTGCGATATATCCATCGAAAAATGAAGGGTTAACTTCAACAGAGGTTTGGAATGAGCTAAGAGCATTTTCTACATCACCATTATCTCGGTAAATCACTCCTTTCATCCAATATGCTTCTGCGATTTGGTCATCTAAACGTAATGCATCATTTAGAAGATCAAAAGCCTCATCGTATTGCTTGAGGTGAATATGCAGTTCAGCTCTTCTCAATTTACATGGAATATGGTCTGGAGCTAAATCAAGGCAAACATCGAGGTGTTCAATACATTTCTCAAACCTTTGCATTAGATAAAGAGCATCAGCTTTCGCAGACCAGGCAGGACCGTATGTAGAATCAGCCTCTAGTGCTAAGTCCAAGTCATTAAGACCATCACGAACTCTTGCATTTCTTAGATTCCATGCTGCTCGATTTAAATACGGAATAGGAGAAGCAGCATTAACCATTATGGCTTTTTCAAAATACTCAGTAGAGTCAATAACCGTTTCATGATGACTGCTGTCATTTTCTAAATTGCTAGGCGATGTTTTATTTTCACCGCAACTGAATAATAAAATGACTAGTCCCGTAAATAAAATTCTATTCATTGATAATAATAAGCTTCTTATACGTTTTCAGGAGTTTTACCTTTTTTAGAAAGCTCTGTAGCGATTTTTTTAGCCGCTTTAGCCGCTTTAGCATCGTCCTTAGCAGCGGAAAGAGAATCTTTTATAAGCCCCTCTAATTCTTCGAAAAGTTCAGGATTGTCGTTTAAAAGATTTCTAACGGCATCTCGCCCTTGACCTAACTTACTGTCTCCATACGAGAACCACGAGCCACTCTTTTTAATGATACCAGCTTCAACTCCAAGGTCGATAATTTCTCCAGCTTTAGAAATTCCTTGACCGTATAGAATATCAAATTCTGCACGTCTAAATGGAGGAGCAACCTTATTTTTCACCACTTTAACCCTAGTTCGGTTTCCGAGAACTTGGTCACCATCTTTAATTTGAGTAGAACGACGAATGTCAATTCTAACAGACGAATAGAATTTAAGCGCGTGTCCACCAGTTGTGGTTTCTGGATTGCCAAACATCACACCAATCTTCTCTCTTAACTGGTTTATGAAAATACAGCAACATCCTGTCTTGCTAATCGTACCTGTAAGCTTTCTAAGAGCCTTAGACATTAAGCGAGCCTGAAGTCCTACAGATGAGTCACCCATCTCTCCTTCGATCTCCGCACGTGGCGTTAAAGCAGCAACGGAATCGACAACGAGTAAATCAATAGCCCCCGAACGAATTAGGTTGTCAGCAATTTCAAGAGCTTGTTCTCCGTTGTCAGGCTGAGAAATAAGTAGATTATCAGTGTCTATTCCCAGTGCTTCAGCGTAAAACTTATCGAAAGCATGCTCGGCATCGATGAAAGCGCATATACCACCTTGCTTTTGGCATTCAGCAATTGCGTGAAGTGTAAGTGTGGTTTTTCCAGATGATTCAGGTCCGTATATTTCTACAACCCGACCTTTAGGATATCCCTGAATACCTAATGCCAGGTCTAGAGTTAAAGAACCTGAAGGGATAACTTCGAGTTTCTCAACTGGCTCATCGCCAAGTTTCATTACAATTCCCTTACCGTAAGTTTTGTCTAGGCGATCAAGCGTTAGCTGAAGTGCCTTAAGTTTTTGAGTATTTTCTGAAGCCATATTATATTGTTTTAAGTAAAGGTATCTAAAGGGGTACGTAATGGATTTACGTTGTGGTTATTCATTTGTAAATGAGTGGCGGGAGTTTGTATTCGAGAATGATTTTCACATTTAAATTATTATATCCCAAAACCGGCTAGCACTTCCGCCGCGTGGTCTTTACAGTTTGGCTTAGATATTATAGTTACGATTTTACCATTTTCGTCAATTAAAAAAGTAGTGCGATGAGTCCCGTCGAAGACCTTCCCCATAAATTTCTTTTCTCCCCAAACTCCAAACGCTTTATGCACGCTTTTATCCTCGTCTGCTAGTAGGTCAAAAGCAATATCGAACTTAGCGATAAATTTGAGGTGTTTCGCCTCAGAATCGGGACTAACCCCTAGAATTTTAATTCCGTGCTTTGTTAGCTCAGAGAAGTTTTCTGTAAGGTTACAAGCTTGAGTAGTACATCCTGGAGTATTATCCTTGGGGTAGAAGTACAAAACTAGTTTGGTACCAGAATAATCTGAAAGAGAACGAGATACGCCTGACTGGTCATGAGAACTAAATTCAGGAGCTTGGTCGCCAACTTGAAGTGGAGAAATACATTTTGACATTTCATAAAATTACGCCTCATACGGTGGTACTTTGCACTTAGAATGCCGAATGTTATCAATAATAATTCACAACCTACTAAGGTTTATTGTGACGTAGCTCTTCCTGCTGCTTTACCTCAAGTATTGACCTATCGTTGGTCTGGAGATGAAAAAGCTCCTGAGGTAGGGGTAAGGGTTGTGGTTCCGTTAGGTAAACGTAGGCTTACCGGAGTTGTTTGGGAGGTTCATAATCGCAATCCAGAGGGATATTTGGTTAAAGATATTGAGGCTGTAGTAGATGATAGGCCTGTTGTTACTTTATCCCAAATCGCCTGTATGACATGGATTGCCAAGCATTACCTGTGTACACTAGGCGATGTGGTTTCGGCAGCTTTACCATCGGGAATGAAACTGGCAAGTAAATCTAGAATAATCCTAAATCCTGAACTTCACAAGGATAAGGATAGAATCGCACGTGAGGATGGACTCAGTAATTCTGCATTGAGATTATTTGATGCGTTATGTATGAGTGATGGTTTGGACTTGAAAGAAGTATCTAATGTGCTGGGGGTGAAGTACCCACAACGTATTGTGAGCTTGCTCATAGATAGGGGTCTTGCAATATCTGAAGAGGAATTAAAAGAAAGGTATAAGGCGAAAAAAAAGGTTTATGTTCGGATTTTAAGTGAAGTTTTAGAGGAAGAAGAAGTTTTAAAGGCTGAATTGGAAAGAGTTGAAAAACGTGCACCTGTTCAAGCTAGAGCTCTTCTTTCTTATCTCGAATTAGCCCCTAATGGCGAGGCGATTTTAAAGTCGGTCCTTCAAAAACGAGCAAACGTCAATTCTTCGGTCATAAAAAAATGGGTCGAAAAAAATGTGTTCGAGCTAGAAGAACGAGAAGTAGATAGGATTTCTGTTTACAAAGGGAAGGTTGAATCATTACCTGAATTGTCGACTTCTCAATCTCGTGCTTACACGGAACTTCGAGAATCACTAATAAAACGTAAGCCTGCGTTATTATACGGAGTTACTGGAGCAGGGAAGACAGAAATATACGTACACCTTATTTCCGAAACATTAAATGCTGGACAGCAAGTTTTATTTCTAGTTCCGGAAATTGCTTTGACTACTCAGTTAATCACACGTCTTCAGAAGTTTTTCGGCAACTCTGTTCGAGTTTATCATTCCCGCTTTAGCTCAAACGAAAGAACAGAGACTTGGATTAAGATTCTAGATGAAAAAAACGGCTCTTTAATAGTGGGGCCTAGATCAGCGATATTTTTGCCCTTTAAAAATCTAGGACTTATAATAGTTGACGAAGAACACGAACCTTCTTATAAGCAACAAGACCCATCTCCACGTTACAATGCAAGAGACGTAGCTCTTTGGATGTCTGTAAAAAACAAAATCCCTATAGTGCTTGGTTCTGCAACTCCATCAGTAGAAACGATTTGGAATTCAGAAAAAGGACGTATTACAAGAGTTAATCTAACGGAAAGATTTGGAGGTGTTATGATGCCGCAAATTCTTGTCTCAGATCTTAAAAAGGAACACAAACAACGCTCTATGCGGGGTGGCTTTTCTAAAATGCTTCGAGATGAAATAAAAGCAGCATTAAGCAGAGAAAAGCAAGTAATTTTATTTCAAAATAGACGAGGCTATGCTCCTTCATGGCAATGCGATGCTTGTGGAGAAGCGGTGATGTGTGAGCGTTGTGATATTCCTCTTACCATGCATAAACGTGTGAACGGTTTGCATTGCCATCATTGCGGATACTCAATTTCACCTCCTCCGAAAAAATGTGGAGCGTGCGGTAGTTTTTCTATTAAACCCAAAGGACTAGGAACTGAGAGAATAGAAGAGGAACTGTCTGAACTTTTTCCCACAGCAAGGGTAGCTAGAATGGATAGGGATACCACTCGTTCTAGAACTGCCCACACAAAAATTCTTGAGGCTTTTGGAAACCACGAACTCGATATACTTGTAGGAACACAAATGATAAGCAAAGGTCTTGATTTTCAGGATGTTGCTCTTGTAGGAGTGATGAGTGCAGATCGTATGCTCACTTTTCCGGATTTCCGTTCGTTCGAGCGTGCTTATCAGATGCTCACACAAGTAGCCGGAAGATCTGGCCGTTCCTCTGAGCGTGGTAAAGTTGTAGTCCAAACCTTCTCGCCCGACCATTGGGTAATTCAACAAGTAGTCTCTGGCGATCACGATAAACTTGTAAAACACGAGCTTTTAGAACGCAAAAATTATCACTACCCTCCTTATGTTAGGCTTATTAGAATTTCATTAAGCTATAGTGATGAAGAGAGGGTGAAAACTGGAGCAGAAGTCCTTGCATTAAGATTGAGACAAAGATTTGGTGATCATAGAGTAGTAGGGCCTGATATTCCAGGCGTATCAAAGATTAACGATCTCTATAGACAACAGTTACTTCTTAAATTCGAAAGGGAAATTCCTCCTTCAGAATATGGACCTACGATACAGTTGGATGTTGAAGACTTTATTTCTGACGAAAGATGGAAGCGATTGAGAATTAAAATTGACGTAGACCCAGTTTAAAACTATGTTCGTTCACTCGAATTATTGCAGCTTCTCTAAAATAATTAGGTAGACGGTCAATTGCAACTCTAGTTGATCCTTTAGGAAGGTCGAGTTGAGTTTCGCCAAGTAACTTTCCGTTTATGGCAAAAGCAGAGATCCGAAACTTATCCGTTTGAACGTTGTTGAAGATCAAATAACGACCGTTAAGTTCAACTGTATTCTCGTTCTCAATTTCGTTCTGATTATAGACGGAGGCGTTAATGAATTGGTGGAAAGTTACTATGCCCGATCCACTATTTGCTACACCTAGAACATTGTTGATTTCGTCGAACGAGATATCGGCGGGATTATTAAGACCGTTATCTACAACTGTTTCCGACTCTGTGAAATCGGCACTGAATCGTGTAATTCTCGGTGGTGACCATGAGCTCACATAGTAACGACCTAGCGCGTCCATATCTATCCCGTCACAATTGCCTAAACCAGTTCCGCTTACTAACGTTGTTAATTCACCACTCTCTATATCAACCGCTAAGATATCGGCATTCCCACCCCAATTCACGATTATCGCTCGTCCATTTGATTCATCAACGACCACTCCGTTAGGTGTAGTGCCGGTATTTCCAACAAGTGTAATAGATACCATATCAGCGGGGTTTGAGGCATCGACCTTTAAAATCCTTCCTGAAGAGAAATCACTAATTATTAACGTAGATACCCCGTCATTACCCATACCATTTAAAAAACTCGCACCAGCTACTGAAGTAGAGCCAAGTAAATCTCCTGAACTTAAATCGTACGATCTGATTTGGTTATTATAAAGAACGAAAAGAACATTTCCCATTACTTCCATTCCGTGAGAAGCTTGAGCGTTGCCGAAATAATCCCAACTTTCACCCAAATCTGAAGTTGACAATAGAGTTGAAGACCCACAACTAACAAACCATCTATTATTTACGGAATCATATTCGGCTGCCTCAATATTAGATGGTGTTTGGGCTAAAGCATTAACCGATAAAATAAAACCAAAAATTATTGATGTTGTAAAAAATTTCAAAACGTTCTTCATTTTATAACTAGGTAAATTATTATTGTTAGAGATTATTATCTCGATCCGAATATAGCACTTCCCACACGAATCATGGTTGAGCCTTCATCAATAGCAATCCTCCAATCACCACTCATTCCCATAGATAATGTGTCGAAGTTAGGCCCCATATCTTTTTCTATTTTTTCATAAAACCTCCTTAATCCTCTAAATTCACTAGCGATAAGAGTTTTCTCATCGGTAAATGTTGCCATTCCCATCAATCCGCGAATGCGAATTCTATCTGAATTGAAAAACACATCTTTGTTCACCTCAAATGATGAAGAGTCTAAGATCTTCAACAATTCATCCTCAGTAAAACCATATTTACTAGTCTCCTGAGCAATATGTACTTGTAGCAATACGTCAATACTGCTTTCATTGTTTTTAGAAAGAGATTCATAAATACGAGTCGAATCTACCGCGTGAATTAAATGCGAGATAGGTGTGATAAGTTTGGACTTATTTGTTTGAAGATGTCCTATAGCATGCCAACGAATATCTTTAGGTAGGACTTCAGATTTCGAAACAAGTTCGGCGACTCGGTTCTCCCCGAAATCTCTTTGGCCTTCAGCATAAGCAGACTCAATATCTTCAATAGGTTTCGTTTTACTAACAGCCACTAGCGTCACATTAGGAGGCAGATCTTCCCTAATTGCAATTAACCTGGTTCTAATTGAATCACTTTCCATCCCTTTATTATCCTTCTTGTGGGTGAGGATGCATGCCAAACTCATAAACAAAAAGCCCACTCCGTAATTTTGGTTCTATCCATGTACTCTTAGGAGGGAGTGTTTTTCCGGCGTTAGAAATATTAATTATTTGGTCTATGTGAACGGGGTGGAGAGAAAATATTATTCTGTCAGAATGTCCCTCAAGAGTAGACTTGAGTTTATTGTAGTTTTCTACCTTACTATGGCTCCCGGAAATATATTTTAAGTTAGGGTCGTTTCTGGGGTCTTCTATTTTAAATAGAGGCCCTAAGATATTATCTCCCAGCCACCCTGCGTCTATTCGTGTCGAATCGATATCCTTCTCGAGGATAATCCTCCAATCTCCTTGGTTAGAAATAATATCGATACATCCTGGGCAAGACTCTCTATTATCGAGAGCTTCTACTTTGTAAACAGAATCAATTTGCTTGACAATATCTAACAATTTATCTATTTCAAAATCAAGGTCCCGTATTTCACGATGGTACCCTAAAATACTTAGTTTTCGTGCGGGTAGGATAAAAGCGAGAATTCTATCTACGCCAGGTTCGTTGGGATTTCTATGCATCATCTTAATAGACGAGGCAAGTCTATGATGTCCATCAGCTAAGTATAGTTTATCTAGAGGACCTAAAGCTTGATCTAATTCAACTTCAAGCTCAGGATTTACCCACCAAACGGAGTGTCTAATACAATCCGTAGTTGAAAAATCACAATCGGCTTCACGAGATAATAACAATTCAGAAATACACCGATCTAATTCTTGCTCTCCTTTATGACCCGAATTTCTAGCACACAGAATGGGTTCTGCATGAAAGCCAACAGTTTGCATGTAAGTAGCAAATAATTCCTCTCTTTTCTCAAGTGTCAACTCGTGAGTAAGTAAGCCTCCGCTTTCACATTCTACGAGATCTAAGACAGCAATAATACCGGTATATGTAGCCTCAGGAGTAACTTGTCGATAAATTGCATAACCGGCTCCGTCAGTTCCTTCGAACCATCCTTTTTCTAAGAATTTATCGTATTCTTTTCTTACCTCCCTGAAGAAATCAATAGTTCCACGTCTTATATTAATATCATTAGTTGCATCGGGGTTGATTACCTGTAAGTAGCTATATGGATTGCGCTCTAGTTTATCCTGTAGTTCGTTAATGTTGTAGCTCAAATATGAGCGCGAAGCCACTAAGTGGGCCAAATGTCTTGGAGGTTGAACTAATCTAAAAGGTCTAACTAATCTCCCCATTCTTAAGACATTTTATTTTTGATTTCTTCAATTTGAGATGCTAGTTCGAGACCTATGCGATCTTGAGCTTCACTTGTAGCTGCCCCTGTGTGAGGAGTTAAAGATAGTGAGGGGTGCGATAACACATCTTCTCTTGGAGAAGGCTCCCCCACGAAAACGTCTAATGCCGCTCCTCCTAATTTCCCAGAATCTAAAGCACTTAATAAAGCATCTTCGTCAAGAACACCACCTCTAGCAGCATTTATTAGAAGGGCACCGTCCTTCATTTGGTTTAATTCACGAGTACCTATAACAGCAGAGCCATCAGATTGAGCGGGGATGTGTAAACTAATTACGTCACTCATCTCTAATACTTCATCCATTGATTGAAGGGGGCAATCCACTGAAATTGTCGTCCCGCCCACTTCGAACTCAACTTTCCCATCTTTTGCATATGTATCGTGAGCAACAACATTCATTCCACAACCTAAAGCGTACGAAGCAAGAGACCTGCCTATTCTACCGAAGCCTATTATACCTAATGTTTTGCCTCTTAATTCAGAGCCTTTTCCGTAGGTTTTTTTCAAACTTTTAAATTCTCTAGAACCATCTAGAGGCATTTTTCTATTACTAGCGTGTATCGAACGGGAAAGAGAGAACATATGTCCCATAACTAACTCAGCTACGCTTTGGGAAGATGCTGCGGGAGTATTAAAAACTGTAAGACCTTTATTACGACCGTACTCTACGTCGATATTATCCATTCCTACACCGCCACGTCCAACGAACTTAAGTCCTGGGCAAGCATCCATAAGTTCTTGACGAACTTTAGTGGCCGATCTAACGAGTATTCCATCAATAGATTTCTCTTTAATAAATGATTCCAACTTGTCAGCTGAAATGAAGTCAGTGTAAACTTCGTGACCGGCATCTTTAAGAGCCTTAAGACCTGATGGACTGATGCCATCGTTTGCTAGAATATTCATATTGTACGTTCGAATTCTTTCATTACATCAACAAGTACAGCCACACTCTCTAATGGGAGCGCGTTGTACATAGAAGCTCTATATCCGCCTATGCTGCGATGACCGTTAATTCCACTAACACCCGCTTTAGCCCAAGCAGCATTAAAAGCTTCTTTATGAGATTCGTCTTTTAGCATAAATGTGGCGTTCATAGTAGAACGACTATTAATCTCAGCATGTCCTCTGAATAAAGAGTTTCTATCAATTTCACCGTAGATAAGCTCTGCTTTTGCATTATTACGAATCTCAATAGCTTCGACTCCCCCTAGGTTTTTCAGCCATCGTAGCGTTAGAAGCGTTGTGAAAATCGAAAAAACAGGAGGTGTATTAAACATGCTATCTTTAGATATATGTACTCCCAAATCTAAATAAGATGGGATGTCACGACCAGTCTTTCCTAGAACGTCTTTATCAATTGCATACATCACTGTTCCAGCGGGTCCCATATTTTTTTGGGCTCCAGCATAAATGAGCTGGAAAGGGGAGGAGTCAAACTTTTTACTCATTATATCAGAACTCATATCTGCAACCAACGGCACACCCGCCTCAGTAGGAATGCCTTTGTATTGAGTTCCGAAAATTGTGTTATTCGTGGTGTAGTGGAAGTAGCTATGTCTAGGATCTACTTTAGGCGTAGCTGGTATATTATTGTAGCCAGAATCTTTAGAACTAGAAACAACTTCAATTTCACCCAGATGCCTTGCCTCTTTTATAGATTTATTTGCCCAAGTGCCTGTGTCAGAATATGCTGCAGAGCCTCCTTCAGGTATTAAGTTATACGCAGCTGTTAAAAAAGCCAAACTAGCTCCTCCTTGTAAATAAAGAATCTCGAATCTATCAGGTAATCCTAAAAGTTCTTTTGTCAAAGCACGAGTTTCTTCCATAACAGCAACGAACGGCTTAGACCTATGAGACATCTCTATAAGAGAGAGACCATTATCATTCCATTCCTTTACAGCTTCAGACGCCTCTTTAAGAACTTCCTTAGGCAGGATACATGGTCCCGCTGAAAAATTGTGAATTGTACTCATAGTTTATTTTAATTTTCCGCTTGCAAATTTAGTAATCAATTTATCAGATGGTTTCACACCACTCCTAACGGAAGCTACTAGGTGTCCTGTATCATCGATTAAGAATTTATGAAAATTCCATTTGATTGAGTTGTTACTAACCCCATTTTCATTTTTGTTTTCAAGCCAAACATACACTGGATGAACTCCCTCTCCTTTCACTTTCACCTTGTCCATTATTTGAAATTCTACACCATAATTTTTAGAACAAAAACTTACGATTTCGTCAGAACTTCCTGACTCTTGGTTTCCGAAATCATTGCAGGGAAACCCCAAAATCACAAAGTCATCTCCACCGTACATTTCGTGCAATTTCTGAAGCCCTTTATATTGAGGTGTAAACCCACATTCGGATGCTGTATTTACGATAAGAACCCTTTTTCCTCTAAGTTGTTCAAATTGAAATTCCTTACCATCTATAGTTCTAGCGGATAGTGAATAAAAGTCAACACTTCCCTCAGATGGCTGAAAAATTTTAATTCCGGCATATGAATTCCATGCTATAAGCCCTAAACCGAAAATTACGGCAACGATTGATATTAAAATATATATTTTCATGATTTCTATATAGTTAAACGAGATTTTAATTTACCGTTTCTCAACTTACCAAACAACTTTTTTCTCATTACATCATCTCCTCCATCAATTATTTTTGGATATGCAATTATCATAATCGCTGCAACTATCATAGATGTTGCCAAATGAATAGAAATATTGATAGCGTTTATAACTTCAGGCATTAACGAATTGCTGTAGTTCTTCACCTCTGGGATAAAGATTAATAAATATGCTCCGATTAAAACGGCTACACCTAGAACTAATCCAGGTAGTATTCTTCTGATTAATCCTACAAAGTTTATTTGCATACCCCAAACCATCCAAGCCGCTACTGCTATAGTTTGTAATGCTGTAGCAAATGCAACAGCCCAGGCAACTTTAATGACATTTCCTTCTCCTCCTCCTCCTGAGCTAGTCATTGCCCACCATGACCCTAAACCCACTGCGAAAAGAAAACCTAGTTTAATAATCGCTCCAACTTTTAGCCTATCAGTAGCACGCATAGTTGCGTCGCCTATTTTTATAAAGCTTCTTAAAGCGACACAAGAAAATAGAATTGTTACAATAGGTGTTGCTTCTAAAAACGAAGATCCTAATAATAATACGGTGACTTCTTTTGCACGTAGAATTAAAAAAACGGTTAGAGGAATAACGAATAAAGAAACGGCATGAACAGAGTATAGGACTGTGCGACGTAATCTTTCAAGATCACTTTGCATCATTGCCATGCCACTAAAAAGAACACTGTCTCCAAGCTTTCCTAGGACGGTTACTGGTAGACCCATTAGATAAGCAGATCTGTCATAAAATCCTGTGAGTGTCCAATCTGTTGTTTGGACTCCTACAACCATAGTGTCAATTTTGCCGGCGGCATAATTAATCATATTGAATACAGTGCTTCTACCACCATAACCCACCATTTCTCTTAATGCGACTTTATTTAATTTTAAACTTACGGGACCGGGAGAGGCTATCCAATATCCAATTCCAAGCAATGTGTTTTGAGTTAAGAGTGCAGCAACGTATGCCCAAATACCCGCTCCATTTGCCGCTAGACTTAATCCAATGATTAGATTTCCAAATATCATAGCTGTTGAGGAGCATAAAAACAGATATTTGAACTGCATTTTTTTGATAAGCATACTTCTTGGCACTACATAAGCTCCTGAGATAATGAAACTAAGAGAAATCCATCTCAGTACTTCAGTTAAGAGAGGTTGATTGTATAGCTCTGCTACAGCTGGTGCTGCAAAATAAGTTCCTGCAAAAAATATAATCCCTAAACCCAAACTGAAGACGAAGGCAGTTCGCCGATGTTCTGTAGTGACATTTGGATTTTGGATGAGTGCCGGTCCAATACCTACTTGTGCGAAAATCTCGACAAAACCTACTACTACTAAAGCAATAGCCATAATTCCAAATGCTTCTGTTGGAATAAGACGAGCTAGAGCCGCAATGAAGCCTAACTGCAGGACTACCTGAACTGTTACGTTAACGCTCTGCCACTTGAGTGACGAGCCGAACTTCGGTTCGGGGGTCTTTTCAGTCATCCGGTGTTATGTATTATCTATCGAGCTATGCTAATAGCGCGCTTTTCGCGGATTACAGTTACTCTAACTTGACCGGGATAGGTCATTTCGTTCATGATGCGGTTCGAAATGTCTAATGAGAGTTGGTCGGCATCGGAGTCACTTACTTTATCACTTTCGACAAGGACACGAAGTTCACGACCTGCTTGAATTGCGTAAGATTTCGTAACTCCAGGATATTCTAAAGCAAGGTCTTCAAGATTGCGTAATCGTTGGATATATGCCTCTACCATTTCTCTACGAGCACCAGGTCGAGCACCAGAAATAGCATCGCAAACTTGAACTATCGGAGATATTAATGAAGTCATCTCTATTTCGTCGTGGTGAGCCCCAATTGCGTTTAGAACTTCGGGTCTTTCACCATTTCTCTCTGCAATTTTCATTCCTAATAACGCGTGTGGTAGTTCACTTTCTTCATCGCTAACCTTACCTATATCGTGGAGTAAACCAGCTCTTTTAGCAGTCTTTGCATCAACACCCACCTCTGCGGCCATAGTTGCGCAAAGGTTAGCTACCTCGCGAGAGTGCTGAAGAAGGTTTTGGCCATATGAAGAACGATACTTCATACGCCCCACCATGCGAACGAGTTCACTCTTTAAATTGTGAATGCCCAAATCAATACACGTGCGTTTACCCAACTCCATAATCTCTTCATCAATTTTTTTGATGACTTTCGCTACAACTTCCTCAATTCGTGCGGGGTGAATACGACCATCAGTGACTAGTTGGTGAAGGGATAATCGAGCTATCTCTCTACGAACTGGGTCGAAGCATGATAAAATAATAGCTTCTGGTGTATCGTCAACGATAAACTCAACACCAGTTGCGGCTTCTAGCGCACGGATATTTCTTCCTTCTCTTCCTATAATTCGTCCTTTAACATCATCGTTCTTAATTTGGAATACAGAGACTGAATTTTCTACAGAATGTTCTGTCGCTACACGCTGTATAGTTTGTATTACAATCTTTTTTGCGTCAGTGCTGGCTTTTTGTTTCGCGTCGTCAATAATATCCTGAACCATACTAGCGGCAGTGGTTTTAGCGTCTTGTACGGTTTGTTCTACCATATTTTTCTTCGCCTCATCTGCAGACATACCTGAGATTTTCTCGAGAAGTTCGATAGCTTTAAGTCTGTTAGCTTCAATTTCGGAAGTTTTTTTCTCAATCGCTTGTATGCGTTGATTCATCTTCTCGTTATTCTTGTCTAATCGTTTTTCTAGCTCTTTATTTTTTTCAATTTGACGATTGAGGTTTTTCTCAGTGTTGCGAATTTTCTCTTCCCTGTCTCTTAATTTTCTGTCGAGATCTTTCCTCTCTCCTTTTTGCTTCTCTCTCAGTTCAAAGAATTTTTGCTTTGCTTGAGAAATTTTCTTCTCTTTTATCGTTTCTCCTTTTAGTTCGGCTTCGCGAATGATGACATCAACTTTGGTCTTAAGACCCAACTTTGAAAAGAAGAATCCAAGAACGGCACCTACAATTACTGTGGGTACTAGATAAATTAATAAGTCCATAGATTGTGTTGCCTTTAAGCTTACTCTTCCATAGCTGATTGAATGCGTTGGAGTAGGTCTTCGACAACTTTTTGAGCTCTGCTTTCACCTTCTATATCTCGTTGCTTTTCAGCGAGGTCGTGTATAAGTCCATCTCTATCACTATCGTTAGATGAAGCGAGAGATTCAAGTTCTTTAACACGGATTGACAATTGAAGGGCTGTCATTGCAAATAAGTCGATTCTATCTTGTACAGCAAACTGTGATTTTAACTTCCCTATTCTTTCATCAACTGCTGCTGCCGCATCTTGAATGCCCTGAACTTCCTCCGGAGAGACTGTAAGAGGGTAGGAGCGTCCAGCAATATTTATGTCGATGGTTTCTTTAGACATAGGGGCTAATTAGTTTGTAAGTTTAAACAAGATAAACATGAGTCGATTTCCTCTACCAAAGCGTCTATCTGATCGGCCGAAAGGGTAGCTGTGTCGTGGCTTTGAATTGGGGGGTTAGGTATTGAAACTGCGCTAGCCCTATGCTCTTCAATCTTTTTCTCCATTTGCTCTTCCATCTGCTTTAACTCCTTCTGCGCTGAAAGTAACTGAGCTTCTAACTCGTTAATTTTAGCTTGAGCATGTTCTACGTCTGTCTTACGAGCAGCACGTTCCATTTGGTATTCTTGTAGCAATCGTTCTGTTGCTGCGACAAGTTTTTCTGTGGATTTCATCAGTGTAGGCATGGGGCTTGCTATCTTAACAAATGTAAGGTATCACGTCTAATGATTTGTGCATTTTTAGATGAATTACCACTTCAAGATGTGTAGTTTTACATCATGCCCTGTAAAGCCTATATTTTCTTATTAATTTCATTTGGTTTTTGCATTAGTTTTTTTTCAGCCCAAACCACTTTTTCTACCCCCGACACTCTTTTCGCCTCAGTCTCAGGTTTGATTGCTCCACTTGATATACCTCTTGTGTTAAGTGGTAATTTCGGAGAGTTTAGGGGCGATCATTTTCATACAGGACTAGACTTTAAGACACAAGGTCAAGAGGGCTTTCCTGTTCTTGCAGTCGCAAATGGGGTGGTGTCGAGGGTTAAAGTAAGCCCGTGGGGTTACGGTCAGGCTCTTTATCTACTTCATGATGATGGTTCGACTTCAGTTTATGCTCACCTATCTCGATACTCATCTTCAATTCAGGAATGGCTTATAGGAAGGCAGTATTCATCACGTTCTTTCGGAATTGACGCTCGTCCAGTTTATTCAATACGTTTCGAAGTTGGTGATACCATTGGATGGAGTGGTAACTCGGGATCATCGGGAGGTCCTCATCTACATTTCGAAATAAGAGATGAAAATCAACACCCAGTTAACCCTCTCAAATGGGATTTTAAAATTACCGACACACGTGCGCCAGAAGTAGGCAATCTTGTTATAATTCCAGTAAACTCGCAGGGACTTGAATTGCGAAACGAAATTTTCACTTCATCCAATGGAGACACTACAGAAGTGAAATCGGGAATTATTCATTTATGCGTCGAAGCTAAAGATAGACTTGACGGAGCATCTAACGTTTGTGGTATTTATAAAATGGAGGTCACTATTAATGGAATAAGCTTTTCATCGTATTCGATAGATACACTAGATTTTGCTGTCAATAAAGATATGAATGCTCATTCGTATTATCCAAGGTGGAGTAGCTCTCGAACCCAAATTCATCGCTTCAGACCTCTGCCAGGTGACAGGCTTCCCATTTACGACTTCACATCTAAATCAAAGTTGAATATTTCTGTCGGTGAATTAATCCATGTAATCATTAAGTGTTGGGATGCTCATGGTAATCTCACTCAGACATCGTATTATCTTAAAGGAAGTGACTCTGTCATTTTTGACACTATATCGGGGGATATTCCCGGAGTTAGTTTGCCCGCAACATATTCAACTTCAGTTAAAATCAACGATGGAGATGTAAGCGTGTTTTGGCCTAAAAACTCATTCTACAGCAGAGAGATTGCATCATTACACTCACTAGATGATATGACCTTTTACATAGGTCCAGATGATGCTCCACTGGCCAAACCTTTTACTTTATCTGTGCCTTGTGAACTCATTTCAAAATCAAATAAATGTGATAAATGGGTTGTGGAGAGACTTTCAAAGAATGGCACTCGATTAGGCGTTGAGACTTGCAAACGTTCTACAAACCGTCTAAGTTTCTCGTCCCGTAAAATGGGGTGGTACCATTTTCTCCAAGACACGATAGCTCCACGTCTTTTACCTAAGTATTCCTCGTCACCTCTCATTAAAAATGGCAATTTAGTTTTTCATATCGAAGATGAGCTTAGTGGAGTTTCTAAAATAGAAGGCTTTATTGACGGCGAGTGGGTTTTATTTCGTTGGGACCCTAAAAAGAAGACCGCTGCTTATTTCGCAAGTGATTTATCTCACATTACGGGTATAAGCTCCAAGGTTACTTTTAAAGCTTGGGACGGCGTCCTTAATAAATCCGTTTGGACAGGTTTTGTGGTTTTTCCATGAAATGAACTAACGCTTTGATTGTCGTTTGAAATCTAAATAGTATAGAGCTTTAACGGATAATGAATTCACGAATTTTTCTTCTAGCATTAATTCCCAGTTATCGAAGTAATTTGTAGGCAAAAGGTCTCCTCGTGATTGTAGAGTGTTCTTCCAAACCACAGACAGCTCGCTTCCGGGAGAGAAATACCATTTAAGTCCTAGATCTACACTCCATGCATTGTAGTTCACATCTAAATCAGATGTGCCGTCATCATCTAAGCTAATTAATGTTGTCGGATGCAAGTTGCCATCATATCCTAACTCGAAAAAATTAACGTATTCAACTTCGCTCCAGTAATGACGAATTCTAGCGTTAATACTCGCTCTATTTGTAATAATGTATGTTACATTAATAACTTGAGAGTTTGTTTTGTTGTGTCTCTCTCCGAAAATACTCACGTCATCCTCTATAGTGCCACTACCACTTGAAGTTAAAGTGGCAAAACCTTGCTGATACCAGGTAGGATTGAAATTGTAGAAGTAGTTTATAGATAGCTTGTCCGAGAATCGAAAACGTGGAGAGATGTTTATGTCTACGCCATTCCATTTTACGGAATCATTGAAAGAAATAGCTCTCGACATTCTGAAGTCAAAAGCAAAACGTTTTCTATAATCTGTTGAAGCTACTAAATTAACATTCCCCCATCTAGGATTATTCCAAAACATCCCATCAATTCTAGGTTCAAAGTAGTCAACGGCATTTACAGGAGATACATCAAAGCTGAACATGAAAAAATTAAAATTCCTAGTAGAAGCACTAACGTTTACCCCAGCGGATAATGAGGTGAATGTATTTGGATCGTATAGTCTAGAATAAGAAATGGAAGCCTTAGAATAAAACCTTGTAAACCTACCGAACGGCTCAACTATTTTATAAGAAATAGCTAGAGTGTTATTCACTTTGTTAGGTGCTCTGAGAAACCCTAAATCGTTTGGATTGTAGAATTTACTCTTAACGGAATGGTTACCAAAGAAAGTGAAATTTCCGGAAAGTTTAGACACGGTTATTCCCCATGAATGTCCCAAATTGTCTTCTATTCCCGTTTCAGAAATCACTGAGTTATACGAACCCCTACCAGAAATAGAATATGAATTTTCAGGATTTTTTAATTGGAATTGGACACCTTGAACTAGTGCGTCATAACCGGCACCTTCTCGCATAACTAATGTGCTAATCCCGTGAATAAATCCATTGTTGCGAATGTTTTGGTCTAAAACAGCCACTGTGTAACTAGTTAAATATTCATCTGATGAGAATGCTTGAAGAGCCCCAATTCCGAGCCCCCCATCAGTCCTGCCAGAGAATTTAGTAGCATTAATTAATTGCTGATTTTCACCTACCCGCCTTGAGTAAAATAATCCACTTCGATTAAAAAGTTCTGTGCCTTCAGTAAAGAAAGGCCGGTTTTCTGCAAACCGTATCTCATATGGACTGAGGTTTAAAACCAAATTATCGGCAACGACTTGTCCGAAATCAGGGATTAAAGTCATGTCTAAAGTGAAAGCATCTCCAATTCCAGCTTTTAAGTCAACCCCACCATTAAGGTTAGTCCCTATTCCACCTTCCTCGTCATTGCCTACATAAGCTGATACGTAAGGGAATAGAGTTAATCTTCTCGGAGGAGTAATGCCAGTTAGGCCATGTAGCTCGCCATTCTGACTCAAGTCCTTTCCTGCTCTAGTAGGGTCTTTTTCAGCCCAATAACTAACTTCCCTATGCCTGCGTATCCCTCTCCAAAAGTTCACTCCCCAAACGGGTTTTTCTTCTTCAGACATCTTTTTAAAACGAAGTGCTGACCATGGAATTTTTAATTCCGCGACCCATCCTTTATCGTCCCTAACAGTCTTCACATCCCAAACAGGTGACCAATCATAGCTAAATCCATTAGGGGTATTTATATAATCAATCAAAACTCCCGAAGGAGTTGTAGAAAATGTAAAGCCGTTCAATCCATCATCGTAGGTTGATATAACTACACCGAACTCATCGGAATTCCCTACACCATCTCTTGAAGTAAACTGAGTTAAAATAGAATCGGGAGCATTATCCCACATACGAGCACCTATGTAGATAGCTTCGTCATCAAATATAACTTTGACTTCCGTTTTTTGTGAGGGTGCTATTCCTGGATTTGGAGATAGTTGTGTGAAGTTAGTGGCAGGTACTGCTTTAGACCAAACCTCCTCGTTTAGCACACCGTCTAATACGATTTCCGCATAGTTTTTTACAGAAAACACTTTTTTCTTTGTTTTAACCTCCTCTTGAGAATGAAGTGAAGAAAAAACGATTAGAAAACTACCAATAAAAATAAAACCCCGTTTCATATTTATTATCGATAAATATGTTGATTATCTAGCCATTTTTGGTAACGCCGAGCATTTCGTTTATGTTCAACATACCTTCTGGCAAAACTGTGCCTACCTGTCCCACCAGGTTCGGCACACATATACAAATAATCATGTTCCTCAGCATCTAGGACAGCTAACAAATATGTAGGTTCAGGAACTCTGATAGGACCAGGGGGCAAACCAGCATACTTATATGTGTTATAGGGAGAATCAATTTCTTTATGAACTGATAAAACTCGTCTTATAGAAGCATCTCCGGCAGCATAAATTAAAGTAGGATCTGCTTGTAAAGGTTGACCTCTTTTCAATCTGTTTAGGTATAGTCCAGCGACAATTGGAGCTTCTGATTTCTGGGAAGTTTCCGCTTGAACGATAGATGCTAAAATCACAACTTCTTTTGTGGAAAGACCTATTTTTTCAGCTTTTGCTAGGCGTTCTTCGTTCCACCATTTGGCATTTTCCTTCAAAAGCCTATCAACAGCACCGTTAGCATCTGTTTCCCACCACATTTCATACGTATTGGGAATAATTCTCCAACGAATACTATCACGTGTTATTAAACCAAACACTTCAACACTGTCAGCTGCAATTTTCGATGATATTTTACCAGCTATTACACCTAAATCTCTTCCAGCAGGAACTACAACCTTTACTGCTCCTCTGTCTCCAATAGCAAACTTCTCAGCGACGTCTCCAACACTTTCCCCTACGTTAAGGGTATACTTGCCCGCCTTTATGCGTCTTTCCCAACCTCGCCATTTCATCGTCCTAAGTAATCTATCGCCATGACCACCTGCCTTATTAATACCACTTTCAATTGCTATAAGTATCTGTTCATGCTTAAGACTTGGGTCGATATAAATGATTACGTCAGTAGAATCATTTGGCAATAACTTACCATACCAATGCCCGTAAACTCCTACAACAAGTAGGAGAGAGGTGATTTTGCCTAAAACACCTACAACCACTAATGGGAGGCCATATTTTTTAATATACTTTTTAAACACGATTCATAAGTTGCATTAATTCCACATCTTCCCAGCCTTCACTTCCTCTAACCCATTCGCATCTAGTTTCACAAGAGATATAACCAGCCTTTTTAAAGAGACTTATGCTTGGATTGTGTTTGCTTGGCACTTCTGCATAAAGCTGATGTAATGCCAAATGTTGAAAAGCGTATTCTTCTATCATTTTCAAGCCGATTTCTCCATGTCCGTTTTTTCGCTGATCATGATCGATAACGATACCTACTCCGGCCCTAGAATTTCTTGGATCGAAATCATATAAGTCAACGGCCCCTACAGTACCCCAAATCTCCCCATCTATTTTAAAATCAATCATTAATCTAAGTTGCTTATCTCTATATAGATCATGGTCTCCAGTAGCATATTTAATAAGTGTAGCTTCACTAAAAGGAGTAATTGTATTACCTAGCCACCACGTTGATGCATCATTTTCCCATCTAAATATAAGAATAGCATCTTCTGGTTCGAGAGCTCGTAATCTATGATTTCCATTTACTAGCATATTGCGAAGTTAGTCGCCTTACCTTGCGCTTATGCGAATGATTGTAATTTTTGCCCTAATCTCTTTATTTGGCACGAGCTGCACCATAAATAAAGATTTACTTTTTCAATCTGCTCCGAATTTTGAATACTCAAAGATATCTAAAATTTCGGTTTCGGATTATAAAATTGCTCCTAACGACGAGCTTTCAATTCAGTTGTATCCAAATGGAGGTGAGCGTCTTTTGTCAGTAAGTACTGGTATAACGGCTGATGATAAGAATAATATTTTAAACCAAAGCCGAGTCTTAATCACCTACAGAGTGAAGCCCTCAGGTATGGTTGAGTTACCTGAAATAGGAGAGATAGAAATAGCAGGTTTGACCTTAGAAGAGGCTGAGTTTAGGATAGAAAGTGCTTATTCAGAAAACTATCACGACCCATATATATTACTGAATGTGACAAATAATCGAGTACTTGTTTTCCCTGGCGAGGCTGGGCAAGCCTCTGTAATTACTCTAGAGAATAAAAACACAACCGTTTTAGAAGCACTTGCTCTTGCTGGAGGTGTAAGGTCTAGGGGTATCTCTTCTAAGATTAAATTGATTCGTAGCACTCCAGAAGGTAGAGAAGTTTACTTACTCGATTTAAGCACGATTCAGGGTCTAGAAAATGCTTCGTTAATAGTTCAGGCAAATGACATCATTTACGTCAGTTCTAATCCGGAAATTGCATCGGGTTATTTAACCCAAATAACACCTATCGTTTCTGTATTTTCTTCTTTGAGTTTGCTATACGCTGTAATTGTTGGACTTAGATAATGGAATTAAAAAATACTTTTATTGAAGGTCTTATTCTAGTAAGACCTAGAGTTTTTAAGGATGAAAGAGGCCAGTTTATGGAGACTTGGAATGAGAAATCTTTTAACGAAGCTGTTGGAAAAGAAGTGTGTTTCGTACAAGATAACGAGAGCATTTCTAATAAGGGAGTTCTAAGGGGATTGCATTTTCAAACTCCACCATCCGCTCAAGGAAAGCTAGTTAAAGTTTCTCAAGGCTCGATACTTGATGTTGCCATTGACCTTAGGACAGCGTCACCGACTTACGGATTACATTTTGCAGTCAAGCTAGATGCTATTTCTAATTGGCAGTTTTGGATTCCTGAAGGGTTTGCTCATGGATTCCTTTCACTAGAAGATAACACTCATGTTCAATATAAGTGTACTTCACTCTATGACCATTCTTGTGAGAGGTCATTGATATGGAATGATTCGGATTTAGGAATAAACTGGGGTGTTGAATCACCACAACTTTCTGATAAAGATATGATTGCGCCTGAATTCGCCGTTTTTAAGTCGCCATTTTAGAACGCAAGTAAGCAAAATTAACATGTGAATAACCGCTTGAGATTTATAAAGCGTTAGCAAAATGAGGGCATAACTTTACGAGTCATGCCCAATACAATTATTACAACCCTAGCTATAAGCACCACAAGTTTACTTTTCGTTGCTTCAGTTTCTTCTGAAGGCGTTCCTGTAAAATCGGAGGGTATCCCCGCTCAAGTAACAGAAGTAGCACCTTTGGAGGATGTTACTCCAAGTTTTATAGTTCCTGCAGCACATTTTGAAAGTTTAGAATTAGCTGGAGAGACAGTGCCAATGGAAGGGTTTGGTGTAATGGAAAATCTTGATAGAGAACTGATTGTAAATACATACAGACATAGTTCTACAATACTGTATCTGAAAAGGGCTTCGCGATGGTTTCCTTTGATTGAAAGAATTTTAGAAGAGGAGGGTGTTCCAGACGATTTTAAATATCTAGCAGTAATAGAAAGTGGACTAAGCCAGGCGGTTTCTCCAGCAGGGGCGAGAGGCTTTTGGCAATTTATGAGTAAGACCGCTCCAGAATATGGCCTTGAAGTAAGCTCAACAGTGGATGAACGTTACGATATAGAAAAGAGTACTAGGGCGGCATGTGATTATTTAAATAAATCGTACACAAAATTTGGTAGCTGGGCTTTAGCTGCGGCTTCATATAATATGGGACGTGCAGGTGTTGCAAAACGCCTTAAGGAGCAAGGTGTAGATAATTATTGGGATTTACATTTAAATTCTGAAACTGGAAGGTATGTCTATCGTCTTCTAGCAGTAAAAGAAGTGATGAGTTCGCCTGAGTCATTCGGTTTCACATTATCTTCTTCGGATCTGTACTCTGAGTATAAAGTAAGGGAAGTAACAGTTTCAGAAAACATCAGTAATTTGAGTGATTTCGCTTTAGAAAACGGATCCAACCTACGTGAACTTAAAACTCTAAACCCATGGCTTAGAAAGGGGTACTTAAACGTTAAGCTGGGTAAAACTTATAGCATCTACTTTCCGAATACCATGACAGAGTAGGCAGTGGTTCTGGGTTTAATAATCATCCGATCTTCACCAGTAATTTTCTCTTCAATTAAAGCTGAGTGTCCAGAGGTGTTTTCGTTAAAGACTTCTTCCAAAGTTCTGATTGCTCCTGCAGGGACTTTCGATTTGTGAAATTCTTTAAGTAATTGATCTCGTTTTTTTGAGGCAACAAGATTTTGTAATTCTTCTAGTAAAATTTTACGATTTTTTACTCTCAAAATATTAGACTTAAACCTATCGTCTATGGATAGTTGTTCATTTCCTAAAACTTGACATAGAGCCTTAAATTGTTTGTCGCTACCTACTGCAAGAACAATTTCCCCATCATTTAACATTAGGGTTTCTCCATATGGTGCGATGTTGGGATGTAAAGAGCCTTGCCTTGTAGGAATAGTCCCATTCATTAAAAAATTTGTTGCCTGATTTGCCAAGGCTGCAATTGCACTCAACTCTAAACTTACCTCAGCATATATACCCGTGGCTCCTTTTTCTCGAGAAAAAAGACCAGTAGTGGCAGCCGACCTGATTTGGTGAGAAGCAAGTACGTCCATTAATGCTACTGGTAGTCGGGATGGTGGCCTATCATGAGATCCATTCATATGCATAAAGCCAGTTTCTGCTTGTACGACAACGTCATAGGCTAATCTATCAGGTTCTTTTGCAAATCCGACTAATCTAATGTGAACTACGTCAGGAAATTTCTCAGCAATATATTTTGGGGTGAGGTTGAATTTTGCAAGGTCACTAGACTTGAAATTTTGTAATAAAACATCGCAATCTTCGAGTTCGCTTTCAATCCATTTTCTTCCTTCGACAGAAGCCAAATCTACTTTTATAACTTTTTTGAAAGTATTAGCTGCTGCGAAGTAAGAGGAGATGTTACCTTCAAGAGACTCTTCTTTTGACCTCCAACTTCTAGTTATGTCACCATAAACAGGATGCTCAACTTTAGTTACTTCAGCTCCTCCTTCTGCAAAGAACGTTCCTGCTAATGGTCCCGCTAATACGCTTGCCAGTTCTATTACTTTTAGCCCATTAAAGGGTAAATATGTTTCAAAGTTAGTGTGTTTCACGGAACAAGATTTATTCGTCAAAGTTATTTGTTTTTAATGTATCTTATCATGCCTTGGAAACTACACATAAATATGTCATATTAATTGTTGCAATAGTTACAATTTTAACCAAATCAGCAATTGGACAAATTGTAAACACTACATTCCCGAGTTTGAACATGGAATTGATGGGCTATGTGTCTCTTGAGGAAATGTCAATTAGTGGTGCTAATGATGTTTGGGGCTGGACTGATACTGTAGAACAAACGGAGTATATCCTTTTAGGAGCTAATAGTGGATTGTGCTTTCTTAAAATTGAAAGTGGAGGAGTACCACACTTTATGGGCATGTTACCATCTCATGGTGTATCTAGTTTATGGAGAGATGTAAAAGTCCTTGGAGATTATGCATATATAGTTACAGAGGCTCCAGGTAGTGGAATTCAAGTGTTTGACCTAACTCAACTTAGAAACTGGAATGATTCTCAGGGTACTGTTGCTTGGACAGAGACTGGTTTTTCTTCTGCATTTAGTTCAGCTCATAACATAGCTGTTCACGAACCGTCTTCTAGCGTATATGTTTTGGGTTCTAACTTCCAGTCAGGTGGAGTAATGATTTTTGATGTATCTAATCCATTACAACCCTTGCTAACAGGAGTTTATGGTGAATCGGGATATTTCCACGATGCACAAATAGTTTCATATAATGGACCTGACCCTGATTATCAAGGCCAAATAATTCTACTTGCTGCTAATGAAATAGGCATGGTAGTGCTTAATGTAACAGACCCCACTGACATAGTTCAAATTTCATTCTCAACATATCCAAATCCTCATTATTCTCATCAAGTGTGGCTAAGTGAAGATGGTAGTTTTGCACTTTTGGGAGATGAATTGGATGAATTGTCAAATCAAGTTAGTGGCACGCGAACTATGGTTTGGGATATGCAAAACTTAGATATACCTATCCTAGTTGGTGAGAACATTTCTGACATTAATACTACAGACCACAACCAGTATATTGTTGGCGAGCTAGTATTCCAAAGCAACTACAAGGGGGGATTAAGGGTTCTAAGCGCAAAAGATTGGAGTTCTGGAATATTAACTGAGATTGCTTTCTTCGATGTTTATCCAGAGACTGATGCAAAGGGATTTTTAGGAACATGGTCAAACTATCCATTTTTCGAATCCGGATTAATTGCTGTTTCTTCAATAGATAGGGGGCTCTTTGTTGTAAAGCAAAAGGTTTTTACGGTGGAAGTGTTAGATGATTTTTGGTGCGATAGTGATTGGGTAAGTTTTAACGTCACTGTGCCTTTAGGGCTTACTGGGCCCTACTATTTGTCAGTTCAAGGTGTGCCAATTGGAGCTTATCCCGTAGGGATTACTTCAACACCGAGTCTTGTAGAGCCAGGTTCTTCAACTTTAGGTTACATTCTAGGCTCTTCATCTTTTTCGGATTTAGTAAATCCAGTTTGGGTTCTGGAGACGGCTTTTAATAGGTTTGAAGCAAACGTTACGTTTTCGACATCCTATAATTCATTTATGTATTTAGATAATGATGGTGATGGTTATGGAAATCCGTACAGTTCTATTATCGCATGTACAGGAGATAATTTAAATGGATTAAATTACGTTAATAACTCAAATGATTGTGATGATAGTAGAGCTGTTTCATTTCCATTAGCAGTAGAGGTTTGTGATTTTCAGGATAACAATTGTAATGGTGTTATTGATGATAATGTTACTCTACTAGCCTGGTTTCCTGATGACGATAATGATGGGTTTGGCGATCCGTTAGGAGAGGTATTAATGTGTGCTCCTCCAGCTGGATATGTTCAAGATTCATCAGATTGTAACGATGGTCAAGCAGTAATATATCCTGGAGCATCAGGTACTTACCAAGGTTTTGATAATAATTGCGATGGTATTTTTCAATTCTCAGAACACAGTTTATGCCCTGGAGATTTTAATTTCGATAACACTATCAATGTTATGGATTTATTAGAAATATTGGGTTCGTTTGGTTGTATAGGACCGGGATGTACGGTTGATTTAAATGAAGATGGGACCGTAACAGTTTATGACCTGCTATCCTTCCTTTATTATATAGGTACAGCTTGTCCTCAGTAATTAGTTTCGTCGGGATCTTGCTTCTGCTTTTCAAACATATTGAAATATACCCCCTTACGATTCAGTAACTCTTCATGAGTTCCTCTTTCAGTAATTTCTCCTTCTTCTAGTACCAAAATTAAATCGGCATCTTTAATAGTACTTATTCGATGACTTACAATTAAAGCACTTCTATCACTTTCGCCCTTTTTAAGTCTATTTTTTATGTTTTTTTCCGTGATAGTATCTACTGCGGAAAGACAATCATCAAGAATGATTATTTCGGGGTGTCGAACTAGAGCTCTCGCTATACTAATTCGTTGCTTTTGGCCTCCACTAAGATTCACACCTCTCTCTCCTAAAACAGAGTCGTAGCTATTCTCAAATCCTTCAATATCAGCACCTACATCAGCATCGTGAGCAGCTTCTTTAATTTTAGAAAATAACTCTTCAGAATTGTCATTTGTGTCTAAACCAAATCCGATATTGTTCTTAATTGTGTCTGAGAAAAGAAAAACGTCCTGAGGAACATATCCCGTTCTCTCACGATATTTACCCAAGTCAAGACTCTGAAGATCTTTTCCACGATATTCAATACTTCCAGAGCTTGGATCTATCATTCTGATGGCGAGTTGAACTATAGTCGACTTTCCGCTTCCCGTTCTTCCAGTAATTGCGACAGTCATGCCTTTCTTTAACTCGAAATTGATGTTTTTTAGAACATTTATTCCAGTATCAGGATAAGTAAACGAAACGTCCCTAAAAACCAAACTTGATTCTAATGACGGATATGTTATGGTCTCAGTTCCAGACTTTATTTCAGTGTCAGTCTCTAGGAAGTCTAATATTCGAGCCATAGAGGCCTCCGCTTTTTGGACTAAAGAAGTAACCCAGCCGACAGAAGCAAAAGGCCAAGTAAGTAGATTTACGTAGAATATAAATTGGAATATGTGACCTAGCTCAAGATTCCCCTCTATTACCTGAACACCACCTATATAAACGGTGAGTACGGTGCTAAGTCCTACGAGTAAAATGATGATAGGCATAAATAGCGACTCAACTTTCACTAGGTTCAGAACATGCTTTTTATATTCGTCGGATTCAGACTCAAATCGGTCGGCAGACTTGGCCTCACGAGCATAAGATTGTAAAACTCGTATTCCTGAAATATGTTGTTGAGCGAAAGAAGTTAGGTCACTTTGAGTACTAGCGACAGCATCGCTAAGCTGGTTAATCTTAGAAGAGATAAAATAAATGCCTACAGACATTAATGGTAAGGGGAGTAGGGCATAAAGAGTTAATTTCACATCTATTGAAATCATTACTCCTACAACCATAATTATTAAAGCGGCGAGATTTAGAGAATATAAAACGGCTGGGCCCAAATACATTCTGACCTTGCTTACATCCTCACTTATTCGATTCATAAGATCCCCGGTGTCATGAGATTTATAAAACGATGAATCTAGATTTTGGTAATGAGCATAGACCTTTTCTTTCAAATCGAACTCCATTAATCTTGAATTGACTATGATGGTTTGGCGTGTGAAATAAAGGAAAACGCCTTTAATTAAAAACGTAAGCAGATA
The DNA here is from genome assembly GCA_002746975.1 of Bacteroidota bacterium. Taxonomy (GTDB): domain Bacteria; phylum Bacteroidota; class Bacteroidia; order Flavobacteriales_D; family Sanyastnellaceae; genus UBA974. The sequence continues at coordinate 159,783 of NVXE01000006.1, read as the reverse complement.
CAGTAATGCTTGAAAAATCGCGATAGTTATAACGAGTTTATGTACGTCATTAATAGACTTTACTTCTCCATTCCATAGATTCCCCATCCCCGTATATTCAGCTATTGTCGCTAATATGTGAGGTAATTTAATTCCATCGTTAGATGAAATAATTTTTGTAATTTCCGAGTCACTTGTCGCCTCTGCTACTGGAGCTAAGTAATCTTGAGATGATTCTCTTAAAACGTTTATTCCTTCACCGACGAGCGCAGGTGCAAATACAGCTAAAGCATTTGTGAAAAGAATGAACACTATCCCTATAAAGAGACGCTTTCTGTATTTCCAGAAAAGAGGATTAAGGGTTCTAAGAGACTTCATCTATGTTAATATCAAAACTTAAAATTCCAAGTAAATGAAGGAAGGATAGGAAAAAGAGAAACCTGTTTCGCATTTACTTCAAGAGATCCATCTGCAAGAGACCCTCCAGTATCAAAAAACAGAAAATAAGGATTAGCTCTGTTGTAGAGGTTGTAAATGCTAAAAACCCAAGAGTTTTCAGACAAATTTCTTTTACGTTTTTCTCTCTTTTTACTTCTATCAGGTGTTAGTGTCGCACTAATATCAGCTCTGTGATAATTAGCCATTCTATAACCATTTCTGGATCCGTAAAGATCAGTTATTCGTCCCTCTAACATATATCTTTGAATAGGTAAACTTATAGAATTACCAGTAGCATAGACGAAAACTCCTGCTAATCTCCATTTTTCATTTAGAGTATAGTCAAGAACAACACTTAAATCGTGACGTCTATCAAATTTGGCAGGAAAAATTTCACCGTTATTAAGATCATCAAAAAGGCGTTCCGTTTTACTCCAAGTATATCCCACCCATCCATTTAATGGCCCTCTACGCTTCTTCAAAAAAAACTCTACTCCATAAGACCATCCATCTCCGAATACTAAATTGTTATCTGTGTTAGTTCCAATGTTGTCAGTAGGAAGAGTGTTCTCAGCATATTCAACTAAATTCTTAAGGTCTTTGTAATAACCTTCAATAGAAGCCTCCCAATTTCTTTCAGAACCTAAGTCCATAAAGTACCCACCATTCCACTGCCTGCCCCATTGAGGTTTTACAAGGTCACTACTGGGTATCCACACATCTGTAGGGGCAGTTGAAGCTGAAAGAGAGGCTAAGTGTACATATTGATAGTTTTCACTAAAACCAAACTTAACACTTGATCTAGGGCTTGTTGTAAATCTCATACTTAGCCTAGGTTCCCACCCACCATATCTTTTAACGAGTTCTCCTTTATCGTAAACTAATGAATCTCTAGTAAAAGGGCCTACATGTCTGAAGTCACTATACCGTATCCCTGCAGAAATTCGTATAAGCTCATTGATGTCGAATATGTCCTCAAAATACATAGCTGTTTCGTGGCTATATGTTACGCTAGATTCACCAAGGGTTAATTCCTCCTCTCCGCTTTTGAAATAAAAGTTAGTCGGAATAAATGTATGAAAAACATAATCTACTCCTGTCTTAATCTTGTGTAAGGGAGATGGGTAATAGCTCATAGAAGCCTTATAACTCAAGTCCTGAATCCCACTTGTAAACCCAAATCCGAAATCATCTTGAATACCTTCAAAAGCAAAGTCGTAATTGCTGTAATTAGCATTCATGTTGAGGAATAATTTGTCGTTAAACAAGTGATTCCATCTCAGTGAAGCTATAGCATTTCCCCAAGGAATTGAAGCTTCGAAGCCGGCATCTGTACTTTTAAAACTAAAGACATCTTTACCTAGATATCCGCTTAAGAATATTTGGTCTTTATTACTAAACCTATGATTCATCTTAGCGTTGAGGTCATAGAAATAATATCCCGATCCTGCTGCTGTCGTATTTTCAACAAAGGGTCGTGTTAAGATGTCGATGTAGGTTCTGCGTCCAGAAATAATAAAGCTCGAGCGATCTTCTACTATAGGGCCTTCAACTGTAAGTCGTGAACTGATAAGCCCGATTCCGCCATTTAGCTTGTATTTACGTCTATTCCCTTCTCTTAAATGAATATCCAGCACTGAAGAAATACGACCTCCATATCTTGCAGGCATCGCCCCCTTGTGAACATCGACGTTGCTTATTGCGTCAGCATTAAAAACGCTGAAAAACCCAAACAAATGAGAGGCGTTATATACAGCGGCGTTATCGAGCAAAATTAGGTTTTGATCTGGGCCTCCACCTCTGACATAAAACCCTGAATTGCCTTCCCCCGAACTTTGTATTCCCGGTAGAAGCTGAATAGCTTTAAGAACATCAACTTCTCCAAATAATGCTGGAATTCCTTTTATAGTTTCTACACTTATTTCAGTGCGACCTAGGTCTGTACTCTGAACATTCTGTGTACGAGTGCCTATAACCTCAGCTCCAGCACCTATGTTAATAGTTGTAGGTTCTAAATCGAAATTTAGCTCTATAGATTCTTGCGAGTTTAGTTTAACTGATTGTTGCTTGTATCCTATAAATGAAATAGTTAGTGTAAAATCATTTCCGGGAGTTGATAAGCTGTAGAAGCCATAAACATTAGTGGAAACACCTCTTAGTTCTCCTTCGATAACTACATTTGCTCCCATAATATACTCCCCAGAAACAGCATTTCTTACTCGGCCGGAAATAGTGGTTTGGGCAAAAGTAACCCCGGAAAAGAAGATGGAAAAAATGATAGAGGAGAGATGTTTAGTCATTGCTTCAGCAAAGGTACACTCACGTAACTTGCGGACAGCTTTATGAAAATGCAAAATATTAATATTTTACTAATAAGTGCTTTTTTTGCGACTTGCTTTCTCATGTTGAGTTGCAATGAAAGCTCTTTCGTGGATGACCCTAGGGTGTTTCGCTACAATGAAAGTGCTGGAATAACTACTCTTGACCCTGCTCATGCTAGAAGTTTGGAACTTATGTGGGTTGCTGATGCTCTTTATGATGGATTAGTTGAACTTAAACCAAACCTAGAAATAGCTCCCGCCTTAGCTCATTCTTGGAATTGGGATGAAAGCGGAGTGATATTTCATCTGAGAAGTGGTGTTATGTTTACTCCTCAAAAAGACGTTCCTGGACTGGAGCATGGTCGTGAAGTTAAAGCTCAAGACTTTGTGTACAGCCTTGAGCGGCTACGTAATCCTGATGTTGCATCGCCTGGTGGCTGGATTTTAGAATCTGTAGCTGAAAACGGTATCATAGCTTTGAATGATAGTACTTTAAGGATAAATATGAAATACGATTTCCCACCATTTCTAGGTCTTTTAACAACACCATACGCTTCTGTTGTTGCTAGTGAATCTGTAGAATATCACGGTGCAGATTTCAGATCAAACCCTGCTGGTACAGGTCCTTTTAAACTAGCTTGGTGGGTAGAAGATGTGGCACTTGTCCTACATAAAAACGAAGTTTATTGGGAAAGGGACAGCGAAGGTAAGTCGTTGCCGTATTTAGATGCAGTTCACATAGATTTTGTACCTGATATGGGGTCCGAATATTTGGGTTTAATACAAGGGCGTTATGATTTCATAAGCGGTCTTCACCCTGCTTATATGGAGGATTTAATGGATGTTGATGGAGGGCTATCGGATAAACACTCTGAGTCTATTACTCTCGAACGCGTACCATTTCTAAAGACGGATTATATAGGACTCTTAGTAGATGGAGGTTTGGAATTAAATACTAGTACAGATGTTTCAGGAGTACTTCAAAATCGAAACATTAGAAAAGCTCTGAGCATTTCAATTGATAGGGAAGGGATAGCTAGAAATCTTAGGAGGAGTTCTGTTCTTCCGTCTGATAAATTTGTACCCCCTTCAATGCCGGGGTCCTCAGAATACTCAACACCTGTATTCGATGTAGAAAAGGCAAAACAGCTACTAAAAGAGGCTGGTTACCCAAATGGCGAGGGCTTTCCCGAGCTAGAATTGAGCACCACATCCGACTATGTCGATATTTGTGCCGCCATTCAACATGGGTGGGAACAACTAGGTCTAACAATCCAAATAGATGTCTCCCCACCTTCTGTACATAGAGAGAAGGTGTCAACTTCGAAGTCAGAAATGTTTAAAAAATCTTGGCTTGCTGATTACGCTGATGCGGAGAACTTTTTAGGTCTTTTTCTCAAAAGAAATTTCGCCCCTGGAGGACCTAATTACACCCATTTCCAAAACGAATATTACGAAGAGCTTTATGAATCTGCTATGAGCGAGCCTTCTTTAGAAGATAGAAAGTTTCTTTATAATAAAATGGATAGTATCATTTACGCGGAAACCCCAGTAATTCCTCTTTTTCACGATCAGGTGACTCATTTCGTCCGAAACTCTATAGACGGCTGGGTTGTGAGCCCTGTTAACAGGCTTGAACTTCGATACGTGAAAAAACAATTAAAAGATTAGTTATCACATAAATTTCTTGCTTGTATATTTATAGCGAAATCACAGCCTATACATGCTCAAAATAGACGTCCACACCCATATTATCCCTAGGCATATGCCTCGTTGGACAGAGAAATTTGGCTACGGAAATTTCATTCATCTAGAGGATAGCAATAGAGAGGGATTCGCTCGTATGATGCAAGGAGATACTTTCTTTAGGGAGATAGCTTCTAATTGCTGGGACGAAGATGAGAGGATGGCAGAATATGATAATTCTGGAGTCAGCGTTCAAGTAGTTTGTACTATTCCAGTAATGTTCTCTTATAACGCGAAAGCGAAGGATGCTCTCGAATTAGGAATGTTCTTAAATGATCATATTGCGGATTTGGTATCTAGATTTCCTAAGAAATATGTGGGTCTTTGCACGGTTCCACTTCAAGATGTAGATCTCGCTATTCAAGAGCTTGAACGCGCGAAAGCGATAGGGCATGTGGGCGTTCAGATAGGCTCAAATATTAATGGTTTGAACTTAAATGAGCCTCATTTATTCCCCTTCTTCGAGGCTTGCTCTCGTTTAGGGATGGCTATTTTAGTTCACCCTTGGGATATGATGGGTAAAGACCAAATGGAGAAGTATTGGCTCCCGTGGCTTGTTGGTATGCCAGCGGAAATGTCTAGAGCCGCTTGCTCTATGATTTTCGGGGGTGTTTTTGAAAAGCTCCCCAATTTGAGAGTTCTTTTTTCCCATGCAAGTGGAGCTTTTTTAGCTACTTTGGGTAGAATAGAGCACGGATTTAATTGCCGTCCGGATTTAGTTGCGGTAGATAATAATGTGAACCCCAGAGAGTACACAAAGAGGTTTTGGGTTGATAGTATTACACATGATGATAGACTTTTAAAATACGTTCTTGAAATGCAAGGATCAAATAGGGTATGCATGGGGTCTGACTATCCTTTTCCCCTTGGCGACCTTAAATTTGGAGAGTATATGGAGAAAATGAACTTGACGAATGAAGAATTAGAACATCTTTTCCATGGTTCTGCCTTGAGTTGGTTAGATTTGGAATTAATTAAATTCAAATAGAGTGAATTTCTAATGAGTGTAGAGCCAGAAATATTAGACTTAATAGAAAAAAGTAAGGAGGGGAACCGACGAGCACAATTCGATTTATATGGAAGGTTTTCAGGGCTTCTTTTTTCCGTGGCTTTGCGATACACTAATACGAAAATTGACGCAGAAGACGTAGTTCAGACTGCTTGGGTAAAGATTTTTAGCAATTTAAACAGCTTTTCTCAAAATAATTCTTTTGAAGGGTGGATGCGTCGAATAGTAGTAAATACTGCTATTACCTTGTATAGGAGGAATAAAAAACATGCTAATCAAGCTGATATTGAAGATGTCCTTGCAACCCCTGCAGACATAGAAGCGTCTAAAGAATGTGATTTTACTCTCGAAGAACTTGAGAAAGCAATTTCTCAAATGCCTGAGGGGTATGGTCTAGTATTTAAACTTTATGTCATAGACGGATATAAACACAAGGAAATATCAAAAATGCTTGAAATTGAAGTAAGTACTTCTAAAAGCCAGCTCAGTCGTGCGAAGAAATATCTTCAAAGCGTTCTGTGTAAAATGGAGCAAGTAGCAAAACCTAGAAAATGAAACCAGAGCACGATACATTCACAAGCTACATTCAGGGTCTTTACGAAGGACATGAAGCAACTCCCCCTTCTGGAGTCAAAGATTCTGTATTTAATCAATTAGACGCATTATCAGCATCAAAGTCTTTAGGTGTAAAATCGGTTTCGTATACTTCTAAGGCAGTACTAGGTGCATCGATTGTAATAGTGGGGTTTGCTTGGTATCTAGCTCCGTTGAGTGATGATGTGGTCACGAATGATTTAACGAATGAGGTGACTATTGAGGAAGTTGTGAGGGCTACACCAGAAATCATCATAGATGAGATTGAAGCTCCAGTGGTTATTATTCCTGTCGAAGAAGTTGCTAAAGTGTCTACTACAGATGTGATTCCAGAATCAAATACAGATGAGCTAGTTGAAGGTTTAGTTGAAGATCCTGGTTTTGAAGTTTTAGATAAAAATTTAGAGGTTATTGAAGAAGCGGAAGCGGTTGAGGTAATTGTGGTTAAAGGTGATAATGATCAAACCTCACCTGTTATCCTAGAAAAAGAATACACTGTTCAAGACGGAGCTCAAGACGAAGTTAAGGAGGAGGTTAAAGAAGAAGAGAAGAAGGGGCCAGTTGAATGGATTCTGCCGGCTTCACTTGAAGTGGACGAATGAGTTCTAGGGCCTTCAAAAATAAAGGGGGCCTGTCTTTGCACTTTTGTGTTTTAATATGTTTGTCCTTTGTGCAAATATTAGTTGTAGTTCCAAATTCATACGCATCTGAATCTCATAGAGATACAGTATTGGTGAATGGTCAAATACTCCGTATTACTGCTAGTGTAGTAATAGATACGGTGAGTGCTGAAATTAAAAAAACGCCTTTTTGGAATTGGATGGATGATGCAGATTTTATGGCTTACTCCAGGGTAGGTGCAGAAATAGGCGCCAAACAAGTTGAAGGGAATGATTTTTATAGAGTTAAGGATAATTCGAACTTCGGTGAAGTGGGGTTTGGTGTTTGTCATCCGTATAAAGAATCATTTCAGCTATATTATACTGGTGGAGTAAGTTTGGGTATAGGAAAAAAATTCTATGAGAATGAAGTTGATTTAAATGCTATCGGGTTTAATTGGACGGATGGTGAGTTGATACAAATTATTACAGTCCTAGATCCATTACAAAATGAACTTGATACTCTCTCAGCTCCAATCCACAATAGACCTTTGTTTAAATTATCTCTAGGTTCTGAATGGCATGGAGTTATGAGAGGAGCGAGAGGGTGGGTTTGGGGAGGTCAGATAGAATGGTTTCCTTTGAAGTCAGAGCGTGCATTTTTATATAGAGCTCCTGACAATCCAAACGCATGGGATAACGTGCTTTGGGATTCGACTTTTGATTTGGTGAAAGATGAGACAAATTCATTTCAATTTAGAGCATACACAAGTTGGTCCCCTTGGAATTTTTCATGGTTTATTAAAGCCGAAATTTGTTGGTCTCCCAACGTGACGAGCTCAGCGGTAAGTCTAGGATATATCTGGTAAAAACATTTTGATTATATCGTCGAAATGATTATATTGCAAGGTAATGTCTTCGACGAGAACTCATATAAGCCCTTTAAAGCGTTTTAAAATAACGACGACATTTTTTTTGAGTATTTTGCTCATTACGTTATTTGTTCCTAAAGTGTATTCTCAAGTTTATGTTTTAAACGGGGGGTTTGAATTTAGTGAGACTGTCCCAAATGAATCAGGTCAGTGGGAGTTGATAAACAGTTGGACTAATGCCGGAAGCACAATAGCTAATCCAGATTATTACCACACTTTTGGATACAATGGAGGTGACCTTCCTGAAACCCCACTTGCTTATATTCAGCCTTACAATGGCTATGCTATTGCAGGCCTTGAAGTAAGCAGAAGGTCAGGCACTAATATGAGAGAATATCTTATGGGAGAGTTCTCGGAAGCTCTTGTAGTCGGTAAGAGGTATGAGTTTTCATTTGCAGTTGCTAATGGAGATGTTTATGAGCATAGCTCTGCGGGCTTAGGAGTAAGTGATTTGGGTGTTACTTTCTCCACTGAAGAATTAGTCCAAACAGAGCGCGATCCAATTTCGACACAACCTCAATTTAGTATGAATCATATTCAATACTATCAGGGCTGGAAAGTAATAAAGTTTGCATTTACTGCAGATAAACAGTTTAAATATTTCACTTTCGGAATGTTTGGAGCAGATATAGATAAGCAGATTCAAACTTTTGAGGGTCCTGGAAGATCTAAGGCATATTATTTCGTTGATGATTTTGCGATAAGAGATTTAACATCGGAACTTCAAGAAAATGATATTCCTTATAGAGGAGATACCTCGGATTTATTTAATTTAGAAACTAGCACCTTCGTTCCTACAGCTTTTTCTCCAAACAATGATGGGGTTAATGATGTATTCATGCCCTCGCTTAGACCTAATCGAGGTGCGATGTTAAGAATTTACGATAGGAGAGGTGCAATGATTTGGGAGAGTTCAGAAGAGCAGCCGAAATGGTCAGGTAATTCGATGCTTGGTGGAGAAGCAAGACCTGGACTCTATCTTTGGACTTTAAAGGTCGTAATAGAAGATGGTTCAATTGATGAATTATCGGGGCCAGTTACGTTGCTACAGTAATTGCTATAAGTGCAAGATAATACTTGGAGTTTAAGAACATTTGAGGCCAGAGAATATCCTGGACTTAGTCCTTTAGTACTAGGACATTTAGATAATTTGGATAGTAGTAAGTCTGAGATGAAAACAGATAATAATTATGCCAAATGGGAATCTAATATTAAACCAACTTTGTGTGAAGTTATAATAGAGGAGTATCAAGAGTTAGGTCTGCCTATCCCTTTTGGGCTCAAAAAGTTGCAAGCGGAAGGTTCTAGGACGATTACTACTGGACATCAACTTCAAATCGCTGGTGGTCCCGCATTTTTGCACTATAAAACGATAACTACTATTAGGCAAGCTAGAGAAAATGGTGCGGTTCCGGTATTTTGGTTAGCATCTGAAGATCATGACTTTAAAGAGGTGAGCTGGGTTAATGGGGAGGCGGAGAAGTTTGTTTGGTCTAGTCCATTAGATAAGGATAGATTACCTGTGGGAAGATTATCTCTAGAAGGAGTAAGGGAAGTTTTAGAGGCCTGGATGAAAGATGTCAAAGGAGAGGAGATGATGTCAGCTTTATCCATATCAATTGAAAATAACGAGTCCTATGCCCAGCTATTCCGAAGGTGGATGCATTTATGGTATGGAGATACGGATTTAATAGTATTAGATGCGGATAATCCCAAACTAAAAGTAATAGCTACATCTCTATTCGCAGAGGAATTTACTGAGAGCGGGGTTTCTAAGGCTGTTTTAAAAAGGTCTGAAGAACTTGTCGACTCGGGGTACAATGCTGCAGCTCATGTAAGAGATGTGAATTTATTTTATATGCCTCGTGGAGAAGGCAGAATAGGAATTGTCAAAGAAGTTGGAGGTGAATTTAAGGCGGGTGAAAGAGTGCTAAATGAAGGAGGTGAAGACTGGGAAGTTTGGTGTGAGCGAAATGCTGAAAATCTTAGCCCGGGAGTCCTTTTAAGGCCGTTATACCAAGAGTTGTTGCTCCCTAATTTAAAGGTAGTACTAGGACCTGGAGAGTTGAGTTATTGGAAGCAATTATCTATAGCATTTTCTGAAAAGGGCTTGAAAATGCCCACTCTTCATTTAAGGGATCACGTATTGGTTATGGATTCGCACTTGCAATCTGTCGCAAATGAGGTTGGATGGTCTTTGAAAAGTGGTTGGTGGAACGAGGATGAATGGGTAAATAGCTGGGTAGATTCGAATCTCCCATCACCTCCGAATGACTTCGATAAAATTTCCACGACATTAGAGGAGTTAAAATACCAAATGACTTCCTCAGCGTCTTCAATCGACCCCACATTAAAATCGGCGGCTTTAGCTAGCTCTGCGGGAATGGAAAAGGTTTGGTCTGGGCTGAGAAAAAAAATACGAAAAGCGATAAAGAGACTAAATCAAGATGAAATAAATAAGATTTCTAAAGCAGCTTCGCGTGTTTCTTCAAATAGGGTTCCTCAAGATAGATATGCAAATTTTCACGTGTTATCAAAATCTTTAGGAGGTTTTAAAGTGCTAAGAAACCTGCTCCTTAACTCGAAAACGTCTCAAATAAAACAAGGAGTTTCAGTTATGCACATAGTTGAGGAAAACTCATAATAAAAACGTCTTTTATAAATTGGGGGTGTCGCATCATCGAGGTAATTTTGGTTTATGAAAATTCCATCACAACTTCAAGCTACAACTGATTCTTCAGGAGCTACAATTTCGCCTCAATTAAATGACGGGATTAAGAATTACTTGATAGATATTGACGGAACTATTACGGAAGATGTTCCTAACGAGGAGCCTGAAAGGATGGCGACATGCGAGCCATTCCCGGACGCTTTAGAAACCATGCAACGTTGGTATGACGAGGGGCACATATTGACGTTTTTCACTTCTAGAACGGAAGAACATCGCGATGTTACTGAGCAGTGGCTTAAAAAGCATTCGATTCTATACCACTCACTCCTTATGGGTAAGCCTCGAGGCGGGAATTATCATTGGATAGACAATCACATAGTTCGAGCTACTAGATTCGAGGGCAAGTTTACCGACATGGTTAGAGAAACGAAGACGGTTGAAGTCTTTGAGAGTTAATGTTATTAGGGAATATTCAGTAATTAGACTCTAAGAAACGTTGTAGAATAATAGCCGCGGCTACCTTATCCAAAGCTCCTTTTTTACTTCGTTTTTTCTTCTTCATACCTCCTGAGATTAGAGCTGACATAGCTTCAGTACTCGTACTTCCCTCATCTACTTTGTAAATAGCTATATCGGGAAAGGTATTTTCTAAAAAACGTACGAACTCATTTATTCCGTCAGTACTATTCGTAGTAGAACCGATAATCAAGCCTGGTACACCTATCACTAAACCAGCACATGCTTCCTCCTTAATTAGCGAATGCACCCTTTTTTTTAATTCGTCTGTGTCAACAGTCTCTAAGGGGGTAGCTATGATTGCATTATTGTCCGTTACAGCTATGCCTGTCCTACGTTCTCCCCAGTCGAATGCTATATACCTTGCCATTGACGCAATATACAAGTGCATACATACCTTTGTTACATCAAAACAAAATAAATGAATAACTCAAAAATTCACGCACAACTTCAAGAAACCATTGAAAATACTTGGAATAATCGATCTCTACTTGAAAAATCAAGTTCTAGAGAAGCGATATCAGAAGTAATGTCTAGGCTAGATAAGGGTATTCTAAGGTGCGCATCTCCTAATCAACATGGAGGATGGGACGTGAATGATTGGGTAAAAAAGGCCGTAGTACTGAATTTCCCAATTCAGGAGATGAAGACTATCGAAGTGGGACCATTTGAATTTCACGATAAAATGCCTTTGAAAAAGGGATATGCTGAAGCTGGAGTTAGAGTTGTACCTCATGCGGTCGCTAGATATGGTGCATATATTGCAAAAGACGTGATACTTATGCCTAGCTATGTTAATCTTGGAGCTTATGTTGATTCAGGTACTATGATAGATACTTGGGCTACTGTAGGTTCTTGTGCACAAATAGGGAAAGATGTACATATTAGTGGGGGAGTGGGGATAGGAGGAGTCCTAGAACCATTACAAGCTGCACCAGTTATTATTGAGGATGGAGCATTTATAGGATCGCGTTGCATAGTGGTTGAGGGAGTGAGAGTAGGTACTGAGGCAGTATTAGGAGCTGGGGTTGTTCTCACGGCAAGCACTTTGATTTTAGATGTAACAGGCTCTGAACCAGTAGAATTGAGAGGAGTAATTCCTCCTAGATCCGTTGTTATTCCAGGTGTTAGGCCCAAATCTTTTCCCGCTGGAACTTTCAATATTCCATGTGCCCTAATTATAGGAATGAGGAGTGAAAGTACAGACAGAAAGACTTCACTAAACAGTGCTTTAAGGGAGCATGATGTAGCTGTTTAGCATTCAGTGCTAAAAAGTGAGTAAAGTGTGGAAAAATCAATGAATATTTAGGCGGTAAACAAGCCTGAATCTTGCATCTTTACACAATGCATTTTATAGTTTCAAGCAACCATCTCCTTCGCCATCTCCAAATGTTGAGCGGAGTACTAAGCAACAACAATACGTTGCCTATTTTAGATCATTTTCTGTTCGATTTAGCTCCCGGTGAGGCGCTGATTTCTGCAAGTGATCTCGAGACAACAATGACAGTTAAGCTCGAAGTACGTACTGAAGATACTGCTTCAATCGCTATTCCGGCAAAGATGTTATTGGATATATTGAAAGCCTTTCCAGATATTCCACTCACCTTTAAAGCTGATCCAGAAACTTACGCAATTGAGTTGGTTAGCGATGCAGGAAAGTATAAGCTGACGGGAGCAAATGGAGAGGAGTTTCCAAAAACTCCAGCTCTCGAAGGAGGTTCAAGCGTAAAAATCAGTGCGGACACTCTTGTGACAGCAATTAATAGAACACTTTTTGCGGCAGGTTCGGATGACCTTAGACCTGTTATGTCAGGGATTTTCTTCGAATTATATGAGGATAGCCTTCGCTTCGTTGCGACTGATGCACATCGTTTAGTTAGATATGCTAGAACTGATGCGAAAGCAAAAGAGTCATCTCAATTTATTGTCCCTAAGAAGCCATTAAATCTTCTCAAAGGCACTGCAACTTCTGCAGAAACTGTTGAGATGAGTTTTAACGAGTCAAATGCTGTCTTTACGTTTGATGATGTAACTATTGCTTGTCGATTGATTGAAGGCAAATATCCTAACTACGATGCGGTTATTCCTAAAGAGAATCCAAATAGAATGACCATCAATAGGATGGACTTTCTTCAAGCAATACGCCGTGTAGCAATTTTCGCCAATAAAACTACTCATCAAGTACGTTTGAGAATTGCTGGAAGTGAGCTAACAGTAAATGCAGAAGACTTGGATTTTGCAAACGAAGCGACAGAACGTTTAACATGCAGCTATCAAGGCGAAGACATAGAAATAGGATTTAATAGCAGATTCTTAGCAGATATGTTGAATAACTTAGGTGCTCCAGAAGTAACTCTAGAGCTAAGTGCACCTAATAGAGCGGGGATAATTAGACCATCTGAGCCTGAAGAAGAAGGAGAGGATCTACTTATGCTAGTAATGCCTGTTATGCTTAACTGCTAGGCTAGTCATCTTTTAGTTTGTTTTTTTTAGGAGTAGTCGGAATCCAATGGTAGGTAATGTTTTCTGCTCCTAAATGAGAATGAATATCCGTTGCGTCATCTTTATGACTTTCGTTTTGCTTCATTTTTAAGGCGAGTTCCTGTTCATCTTTGCGCCTTTGTGCTATAGTATCAGGGTGATTTGGGTTGCCGCGCATCCACCATTCGGGTAGATCTTCGTGAGCGGCTTCAGAAATTTCGTACTTGTAGATAGGATTTTTTGGTCCCCTATTTCTGTAAAAAAAGGCGAGAGCTGCACCACAAAAGGCTCCTGCTAGATGCCCTTCCCAGCTTACATGCTCTTTAATAGGCAGCATAAGCCAAACCATTCCGCCGTATAAGAATACCACGAGTAATGTTACACGAAGTAGCAATAGATTTTTGCGAACAATGCCGCTTAGGAATAAGAATGAAGCTAATCCGTAAATCATTCCACTTGCACCTATATGATTGCCCGTTCCCCCAAACAGCCATAGTAGTATCCCACTTGTGATGAACATTATAAACCAAACCCTTAATGCAAGTGACCTATAGAAGTAAAACAGCAAGCTGTTTAGTACGAAAAAAGATGCAGTATTGTTCCAAATGTGTGACCAACCACCATGTAAAAATGGGTAGGTGAATATGCCTTTAAGCCCTCTTAGCTCTCTTGGACGATTTCCGTAGTAAGTTAAATTGAGATCGAAAGCTTTGTCGATTAAGAAAACACCCCATATTGAAATTAGGAAAAGCATTGTAAACCAGAGAGAAAAGTAAAGTCTCTGCTGATCGGTTATTGAAGTTGACCTCTTTGTATTATTCATTGTTGCTAAGTTACCAATCAACAGACAAGGTTGGATAAGTGATTTGAATATCGCGAAAGTATTCGAAATGCATGTTTAGTTTTGAAGGAGTCTGCACCTGAACAAATTGAAAAGTTAATGAGCGTTTCTGAAATACATGCATTAATCCAACTTTTGGATGATCCCGATGAAGGAGTTTATCGCCATGTGCGAAATGAGTTGTTGTCTAAAGGGACATCAATTCTTCCAGCGGTGCTAGAGCACAGGGCAGAAAAGCCGAAATGTTCTATTCACGAAAGTCGTTTGGATGAAATAGTTGATGATTTACATGGAGATTTTGTTAAAAAGGGATTAAAAGAATGGTTTGAAGCTGGGGCGCAAAACATTTTCGAAGGCGCCATCTGGGTGCACAAAGCAACTTACCCATTACTAAATATTGAGGAGGTAAAGGAGCAGTACGAGAAGTTGAAAAGAGAGGTTTGGCTAGAATTAAATGAAGAATTAACAGCATTAGAACAGGTAAGGATTTTAAATCATATCCTGTTCAATATAGAATCCTTTTCTAATTCACGATCCGGTCATCCGGACCCTCAAGACGCTTTGATAGGGGATGTGATGAAGTTGAAAAAGGGAAATCCACTAGGACTAGGGACCTTATACCTTTCTCTTGCAAGGGATTTAAATTTGCCTATTCACGGAGTGAATTTACCGAATCACTTTATTCTTTGCTATTGTGATGAACATCATATTCATAATGGTACTGAACTAACTAAGGATAATCAATTGCCAGGAGGTATACTATTTTACATTAACCCTTTTAGCGAAGGCACTGTAATTCATCCAAATGATGTAAGTGAATTTCTTAGTCATCTAGATTTACCCGTTGACGAGCGCCATTGTGGTCCTTGTGCACCTATAGATATTATTAGGCGTTTGATAGGTAATGTTGCCTACGCACTTGAGAGAAATGGAGAAATTTCACAAGCAGAAAAGATGCGTTCGCTACTTCTATTCGTTGAGTCAGATTCAAAACAGAATGTAGAGCCTGCAGGTGATACTGACGAAGAGTTCGAGTTGTAACGATGTGGAAGGAAAAGAATGGATCTCTGGTTAGAGAATATACGTTTTCGGATTTTATAGCGGCTTTTGCTTTTTTAAAAAAAGTAGCAGAACTTTCAGAGATACACCAGCATCACCCAACCATAATAAACACGTATAACTACGTAAGATTGGAGCTTAATACTCACGATGCAGGTGGAGTAGTTACTGATAAGGATAGAGAATTATCAGTTGACATTGATAAAATAAAGGTTTAGTATTAAAATCTTAAGCATAAAAAAAGGGAGGCAATCGCCTCCCTTTTTGTTGGGTAGATATTTCTTACCTAAAATTACTTAGCAGCTGTTGGAGCTGGAGTAACATCAGCAGTAATTGTAAGAATAGTTTGTGCAGGATCAGTATTTGCCGTTACAGTAACTTTCTTCGTTTGCTTGTTCTTCTTCCCTTTCGAGTTGAATTTAACTTCGATAGTTCCTTTTGCACCTGGAGCGATAGGCTCTTTCGGACATTGTGGAACAGTACAACCGCAAGAACCTTTACACTTATCGAGAATGAGTGGTTCAGCACCGGTGTTTGTAAATTCGAAATAATATGTAACGACATCTCCTTCGTCCATAACGCCGAAATCATGAGAATACTCGTTAAAAGCAATTCCAGTTAACGGTCCAGCGGGAGCTTGAGCTGCTTGTTTTGCAGGATCGAACTTGTCTGGCTTAGTGTTCTCTGCTGGAGCTGCTGCTTCCGTTTTGCCTCCGTCTTGGATAGGCTTAGATTTAGTTGTTTCATCTGAACCACATGAAAATAGTAGTGCTGATGAGAAAATTGTTAGTGCTAATGTTAGCTTAGACATAATTATTGATTTTAAAGTTACTTACTTTATTGAATTGCAAAATTAGATAAAATTACTCTACAAGGATAGTACCATTATTTAAAAGTTCTATAAGCTAATTTATTACTTTCAAACCGTCCATCGTTGAGGATTTTAATTGCTTCTTGAAGAGATTCGTTTAAGCCTCCTATTATACGATAGAAAGTAGATGGTTCATAGGCGTTTCGACCTATAAAAGCTTTGAGACGCAATGTGATAGCCTCTCCAGATATTGCCCAGTCCTCTTCCGAAATAGTTATGGGGTCTTCTTCTGTGCCTTCTCCTTCAGCCCAATTACGGAAATTCGCAATTTCATTGTCCGACATTTTGAAGTCCATAACGAAATTATCCTCTGTTGGATATGCTTCTAGGATTTTACTTCTGTTTTCGTCAACGAACTCTAGTGCGTATCTGCTCATTAACCCTTTACGTAATAATATTCTAAATGCTGGGCTATTAGCTGTTGTATCAATGGGAACGAAGATGTCTGGTAGAATTCCTCCACCACCATATACTGTGCGATGTTTTATTCTTGTGTAGTACTTCAAAGAGTCATGAAGCTCAAGTGAATCTAAGCTTAATAATTCACCTTTTTCGTAACGCTCATATTTTTCGTTCCTATATGATTCGATTCCATCATCATATGACTTTTGTATACATCTTCCGGCTGGAGTATAGTATTTCTGAACTGTCATTCTTACAGCAGAACCATCGCCTAGCCTTATGGGTCTTTGGACTAAACCCTTGCCAAAAGAACGTCTGCCGACAATAAGCCCTCTATCCCAATCTTGTACTGCACCTGCTACAATTTCACTAGCTGATGCAGAACCGCCATCCATAAGGATAATCAGTCTTCCTTTTTCGAAAAGACCTTCGTAAGAAGCATATGTGTTCTCTCTTGGGAAAGCGCGTCCCTCTGTATATACAATCAATTTATCGTCAGATAGAAATTCGTCAGACATATTTATAGCTGTTGTGAGCATTCCACCACCATTACCCTGAAGGTCTAGGATTAGATCTTTCATGCCAGCTTTGTTTAAGTCTTCAAGTGCAATACGAAGCTCTTCCATGGTTGTCTTTGCAAAACGACTAACCTTTATGTAGCCGATTGTTGGTGTTACCATGTGGGCTGCGATAACACTGTAAATTGGAATTTTATCTCTTTCAATATTGAATTCTAGAATTTTGTTTTCGCCGTCACGTTTGATAAATACTTTTACCATAGACCCTTTAGGACCTTTAAGTAAGCGTATCACATCTTTTGTTGTGACTCCTACACCTGCGACATATTCTTCCTCAACTTGAACTATTCTATCGCCTGCTCTAATGCCTAGTCTTTCTGAAGGACCTCCAGCAATAGGGGATACCACCATTATAGTGTCTTTGAAAATATTAAACTGTACCCCTACGCCCTCGAAACTTCCATCTAGAGGTTCATTAGCTTCTTTTAAGTCATCGGCAGAAAAGTACACAGAGTGTGGATCTAACTCTTCAAGCATATGGACTATCGCAGCTTCAACGAGTACTTCCATATCGACACTATCGACGTAAAGTCGATCAAGCATGTTTAGAAGAGTGGCGAATTTAGTTGAGGCTTGCTTAGCTGTGGTTTGGGCTGAAGCAGGAGTGAATGGGAAAAAGGCAAACGATAAAGCGAAAGCCAAGTACAGGTAGTTCAGGTTTTTCATGAGTGTACAAGGTAGTACTTTGGTGGTAATTGAAATCTCAAAAATTGCAAAATTTATATTTCTCAGTCTATCTTTCGAAGATGAAAACATTTCTTAATTATAGTCTTTTCCTTGCCTTTATATGCATTTTGTTTACAGTTGAAGCAAAGGCTCAAAATGTAACAGTATCTCCTCCGAACACGAGTGAGGTTTTTGAGAGAATTGATAAAGAGGGACAATTAAATGGTCGTGATATGGTAGGGGTAATTATTGAAGCGGAAATGGATTTCTTCGAATTAGCTGATTCAGAGTTGTTACCAAACGGAATCACTGAATGGGTTTTAAATATCGAGTCAGCAAACGCATCGGGTTTATGCGTTTATTTTAATGACTTTCATATTCCAGTAGGAGGGAAATTGTTTTTTGAATCGGAAGAAGGAGCGTTTTTATCAATTTATCAGGAAGGTCCAGTTAGTTCAATCGAGAATAACGATCATGGACGATGGGCAAGTGGAGATATTCCAGGAGATGTTATTAAAATAATTTATAGGCAGTCATCTTCTACCGTGGGTAATGCAAGACTCGGAATCATGGGAATAGGTTATTTCGTTACAGGTGTATCGAGAGGGTCGGATGATTGTGAGGTAGATATAATGTGTCCAGAAGGTGATTCGTGGCAATGTGAGAAAGACGCAGTAGTGAGATTGCGTATTACTCAAGATGGCGGTATTTTTTACTGTAGTGGAGCAATGGTTAATAATACAGACCTTGATTGTAGACAGCTATTATTGAGTGCCTTTCACTGTGCTAATTCTGTAAGTAGTGATGAGTGGGCTTTTTTTAAAGTCAGATATAATTATGAATATACTGAGTGTGGAGGAACTGTTTCTATAAATTCCCATTCTAGAACAGGCGTTATTTCTTTAACAAATAGTGATGACGCAACTTCACAGGGTTTTAATGGCTCAGATTTCTTACTTTTAGAGGTAGAAGACCCGATTCCAGCAAATTGGAACCCCTTCTATGCTGGATTTGATGCTTCAGGCGAAACAGGACACTCAGGAGTGGGCATTCATCATCCAGCTGGGGATAGAAAGAAGATTTCACATTATACATCAAACCTTACTTCATATAGTATAGGTGGTGCGGGGTCACATTGGCGAGTTTTTTGGACTGCAACAGAAACTAATCATGGAGTTACCGAAGGGGGGTCTTCAGGTTCACCAATATTCAGTGAAAACCATCAAATATTAGGAACGCTAAGCTCTGGACTTTCTGCATGTGCAGTAGGTAGTGCAGGAAATGGAACTGGGCCTACTCAGCCAGATTTCTACGGTAAGATGAGTTACCATTGGGATGGTCCTAATCCTATATCGGCTTCTCAGAAACTAAACGTGTTCCTTGACCCTTCTGGATCTGGGCAAGATATAGTATACGGAAGTTATGTAGGCGAGGGTGAGTTTCCTTGTGGTGGGTTCGGTGCCTGTAGCGCTTTGGATGTAGGTGGTATTGCTTTAGAAACTAAGGGTTTCTCAATTAGCCCTAACCCTGCTTCAAATGTCGTCTTAGTATCTATGCCTAAAAGTGCTCAATTATCTGAATTAAGGATTTACGATGCACAGGGAAGAATAATTGATACGATTATTCCAGCTTTTTTAGATGAGAGTTACTCACTAGATGTGTCTGGTCTATCAAAGGGACTTCACTACATTACTGTACGGACTATTGATGGAACGTCTTCTACACTTAAGCTTGTAATTGAGTAGTTCTGGAATTAATGGGATAAATATTCCTTGTGAATTGATTATCTCTATCTAAGGAAAGTTAGCTTATCTACTTGTACTCTAGTTTTAAACGATCCGAACACAACGGTGGCGGTTTTTCCTTGCATTGCTATTACTTCGCCTCTTTCTTTTCCTGTTCTAAGTCGTACAAGTGATCCTTTTTTTATTTCGTCTGATCTATGGTTGGGTCTTCTTTTAGAGGAAGATATTGATGAATTTTTAAGTTTAGATGATTTAGACGCATCTCGTTTTTTTGCATCTTCTATCCTCGAAGTTTCTAAGGCAAAATATTTATTAACTTCTTCTAACAGTTCTTTATTTTTATTTCCGGGCTTATAACGGTTTATGAACTGTCCTAGTTTACGACCCCGTGCGATATCTTGATTGTGAGTTTCTGTTGACTTGTTCAGAGCTTCAGTTTTTTCTGAAAATCTAGATTTAACTTTTCTAGCTTCTATTATTGATTTTTCTGCTTCTACTTCCGCTCTTAATTGTCTATTTGTAAGCTTGGCAAGCTTCGCTTTATCTTTTTGTAGATCGCCGATAATAGCATCTAACTCAACCTTACGTATATCT
This sequence comes from Bacteroidota bacterium, assembly GCA_002746975.1. Taxonomy (GTDB): domain Bacteria; phylum Bacteroidota; class Bacteroidia; order Flavobacteriales_D; family Sanyastnellaceae; genus UBA974. The sequence goes on along the minus strand of NVXE01000006.1, from coordinate 139,741 downwards.
AGTTTGGATTTGGCCCTTTTTATAATATCATGGGATATTCCATTATTTTCTGCCACCTCGAAAGTGAAAGAAGATCCAGGTTGGCCTATTTCAAGCTTAAACAATGGCGCTAATGTATCTCTATCGAAAAGCATGGAAGCATTAACCGCATTTTCTAGTTCCGCAGCACGAGATTTGATGTTTGCATAATGTGTAGTTATCACGCCGAAAACACCTCGCTCGTACAATTCTTCAAAGAAAACTTCAGCTAAAGCTCCGCCTAACTCAGGATCAGAACCTGTTCCGAATTCGTCTAATAATAGTAGAGATTGAGAATTTGATACTTTTAAGAAATGCCGCATTCGACCAAGTCTATAGCTGTATGTACTTAGTTGGTTTTCAATGCTTTGATTATCTCCTATGTCTGTGAGTATAGAATCGAAAAACCCCACCTCTGATGTAGGAGAGGCGGGAATTAAAAGCCCTGATTGAAGCATTATTTGCAATAGGCCTACCGTTTTTAAAGTGAGGCTTTTACCTCCTGCATTAGGTCCAGATATTACAAGCAGTCGTCCTTCTGAAGATAGGTTTATATTCTGAGGGTGTGTCTCTATTCCTAGGCCTTCGTTAGTTCTAACTAGTAATGGGTGGAATGCTTTTATAAGGAGTAAACCTGTCTTTTTAGGTAGCCCTGGTAGAAACGCGTTAAATTCGATAGCTAACTTAGTACGTGCTTGAATGAAATCGTATTCTACTAGTGCGTTTTGATAGCGATTTAATAGTGGAAGATTTCTTCTCGCAACCCTAGTTAGTTCTTTTAAAATCCGCCTTTTCTCCTTCCTCTCGTCGTCCCTAAGTATTTCAAGTTCGTGATTTAAAGGGATAACTACTCCGGGCTCGATAAAAGTAATAGTCCCCGTATTAGAAGATCCTAAAACGTTCCCATTTACTCTTCTTTTATAAGTACTCTCAACGGCTAAAGCCCTTCTATTATTAACAAAACCCTCCCTGATGTCCGCAAGCATTCCCTTCTCTTGAAGGTCCTTCATCACACGATTGAAATTCCTGCTCACCTTACGTCTAAGCCCGGTCATCTCATCTCTAATTTTAGTAAGGGTAGGAGATGCGTTGTCTGAAATTTGGCCTTTATCATCAAAAACTTTAGCGATTGGATCAATTAATTCCTTAGTAAACTCAATTTCCTTTTGAATAAACACCAAACGAGGAACCTGATCTTCCTGCCCCTTCAAAGTTTTGATGATGTTATTCATCGTGTGCGAGGCTCTGGATATTTTACTGAAGCTTGCCTCTAACAAAACGGAATCACGTATTTCAAGCATGCGTAACTCATCGTGTAGTTCCTCAAATTCAAGGGCAGGGAACGAATCTCCCTCACAAATTAAACGCCTCAACTCTTCTGTTTCTTGAAGGCTTTTTATTATTCGCCTACGGTTCTTTAATGGGACTAATTCCTTAGAACGAGCTTGTGCTGATGGTTGAAGAGCTTTTTTCGACAGCATTTCCCTAACGATATCAAACTCTAAATCTGCGGCCACTTGTTCATCGAAGTGTAGCATTATATCATTGTCAACTCTCGTGCTCATGACTTGCCTACGAATTCACGACAATAATTTACCACCGATTCTACATCAGATTTATCAAACCAAACAATCCTATCGTCCTTTTTAAACCAAGTCATTTGACGCTTTGCAAATTGACGCGTTGAAATAACAATCCTTTCTTGGGCTTCCTCTAAAGTACATTTTCCATCAAGATACTGAAGCAGCTCTTTATAGCCTACTGTTTTTAAAGAGTTGCAATCTGAGAAATCCTGAAGCTTTTTCACTTCTGAAACCCATCCATTTAGTAGCATCTTTACTGTCCTTTTTGCTATTCTATCTCTTATCTCTTCTCTAGGGGCACTTAGCCCTATTTGAATAATATCGAACTTGCGTTTTGTAGAATTATCAGAGAGGAAAGAAGAAAAGGGTTTTCCTGAAACTAGGCAAACTTCTAAAGCTCGGACCACCCTTTGGGGATTTTTAAGGTCCATTTTTACCGATTGAACTAGGTCTAGAGCTTTAAGCTCTACAACAAGAGATTCTAGCCCCTCATCGATCACTCGTTTATTAAGCTGTTTTCGAATGTCAATATCAAATGGAAGATTGTCAAATCCGTCAATCACACCTTTTACATAGAGCCCAGATCCTCCAACCATTACTGCTACATCGTGGGTCTGAAAGTAATCGTCTAAAAAGATTAACACATCTCGCTCGAAATCTCCAGCACTGTATATTTCTGATGGATCTAGAAAGTCCACGAAATGATGAGCCACTTCTTTTCGTTCCAGATCAGTAGGTGCTGCTGTTCCTATACCCATGCCTTTATAAATTTGGCGTGAATCGGCACTAATTATCTGAGCATTAAATTCTTTAGATATCTTAATGCCTAGTTCTGTTTTCCCAACAGCAGTGGGGCCTACGACACATATGAGGAGTGGACGTTTGATGGTTGTGAAAAATGTTAAATGAGCTAGAAAATTACATCAAGTCGTCAAGTCCGTCAAGTCCGTCAAGTCCGTCAAGTCTTGAGTGGTCTTCATTCCATCCATCTTTTACGCTATTTTCCTCTTGTTCATCGAGATAAGCATCAATTTCCGGATCACCAGTCCTTTCTGGCTTGTATTTGTCTGATTCGCCACCACCTTCTCCAGGGAACTCCATTCCAGCTAATAAATCGCCATCTTTACTATCGAAATCGGGAGGAGTGCCACTTTCCGCGCAAAGTCTTGGATATTCCACACCATCTTCTGTGGATGTGAATTCAACAGGTTCGATAAAAAAACTCCACATCCTAAGGAAGTCATATACGTACACACTACGAGATTCAAGATTACTGATAACCGTGCTAACTTTTACAACAGTCATATCTCCGCCTCCATCAATATCCATTAAAGAATATTCCTTTCCTTTTTCCCAGCTTTCATCACTCTCAAAGAATGATGCCATTTCTCCAGCGCTCCACCCAAACGAATCTAAAATAGCATGGTGTAAATGAAGTAAGGTTGAATCAGTAGAGATCTCGATATCTCTATAAACATCTCTTTCTGTGTCTAAAATGACACGAAGTTTTGCGATTTTCGTCGACATACCTTAATCTTCGTTTACCTCAAAGGTAATTCTTTATATGATTAACATCAATAGAGTGATGACTTGCATGAAAGGTAGCTTTTCCACCTTGTAGGATTAGCATTTGAGGACTTTCGTGTCTCACATTAAACCTATCAGCAATAGCATTACTTACATCTCGATGTTGTAATAAATCCAAAAAATATGCTTCCACATCGTTATACGTTTCATCCCAAGCGCTTTCAAACATCTTCAAAGCCATTCTGCTTATAGAACAACGAGTACTGTGTTTAAACAACACAACAGTCACATTCTCAGAGGCTATTATAGCTCTATCTAAATCCTCTACTGAAGTCAGCTGTTTCCAATCCATACCTTACTAAATTTGCGTTCTATTATTTTACAAAGGTACTCTGCCCATGCTAACTCGTTTGATTAAAATTTTATTGGCTTTAGCAAGTTTGCTATACACAATTTACTTGTTTTCTATAGCCCAAACAGGAGCGGCTATAGGTATGATTTTCGTAACTATCATTCTAATCCTCATGACATTACGCAGCATGAGATTAGTTATGGCTTTTGTGTATCTGAGACAACAGAAATTACCAGAAGCTAGAAAGTGGCTTTTAAAAATTAACCAGAATCAACTTTGGCCTAAGCAGAGAGGATACTATAACTTCTTAATGGGAAGCCTTTCTATGGAAGAAAACATGAATGTAGCTGAGAAGTTTTTAAAAGAAGCTGTTAGATTAGGACTTAGGCAGTCACATGATGAAGCCGCTGCAAAACTTAATTTGGCGGTAGTTGCCAGTACGAAGCGCCGAACAAAAGAGGCTATGATGCTACTTAAAGATTGCAGGAGACTAGATTCCAAGGGAGTCCTAACTAAGGACATTAAAATGGTCGAGAATGCAATAAAAGGTGGGGGCGCTAGAACTACGGCTGGCGGGAGAGGAGGCTCACCTTCTTCGGCTCGTCAAGCGCGCAGGGCTAAAAAGTAAGACCTATCGTAAGGAAAAAGACAGAAATAACACCGTATCCGAGTGCTATTTATTCATAACGCTTTGATTTCGTCGCAGCACCTGTAATTCCGAAAGCAGCTCTAAACTAACTCTTTGAGCTTGTTTTACGCAGTCTTGTAGAGCTGCTTGTTTTAAATCCTCGTCCTCAATTAAATTATCACGTTTTGCCTGTAATGCAATGGTTTTAAGTGATTTATTCGCCTTGCGTATAAGCCTATGAGCACTTTCGTCATCGACAGGGTACGCCAAAACATGAGCAAAACTTTGCTCCACCACGTCGTTTAACATGGAGTGAATAGCACGGCGTACATTTTCGATATAAAGAGGCATAGCGGAGTTAAACTACACCTATTTTACGATATAACCAATTTCAGACGGTCACTTTTTTGTCACGAGATATCAACAAGTCAGTTAATTACGACTTTTTAGGCAAGAAAAATTAGAATTTCAATAGGTTTTGCAAATCTTCTTCCAGCCTATCATTTGCCATAAATGCTCTCTCTAAATCTTGTGCAAAAGGATAAGCGGTGTCCAAGCTTGCTGTCCTACTCACGGGAGCATCCAACGAACTGAAACACTCTTCGTGAATGCGGGCGCTGATTTCACCACCTATGCCTCCTGTCATAGTCGCTTCATGTAATACAAGAGCTTTGCCCGTTTTTCTAACACTATCCATAACCATTTCTTCATCCCAAGGAAGTAGTGATCTAAGATCTATCACCTCTACTGACCATTCGGGATGCTTCTCGAGGACTTTTTCCGCCCATTGTACACCTAATCCGTAAGTAATTATTGTAGCCTCCCTTCCCTCTCTCACTTTTCTTCCCTTCCCAAACTCTATGGTATAATCTTCCTCAGGTACTAATCCAGTTAAACTCCTATATAAATACTTATGCTCGAAGAAGAGTACAGGATTAGGATCTTCAACAGCCATTCGCAAGAGGCCTTTCGCATCTGCTGGAGTTGATGGGTAAACAATCTTGAGTCCAGGTACATGAAAGAACCAAGCTTCAATGCTTTGGGAATGAAACGGACCAGCTCCGACATTCCCACCAGTAGGCATTCTAACTACGACATCTGCAGATTGTCCCCAGCGCCAGTGAATCTTGGCTAAATTATTTACGATTTGGTTAAATCCACATGTTACGAAATCGGAAAATTGCATTTCCATCATGGATTTACGCCCACTAATGCTCAATCCCAAAGCTGCCCCTACTATTGCAGATTCGCATAGAGGTGTGCTACGCACTCGTTCTGCGCCAAATCTATCTACGAAACCGTCCGTTACCTTAAACACTCCTCCATAAGCCCCGATATCCTGCCCCATACACACCATAGTCGTGTGCTTTTCCATACTCATTCCCAATCCTTCTTGAATAGCGTCTATCATCCTCAACTCTCTGCCTTCACTTGAGGGAGGTGTAGGATCTGGAGTTCCTGGAGCGAATCTATCTTCTAGCTCTTCATTCAGGTTAGCTACTATGTCAGGTAGGTCAGATGAAACTTTGAGGCCCTCTAAAATTGCCGCTTTATGCTTTTCTATTAGAGCAGATTCTTCTTCGTCTGTGAGCCCGTCATTTGCTTTTAGATAAGCAGTAAAACGCTCCACAGGATCAATCTTTTGCCACTTGTCAATAAGTCCTTCAGGATAGTATTTGGTTCCGGACGCTTCTTCATGTCCTCTTATTCTAAAGGTCTTGAATTCCAGTATGATAGGTCTAGGTCTTTCGCGTAAAGATTTAACACATTTGAGTACGGTATTGTACACGGCAAGGATGTCATTTCCATCGACCTGAATTGCATCTTCTGCTGGGATTCCATATCCGATAGCCTTGTCTGTAAAATGCTCGCATTTGAACTGCTCGGAGGAAGGTGTAGATAGTCCCCAAGAGTTGTTTTCAATTCCGATAATTACAGGTAGTTGCCAAACCGCAGCGACATTTACGGCTTCGTGAAAATCACCTTCGCTTGCACCTCCATCACCTGTAAATACGAAAGTAGATTTTCCCGACTTATCTAATTTATTTGCTAATGCAATTCCATCTGCGATTCCTAATTGAGGTCCCAGATGCGAAATCATACCGCAAATTTTATGTTCCTTCGATCCGAAGTGGAAGCTTCGATCTCTTCCCTTTGTAAATCCGTGGTCTTTTCCTTTGAATTGAGCAAATAATCTATCAAGGGTTATATCTCGCGTTGTGAAAATGCCCAAATTCCTGTGCATAGGTAGAATCCACGTGTCGCGAGGCATAGCTGCAGCAACACCCACTGATATCGCCTCTTGACCTATACCACTAAACCACTTAGAAATCTTGCCTTGTCTTAACTGCGACAGCATCTTTTCTTCTATCATTCTAGGAAGTAAAAGACGATCGTATATGTCAAGTACTTCAGCCCGACTTAAACCCTCTATCTCGAACTTGAGGGGGTTGAAAGGAAACTCTAAATTCGTTTTTTCCATAGGAGTACGAAAGTACGCAGGTCAAACCAGATATCTTCGCATTATGGAGCAAAATGAACAAGGAATTTGGAAAGGACAGATTCGAGTTACCCCAGAGGAAGCTATTGATTCTCGTTTACTATGTATTGCTGTTGAGGAAACCTGGATGCTACCAGAAGATTCAGTATCTTGGGTTAGGATACTTCGTAGATCTATTGATGCTCGAAAAAGACCTGTAGTTATGCAACTTACAGTAGAGGCCGGGCCAGAAAATGTAGAAGAGCCTAGTGGCGAAATAGGGGTGTGGGAATGGAAGGATGTTCGCGATAAGGAGGAGGTTTTGGTTATAGGAAGTGGTCCCGCTGGACTTTATGCCGCTCTTGAACTTATAAGAGAGGGCTTCAGACCTGTTATTATTGAACGTGGTAAACAGGTCAGAGATCGTAGGCGAGATCTTGCAAAACTCGTGAAAGAGCATGTAGTCGATACGAATTCGAATTATTGTTTCGGAGAAGGAGGAGCAGGAACGTACTCGGACGGGAAGCTCTATACTCGTGCTAAGAAACGAGGGCATGTTGCGGAAGCCATTGAATGGCTAGTCGCTCACGGAGCACCGAAGTCTATAATGATTGATTCTCATCCTCATATAGGAACGAACAGGCTTCCGGCTATTATCACGAGTATGCGAGAAACAATAGAAAACTCGGGTGGCGAGATATTATTTAATACGAAACTAGTCGATATAAATATTGAAAAAGGTGTTTTAGTAAGTGCTGTTTTGCAATCGAACCTTGATAGGGAAGAGGCGGACTCCTTAGCGAGCACAGTTGAACGCCCATGTAAGACTATGATTTTAGCGACTGGACATAGTGCACGAGACGTTTTTAAGATGTTGAATAAAAATAAAGTTCTTCTCGAAGCAAAACCTTTCGCTCTAGGTGTGCGAGTCGAACACCCTCAGGACTATGTAGATAACGTTCAATACCACGGAGAGGACAGAGTGAATTTTAATGACGAAGAGAGGTTGCCTGCAGCATCTTACAGTTTGGTATGCCAAGTTGAAGGAAGAGGAGTTCATAGCTTCTGTATGTGTCCTGGAGGTATAATTGCCCCCTGTGCAACGAATCCTGGAGAAATAGTGACAAATGGATGGTCTCCTTCAAAGAGAAATAATCCTTATGCAAATTCGGGTATGGTCGTTACGATTGATGAAACTATTTGGGAAGAGGCAGGGTTCAAGGGGCCTCTAGCGGCTATGGAGTATCAGGCTTTCGTGGAGAAAACTTGCCACGATGCTGCTTCAGAGGTAAATGTTGGTAATAAAGACCAAACCGCACCAGCTCAACGTCTATCTGACTTCGTTGCGGGCCGCCCATCTAAGGATCTTCCGGAGTGCTCATACCTCCCAGGTATATCTCCTGTTGAGCTTCATAAAACGCTACCTCCCATGGTTGTTCAAGCTCTTCGAGAGGGGTTTAAACAGTTCGACCGTAAAATGCGCGGTTTTATAAATGACGATGCAGTAATCGTTGCCCCCGAATCAAGAACGAGTAGTCCTGTTAGAATCCCGCGCGATAAACTCACGCTTGAACATCCTGAAGTTCGAGGGCTTTACCCGTGCGGTGAAGGTGGCGGCTACGCCGGAGGCATACTCTCCGCAGCCATGGACGGCCGAAGAGTAGCTCAAGCTGTGTCTTTAAGTCGAGTTAAGAAATAGTCGAGCTAAAGCTTTGGCTCTGGCTCTAGCTAAAGCTTTATTCGTTATTGTTGCTAGTTAATTCTCGGGCTTCAAGTATTGAGATAATCGAACCATTTACCTCAGCTGTTAGGAAGGCATCTGAAATACCTATGTCTTTTACGTGTTCTAACACCTGTCTAGCCTCAGCTTCATCGGCATAAGCCAAAGTGAAATATCTGTAAGTTCCATCGCTCTCGATGGTTTGTTCTACATCTCCTAAAGTCATAAACATTTCAAATATATCTACTGGAATCAAATCGCTAAACCTTCCGAGCTGAACCCTAAATACGGGGATATCTCTTTTAAAAGCCGTCTTATATTCAGTATTTGCTTGAGTCTCAATGCTAGGTGTCTCATTAACGTTTTCAGTCTTAGAGATCTCAGGAGAATTGAACTTTCTATGAGCTTCAAGTCCTATTGCTTCTGCCATAGTAATGCGTCGTCCATCTCTGTAAGCTGTGATAAAAGCATCATCAGCCCATTCTGCTTCATTCTGCTCTAATTCTTCTCTCGCAGAAATCGTGCTATCATGAGAAGGACCAACATAGCGCAGCAGCCCTGAATTATCTGCTAACACTTCGAAATGCGTGTCTTCAGGTTTCATGTTTTCACTAAACACACCGTATTGAACTCTGTATGTAAGAACAGAATTCTCAATCGCTTCATTTAATTTCTCTAGGGCTCTATTTTCAGACTTTTCAGCTGTATTACCAGCCGCTTCAAGCATTTTTTTGTAGTCCTCAGGTGTAAATTCGGCCACAATAACAGCATAATCCAGAACATAAGAGTCAGGAGAAGCTTTTGTTGTTGAATACATAGCATCCCACTCTTCATGAGTAACGGATATACCGTCTACGTCGACATAAGGAGAGAGAGAATGAATTTCCAAATCTCTATAATCAGGCACTCCATCTCCATCAAAGTCAGTGGCACAACCTTTTTCGTTTACTGAAGCTCCTGCTGGTGTTCCTGGGCAACGATCTACGATATCATTTATCCCATCTCTATCAAAGTCCATATTTGAACTGAATTTAGAATCTGATAAAACAGTTTTTATTTTAGTCCTTTTAGAGCGATTGCTAATGTTAAAGCCTAATCCAGCTTGTAAAGTTGTAACCATTGATTTTCCTCCAATTGCTTTTTCTGAGCCGAAATTGTTGAAGATGTTAGAACTTCCTAGGTTTGCTGTGAAAGAAAATGAACTTTTCATAGCAGGAGTAAGTTGAATATCCACTCCTAATTTAACAGGCAGTGTTATTCCTTTCTTCGCTCCTAGTGAAGTTTCGTATTCGTAATCCCTAAATAATTGAGTTGCTTTCCCTGGATCATTTGACCTAGTTCCGGCACTTGCAGGTTCCTCTACGTCGTATAATAACCCATCAGACCAAAGATGATATTCTCTTCCCTGACTATCTAAAAGGTCTGCTTTTACATGATTGCTTCCCCAGCTTACACCACCTCCAATCCAAGGTCGTACCGCTGTTTTTGACGAAAGAAAAGGAATTAATCGAACTGCCGCACCTATTGATGTAAGCTGGGATCTCTCTCCCTGAAAGCCATAGTCTTCGTATAAATCGCCTTTCCAAGAATCGAGGTCAAGACTCACAAATCTACCAACGTTTTGTTGCATAGAAAGTCCCATTCCTAAAGGTGAAGCTCCGGACTCAGGTGCATCAGAACCTAACTGAGACACTGGACCTGCCGTTGCTGAAAAGGTTTGGGCATTTAAAGTGGAAAGAGTGCTGAGAATCACAGTAAAAACTAGTGTGATTAGTCGGTGTGAGGAGAGGTACAAATTTTTCATAACACGGGAATTATGTTACTTACTACGAATTTCAGAGGGCTAAGGTTACATATATAGCGGTTAAACTATAAACTTGTATTTTTACGAAATGAATCCTATGCAAATTGTAACCACGTCTTTCAAGAAGTTTGTATCTGTTGCGCTATTATTTGTCATTGCTATAGGCGGTGTTTTAGCCCAAACAGATGGCATGTTACTTGTGTCAGGCACTATTAAAGATGAAGATTCAGGACGTAAACTACCAGGTAGTGTCATCGTTGTTTTTCAAGATGGTGAGGAATACGATAGAATGGAAGGAGATAATAGTGCTGGATATTCCTTTGAATTGCCGCTAAGACATAGCTACACTTTTCAATATATACGCGACGGCTTCGTTTCTAAAAAAGTAGTTCTCGATGTTAGTAATATACCAGAAAATGATTATATAGATGGCTTTGGGTTTGATCTTGATATGACTTTATTTAAAACTATAGAAGGATTTGACGAGTCTATTTTAGACACACCTATAGGGATGGGTACGTATAATATCGATACGGGAAAATTCAAGTTCGATATGGATCATACCGATAGGGTAAAGCTCAGAATAGAGAACGAAAAAAATCGACTTAACTCTATAGATGAAAATAGGAGTTTGAATAAGCGAGCTTTCGATGTGGCTATGAAAGCAGGGGAGAACGCTATGAAGAAGAAGCAATGGCAAGAAGCCCTTGCTAAATTCGAGGAAGCTTTAGTTTTAATTCCCGACACTGAAGAAGCTATTGTCGAACGAGATAAAGCTAGAGCTGAATTAGATGCTATTTCAGACGATCTTGCAGCGAAACAAGCAGAAGAAGATGCAGCTTTAGCTGCCGAAGCTGCTGCGAAGGCCGAAGAGGAAGCCGCACGTTTGGCTCAAGAAGAAGAGGCACGCCAGAGGCAAGCTGATGCCGATGCTCGTAGAAAACAAGCTGAATCTGATGCCGCTGCTGCTTCGCAAGCTGAAACTGATGCCGCTTCGCAAGCTGAAGCCGATGCCGCTCAAGCCCTAGCTGTCGCTGCTGATAAAGCAGCCGCGGAAGCTGCGAATGCTGCTGCCCAGGCCGCTACTGATGCTGCCGCTCAAGCCCAAGCCGACGCTGCCTCTCAAGCCGCTGCAGAAGCTGCTAATGCTGCTGCAAATGCTGAATCTGAAGCCGCTGCTAGAAAACAAGCCGATGAATTAGCTAGAAAAAACAGACTAAACGATGCTGCTGCTAAAGCTGAGAGTGATGCTGCAAAGAAGAGAGCCGCTGAAGAGGCCGAACGAAAGCGAGCCGCATTACTTGCATCAAGTGTAACTAACGGACCTGACGAGGCTCAGAAGTATTATCGTGATGCTCTGAAATCAGAAAACCAAGCCAGAGCTCAAGATCTAGCAGATAGGGTTAAAGCAGAACAGGAAATGCTACATAGACGTGAACAAGAAGCACGTAACCGTAAGGATATCGAACATGAGGAGCTTGAGCAGCTCCTTGAACGGTCTAAGCTTAGCGAGGAAGAATCTAATAAAAAAACTCAAGAAAATATAGACAGGAGAGAAGAGGCTTTTTCGAGATATAGAAATTATGATAATTCAGTAGAAAAAGAGGTTAAAGAAATGTATAAAGGTGGTTCGGCTAACCATTCTATTGAAATTCAAACTGCCCAAAATCTTTTAGATAGGCAGAAAACTATTTTTAGTGGAGAGTTATCTCAACGTAGGATAGATTCCGAATCGGGTAGCTATAGCAAGCGTACTGACCTTTATGAGATGAAAAAGGGAACTTCTGCTACTTATGACGGTACTCCTGAACTTTTAGATGCCGATGTAGATCTTCCTCAGGGGTTTTATGAGAGTTCTTATAAAATCCAAAACGGTATCGTTATCGAGCGTACCCTCAGAGATGGAGACCGTGTGGTTCACTATCGAAAAGTGGTAATGAAGACAGGGACGTATTATTTTAGAGATGGGCAGAGCATAACCTCTTCGGTTTGGTTTAGGGAGACTACAGTAGTGCACGATTAATTGCGAATGGGAGCAGGGGTTCAAAAAGCGATTTTATATACGTTGGCGATTCATGCTGTAGCATTGTTCGTTTTAACTCGTGTTACGGTGTCGGATGTTGAGCCCGCTTCGGAACAATATGCTGAAGTCGATTTTTTTGATGAGTCGAAAATGAATGAGTTGCTCGAAGAATCGAAATCGAAAACGTTCGAAGATAGGTTGGAGGAGAGAATTTCTAATCTTCGATCCGATGCTTCAAAGGAGTCGTCATCGGAAAAACGCAGTACCGGAATTTCAGCGGACGATTTAGCTCAGCTAGAAGCCGAAGTCGCAGCTGATCTCGCTGCATTAGAAGCATCGGAATTTGACAGGTTAAGCGAAGAGGAAAAGTCTTTCGAAACAGTAGGTGTGCCCAAATTAGATTCTTCGTCGTACTCAAATTCCGTTGATACTATGGACGATTGGGATAAGCAATATGAAGGCCGAGTTACTGTGAGGTTCGATTTAGAAGGAAGAGTCCCTCTTCATTTAGACGTGCCAGGTTACCAATGTCGAGGTCGTGCAGATATCGTAGTGAAAATAGTAGTTGACAATTCGGGAAAAGTCTTTTCTGCAGAAATTATATCGGGCGCCTCCCCAAGCTCGTGCTTCGCTCAGGCTGCATTAAAATCGGCATTCGCATCTCAATTTCTAAAATCTACCAACTCGTCTCGGCGTCAAGAGGGAACACTCAGCTACGCTTTTGTAGCTCAGTAAATTAGATGTATTATTTACATGACACAACACCACACAACTGTGAATCAACCTACGAATTCGCTACGTAATCGCTTAGGTATTTGAACTTCTCGCAAAGATTCCCGTTTAGGTTGGTTTCTCTAGCACCTTCTAGTACTCCGTCTTTATCACCCTCTATTAGTAATGGGATAACGTGGTCTAGCATCTCCCTTCCGAAGCCCTTAGAAGCATCCCTAGGAAGTTCACACGGTAAATTATCAACGGCCATTACTGTAATAGCGCCCTTTTTATCGAAAGCGCACTCACATTCATTAATGGGATCATATCCATAAACAGGATCCGCCACAGTGGATGGTTTCAGCGTACATGCTACTGGTCCGTCGATATCGCAACTTACATCTGCTACGACTTTAAGTCGTAAATCGTCATTCCTTAAATCTTCTTTCGTAATAATGTATGGAGAACCATCGCTATAATAATGCCCCGCTATGTACATATCTGCGGCACAGGCATAGGGGAGGAAGGTACTCTTAAACTCCGACGGGTCGTTTTTGAACGCCTCCCTATCGAACTTTCCTCCATCTACCCTCGCATTATAATCTCCTAAGCCGAGATGAGTAAAAACAGGACCGTCATTAAATTCGACCGATAAAAACTCGTCCTTCCCGACCTCGCGCACCCCTACCTTTTCTAGCAATTCCGCAGCTCCACGTCCCACTCGTCCAAACCCCGTCAGCACGATCTTCATTCCTCCAGGAAAGCTCACGCTTCGAGCGGAAGTAATCATTTGGTCTAAATCCTTACCATCAATCGCCCTAGGAAGTTCGAACGACTTCTCCCTTAAACCCCAAGCCCTCAGCCCATTGTACGCCCCCACAATCCCAGCATAACGCCCGAAACCTATTATCCTCCTCCCATCGGGCTTCTTCAGCACTTCGTAGTCTATCAAACTCACCTTTTTCTCAAGTATCGCTGCTAAAAGCCGAGCGTTATAAGGCTGCAATTTATACGTATGGCTGAAAAACAAGTATGTTTTCCCCTCTATCAAGTCCTCCTCGTTCACTTCCTTCACACCTATTAGCACATCGCAATCGCTTACATCCTCCACCACAGAAATCCCCGCCGCCCGGTACTCTTCCGCAGGAATTCGCCTCACTTCACTAGCCTGCACTACTAGCTCCACATCAGGCCATTTCGCCTTAAACTCCGCACACTGCTCAGGTGTTAGCGCCACTCTCTCATCAGGCGGCACTTTTCCTTCTTTTATTAGACCAAATTTCATGCCCGCAATTTACTCAATCCCTCCTACCTTTGCATCGTTCTTTATTTATTGGGGCCGATCTTGGATTTGACAGCAAGATGGTTAATTGTGTAAGCATGTCGAGTTCTTTGTTTTTCAACTCGTTAATCTCGAAATTCAATAGTCAGAAATGACAACACTTCCTACGCGCTCGCAGCCTAGTCAACTCAGTTGATTATGCCTTATTCTTCTATTAGATAGTTGAACGAGCTATCCCGATGCAACGTACGGACCCTTCCGCGGCATCTATGGGGTATCAGGCAAATGGGACTAGTTAAGGGAGCGTTCTTCTCCTAGCGCGAAACTCTAATGAACTAAGCTTTAGGTGGGCTGTCCATGGCCATCCTCAAGTCGAAAAATAATCACGGAATAAACATGTAGAAATCCCAGTTCTCCCTTGTTTGGACGGGGGTTCGACTCCCCCCGGCTCCACGAAGTGACTACTAGCTCGAGAACGACGAAGTCGTTCAGCAATATGCTCGAGTACTAGTCACAAACTTGTTTGATGACTATGTGCTCGCAGTATTGCTAAGCGCATAGCGCTCGAGCGTAGTTCCCTCTGAGTGAAAGGGGGGAGAACCGTCGGCGATTTAGTTGCGGTTATTCTTGATGTTTAGTATCCGCGAGTTTTTGTTCGGGTTTTATTTGAGTATTTCAAAGTACTCCCCCCGGCTCCACCAAAGAGGATATTGATGTCTCCCCAAAAAGATTACCATTCGAATCTACTTTCGAATCTATAAATCCAATAACTCCTCCTCCAACAGTTTTTGTTGATTGGGTGCTCCTGAATTGATTTTCCCTCCAATGCTCAATTTCAGTCTTAGAATCGACTAAACAATGATTGACAATCTTATGTGTTGCAATAGCATCTCCTTCGGCATCGTGATGTTTAAACTTAATTCCAAAATGGTTAGTTAAATTCTTTAACCCATACCCTCTTGATATAAACACAGGATACACTCGTCTAACCACTCTAACTGAATCAATCCAAGTCAGGTTAGGTGGCTTTAGTTTATATTTCTTACAAACAGCATTAATCGCAACTTTGTCAAATGCTGTATGATGAACTACTATTTGGTTTGTGACTAATGATGACAATTCCTTATAGACCTCACTAAAAAGACTTTCATTAACAACATCGGATTCTGTAATCCCATGAACCGCTACATTGAAATGGTCAAAATAATCTTCTGGATTTATTAGCCAATTCTAACTCTTTACCATTTACCCATTTTCAGATAAAGCTATACCGATTTGACATATCGAGGATTGGTCAGGATTGGCTGTCTCAACATCAAGGAAAAAAAATCTCATTTAATTTGTTTTATAGTTCTTAATAGAAACTCACCTGGCTATCTGTCAAAGAATTAGATGATAAAATCATCATTGAAGGATTTTAATTTACCACCAATATTTACTTTTGAAAAATCTATATTAGGCAGCTGAGATTTAGATACGAGCACATTTCCTCCAACAAATCGGAGAGATGAAATGTCTGTAATTTTTGTTTTCCTTAAATTCAAATTTCCACCAACGAATTCAAGAGTTTTAAGAGAAGTCATTGTGTGTTTTAAATTAAAATTTCCTGTCACTTTTTTTAAAGGTGAAATTGATTTCAGCTGGTCATGAATAAGATGGGTTGATAGCCATAGATCTCCTTCTACTTCTTCTAACTCTCCAAAATCTTTTATTATACCATCAATTCCAACATTACCAACCACTTTATTAATCATTCCAAATGAGTTGATGAAATTTAACTGAAGCCTCCCATCTTCGTGGAATTTCTCTCTGATTACAAGATTCCCTGTTAATATACCCTCAGCAAATTTGGCATGATACTCTCCTTCTAATTCAAGCATTATTAGGAATGGATGACCGTTTAGTAATGGTCGTTCAGGAATACACGACACATCCTCAAAATTAAAACCTGTAGTTTCAGTTAGATAATCTAATGCTGCTTGATCATCTTTAGTTTGTCCTTCTGAAAATTCTTTCGGGAAATTTGTATGCCATTCAAAACATGGTTCTCTATTCAATCTAATAATGATATCCCCCGTTCTATAGATGTTTCCTAAAGCTTCATCAATCAGTAGATCAAGCTCATTACTTGTGTCATCATCCTTACTCTCAAAAGTTAGCGAAAATATAATACTATGTTGCAGTAGTGGTATTCCATATTTATCTAAGAAGCTATACAATTTGTTCATGGCTAGCAAAATAATATTTCTAATTTACGATAAATAGGAAACACCTTTTCATGTGTTAGTAATTTTTGTCCAACTTTCGCTGACGATTTATATGCCTAAATTAGGCGTAAGCAATTTGTCCAACAGTTATGAAGACGTACACATTCTGTAATCTCATTACTCTTACTGCCCACTCTAACTCTAAGTGATTCGTAATATTTGGCTTTATCTTTTCAATAGAGACAGATAAACTTAATAGCAATGGATGCCCAACAGTTTGTAATAAAGCCTTTTCAGCTATAGATCTTCCAATTCTCCCATTCCCATCTTCAAAAGGATGAATACTCTCAAAATAAAGATGAGCGATAGCAGACCGTAAAGCAGAGAACTTTCTTTCCACCTGGTGCTGTTTCATTAAACCATTTAATAAATAAACTCATTTCCTTTGGGACTGAGGAGGGGGTAGGAGCCACAAAATGAACAACTTCTCTCCCCAGTCTTCCAGAAACAACATGTTTCCTGTCAGTAATGACTCATAATCCATATGAACAACTGACATCATCTCAGCTATTCCTATAGCCCTTACATCTCTAACGACATAACTGTTAGAGGGCATACCTATATTTATCTTTATTGAGGAAATCACATTTTTTCTGCTCAAAAACTCTCCCTAAATTTCTGATGTTTTTATCGCCTCCGAAACTAATATGTCAACTAATGTGTCTGAATGTTGCTTTTCATCTAAAAAGGACAAACCTCCTTTTGCAATGCCTAACTTTTCTGAGAAAACATTGTAATACTCCTCATTTTTATCTTCGTCGTATGTGAATTTTCTCCAATCACTTTGTTCCCAATTATATTTCATGAGCCGATTACACACGTTAATTGAATCACTAATAACCAAAATGTATGATTTTAGCGACAATTAGTATTAACTCTAATTTCAGTATGTTTCCGACTAATCTTATCTAAATCCTAAACTGAACAACTCATATCTTCTCCACAACATAGAGGAGATTTTATTTTCCCATGTCCATTTGGGCATTTCGAGACCTGTACCTCTCGACCATCATCTAACTTGAGTACATCATTTACTAATGGGGCGTTACAATTGCCACAAGATGCATTAACAGACATTCCACATTTACTACACTTATAAGTTTCCATTCATATCTGTTTTGTGAATCTTCCAGGATTATTGTATGAAGAGATTCGGGTTTTTAACAACTGGTTTTATTCTCAAATGTATTACACACTTCGTTGGAATCAAACGAAAGTAAATTATCAAACTGTTATGATGACGTACAATTAATTGACAAATAAAGAAATAGAAAGTCAAAATGACTTAATTTCACTTCATGGATTGGTTAGAGAAAATTTCAAAAATAAAATCATGGAGAAGGGGTGACGATTATGCGCCTCATAAGCCACTTTTACTTCTCCTTGCTCTTGGAGCTTTAAGACAAAATAAGGAACTTAGATGGAGTGAGGTTAACGATAAATTATCTCAACTGTTGAGGAAGTATGGAGGGAAGTCGGGACTTAACCCTAGGCCTTTATATCCATTTATTAGATTGCAAAATGATGAACTTTGGGTTGTAGAAGGCTTTATAGGTATTTCAGGTGATGCTAAAAAGAGTGACTTGGATAGAGTTAACCCTATAGGATATTTAGAAGAATCTTTTGCAGATGCATTATCTAAGAATGATAAGCTGTTTGATGAAATAGTGGGTGCGTTGATAAGCCAATTTCCTGAAACTTTAATCGATGACATTTTAGTCGATGTTCAATTGTCACAAGTTTCTAGACAATTTGTTAGGTCTAAGCGAGACCCTAAATTCAGGCATGAAGTTCTAGATGCTTATGATAGGGCATGTGCAATTTGTGGAAACGATATTAGGGTAGGAGATGTGACAGTGGGCGTAGAGGCCGCACACATAAAGCCTCATGCTGCGGATGGCCCATGTGAAATAAGTAATGGTATTGCGCTTTGTTTAATCCACCATAAGCTATTCGATAGGGGAGCGATAGGGTTTAATGAGAATATGGAGCTGTTAATTAGCGAAAGAGTTAATGGAATAGCATCGAAATCTCTGGTTTGGGCATATGATGGGCAGTCTGCAAATTTGCCTCATAAGCTATCTCAAAAACCGGACTTAAAATACCTGGCTTGGCACCAAAAAAACATTTTACAGTTGTAATGTTGAGGGAGTTGTTATTAGTGTTTATAGAATGATTATTCAGCTATAACCGAGAAGACTAATAAAATATGGCTATAGTAGATTTATTGTTGAATATNATATTCTGAACTGTTATAGCGGTTTTCAAAATATGATTTGTGCCATGGAAAAAAGCACATAAAACAACAGATAGATCCCCTAAATGGACAGGGGACAGGGGCTTATCTCTTCTTCATAACTGAAATCACAACATCCCGTATTGAAAGATAGCAGTTCCATCTATAGGCCCCCATGACCATCTGTAAATATTATCATTCGAGCGCACCACTTCAAACCTCCAGTATAAATGCGGTTGATCATCATATGGATCAGGTTCTCGTTTAATAAACTCGCTTAGATTCTGTGTTTCCTCTTTAATAGTTAAAAAGAGATCTTTAAGATTTGGGTAAAATTCCAATAGAGACGTTAGATTTAAATTAGGGATTTCTAGAGGAAGCTCTAAAGAGAATTTACATTTTAAATCTGAATCCACGAAAGACCCTATGAATTCAGTTTTTGTAAGTTGTTTCCGCCTATCGTCATAAAGGTTATTCCTAATTTTAATAAGTTCATCTGTATAGAAGTTGAGTCGAATTATAGGTTGAGGGAGTACGCTATTATCCACGGTCAAAACGTTTGGTACGTGTTTCATATATTTCCTCGCTAAAGCAAGAATATGTTGATGTGATTCTATAGAGCCTTGCTCTTCTCTCATGAATTCTATCCTATTTAGTTTGTAATCTTTATAATACACTAGTAGAATGCACGTGTCTCCAGGTTCTATTTTTTGAATTTCATCTTCTGTAATGAAGGATGTTATAATTTTAAGTAAAGTGTCTTCTAATAAGTTTGACAGAGGATAAATTTGCTCTTCTTTTCGAATTAAAATCGGAGATTTATCAAAGGACTTAATTACGCCCATATTTATAGAGTAGGTATGAATTTCTTCAGGTGAGATAAGGCTGCCTACACTTACTATCAGATCTCCTGTGTACCAATCAGCAAAAATGGGTTTAGTTCCAAATTCTTTTAATAGTTCATACTCCTTATCATTCGGGAATGATAATTCAAACTGTAAACGGTTTAAAAATAAACTATCGCCTATGATTTCCCATGTAGCAGAATATTCGTCCCACAAACTTGTATATTTAAGATTGACTTTTCCAGCATAAATTCTTTTAAAAAGTCTCTCATATAAATACTGAGACATAGGAGAGTGATGAATGTATGCGGTATCGCCATTGATCACAATAGTGTCAGAGACATGCTGATTTCCAAATGTATTGTGTGGAAGATGCATTAAAATAGCGATAGAAAATATTCTTATTATGTACTTCAAGGGGTCTAGCAATTAAGGTTGAGTTCCTTGTAATGTTAAAGATACACTTCCCCCATCTTTTGTCTTAATGCTCATTTCTGCAGCACTTGAAGTTTTAATGCCCAGCCATTTTTCATGAGGCAATTCAGTATATCCTAATTTCTTTAAATAGTAGTACACAGGCTCTTTTTCTCCTCTAAAGCATCCTCCAAATTTTAAGTTATATACCCTAATATTAGTATCTCGAAGACTATATTCAAGATGCTCGCGAACTGTAACTATTCCTCCGCCGATGAAATAAAAGTATCGTTTATGACAAAAAACACAATGCCCAATTATTCCACCAACAGACAAAAGCCCACCGCTACCTATCCCGAAAATGCTACCTTTTCTATGTTTTGAACATTCTGGGCAGTCTCCTCGCCATTCAGAATCATTATTATGCCATAGAAATAATAATAGCTGTACAGGTAATGGGAAAGGTGTAGGTTGATAAGTAGTTTTGTTAAAATGGTCTTTGATCTTAATTTTAATCCTAGTGTATAAATTGTGTTTAGGTTCTTGAAAAATAAAATTGAAACAACTTGAACTTTGCGGGAAAGGAATAGGTGCATTCGAGCTCTTAAAATCACTTTTACGTATGCAACACCCTTTGATGATTAGACTTAGTTCTTTGTCTAAATGTGGATGACTTTCAGATATTCTCCAGCCCATAATTGAAAATAGTTTGCGCATCACAAACGGCTGGCTTAAGACCTAAGATTTTCGAGTCATAACGGAAATTTATCCGGTACTTGTCGCACATCAATAGTGGCACCGTGGCGGGTCTCGCTCGGTTGCCGGACTGTCATAATATCTTTAAAGGATTTAGACTAGTCGCTCGGGATGCTAATTAATAAAAATAACACTACACTTTTGTAGATAAGTAAATGTAGTGAATATCTTTTGATTTCGAGTAACTTTTCTACATTTTAGATAATCTCACTAAATTTTTGGCATTATTTATCGCTGATTGACCACTTTCTCAGGAGTAAAACCATTAAGTGAAATATTTGTCTCCAATTCCTTATAGTTATATCTAGCTGTTTCCGTTTTGGAAATAGTTACTGACCAGCTCAGTAGAGTTGTGCGTATCTAAGCTCAATTAAATCTCTGTATGAGAGTTGCATTGGCTTCGAAAGGAATGAATTATCGATCAAGTACATAGCCTTAGGTTTATTTTTTAAAATCCTCTTAAACACCCCTTCTACCTGCTTACGATTAAGACCTAACCCTTCGGCTAACTGTACAAAATGATCACGCTTAAGCTTCTTTTTCTTTCCCGCTAAAGTTAGCGCGAGCTCTTCTTCATCTTCAGGGTTTAATATTGATACATTTAACAGATCATACGCGGGGGATAACACCCACCCCGATGGACTTTCTATCATAGAGAAATTCTTAAGATGCATATCGTTATTACCTGTGATGAAAGAGAAAAGTGCCAATTCAAAATAAAATAATTTATCTAATAAAGTATTCACAGAATAACTATCGATCGCTTTTCCAACCTTCTCCATGGAGCCTTTATATTTATCAAAGGCTTCAGTGATTTGAAACATATCAATCATGTGGATCTTATCTCCTTTTAATGTCCGATCAATTCGTTTAGTTATATATGACAACTCCCCTGAAGCTAATCTTATTAATGAGGACGGCACCACGCTAATTCCGAAAGCTTCAGCCATTCTCATAGTCACATGTTCATTTTCTGGCATTTCCCGAAAGCGATCAGAGGGTGGCTTAAAAATGTACTGACCACCTAAGGCGCCGATAACCGTAAGACGCGTTTCCGATTTGCCTACCATTGTTTTAACTAACGACATTGACAATTTTGCCTGAACTCCAGGAACAGAGACGCTACGCTCAACAAAGTTTTTTGCGAGATCATCCATTTGGCCAAGTGAATATTCAAATACAGGAGGTGTTCTCGTACCGAAGTACTTTGCAGAGCATTCCTCATGGAAATCACCCACCCCCTTAATGCTGGAATAACAATAAAGACATCTATGATTCATCCTCTTCTAGTATAGGTTCAACGCTTACAGCGCCGATGCAATTATGACAACAAGCAAGCAATAATCCCATTCGATCATTCCTATTAATTTTCCAGTTTTTTGATGCAATATCTAATAACCACCCTTCTGGAATTAATCCTTCAAAAAAAGGAAAGAGCCGCTTACTCTCATAGGGTTTATCTGTTACGGGCATGGTGAAATTGATGAAATCATGGTGATGTTTCTGCACATATGTTTTTACATACTGAAATAGATATTCGCCATCATTTGTCTCTGTAATTATTCCTGCCAAATGATTTTTATAGTACACCTTTCCGCTTCTCATCGACTATTGTCTTTAAGGCTCACAGGAGCTAATTCATGACCAAACATGCTCAGGACAAGGTTCACCTTATCCATATTCATATTCGTTTTACCCTGTTCTATTTTACGCACAACAGTTAAAGCAACTCCTGCACGTTCAGCGAACTCTTCTTGAGTTAGTTTTACTTCTTTTCTGCGTTCTTTGACAAATTCCCCTATCTGTTTCATTATATGTTTTTAGATATAAAAGTAAACAAATATACGAAATTATATGAAAAAACATATAATACTGATAAAAGATGTCTATTTATATGCTTATGCATATAAATAGTGAGCTAAGGAGCTCACAAAAAAATAATGTAACACTTTATATGTTAGATTATGTTAGTCGAAAGCATCATTGGCCTTAAGGGATTTAGGGATAACTAACTTGTTTTACGCCAAACACGAGTTTTTTTTATTAAAATGAGTGCTCTCCACAACATAAAGGAGATTTTAGTTCCCCATGTCCATTTGGGCATTTCGAGACTTGTACCTCTTGACCATCATCTAGCTTGAGTACATCATTTACTAATGGAGCATTAAAAATTGTTACAAGTTGCATTAACTGACATTCTACATTTACTACAGAATTAGAAAATAAACCAAAATAATCATTCGTCTAAAAAACTCAATACATCAGTGTTCAATATCTGTTTGAAATGATTGATTAAGATCTATGTAACCTATGATATCAACTTTATTAGAACATGAAATTGTTGTAATCAAAATCATGCATATTAGATATATTGATTTCATGATTCTAAAATAGAGGTTAATGTATGGCTTATTACATTACTAAAACAGATTAAGTCCATTTGGTAGGTAATTTAGAAGTAGGCTGTTAATTCAAGCCATTCACATCGGATCCACTAAAGCGAAGTCTATATATTTGTGAGAAAGGTTTTCGCCTTTGTTTTACTCATAAAGCTATAATTTTTATAATGACTCATCAAAATTCAGAGACACCTTCTCAGAAGGAATCATCGAACGGTAAATTAGGAGCAGGTAAATTCTGGCAAGTATTTTGGCTGACGTTTCTTGTAGTTTCACTCGGATACGCGTGGTATTCATTTTACACACCATCTAATCGTATTGTTTGGGCAGACAACTACATAATAGCTCAGCAACAAGCATTTGAAACGGAAAAGCCTATCATTCTCTTTTTTACGGGAAAATGGTGTTCTCCTTGCCGAATAATGAAGCGACAGGTTTGGGCTGATGATCAGGTAATGTCTATTGTAAACGCTGGATTTATACCAGTGATAATTGATGTAGCAGACACATCAGCGGTGCAAGCATTAATTCAGTACAGAGTTCATGTCACTCCAACGACAATTATCATTAATCCAAAAGGAATTGTATTAGATAAGAGACTAGGAGGGATCAGTAAGGATGAATTTCTTGAGATGCTTGAGTCTGTTAAAATATCTGAATTATAACTACCATAGTCATAAACATGAGTTATATGTCTGATTTTGAAAGAATTAACGCCTATTGCTCAGTGGCTAAATAAAGTAAACTCACGTCCGAATAGTGGGCGCACAATTATAACAATTATGAATACCGTCATACACAAAGCCGATACCCGTGGTAGCGAAGATCATGGATGGTTAAAGGTAAACCACACTTTCAGCTTCGCAAATTACCATAATCCTAAGCGTATGCATTTTGGGGTTTTGAGAGTTCTTAACGACGACACGATAGCTGGAGGAAGAGGGTTCAGCACCCACCCCCATGATAATATGGAAATTATTACCATCCCACTCGAAGGAGATTTGGAACACAAGGATGATATGGGGAATGGAACGGTTATTAAGAGTGGAGATATTCAAGTCATGAGTGCTGGTAAGGGGATATATCATAGTGAGTTTAATGCTCACCCAGACCTTCCTGTCAAAGTATTGCAAATTTGGATTTTCCCAAATAAGAAAAACGTCACTCCTAGATATGATCAAATCTCTATTCGAGATCTTTCAACTCCTAACGAACTTTATCAAATACTCTCACCGAATGAAGACGATAAGGGTGTCTGGATACATCAAGAAGCTTGGTTTAACATCGGGGAGTTCAACCATCAAAAGTCACTCGATTACACTTTACATTCTCGTTCTAGTGGGGTTTATGCATTCATCATAGAAGGTGATGTTGAAATTGAAGGAGAGAAACTGAGTAGGAGGGATGGGATGGGGATTTGGAATGCAGATTCTATAAAAATTTCTGCAGAAAAAAACTCCAAACTCCTTCTCATGGAGATCCCTATGACGATTTAAATACTGAATTTTCCGGGAAGTTTTGTTCCTAAAAAACACCATTCACCCGAATCTCAACTGCAAGGCATTCATGAAATTCCTAAGGTACTGATCCATACATAGTCGGTAGGATCTGTGATTTGGACTGCGAAAAAAGGCGCTCAGTTCGTGTTTGCCGAGATGCTTATCTATAGAATCAAACATATCTAGGATGTCGTCGGAGGTTAAATTAAAAGCGATTTTCAATTTCCTAAGTATAAGGTTATTGCTTAAATGCTCTTCAGGCTCTGGCTGTGGCCCCTCTCTTTTTCCACGACTATCGATTATCATTCCGTTAAGAAAAATTGCGAGCTCTTTATCTGAAAGGTCAACTAATAATGGATCTTCCTCTTTTCTAAGCCATAAGTGCAACTGAGCAACATCGACATCGTAATCTGTCAACTTAAATATCTCAATCATCTTTAGATCATCGAACTTTAAAATGTACCTGACACGCCTTAAAACATCATTGTTAGTCATATCGCGAAAGTAGTGACAGGCATGTAAGGATTTCTCTTAATTTAAGATTTGATGTCTAACCAAATTTTTCTATTGAAAGCTGTAAGTATTAGTTGGGCTTTACTCATTGCGTTAAGTTTGGAGAAATATTTTTAAAAGAATCGATTTTTCGCAAATGACCTTACATGGTCTTGTGTTTTTATAACGACCAGATATCTGAAAACGTAACTAGGTCTCGATTACACTTTATTCGTCGTTTTTTTCCTTTTAGACCTTCGATAAGAAAGAATTCGCTCATTTTTTTGCCTAAAGTCCTCTTAATTTTAGAGTTACAACGAGAAATAGTTTGTCTTAAATTATCGGAATCACTAATCTCACAAAGGCTATTCACAACGGAATCAATTTCGCTCAAAGCCTCACCTCTGTAACATATCCCATACAGCTTCTTAAGGCTTTCTTTATGTTTATCTATCTCAGTGTAGCTAATTCCTTCCTCATTCATCATAAAAAGTGCATAAATAGCTAACTCTTTAGGGGCAAGTTTTAAGACCAAACCATTATCGGGAAACGACAATTTTGTAGCTTCAATAATCATTGTCGGTTCAGCCCAATCTTGTTCAAAATCTTCAATGTTTATCTGAATTTTTCTTACTAAAGCGAATATCCCTCTTAGTTGCTTAATAACGGAAAACGGTACTTCGTTTTTAGTAAGTATTTCCTTGCATTCCTCACAAATATCGGCAGTTTTTGTTTTAATTCTTAGGTGATATACGTTGTCTGCACAAAGATCATTCATGCACCCTTTTGTATCGAAGTGCGCGTATTTGTTTATGTAGTCAGGATCATTAAAACCAAGTGCCTTTAGTGGCATAGCTGCCATGTAATACGCAAGAAGAAGTTGAGGATTGCCTTCTTGCATCACCGTATGATTTATTTGTACAAAAGCTGTGGGCGTGTTCACGTCAGCACCTTCCGCAAAATAATTATTTGTATTTCCATTAATGGTAGTAACAATAACAAGGTTATTTTTCTCGTAAATCCCATTTTTTTTGCGAAAAGCTGATGCGATTTCTTTACACTTAGCAAGTAATTCATTTACAGAAACAGCTCTTTTGCCTATAGGAAGTGGCGGGGAGACTTCGGCGTTTCTAAATTGGCGGAACAAGTCATCATTAGATAGGTCCAAGCTTGCATGCGAAGCTGATTGTAATAGATTATAGACAGTCATTTTTTCTAATGGCTCAACTGTTAACTCTTCATTATCAGCCACTTCTTCAAGACTGCCAGCTTCAGGTTCGTAGTCCCAAGAATGTAAGTGGAATTTTACTGGGCCATTTTCAAAATTCTTCGAATGCTCTATTATGCTGTATGCATCTTCAACTATCCCTTGAGGTAGAGATGCCGGTCTTAGGATATAAACGTTGTATTCTGTCATGTGCGATTTATAATTTTTGCGAAATGGGATAGCCCTCTATATATAAGGTGAACGAAATTAATAATCAAACATTGTTCGTATTTATTTATCAAACTTAAAATTCGAGGTGCGTTTAAACTTAATATCGGATACGGAGTCATGTAAATCATGAAGGACTTCCTTCTCCATGCCCTTACTGTATTGTAATATGCTGCTTTTGTTAAGTTGAACTCTTTCCATGTCGTTAAAGCTTGCTGGATCACATCCTACAAATGCTATGTTGAAGCCAGGACGATTTTGGTATTTATCTAAAAGATTCTTGATTTTAGTTGCATCATATCGGGTAGAGGAATTTTCTCCACCGTCGCTAAATATTATCATCGCTAAACTTTCGTTATCACCGTCTATCCTGTTTCCAAGTAATTCGCCTACAGACTCTATTGTTGATCCTATTGCATCATATAGTGCGGTCATTCCGCCTGTAGAATAGTCACTCTCAGTAATCCTTGGCACTTCGTTTATCGGTACATTAACGTGTACGTTATTTATTTCGCTGTCAAATGTTCTCAGTGTGAATGTGCATGGATGTAATTCATCTGATTCCTCGCTCATTTTTTTAATTTGGATGTTTAGCTCATTACGAACTTCATTAATTTCTCCTGCCATTGATCCACTGCAATCTGCTACGAGCACATAATGTAAATGATGTTTTTTTAACATACGATTATAAATATTAATAGATGATGCAATTTAACCGAGTGTTCTATTGCACTCCAATTCTACCACCTATTTCCATTTTCTTATTCATATTGACAACGTTGTTAATGTTTGATTTTATTTAAGTTACGGTTGAATATTTGTTTTTTTTAATAAATTCCAAATTCATAAGTAATGAAAAATATTGTATTTGTATATGGAACTTTAA
The DNA here is from genome assembly GCA_002746975.1 of Bacteroidota bacterium. Taxonomy (GTDB): domain Bacteria; phylum Bacteroidota; class Bacteroidia; order Flavobacteriales_D; family Sanyastnellaceae; genus UBA974. The sequence continues at coordinate 112,385 of NVXE01000006.1, read as the reverse complement.
GAAAAACCTTCAGTAATCATGCCCATATTTCAAGCTCTAGACTTCTCGGTGCAGGACGTACTTGTGAGAAATTCGTTATGTTTTCTCGACTAATACCATTCTTGAGTGATTCTCAGAAAGTTTCTACTATATATGGGGAAGTCTATGAAGTTGATGATAAAACTTTAAGTGCTTTAGATAGATTGGAGGGATATAACCCTAATTCCCCCAGCTCAAGTTGGTATAGAAGATCCATTATTAATGTTAACATTGATGGCGAAGTGATTTCAGCACTTTGTTATTTCAATGATAAAGAAACCGCTCCGATAGTTTCGTCGGGTGATTTCGCTGATGCTCAAAACATTGCACAAAAATCATCTGATTTATTATATTTTGCATATGGCTCGAACATGAACCCCACAAGAATGATAAAGCGTGGAATTAATTTTACAAGTCGTGAGCCATGCTTTATCTCTAATTTTACTTTAAAGTTTAATAAAATAGCATACAAACTTCCTGGAGAAGCTTATGCGAATATTGAACCTTGTAAAGGGGATGTTACACATGGACTTTTATACCGTGTAACCACTAAAGATTTGCTTGCTTTAGATAAAAATGAAGGTGTTTCTTATGGTCATTACTATCGCGAGGAAGTTTTGGTAAATACAGATTTTGGTATAAAAAAAGCGATATGTTACATAGCTTGTCACGACAGAACCTCAGAAGATATTTATCCTTCACAGAAGTATTTAAATCATTTATATGAAGGGGCGGATCTTTTAGGCCAAACACTTTTAGATTCAATTTCAACTTCACTTAAAACTTTTCGCTAAGACCTCATGTAAGTTAGGGACCTATTTTTCACTCAACTCCTGAACTTTTTGAGCCCATTTTTTTAAGATGAATTTTTGAGCCTCAAAATCATCGCGATATGGGCCACATACAATAACAAATTCTGTGCTATTTGAGCTTTCATCTTCCGATAAGAAGAATTTCTCTACGTATTTGTAATCACCTAACTCATAGTCTCTTTGTATGTACTGATTGCCAAACAGCTCTCCTGCAAATGCAGAAGTTATGTAGTCGTCATCGAGATATTTAAAATTCACATCAGATTGCAAATCCCAATCTTCTCTTAGATCGTTAGAGCTATCAAAAATAGGTTGAAGAGTTTTACTGTACTCAGTATCAGTTATCACGTCCCAAATCTCTTTTTTTGTAGCTTCTATTTGTAAATTTAATGTTACAAAACGTGATGGAGCTATGTCTTTAATTTCCCTGTCATTAAGGAAAGTCACGTCATTTATTCGAGCACTCCCGTTTCCCCCATTTAGATATCTAAAGCCAACAATAGAATCATTTAAAATCCTAATTGCTTGAATTACTATAATGATTTCGTCTTTTTTTGAATAGTTATTGTGATATTTCGCCAGTTTAGGCATGGTAATATCTAGTGGCTTTGCATTGGGATATTTTTCAGAGTCAACAAATATTAAGGAAGTTCCATTCTGAGCTTCTTCCTGAGTAGGCATTCTCCCATTAATTACTGGAACTGAATTCCAGTCAAGAATATCAACTGCAGGGAATCCATATAAATTATCAGGACAAAACCATCCTCCATATTGATGAGTCTTAAGCTCGTTAGTTTCGTTTTGGGAAAAACTCATAAACGCGATCAAACTACAAATAGTCAGTAAACTTATTTTTTTTTGCATAAAGCAATAATAATCTTATTTTTAATGCAAACCTGCTGTCTTTCATTTAATTAACAGATGATAATACAAGCTTGTTAATTATACTTTTTTATACTCATCAGTCAATAATCGCTAGAATTCAAATTTAGGATGTGATAAATAAGGGGAGACATCAAAATCAGTTCTACTTTTAACACAATCTGTGTCGATAGAGTAAGGATTATACGAAACACTTAAGTATTTTAGAACTTTGAAGTATAAAAATATAGCAATGCAAAATCTAAAAATTAAATTCACGAATGTAGCTTTTGTGATTACTCATATACTTATCGGAATAATATTTTTTTACTTTATAGTACATCCTGTAATTATGACCATGTATTGGTTTGAGGTGAATGAAGAAGTCGTGAATTTTAATATTTTGTCTGAAGTCTTTGTAAAAAACCTCAGGATGGCTTTTACAGTAGACATGGTAGGTATGGCTTCTATTTTTATAGCTTTAGGTACTATAACAGGTCTGCTATTTAGTTTCTTAACAATAGGAATTAGAAAGAAAAGTAGAATCATCGAACTTCAACAAGACACAATTTTGGAGGGAGTTATTTCACTAATAGAAATTGGTGAGAATAATACGATGGAATTTAAATCTTCACTTCGTTATGACTACGTTAAAGAAACTCCTAACAGTAATTTGGAATCTGTAATAGTAAAAACCATTGCAGGTTTTTTAAATGCTCAAGGAGGAAGGCTTATTATAGGTGTCGATGATGACGGTCATATTTTGGGTTTGAAGTGCGATTATAATTCTTTGAAGAAAAAAGATAAAGATGGATTTGAACTTAAGTTGTATCAATTGATTTCAAATGATATTGGACGAGACAAATGTCATCTCATTAAGATTAGCTTTTTTCAAATAGATGACAACGAAATTTGTTTGTTAGAGATAAAAAAATCCAAAACGCCTGTCTACGTTATGAAAAAAGGAGAAACAACTTTTTATGTACGAATAGGAAATGCAACCAAACCCCTCTCAGTTAAGGAAACGGTCAACTATTTAAATCGTTGATCAGTATTTTTAATTACGATTAAATTCAAAATCATGAAAAATCAGATATCAGATAAAGCAAAGTTATCGCTAACGGGGTCAGTGTCTTTAGGTACGGGTGTTATGATAGGAGCTGGCATTTTCGTACTTATGGGGCAAATAGCGGAATTAGTAGGAGACTTATTTCCACTAGCTTTTATCGTAGGTGCTTTGATAGTCGGCTTTAGTTCATATTCATATGTAAAATTTTCAAATGCTTTTCCTTCATCAGGAGGGGTAGCAAATTTCTTTACTAAAGCCTATGGTCCAGGCACAGCTACAGGTAGCTTTTCATTGTTGATGTATGTTTCAATGGTAATAGCCGAAAGCTTAGTCGCGGGAACATTTGGAACATATACTTTACGTTTATTTCCAGACGAGTATGCTGGTTACGCTTCTATTCTGGGTGTATTGCTTATTACTATTGCATATATTATTAATGTTTCGGGTAATAAAGTTATAGAATTAACTGCAACGACTACAGCAATTATAAAAATTCTTGGAATTGCATTGCTTGCAGTCTCTGGTTTGGTTATTTCTGGATTACCAACTATTACTGGAGGGGGAGGAGTTCAAAACATTCAATCGCTTCCAGCAGGTTTTGGATTCGTAGCGGCATTGGCTTTATCAATCCTTGCATATAAAGGGTTTACTACTATTACAAACCAAGGAGGAGATATTGTCAATCCACACAAAAATGTCGGAAGGTCAATTGTCATATCGATTTTAATTTGTAGTATCATATATGTTATTTTGGCCTTATCAGTCTCTGGTGCATTAAGTATTACAGAAATAATTGAAGCAAAAGATTACGCTTTAGCAGCTGCCGCTGAGCCCGTATTTGGGGATTGGGGGGTTAGATTAACTATTATACTGGCTATTGTAGCTACAGTTTCGGGAGTTATAGCTAGTGTTTATTCGGCTTCAAGGATGTTGGGAATGCTTAGCAAAATGAAACAAGTTCCTGACTTAAATAAAGTTAAGAAAATCACTAACCCGTCTCTTCTATTCACAGTAGGTTTGGCAATACTCCTAACTATTTTATTTGATCTTACACGAATAGCTTCTATTGGAGCTATTTTCTATTTAATAATGGACATTGCAATTCATTGGGGGCTGTTCCGTTATCTCAAAAATGAAGTGAATTTTAATCCTATAATCCCTTTAATTGCTATCTTACTTGATGTAATAATTTTATTAGCATTTATTTATATGAAGTACATGATTGATCCATTTGTGCTTATAGTTGCCGCGATTGGGATCTCCCTTATTTTTATTGCAGAACGTTTATTTATGAAATCACATACAGATAAAGACGGGAAAATGCATATGGAGATGAATGAGAATGACAATCACGGCACCATGAAGATGTAAACTCCCAAGAGTTAAACTGTATTTATTTCAAGTAGCTATGTTCTAAGTTAAGTATAGAATTTCTTGTGTCAAACTGATTATTAAATATTTGATTGATAGTATAAACCATGGCTATCTGAACTCTATGTTCTTGTTGACCAAACAGCACTCCAGATTGACCATTATTCTTCAAATACCTGTATTGAAAACCTAAATCAAAATTCTCCCCAATTCGGTAAAAAACATTTGCAATACCTATAATTTGTTCGCTTTCTGTAACGTTATTGAAAGTCTTGTACCCAAAACCCAAAGACGTTTGAATCATAGGGCGTTCATATTTTCTATACACATATCTAATTGTTCCAAACGTTGAAAATGATCCAATATTGACATAGTTAGAATAGCTATTAATACTATCAATGGAAGTAAATCCGACATTATAAATCCCTTGTACTTTAAGGTCAATGAAATGAACAGGATCAGGCTTTAAATTGAGTGTAATGGTTCCTAATATATTCTTTAACAACTCTCCACCTGGTCTATTAGTTATGTAATTATTGTAGCTTAATCCAACTCTTTGTATGATATTACGATTCCAAATTTGGCTTTCGGGTATAATATAAATTAATGAACCACCGAAGGAATTTAACTCAAAATTATCTGGTGCAGAAAGATCAGCAAAGTTTTCGCCATGGAACGTTAGCCAGACTCTTTGTTTGAATATATGAGTGTATTCAATAACATTGCCATATTGATTATCTTGAGTGTTAACACCATTAGAAAAGGGGTTTAAGGAGTAATTAAACTGCATGGCGTCATCATCTCGAAGAGTTGAAAACTCATTTATTATAGTTTGAGTAGTTGACCTCCCTACTTTAACGATATTTTTTTGGTTCTCCAATTTTAAAAATACATGATTGTAGAATACTTGCCCAAGGTCTGAGTCTGCATCAGGGAATTGCATTCCGAATACCATTTGAGCCCGCCAGTTATTATAAAGTTTTTGTCTAAAACCTAATAAAATTTGACTGTCTGAAAAATCACTTACAGCAGATGTTGAATTATTGTCTTTTATTTCAAAATTTCCAGACATCACTCCTTTAGCTCCAAGCTCTATTTCTGGTGAAACCTGCCCTTTTACAGATGTTGTAACAAATAAAATTAATATTAAAATGATATGATTTTTCATGACTGTAGTTTACAATTATTCGTCTAATGCAATTTTAGGTAATGCCCCCATTTTACCAACTAAAGTTTCTTCCTTAGGTAAGTCCTCATAAACAAGAGCAAGTAGATTGCCACCAGGATACATGCCATTATTAGTGACACGTCTTGTATCATGATCATGAAAAGTCCAAATCCCTCTATTGTTTCCTTTTATAATTATATCATAAGTCTTACCAGGGCTAAGCGAAACAGTATTTCTCTGCCAAGGTTGCGGTAATGGTACTCCGTCGTCGCAGACCATCCAGAAATCATGACCGTGTAAGTGTAAATGATGGTTTTCAGTTCCGGCATTGATTAATCTAATGCGAATATTTTCACCGGATTTAATATATAAATAGGGAGTTGAAGGATAAGATTTGCCATTGACTGTAAACCAATTAGGAGTAGGTAATTCAGCGGAAGACCTTCGGTTAACTAGGTAGGGAGGTTGATAACCATTTTCAATTGCTTCAAGAAGTTCTTCTTTTGTATTAAATAAATTAAACCTCTCGGCATCAAACATTTCGTTTTTCATCAAAAAGGATCGCTCTTTCATTCTTTCTAACATTGCGTTTAATTCATTGCGAATGAAATTAACATCATGAGCGGAATAAATTAAGGTGTACTCCCGTTCATAAGGAAACGCTTTTTTTATAGGGTCGTCATCACTCTCAATAATAATACTCCCGTACATCCCTGATTGCATATGAAGCAGAGTTCCCCAGTGACAATGATAAAAATGAGTGCCATAAGGTTCTGCAATAAACTCATATATGAATTCCTTACCGGGCATTACCGGCATCTGTGTAACGTAGGGGACTCCGTCCATACGCCATGGAACATATATTCCATGCCAGTGTATAGTATGTATTAAATCGGTGTTGTTTTTGAAAATAACCCTTACTTTATCTCCTTGTTTAACTCTAATCTCTGGGCCAGGAACAGTATCGTTAAAGGCTAAAGTATGAATTTTCATTGCAGGCGCTATTTCCTGTTCTGTAATTCCTATACTAATTTTAAACTCTTTCCAGTCTCCTTCTTTCGAGAAAGGTAATGATGTTGGAAACAGTTTATTATTTGTACTTTTTGTTTCTTTTGAGAATACGTTAGTTGGAAACATCGCTAATCCTGCAACTCCCATTGCGCTAAATTTCATGAATTCTTTTCTATCCATAGTTTTAAATCTTTGAATTGTACATCTTTATAACATTTGGACAAAATGTTTGCTCCCAATGTAGGAATAATATTAATGATTTCTTGGATATAGTTATACAGACAATTTATTTTTTATTTGGCCTTAATTTCTTATCATTAGATAAGAACGAGTTTGGCAAGACTATTGTAAATTACCGTGCAATATGACAGAACTCAAATTATCAGATTGCCAATCAAAAGCCCTAGTAGTTTTAGCTCCACTTTTTGAAGAAGAGTCTAAATCAAGAGTAGGGATTTTAACTGGATCAGCAGGTACGGGGAAGACTTATTTGACGGCGTACTTGATTAACGAACTGGAGTCCGAGGGGTGGAATGTAAAGGTATTAGCACCTACTGGAAGGGCAGCCCAGGTTTTGGCTGATAAAATGAAGCCGTTCGGTTTAGAGTCGATTCCTCAGACGATTCATAGTTGTATTTATAAAATCGAGCCCTTAGACTATTCCTCTAGCCAATTGTCGATTTTCGGAACGGTATCATCTCATAGCGATTCCGAAAAAACGATTTTTATTATAGACGAAGGATCTATGGTAGGAGATGAAAAGAAAGAGCAGACTACTTCTGGTTTTAATTTCGGTTCGGGGTCTCTTTTACACGATATTTTCGAATTTGCAGATTTGGGGAATAGGGACGATAGTAGAGTTTTGATAGTAGGAGACCCTTGTCAACTACCGCCTGTTTCGAAATCAGAAAGTACTTCTCCCGCATTAAGTTTGGATAAGATTAAATCATCTCTACCTGAGTTAATTAAAGATTCCGAAGTGTTATGTGCGGAATTAGATTTCGTTCACAGACAAGGGAAAGGGACTTTGTTAGATTTCGTGAATACCGTGAGGAGTGCTATTAATTCAGGAGAAGAGCTTCCGAAGAAGGCAGTCGAAGATGTTAGGAATCTTAGGGAATGTGATTTGGTAGGTACATTTTTGATGGCTACGGATAGAGGAGATAGGCCGGAGGGAGCCGTGATTTTGGCACATACAAATAAGGCAGTTTTTCGATACAATCAAATCATCAGGCAGGCACTAGACAGGGGGCATGATGTGATTAACGAAGGAGAAATTCTGCTAGTGAAGAGGAATGTGAGATTTAGGGATCATGGGGAGTTAAATATCTCAAATGAATCATCTGCTTTGAAAAACGGAACTTTTATTCAGGTGACAAAGCTTCCTACTCCCTTAAAGGACAAGGTGGTGCAGTTAAAAGGTGGGGAGACGATTACTTTGAAGTTTCACAGCACTTGCATTAGGATGTTAGGCGAGAAGAAGGAGTTTTACGTCACCGTGCTTTCAAACGCTTTGTTTAATCAAGGCCAAACCACTTCTTCGGATTCCCGTAATAAAAATTACCAAAACATAGAAACGGCAATTCTTATCGACTTCCAACGTCGCATGAAAGCGAAGTTCGGTTGGAATCCTCCCAAACCTAATGCCTCATACTATGAAGAATACGACAAGGAAGCTCGAACAGATAAGTATATGAACGCACTCAGAGTAAATTATGGATATGCTGTAACGGTTCACAATTCCCAAGGCGGGGAGTGGCCGGTGGTAATAGTAGATCCGGCATCAAATTATCAAAGAGATTTACAGCATTTCGAAGATAAAAGAGTATCGTTCGCCAGGTGGATTTATACAGCTTCTACAAGAGCTTCTAAGAAGTTGTATTTCTTAAAAGACAAACTATTGTAAATTTCGAACATGAGAAAATTATTGGGTATTGTACTTGTAGTAATTGTGTTGGTTTTTATCGGAGGTTATTTGTTCGTGATAAATTCAGGAACGAATTATGAATTTAATATTACGTCAAGTGATGTGTCTTCTGAAGTAAGGGTAGTATTTGATGATATGGCGATTCCTCATATATATGCAGATAATGAAACTGACGCTATGTTCGCTTTAGGTTATGTTCATGCTTCGGAGAGGTTATGGCAAATGGATTTAATTCGAAGAGCTGGAGGGGGGGAGTTATCCGAAATTTTCGGGAAGGATATGATAGAGAATGACAAGTACCTTAGGACTTTAGGTATGAAGGAGTCAGCTGAGAAAAGTGCTCTGGAGTTTGGTAAACGTGGCTATGGGGAAGTGAGGGATGCAGCCGAGGCTTATTTATCAGGAGTGAATTCATTTATTGAGGAAGGGGATTTTCCTATCGAGTACACTTTGTTAGGAGTATCGCCTCAGAAATTTATTTTAGAAGATCTTTATAAAACGGCTGGATTTATGGGGTATAGCTTCGCAATGGCTTTCAAAAATGAACCTATTATAGATTGGATGAAGAATAATTTCGATTCGACTTATATGGCGGATATATCAGTTACTCTTTCAAATAACACGACCATACCTGTCAATGGAGGGGTTGGGTTACCTACCTCTGAGGATGCGGTGTCAATTTCAGATATGGTTATGAAGCTTGACGCAAGACTTCCAGTGCCTCAATTTATAGGTTCTAACTCTTGGGTGATAAGTGGAGAAAAGACGAAATCCGGAAGGGTCGTTTTTGCCAATGATGCACACATGGCTTTCGCATCTCCTTCTGTTTGGTATGAAGCTCATATAATTACACCAGAGTTAGAATATTATGGGAATCACTTGGCAGGTATGCCGTTCCCGCCCATAGGACATACTTTAGGTCATTCCTGGGGTATAACGATGTTCGTTAATGATGACATAGATATGTATAAGGAGAAGATTGAAGGTGATAAATATTTCCATGATGGCAAGTGGCTAGATCTAGATATTTCAGACCAAATCATTAAGGTTAAGGACTCTGACGACCTCATTCTAACTATTAAAAAGACGCACCACGGGCCTATTATCAAGGACAATATTTCAATGTGGTGGGCATATACTAAGTATCCAGATAATTTACTAAACGAAGCTTTCTATGGATTTTCAAGGGCTCATGATATTGAAGGTGCTCGTCGTTCAGCCTCTATGATTCATGCTCCCGGTTTGAATATAATGTATGGTGACAGTAGTGGTAATATCGCTTGGTGGGCTTCTGCGAAACTACCTATCCGTGGAGATTCAGTCGATTCTAAAATATTTATTGATGGGACGAAATCTTCTAACGACGTTCAAGGATGGTATGATTTCAGTAAAAACCCTCAGATAGTCAATCCAGAGAGGGGGTTTGTTTTTTCCGCAAATAACTCTCCTGAAGAAGTCGATGGTGTTCACTACCCAGGATATTATTACAGTGGAAACACGAGGGCCTCTTCTATAAAGGACGCTTTAAGTAAGGATAAAAGTGATTGGACGATTCAAGATGTACACAAGCTTCAGCTGAGAAATTATTCCCCAGTTTATGATAAAAACTCACGTATGTTAGTTGAGTACATTTTAAAGAACGAAAGTGAAGACCTCGACCCTAATAATTTCGAAGACCTTTATAAATCGTCATTCGATCTTATTAAAGACTGGAGAGGTACTCACGAAATAGGCGAAATAGCTCCCACCATTTATTATCGTTGGATGTACGCAACTCTAAAACTTGCACTAAGTGACGATATGGGGGAGGAGAAGTTTAAATCGTTTACACCGACTTTCGTTTGCGAGAATACATTTCCGATGTTGCTCGAAAACGCGAATTCGCCTTGGTGGGACGACATAAATACTGAGAAGTCGGATGATGCTTCAGAAATAGTAAGTCGTGCTTTCAAAGCCGCTATCGATGAGTTAAGAGACTCTCTGGGAGATAATCAGAACTTGTGGATTTACAGTGATCTACATCGTGTAACCCATAAGCACGCTATGGGCGACGTGAAAATTATCGGCAATTTCTTTAACGTAGGTCCATTCAAAGTGCCATCTGCGAAAGATGCATTGAATAAACTAGAATTCAGACTCAACGACGAAGTTAATTTTGAAGTCTTTTCTGGACCATCAATGAGAATAGCGATAGATTTTTCCGATGTTGAGAATTCAGAAAGTGTAATTCCTACGGGGCAATCTGGAAATGTTTTTAGTGAATATTACGCTAACCAAGCTGAGATGTATCACGGAGGTAGTTTTCGAAAACAAAGAATGAATGAATCAGATATTATGAATCACGCGATTGGAATTTCTACAATAAAACCTGAAAAATGAAAGTAACTGTACTGGGAGCGGGGCTAGTAGGAGCGCCGATGGCATTTGATTTGGCCTTAGATGAAGAATTGGAAGTTAAAGTGGCAGATTTCAGCCCTGTGAACCTGGGGAAATTTCTGGGCAGTAGAATTGAAACAGTTGAAGCAGATCTGAGTAATGAGTCACTTCTGCTCAAGGTGATAGATGATGCTGATCTTGTTTTGTGTGCGGTTCCGGGATTTATGGGCTATACCACTTTAAAGAGCATTATTCAAGCAGGAAAGGATGTGGTGGACATCTCGTTTTTCCCAGAAGATGCTTTGGAGCTAAACGATTTGGCCTTGAAGCATGATGTGACAGCGATAGTGGATATAGGCGTGGCGCCTGGCATGAGTAACATTCTCCCGGGATATGTTGATTCTATTTTAGACATAACCTCATCCATTCTCATTTACGTCGGAGGTCTACCTAAAGTTAGAGAACTACCATACGAGTATAAAGCGGTTTTCTCACCTATAGATGTTATAGAGGAGTACACTAGACCTGCTAGATATATTCAGGACGGAGTTCTTATAACAAAACCAGCTCTATCTGAGCCAGAACTTCTTCAATTTGAAAAGGTAGGAACGCTAGAATCTTTTAATAGCGATGGGATTAGATCTCTCGCTAAGACCATGCCTCACGTTCCCAACATCAAGGAGAAAACCTTACGCTATCCAGGCCATATCAAGCTTATGGAAATTATGCGTGAAGCTGGCTTTTTTAGTTCAGAACCCACAGAGGTTAATGGCGTAAACGTCCGTCCCATAGACTTAACGGCGAAGCTTTTATTTCCGCAATGGGAACTCAAGCCCGGCGAAGTGGATTTCACGATTATGCGTATAGAAGTAGAAGGGGTTAAGGACGGCGTGAGTTTAAAATACACGTACAGTCTTTTCGATGAGTACTGCCCTACCTCAAAGGTCCATAGCATGGCTCGAACCACGGGTTATACCGCCACTACTGTTCTTCGAATGCTCTCAGAGGGTGTTTATTCCGAAAAAGGAATCATCGTACCGGAATATCTAGGTAAGCATCACAAATGCGTAGAGTATATTTTAAACGGTCTTAAAGAGCGTGGTGTCAACTACGAATTGCAAGTTGAAGAACTTTAAGTACGTCATTTACGCCCTCATTGTGCTCACCAGTTTTGCATTTAATAAAGATGCAAAATGCTTCGCACAACAACTCGATATTCGAAATCTAGTGTTCGAAGGAGCTGGGGTTAAAGGGATAGCATATGCTGGAGTAGTTTATGAACTTGAGGAAAGGGGGGTGATGAGTGGAATCGAAAAAGTGGGAGGGACTTCTGCAGGAGCGATCACAGCATTAATGCTTTCTTTGGGCTATACAGCAGCTGAACTGGAGGAAATAATTTCCAATACCGAGCTAAATGAATTCAATGACGGAGAGTATATGTTCATCGGGGGTATTCATAGAGTGAATAAGAGGTATGGATGGTATCAACGCGATACTTTTGAGGCTTGGTTAGACCAAATCGTTTCTTCCAAAACCGGTGACAAAAACATCACTTTCTCAGAGCTTCATGACGCGGGATTCCTAGATTTATATACAACAGGGACTTGTTTGAATAAGCAGAAACTTTTAGTTTTCTCAAACGAGACTTATCCTGATATGAGGATAATTGATGCGGTATTAATTTCTATGTCAATCCCGTTCTATTTTGAAGCGATGTTCATAGATGAATTCGGGAAAGTGTACTCTGAAAACTCATCCTCGATTCCTCTTGATATTGTCGTAGACGGAGGAATTATCGGAAATTTTCCCATATTTTTGTTCGACGATTCGACAATTGACGATTCGGGGAATTCTATTAGAACGCCCAACCCATCTACATTGGGAATTCGAATGGATTCGAGCGATCAAGTAGATAGTCAGGTATGTTCTCAGAACAATTCTCAATCTATTGACTTAGTTCCTTTAGATATTAGAAGTTTCGAGGATTTTGTAAAAGCGTTTTACGTATTTACCATAGAAAATTTAAACAGAACACAATTAGTATCTTCAGACTGGGACAGAACCGTTTCCGTATCCTCTGTAGGTATAGGCCCTAAGATTAGGATGCTATCAGAGTCAGAAAAGCTAATGTTAATCGATAGTGGAAAGTTGGGAGTTAGTTGTTACTTCGAGAGGCGTTTATAACTTATACATATGATTAAAGAATAAACGACGTTATATTATTAAATTAATGGCTCGTACATAAGTTATAAATTTAAATGACGAAATCAGTTCATTCCCTTTATATTTTTTCTATGTCTGCAGTTGTAGTCATAGTCACAGCTTATCTCTGGATAGCAGGAAATTCGTTTTATAGTTTACCTTTAGAAGAAAGGTTCTATCATCCTGATTATAATTGGTTTAAGCCGTCAGGATTGTTCGGTCAGGGGCTGGGTGTTATAGGTACGTTTATGATAGCTTTCGGAGTCGCAATTTATATTGCGAGAAAGAATCATGGATTTATGGAGAAGTATTTGAGGATAAAGTATTTGCTAGAATTTCATATTTTCCTTTGTACACTAGGTCCGATTTTAATCCTCTTTCACACCTCATTTAAGTTTGGCGGAATAGTAAGTATTGCGTTTTGGTCTATGATTGCAATTGTAGCTAGTGGAGTGGTGGGAAGGTTCATTTATGTTCAAATCCCACGAAACATTCAAGGTCAAGCGTTAGGCTTAGAGCAAATCCATAATAAACAAAAAGTAATGCTCGAGGGGCTGAAAGAAGGGGATGTGCTGACGGAAGATCAACTAAAAGTTCTTTTAGATAGTGGCTTGAAGAGTAAAAAACGATATAATATAGCTAAGGGTTATCTGAAGTTAAGTAAAGCTTCTAGGAAAGAAAAAATGCAAGTTTTAGAAATTCTTAATAAGGAAAAACACTTAGAATCCAAGATTGCGAATTTGAGCACTATGAAGACATTATTTAAGTATTGGCATGTTATTCATAAACCTTTCGCTTTGATTATGCTTTTTGTTGTGCTTATTCATATTGGAGTTACAGTAACAATGGGATATACATGGATATTTTAGGATTAATTCAATTATCAGTTTTACTCGATGAAGTCCTTATCTATGGATTTACCGCTCTTATAGGTGGCATGATTGTAATGTATTATGCTAAAAAGGAGAAACGAAGCTCAAAAGCTATAGCAAAAAAAGTAATTGTTGCTAAAGAAGAAGGTATGTTCGAGCCAGTTTCGCTTCACCCACACATAGATCTAACTAAATGTATAGGTAGTGGAGCTTGCGTATCATCTTGTCCTGAAAAAGATATTTTAGGTATTGTTGATGGAGTTGCTACAGTGATTAACGCTTCGAGCTGTATAGGTCACGGTGCATGTTTTCACGCTTGTCCGGTTGAAGCAATAAGTCTCAGGATAGGTACAGAAACTCGTGGTGTTGAATTACCTCAAATTAAGCCAAACTATGAAACTAATATCTCGGGAATCTATATCGCAGGAGAGCTTGGAGGAATGGGGCTTATTAAGAATAGTACTGAACAAGGTAAACAAGCTGTTGAAAATATAGTAAAGAGTGGAAGAATTAATAAGGAAGGCATTCACGATATTATCATAGTAGGAGCTGGGCCAGCCGGAATAGCAGCGGCTTTGACCGCAAAAGATAACGGTTTGAACTTTGAGATTTTAGAACAGGATTCATTAGGGGGTACAGTGTTTACTTTCCCTAGAGCTAAAGTTGTAATGACTCATCCTATGGATTTACCTTTGTTAGGAAAGGTCAAGTTATTTGATACGAGTAAAGAGGAATTGCTAAAAATTTGGACTAAAGTACTATCTGATAATAATATTTCAGTAACTGAACATTCTAAGGTGGATAGAATAGTGCCTCTTGAAAAGGGAGAATTTAAAGTATGTGTCGAAGGCAAAGATGGAGCTGAGGAGAAAGAGTATATCGCTTCTAATGTGGTCATCGCAATAGGGAGAAGAGGTTCTCCAAGGAAGCTTGGTGTGCCAGGAGAGATGTCGAAAAAAGTTGCGTATAGATTGCTAGAGCCTGAGAATATTAAAGGCAATAAAATCCTAGTTGTGGGAGGAGGTGATTCTGCGGTTGAGTCAGCAATGTTATTAATGGAGGAGAATGAAGTGATTCTCTCATATAGGAAGGACAAATTTGCTCGAATAAAATCAGAAAATAGACGTCTAATTAACGAGGCAATTGAGAATAAAAAATTGAAGATGATTTACAATTCAAATCTTCTTGAAATAAAAGAAGATTTTATCACGTTATGTAAAGAAGGAGTGGACGCGGAAAAGGAAATCGAAAATATTAAAAATGATTTGGTTTATATTTTTGCAGGGGGGGAATTACCGATTAAATTTCTAAAAAATGCAGGGATTAACGTTGAAAAGAAATTCGGGAAGATTGTACGTGAATATTAACAACACTGGTATTGAAAAAACTTAAATACATATTTCTGATTATAAGTGCTTTAGGAGCAAGTTGTTCATGGGGACAACTATCTCCGGGAGATTTGTCAGAAGCACATAAGCATCTTGAAGGAGTAGAGAATTGTACAGAATGCCATATTTTAGGAAGCCAGGTTAATAACGATAAGTGCTTAGCCTGTCACAAGGAGATTAAATCTTTAATAGATGCCGATAGAGGATATCACGTAAGTGAAGATGTAGAGGGTAAGAACTGCTTTAGCTGTCATAGCGAACATCATGGGAGAGGCTTTGACTTATTTCGAATCAATGAAGATAAATTCGACCATAATCTTGCCGATTATAAACTAGAAGGAGAACATTGGAGAATAGATTGTCGTGATTGCCATAACCCAGAGAATATCAAAAGTGAAGAGATAAGAAAATTGAGTGAAACATATCTAGGTCTTGAAGAAGATTGTTTGAGCTGTCACAAAGATTATCATCAAGAAACTCTGGGAGCTGACTGTAAAGAGTGTCATAATTTTGAAAAATGGAATCCTGCAAAATTGTTCGACCATAAAGAGGCAAAATTTCGCCTTAGAGGTGCTCACAAAGATATAGATTGTGCTAAATGTCACAAAAAAAGCACTAGAAACGGAGAGGACTTCCAAAAGTTTAAGGATATAAAATTCAAGCTTTGCACTGACTGTCACGATAATCCACACAACAGCAGTTTTAGCACAAATTGTACGGAATGTCACAATGAAAAAAGCTGGAGTAATCTTAATTCAGGTTCTAATTTCAATCACGATTTGACCGATTTTCCTCTTGTTGGAGAACACGTAGGGCTTGATTGTAAGGAATGTCATAAATCTGGAAAACACACTTTGAGCCTTGATCACAATTTGTGTAAGAATTGTCACGACGACTATCATAACGAGCAGTTTACAAGTATAAAGCCAGAATTAGACTGTAATGACTGTCACACTCTTGAACATCCATTCACGAGTACATTATATGGTCTAGCGGAGCATCAAGAGTCGGGTTTTAAGCTCGAGGGAGCGCATATTGCGACGCCATGTTTCGTATGTCATGTAGATGAAAATAGCGATAGATGGGAGTTTAGAGATATAGGCGAAGACTGTGTTGACTGTCATGATAATATTCATGAAGGTATAATTAGCGAAAAATACTTTCCGGAATCAAATTGCGCAGCCTGTCATAATTCGGACACTTGGTCTGAGGTTGATTTCGATCACTCTACTACTGAATGGGATTTAGAGGGTGGTCATCTTGAGGTAAGCTGCAGAGAATGTCACTTCTCTCAAATAGATGAAATTCAAGAGTTTGAAGGAAAAAGCTCAAACTGCTCAAGTTGTCATGAAGATCAACATAATGGACAGTTTGGCCTAAAAGTTGATTGTAATAATTGTCATACGACAGACAAAGGTTGGAAAGCCAAATTGTTTAATCATAATGAAACTGATTTTCCGTTAGATGGTAAGCATAAAGACGTAGATTGTATAGAGTGTCACACGGCTAGGTTTTACAATCAAGAAGTTGAAACTGTGAATTATAAAATTGAAAGATTTGAATGTATAGATTGTCATCAATAGTATTGTTTTTAGTGTTATCACTAGGGCTTTCAGCCCAAACTCCACATGGCACTTCTCTCGCAATAGCTTGTGCAGATTGTCACAATAGTACGGGGTGGGAATTTATGGGTGAGGGGGCTAACTTCACCCATGATGATGTTGGGTTCGAGTTAAAATTCAGTCATTTGGATACAGATTGTAAAAAATGTCACTCGACTCTGATTTTTAACGAAGCTGATCCTAGCTGTATTTCTTGTCACACTGATATGCATAGCATGTCAGTTGGAAATGATTGTGTAAGATGTCACGACGAAAGAAATTGGTTAGTTGATAATATTCCTGAATTGCATGAGATGAACGGCTTCCCTCTATTAGGCGAACACAGACTTATTTCATGTTCAGAGTGTCATAAATCGGAAAGCAATTTGAGATGGGATTGGATGGGCAGTGATTGTGTCACTTGTCATATCGATAATTACCATGCCACTACGTCACCGAATCATATCCAATCGGGATTTTCTCAAGAGTGTACAGAATGTCACAGTCCAGGAGCACAATCATGGGAGGGAGCTGAGAATTTTCATTTATTCTTCCCATTGGTAGGAAGACATAACATTAGCGATTGTGCATCTTGTCATCTTAGTGAAAACTACTCGGATACATCTCCAGACTGTGTGTCTTGTCATGAAAATGACTATTTGGCTACTACTTCGCCAGATCACGTTTCATCAAATTTTGGTACTGACTGTGCTCAATGTCATTTTGGGGATACTTGGCAGGAGGCAATTTTCGCATCTCACGATATGTTCCCATTGGTAGGAAAACACAATATTTCAGATTGCGCAGAATGTCATGACGTTAATAACTACAGTAATATTTCCCCAGAATGTGTTTCTTGTCACGAGGATGATTACTTGGCAGTAAATTCACCGAATCATGTAAGTTCTGGATTTTCTCAAGACTGCACCCTTTGTCATACAGGTGATACTTGGGGGGAAGCGAGTTATGACCAACATGACTCTCAATATTTCCCTATCTTTTCAGGTAAACATCAAGGAGAGTGGACTTCATGTAACGAATGTCATATAGGCGGGGATTATTCTACATTTAGTTGCATAGTATGTCACAATGACCAGCAAAATCTAGCTGGAGAACATAATGAAGAGAATAATTATGTTTATGAAAGTAATGCTTGTTATGCATGTCATCCAACAGGCGATGAGGATTAAATAGATGAGAAATTCAGTTATATTTACTGTTGCGATATTTATGGGTACTCTGAATTCTTTAGAGGTTTTATCCCAGAACGATTTACCTCCCATTTCTGGTGAGGTGAGTTTCGTGACATCCCAAAATGTCTATCTCAGATTCCCCTCTACTGAAAACATGTTTACGGGAGATACAGTTTATATAGCTCGTGATGGCATTGAAACTCCATGTATAATCATCCTTGAAAAGTCATCAGTTTCTTGTGTAGCAGAAGTAATAGGAGGATGCGATATTGAGAAAGGGGCAAGTGTGATTTACCATTACCGCATTAATCAGGATTCCAAAGTTGAAGAGGTGGATAATAAAACTACTGGAGATAAAACAAGTGGAGAACCTTTGGATATTGCTGAGGAGTTAAATAAAAGAAGTCAAGAGGTTAGCGGAAGATTCTCTTTGTCTAATAATACAACTTTTGGATATGGTGAGTCTTATTCTAAGAGGGTGGCTAGGCTAGCACTAGATGTAAAGAATATTGCAGGGTCTAAATTATCTTTTCAGAGCTATTCTAATTATCGAAATCTAAATAATAATCGTTTAAATATTCACGAAGCTATTCTAACCTATGAGCTTGATTCTAGTACAACGATAAGTCTAGGTCGTGATATAAACAACAGGATGTATTCTCTTGGGGCTACTGACGGCCTACATGCAGAAAAGAGGTTTAAAAGGTCATTTGTAGGAATAGTGGTGGGAAGTAGACCCGATCCTTATACGTATTCAGTAAACACGAATTTATTCCAGTATGGTGTAAATGTTGGCGTTTTCCATAATGATGCTCATTCGAGTTCTACGTCTATAGGTTTCATAGACCAAACAAACAGAGGTCTCACTGACCGTCGATACGCCTTTTTACAGCATAATAGTCGAGTCGGGAAGGATTTGACTATTTATTCAAGTGCAGAAGTGGATTTATATAATTCAGCTCACCTCAGACTTCTATATACGTCAGCAAACTATAGAGTAAATGATAAATTGAGATTGTCAGCATCTTTAAATCTTCGAAAGAATTTAATCTTATACGAGTCATTTAATCAAGACTTGGTAGAGTTAATGGCGAACGATCCATTGAAGAGCAGCATAAGATTTCGAGCAAACTATAGGATTTCGAACCGTGTTTATAGCGGTGCTAGCTTCAGTATTCGTCGTCAGGAAGATGGTAATAACAACTTTTCAAATTTCGGGGGTTATTTAAATTTCTCGGAACTTTTAGGAGGCCGGCTCAGCAATTCATTTTCGGTTAACAAAAATGATTACTTCCAGTATTACTCTATTTCGTCACGATATTCTCGTCAATTTTTCAACTCCAAACTTGAGGTTTCACCTAATGCAAGATTCCTGCTCTACTCGTATCACAATTTCGATATAAACCCAATTAAACAACTCTATATCGGGATAGATTCCGACTACTATGTTAAAGAAGGTTTATCTGTTAGTGCTTTGTATGATTTTTCGGCTAGAAGTGGTGCGCCATTTCATAGATTTACAGTTAGAATCCTACAGCGTTTTTAATAATGAAAAATACCATTTTTTCGGGACTAATTTTCTTATCCCTTAGCGCACTTTTAATTTCCGGATGTTCAGATGACGGAAAGGTAATTGAAGCAAATAACTCGGGTGCTAATTCTACGGGTAATGCTGTATCTACAGGCATTTTCTCCGGTAAAACGAACGCAGGAGCAGAAAGAAAAACGTATAACGTGACTGCCGTAGAGGTTCTTCAAGCTTCCAAGTACTCATATTTAAAGGTTGAAGGAGAGGGTGCTGGTTTGACAGAGAGCGATGCATATTGGATTGCTACCCTTAAGGGAGACTTTGTAGTTGGGGAGAACTATAAATACACTGGTCGACTACTTAAATCAAATTTTGATAGTAAAGAATTGTCTAGAAGTTTCGATAAAATTTATTTGGTATCATTTATTGAAAAGGAAATAGGAGGGAGTCCTTTAAATTCTACCTCTGAAGGGGTCGTGAGTATTTCAGAAATTGTCAATTCGCCATTCGATTTTGCTGGAAAAACCGTAAGGGTACATGGCCTAATCTCTAAGGTTAACGAGAGTATAATGGACAGAAACTGGATTCATATTAAAGACGGATCTGCTGATGATTACGATTTTGTAGTAACATCTGAAGTCTCTGTTCCTACAGGACATTCAGTAACATTTGAAGGTGTTATTTCTACAAATAAAGATTTCGGAGCCGGTTATATATATGAGTTGTTAATGGAGGATGCGGTTCCTATTCAATAATTGAAAAAAATACTTAAATACTCGAAACGTGAAGAGAATATTTAGTACTTCTGCTGCAGGTTTTTACATTTTGCTTTTTGCTGTTTCGATAGGTGTAGCTACATTTATTGAGAACGATTTCGGCACGAGCTCTGCTATGAAATTAGTTTATAAAGCATGGTGGTTTGAGCTTTTACTGACACTATTCAGTATCACTCTCGTGGTAAATGTTGTGAAATTCAAGATGCTTCAATTGAAAAAGTGGCCTCTCTTCATTTTTCATTTATCAATGGTTCTAATTTTAGTTGGAGCTGGTATTACAAGGTATTTTAGTTTTGAAGGGACCATGCACATACGAGAGGGGGATTCCTCCAACACAGTGCTTTCTAGAGACAATTATTTAAATTTTCAAGCAGTAAGTCAGGGAGATTTTTATGAATTTAGTGAACCTGTTTTATTCTCTTCTATAGGCAATAATTCATTCAATGAGAAATTCAATATTGATGGCAAGCTTGTAAATGTTGAGGTTTTGGACATTATGCCCAACCCAGATAATCTTCTAGTAGAATCTGAAAACGGGCAACCTATTCTTAAGATTGTCTTCGGAGGAAGCAATGGTAGAGAAGAGTTTTATATAGGAGATGGAGAGAGAAGAACTATTTCAGGGCTTAATTTCGATTTTAGTAAATCATTATCTGATTCATCAGTAGTTGATTTTTCAGAAAGTCCTGCAGATATAAGCATCTTCTACGAAGAAGGAGAATTATTCATAAAGTCTAAGACAGAATTGTCTGAGATGGTAATGATAACTCAAGCTCAATCAATACTTGAGAAAGGTATTGTGCATCCACTTAAGCTTAGGTCTTTTTACAATACAGGAGAGAAAGGATTTGTATTTGGAGCTTTCGTTTCATCAGGAGAATTGCAGCTTACTAGTACAGACGTTAAAATGGATAATAGTTCCATTGTAGGTGTTCATTTAAAAGTTAATATTGATGATAAGGAGTTTGATAGATACGTATTTGGTCGTACTGGCGGAGAAGGAAGGGCTGAAGTTTTTAACGTAGATAATTTCGAGTTTTCAATAAGTTATGGAGCTAAGCGCATTAATCTCCCGTTTGGTCTATACTTGAATGATTTTATAATGGATAGATATCCAGGCACTAACAGTCCTGCATCTTATGCCAGTGAGGTTACTTTAATTGATGACAGAACAGATATTCGGGAAGACCATAGAATTTATATGAATCACATACTAGATCATGACGGTTACAGGTTTTTTCAATCATCTTTCGATCAAGATGAATTAGGAACATATCTTAGTGTGAATCACGATTATTGGGGCACTTTAATTACTTATATCAGCTATGCCCTATTTACACTAGGTTTAGTATTGGTCTTTTTTAATAAAAACACTCGCTTCTCTCAATTATCTAGACAATTAAAAACTTTGCAGGATAAAAGGTTCGTTTTAGTTGCAATGCTATCTGTTTCTTCCGTAATGGCTTTTGCTTCTCCTATTACACCAAACCTGACATACGTTAGTGATAGTCACGCTACCCTTTTTAATACTACGATAGTACAGGATTTTAAAGGCAGAATGAAGCCTATGCAGACACTTTCTAACGAGCTATTACGCAAAGTTCACGGAAAGTCTAAATATCAAGGGCATTCAGCGAGTACGACCATTCTATCTATGTATGGGGACCCTAAAGTTTGGTACGGAGCCCCTATGATTAGATTTGGAAAGCATGAAGGCATTGCAGAAATTTTAGGTATTTCACCTAATGAATTAGCGAGTTATAAAGACTTTTTCTTCGATGATGGAAGTTACAAACTTGGGAATGCGATAAAAGAAGCTAATGCAAAACCTCCTATTGAGAGGGGGACTTACGAGAAACAACTTTTAAAGGTTGACGAACGAGTTAATATCGTGGGAATGGTTTTCGCGGGAAGCTTCTTTAAAGTAATTCCCATAGAAAATGATGTGAATAATACTTGGGTTGCAGAAACCTCTCACTTGCCTGCTTCGGAGAAATTAACATCACCAGTTGCTGAGGCGTTCTTCAGTACTTATAGAAGAGCAGTTTATGATGCTATGAATGGCGCTAGTTATGAGCTGTGCGATAAAATCATTAACGAACTTAAGAATTACCAAACAACAATCGGCGCGGCAGTAATTCCTTCTGACTTAAAGATTTCTACTGAAATAGCTCTCAATAATTCTAATGTATTTAATAGATTAGCGCTTTTTTATTTCCTTCTAGGAATGTTGTTTTTAGGCTTGTTATTTTATTCAGTTTTCTTCCCAAACGGGCGAGCGGCGAAATTCAGATCGGCTCTGGTTTTCCTTGTTTTCGTAGGATTTATATTCCATACTACGGGATTGGGGGCAAGGTGGTATATCACAGGACGAGCACCTTGGAGTAACGGCTACGAGTCGATGATTTATATTGCTTGGACTTCAACATTGGCGGGTTTGATTTTTACAAGGAAGTCTTTAGGAGCTATGGCGGCAACTATGGTATTAGCGGGAGCAGTACTATTAATTGCGATGCTGAGTTATCTAGATCCAGAAATTACACCTCTTGTACCAGTTCTTAAATCATACTGGCTCACTATACATGTAAGTCTAATTGCAGGTTCTTATGGGTTTTTAATGCTCGGTGCAATTATCGGGCTCATAAACCTTCTTATGTACATGATTTTAAGTGAAAAAAACAAACCAAACATTATTAAGATCATCAAAGAGATGACTTATATAAGTGAGATGACATTGACCGGGGGGATAGTGCTACTCAGTGTAGGGACTTACTTGGGTGGAATTTGGGCAAATGAATCTTGGGGAAGATATTGGGGATGGGATGCCAAAGAAACATGGGCTCTAGTTTCGATTCTAGTTTACGCGTTCATTCTTCATATGCGCCTTATTCCTGGTCTGAAAAGTCTATTTGCTTATAATTTTGCTACTCTATTTGGGCTTTCCTCTGTGATCATGACATATTTCGGGGTGAATTATTATTTATCTGGAATGCATTCATATGCTGCTGGAGATCCAGTGCCTATCCCTAGTTGGGTGTATTACGCAGTTATTGCGATCACTATCATTAGTTTATTTGCTTATCTGAAAAAAGTGAAGCATAAGATTAGCTAATTTTATTCAAAATAAGCCTTATTTTTGGTTTTAATGAGGCATTCTTTCATTTCCGTAGGGGTAAACCATTGGCAAACGCCTCTTGAAGTACTTGAGAAGTTCAGTATGACTAGGGAGTTGTCCGAATGTCTAATAAATGAGGCTTTAGAATTTGGCGTAAAAAGTATTTTTACGATTTCTACTTGTAATAGGACTCAGGTTTTCGCATTAGATGCTGAGATTACTTATTTGAATGACTTACTCGTAAAGTATAGTAATGGGAGTTTTATAGATCTCGTAAAATACGGATTCGCTTTAGAAGGTGAGGAGGCGATAGATAATTTATTTAAAGTTAGTACCGGACTTGATTCTCAAATTTTAGGTGATATTCAGGTGTTTTCACAAGTTAAATCTGGAGTAGAACAAGCAAAAAAATCCGGAGCTATAACCGGGGTTATGGACAGGCTTTTACAGTTCGTTTTCCAGGCTTATAAAGATGTTCAATCTTACACGAATATTAGCAAAGGAGCTGCTTCTGTAGCACATGCAGCCGTTTTATTTGTGAGGAATAAGCATAAGAATTTAGGCGATAAGAATATTTTACTTTTTGGTACTGGAGAGATGGGGAAGAGGACGTTAGAAAATATTACAAGCTATAAGTTTTCTAAAGTAACGGTGATAAATAGGACTTATAGTACGGCAAATGTTATTGCAGAAAAGCACTCAGTTCATATTGCTCCTTTTGAAGAATTGGGGGATAGAGTGAAAGAGGCAGATATTGTAATGGTAGCTACAGGTTCAGAAAATTATACTTTAGAAAAAACTCACCTTAATGGAGGCGAGAAATTATTAATTGATCTATCTGTTCCTAGAAACATTAACCCTAACGTTATGGAGTTGGGGACAGTTGATTTGGCAGATATAGAAAAACTTAGCGAAGTGGCGGATGAAACTCTAGCAAAACGAAAAGAAGATATTCCTAAGGCAAGAGGGATTATTGAAATGTACAAAGCTGAGTTTGAGGACTGGAGAAAGATGAGGACTTTAGGACCTACGATAAAAGACCTTAATCTAGCATTTGAAGCTGAAAAGGCTGATGAAATAAGGAAATATAAAGGAAGGTACACAGAGGAAGAGCTACAAAAGTTAAAACCGCTTGTCGATAGCATTCTTAAAAGAATAAGTAGCAAAAACATTGAGTATCTGCGCAAACGATATCGAGAAAACGAAGATGTATTAGCTATTTTTCGAGAAATGTATAGCTTGGATAAAGATGCACATTAAGATAGGTAGCAGGAACAGCAAGTTGGCACTTTGGCAATCCCATTATGTTGCTGATGCTTTAGAAAAGACAGGTCATACTACTGAAATAATAGAACTTATTTCTGAAGGAGACAGAGTGTTAGATACTCCACTTCCTTTAATGGGAGGTAAGGGTGTGTTTACAAAAGTTTTAGACGAGGCTTTAATAAAAGGTGATATAGATATAGCAGTACATTCATTCAAGGATATTCCAACTCAACTTCTTCCAGGAATTGAACTGGGTGCAATTTTAGAGAGAGAAAACCCTGTTGATGTAATTGTGTGTAGGGAGGGTTTGGACTTTTTAAATAATAAAGTAGCGGTTATTGCAACTAGTAGTAATCGTAGGAAGTCTCAATGGTTACAAAGATATCCAACTCATAATATTGTAGATATTCGTGGTAATGTTCACACTAGAATTGAAAAGCTGAAATCCAGTAAATGGGATGCAGCTATTTTTGCCGCTGCGGGTTTGATAAGGTTAGGATTAGAGCATGAGATAGGAATGACCTTAGATTGGATGGTTCACGCCCCAGCTCAGGGAGCAATTGCTGTAGTTTACGCTTCTGAAAGTGACAACATACTTCAATCATTGCAAACCCTAAATCACAGGGATACGGCGAGCTGTACTCTTGCAGAACGTGAGTTTTTAAATGAACTCAGCGGGGGGTGTTCTGTACCTGTGGGAGCTAAGGTTTATATTCATGATCAAGAAATTTTCTTTAACGGTGTCGTTTTAAGCCCAAATGGAGAGCAGAAGATTGAGATATCTCTTAATAGACCATTGCATAATGCGGTTGGAATTGGAAGGGAGGCAGCTATATTGGCTCTTGAAGAAGGTGCAGATAAACTGATGTCTCCCGAACGAAATGAGTAAGAAGCCTCATATATTATTCTTAAATCAGCTTGCTGATAATCTGCTTGTAGAACATGATGAAATACGTGTTTCATGTGAACCTATTATTGAGATATCTGAGCTTGATTTTGATTGTAAAAATTGGAATAGGAATATCCCTTGGGTTTTTACAAGTGGGAATGCTAGCAGATGTTTTTGTGAGATTGATTTTCCCTCTAAAGTTTATGCAGTAGGCCCTAGAACAGCCTCTAATATTCCCAACGCATTAATTCCTAAAATACATACAGCAGTTTATTTGGCAGAATTAATTATTGAAAACAAAGAGCAAGAGGTTATGTTTATTTGTGGTGACAACAGGAGAGGTGATTTGCTTAAAGGTCTTAATAATGCCGACATTAAGGTATTAGAAAAGGTAGTGTATAGCTCTCGTATTCTAAAAAAAAGCATAGATTTAAGAGGTGTTGACGCATTGGCATTTATGAGCCCTAGTTCTGTAAAAGGTCTTATGCAAAATGGAGGGTTTAACAACTTACCTTGCTTTGCTATAGGTCCTTCAACTGAGCGGGAATTAATTCGTCAAGGTCAGGATCTTATTTTAAGTAAAGAATCTAGTTCAGAGAGTATAATCGAAAAAGCAATAGAGTATTTCGCATGGCATTCCCCTATCAAAGAAACAGAAGGTTAAGAGCTACAGAAGCAATTAGAGATTTAGTAGCAGAGAATCACTTACGCGCTACTGATTTCATAGTTCCATTATTCCTTATTGAAGGTGATGGTAAGAAGGAAGAGATATCTTCTATGCCCGGTTACTATAGATTTTCATTGGATTTACTTCTTGACGAAGTCAGGGAATGCTATAGTTTAGGATTGCGTTGTGTTTTATTATTTGCTAAAGTAGTAGATGAGTTAAAGGATAATAAAGGAACTGAGGCCGTTAATGATAATGGGTTAATGCAGAGGGGGATTCGCGCGATTAAGGAGGCTGTGCCAGAAATGTATGTAATGAGTGATGTTGCTTTAGACCCATATTCTAGTTTCGGACATGATGGAATTGTTGTAGGAAGTGAAATAGTCAATGATCTTACAGTTGAGATACTAGGTGAAATGTCGGTGTCTCATGCAAAAGCGGGTGTCGATATGGTAGCACCATCAGATATGATGGATGGTCGTATTGGATATATACGAGAACGTTTGGAAGAAGAAGGTTTTAAGAATACAGGCATTTTGTCTTATAGCGCTAAGTATGCATCCTCATTTTATGGGCCATTTCGTGACGCTTTGGATTCTGCTCCTGGATTTGGGGATAAAAAATCATACCAAATGAGTATTTCCAATTCTCAAGAAGCCCTCACTGAAGTTGAAAGAGATATAGAGGAAGGAGCGGATATGGTAATGGTTAAGCCCGGTTTGCCTTATTTAGATGTCGTGAGACTAGTTTATGATAATTTCGATGCCCCAGTAGTAGCTTATCAAGTGTCAGGAGAGTATGCAATGATTAAAGCTGCGGCAGAAAAGGGGTGGTTATCTCATGACGAGGTTATGATGGAGACGTTAATTGCTTTTAAAAGGGCTGGGGCAACATTGATAGCAACATACTTTGCAAAAGACGCAGTTAGACTATTGAATAGATGAGTAAAAGTGAAGATCTTTTTGAAAGGGCTCAGTTATTTATTCCTGGAGGAGTAAACTCACCCGTAAGAGCATTTAAATCTGTTGGAGGGACTCCTTTGTTTTTTCAATCTGCAAAAGGGTCGATTATGACCGATGTCGAAGGTAGAGATTACATAGATTATATAGGATCTTGGGGCCCTATGATATTAGGACATTGCCATCCACCAATAGTGGAAGCTCTTAAAAAGGCAACTAGTAATACAACATCTTTTGGTACTCCTACAGTATTAGAGATAGAAATAGCTGAGTTGATTTGCAAAATGGTCCCCGCTGTTGAAAAAGTACGTATGGTAAATTCGGGTACTGAAGCATGTATGTCTGCTATCAGGTTAGCTAGAGGTTATACAAACCGAGATAAATTTATCAAGTTTGAAGGATGTTATCACGGTCACGCTGACCCGTTTCTTATTAAAGCAGGTTCAGGAGCAGCCACCTTGGGTGAGCCGGATAGTTCCGGAGTAACACGTGGTACGGCTCGTGACACACTATTAGCACCATTTAACGACTTATCGGCAGTTATTCAACTAATTGAGTTAAACCCTAATGAAATAGCTGCAATAATATTAGAACCAGTAGCTGGAAATATGGGGTGTATTCCACCTGTTGACGGTTTCTTAAAAGGATTGAGAGAATTATGCGATACTCATGGAATACTATTAATTTTTGATGAGGTGATGTGCGGCTTCAGAATTGCTAAAGGTGGGGCTACAGAGCTTTATGGAGTGTTGCCTGATTTAGTTACTATGGGTAAAATTATAGGTGGGGGTATGCCAGTTGGGGCATTTGGTGGGAAACGAGAAATTATGGATATGCTCGCACCTGAAGGGCCAGTATATCAAGCAGGTACATTAAGTGGCAATCCTATAGCAATGACTTGTGGGCTTGCCTTATTGAAGGAACTTAACTGTAAACCAAATATTTATCTCGAACTTGAAGAGAAAGGAGCCTATTTAGAAAAGGGAATACGTGAAGTGTTCGATAATCACGAATTAAAATACGCACTCAACAGAGTGGGGTCAATGCTGAGTTTTCATTTTGGTGTGGATGAGGTTGGGAATTTTAATGAGGCGAATAACGCAGATACTGAGTTTTTTAAACTGCTATTTCATGGAGTATTGAAGCGTGGTATTTATTTTGCACCCTCAGCATTCGAAACTCTATTCGTTTCCACCACACATAGCTATTCTTTATTAGACGGAACTATTTTGGCAATAGAAGAATCGTTAAACGAGATATTATAGTCATATAAAAACAAATCCTAAAGATGTAGTCCACACTCAGTTTTAGGGTTGTTATTCCATCTTCCATCTCTTCCATTACCTGGAACGGTACAATGTGAACATCCAATAGATAAATATCCTTTAGAAACTAGAGGGTGAAACGGTAAGTGGTGATCTTTTATATAGTTATCACGCTCAGATTGAGTCACGTCTAATAAAGGATAGAACTTTAATATTCCATTACGTCGTTCAAAAATATTTAATGACGACCTATGGTTTGACTGCCATGACATAAGGCCAGATACCCAAACCGAGTGTGAGTTCTTGAGTTTATCTAGGGGTGATACTTTATTTATTGAACAGCAAAGGTTAGGGTCTTTCTCCCATGTTTTTTCTGTAGAAGTCTTGTCATGATTAACTCTATCAGCTCTAACATCATCAACTTTTAAATCATAAAGCTGAGTTAAGTATTGCTTGTATATTAATGTCTCAGGAAAATGATATCCAGTATCTATAAAGTATATAATTTGACTTTTTTCAGTGTCAGAAAATAGTTTAAGTAGAAGGGCTGAAGTTGCTGCAAAAGAAGATGTTAGCATTATCTCATTTTGATTAAAATCCTTATATAGCTCTGCAACTCTTTCTATAGGCTTAAGTGAGATATATTTCTTATTAAGTTCAGAAATTTTCTTGTCTTGAATGATTTGTGAGGTAATAGTTTGGGTGGTCATTTTTTCGTGTTTTCTAGAACTAACAGTTCTGTTAACTTATTGAGTGATTTTACTTTCTCAGTAAAATCCCCCTTTAATGTCTTTCTGATTGCATTTAAGTTGTTAAGAGTTTCAGGCAAAGTGTCGGGCAATATACTTTCGAGTAATTCTCTAAATCGCCTTGAAAAAGTCGGAGATTTTCCATTTGTAGATATCGCTAATTTTAAGTCTCCTTTAGTCACAATTGACCCCATATAGAAATCACAAAGATCAGGTGTGTCAGCTACGTTAACTATTATTTTTGCTTTTTTTGCATCAGACCAAACTGTCTTATTTATCTTCTTATCTCCAGTTGCTGCAACTACAATATCTATACCGTTAAGCCAAGACTTTGAGTATTCTTCGAGGGTACATCTAACATGAGTTTGGTCTTTAACAAGATCGCTAACGGCTTCTGAAATCTCTGTTGCTACGACAGTAACATTTGCGTCTGGGCTACTTTTAAGTAAGAAATGCAACTTCTCCGCAGCGACATTTCCACCTCCGACAATTAAAACGTTGAGCTTAGAAAGTTTTAGAAAAATCGGAAATAAAGTATTAGAATTAGAAGTCATGATTCAGTTGTTTGAAAAATGTTGTGCAAAAATGGGAAGACGCTCAGAATGATATTTAACGACCTCGCCTATTATTAATATTGCTGGCGTGCCAATTTTCTTTTCCTCGACTAAAGCTTCGATGTCGATAATTGATCCGATAGCGGTTTTCTCAGACTCTAATGAACCGTTTTGTATAACCGCAATAGGTAAATTTTCTTTCCCAATAGATTTGTAGAACTCTGTTACGACATTTAGTTTCTTCCTACCCATTAGCACAACGACAGTTGCAGAAGAACGAGCTGCTAAATAGAAGTCGTCTGAGATTTTACCGTTTTTTGTAGTACCCGTGACAACCCAGAAACTCTCGTTAACTCCTCTTTTAGTCAATGGCATACCATGTAAGCCGGGTAGGGCGGTAGAGCATGATAAGCCAGGAATAACATTACTAGTAATCCCATACTTATCGGCATACTCAATCTCTTCGCTCGCCCTCCCGAACACAAAAGGATCTCCACCTTTGAGCCTCACGACACTACCGAATTCATATGCGTATTTAACGATTAATTCATTAATCTCATGTTGCTTATAGCTGTGATGTCCAGACCTTTTACCCACGAGTATGTTAAGACATCCATCTGATGTGTAATCAAGCATGTCAGGATGTACTAAGGCATCGTATAACACTACTTTCGCAGAGGACAGTGCTTTTACACCTTTCAACGTAATAAGTTCTGGATCTCCAGGACCAGCTCCCACGAGCGTCAATTTTGGTTTTCGGAAAAGATTAAATGCTTGCATTACTTAATTGTTTTTTTCTAAGATCTACTACAGTTTCTGCAAAGCTTTTAGCTCTTTCGAAAAATTTTGTAGCAAACTCAGCTGTGGGTTCGTTATTCTTAATTTGTAGAGCTAGTTGTTGAAAGGTGCCATCAAGCTCTATTTCTTTTGTATCTATAAAGTTTTCGTCGAATAAACTTATAATCGTCGTTTGACTATTTGTCCTAACCTGTTTACCCACGAGTAAAGCTTTTGCACCATTAATGAGTGAACTATAAGAGTGGTAAATAGAATCTGCATATGAGCCATTTATTAGAGTCTCTTTTGCATTATCTAGTTTTTCTTTTCCTTCAAGTAGAAGAGTTGAGACCAAATCAATAGTTACTCCCGCACACTCTCCCACACCTATAGCTGTTTTAAATGTCTCGGTGTGTCCCCAATCCAAAAACTCTTCTGATGTTAACTCTTCAGAGGAGCCGATTACTTTCAATAAATCGTAGAAATAGCGTTTTCCTTGTCTATCGTAATAGTCATTAAAGAGCTCACCGTCATTTTTATTTATATCGAAATCGTTTAATATTGTCATTAAAGTAAGTGGACCTCTTTTACTAGGCACCTTAATAACCTTATCTGCGACCCGACCTTCACCATTCCCCAAAGCCCCACCACCTAGTAAAACTTGTAGAGCAGGAGCGATTAGGCTACCTGACCTCATGGAGCTTCCGTGAAACCCTATATTAGCTAAAGTGTGCTGACCACACGCGTTCATACACCCACTAATCTTTATCTTTATATCGTGATTGTATATAAAATCTGGATACTTCTCGTTGATTAACTTTTCGAGAACTCTAGTTATCTCAGTGCTATTAGAAATACCTAAATTACAAGTATCAGTTCCAGGACATGTTGTAATGTCAGCAGTGCTTTCTGCGCCAGGTTCAGCAAGTCCGAGTGAATTTAATTCGTGAAATAAATACTCGAGATGAGCTTCTCTAACGAATTTAAGGACTACCCCTTGTCCTATGGTAAGTCTTATGTCATCTGCCGCATAATCATCAACAAGTGTAGCTAGTTTACGAGCTGTGTCAGTTGAGAAATCTCCTGTTTGGAGTTTTATTTTAATCGCAAAAAAACCATTTTGTTTCTGTTTAATTACGTTAGATAGTTTCCATCTTTTAAATTTTTCAGAGTCCAAAATCGTAATTTCAGGGGCTTCAACTAAAGGTTTGGCACTCTGAATTTCAAAAAGCGAAGTGTCAATAGGGAAGACTTTTTCTTTAACAGAAATCCGTTCTTCTTCGACTAACTTCATAAATGCTTCTAAGCCTATTGATTTCACCAGATATTTGAGCCTTGCCTTATTTCTGTTAGTTCTTTCTCCCTCTCTATCAAAGACCCGTATAATTGCTTCTGAGATTGGTATGATTTGATCTGTAGTGATAAATTCGGAAAAAGTTTGGGCTACAAAAGGAACAGCACCTAGCCCTCCAGCGATTACTAGCTTAAAGCCTTTAACTTCCTTATTGTCAATAGTTTTCAGCTTAGGAATGAAGCCTAAATCATGAATGAAAGAGTAAGCAGAGTCCTCATCGCTTGATGAAAAAGCTATCTTAATCTTTCGCCCTAAATCTTGGCCAACAGGATTCCGTAGGAAATATTCAAAAGTTGCTTGAGCGTATGGAGATACATCAAAAGGTTCTTTATTATCAACCCCCGCAAGTGATGAGGCGGTAATATTCCTAACAGTATTTCCACAAGCCTCTCTTAGAGTGATTTTATCCTTTTCCAGCTCAGCCCACAATTCGGGTGTTCTATCAAGACTTACATAGTGAATTTGAATATCTTGTCTAGTCGTCACATGTAAATTTCCAGTGGAGTATTCATCAGCGACTTTTGAGATTCTTCTTAACTGTTCTGAGGTGAGCTTACCAAATGGAATTTTGATTCGTATCATCTGTACCCCTGGTTGGCGTTGACCATATACACCTCTAGCTAGTCTTAAACTTCTAAAACTGTCTTCATCAACCTTACCGTCTCGAAATTTTCGGATTTTTGATTCTAATTCAATTATATCCTTTTCTACTATAGAGTTTTCTAACTCTGTCCTAAAGCTTTTCATCTGTTACTTCATTTATTATCCATAAAAAAAGCCTCCCGGTTAAGGAAGGCTTTATGTGATATTTTATTAATTAGGTTATTATTATATCCATAAATTCTTCCATGAGTTGTTTCTACAACACATACAACACAACATCATTTCTTTGATGTTTTGGAATTGGATATTTTTATTATTTAAACTCATTATTCTTCTATTTTACCAGTAGGAGAGGCGAATTCTCCATGGCCCTTTTTCAGACCTTATTCCTACAAGTTACATAAAAATATTGATAAAACAAGGAGTTTCAAATAATGACTTTAACTAATCCTACTTAAAAGGTGGGTTATTACCTTTGTTTACTAGTAAATCGTCAATTACGTCAAGCTCAAATATTTTTTATATTTTTGCACATGAGTCGTTCATTATTTGACGATATTTAAGATTTGAGTATGGTAAATTGTTCCCAGATGACTCCCAATGATGTTTATCTGGCCATTGAGCGTACGCATAACCAGGTTTTACATCGAATGAATATTTTACTGTAAACATTTAACAAAAGTATTGTGTTAATTGAGGATTGGAGTTGTAATTTGGATTTTATAAAATCTAGATTAATTGATCATAATGAAGAATTTAATTGTTTTAATGGCTATTTTAATACCGTTAGTGTCTTTCTCTCAGTCGAATACTGATGGTCAAATTTTAAGGAAGTGTGAGATTATGCCTGCTTTTGGGGAATGCGTTGATGCTCCGATGGAAGATATATACAGATGTTCGTCTATGGCTCTAATGGAGTATGTAGGGGCTGAGACAAAATATCCAGAGACTGCTTTAGTTTCAAAAACAGAAGGAACCATATATCTAGTTTTCGTTGTAGAAACTGATGGCTCTGTTAATGACGTTAAGGTTATGCGTGGAATAGGAGACAGTGAAGGAGCGAAGGCCTTAGAAGAAGAAGCATTACGTGTTGTTAAAGGATTGCCAAATTTCAGACCAGGAACTGAAAAGGGTGAAGCAGTACGGATTGAATATATACTTCCCGTTAAATTCCTATTATAATCTTTCGAAGATACTAAGGTTGAATTAAGATAGTTTGAACTTCTAGTTTATCTATTTCTCTTTCATTTTTGTCCAGTGTACTTGTGGGTACAACGTTTGTTAGAACTATTACTAACTCGTCGTTAAAGTATTTTATTTTAGGAAATCCGCTAGATCTAGCATTATTTATTTCCGAAATTATTTCGGGTTCAGATAAATAAGGTGAGTCTTGTCCGAAGTGAAATGTTCGTCGTTTTAAATAGGATTTTCGATCTTCGGAATGTGTGGGTGCGGATTCTTCTATCCAGATAATCTCAGCGGAGTTATTACTCGTCAAACATACGTCTAGTCGTCCTATGGTGTTTTCTGTATTCACCATTAAGGGCTGTGTGAAATTAATAGAGTCGTTATCCGAAAGTGCTACGAACACAGATGGAGATTCGTTGTGCATTGTGTACCAAACTACAACGGTTTGGTCTAGAGTAGCTGCAATAGCGGGACCATTTACAGGGCATCCAGCAATCATCCAATTATCTGCATGCACTGTATGCGGTTCAGACCAAGTCATATTCGTTTTGTCGAAATTTACTGTGGATATATCACGTATTTCACCTTTATGTCTATCACGATAGACAACCGATATTTTATTATCGGTAACTACAGCATCTGTTGCACAACAAGAGCACACATTATCATCAATTAACCACTCTTCCTCAAGTTCTCCCATGTTGTTAATTAGAGCAGCCCTCAATTCCATAACGTTCTTCCCCGTAGAGTACTCTCTTCCATCAAGCCAGATAGCCATAAACGCATCGTCCCTCACTCCAACAAGACTTACGAAACCATGTTCGGTAAAAGTAGAATCTAAGTGAGGGGAGAAAGGAGAGCTCCAAGTTTCACCATTGTCATTACTAAGGATTAATTGAATGTCGTAAGCAAAACTTTCTTCATCAGTTAAAACCAAATAATTAGCAACCATATTTCCGTCACCATATTGCAACATAGAGGGGAAGTCGGCCCAATTAATGAGCCAGTTATTACCTCCAGCTATTTTGTGCTCGCTTACTGAGTCAGAATACCAAAGTTCGGCACGTCCATCTCCATATTCTTTGGTCCAAGACTTGTATAGTTTCCCATCTGCTCCAATATGAAGGTTAGGAACAGAGGTGTTGAAATCATTAAGGGTGTCTACTCCTGAGCTGCAATTAAAAAGGAAAGAGATTAAGGTGAAAATTGAGAAATATTTTATCATAATGATTTTTCAAGTTGATGTTATGCCTTTTCAATAAAGGTAAACAAGTATTAAAAGCCGAATTTAACAAATCGTAAAACGATATAAACTTGTTCAAGGAGAATTGCGCTCATAGATTTGCGCAATGAAAAACTTCACCTTATTATTTCTATACGCTGCGTTTTTTTGCTCTATCCCTGTGGCAATGTATTCCCAAGTGGTTAATGTGGAGAAGTTACGTCAAGATAACACTAGCGGGCTTAGTGGGAAAGTTGAGTTCAATTTCACAGCTCGAAAAACAACGGTTCAAAGTTTGGATTGGAGGAATCAAACTTTTCTGCAATGGGATAACGAGAAATGGAGTGTTCTTCTCTTAAATGAGATAAATTTTAATAGAGTGGATGGAACTAATTATGTAGATGATGGTTTTCAGCATTTGAGAATTAGTAGACATTTGAATGATGTTTTTACTGCTGAGGCCTATGGCCAAAACCAATACGACCCCGTTCGTAACATTGCTCAACGACGTTTACTTGGAGCAGGAGTGAGGGTGAAATTATCGAACTCAAACTACTTTGGGTTTTCGACATTGTTCGAGAATGAGTTGCTTACTGACGAAACTCTGAATCAAGATTTCCGACTAAGCTCATACCTCCAATTAAAACTACAGCTTTCAAAGACAATTAAGTTTCTTACAACGACATACCTACAACCAAACCTGAGTAAATTCTCAGATATAAAGATATCATCGCAATCAACTTTAAGCTTCCATATCACAGATAAATTTGCCTTTACAAATTCCTTCACTGCTATATACGATTCCTTTCCTGCAACAGGAATTCCATCCTTTATCTACAATTTTAGAAATGGAATAAAATATTTGTTTTAATCATTTTCACATTCATTGACAATCAAAATTGTATGATGAATCATTTTTTAGTTTAAATTTGAAATTAATGAAACAACTGTTTTCCATATTTTTAGCTACCCTTATGCTTGTTTCTAACATGGGCGTAACTTTAGCTACGCACTATTGCGGTGGTAAAGCTGTTATGTCAGCATTTGCTTTAGGGGAAATGGAATTGAGTTGTGGAATGAGCGCTGATGATACGTGTACTCATTCATCGGGGACATCTTCAGATAGTTTAGAAAATAAAACTTGTTGCCAAAATAAATACTTACAGCTTGATGTAGATGATGTCAAATCTTTGGATGCCGCTGTTGCAATAGATAATGCGAGTAACAATGTTTATTTGGTCTATAATACTATTCAACTTTATAGTTCTCAGATACTTCAAATTCCTACGAAGTATGAGTATTACTCACCTCCTCTTATTGAGAGAGATATCATAATTTTAGTTCAGTCTTACCTTATTTAGAGCATTTCATTTGATTCTGGTAATGCGTTAGCGCATACCCTATAGTTTCTTATGTTTAATGTAACAGAATGTTATGCTCAATAAAATCATTCGTTACTTCCTGGAAAACAGGTTAGTAACATTTTTAATTGTTATTATTTTAATGGGGTGGGGTCTTGTAACCTCACCATTCGGATGGGATATAAGTCCTTTGCCCTCAGATCCCGTATCTGTAGATGCTATTCCCGATATAGGTGAAAATCAACAAATTGTGTTCACACAGTGGATGGGTAGATCTCCTCAGGATATTGATGACCAAATAACTTATCCTCTTACTACATCTCTGCTCGGCATACCTGGAGTTAAGTCAATCCGTAGTTCTTCAATTTTCGGGTTCAGTAGTATTTATATAATTTTTAATGAAGACGTTGAGTTTTACTGGTCTAGGTCAAGGATTCTTGAAAAATTAAACTCGCTATCTCCTGGAATTTTGCCAGATGGTGTACAACCTGCTTTGGGCCCTGACGCAACAGCTTTGGGACAAGTGTTTTGGTACACAATAGAAGGAAGGGATGAGGATGGTAATGTTACTGGAGGATGGGATTTACACGAAATAAGAACTGTTCAGGATTACTTTGTTAAATATGGTTTGAATGCAGTTGATGACGTTTCTGAAGTGGCTTCTATAGGTGGGTATGTTCAAGAATACCAAATAGATGTTGATCCTAATGCCCTGTTAGTTTATGGTGTGGCTTTACCTGATGTTATGAAGGCTGTAAAGAATTCGAATAAAGATATTGGAGCGAAAACGATAGAGATAAATAAAGCTGAATATTTAGTTCGAGGTTTGGGATATGTAAAGTCTATTGAAGATATTGAGAAAGCGGTTGTGGGAATTAACGATGGGGTGCCACTCCGAATTAAAGACATCGGGACAGTAAGTTTAGGGCCTTCTACTAGGAGAGGTTTACTCGATAAGGAAGGAGCTGAAGTTGTAGGAGGAGTAGTCATTGCACGTTACGGTTCGAATCCTCTAGATGTAATAAATAATGTCAAAAAGAAGATCGAGGATATCGCGTCTGGGATGCCGACAAAAATTCTTGCTAATGGAGTAAAGACTCAGTTAACGATAGTTCCTTTCTATGACAGAACGAACTTAATACACGAAACATTAGGCACGCTAGAAGAAGCATTGTCATTAGAGCTCTTAATAACGATTCTGGTTGTAATTGTCATGCTACTCAACCTAAGAGCGTCCATTCTCATTTCGAGCTTACTACCAATTGCTGTATTGATGGTATTTATTGCAATGCGATACTTTCACATCGATGCAAATATTGTAGCTCTTTCCGGAATTGCAATTGCGATAGGTACAATGGTCGACCTAGGTATAGTTCTATCCGAGAACATTATCAAACACATTAAAGAAGCGTCAGCAACAGAAAAGCTACTCGACACTATCTATAGAGCTTCTGCAGAAGTAAGTTCGGCAATTCTTACAGCCGTTTCTACGACAATTGTGAGTTTCATTCCGGTATTTACTATGCAAGCAGCTGAGGGTAAGTTGTTCAGACCGTTGGCATTCACGAAGTCATTTGCTTTAATCGCCTCATTAATAGTGGTGTTAGTCGTTTTGCCAACGTTGGCTCATTTGGTATTTGGATTTAAGGCTAGAAAGATTGCGAAAGCTCGTCTTTTAAATGTGCTTCTTATCCTTTTCGGAGTGGCGGTAATGATATGGGTAGATGTAATTAGCGGAGCGGCGTTGTTTGCATTCGGGTGTGCATGGTTTTTATCGGATTATCTTCCAAAGGGAGCATTTATCACCAAATATATTACAGAGATTATATCTGTCGTATTCGTAACGGTTTTACTCTCCAAATTTTGGATGCCATTAGGGGCCGAACGTTCGATTTTCATAAACTTTATATTCGTTTCGATAATTGTATCTTCAGTTCTCGTTCTATTTTATTTACTTGAGAGATATTACGTACTAATTCTTAGTTGGTGCTTAAATAATAAGAAAACTTTCCTAATAATCCCCGCTTTTATGATGCTATGGGGTGCTGTTATTTGGATGGGATTTAATGGCGTTTTCGGGTTTGTTGGAAGGGCAGGCGATTCCATTAATGTAAATATCAGAGCAAATAAGGTTTGGTCTACCTTATCTCACACGTTCCCAGGAGTAGGAAAAGAATTCATGCCTTCCCTCGATGAAGGGAGCTTTCTTTTCATGCCTACCTCCATGCCTCACGCAGGTATGGACCAAAACAGAATGGTCATTCAGCAGCTAGATATGATACTATCTAGTATTCCGGAAGTGGAGCTGGCAGTGGGTAAAATGGGTCGTGCTGAAACAGCCCTCGATCCAGCTCCAATATCTATGTACGAAACCGTTATTAACTATAAACCTGAGTATCGTGTAAGTGAGAAGGGGCATAGGTTGAGGTTCGCAGTTGATGATGACGGCGAATTTATGAGGGATTCCGATGGAGAACTTATAAGCGATAATAATGGAGTTTACTATAGAAATTGGCGAGATCATATTAAATCCCCAGATGATATATGGAATGAAATTGTCAAGGTTACTAAGATTCCTGGAATGACATCAGCCCCGAAACTTCAACCTATAGAAACGAGATTAGTAATGCTACAAACTGGCATGAGAGCTCCTATGGGTATCAAGGTTTACGGACCTGATCTTTCTACAATTGAGGAATTTGGGATGCATCTAGAGGAGATTTTAAAAACGGTCCCATCTGTCAAGTCTGAGGCTGTATTTGCAGATAGAATCGTAGGGAAACCGTATATTCATTTTAATATCGATAGAGATGCCATTGCGAGATTTGGCCTAAGCATAAATGACGTACAGAGTTTCCTAGAGGTAGCTGTTGGAGGAGTTAATATTTCAAATACAGTAGAAGGTCGTAAAAGGTTCCCTATAAGAGTTCGTTACCCACGAGAATTAAGAGACGATCCAGCTATGCTCGAAAAACTGTTTATCCCGACTCCTATAGGAGCTCAAGTTCCGATATCTAGTTTGGTACAAATCGAGTACGTGAAAGGACCGCAAATGATTAAAAGTGAGGATACCTTCTTAGTGGGGTATGTTCTTCTAGATAAAAAGAGTGGATATGCTGAGGTCGAAGTTGTTGAGGAAGCTACTCGGTTTATTGAAAGCAGTATCGCATCTGGAGATTTGATAGTGCCTGCAGGTGTCAGTTATAAATTTTCTGGTAGTTATGAAAACCAAATAAGAGCTGAGAAAAGGTTGGCAATTATTGTTCCTTTAGTTTTTATTATAATTTTCTTAATTCTATACTTCCAGTTCAAATCAGTTTCAACTTCGTTAATGATTTTTACAGGAATTGCCATGGCATTCAGTGGGGCTTTCGTCTTGATTTGGCTTTTCGGAGAACAGTGGTTTGCTAACTTTAATTTTTTCGGGTCTAACATAAGAGATCTATTTAAGATGCACTCCATAAATATGAGTGTCGCTGTATGGGTAGGGTTTATAGCTTTATTTGGAATTGCAACTGATGATGGTGTATTAATGGGTACGTATTTGGACTCAAATTTCAGAAACAACCCGAATGCTCCTAAAACGATACCTGATGTTAGGAAGGGTGTTATTAAGTCTGGCCAACGTAGAATTAAGCCAGCGATAATCACATCTGCAACAACAATAATCGCTCTTATGCCTGTTCTAACATCTACTGGAAGAGGAGCGGATATTATGATTCCAATGGCTATACCTGTTTTCGGCGGAATGATATTCGCTTCTATCACGTATTTCATCGTCCCAGTTCTCTACTGTATGAGAGAGGAAAGAAATCTTAAAGTACAGAAATCATGAATTACATGAAATATATCCTTTATTCTCTGACTTTATTAGTGTCTACTTTTTCACAAGCCCAAACCCTTGATGAATTCATTCTAGAGGCATCGGAAAATAACCCTTCGTTATTATCTAAATACGCCCTCTTCGAAGCGTCTCTACAGAGAGTTGCCCAAGCGAATTCGCTACCTGACCCAATATTATCCTTTGGATACTTTATCAGTCCTGTAGAAACGAAATTAGGACCTCAAAAAGCGAAATTGAGTCTGAGTCAAATGTTTCCATGGTTTGGTGTTTTATCTCTGAAAGAAGATATAGCAACTCAGGAAGCTCAGGCAAAATATCATCAGTTTTTAGACGCTCAATTAGCATTGACTTATAAGGTTAAATCAGCATGGTATCCGATTCGAGAGACTCAAGATGTTATTTTAATTCAAATGGAGTATTTAGAATTACTTGAAACCTTAAAAGAGCTGTCCACAATATCATTTAAAAACGGAAAAAGTGAGATGGTTGATGTTGTAAGGGTAAATATTTTAATTTCAGAAACAAAAACACAAATTGAACTTTTAAAGTCATTGATTATTCCTCTTAAATCTTCTTTAGCTAATTTATTGGGAAGGAGTTCAGGAGAAGATATTGTGGTAAGCGAAACTCAATATTCTGTTACAGACGAATTGGAGTTAAGATATTCAAAAACTGAAGTGCTCTCACATCCTTCTTTGATGGTTTATGAATATATGTATGCTTCATCAACCTCGAAAATAGACCTTGCTCAAAAGCTTACAAAACC
Organism: Bacteroidota bacterium; assembly: GCA_002746975.1. Lineage (GTDB taxonomy): Bacteria > Bacteroidota > Bacteroidia > Flavobacteriales_D > Sanyastnellaceae > UBA974. The sequence goes on along the minus strand of NVXE01000006.1, from coordinate 71,633 downwards.
GTCAATTGGAATAGGCGTTGATTACGTATTTGTTAATGAGATCACTGAGCTAAGTATTCCTGACAATGGTAGGGATGTATTTATGCCTATGCTTAGTATGAACGTTCCAATTTTCCGCAAGTCATATAGAGCTGCTCAGCAAGAATCTGTTTTTCTATCTAATTCAATAGAACTAGCAAGTGATAGTAAGAAAAATGAGTTATTGAGTAGTTATGATATGGCCCATTATAAATTACTTAAATCTAAGGATTTATTGTCTCTTTATTCAGAACAAATAGATAGTTCAAATCGTGCATTCACACTGCTACTAGCATCGTATAGTAATGATTACAGTGGCTTCGAAGAAGTGCTAAGGATGAAACAAGATTTACTTCGTTTTGAAATTGCTCAAAAGCAAGCTTCTACCGAATTCTTTATCGCCTTGGCACAGTTAGATTATTTAACTTCAAAATCGATTTCAAAATGAAATATTTAGCAATATTAATAGCTGGTGTTGTTCTCGGAGCCCTTTTTTTCGGAGGGGTATTCAGCAATGACGAACAAGAGTCGCATAGTACAACAAACGAAGAAGTAGGTCACGTAGATGAGGTATGGACTTGTTCTATGCACCCTCAAATCAGGCAGTCAGAACCTGGAGACTGTCCAATTTGTGGTATGGACTTAATAAAACTACATACTGAAGATAATTTATCTGGAGATCCGCTTTCAATTTCTATGTCAGAAACAGCTATCAAGCTGGCGAATATTCAAACTTCAGTGATTAATAAACATACCCCTAAAATGGAGGTTAGAGTTAACGGAACGGTTAAATTTGACGAGCGTCATCTATTCACTCAATCTGCTCATATATCAGGTAGGATAGATGATTTATTAGTGAATTTTACTGGAGAAAGTGTTGAGAAAGGTGATGTTTTGGCCCAAATATATTCACCAGAACTAGTTTCTGCTCAGGAAGAGCTTTTCCAAGCGTATAAAATTAAAGACACTCAACCAGAATTATATAGAGCTGCTAGAGGAAAGCTTTTGAACTGGAGACTTACTGATGACCAAATAGATGGCGTTCTCGAAAATGGATCACCGCGATCACAAATCCCTGTTTTATCTGACGTTTCTGGAGTTGTCATTAAGAAAATGCTCAACCTAGGGGATCACGTTAATAAGGGACAATCCATTTTCGAAGTTGCGGACTTATCTAAAGTGTGGGTTTTATTTGATGTATATGAATCTGATTTGAAATGGGTGAAAGAAGGTGATGATATAGAGTTTTCCATTAAATCTCAACCCGGTGTAATTTTTAATAGCACTATTGCTTTCATAGACCCTGTAATCAATCCTAAAACAAGAGCGACTACAATAAGGATAGAGATATCAAATAACAATCTAAATCTAAAGCCTGAGATGTTTGCTGTAGGAACAATATTCAGCTCTATTTCGGAATCATATTTAACCGTACCTAAATCTGCCGTGATGTGGACAGGTAAGAAATCGGTTGTTTATGTAAAGCAAGAGTCAGAATATGGTTTGGTATTTAAAATGAAAGAGGTAATACTTGGCGCCTCTTTAGGGGATTCCTATGCTATCGAAGAGGGTATTTCCGTGGGGGATGAAATTGCTACAAATGGAACATTCAGCATTGATGCTGCAGCGCAGTTAGCTGGAAAGCCTAGCATGATGAGTTTTTCTCCTGAAATTACAGATAAAGCTCCAGTTTCAGTCCAAACAGAGTTAGTACCTCTATTTCATAAATATCTAGACCTTAAAGAGGCACTAGTAAATGATAATTTTGAAGAAAGCGTTGAATATTCCAAGTCTCTTTTTGAAATGACTAAAAATATAGATATGGAGTCGTTTAGAGGAGATAATCACATGGTTTGGATGGAGCACTCAAAGTTGCTTTTACCGATAATAGATGTTTTTACATTATCAAAGGATATTATTAAAGCAAGAGAAATTTTCACATCACTTTCGAATGAATTTATAAGTATAGCTGTCGATTTAGGTCCTTTCGATGAAATACTTTTCGTGCAACATTGCCCCATGGCAAATGATAATACCGGTGGAGATTGGATAAGCGATGTGAATTCTATTAGTAATCCATATTTCGGATCAGCAATGCTTAAATGTGGTAAAGTAACCTTAGAAATAAAATAATTTTAGTTTATATAAATCAATCATAATTTTTTAATAATGAAAAAGCAATTTTTAATTTTTGCCTCAGCAGCTCTCTTTATTGGAGTAATATCTTTGTCTAGCTGTGGAGATGATGCATGTCACGAAGAGCACTCAGGACACGAAGAGCATTCGGGTCACGAAGAGCACTCAGGACACGAAGAACACTCTGATCATGCTGAGCATTCTGCAGAATACCAATGTCCGATGAAGTGTGAAGGAGACAAAACATACAAGGAAGAAGGCTCTTGCCCGGTTTGTAAAATGGATTTGAAAGAGGTTGCACAGAAGTAACATCTCCCTTTATAAGCTGTGTGACCAAATGTCTGATATTCAGTCATTATGGCGGTCGTAATGATATTTAGTGCACATAGTTATGACATATTTACATGATGTGAAGGAGTAATTGAGCATTTGTTGTTTTGGCATATAGATTGAGCCTTTAAAGGCGTATTACAATCTAAAAATCATTCATAAAATGCAAACAAATAATTTCACATTAAAGACTCAGAAAACCCTTGAACGAGCGCAACAAACCGCGCTTGCTCAGGGTGTGAGTACTGTTGAGTCAATACATCTTCTAAATGCGCTATTAGAAACAGACGAAGGAATAGTGTCAAGTGCTTTGGGGAAAATGGGCGTACAAGTAAGCGTATTAAAAAAGACGGTTACAAGTGTGATGGATAACTTGCCTAAAAGCTCTGGAGAATTAACATTCTCAAGATCGGCTAGTCAGATTATTCAGAGGGCTTCTGGTTTGGCTAGAAAAGCAGGTGATGAATTTGTCGCGGTTGATAGGATTCTGGAATCCTTATTAATCGAGGGAGATGAAACAAGTCGCATATTAAAAGACTCTGGAGCAACAAAAAAAGGCTTAGAGGAAGCTCTTAAATCATGGAGAGAGACAAGTTCTAATATGGGGTCTTCATCTGGAGAAAGTCAGTTTGAAGCTCTTTCTAAATATGCAAGGAACTTAAACGTACTTGCTGAAGATGGTAAGCTTGACCCTGTAATAGGGAGGGATGAAGAAATTCGTCGTGTCATGCATATTTTATCTAGACGTACGAAAAATAATCCAATATTAATAGGTGAACCCGGTGTGGGTAAAACCGCAATAGCTGAAGGTATTGCTCACAGAATAATTGAAGGCGACGTGCCAGAAAATTTGAAAAACAAGGTTATTCAATCTCTAGATATGGGAGCTTTGGTAGCTGGAGCTAAGTATAAAGGTGAATTCGAAGAACGTCTTAAAGCTGTAGTTAAGGAGGTTCAAGACTCAGATGGAGAAGTGATAATGTTCATTGATGAGATACATACTTTAGTAGGTGCAGGAGGAGGAGAAGGAGCTATGGATGCCGCGAATATTTTAAAACCAGCCCTTGCAAGGGGAGAGTTGCGTGCCATAGGTGCGACTACACTAGCGGAATACCAAAAATACATTGAGAAAGACAAAGCCTTAGCTCGTAGATTTCAAACTGTTTTGGTAGAGGAGCCTTCTTTAGAGGCTGCTGTTTCTATCCTAAGGGGTATCAAAGACAAATATGAACAACACCATCAAGTACTAATTAAAGACGAAGCAGTTGTGGCTGCTGTGGATCTTTCAAATCGCTATATTAGCGATAGGTTTCTTCCCGATAAAGCTATAGATTTAATGGACGAAGCAGCTGCTAAACTAAGGCTTGAAATGAATTCTAGACCTAAAGAACTAGATGAATTGAATCGTAAAGTAACTCAACTAGAGATAGAAAGAGAGGCTATAAAACGAGAGGACGATTCTGTAAAGCTTGCAGACCTAGGTGCAGTTTTAGCAAATGTTGTTGAAGAGAGGGATGAGATGGAGGCTAGATGGGTTTCTGAGAAAGCAGTTGCAGATAGAATTCACTCATTAGCTGCTGAGATAGAAAATTTGAAGCAGGAAGCAGAAAAAGCTGAACGTGAGGGAAACTACGAATTAGTTGCAGAAATCAGATACGGAAAGTTGGTTGAAAGTAATAGGAATATGGATAAAGCTAGGTCTGACTTTGAAGAGATGCAAGCTTCTGGTCAAATGATAAAAGAAATTGTGGACGCTGAAGAAATTGCTTCTGTGGTTTCAAACTGGACGGGGATTCCTGTAAATAGTATGTTAGCTAGTGAACGTGAGCGTTTATTAAATCTTGAGTCAGATCTTCATAAGCGTGTAATAGGCCAAAACCAAGCTGTAGAAGCCGTGTCAGATGCTATCCGTAGAGCTCGTTCAGGTCTAGGAGATATTAACCGACCTGTGGCTAGCCTTATGTTTTTAGGAACTACTGGGGTAGGAAAAACGGAATTAGCTAAAGCTCTTTCTGAGTCGTTATTTCAGAACGAAAATGCTATGGTAAGGCTTGATATGAGTGAGTTCCAAGAATCTCATGCAATAAGTAAATTGATAGGATCTCCTCCTGGATATATAGGTCATGATGATGGTGGTCAACTCACGGAAGCAGTTAGGCGTAAGCCGTATTGTGTAATCCTTATAGATGAAATAGAGAAAGCACATCCTGATGCATTTAACATCCTTCTTCAAGTAATGGAAGATGGTCGTCTTACAGATTCTAAGGGAAGGGTCGTTAATTTTAAGAATACCATTTTGATTATGACATCTAATGCTGGTTCCTCAGAAATTAAATCTCTTTTCGAAAAAGGCTCTTCTCAGGCAGAAATGCACTCAGCAGGAATGCAAGCTCTGCAAAGATTTGTAAAACCAGAGTTCTTGAACCGTTTAGACGAAGTAATAACATTTCACCCTCTAACTAAAGAGAACGTTGCTTCTATAGTGGGTTTACAGATTGCCTCTTTGGAAGATCGTCTTACATCAGAAGGTTATGATGTTACAATTTCTCCGGATGCGATTAATTATATCGTGGAGCATGGTTATGATCCGGAATTCGGAGCTCGTCCTGTTCGACGCCTAATTCAAAAGGTTGCGATGAATAAGCTAGCACGAGCTATTATTGATGGTTCTTTAACGAAGTCTCAACCAGTAATATTTGATTACTCAGGGGATGAATTCGTTTTAATTAAATCCGTAAAATTGGATGAACCGAAAACACCTTCTTCTGAGCAAAATCTGAACGGTAAGGGTAAATAACTCTTTTACGCCTTCTAAAGGAAGAGTAATTCTTATAAATACCGTCGACTATTCGGTCGGCGGTATTTATTTATTCAGAAACAACTTTATATGTAGGGTCTTCGAAGTGATTAACTTCAATAATAGCATGAGCTCTATCTAGTAGTCTGCGGCAATCTTTAGATAAATGACGTAGATGTACTTTTTTACCTGCGTCATCATAAATAGCTGTAACTTTATTGAGCGCATCAATAGCACTCATATCGGACACTCGACTTTCCATAAAGTCAATTACGATATGTTCTGGATCTTTAGAAACGTCAAACTTTTCTGCAAACATAGTTGTTGACCCAAAGAAAAGAGGGCCGTAAATTTCATAATGTTTCCATCCATTCTCGTCAATATGCTTCCTCGCTCTAATTCTAGTTGCATTATCCCAAGCAAAGATCAATGCGGATATAATCACACCCACAAGGACTGCAAGAGCTAAGTTGTGTAAGAATGCAGTAACAAGTGTTACTAGTACCATAACGAGTACGTCACTAGTAGGCATTCTTCGAAAAGTCTTTAAAGATGCCCATTCGAAAGTCCCTATAGCTACCATCAACATCAGTCCTGTTAAAGCCGCCATCGGAAGCTGCTCGATAAGACTTGACCCAAACAGTATAAACATGAGTAACATAACTGCCGCGACAATTCCTGATATTCTAGTTCGTGCACCAGAACTAATGTTTATTAAACTTTGGCCTATCATTGCACAACCACCCATTCCACTAAACATCCCACTTAAAATATTTGCGGAACCTTGGGCGAGACATTCGCGATTGCCATTACCACGGGTTTGGGTTAATTCATCAACGATATTTAAAGTTAGAAGACTCTCAATCAGTCCTACAGAAGCTATAATTACGGAGAAAGGAAGTATGAGTTGAAAAGTTTCAAATGTTAATGGCAAATTAGGTAAGTGGAAGGGAGGAAATCCTCCTCTAATCGAGGCTAGATCGCCTACCGTTTTAGTGTCTAGTCCCATCCCATAAGCCAAACCAAATACAACAACAATAGCCGTCAACCCACCGGGAATAGCTTTTGTAATACGAGGCATAAGTGCAATTATCGCCATCGATAATAGTACAAGACCTCCGAAAACATACATATCCGTGCCAGATAGCCACGATCCTGCAGCATCCTTAAACTGAGAGATTTGGCTTCCGCCTATAATAATAGCGAGACCATTTACGAACCCGAAAATAACGGGCTGGGGTACTAATCGCATCAGTTTTCCAAGTTTAAATACTCCTGCCAACAGTTGAAATACACCCGCTAGCATAACAGCAGCAAAAACATATTCCACACCATACATAAGTGCTAGAGGGGCAATAATAACTGCTATAGCGCCTGTAGCTCCTGATATCATTCCGGGTCTTCCGCCAAGTACGGCAGCTACAAGACCTACCATAAAAGCAGCGTATAGACCTGTTAGTGGGCTAAGACCTGCTATCAGTGCAAAAGCTACTGCTTCAGGAATTAACGCAAGAGCAACCGTAAGTCCACTTAAGACTTCAAGCCTATAATTCACGTTAGGACCAAGTGACTTGAAGTCAAAGAAGTTGAGTAATCTTTGCATATTAATAGTAGATACGGCGACGAACTTTGGCCACGAATTTTGCAAGTCGTATCACCTGCTTAGTATAACCGAACTCATTATCATACCAAGTATATAGCACAACGCTTTTGCCATCATTACTCACAATAGAGGCAGGACTATCGAATACGGCACAACATTCATTTCCGATTATGTCATTACTCACTAATTCCTCATTCACAGAAAAATGAATTTGGTTTATCAAATCACCTGACAGAGCAGCCTCCTTAACAGTCTCATTGAGCTCTGTTAAATTTGTATTCTTAGCAAGTTCCAAATTCATGATTGCAAGCGAGCCGTTAGGAGTAGGAACTCTTACTGCATTCGCTGTGAGTTTATTTTCAAGTCTAGGAATCACCTTAGTAACTGCCTTACCTGCTCCGGTTTCAGTAATAACCATATTCACAGCTGCAGATCTCCCTCGGCGTTCCTTACTATGCATATTGTCTAGCAAGTTTTGGTCATTTGTGTAAGCGTGAACAGTTTCAATATGTCCTCTTACTATACCAAACTTATCGTCTATAACTTTTAAAATAGGTGAAATCGCATTTGTAGTACAGCTAGCAGCTGAGAAGATATTTTCGTTATCAATATCAAGATTACCATGATTTATACCGTAAACGATATTTGGAATACCCTTACCAGGAGCTGTAAGTATTACTTTACTTATTCCCTTAGCTCTTAGGTGGGTGCTTAGTGCTTCTTGATCTCTGTAAGCACCCGTATTGTCAATTAAGAGTGCATTGTTTATTCCTAGATCGACGTAGTCAATACTAGATGGGTCTGAACTTGCTATTATTTGAATGCGTTGCCCATTAACGATTAGATGTTTCTGCTTGTAATCTATTTGTATGGTTCCAGGAAATCGTCCGTGTACAGAGTCGTTTTCAAGAAGTGCAGCACGCTTCTTCAGAGAGGCATCGTCAATCTTTCGTAGAACGATAGCTCTTAATCTCAATTGTTGGCCTTTACCTGCCTGCTTAATTAGCTCTCTTGCTGCTAATCGACCTATTCGTCCAAATCCAAATAAAACAACGTCTCTTGGTTCAATTTCAGTACAATCACTTAATTTAAAATCCTTGAGTTTTTCATTTAGAAAGTCTCTCTTTGACTTAAAATTACCACCTTCAGAAATCCACTCACTAGCAAGTTTACCGATATCAATTTTTGCAGGCGCAATATCCATTGAATAAATAATAGTAGCTAATTCAGAAGAGTCAACAACGTTAATGGGTTTGTTCACCACTTTTTCAGCATACTCGTGAAGCCCTAATAAATCACTGATAGTCTTGTCAACAAGATGATTTCGAAATAAAACAAGTTCAATATTCTTATCGAAAATTAACTTGCCTATAACGTGTGTTAAATCAACTGCGGCTTTTTCTTTTACGATATAGTCATTTAGCTCATTACTATATGTTTCTTTCAAAAAAGTAGATTCAGACATTATTCTGCTTGGGTTTGATTATTTACAATAAAAATCGATGCAAAGTTAACGCTCCTTCGTAGTTTTAGACCATGAAAAACAATAGATATTCCGTTAAAAGAATGACTTATGGTCAATGTGTATCTGGAGTGAAGGAGTTGTGTAATGCTGTGAGTTACAAGATTAGTGAAGTTTGAAAAAGAAATTGGACGCATCAGAGTTCTCGGAGTGGGTAGAACTATACTCTGACGATCTTTTTAATTGGGCGTTATCTAGAACGGGTAAACTTGAACTAGCAGAAGATTTAGTTCAAGAAACGTTTATGTCAGCATTTAAGGCGCGAGATAAGTTCAATCAAAAAAGTAAGCCTAAGACGTGGTTGATTTCCATACTAAACAATAAGATATACGACCATTTTAGAAGGAAACTCAAGTTAAATGAAGTGAGTCAGGACGAATTTTTTGATGAAAGTGGGTCTTGGGTTGAAGAAATGAATCCCAATGAATGGAGTGATGATATCGAGCGTGGATTGAGGAAATGCATTAGTAAACTACCTGAAGTTTGGGCGATTGCAATTAGAATGAAGTATCTAAATGGAGAAGATTCTGAAGAAATTTGTCAGGAACTAGAAATTACACCGTCTAATTATTGGCAGATAGTCCATAGAGCTAAAATGCAACTGCGGATTTGTCTCGAAAAAAATGTGTTATGAGTTTAAGAAAAGAAATGTTACGCAAACTAATTTTTTCATGTAAGAATGCCTCTGCTCTACTTGAGAAGCAAGAGCATTTTAAGTTGGGAAAGGTTGAAAGAGTAAAGCTAGCTATGCATAAATCGGTTTGTTCTGCTTGTAGAAAATTTGAGAAAAAGAACAAGGAATTCGGAGATGCACTGAGTATAGCATTAAAGGAGGAAGAAAACAGTAAAAAAGGAAAGAAGTATTTGTCAGAAGTAACTAAATCTAGAATTAAACTTAAATTTCAAAAATAGTCATCACAATGAAAAAGTATTTAAAATGGGCTCTGACTCTAGGAGTTGCCATAGCAGTTATAGGAGGCGGAGTAGTTCTATATATGTTTAATATGCCACACAGGGATGTTCAATCTGCAAAAGTTGATTTTGAACTGACGGTAGACGGTATTGTAGATGAGTACTTAAAGAGTGCATCTACAGCAAATGATAAATATTTACAGGAAGAAGGTGAATCTAAAATTCTAGCTGTATCTGGATTAGTTAAATCAATAGAAATGGACTTAAACGGAAATAATGTTGTGTTCCTCACAGGTCGGACAGACGAAGTAGGTGTCAGATGTACTTTCTCGGAAAGCACTTCGAAACATGTAAGTGGTTTGGTATTAGGAGAAGAAGTAATTATTAAAGGGGTGATAAGATCTGGTGCAGAATATGATGAAGACCTTGAGATGTATGAAGACGTGATTATGGCGAAATGTGATCTTTTAAAATAAATAAAAAACATTAAAATTATATAAAATGAAGAATTTAATTATAACCCTCGTTGCAGTCGGATTTGTTGCAATAACGACAGCTTTTACTCCTCTTGGAGAGAAATATGTAAGTAAGAACGGACATATTAGCTTTTACTCTCATACTACTGTAGAAGATATTACCGCGAATAATTATCAGGTTGTTAGCTCTATCGATGCTGAAACTGGTAAAGTAGTTTTCTCGGTATCTATGCAAGCTTTTGAGTTTGAAAAAGCTTTGATGCAAAAGCACTTTAACAGTGATAATTTCTTGGATACGAAGCAGTTCCCTAAAGCAAAGTTTATAGGTAACATTACGAATTTAGACCAAATAGATTTCTCCACCGATGGAGTTTATACAGCAACAGTCTTAGGGACTCTTGAGATGCATGGAGTTACTAACGATGTTACAGAAGAAGGGACTATTACAATTAACGGATCAAATGTAATTGTTGATGCAAAGATGAGTGTAACTTTAGCTGAGTTTGGAGTTGCTTTTGAAAAAGGTAAGCCATCAACTAATATAGCAAAAGACATTGAGATTACTATCAAGGCAGAGCATTCATTGAAATCATAATAACTAGATCAAATGACGTTGATTCATAATAATATTACTCAATTAAGGGAGATAAAGTCCTTATTACTTTCACTTTCTGGAGAATTGTACTCTTCCAAGAAAGAAGTGTTAAGTGGTTCTACCATAGGTGGACATGTGAGACATCTTCTTGAGTTTTATTATGCTGTTGAGACTGGTTTAGATTTAGGAAAGGTTTGTTATGATGCTCGATCTAGGGATTTAAAAATTGAAACTGAGTTAGAATATGCCTGTGATACAATAGATAGGTTAGAAGTTTTTCTTAAGGGGTTATTATCTGCAAGTGATAATCCAAGTAAACTGAGTTCGATATTGAACTCGCCTATTCTATTGGTCGCTAATTACAACTCTGATGCGAAGGGTAATTCTGTTAATATTGTAAATATCCCCTCAACTTTGAAAAGAGAGTTAGCACATTGTTTCGACCATGCGACTCATCATTTGGCAATAATTAAAATTGCACTTATCGATGGTGGGCATGAAATTCAAAACAGGTCTAGCCTCGGAGTAGCTCCTTCAACTATTAGATATCGTGAGGAATGTGCACAGTAAGTTATACTCCTAGCTCAATTTCCGATTCACCCTTATGTTTTACTCTTGTCTCAAATAGAGATGAGAGTCCTTTAAGAAAAACGATTGCACCATCAGAGAGCAACGGAATTGTATTTCCACAAGATGAAGAAGCTGGTGGTACTTGGATCGCCGCGGCTGCTAATGGTAGGGTGTGCTGTTTATTAAATGGAGCATTTGTGAAACATGATAGATTTCCAAATTATTCAAGAAGTAGGGGTAGATTGATATTAGAATTGTGTGAGTTTGAGAATGTGGAGTCGTTTTTTCGTGAGGTTAACTTAGAAGGAGTAGAACCTTTTACGTTGATTGTAGTTGACTCCCTTTCTGTTGATGGGGGAAATGAAGGTGAGGCTAAGGCTAAGGAATTAAGTCTATGGGAGTTTAGATGGGATTATAAAAGTAAGCACATTATAAAATTGGATGCCTATAAAAAAAAGGTTTGGGCTTCATCTACTCTATACTCTCCTGAGATTCAGCTCGCAAGGGTAATGCTGTTCGAGGGTTGGAAGGGTGATGTTTTGGACTTTCATAAATCAAATGATGTAATTCTTTCTCCAACTAACGGTGTCTCAACAGTAAGTATAACCCAAGTTGTATCAACGGAAAATGAGATGGAGATGATTTACAACGACTTAGTAAAAAATGAAGTTATAACTGTACCATGCACTCCGGTTTTGCAATAGTACTTGCCTGGCCAGAGACATTGTGCCGAAAAGCAGGAGCTTGGTACGATTCTCCTATGTCTTGGCTTAAAATTAATCGCGATGACCATTATAAAGTGGGGCATTCAGCTGTTGTCTTAGTTTCAGACGACTCTAAGTCTTGTTCTTATTACGATTTCGGACGATATCATTCTCCAGAAGGTTTTGGAAGAGTTAGAAGTAGTTGTTCGGATAGTGATTTAGAACTTAAGACGAGTGCTTCATATTCACCTTGTGGTTCAAAGATTGAAAATTTACATGATGTTTTAAAGGAACTTAATTCAAATCCTTCAACTCATGGCGATGGTCCGATTGTAGCCTCAGTAACTAGAGTAAATTACTTATTATCAAAAGAGTATGCTCACTCACTCCAAACAAAAAACTTTATTAAATACGGCCCATTTATTATAGATGGAACTAATTGCTCTAGATTCGTGAGAAATGTCATTAAGGCTGGAAAACCACCAAAGACTCAAAAATATTTATTGAGGTTTCCACCTATGCTTTCGCCTTCTCCACTTTGGAATGTAAAGGCGGTGGGGATGGGAGACAAGATGTTAACCCTACATAAGCCCCATGCTTGTGTTGAACCCACTTTAAAGAAGTCCATACCACCTAACTCACTTTGGTTAGATGGAGTGGGAGCGGGGTCTTGGTTTTCTATTGTAAAAGTGGACCATAAGAGGGATGATGGAGGTGAGTATGTAATTGATAGATACTCGCCTTATGGAGATTTGGAGTGTAGCGGTATTTTTAAGTTCAAAGAAAATAGTAAAATAAAAACATCTTTAGAAATGTCAACTTTTGAAGTGATTTATCCATCTAATTGTAGAGAGGTAACCCTAAAAATAAAAACGGTTAAGGTCGTTTTATTGAGATGTTGTAGATTGAACTAAATGAAATTATTAATATGAATCCGAAAAGACTTTTCCTTCTACTATCAGTTATAGTTCCAGTTTTTATCATCATCTTATCGGATAGCTTTCCATGGGTAAATGGGCTTTTTATTATTGTAATACCCATTATAGTTATAGGCTACTATGATGTTCTTCAGAAAAAGCACGCAATAAGGAGAAACTTTCCTGTTTTAGGTAATATCAGATATTTATTTGAGATGATAAGGCCTGAGATTATGCAGTATTTCGTTGAAACTGATACAGAAGGAAGGCCTATAAATAGAATTTTCAGAACTATTATCTACCAACGAGCAAAAAAAGTCAATGACACGACACCTTTCGGAACTCAAATGGACGTTTATAGGGTTGGGTATGAATGGATGGATCATAGTATTTATTCTGTCAAAGCTTCCAAACTTGATATGCATCCAAGAGTAAAAGTCGGTGGTTCTTTATGTGAAAAGCCTTACTCGGCAAGTTTGATGAACATTTCTGCGATGAGCTTTGGATCATTGAGTAAAAATGCTATTATGGCTCTTAATAAAGGAGCTTTAATAGATGGATTTGCTCATAATACAGGGGAGGGTGGTATTAGTGAGCATCATTTAAAATATGGAGGTGATTTGATTTGGCAAATTGGAACAGGATATTTCGGTTGTAGGAATGAGGAAGGAGGTTTTGATCAAGTGAAGTATCGTGAAAAATCTCAACTCGAAAGCGTAAAAATGATTGAGATAAAGTTATCACAGGGAGCTAAGCCAGGTCATGGGGGGATTTTGCCTGCGAGTAAAAATACTGAAGAAATTGCTGCAATAAGAGGTGTAGAGCCATTTACTGATGTTCATTCACCGCCTTCTCATTCTGCGTTTTCATCCCCATCGGAATTGATAAGTTTTATTCAACAATTGAGGAGTCTTTCTGGAGGTAAGCCTATAGGATTTAAGTTATGTATAGGTGTAAAAGAAGAATTTATAGACATTTGTAGAGAAATTAAAAAGTCAGGAGTAAGTCCTGATTTCATCACCATTGATGGTGGAGAAGGAGGGACTGGAGCTGCTCCGATAGAGTTCTCTAACTCACTTGGTATGCCCTTAAGAGATGGTCTTTCATTTGCTTACAATACTTTAATTGGGTTTGGTTTAAAAGATGAAATAAAAATTATAGCTTCAGGAAAAATATTCACAGGGTTTCATATTGCAAGGGCTATTGCACTTGGTGCTGATATGGTGAATAGCGCTAGGGGAATGATGATGTCCATAGGTTGTATTCAAGCTCTAAAATGCAATGTAAATACTTGTCCCGTAGGAGTTGCAACTCAAGATTCGGCTCTTATGGGAGGTTTAAACGTTGAGGATAAAGCTAAGAGAGCAGCAAATTATCACCATGAAACGCTACACAGTTTTATAGAACTAATTGCTGCTGCAGGAGTAAGTAACCCAGAGGATCTTAAAAGGAGTAATATAAATAAGCGCGTTAGTACGAATAAGACTTTGACTTACGCAGAGGTATATCCTGAAATAGAGCCTAACTCACTTTCTTAGTCCATAGTTTTAATAAAACTCTTCGTTCTTCCAGAAGAATCTGTAAACAAATAAGTGCCAGGTTTATATGTACTAATATCTAAAACAAGTGTTTGCCCAGGGTTAAATCCTTTTTCAGTAATTCTCCCCAAATCATCATATATTGCCCAGCCCATAATCATCTGTATATCAGAAGATTGAATGTTAAGTGTAGATGTGACAGGATTAGGGTAGATAATATAACCCGAGTCGTTATTATTATTCATACCAAACTCATCAATATTCAAGGTCTCATCTCTGACTCTTACATAATTTGTATGAAGTAGTTGATGGTTGACCATATCCCAAGATTCAACTTCTATTTCTCCATCATATTCGGAGGGGGGTGAAATTAGGATAGTAAATCTCTCTCCTGGAAATATCTGTATAGTATCGACTCCAAATGGTTCAGGCACAGGACGTCCGTCCGACATCCAGCATTTTGCATTTAGCTCAGGAGGGAAAATAAGCTTAGTAATAGTGTAAGCCATAGATCCAAGCCTCAGTGCTATTGTATCATTTGCCGGACAAGAAAGTATAGACTCGCCAAGATTGAGTTGTGAGCCTGATTTCCCGTTCACCATAAAGTAGTCCGGTCTTATGTCATGGAAGGGGTAGGACTGAACTGGGGCAACATTCGTTGCAACTTCTAGGTCGCTGAATAATAAAGGGGCATCTGAGTAATATGATGGTCCGTTTTCGAAGAGTACTCCTCCTGGATGACGTACGAGAATCATTCCGTACATTCCCATAGTAAGGTGAAGCGTTGTTGTTACGTGGCAGTGGTATAGAAATGTTCCGGGACTTGAGGCAGTAAACGAATAAGACCCTGTTTCATCTTGAGGAACGAGGAATGAAGTTGCAGGAACTCCATCATTTGCTTGGTCTACATCTAGTCCATGAAGGTGAATAGTGTGAGATTCAGAACTTGGATTTACGAAAGAAATGGTAATGTTGTCACCAGTTTCGTATTCGAGCAACGGTCCAGGAAGCGTTATAAACCCATCTGACGAAAGCCCATACCCCCAAATAGGTATTTCCATACCATTATCTAACTCAAGTACTCCGTCCATCTCAGTGAACATGAGTGGTGGTTGGTTAACTTGTGCTACAGTGTCATTGTTAATACAATAAAATGATGCTGCCAGAAGTATGTATATGCTCCAAGGGTATCTCATTGTACTATGTTTATTAGAGTGAACATTCCCCCTGGGTAAAAGCCTGAATTTGTTACAGCAATTAAATTGTGATTGTGCACTGGGTAAATTCCTGGTTGATTTGCGATAAGCTTAACAGTTATCCCTTCCCCACGAAGTATGGATATAGTGTCTTTTATCCAGCCGATTCGTGAGGTTTGGTGTGTAGAAGAAACAATCTCTACGTGAAAGCCATGAAAATGTAAAACATGGTCCATAAAACCATTATTCACGATGGAAATAGAACAAGTGTCGCCTAAAATTAATGAGACATAGCCATTTTCATCAAGGGGAGTATGCGGGAAGGTATAGGAGTTAATCGAGAAGTACTTAGGGATATACTCTTCATCCCAAACCACATTTGCTCCAACAACGACTGAATCCATACGGCTAGGCATCCAATCGACAAGGTTCCAATGAAATTGAAGAGGCGTTTCTATTCCGCATTTTACAACGCCTGAAGCTCCAAGCAATAAACCTCGTTCATCACTTGTGTAATACCGGTATGTGCCTAAATTCATTGGGGGGTAATCAAAAGTGGCGGTATCTCCAGCTAAAACAATTCCTCCAAAGTTTTCAAATCCCTGAATCTCAAATTCGTGCACAAGACTATCCAAGTTAATTACGATTAGGTTCCATAGAGTTCCATCTGGAATTTCTATGGCAACGTTACTGGTATCGAAGTTCTCACTACTGTTAAACCTTAGTGCAGGAAGTGTATCAGCAGACTGATTCCAAGTTCCCGTATTAATCCAAAGTGTATCTTGTGATTTTAAAGATCCAGCCCATAAAACCACTAATATTATGAAAGCAGTAACCCTCATTTTGAAATTCTTTTAATGGATACGAACTCGCCAAATACAATTTCAAAAATTATAAAGGTTTGCATGAAAAATTATTTGTACAAACATAAATCGTATATTTATAAGCACAATACTTTTTAAATGGATTATTTTACTAGGCGCAAGTTCCATGCCCCGAAATTGCTAAATTTTACTTTTGCGGCAATATTTGGTTTGGTGTTAAACTCATTTTCAGCCCAAACATATCCCACCTTCCATGAAGATATAGCTCCCATAATTTACAATAATTGTACTGAGTGTCATAGACAGGGGGGGCTTGGGCCTATGCCTTTAGTAACATATAATGATGTCTTCGTATATGGAGAGTTTATTGAAATGGTTACCTCAACTGGATTTATGCCTCCGTGGATTCCAGATCATAATTACAGTCATTTTCGTGGAGAAAGAGTACTTAGTGATTCTCTGAAACTAGTGCTTTCTGATTGGGTTACAGGAGGGAAGCAAGAAGGCAACCCAGCAGCAAACCCTGGAGTTCCAATTTTCACAAATGAAAGTGTTTTAGGTGTTCCAGATATAGCACTAACTATGTCTGAGCCATGGGTTCAAGCTGGAAATATGGCAGATCAATACCAAATATTCCTTATACCTACTGGCGTTAACACTACGACTTACGTTCGTGCGATTGAAGTAATTACTGGAAATTCAGCAATTGCCCATCACTCAATTATTGGGTACTCAAGCGACCCCGTAGTAATTGCGGAAGCTCTTGCTATGGATGCCGCTACCCCAGAACCGGGTTATGTTGGTTTCGGCGGTTTCGGAGTGGCTCTTGAGGATAATTTATTCGGAGTTTGGGTGCCTGGATCTCCCCCTACAGAATTTCCCGACGGCATAGGCAAGCTTATGGAGCCAGGCTCGTACTTGTTCCTACAAATGCATTATGGCCCTACGCCTGTTGAGGAAGTAGATCTAACTACGATTAATATTTTTACAGCAGACATTCCTGTATCAAGAGTTGTAGACGTCTATACATTAAGTCCTATTAACTTTCCAGAGCCATTTATAATTCCCGCAGACCAAATCACTTCGTTTCATGCTACGTTTGATATTCCGTCAGATATTAGTTTGGTCTCAATTACTCCACACATGCATCTTTTAGGAAAATCGTGGCTTGTTTATGCTACCTCAGCGGACAATCTGGATACAATACCTTTAATTTCCATCCCTCAATGGGATTTTCATTGGCAGGGGATGTTCACTTTCCCCTCGCTTTTAAAAATCCCTGCCGGTTATACTTTACACGCTATAGGAGAATACGATAACACGACAAGTAATCTAGATAATCCTTTTTCCCCTCCTCAGTCTATGACTTGGGGGGAGTTCACTACACAGGAGATGTTCATCGTTTTTGCACAGTTTGTTTTATATCAGCCGGGTGATGAAAATCTAACGTTTGGAGGAAATGGCGGGAATAATGCTTGCGACCCAGCTGCGCTTCAGGCTGCGTATGACTCAGGTTATGCTGACGGTATAGCTTCTGTTGTGTGTCCTGAACCTTGTCCTGGAGATATAAATATGGATGGTTTTTTGACTGCTATAGACCTTTTAGGGTTCCTCTCGATTTTCGGTTCTTTTTGTCCTTAACTTTACGAGATGAACATTAATTTTTTGACGGGTTTAATAATCTGTAGTGTTTTCGTAAATACTTCAGTATTAGGCCAAACCCCCACGTTTCACCTCGATGTCGCTCCGATTATTTACAATAATTGTACACAGTGTCATAGGGTAGGGGAAATAGGTCCTATGCCGTTAACTACTTATGAGGAGGTTTCAGCTTATGGATCATTTATAGAATTTGTCACTGCGAGCGGCTATATGCCACCTTGGACGCCTGATCATACCTACACGACACTTGTTGGAGAACGAGTCCTTTCAGATGATGATATCCAAACGATTGCAGATTGGGTAGCTGGGGGTATGTTAGAGGGTAATATTGACGATAACCCAGGTCTACCTGAATTCCCTACTGGAAGCCAAATAGGTGAGCCAGATTTAATCTTAAGTATGGCAGAGCCATATATCCATGGAGGAGATAACGAAGAACAGTATCAAGTATTCATTATCCCTACTGGTGTTACTGAAACGAAGGAAATACAAGCTGTTGAAATACGTCCGGGAAACTTTAATATTGCGCATCACGGACTCGTAGGTTATACGAATAATCCAATTTCATTTTCTGCTGCTGAAGCCATGGATGCCGCTGATCCTGCGCCAGGTTATGAAAGTTTTGGTGATTATGGTGTAGATGTAGAGGAATTCCTTTTTGGAGGGTGGGTGCCTGGTACCCCACCAATGGTCACCCCACCTACTATTGGTAAGTTTATGGAACCGGGATCTCAACTTTTATTGCAAATGCATTACGGACCTAGTTCTATTGAGCAGTCAGACCTTACTGAAATAAATATTTTTTTCGCGGACGAACCTATTACAAGAGAAGTTCAGACGGAAATGATGACCACTATGGATTTATCGGTACCATTTTATATTCCCGCAAATGAAATTTCCGTATTCCACGGAACTAGATATGTTTCTGATGACATTAGTATGTTATCGATTACA
Organism: Bacteroidota bacterium; assembly: GCA_002746975.1. Taxonomy (GTDB): domain Bacteria; phylum Bacteroidota; class Bacteroidia; order Flavobacteriales_D; family Sanyastnellaceae; genus UBA974. The sequence goes on along the minus strand of NVXE01000006.1, from coordinate 52,879 downwards.
CCCCACTCTCACCTTCTCGGAAAATCTTGGCTTGTTTATGCAACATCGTCGGATAATCAAGATACCATCCCTATAATCTATATACCTGATTGGGATTTTCATTGGCAGGGAATTTTTACTTTCCCTCAGTTACTTCATATACCTGGTGGTTATACTATAAACGCTATAGCTGAGTATGATAACACAGTTTCTAATCCAGACAATCCAAACAACCCTCCGCAGGATGCGTATTGGGGCGACTTCACTACTGACGAAATGTTTGTTATGTTCGCGCAATATGTTAATTACTTGCCAGGAGATGAGGAAATTAGCTCGACTTCCATTGAAGATAATGTTGAATTTGTTTTTACAGATGAAAAGTTAATGCCAGCTTGGCCTAACCCTGCGATTGCTAATTCTAACCTTACTATTGGATTTAGCTTAAGATCAAATCCAGCTGAGGTGACTATAGAACTGTTCGATATTAACGGGAAGCGAATTAGCGTATTACTAGAGTCGAAGAAGTATGATTTAGGAAGTCATTTAATTAATGTTACACTTCCGAATCTCTCTTCAGGGTCGTATATATATCGAATGATTACTTCGTCAGGCTATGTTAGTAGCAAGTTGCTAGAGGTTCAATAATTATTACTTTGAGCTGTTTTTGAGGTCGCTTTTTAGGGAAATAATGAACTCATTGTTGAAAAACAGTAGGTGCTCAATAATGGAAACGCGCCAATAATTCCAATCGTGAGTACCAGGTCTCTCAGAATAGATATGATCAATTCCTTTTTCTGTCATTATCAGATCTAAACTTCTATTTACTTCTAAAAAGAAATCGTCAATTCCACAATCGAAAATGAATTTCTGCATTGAGGGTTTACTCATGTTTTCGACAATTCCCACAACACTTAGGCTTTTCCATCTCTCTGGAAATTCATTTGAAGTTCCTAGTATACTTGTAAGATTCCAATTATCTTCAAAAGGTCTAAGGTCTACACCTCCGCTCATACTTCCTGCCAAATCGAAGATTTCAGGATGCCTTAACGCTAGGAATAATGCACCATGACCACCCATACTCAGTCCTGTAATTGCTATTTGAGATGATGTGTACATAGAGTCAATTGTAGGAACCAGATCATTAATTATGTAACTCTCGTATTGGCTATTTGGATCCTCTGGACTATCTATATACCAACTTGTCTTCGAGCCATCGGGACAAACTATTATTTGATTTAGTTCGTTAGATAAATCTTGTAATTCAGGAAAACGACGCATCCAATTTCCGAAATCTCCACCTGCTCCGTGAAGGAGATAAATTATTGAGGTTTGGTCTGAAGTGGTATTAAAACTATCAGGAAGAATAATGAGGTTAGGGATTTCCTTGTTCATACACACGCTATTCACGTATAAAGTGTCTATCCCGGCATTAATATTTAAAGTTGAAACGACAATTAAAAATAAAGAAATTACGCCTAGTTTTATTTTCGTGTGATGTCTCATATTCGAAATATATGAAAATTTCGAAGTACTTGTAACAACATCGGTGCGGTCGTATCATCGCAAAATGGTATTTTCGAGTATTACGTTTCTACTTTATTTTCTACCGCCATTCCTTGTGGCGTATAGATTAGGGGGGGCGAAAATGCAGAATGGAATACTATTATTTGCTTCTGTCGTGTTTTATGGTTGGGGTGCGATGTCATTTCTGCCGATATTGCTTGGGAGTAGCGTTGTGAATTTTTATTTGGTGCGTAAAATTGAGGGGCTAAGCGGTGTTAGTAGGAGGCGTGCTGTAGGTGGTGCAGTGTTATTAAATGTAGGGATATTACTTTACTTTAAATACGCAAATTTTATTGTCGCAAATTTTGCGTTCGAACATGTAAGGGCAGAATGGACTGATGTCGCTCTTCCTATAGGTATCTCATTCTTTTCATTTCAATCGCTGTCATATGCCCTTGACGTATACAGAAAGACTGTCAGGCCACTCGATAAATTAAGTGAATACCTAGTATATATTTTGAGCTTTCCGCAAATGATAGCTGGGCCTATAGTGAGATTTACTGAAGTAGAGAAAGAACTTAGAGAAAGAACAGTCAAAAATACGGATTGGGTTAATGGCTTTTATAGGTTCGCCCTAGGTCTAGCTAAGAAGGTGTTGATTGCGAATACTCTAGCGTCTATTTATCCTTTAGATATAGCTGTTTTAGAAGGAGGCTTTTCAGAATGGTCTTCTCCACATGCTTTAATTGCGATTCTTGCCTATACATTCCAAATATATTTTGACTTTTCTGGATATTCTGATATGGCAATAGGATTGGGTAAGATGCTTGGTTTTAATTTTCCTGAGAATTTCAAACAGCCTTATAGAGCGACAAGTATAACAGACTTTTGGAGGCGTTGGCATATAACCCTAAGCTCATGGATGAGAGATTATTTATACATCCCATTAGGAGGTAATAGAGTAAGTACTAACTCACGGCTTTATATGAACCTTGTCATAGTTTTTGCAATTAGTGGTCTTTGGCACGGAGCATCTTGGAATTTTCTGATTTGGGGATTATATCATGGAGTGTTTTTAATTTTAGACAGGATATTCTTGAAGTCTTGGCTGTCTCAGTTACCAAAGTTCATGTCCAGGATGTTTACTTTCGTTTTAGTAGTAGTGGGCTGGGTGTTTTTCGCGATTGAAGACTTCACGCTTGCGGTCAATTTCTTAGACCAAATCTCAGACTTTAGTATATTTTCAACTAGGTTTTGGACTGAGGCAATACAAGGCCTTAACGCACGGGAATTATTCGTGTTAATTGCGGCAATATTATTTACTTCAACAGGACTTTACGACCGATTTGTGAGATGGTTCAACTTAAATGATTCAAGACCTATTTTGATAGCATCAACAAGTGTCGTGATGTGGTTGGTAAGTGTGAGTTTTCTAGCCGGATCAGACTTTAATCCATTTATTTATTTCAGATTCTGATGACTATAATCGTGAGATATAAGTGGCTTTTACTAAGTGTTTTGGTTATAATAAACACACCTTGGGTGGTTGATGTCTTAGGTCTCAAAGAACCTCATCCTTTGCATGGAGAATCTACACGTATTGAAGCTCCAGAGTTTCTTTTCGAAACAGTTTGGTCTGGGGAGTTTCAGGATGGAATTGATGAATACTTTAGAACAAATTTCCTTCTTCGTGGGGTTGCCATTAGAACAAGAAATCAAATTGATTATTCACTTTTTAAATTACGTCATGCTAGATCGATAGTTGCAGGTCTTGACGGCTATTTATTCGAGGAAAATTATATTTTGGCGGCTCTAGGTTTGGACTCACTTCCTGTAGATTCTATTGTGTCAAGGACAGATAGAATATGTGAACTTTCTAAAAATACGGGAGTGCCCGTTTTAGTTGTTTTTGCACCAGGAAAAGGAAGTTATTTCAGAGAATTTTTACCTACAGAATATACAGATAGGGAAGGGCAGAAGAAGGATAGATTATATAACGCTTGGAGTGATGAAATTGAGACAAGAAAACAATTAATTACCCTATTAGATTTACACAAATATTTTGAAAAGAAGATTGAAGTTTTTCCTAAGAATGGAATTCATTGGAGCCAGTGGGCTCAAGTAGAAGCCGTGAATTTGATGATTGAAAAATTAAATGAATTACTCCCAGATAGTCTTTTTGCAGCTCATCTAGTTATTGATGATTCATACAGATCTTCTGAAATGCAAGGTACAGATGAGGATATAGAACAAGGGCTCAATCTTTGGCAAAACCTAGAGGATTTAGAAGCCACTTATTATAGAACTCATTGGGATTTATTGCCAACGAGTTCTAGACCTAAAGTTCTAGTAATGGGAGATAGTTATGCTTGGGGACCTGTAAATTTGGGGCTATTAAAACATGGTTTTCGAGACAGCGAATTTTGGTTCTATAATTCTGGAGTTCATGGACCATTAATTGAAGACAAAGGCGCTTCTCCTATGACAGTACATGGTTATACAAATCGTCAGGAGTTTGAACAAATCATTTCCGAGTTCGATGCGCTTATACTTCTTTCCACAGACGCAAACCTTCCTAGGTTTCCTTTTAAATTCGCCCACTAAGCATCACTAATTTTTAATCAGTCTTCGTGTGCCTATACCAGGAACACTTAGGGTATAAAGTCCTTTAGCTCTAGAAGATAAGTCCAAACTAAAGCTCTCAGACGCCATGCCACTATCAATACGACTACCCGTCATGTCGAAAACATAATAAGGAGTCCTTTGATTTGAGATGTTATTAATTCTCACATAATATATTCCGCTTGATGGATTGGGAGAAATTGATATGATTTGGTCTTGAATATCAATATTTTCAATCCCTACGGGATTACCAATTGTTACATTGTCTATCCAAATATGATTGCCGTAACCTCCTACATTGACAAAAGCAATCTCAGCGCAATTAACGTCTGTATCTGCCCAATGAGATGGGGTATTTAACGAAACCGTTTCCCATGCAATTTCACCATCCATATCGTACCAAAACCATGTATAGCAATCTGCGACGCTTAGGTCAATACCATAATCTTCCCATAAAACAGTCCACTCACTTTCACCTGCTAAGCGTCCCACAACTTGCAATCCATCTATAAATGTTGAATACTGCCTGTATGCATAATCAAACGTGATGTTCTCTATCTCTGAAGGATTAAACCCTGGGGTTATAAGCATATCTAGTGCACCATTTGTTTCTACCCAGTAGTTGGGGAATTGTGCAACTCCATTTGTTTCATCAAAGAGGTCATAAGCGTGCTCCCAAGGGTGGCCTGGTGACTCTAGCCTCCAATTAGTGGGAGGGAAAACATCCTCGTCGAAATCCTCAGAAAACCCCTCAGATGGAACTACCTCTTCAGAAACAACGGTTATCACATCATTCCAGAAGATACTTGAAGATTGTCCCTGTGCGTCTGTAACTTCTAAGGTGACATCGTATTCTCCTACAGAGTTGTAAGTAATAAAGACATCTGGACCCGTGGGATTTGATGGTATTCCTCCTTCAAAAGTCCAAACATATTCCGCCCCCTCACACTCTACAACGCTTACGTCACTAAAGTGTATGGGAGGTGTAAAACAAGGCGACCCGAGGTTTATCTCAGTCCTATCCGCCATCCACTGTGCATGTACAGTAGATGGAGAGTGAAACGGGCTTTCGTGCACAGAGCGAGGACCCGCAGTTCTTATAGTTCCTCCACAATAATCAGGTTGTAGGAATTTAGCCGCTGTAGCGATAGGAAGACCATCATTGAATAGTTCCCAGTCTTCCATAGAATCGTCTCGATAATAAACGGCTCTAGTCGTTCCTAAATATAGCCCCCCTTCAGTTCCTCTCTGATGTACGATTGAGATAACATGCTCGTCATCTAGAGTAGGGGTAGTTAAGTTTTGCCATGAATCGCCGAAGTCCTGAGACTCAAAAACAGAATAACCATTTTGGTTTCCTAATAGAACAGCGTATATACGATTTGGATTGAGGCCATCACTATCGAGATAAATAGCTTTATCGGAATTAAAGTTTGACTCAGTATTTGATAGGCTTATATCAGTCCAAGTAAGCCCGAAGTCTATAGACTTGTGAATTTTCCAAGTTGAATTATTAAATTTATGACTAACGTAAATGATGTTTGGACTTGTGGGAGGGATGGAAATAGAAATAATCTTCTCGCCACCAAAGTCATGGACTAATGTCCAAGATGAGCCCCCATTATCAGTACGCCATAGCTCAGAATTTACTGGAGAATAAAATTTATTGTAGTTTATGGGATCCCATTCGTAATTGCCATACTCTCCTAACCAATAGGAAGTGTTTGGGCTTTTAGAATTATCAAATGAAAGTGCTGAAATGCGCTCAAACCTGTCTTCAGAAAATCTAAATGCTCCATTGTCGTGATATCCAATGGAAGGGTCTCCGGGATTTACAAAGCCACGATAATTATCACCAGCTAGTTCTGCTAGCCAGCCACCACTCGTGTCGCTTTGCTCCCCGAACACTGGATTACCGTGATAGTATAAATCATCATTTTTTAAAAGTGTTCCATTGTGATAAGTACCACCTATCATTACATTATTCGCCCTCCATCCAGCTTGCCATCCCCAGAAGTCTGTTCCGTGCAGTCCAAACATTCTAGGTTCTATGTTATCACCTTCGTTAGATGAATAATACAATCCGCCATCCGAGGCTACCCACATATCTACTGTTCCGTCAGATTGAGTGAAAAACTTAATATCGTGAACATCCGCGTGAGTATAGCGTTCTGCCGTAAACTCTCCAGCCCAAGTAACCCAATGTGCATTTAAATCCCAATTTCCTCCACCATTCTCAGTTCTCCAAACAGAAATACCTGCTGCAAATTGCTTTAAAGAGTCGGAGGGGGATGCCCCTAGAGCAAGGTCGTAGTAGTATTGTCCTCCATCACTCCCTCCATTTTCTCCCCAACCGAGAATGTTTGGGTTTTCATTTTCAATCCAAGGCCCTCCAGGCCCATCTCCACAACATATTTGAGAAAAAGTAACTCCCGCATCGTATGAAACGTAGTAACCATAAAGCCCTCCTCCATCGGGAGTCTCTCCAGCTGCCAGTACATAGATAGTATTTGGTGATGCGGGTGATACAGCGATTTCTGTTCTTTTTTGTTCACTTCCTGTGGTAGTGATAGGCCATCCGATTCCAATTCCCGCGGTAGCGAAAGTTACCCCACCGTCTACAGACTTTAAGAATTTCGTGGATTCTCCTTGGAGACGTACAGTATATAATACGTTAGGATTAGTAGGATGTCGTTCTAATTCCATGTATTCCCCTGCTAGAATTAGTTGCATAGTTACTCCTAGGTCGTCAGAAAACCACAGACCTTCATTAGTAGCAGCGAATAATCCCAACTCTGTCATCATTAATGTTCTGTACCATTTAGAAGTGCTTTGGAATGTGCTAGAACCACAGATAGTCCACGAAGCTCCTCCGTTACTTGACCTGTACAGGTCTCCATCTCCAGAGCCTAGGAATATTAAGTTTTCGTCGATTTCAGATATTGCGATACTATAAACTCCAGTTACGGGAAGGTCACGAGTAATAAGACTCCAGTTCATTCCCTTATCAGAGGAGCGATACATTCCAGCAGTAGCCGTACCGCAATAAATTACATTTGGATTTGAATAGGATTGTTCAACAGTATAAACATGGCACGCTCCAGGAGACTGAACCTCAAAATACATAGCAACTTCAGGGTCATAATGCCAAGGGCCAACTTCACTCCAAGAGCCACTTCTTTCACCGTAAATACGGCTTTCGTGTGCTTTAGGGTTTGTTGACCATTGAGCCTGTCTCATCCACCTTTTGTAGAATTGAGTGTGATTTGTTTTTGAATGTGGGTTATCAATCCTCCAGGCTTCATAACCAATTCTAATTTCATTAATCTTATCAGGAGACTCATACATAATTATAGCCCATTGCGGTGTATTATTTGTCTTTGAATACGTAGTCTGCTTAGTATGTTGAGAATATACTTTTGAAAAAGTACATGTAAGGACAAAAACAAACAAAAAAGGTTTGGTGTAAATATTCAAATTATGCATGCTGAAAAATACTAATTAATTCACAATATTGAGAGTAGCTTTACGCAGTGAATTATCATGAAATCAAATCAATATTACTAACAGAATTAAATCGCTTAGTTGATTTAAAAATACATTCGGCTTCTTCCTCAATTGCATCGACTACTGAATCAAAAAACACGGCTACAAAAAGTTCTGCAGGCGATAAACATGAGACTGGAAGAGCTATGATGGAGCGAGAGCTTGCGCTGAGTAATTCCCAACTCCAAAAAGCTCAAATTTTAAAAAATGATCTTTCGAAAATATCACTCACTAGAAAATTTGATAAAGTAGAATTTGGAGCACTCATATTTACAAACGATGCTTCCTTTTTCATTTGTGTAGGTCTTGGAAATATTGAGTTACACAAGCATAAGTGCTTCGCTATTTCTGCTGGCTCACCTATGGGACTAGCCTTAATGGGGAGGGAAGAGGGAGAGATCCTTGTATTTCAAGGGCGAGAGATAGAAATTAATCACATAGTGTGAGGTAACTTTGTGCTCAGATGATATTCATATCTTATGTAATTTTTATGGGATTAATTATCCTACCTGCTCTTGACTATTTTTTGGGCTTATTAATTTTACCGACAATTAAGTCAAGTAATGAAATAGACTTAGTAGCTCCAAATGCTCTTGATGGGATTTCTGCTATCATTGCTTGTCATAATGAAGTAAATAGAATAGAACAAAAAGTAGAGGAATTGAAAACACAATTCGCCTACGCAAAAGTTAATAAGTATGAGATTATAGTTATTTCAGATGGCTCTGACGACGGTTCTAATAAAATTTTGGAACGCTTATCTAACTCGGGAACGATAATCTATCATTTGGTTTCAGAGAGAAAGGGCAAGCCGAATGCAATAAATGAAGGTGTGGCAAGGTCTAGCTTTCCAATTTTACTATTTTCAGATGTACGCCAAACCTTTTCAAAAGGCGCTATTTCTTATCTTCTATCTAACCTCTCAGACCCAGAAGTAGGTGCAGTTACATCACAATTAGAACTAGAAGGTGACGCATCACCCTCTAGAAAGATTATGAATTCTTTAAAGCTTCGTGAAAGTAAGAAAGGATCTACGACAGGTGTGTGTGGTGCACTTTATGTGATAAGGAGAGAATTAGTGCAGCCTCTTCCAGAGAACCTTATTTTAGATGATCTTATGGTTGCATTATTCGTAATGTCGATGAAGAAAAGGGTAGTGCTAGAGCCTCGTGCTATCGTCCACGATGTTAGTTGGGATTTGTTTTACAGCGGTCGCCGTCAAGGTAGAATCACTGCTGGAATTGTGCAGCTTCTCAAATCTTATCGTCCTTTAATTTTCAGTATAGGACTTAAGCAGCTTATCTTTCTTTATGGCCAAAAAATAATGAAATACACAGTTCCGATACTTTTCACGATAGCTTCATTTTTGGCAATTTTTCTAAGTGGTGTAAGGGCTTATCATTTTGGAATTACAACAGTAATTTTAATACTTTTAATTATTTGGCGGCCCAGGTTTATTGGTGAAACAATACGATTAATGCTCTCATACATGGCCCAACTATTAAAATTAGACAAGTATAAAAAGATTAAGTGGGAGAGATAGATTAGACTTATAACGCATTTATAGTGGTTTGTGTATGAAGCGTTGGGCATTTAGAAGCACTTCATTTTCAGTTTACCGTAAATTTTATTTATTGCTATTAATTTCATTTAACCACTTATTGCCCAATGATTTATACACTTTGTTGGGGGTATGTGCTTTCTTTTCCGTCCTGTTTGTAGCGTTGGATTTCATTCCGTTATTTTCTATTTTTTTTAAAGTTAGCTGCTTGTTCAAAAATATCCTTATAAACTTCATCTCTTTCTACTGGCGGATAACCGTGTTCGTCTAATAGCAAAATCAGTCCGACTTTTAGAGCCGATTTAATATCTTCTCGTTTACTCCAGTCGGGGAATTTAGCTTGTCCATCTACTAAATCCTTTACAGCTTTTGCCAATTCAATGAGTTTGTCCTCTGGATATTTGAAGTCATATTTTACACACAATTCTTTCAGAATATCGTAAAATGCTTTTTCTTCAAAATCAATTCCCATTTCGTCTCCTGCGGAAAATTCTTTTTGCACTTCCCAAATCAGATTGGTTAAGTGTTCTGCCATTTCCTCATAAACTTCACTACGCAAAACATCATCTTCTTTTCTTTCGTTGTATTTCTCAACTAAGGATTGCATTTTCTTAGAAAAATCAATTCCTTTTACTTTATTGACTTTCCTAATTTCTCCAATGGCTTTTGCTAAGAGTTGTTGAAGTAATTTTATTTTAGTGTTTGGCAATTTTATCTTGTCAATTTTCGCCAAATAATCTTCATCAAAAAGGTCTTGCTCGTTTTCAGCTTCATCACCAAGTTTAAAAATTTCTTGTACGCCATCACTTTCCAAAGCATCTTTTATCATTTCTCGAACTTTGGCGTTCATCTGTGCTGTGTCCGGTGCATTTCCTTTTGTCAGTTTAAAAACGATTGAGCGAACCGCTAAATAGAAATGTGTAAAATCTCTTTCCTTTTGTGTTAACTGTTCACTTCCTGCACAAATATCATAAGCTGCTTTTAAACGTTTTACCAAGCCCATAAATCGGGTTTCAAGCTCTTTGGTCAGTTGTATATATTCGGCAGCCATATTTAGCGTATTTAACTGCTCTAATGCAGAACCACCGAAATATTTTGAATTGTCAAATTTGTGAAAGACTTTGTCTAATAAATCTAAGTGATTTCTTACAACAATCAAGGACTCTTTAATGTCCTCAAAGTTTTCTCTTTCACCTTTATTGTATTTGGCTAAAGCAAGATTCATTGCTTTTTTAATTCCAATATAATCAACTACTAATCCTTTGTTTTTGCCTTTGAATTTTCGGTTTACTCGTGAAATGGTTTGAATTAAATTGTGTTGTCTAATTGGTTTGTCAATATAAATTGAATCTAAAAATGGAACATCAAATCCTGTCAGCCACATATCAACTACAATGGCTATTTTGAAATTGGATTTTTCGTTTTTAAACTGTCTGTCCAACTCTTTTCGATAATCTTTTGTGCCGAGTAAATCGTACATCTCTTTTGGGTCGTCTTTTCCTCTGGTCATTATCATTTTGATACGCTCCATTGGTTTGATTTCCCTTTTTTCTTTATCTGTGAGTTCTGCTCCTTGTTCTGCAACTCTTACTTCTGCCCATTCAGGTTTTAGAGCAATTACATTTTTATAAAAGTTATAGGCGATTTCACGGCTACTGCAAACAAACATTGCTTTTCCTTTTACCGTTGCACCCTCTGAAACTCGTTTATCATAATGCTTTACAAAATCTTCTGCTAATTTGAGTAAACGGTCAGGGTCGCCCAAAATAGAGTTCATTGTGGCAGTTGCCTTTTNACTTTCTTCTATTTGGTATTCGTTAGCACCTTCTTCCGCAGCTTCTTCATAATACTTTTCTATTTTTTCTAATTCTCTATTGTGTAAAGCAACTTTGGCTGCTCGTCCTTCATAAACAAGTCGTACAGTAATTTCATCTCTTACAGATTCTGTCATTGTGTAAGCATCAACTACTTTCCCAAAAACATCTAAAGTTGCGTCAATTGGCGTTCCTGTAAATCCTACAAAAGTGGCATTAGGTAATGAATCGTGTAAATATTTAGCAAAACCAAAAGTCTTTTTTACACCATTGGAAGTTACTTTTACTTTTTGGTCTAAATTGGTTTGACTTCTATGTGCTTCATCTGAAATACAAATTACGTTAGTTCTTTCAGTTAGTAATTCTGTGTCTTCTGTGAATTTGTGAATAGTGGTTAAGAAAACGCCACCGCTTTTTCTACCTTGAAGCAAGGTTCTTAACTCGGCTCTGCTTTCTACACTTTTTACATTATTGTCACCAATAAAACTTTTAGCATTTGTGAACTGTCCTGAAAGTTGGTCGTCTAAATCTGTTCTGTCAGTTATGAGTACAATGGTTGGACTTTCAAAATGCTCACTTTTCATTAGTAGTCGAGTGAGATACAACATCGTAAAACTTTTACCGCTTCCCGTTGCTCCAAAGTAAGTTCCACCTTTTCCATCTCCATCAGGCTTTTCGGCTTTTTTAATATTCTCATACAACACACGAGCTGCATAATATTGAGGATAGCGACAAACTATTTTTTCATCCTTTTTAGAAGTGTCAGGAATGTAAATGAAGTTTTGGATTATATCCCTTAACCTATTTTGGTTTAGCATACCTTGAACAAGGGTAAACATACTATCAATACCATCTACATCTTTTGCCAATCCTGCAACTCTACGCCAAGCATAATAGAATTCGTAAGGGGCAAAAAATGAACCTGCTTTATTATTTACGCCATCACTTATTACACAAAAGGCATTATATTTAAAAAGTTCGGGAATATCTCTTTTATAGCGAATTGTTAATTGTTCGTAAGCATTGTGTATTGTGGCTTCTTCTCTAATGGCAGATTTGAATTCAAATACCACAATTGGCAAACCATTTATGTAAATTATGCCATCAGGAATTCGTTTTTCTGTACCAACAATCTCCAATTGATTTACAAATTTGTAGATATTATGGTCTTTGCCATATTTGGCTTTTTGTTCGGCTACAATATTATCTAAATCACGACTTTGTGTTTGTGGTGGAAGTCCTGAATAATCAATCAGTTCTATGTGAATGTCTTTTTGTTTTCTGTCTTCTCTTTTCAGAATAAAGCCATCAGCAAGCCAACGCATTATTTTCTTGTTACTCTCGTATAGGTCAGCAGAAGAAAGTGTTTTTAGTTGAAGAATAATAGATTGGGTTTCTATTTCGGTAAGTTGTTCTTTTTTGTAACGATTAAGCAAATAGTTTTTCAAATCCTCTTCAATCAATACTTCATCATCTGCTCGGGAAATAGTATTTCCCAAGTAATGTGGAAAATCTTCATTTCCTAAAAGCTCAATAAAAGCCTGTTCTAATTTTGCTTCTGTGAATTTCATTAATTAACCAATTCTGTTAAAAATTCAACTAACTCTTCTTCAATAACTGCTTCCCATTCTTCCTTTGTCATTTCATTGAAAATATTAACATTGTGTTTTTTGTTAATTCCTTTCTCCTTGAAAAATTCTTTTAAATCTTCATCATCATCAAAAAAATGTAAAGAGTCATTCTTTATGTGATGATAGTTTCGTTCAAGAGCTCTTGGGTGAAAGTAGCTCTCAATATTTGATTTTTTTAAAAGATAAGACTTTCCAAAATTCTCATTAAAGTTGTCAGAAGATTTAATCTGAATTTCTGGTTTCCTTGGGTCTCTAATTAATAATCCTTTATCGCTATCAAGTATCAAGAATAAATCTCTACCATTATTTTTGAAATACGATATATTAACAAAACTATCAACGCTACTTCCTCCAACTGGAAGAATAAGTACTTTCTCTTCTAAATCTTTACCTATCAATTCAAATGTAACCTTTTTGTAAAATTCCAAATCATCTTTGCCTTCAACAAAAAGGATTTTATCAAAATCATCACGAAGATTAAATGATGGCTTTACACCCAATTCTTGAATTATTTCATTTATAAAATCTATTTTATTTTCTTCTGTGGTTGTTTCATAAATAGATTGCTCTTCCTTTTTGCATAAAACAACTGAACTTATATCTGTTGCACCTACAAATACTGGTGAATGAGTAGATATTAAAATCTGATTATCTTCTGATAAATCATTAAAAGCATTAATTAAATCCTCTTGTGCTGAAGGATGAAGAAATGTTTCAGGTTCTTCAATTAAATAGACAATATTATTTCCTTTCTTCTTTTCCGCAAGGTACCTAAATCGGGCAACCATAAACAAACGTCTGTATCCTGTGCCTTTATGACTCATTGGAATTAGTTTATCATCTCCATCAAATTGAAAAGAAACATCCACACTTTTTATTGCATCTTTCCAACTTATAGTGGGTTTTATTTCTACCTTGTTAAGGCTTGATACATAATCTTGCATATATGATTTAACAGAAGTTGCTTCTTTTTGCATTTCATTTTCAATTTCCTGCTGAACTAATGCAAGTTTCTTCTCTTCCTTAGACTCTTCTGTTAAATAAAGTTGTATTTCAGATACTGAATTTGATTTAAATTTAGTATCCGCTTCTAACCCGTAATCAGAAACAAATAATTCAACATCAGGTAATAATGAGGTAACCTTGTATTCATCATCTATATATCTGTTTATTGTAGGAATAGCATTATCTTGGCAATACTCTTTTATATACTTTATTTTTTCAATTTTAGAATTTCTCCCTTTACCTTCAACAGGTATCTCTATTCCATATTTTTCAAGAATCTGGTTTAATTCATCATCAGACTTTCCATATAAAAAAGAAAAGTCATCAGAATCATAATCGCTTATCAAAATTTGTTCACTATCGAATGCTTTTTTTGGTGCATTGATTATTTTTCTTATGGTTAAACGATTATCTATCAAAATATCAACTAAAAATTCTTCAAGACCATCTGCCTTTTTAATTTTAGTTTTAATTTTTGCTTCTAATATTTCTGCAATATTTTCTTTTTCAAAACAACATTCAATTGTTATTGGGTTTTCCAATTCATTAAAATCGTAATGAGTAACAGGATAATCTTTGATATTTAAAAATGAAGCAACTGCGTTTAAAACTATTGACTTTCCAGAATCATTTCTTCCAACAATAGAAGTAAAATTGGATAATTGAATTTTTTGAAAATTCTTTATTCCTCTATAATTTTCAATTGTTATTTCTTTAATTTTCATAAAACTTCCTCCATTTTAAGTTCCTCCACAACCCCACGCATTAAAACAGGGCAAAGCGGTTTGATACTATCTTTTAACTGCTCATTTATCCGTTTACGAGTTTCCAAAGTGTGATAAATGGTTACTATGGCTTTTTGTATTTCTATATCGGGAACAGGAACTTCAATATCACTAAATCGTTCCCATTCTAAACTTGCTCTAACACTACTATCACTAATAAACCAACCATACCTATTAAATTCTGGGCGATAAAACCATAGCATTAGAAATTCAGGCAATATTTCAGCCTCTTTTTTTACTTGAAAAACACTGTATGCAGGTGATATGATAGCTGACTCATCACTGGAATAAAGAACAACTCTCACAGTCTCATCTCTTCCAACTTGCATTGCAGAATAAGCAAATTGTCCTTTTTCAATAATTTTGTACTTCACTAAATTAGCTTTGGTTGTTTTCGCTTTTGAAGGCATAAAAACTTTCTTCACGTTTATTCCGAGAAGATTTGTATTTGAACCATCATTATTCCGATTGTCAACTAATTCAACTGAATTCCTTATTGGTTGTAAATCTCTTTCTTTTAAAGTGTCCATATAAGTATCACAAATCAACTGCAAATCGTCCAAGCTGTTTTCATATACTTTTTGGTTATTTAACAAGCCTTTGTAAAGTGCTACATATTTGCGTTGTTCGTCAATGTTAATATCAGGAATTTCCATATCACAAAGCCTATCCCATTCTAAACCACCTCTAACACTCGAATCGCAATAAGTCCAAGCTTTTCTATCAAATTCAGGTCTTTGAAACTCCATCATTAAAAATTCAGGAAGTAATTCGTTTTCATCAATGACTTCAAAAGTTTTATAGGCAGGTGAAACAAGAGCAGGTTTTTCATCAGTATATAATGCAACTGGTAAAACCTCATCTCTATTGACGTGCATTAAGTTAGTTGCAAATTGTCCTTTTGAAACTACTTTGTATTTGGATAAATCAAGTCCTGTTTGATTGGCAACAGAAGGCATATAATTCTTGAAAATATTAATACCCAAAAGATTTGTAACCGCTAAATCTCTGTTTCGTTTATCCACCAACTGTATGTAATCGCCCAATCGTTTATAGCTATTCATCAGCATTCTCTTTTTTAGGGTTTAACATTTTTACCGATTTATCCTGCAATAAAATTTTCATCTGCGAAATAGCAATTTGGTTCAATTTTACCAATCGCTCACTTTGTTCGTATCCATCGTTAATAAAAACGGCATTCAGGTTTTCAAGATTTATCAAGCAAACCAGTTGGCTTACATTGGCATAATCTCTAATATTTCCCTTTTTGTCGGGGTTTTCATCTCGCCACTGTTTAGCAGTTTTTCCAAAGAGTGCCATATTCAACACATCGGCTTCGTTGGCATAAACAATACTTGTTTGTTTTGGAGTAAGGTTTTCGGGAAGTAAATTCTCTTTTACAGCATCGGTATGTATGCGGTAGTTAATTTTTGTAAGTTGCCTTTTTACATCCCATTCTAACTCTTTAGTTTCAACTGTTTTTAAGCGTTGAAACTCTTTAATCAGATAAAGTTCAAACTCAACTGAAATCCAACTAGCAAATTTGAATGCAATGTCTTTATGAGCATAAGTCCCGCCATATCTTCCCGATTTAACAATAAACCCTTTAGCATTGATTGTTTCAGTCCATTTTTTAGCAGAAAGCGTAAAAGCATTTAATCCAGCCTGTTTTCTAAACCCCTCGAATTCGAGGGGTTTAAAATCGGGGTTATAAAGGGATTCCCAAATCCCTAAAAATTCAATTGTATTTCTGTTTCTCATCCAATTACCAATAACCGCACTAGGGTCATCAGATTTACGCTTTGCAATATCCGTTAAGGAGATAAAGTCTTGCTCTTTTGTATAAAAGACCGTTATTTCTCGTCCTTGAACCTCTATTTTTTTATTCTTTTTGCTCATAGCTCATAGCTCGTAGCCAAGTGTTTTGAAAGCGTTAATCAATTGGTTTTGCGATTCTTTTTCTTCTTGCAACAGTGTTTTAAAATCTTTTTGGATTCGCTTCATTTCGGTATCAAAATCAATTCCGCTGTCTCTGTCTACAAACTCAATGTATTTACTTGGTACAAGGGAAAAGTCGTTGGCTTCTAAATCTTCAAAACTTGCAGATTTGCAAAACTCGGGTATATCTTTATAAATTGTCTCAAAATCGGTTTGTTGCCAATTGTGATAATTGAGAGCTACTTTTTCAATGTCTTGTTCGGTTAGTTGTACATACTTCTTTTCGTATTCACTTCCCCAACGCCTTAAATCCATAAACAAGATTTCTTTTTCTCGGTTACGGTATTTTTTATCCGTGTTGTTTATGTGGGCGGTTCTCTCTTTTTTATTTTTGTTGAGAATCCAAAGCGTTACGCTAATGTCGGTTGTGTAAAAGGTGTTTCTTGGAATTATGATAATGGCTTCAACCAAATTGTTTTCAATTAGTTTTCTACGGATTTTGTATTCCTCACCGCCACCAGATAATGCACCGTTGGCAAGTATAAAACCTGCAACTCCATTTTCGGAAAGTTTGGAAACCATATTGAGAATCCAACCGTAATTTGCATTGCTTTTTGGTGGCACTTCGTAGCCCATCCAACGCGGGTCGTCCAATAGTTCATTTTCGCCTCTCCAATCTTTCAGGTTAAAAGGTGGATTAGCCATTATGTAATCAGCTTTCAGATCTTTATGTTGGTCGTTTGCAAAAGTGTCTGCGTGTTTTTCGCCAAGGTTTGCCGAAATTCCTCTAATGGCAAGATTCATTTTTGCTAATTTGTAAGTTGTTGGCGTATTTTCTTGTCCGTAAATAGAAACTTCTTTTTTTGTTCCTTGGTGATTTTCAATAAATTTTATGGATTGCACAAACATTCCGCCAGTTCCACAACAAGGGTCATAAATGATTCCTTTGTATGGTTCTATTAATTCGGCAATTAGGTTTACAATTGTTTTTGGTGTGTAGAATTCTCCTTTACCTTTTCCGCTACTTTCTTTAAGAGCAAATTTTCCTAAAAAGTATTCGTAAACTCTTCCGATAACATCTTGTCCGTTGTCTTTGAGCGTGTCAATATCGTTGACTGTGTCTAATAAAGAGGCAAGTTTTGTTTTGTCTAAGGCTAAGCGAGAAAAGTAATTATCGGGCAATGCTCCTTTCAGAGCAGGATTGTTTTTCTCAATGGTATTTAAAGCAGTATCAATTTTTAAAGAAATGTCGTTTTGTTTGGCATTTTTGATAATGTAGCTCCAACGAGAAATTTCATCTAAAAAGAACACATTTTTCATAGTGTAGAAATCTTTCATTTCCACATATTTCTCTTTGCCTTCTGCAATCAGTTCTTTTCTGCGTTCTTCAAATTTGTCGCTGGCGAATTTTAGGAAGATAAGTCCAAGAACAACGTGTTTGTATTCTGCTGGCTCAACTGAACCTCTCAATTTATCACACGATTGCCAAAGTGTTTCTTCTATTGATTTCTCTTTTATTACTTTTTTTGCCATCTATATTTTTTGTCCTTTTATTCAGTTTGTAAAGTTACTTTTTCTGTTTCGTTTTTTGTCCGAATGTAGGCTAAAAAACAGCTCTTTTGGTTTTTTATGGTTTGCCTGTGTGTCGGCAAAAAACCAAATGTGCTATTTGTGCGGTTGGCTCTTTTTTTGCATTACCCCCAACTTTAGTATTTATTTGCGAACCTTATTACGCATCTGGTCTGTTGTGAGACGTGATCCATCATGGCTCCATCCAGGAGGACCCCAGATGTATTTAAGTTTGTTTAAGATTCCAGGCGCGTTCCAAACATCAATAAATACACTGCGCCATTCGGAAAGAGCAATACGAATAATGTTATAGGTTTTAATATTAGTTACCAGGCCGTATTTGGGAGTTTCAGATTCTTTAATAAATGTTCCAAATAATCTATCCCAAATAATCAGTATCCCCGCGTAATTCATGTCTAAATACTTCAAATCACTGGCGTGATGTACCCTGTGATGAGATGGAGTATTAAAGATGTACTCAATAGGAGCTGGCAGAACTTTGATTACCTCGGTGTGTATCCAGTATTGGTAAATTAAGCTTATAGATTGTGCCGTCAATATCCACAAAGGGTCGAAGCCCACTAAAGGCATCCAAGCGTAAAATAGAAACGAGCCAGAAAGTTCACCAGTCCAAGTTTGGCGAAGAGCAGTAGATAAATTATAATGTGTGGACGAATGATGCACTACGTGTGAAGCCCAAAAATATCGTACCCTGTGGCTTAGTCTGTGGAACCAATAGTATGAAAAATCGTCGGCGAGAATAAGGAGTACTATACCCCAAAAAACCATAGGTATTTCTGTTATGCGATAAGCATAAATAAATGAAAAGATTCCAAATTTCGCTCCTTTTGTAAGAAGAGAAGTGGCGATGCTACCAAGTCCCATTGATATACTTGCTATGGCATCTTTTGAAGTGTAATATTTCTTGTTTCCGTATATACTTATTGATATCTCTATAATAAGAGTTAGTATGAAAAAGGGAATAGCGTAATTAGTAATATCGCCCATTACTTAAACGTTTTTAAGCCAATTTGATATATCAGCCAGTATTTCTTTAGATTTATTGTCGTTGTGAGGTTCGTGCTTTGTTTTCTCATAGATGTGTAATTCAGCAATGTCGCCAGCATTTTTTGCAAATTCTTTACTCCCCCTAACACCTATAATATGGTCGTCGGCACCGTGTAGTATGAAGGTAGGGGTAGATAATTGTGATGCATTTTCAATAGCCCAAATTCCTGATGCATGGAAACTTTTAAATAAACCTGCTGAAACTTGATCGTGAACAAGTGGATCGTTATCGTAATCTTTTCCTACTTGTTTTATATAGCTCAGGTCGTTAGAGTCGAGCTGATTGTTTTGTGTGAATTTGGGATAAATAACAGACATAATAGTAGCTAGTATAACATCAGTTTTTGAGGGGTCTTCATGAAGGTGAAACCAAGCACTACTAAGGACTACGGCTCTTAATGTAGCACAGTCTTTCCTCAAAATAAAGTTAGCAGTTACATTTCCTCCGAAGCTATGACCATAAAGGAATAAATTTTCGTGTGGTATGCTTTCTATAACCCTTTCTAAATCGTCAATGTTAGCTCCTATTCCGGGTGAGTGCCCTCTCTGTCCATCGGATTTACCATGGCCTCTTTGATCATATGAGTATACTTCAAATCCATCTTGTGCGAAATGTTCAGCGACGTGTTTATATCTATCTTGGTGTTCTCCAAGGCCGTGAATTATTAATAGCGTTTTTTCGCACTTATCGATCTCGTTCCATTTTTGAACGTGTAAACTAATTCCGTCTCCAGTTTTGACTTCGAATGTTTGCATATCGCTTATAGCTTCTTATTTTGCAAAAGGTAATAAAATTCTTGCTAGAATGTCGGATTTCATAATTTCAATAGATCAAGGTACTACTAGTTCTCGTGCAGTTTTGTTTTCTGCCGAAGGTAATATACTTGTTATAGCCCAAACAGAATTCCCTCAATATTTCCCTGAGCAGGGCTGGGTAGAACACGACCCCATAGAAATACTGAACTCCACCTATGCTGTTATGGATGATATTTTTAATTGCGATGAATTGAAAAATGGGAGAGTAGTCGGAATTGGAATTACTAATCAAAGGGAAACAAGTGTTGTTTGGGATAAAAAAACAGGAATACCTATTTACAACGCAATAGTTTGGCAGGATAAACGCACAACAGGTGTATGTGAAGAGTTGAAGAATAGGGGGTTAGATGAATATACAAAGCTTACTACAGGATTGTTAATTGACCCGTATTTCTCTGGAACTAAAGTGGCGTGGATATTAGATCATGTTGACGGAGCTAGGGAAAGAGCAATAAAGGGTGAGCTGTGTTTCGGAACTATTGATAGTTGGTTATTGTATAATTTAACGAACAAGGAAGTTCATGCTACGGATTTCTCTAATGCATCTCGTACCATGATGTTTGATATTACGTCTCTTAAATGGGATGAGAAAATGTTGAGTTTTTTAAGAGTACCAATTGAGATTTTGCCAAAAGTTTTTCCTTCTTCATGTGTATTTGGCCATTACAAATCTATTGATTTTGGAGAGATACCCATAGCTTCAATAATGGGAGACCAACAATCGGCACTTTTTGGTCAGGGATGTTTTACTGCGGGCTCTGCAAAAAACACATACGGAACGGGATGTTTTATGTTGATGAACACAGGAACGGAGATTCCTTCATCGACTTCCGGGTTATTGAACACTATCGCTTGGCAAATAAATGGAGTAACTACATATGCACTAGAGGGTAGTGTGTTTATTGCGGGTTCTGCCTTACAATGGTTGCGCGATGGGTTATCTATACTAGAAGATGTCGAACTTTCGTCAGAAATTGCGGAACGCGAGTCATCATTAAACCCTGACTCATCTGTTATCGTCGTTCCTTACTTTGCAGGTATCGGCTCTCCGTATTGGGATATGTATGCTCGAGGCGCGATTTATGGTCTCACAAGAGATTCTGGAAGGGAGTCCATTATTAGAGCTACTCTTGAATCTTTGGCCTTCCAAAGTCAAGATGTACTACAAGCTATGCAGGAAGATTCAGGGATATCTATCTTTAAACTTCAAGTCGATGGGGGAGCTTCAGCAAATGACTATTTAATGCAATTTCAAGCAAATATTCTGGGTGTTGAGGTAGAACGACCTGTAAACCTGGAATCAACAGCGGCGGGAGTTGCATATATGGCAGCCATTACTTTAGGGTATTTAACTATTGATGATATTTCAAACCTAAATCAGGCAGAGGAGCTTTTTAAACCCTCAAAATCAATAGAGTGGCGAATGAGAAAAACTAAAATTTGGAATGATGCGGTTAAGCGTACCGTAACTAATCTCTAATTCCTCATATTTACACTGTGTTATTTAATTCTTTAGAATTCATAATATTTCTTCCCATCGTCTTCGCGATGTACTGGATAATGGGTCGTAGTGATAAAAAACTACAGCTCCAAAATGCATTCTTAGTTCTTGCGAGTTACATTTTTTATGGCTGGTGGGATTGGCGCTTTTTGGGGCTAATTGCTTTTTCTACTCTAGTAGATTTCTATGTAGGAAAAGCTATTCATTCTGAAGATTCTAAGCTTCGTAAAAAACTATTTCTAGCAGTTTCACTCTTTACAAACTTAGGATTACTAGCGTATTTTAAGTATGCGAATTTCTTTATTGAAAGTTGGGTTGATGCATGGGCTGGGGTAGGAGTAGAGACGAATGTGTCCTCACTTTATATAATATTACCTGTAGGAATCAGCTTTTATACATTCCAAACCTTGAGTTACTCCATTGATATTTACAGGGAGAAACTGAAACCCACTAAAGATCCTATCGCCTTTGCCGCTTTTGTTAGTTTCTTCCCCCAACTAGTAGCGGGCCCTATCGAAAGGGCCTCTAAGTTATTGCCTCAAATTGAGAGGACTCGAACTTTTGACAAGGGTCTTGCAATTTCCGGTCTTCGTCTCATGCTCTGGGGGATGTTTAAAAAAGTCGTGGTCGCAGACTCGTGTGCGAAATTAGCGGACACTATTTTCGATTCTCCGGAATCGTTTTCGGGTCCCACACTTATGCTAGGGGTTTTATATTTTGCATTCCAAATTTATGGTGATTTCAGTGGTTACTCTGATATAGCAATAGGAACAGGGCGATTATTTGGAATTAGACTATCTACAAATTTCAAGTTTCCATATTTTTCTAGAGACATAGGTGAGTTCTGGCGCAGATGGCACATTTCGCTAAGCACTTGGTTCAGGGATTATTTATATATACCACTAGGAGGATCTAGAGGGACTAAACTTAATATGCTAAGAAACGTATCTGTGATTTTTATAGTAAGCGGATTTTGGCATGGAGCGAACTGGACATTTGTTATGTGGGGAGCCATCCACGCAGCATTATTTATTCCTCTTGTACTGCTTGGAAGAAATAGAAAATACACAAGCGATGTAGTCGCAGAGGGGCATTATTTACCAAAGATAAAAGAAGTTTTTTCTATGGCTTCAACGTTTGCTATGGTTTGTTTTGCGTGGATATTTTTTCGAGCAGATAGTATATCAGGTGCATTTATGTATATCTCGGGTTTTGTAGAATTACCATCACCTGAAAAACCAGTTACTCTCTTAGTTTATTCGGTATTTTTTTGGATATCTGTGATGATAATTGTGGATTGGTTTCAGCGTTCAGGAGAAATACCTAAATGGTGGCTTTCTAGTAAAGCTTTGCCCATTAGGTGGTTTGCTTACGCAATCTGTACTTGGCTGTGCCTGAAAAACCTACAGTCTGAGGCTAGTTTCATTTATTTTCAATTTTAAATGATTTATACCAAATGAATTCTTTCCTCCAGCGTATTTTCTTATTTGTGCTTTCATTATTTGTGTCCTGGGGGCTATTATGGGTTGTTTCACTCAACAATTCGTTTGTCGAAACTCAGTTCATTGCTGAGAGGTCTAGCAACGGAGAAGTAAATTTGAAAACAGCTGAGTTAATGGAGATGTCTCCTTCGGATACGTTGGATTTTCTTTTCGTTGGTAGCAGCACTTGCTATAGAGGAATAGATCCGCACGCTCTCATACCTCATGGCCTAAAAGGATTTAGTGTTTGTAGCTCTAGTCAGAGTTTAGGTAATTCGGATTTCGTTTTGGATGTGGCGCTATCTTTTGTAAGTACTAGGTACCTCGTTGTCGATGTTTACCCTGCGTTATGGAATAGAGAAGAAGCCGTAAATAAAGAGTCTGCCAGGGATTGGCTTGTGAATTCGTCAACTCCTATAAAGGGTGCTATTTTTGAAATGGTTTGGGCTACAAAGGTTCCTTATTACATATTACTTTCATGGTATTTTCAAATATCTAATTACATAGGCATTGAATTCAAACCGGTCTCATCAAACTTGACAGATGTATATAAAGGACTAGGCTTTGTGTCCAGTGAAGTGGAAAGTATTGAATCTATAGAGTGCGAAGAGTTGAAAGTTGAAATGTCTACCGAAGTGTGTGAAATAATCAATAGGATGATTAATAAAGTGGGAGATAAAGGTGGGCAAACGATTTTACTAAACCCTCCTCAACTATGCGAAGAAACCTTCATTCTTCCTCAATGTTTCGAGGGTGGGATCTACATAGATGGTAACCAGTGGCCTGGAGCGAAAATTATAACGAATTACTATGACGATCATCACTTAGTTGACGTCGGTGCAGAAAGTTATTCAATTTGGCTTTCAAATGAGCTTAGAATTTTATCTACTGACCCATCATCATACAGAAAAAACAGAATTTTACCAGGTTCGTAATTACATTGACGTCCTAAGACATCCGTAATACTTAACACTTTCCTGTCAGAGTTAATTGTTGTCAGAGTATTTCCAGAAAGTTCGTTTATTGAAAGGGGAGAAGGTGTGATTCTAAGTCCTACAGGTCTATGATCGCTGATGTTATAATCGTATGAACTCCATCCCCCAGACATGTGAGAAGCAATATCTAAGGATACTATTGTTGAGTTTATATCCCAAAAATCACTTACAAGCTCATCCGTTATTAAAATATGATCGATATGTGAAGGCCAACTCGGGTAAGACCACCCTGAGCTAGGTCCTGTTGCAATGCCCATATCGGCAAACATGTACTCATTGGGTTTGTTTAAGAACGGTGTAAAGACGTTGTTTAAAGCAGGTTCAGATATTAGATCGTTTAGATCGCCCAGTACGATTACTCTTTCGTTTGGGAGAAATTCACTAATATAATTTTCGATTAAAGTACTGGCAGTTAAACGTCGCACCTCTTCATCTCCGTTATCTGATAAGTCGATATAGCCATCTCCGCAGCATTTGTAGTGGTTATTTATTGCGTAAATAGTTTCCCCAAGATGTTTAAACTTAAGTACTAGGGGAGATCTAGGTAGAGGATTCCAATATTGGGAAGAAGTATAGATTTCAAAAGCATCCTCTATTTCGATACGGTCTGTATTATAAACGTACACGAGCCCTCCAAACCACCCGTCCATTAATACATAGTCGAAGTTTTCGAGCTCGTTTATCATCCCTTTAAATACTGTAGTGTCGTCAATTTCCTGAATCGCCAAAACATCGACATCGATAGCTTCGATAATATCTCTCACGTAATTTACAGTTGTTGTCCCATTTTTAGGAAACCACTCAATATTCCAAGTAACAATCTCTAAAGCGTCATTCGTGCCGAAGGTAAGGTCGTCAAAAGTTTGGGCTAGGGAAGTGAGTACAGTCCACATCATGAAGGTAAAGAAGAATACAGTTTTATAAAATCGAATCATGTATGTACTTATTATAGTATTTTAAAGTCGTATGTTTGGGAAACACCAATGTATAAAGATATATGAAATATTTAGTTTTAACTTTAATCTTAGTACTTGCTTATTCGGTATCACAGGCACAAGTAGATAAACTGTCAGGCCCACGAATTGGGATGACTGTTGTCACACCTGGTTCCACCTCAGATTACATCCAAAATAGTAATAGACCTGGTGATGAAGGTTGGGGTAATTCAACAACATCAGTAGTTTCTCAATATGGATGGCAGCTTGAAACTCGTTTCGCCGATGGCGAAAGTATGGTAGGGCTTGTGGAGTGGGTTTTTCTTGTGGGTGGTATGGAACGAGGGTTGTTTTTGCCTTCCATTTCATCTCTTTTTGGGATGAGGTCAGAAAAAGGATTAGAAGCAGCCTTTGGACCAAACATTTCATTATCTGGATTTGGGATGGTAGTCGCTGCTGGTTTTACTATTAAATCAGATAAGATAAATATTCCGATTAATATTTCATTCGTGCCGGGAAAGAATTTAACCTATTCTAATTTTTATTATGATGAGGTCATTGAACAGTACTTAGTGGAAGAGATTCCATACAATACGGGAAGTAGGATTTCTTTGACTGTAGGATTTAATATTGTCAAGTAACAAAAAAGGTCAACCAATTGGTTGACCTTTTTTGTTAAGTAATTTGCCTATTAGTAGTTTAAGGAATTCGAGTTCCAGGAACTTTACGTACTCTAAGAGCTTTAGGTGTAACCTCGAGATACTCGTTGTCAGCTATCCACTCCATGTATTCTTCTAGAGACATTTTCTTAGGAGGGACAATTTTGAGACTCTTGTCAGCTCCAGATGAACGTACATTACTGTGTTTCTTTCCACGGACGAGATTTATCTCCATATCAGTATTACGAGAAGACTCACCTACTATTTGTCCTGGGTAAATATCCTGACCTGCATCTATGAAGAAAGTACCTCTCTCTTGAAGACGGTCAATTTCATATGCGCGTGCTTGGCCTAATTCAGAACTTACAAGAGATCCAGACATTCTTGTTGAGATTTCACCAGCAAAAAGATCGTAGCTATCGAAACGGTGAGTCATAATTGCTTCACCAGATGTAGCAGTTAGGATTTGGTTTCTAAGACCAATGATACCTCTAGAAGGTATGCGGAACTCCAAATGCTGCAGTTCGCCCTTAGGTTCCATAACTAATAGCATGCCTTTACGCATCATAACAAGTTCAGTTGCTTTTCCTGCAGAAGTTTCAGGAACGTCAATGACTAATGTCTCGAATGGCTCATGCTTTTTCCCATCAATCTCCTTGAAGATAACTTGAGGTTTTCCGACCTGAAGTTCGTAACCTTCACGGCGCATAGTTTCGATAAGAACAGATAAGTGAAGGATTCCTCTTCCGTAAACATTCCATTTGTCCTCACTATCTGTAGGCTCAACACGAAGGGCGAGGTTTTTCTGAAGCTCCATATCTAGGCGTTCGCGAATGTGACGAGAGGTGAGGTAGTCACCATCTTTTCCTAAGAAAGGAGAAGTGTTAATCGTGAACATTAGACTCATTGTAGGCTCATCCACAGCAATACGCTTAATTGCTTCGGGGTTTTCAAGGTCAGAAATAGTATCTCCTATTTCGAATCCCTCAATTCCATTTATTGCACAAATATCACCAGCCCTTACACTATCAACTTTCTCTTTACCTAGACCTGTAAAAATGAAAAGTTCTTTAGCTCTAACTTTTTTCACTCCATCAGCTGTACATAGAGCATAGTCTCTATTTGTGTGAAGTTCCCCTCTAAATAGTCTTCCAATAGCAATACGACCAGTGTACTTTGAGTAGTCTAACGAAGTAATTTGCATTTGAGGATTTCCTTCATTGAAAGGGGCCTCGGGAACTTCAGAAACGATTAAATCAAGAAGATAATCAATGTTTTCTGCTGGATTTTGCCAATCCTCAGCCATCCAGTTGTGTTTCGCTGAACCATATGCAGTAGGGAAATCAAGCTGTTCCTCTGTAGCATCAAGGTTGAACATTAAGTCAAATATCTGTTCATGAACGATATCAGGTGTACAGTTTTCTTTATCAACCTTGTTTACAACGACAATAGGTTTAAGTCCCAGCTCAAGTGCTTTCCCAAGTACGAAACGAGTTTGTGGCATAGGTCCCTCAAAAGCATCTACTAGCAGAACTACTGCGTCGGCCATTTTCAGAACACGTTCAACTTCACCACCGAAATCCGCGTGACCAGGAGTATCTATAATGTTAATTTTTGTGCCTTTCCACATAGCACTGACATTCTTAGAAAGGATTGTAATCCCGCGCTCCCGTTCAAGATCGTTGCTGTCTAGAATAAGTTCACCCGTTTCTTTACGTGGGTCAACTACCTGGCAACGATGAATGATTTTATCGACAAGTGTAGTTTTCCCATGGTCAACGTGGGCAATGATGGCAATGTTTCTTATTCCGCTCATAGTGTAATAATTGTAGGTTTGATAGCTCTACGGCCGCGCGAAATTACGACTTTTATCGTGGTATTTGACCTAATAGATGGGTAATATATACATTGTCAGAAATTAACGTTTAAAAAGGTTCAAGTCTGCTATCTTCGCGACCGTGATAATATTGAAAGAAATACGAAAATCTTATACTGCTGGTTCCCACAAACTGGAAGTTTTGAAGGGGTTGAGTAGCCATATAAAAAAGGGTGAAATGGTGGCTATTATGGGCTCGTCAGGCTCTGGTAAGTCTACCCTTTTAAATATTTTGGGATTACTAGATGATTTTGACAGTGGGGATTATGAACTTGCGGGAACTTCTATGGCTGGTTTAAACGAAAGAGCAGCTGCTAAATATAGAAGTAGATTTTTAGGTTTTGTATTTCAAAGCTTTAACTTGATAGGCTTTAAATCAGCTCTTGAGAATGTAGCTCTTCCGCTTTACTATCAGAGCGTACCTAGAAAGGTTAGGAATTTGAAAGCTATGGAATACCTTAAGAAGGTAGGACTTGAGGATTGGGCGAATCACCTTCCTAATCAAATGAGTGGAGGCCAAAAACAACGTGTAGCTATTGCTAGAGCATTAGTTGGTGAACCTAAAGTGATTCTAGCAGATGAACCCACTGGGGCTTTAGACTCCACTACTTCTCACGAAGTAATGGATTTACTAAGGAAAGTAAATAAAGAAGGTATTACAATGATTATTGTAACTCACGAATCTGATATCGCAGCACTTTGTGATAGAACGATACACCTTGTGGATGGTCAAATTGATTTTAGATAACTCTGACTGTAATGTTTAACCGAGATACCTGGCTCGAAATAGGAAATACGGTGTTAAGTCACCCGCTTCGCACTGCTTTGACAGGGCTTTCTATTGCGCTTGGGGTTTTCATACTTGTTGTAATGCAAGGACTGGGGTTTGGTTTACAGAATGGCGTTAAAAATCAATTCAGTGACGATGCAGTTAATTCTATTTGGGTAAGTTCTGGGAGAACTCAGCTAGCCTACCGTGGAAATAAACCAAACCATAATATTTTGATGCTCAATTCTGATGTTGATGCAATGTTCCAAAAAATGGATAGTGTTGAAGCTTTTTCGAGGAGGGTAAGAATTTGGGGTATGTCAATGGAGTATAAGGATAAGGAGAGTAATTTTCCTTTGAGAGGTGTCGATCCCGATCATCAAATGCTTGAAAACACTGTTCTTACAAAAGGTAGATTCATTTCTCAACGTGACATTGACGAAAACACGAAAGTCGCAGTAATTGGCACGAAAATAATAGAAGACCTTTATGAAGAAAATGATCCGATAGGTACTTATTTAATAATTGGTGGCGTTCAGTTTATGGTAGTGGGTACCTTTGATGACCCTGCAAGTAGATGGGAGAATCAGATGGCTTATTTACCTTTTACTACTGCTCAGAAGATATTTAGGTCTACGGATAAAGTAGACCAAATTATTCTAGGTACAGGAACTATGCCTATTACAGCTACTCAATCTTTGACAGAATCGTTATTAACGTGGTTCAAGGATAGAAAAGGCGTACACCCAGACGATCCGAGAGGTGTTTGGATGGAGAATAACAACGAAGAGTACGAGAGATACCAAAATATATTTATGGGTATTGAGTTGTTTATTTGGGGTATAGGTCTGTTGACGCTACTCGCGGGAGCAGTAGGGGTAGCAAATATACTAGCCATAGCAGTTAAGGAGAGGACGAAAGAAATAGGTGTAAGAAAAGCATTGGGCGCTAGTAGTGCCTCAGTTGTGGGTTTAGTAGTTCAAGAATCTCTATCGCTAATGATTGTTTCGGGGTCAGTAGGTTTGATTATAGGGGTTTGGTTACTGGAAGTTGTTTCTCCCATGGTAGATCATGAGTACTTTAAGAATCCTCAAGTAGATTTCAGGATAGCTTTAGTGGCGATGGGTATATTAGTAGTAGTGGGTGTCGTAAGTGGTATAGGTCCAGCTCTAAGAGCGGTTAGTATTAGACCGGTAGAAGCTTTAAGAGACGAATAAGATGAAGTTTCTGTCTAAAATAAACTTATTTGATCGAGATAGAATGCTCGAGATTCTTCAAGTATTCTTAACGAATCCTTTCCGCACGTTCCTGTCGGGGCTAGGTGTGGGTTGGGGGCTTTTCATGATTGTTGTTACTGTTGGAGCTTCAAATGGCTTAGAAAATGGAGTAACGAGTGATATGGGAGGGAGGGTGAAGAACTCGATGTTTGTTTGGACTCAATGGACGGCAAAACCATATAAAGGATTTAAGAGAGGTAGGTCGTTTAATTTTAATAGTTCAGACACTGAGTATCTGAGAGAAAATTCTACTTCAGCAACCTTGATAGCTCCTAGAAACCAACTAGGAGGTCATAGAGGGTCAAATAATATTATGAGGGGAACGAAGTCTGGGGCATTCAATGTTTATGGAGATATCCCTGGATATATCGAGATTGACCCAGTTAAAATTATTAGTGGTAGATATCTAAACGATGGTGATTTAGATCAAGAAAGGAAGGTTGCTGTAATAGGAAAACGTGTCTTAGAGTTGTTGTACGAACAAGGTGAAGAGCCTATAGGTAGTTCGATACGCGTACAAGGAGTGCTATTTACTGTCGTAGGTGTATACTCCACTTATAAAACAGGCGAGGACGCAGAGGAAGGTAATCAAAGTATCTTCGTTCCTTATACTACGTTTGGTAAAGCATTTCATACAGGAGATAAAGTGGGGTGGTATGGAATTCTCATAGATAAAGAAATTCATGCTGATTCTGCAGCAAATGAGATAATAGGTCTTATGAAGCAAAGGAAGTCTGTACATCCTGATGATAAGCGGGCGTTCGGACATTGGACTATGGCATCGGCATTTGAAGAGATAGAAACAATATTCGCAGCATTTAGGCTAATTTCTTTTATTTTCGGAGGTCTTGCTCTTCTAGCAGGGGCAATCGGTATAATGAATATTATGCTTATTACTGTCAGAGAGAGAACTCAAGAGTTAGGCATACGTAGAGCTATGGGAGCAACTCCTTTTACGGTTATGCGTCAAATCATGGCAGAAACTATGTTCCTAACTACTCTTTCAGGTCTTGCTGGAGTTTCTTTAGGAGTTGCGTCCCTTGAGGTCGTTAATGATCTACTAAAATCTATGGATGGGGCAAGCGGTAGCTTCCGTAATCCAGAAGTATCACTTAATATCGTGCTAATCGCCCTCGGCGTTATGCTCGTGATGGGACTTATCGCAGGCATATTACCTGCTCTTCGTGCTGTCGCAGTGCGTCCCGTTGAAGCAATAAGAACAGAATGAAAAAAGGTCGTTTATATACCCTTTTAGGGTTCGTAGTCTTAGTAGTGGGAGCTGCTATCTACACAGTTGATTTCTTGTATGCAAAAGAACAAACCACTCTAGCTACTTACGAAACTAAATCGCCGCAAATGGGTGATATTGTTCTCAAAACAGTTGCTTCTGGTAGTATTCAGCCTCGTCAGGAGATAATGATAAAGCCTCAAGTAAGTGGGATTGTACGAGTTGTACATGTTGAAGCGGGTGATATAGTTAAAGCAGGTGATATTATTGCGGAGGTTACTATAGTACCAAATATGTCTGCATTATCAAGTGCTGAAAATAGACTTTCAAGAGCTAAGATTTCAAGAGCAGACGCTCTAACTACCTATGAAAGGAATGCCGAATTATTTGAGAAGGGAGTTGTTTCCGGTATGGAAATTCAGAAATTTGAACTTGCTTTAAACCAAGCTAATGAGGAGGTGCTTGGAGCTGAGGATAACCTTAGAATTGTAAGAGAAGGAGTTACTTCAAGGGGTGGCAGCGCGTCGAATACATTAATTAGATCTACTATCGACGGTATGGTCTTAGATGTTCCTGTAAAAAAGGGGAATAGTGTAATTGAAGCAAATAATTTCAATGATGGAACTACTGTCGCTTCTGTTGCAGACATGAAGGACTTAATTTTTGTCGGAAAAATTGATGAAAGCGAGGTGGAGAAGCTACACGAAGGAATGGGCATCGTTCTTACTATCGGTGCTATTGACGGGTCAGCATACCCTGCTACATTAGAGCATATTTCACCTAAAGGAGTTGAAGAATCTGGGGCGATACAGTTTGAAATTAAAGCTGCCGTCGTTCTTGAAGAAGGTCAGTTCCTTCGAGCGGGCTACTCTGCTAATGCAGATGTAGAGCTCGATCGTCGCGATTCAGTACTCACGGTTAGTGAAATTCTCGTGCAATTTGATAAACATCAGGCCTTCGTTGACGTAGAAATCGCTCCAAACACTTATGAGCGTCATGATATAGTACTAGGTCTTTCAGATGGATTAATTGTAGAAGTGCTTGATGGTGTTGAGCTTAACGATAAAATAAAGGTTTGGAATAAACCATCGTTTGAGTAAGTACACTCTGTGTGAATCCGTGCAAGTAAGAAAATAAATTCATTCTCAGGCAACCGTTTATGAATATAGGCGTTTAGTATCTAGAAATATCTAGAACTCAATCCCAATATTCAAATGCGCCGACTATTTCCTTCAGCTATATTTATAGCAACCTTGTTTTGTGTAAGTATACTGCAATCTAATATTAATCAGTTTTCTGCTCAAGGAGGATATTGGTCAGATGTGGAGGTTAGAACGGCTGATGAAAAGCCTACTATACAGCCGGCTCATTACAGAACTATAGAATTAAATATTGAGAGCATTAAGCAAGTTTTAGATGCTGCTCCATTAGAATCTAGTCGCTCAAACATTTCTGCGAAATCGTCAAATGTAATTATTGAGTTGCCTATGCCTGACGGAACTATGGAATCATTTTCGTTTGTTAATAGCCCAGTAATGTCACCTGAACTTGCAGCTAAATATCCAGAGATTCAGGTGTACTTAGGTCAAGGGATAGATAACCCTTCGTCCATCGTTAGGTTCGACCTTACCCCCGAGGGCTTTCATGCAATGATATTAAGCTCGAAATCAACAGTTTATATTGACCCCTTTACTTCAGGCGACTTAACCAAATGCATTAGCTATACGAAGTCTAGTTTTTATGAAAATACGGACAAGCAGCACGAAGGATGTATTGTAAAGGATGGTGGACTTTCCTCTTTGGCTCCTAAAAAAGTAAAAAAGCAAACTTCTACCCCTGAAACTCTTGATTCTAAAGGGCAAATTCTACAGATGGGGATGCAAAAAAATATGATGGTGTCTAACGGAACTACACTACGTACGTACCGTTTGGCTTTAGCATGTACAGGTGAATATGCTACATTTCACGGGGGAACAGTTTTAGGTGTAATCTCAGCAATGAATACATCTATGGCTAGGGTTAACGGAGTATTTGAACGAGACGTTTGTATTCGAATGGTTCTTGTTCCAAACAATGATAATTTGATTTTTCTAAACAGTGGTTCGGATCCATATTCTAATGGTAATGGTTCTTCCATGCTAGGCCAAAACCAGACTACTTGTGATAATGTTATAGGTTCTAATAATTACGATATAGGTCACGTGTTTTCAACTGGTGGCGGAGGTGTAGCATACTTGCAATCTCCTTGTGGTGGTAATAAAGCTGGTGGAGTAACAGGCCAAAACTCTCCTGTTAATGACCCGTTTGATATTGACTACGTTGCTCATGAAATGGGCCATCAATGGGGAGCTAACCACACTCAAAACAACAGTTGTAATAGATCTGCTGGAGCCGCTTTCGAGCCTGGTTCAGCTTCTACTATCATGGGGTATGCTGGGATTTGCGCACCCAACTTACAATCTAATTCAGATGATCACTTTCATAACCACAGTATAAATGAAATGATTGCATTCACTGTAAATGGAGGAGGTAATTCATGTGATGTTCCTTCAGCAACGAATAATAATATTCCTACAGTTATTGCATATGGTGGAGGAAGCACAATTCCGGCGAATACGCCATTTGAGCTTGTAGCTTCGGGTAGTGATGCTGATGGAGACCCTATTACTTACAATTGGGAAGAATATGATTTAGGACCTACTACTGCTGCGGGAGATAATAATCTTACAAATCCATCTGGAAATCAACCGATATTTAGATCATGGTCTTCGACAACTTCAACAACTCGTGTTTTTCCGCGTGTTTCAGACCTTGTAAACGGTACCGTCACTATCGGTGAACATCTGCCTACATATTCTAGAGGGCTACAATTTAAGTGTTCAGTAAGAGATAATAGAGCTGGTGGGGGAGCGTTTACGGACGATTTAATTTCTATTTCAGTCGATGGAAATTCTGGACCATTTGTGCTTACATCACCAAATACAGGGTCAATAGCTAACGGTTTTGCAACTATAACATGGGATGTTGCAGGAACAAATATGGCTCCGGTTAACTGTTCTACGGTAGAGATTCTTTTATCAACGGATGGTGGTTACACATTTCCAACTCAGCTTGCTACTGGTGTAACTAATGATGGTTCCGCAGTAGTTTTAATACCAAACATAACAACAACTACTGCCCGTTTTAAGGTTAAAGGAGAGGGTAATGTATTCTTCGACATATCTAACTCTAACGTAATAATTACTCAAGGTGCAGGGGGATCAGATTGGGACATAGCACTTCAAGGAGTCTCTGGATTAACAGCTCCTAACTGTGGAACTGCAGTTAGCCCAGTAATTACTGTTGTAAACCTAGGTGTCCAAACCATAACAGAGTTCACTACAACTTATAGTTTCAATGGAGGCTCTGTAACAACAAACACTTGGACGGGATCACTACCCTCAGGGGCTTCTGTTGATATTGCAGTTTGTCCGAACGGAAACCAGTGTATTGATTTGGGGCCTGGTGCTCATACTATTAACGCTTCTGTTGCCCTTGGAACATCGAATGGTTTAGACGCAAATGTTGCGAACAACGTATCGAATACTTCGTTCTCAGTTTTAGGAGGAGGTTCTGTTACATTTACTTTATTAACGGATTCTTATCCTGGTGAGACGACTTGGTCTGTAGCGGATGCGAGTGGTCTAGTTGTTTGGTCTGGAGGACCTTATGCTGGAGCAGAAACAACTTATGTAGAGACTAATTGTCTTTCATATGGATGCTACACACTTTCAGTTTTTGATAGCTATGGTGATGGATTGAGCTTCGGTGGAGTAACGGGAGATTATCAGTTAGTTGATGCCGCGGGTACTATCCTTGCCCAAATGGTAGCTGGAGGTTCTTTCGGTACTCAAGCAAATCATTCATTCTGTCTAGATTCCCCTGTAATTTCAGGTTGTACAGATCCAACCTCGCCTAACTACGATCCTAACGCGACTGTTGATGATGGGTCTTGTTACAGTCCTGTTCTTGGATGTACTGATGTTAATGCTTGTAACTACGATAGTCTTGCAGATACTGATGACGGATCTTGTACCTACCCTATTAGCTCCATTTATGATTGTGCAGGAGTATGCTTGAATGATGCAGACGGAGATGGTATTTGCGATGAGAATGAGATTCCTGGTTGTTCTGATATTACAGCTTGCAACTTTAATTCGCTTGCAACAGACCCAGGAACGTGCAATTATCCATTGCCAGGCTTTGATTGTCAAGGAGTAGGTCTTTGCCCACTTGATTTGAATAATAATGGTGCGATTGAGGTTGGTGATTTGTTAATCATTCTCGCCGATTTCGGATGTGCATCATCTTGTCAAGGTGATGTTAATGGAGATGGTGTAGTAACTGTTTCGGATATTCTAAATATTCTATCTAGCTTCGGCGAATTCTGCCCATAGGAAATCCTAGCATACAAGTTTTAATAGTATCTTTCTTGGATGAATTATGAAGTCATGGAAGCGAGCAGTAAACTAACACTCGTAGAAGCTGCGGATTTAACCAAACAAGAATCAGAATTGCTTATTAAAGCACATGAAGCTGCTGCAACCGCTTACGCCCCTTATTCGGGATTTAAAGTTGGCTCTGCAGTTAGGCTGAAGTCTGGGGATATTGTTATAGGAAGTAATCAAGAAAATATTGCATATCCATCAGGGTTATGTGGAGAACGCGTGGCATTATTTGCTGCAGGAGCAATTTGTCCTGGCGAAGAGATAGAGGCTATTGCAATTGTATCTCCTTCACCTGTTGCAAATGAGAGAGCTTTCTTACCCTGTGGGGGCTGTCGTCAGGTTCTGTTGGAATCTGAAATTCGCCAATCGAATAAAATTAAAATTTTAATGCAAGCGAGAAATGAAATTGTTTTGGTCTCAGAGAGTGCAATTAATTTAATTCCATTTGCTTTCACTGTGAAAGATGGTGCACTCAGGGCAGATAATACTTAGATTCACGGCATGGAAATTTTAATGAGTCTGGTGGGGATGGTGGTTCTGATAGGAATTGCGGTTCTTTTGTCTAAGGATAGGAAAGCGATTAATCTGAGAACAGTAATAGGAGCTTTCTCTTTGCAATTTGCTTTTGGTGCTTTCGTTCTCTACTCATCTTATGGAAAAATAGTTTTAGAAGGTATTTCAGATGCTGTATCTAAAGTTATTGCATACGGTAATGATGGTATTAACTTCTTGTTTGGGAATTTAACCGCAACTTTTGATAATGGTTTTATTTTTGCATTACGTGTTCTTCCTGTTATAATCTTTTTCTCGTCGCTTATTAGCGTGCTGTATTATTTGGGCATAATGAAGTGGGTAATTAACGTTCTTGGAGGAGCTCTGAGTAAGTTGCTGGGAACCTCTCGTACAGAGTCACTGTCTGCAACAGCTAATATTTTTGTAGGTCAAACAGAAGCACCTCTTGTAGTTAAGCCGTTCATTAAAACAATGACTAAGTCTGAGCTTTTTGCTGTAATGTGTGGAGGGTTAGCCTCAGTAGCTGGAAGTGTTTTGGCGGGATATGCTTCTATGGGTGTGCCATTACATTATTTAATTGCAGCATCATTTATGGCAGCTCCAGGAGGACTTCTTTTCGCGAAATTAATAATGCCCGAAACAGATAAGGGAGACACAAAATCGGAAGATGAACATAGCGAAGATTACGGAGACGAAAAGCCTGCAAATGTTATTGATGCGGCCGCTTCTGGTGCAGGAGCAGGGCTGAAATTAGCACTAAATGTGGGAGCAATGCTGTTAGCTTTTGTAGGCCTAATTGCACTTGTAAATGGAATATTTGGTGGAGTAGGAGGCTGGTTTGGATTTCCGAATCTAACATTAGAACTTATTCTAGGATATTTATTCAGCCCTCTCGCTTTTTTGATAGGTGTCCCTTGGCATGAAGCGAATATTGTTGGATCTTTTATAGGCCAAAAACTTGTTGTCAATGAATTCGTAGCATATCTAGACTTCATGCCATACCTAGCTGAAGATACAACTTTGATTCTTTCAGAAAAGTCTAAAGCGATAGTTGCTTTCGCACTGTGCGGATTTGCTAACCTTAGTTCCATTGCGATTTTGCTTGGTGGCTTAGGCGGGATAGCTCCCTCACGTCGTACAGAGATTGCTAAATTCGGTTTATTAGCTGTTGTTGCAGGTACGCTGTCTAATCTAATGTCAGCTACCATAGCTGGGTTATTCTTGTCGTTATAATATTCAACTATAATGGTTAAAGTAAAAATGTTTGAGGCGCCCGAAGAGAAATCTCGCCCATCTATTGAAGCACCTATAACTGATTCAAAGGCATTTCATGATGTTGTTAATTCGAGACGCAGTGTTCGCTTTTTTTCTAACGATTCCATTCCTCAAGAAGTCATAGATCAATGTTTAGACGCAGCACTTAAGGCGCCTAATTCTTCAAATTTACAAGCTTGGGAAATACACCACGTAGTTGATGCGGTTAAGAAGAAGGAACTTGTAAGGCTATGTTTAGGGCAGCCAGCAGCTTCTACAGCTAAAGAGTTGTTCGTATTTGTTGCTAGACCTGATCTTTGGAAGAGAAATAATCAGTGGATGTTAGACGAGTTTGATAGGAGGGGAGATATGCCTGAAAAAGCATATCAGTATTTTAGGAAAATAACCCCTATGATTTACACCACAGGTTTTTTAGGCCTTGCGGCTCCTTTTAAATGGCTTTTTTATAATATAAGAGGGATAAGAAAGCCTACACCGAGAGAGCCGATGGGAAGATGGGGGATGCAAGTTTGGGGGCATAAAAGTACTGCTCTGGCTTGTGCTCATTTTATGCTAGCAATGCGTGCTCATGGGTTTGATACCTGTCCCATGGAAGGCTTGGATTCAAAAAGAGTGAAGAAACTCTTAGGTGTACCTCGTCAAGCAGGTATAACCATGGCTATTTCTGCAGGAAAAAGAGCACAAGGAGGTGTCTTTGGTGATAGGTTTAGATTTGAGAGCAAGCACATTGTTATAAAGCACTAGCAACTATCTCATTTGGCTTAAGAAATTCATTCCCATTTCTAAGCCCAAACGATAATCCGCATCTACATCTTGTACGTGTAAATAGAATCCATCAGCTCGTAATTCTGTAGGAGGTGCAATTTGATGCCAATTTATACCAGCGGGTTTTGGGCCATTAAGGAAATCAACGCATTTGTTATAACGTTTATATCCACGAGAAAAGAGATCAGAGATACTGTCATTATTGTAATTCCAGTACTCCGCCATAAGAGAGACGTAACTTTTGTCAATTTTAATTTTAGAGGGACGTGTTCTAATAACTAATATACTCTTTGCTCCATCAGAAATAGCTTTTTTTATGGGAATGCCATCAGAATAGCCACCGTCAAACATCCAAGTTCCATCAACATTAGTTTTTCCTTTAGTAATAATAGGAAGTGTGGCAGAAGCCATCATGTAGTTTAACCACTTTCCTTCACGTGGTTTTAAGTAGTGAGGTTTTCCTGTATGATAATCAGTAGCTACTATACAAACGGTTTTGCCTTTGCTGTAAAGATCCGCAGCTGCTTCATCGAAAGGAAAAGTATCATTTACATACCCCTTTAAAAAATCAAGATTCATTAACCCTTGTTCTGAAAAAGTGTTTCTATAACTTAAGAAGTCAGGATTTTCAACTAATGCCCTCGTTACTTTAATGAAGTTTTTTCTTTGTTTTGCGATGTAATATGACATAGCCATAGAGCCACTCGAAACTCCATAGTAGAATTGGAATTCGGGATAGTCTGCATCTAGCAATACGTCTAGTATACCAGCAGTGAAAGCACATTTTAAACTACCTCCTTCTAATACTAATGCGTCAAATTTCATATTTATATATTATAATGTTCTCAAAGTAGTTCAAAGTAGTTCAATACAGTTCAATAGTTGAATAAGTTAGATGTTATATCTATTTTTATACTGTTGATGAATACAATGGGGCCCTCTTGATCAAGAATTTCGAATTAATTTAAGACATCAAGCATTTTCCTAAGTCCAAAATACTTTGTCTGATTCGTTAATAAGTCGAGCTCTTCTAAGCTCGATTTTTTTCTTTTTCCAGAATATAGTTTTGAAGTCAATGCATAATAAAACATAGAGTTAGTCCTTTCTTCATATTGTCTAAATTTAACGGATTCAATTTGATCAATTATAGAACGAGCTTGACTTTTTTCGCCTATCAGGTATAAACACCATGATTGATATACATCTAAAGTCGTATCATCTAATTTGTTGCGAAAGTCAATTAATAGCTTATTTCTATGACCATCAAGTGTTTTATTTAAAATGGTTAGTAGTTCCATATCACAAGAAAGTATTATCCATTTCGAAATTATTAATTTAAACGAACATTGCGCAGAAGACCATACTGGCCAAATTTCAAGTTCATTTTCTAGACCATCTTTTATTGCCTGTCTAAAGTCTATATTTTGATTTTCAATATTTCTAAAGTCATATTTTAACGCAACAAGATTTATGCCAAATACTCGTGCTTGAGGTTTAGGATGAATAGTAGAGTCAAGTTTTCCTAGGAATGGTAGATTTCTTATAGAAATTGAAAATGGTTTACCTTCAAATAAACTACCTGTAGCTAATAATGAATGTGCAAAAATATCTGACTCAGTAGTGTTTGATGTCTCAAGAAAGTCAATCATCATTTTTCTTCCGAAACTGCTTAAAAAATCATAAGGCGGATACGTTTCTACAAACAATCTTGCTTTAGGGTTTCTATTTGCTCGCCTCCACATCCATTCAGGAAAGGCTTGCATTCGATAAAGAAATAAAGATAAATCCCTTACGGTTTTTAAATTTTGATATGATATTTGAAAATCTTCATCTTTTTCGAAATAATTTAAAAAGTTTTTTAATGATTTGATAGTATCAAAAATCACCTCAGTATTCGTTGA
Source organism: Bacteroidota bacterium (assembly GCA_002746975.1). Classification (GTDB taxonomy): domain Bacteria; phylum Bacteroidota; class Bacteroidia; order Flavobacteriales_D; family Sanyastnellaceae; genus UBA974. Next base: position 13,380 of record NVXE01000006.1, on the reverse strand, counting down.
TGGGGTATTCTCATTAACAGGGCTATTAACTTGAATGTCATCAGAATTAATAAAAGGTTTATCTTTATTATTCGTCAACTCCCATTTTGAATAGCTTGCTGCCCCAGTATATCTAGCTAATGAATTTAGCGTAGTAAGTGAAGGAGGGTTTTTACTTTTAATGAGTCCGAATATCCTTCTAAGTGTGCTTACACTTAAAACGAATCTCCTGTCAAATCGAATCATTTCTTGAGCTAATACTTCACAATCTCTTGTACAAGTGATTTCAATTCCCATTTTGGTCTCAACAGCAAGTAGAAGACTATGAATAGAGTCTAAAGTAGGTTTACTCATGTCTAAATTTAATTAAGGAATCTCGTAAATCAGACCAAACATATCGCGAAACCACTTTATTGCCTGCTAACCATAGATATTTACCGTTAGGGGAAAATCGACCTGTATAGTACTCTTCATCGGAAATGTGCGACCATGTTAAGCCATCATCTAGTGAATAATCAATTCCTTTAGTACCTATTGCGACACATTCTTTATATGTGCCCGGCCTCCAAATGACGCACGACCTATAACCCGGTCCTCGGTTTTCAGATAGTAGTTCCCAAGTTAGGCCGCCATCGGATGTAAAAGCGATATTGCCTGAGTTCGAGCTTTGATTTTCCCAGTCACCACCAATTGCGATACCGATTTTAGAACTTTTGAAATCTATAGCGAAGGCTCCAGTCATTGTGCCGCCTTGAATTAGTGGAGTTTCCGCCACATTCCAAGTATGGCCTCTATCTGAGGTGTGAAATACCCTCGAAGCGACACCGCCAGTAGCTATCCACGCATCATTCTCATAACAGGCGATGTTACCATTACTTGCTGCAAATGCAGCTTCTCCAATAATTGTGGGAGGAATGATTGAACAATCTACCTTTTCCCAGTTTACTCCTCCATCTCTTGTAATGTATATTGATAAACAATCGTCTTTAGGGTCCCCCATCATAATCCCTTCTTTCTCATCCCAAAAATTCACAGAATCCCAAAAGGTACTAGGCTCATGACTTTCTAAAACTATTTCAGTATTTGAAAGGTCATGTAATGGGGCTCTGATAATAAACCCAGGAGATGATATTGAAACTGCGATAAGATAATTGTCTACTACCGCACACGATCTAAAAGAGGGAGAGAAGGTAGAATCATAAGATGAAGTAACCGATAAACGTGTAGTATCCCATGTTATCCCCCCATCAACAGTGTATCCTACTAAGCCGCCAGAACCTGCAAAGACAGCACTTTCGTTATTTATAACAGATAGAGCACGAATACTTGACTTAAATGGAGTTTGGGAGGGAAGGTCGCTTTGGGCTACAAGAGAACTAATGATCCCTATTGAAAAGGAAATCAGGGAAAGGTATTTTCTATGAATATTAATTACTTGCACTACTTGGATTTTTTGGTTAAGCGTTAATGCTAAAGATATGACGATAAAAGAAAATGAAAAAGTTATATTTGATGAAAAAATGAACATATGCGTGTTATCATATTTACTTTTTGCTTCATGGCACTATTATCATGTGGCGAGCCTTCATCTTTTGTAATGAAACCAGGAGAGATAATTTACCCTCAAACTAGAATTGTTAATCAAGTGGATACGATTTGGGGCGTTGCGGTATCAGATCCTTATCGTTGGCTCGAAGATGATAGAGATCCTGAGGTTGAGAAGTGGGTAAAGGAACAAAATGAAGTGACACGTAAGTACTTAGACGCAATGCCTCTTAGAAATGTGTTGCACTCTCGTTATGAGACGCTATTCAATTATGAGAAGGTTGGCGTTCCACGTAAGGTGGGTGATAAGTACTTTATTACTAGAAATGATGGTTTGCAAGACCAAAGCGTAGTTTACATTTTTGATAAGATTGGAGGAGAGGAACGTGTTTTTCTCGATCCAAACTCATTGAGCGAGGATGGTACTATAACGGCTTCACTCGGAGGAGCGTCTGATGATGGAAAGTATATTTCAGTTATTAAAAGTGAGGCAGGGTCTGATTGGCAAGAAATCCATGTTATGGAAATCGAAACAGGAAAGGAGTTAGAAGACATCTTGAAATGGGTAAAGTTTAGTGGTACAAGTTGGGTAGGAGATGGTTTCTATTACAGTAGATATCCAGAACCAAAAGGAAGTGCTTTAAGTGCGGAAAATACCTTTCACAGTGTTTATTTCCATAAGTTAGGAACTGATCAGTCTGAGGATGAACTTGTTTTTATGGACGAAAATGAGCCGAACAGATATCATTTCGCATATGCGACAGAAGATAATAAGTATTTGGTTTTAAATATTTCTACAGGTACTGACGGAAATAGCTTATTTATTAAGAATCTAGAAGATAAAGATGCTGATTGGGAAGTTATTGTTGACGGATTTGACGATCATAGCTCCGTAGTAGAGCACGTCGATGGGCATATTTTATTACTAACAGACATTGACTCTCCTAAGTATCGACTCATTTCTGTTGAGACGAAAGGTAGCATGGCAGATAGAAGCTCATGGGTTGATGTAATTCCTGAGTCTGAACATTTGCTCGAGTCGGTTGTCGCAAGCGCGGGAAGTTTGTTCGCTATATCACTTCGAAATGCGTGTCACGCAGTAGTTCAATATGACCTTAATGGCGAGAATCCATACGAACTTGAATTACCTAGTTCTGTTGGAACAGTGGGAGGGTTTGGGGGTAAAATGGGCGCCGATGAAGTTTTCTACGCATTTACGTCGTTTACTCACCCAACGTCTATATATCGTTTCGAAACGAAATCAAAAAAGAGTGAATTGTTTAGTGCTCCAGATGTGAGATTTAAACCAGAGGGATATGAAACAAAACAGGTTTGGTATAAGTCTAAAGACGGAACAGAAATCCCAATGTTTATAGTTCACAGAAAGGGGCTTTTGCTCAATGGAAATAACCCAACACTTCTATACGCTTATGGAGGGTTTAATATTAGCTTGACACCAAGTTTTAGTGCTTCAAATATAGTTTTTTTAGAACGTGGCGGAGTCTATGCAATGCCTAATTTAAGGGGTGGTGGAGAGTTTGGTGAGGATTGGCACAGAGCAGGAATGCTACTCAATAAGCAGAATGTATTTGATGATTTTATTGCGGCTGCGGAGTATTTAATATCGGAAAAGTATACTTCTTCAAACAAATTAGCTATTGAGGGACACTCTAACGGAGGTTTATTAGTAGGAGCTGTTATGACACAACGACCAGATCTCGCATCAGTTGCTTTTCCTGGAGTAGGAGTTATGGATATGCTTAGGTATCACAAGTTTACAATCGGTTGGGGATGGATTCCTGAATATGGTTGTGCCGATAGCTCATCTACAGATTTCATTAATCTTCTTTCGTTTTCTCCAGTTCACAATATCGTAGATGGCACTTCATATCCAAGTACTATGATTACTACATCGGATCACGACGATAGAGTGGTTCCAGCTCATTCATTCAAATTTGCAGCGAGACTTCAAGCCGCTCATCAAGGGGACAATCCAGTTCTTATAAGGATTGAAACTAATGCTGGTCATGGTGCCGGTAAGCCCACTTCGAAAGTTATTGACGAGCAAGCGGATAAATGGGCATTTCTTTTTCATGAATTAAACCATCATTAAAAATTGTGCAGGTATATTGCCCTTATGATTAATTTTCATACTCGTAATTCACTTGCGTTTTTTGTATCTCTATTAGTTGGGATTACTTCTTTTTCAGCCCAAACGCCAACTATTATACGAGGCTCTGTATCAGACTTGAATTCTGAGATTTCACTGCCTGGAGTTACAGTACAAGTAGTCTGTGATGGAGAAAGTGTTTATGCAATCCCCACTAATATTAATGGTGGCTTCCAGATTGATGTTGGAGGACATACCATGTGTGACTTGCTGTTTTCATTTGTGGGTTACTCTAAAAAATTGATAAATATTGCTTCAGTTTTAGAAACTAAAGAATCAAGTATTAATGTTCGTTTAACTGCGGAGTCACAGGTGATAGGAATGGCTGTAGTTTCAGCAAGTATTTCCGAAAGAGATGTGGAAGATGAGATAGTTCCTATCGAAGTTATTAAGCCATATTTGGCCTCAAATTCTAACTCTGTGGGCCTCAAAGGTGTAGTGTCTAAAACCTCTGGTGTCTCTATTATGGATTCACAGGTGAGCATTCGTGGTGGTAGTGGATATAGTTACGGAGTGGGCTCACGGGTTTCGCTTTTATTAGACGGTATGCCTTTATTATCAGGTGATTTAAGTGAGATCTGGTGGTCTTATTTACCTATGGAGCATATGGGCCAAATAGAAGTTATCAAAGGTGCTGCGTCATCTCTATACGGTACTAGTGCCTCGAACGGAGTAATTCATTTTAGAACGGTTTGGCCTGGATCTACTCCAGAAACTTATATTCAAGCTTTTAACGGAGTCTATAGTGATCCCGCTGTTGAATCATGGAGGTGGTGGGATCATAGTTATTCTCCTGTTTTAAACGGAGCTTCAATTTCACACAGGCAATCTTGGGATAAGGTAGACTTAGTAATAGGAGGTAACATTTTATCTGATAAAACATATTTATCATCCGGACACGAACAGAGGGCGCGCTTCAGTATGAAACTTAGGTTTCGCCCCCCGAGTAGAGTATTATTTGGAATAAGTGCAATTGCACAATACCAACAAATGGGAAGATTTATTTTGTGGGATGATTATGAGACATCAGCTTATTTACCTATGAATGGAACCGCTAGTCAGGATCAGTGGTTTAATATGAATATTGATCCATGGGTTAGCTATACTGATGGGAGAGGGGGAGGACATAAGTTAACGAACCGATTTTATAGAACTTCAAGATATAATTCGGGTGGTGAGGTGACTATGTCCAGCGATTTATTTATGTCTGAGTATAAGTATTCAAAGAAGATAAATGAGCACTTTGAGACACAGCTTGGTAGTTTTTTGAGTGTTCAATCTGCTCATAGTTCTATATATCCAGATGCTTCGATTATCACTTTAAATCCAGCTGTCTTTGGCCAAATAGAGGGGCATCACGGAAGACTACGTTCTGTGTTTGGTGCGAGAATGGAGCAAAATATTAATCCCGGTTTTTTTGATGAGTCTTCAGGACCAGTATTCAGAGCAGGGCTTAACTACGAAATTTCACATGGCACTCATTTTAGAGCATCATACAGTCAGTCTTATAGATTTGCATCTCTTGCAGAAAAGTTCTTTACAGCTAACCTCACAGACGGTATTGACATAATAGGAAATGTTGATTTGCAGAGCGAATCTGGACTTAATTTAGAAGCAGGTGTTAAGAAGAAGCTTGTGGTTGGAAATAAGGCGATATATCTAGACGTAGCTGTGTTTATGCTTCAATTCGAGAATATGATTGAGTATACACTAAGGCCTCAGGTTGATTCTTTAGGAAGTATAATAATAGACGAGGGCGTATTACAGTTCTATTTCCAAGCACTTAACATCGGTAGAAGTAGAATTTCAGGTTTTGAATGTTCTGCTAATGGTGAGATAGATGTTGCTGGAATTCCTGTTCGTGTTTTTGGTGGGTATACATATCAATATGCGGGTGACCTATCTAGAGATACCTCACAAGTCAATTTCTCATCTTACTTTGATAATTTTATGGACAGCTTTGGAGACACACGTGATTCTTTGGTTACTGCAGGGTCGCTATTGAAATATAGAAATAGTGGTTCTTTTAAACTTGATGTTGAAGCTGATTTAGGACCTATAACTCTCGGGGCATCAGTTAATAAAGAGGATTTTATTGATGAAATTGATTGGTATTTTAACGAACTAGTATCAGGATTAGCAAACTTTAGGGAGCAATTTAACAAAGGTTTTTCGTCAATAGATTCTAGAATTATTTATTCACCTAAAGAAGATGTAAGATTTTCATTTATTGTTTCAAACTTACAAAATAAGATTACTTCTAGTAGACCGGGAATACTAAGTTCTCCGAGGAAATTTGTCCTAAAATTTGACTATAAGTTTTAAGTGGATAAGGATTAATTTTTATCGAGTATCCCTCTTAACCGGTAACACTCTTTTTGAGTCCAATCCCTTACTTCTACAATCAGCTTTTCTGCATCTGTATTTTTAAACACTGGTCCAAAACTTACATGAGTATCAATATATCTGCTTCCGAAATGCCTAAAAGCATGAGGGATAAACCATTCATTTCCCACCCAAGCAATGTTTGGATTTTTGTATTCTATTGCTGCGGGTGCAATTTGGAATCCATTCTCCGCGCAAGTATAGAAAATACCTTTGCGATAAGGCAATAGCTCAGGCCCTTTGTGTGTAGTTCCTTCCGGAAAGATAACGACACCATATCCGTTGTCAAATCTCTCTTTAACAGCTGTTCTAGTAGCTTTGCGACTTTCTTTTTTATCTCTTTTAACCCAAATAGTTCCTAGAGCAGTTGCTCCCCACCCGATAATAGGCCATGATTTTGTCTCATAACGAGCAACAAATACAACGGGAAAGGATGTTGGTAGAACTACTGCATCTAAGTAAGATCTATGATTACCCATAACTACAGACGGTGCAGATGGCGGCTTACCATGCCAAAATACACGAACTCCCATTATCAAGTGTGTTATTCTTAAAAATACTCTGAAAAGCTTATGAACTGCTCGTTGACGTGCTTTCTCTTTTCGACCAAGTAAAAAAGCGAATAAAAGAATTAGAACTATTCCGAATGTACATAATAACGCCCATAATGGAAATAAGATTAATCTTATAAATACTCGAATTAGTCTCAAATTTTCGTCCTTTAAATACTAGTTTATAAAGTATATCGCTCTCTAAAAAGAAATTCGAAGTTAAGGCAAGCAAAGTTTACGAGTAATTTTTTTAAATTTTCTAGGTAAATTGACCTCAATTAATATGCTTTCATCTGTAATCGGATGCTTAAAGTTCAAGCCAGTGCAAGCTAGAAAAAGACCTTGACCATGATATTTATAGCTTTGTCCGTACAAATAATCACCAACTATTGGGTGGCCAATACTAGCTAGATGACGTCTAATTTGGTGCGTTCTACCTGTTATTGGAAGTACTTTTACAAGAGTCGCATTTACATGAATTGGCCATTTAATAGTTCCTAAGATTGTAATATTAGAAATGGCCTCTTTATCATCTAATTTTATTTGGACCGAGCTACTTGAAAAAAGAGGTTCCCCCTCGATTAGTGCAATATAGGTTTTTATTATTTTTCTATTAGAAAAAGCATCACTTAGATTTGATGCAGCAGATAATGTTTTCGCAAATAGGACAGGGCCATGAGTTGCCTTGTCAAGCCGGTGAATGGCTATGGATGACGGCATGGAGTCTGGAATTAAGCGGTTAATAATAAGGTGTTTATTCGCTTGCTTTTCAAGCGTTACTTTATAATTACCTTTGGTAATAATCCCACCTCTCTTAATTACACATGCGATATAATCATCTTCCCAAACAATATCTGAAGCTGGTATATTTAAGCCTATGTTTTTAGTAGAAAAACCATGTATTTCCTCTAAACAATTATAAGAAACAATATCGTTTAATTTAACAAATGTTGCTGTTGTCCCCTTTATTCCATTAACAAAAACATGTCCATTAACTATTGCTTTTTTGACAGATTTTCTTGATGGTAGCTCATCAAATTGTCCTATTGCTGCTTCTTGAAGTCTTTTCGATTTGGCTTCATATGGTTGATGATGCCATCGTGATATAATTACCTCAGTCATATTGCAAAGTAGATGCATCTTACTCAAAATGTTGCATCTTGAATCACTTCATTTAACTTTGTCACATAAATTTTTTATTTTTTTTATTTTTTTGCATGAAGCTCTTTGTTGCTAAACTCAATCGTGAGACCACAGAAAATGATTTGAAGGAACACTTCGGACAGTTCGGTGGGGTAGTATCTGTTAAAGTTGTAACAGATCGTGAAACAGATCAATCAAAATGTTTCGGTTTTATTGAAATGGATTCTAAAGAAGCAGGTGATGCTGCTATTCAAAACCAAAATGGGGAGGAATTCATGGGATTTCGCATGGTTGTTAAGGAAGCAGAAGATAAGCCTAGAGCTCCTAGACCTCCAGGTGGTGTACGTTCTGGAGGTTTCAATAGAGGTGGGGGTGGAGCACCGAATGGTAATTCAGATAATAAATCGTCTACAAGTCGCAGTGGGGCTTCTGATTCAAGAGGTGACCAAGGAGCAACTAAAACCTTTTCAAGCAATGCTACTAAGAAACGTGCTCCTAATAAAAAAGGGAAGGGAGGTCCTGATAAATATGCTGATGGTGCTCGCAGCTCACAACATGCAAAAAGACCTAAGTCTAATCGAAATCAATGGTTAGATGATTTAGACGATTTTTAGATTACTTGTATCAAGATATTTAAGATGAAATTTTCGGCAATATTTGCTGAAAGTTTCATTTTTTTTTTTAACTCTTAAAATTAGATGATTTAATAAAAATCATTATTAACACCTTTTTTGTGATTATTTTTTGCATTAAAGTCCTGATAATTAATCTATTATAGTATCATGTCAGCAGTTTGCCGACGTCATTAGTCGAGGATTACAGAAGACTCGTCGAAGAAAATGCAACTTTTGTGTGTGGTTTGTCGTTTTTTTGAACTATATTTCAAGGTTCCATCTTTCTAAAATCATGAGTCGTACTATTTTACTTCTTTTTCTATCAGTGCTTTCATTTCAAATGTTTGCACAAACGGATGTACCAGGTTGTACAATTTCTGTTGCCTGTAACTATGATCCCGCCGCCACGGTTAATGATGGCAGCTGTGACTTTATTAGTTGCTACTCACTTGGGTGTACAGATCCAAATGCTTGTAACTATGATCCGGCTGTCGCTATTAATGATGGCTCGTGTGATTATTTATCATGTTTAGTATCAGGTTGTACGAATACTCTTGCATGTAACTATGACCCAACTGCTGAAGTTGGCGATGGTTCTTGTGATTTCACATCTTGTGCTGGGTGCATGGATCCAAATGCATCTAACTATGATATGTCGGCCACCATTGATGATGGTTCTTGTACTGCAATTTTAGGATGTTTGTCTCCGAATGCTTGTAATTACGACGTCAATGCTACTCAAGATGATGGGTCTTGTGATTTTACTTCATGTATAGTTTTCGGTTGTCTAGATTCCACAGCCTGTAACTACGATGCTACTGCCGTTATTAGTGATGGAAACTGTACTTATGCTATAACAGGCTATGATTGTTCAGGCAATTGCTTAATTGACACTGATGGCGATGGTATATGTGATCAATTTGAGATACTTGGTTGTACAGATGTTTCTGCTATAAACTACTCAGCAGCTGCTACTGATAACGATGGGTCTTGTACTTATCAAGTTTCAGGATGTATGAATTTAGAGGCCTGTAACTATGATCCTACTGCTAGTAATGATGATGGCTCTTGTGAATTTACTTCTTGTGCTGGATGTACTCATCCTGATGCATGTAACTATGATTCAGCAGCTATTTACTCAAGTGATACTTGTGTTTTTCCTAATTTCGGATACGATTGTTCTGGTAATTGTTTAATTGATACAGACGCTGATGGCATTTGTGACCAATTTGAGATTATCGGTTGTCAAGATGCTACAGCATGTAACTATGATGCTTTAGCTACAGACACCGGCTCTTGCTCTTTTCCTTTACCTAACTTTGATTGCCAAGGAAACGATCTTCGCCCTATTTTCACAATCGCTCCTTCTGATGTAACTGTACAGGGTTGGAATGTCCCTGTTTTAGCAGATGTAGTTGTTGAAGCTATCGTTTCTCCTTTTGCTGTGGCTTTCGAAAGTCAATATGCAGGAAATGATTGTTACTCAACTAACCCAACACCTACTATCATTACGTTAACTGAAGTAAGAGTTGACGGAAATTGTATTCACGACTATACTTTATTCCGTTCTTGGTCAGCGGTTGACTGTGCAGGTTACACATCAATTATTTATCAAACAATTACTGTTGTTGACATAGTTCCTCCAACATTAGACCTCCCGGTTGATATGACTATTTCATCTGAAGATGTAGCTGGTGCCTTTTTTGGCAATGCCGCATCAACAGATGATTGCGGAGAATCTACAATCGAATTAGTTGAAACAATTGTTGCTGGTTCTTGTATAGGTTCTTATCAAATTCATAGAACGTTTACTGCTACAGATCCTTGTTTAAATTCTACAACGGGAACACAAATTATTACAGTTATTGATAGCACTGGGCCGACTCTTGAAGTTCCAGCTGACTATACTGTAGAATGTTCAGACAATATAGTTTTACTTCCAGCTACTGCCACAGACGTTAGTGACTCATTCACTATTTCAGTTGTAGAACAAACTACACAAGGTAGTGCTCCTGGAAATTATACGATAACTAGAATTTTCACAGCTATTGATGACTGTGGTAATTCATCTACGGGAACACAGGTCATTACTGTAGTTGACACTACTGCGCCAACTTTTGCTCCGATAAATAACTTGTCTTTGTCTTGTGCAGATCCTTTAACAATTCCTTCGCCTACTTTGTTGAGTGGAGGTTGCAGTGGTGAAACAATATCTATGGTTGAATCAATCCTTCCTGGATCTTGTACACAATCTTATACGATTATTCGCGATTACACTGCTACTGACGAAAGTGGAAATGAATCATTATTAACTCATACGATATCAATTTCTGATGACCAGCCTCCATATGTGGTATCTGGTCCATGTTTTGGAATTAGTTGTGCTTTAAGTGTCGATGAATTAAATGGTGAGACTCTTCCTGTTGCGAATTTGACAATATCAGATGATTGTGATTTGTCTCCTACATGGAGTTCAATCGATGAGCCTGTATCTATATCAGATGCTCTGATTCTTGGTCTTGCTATAGACCAAAGCGCGATTGCTCGCTTATACACCTTAATTGACGAGTGTGGCAATACTAGTGCTTTCACACAGTTTATTGTCACAACATTTGAAATTGCAGGATGTACTGATTTAGCAGCTTGTAACTATAATGCAGATGCTAATACTGAAGATGGGTCTTGTGATTTCTGTTCTTGCGGAACATATGTATGTGGTTGTACTGATGTAACATCATGTAATTATGATGCGTCTGCTGTTTATGATGATGGATCATGTGTTTTCGCTCAAGAATGGTTCGATTGTGCCGGAAATTGTCTTGATACTAACGCAAACACAATTTGTGATTATTTAGAACTAGGATGTTTAGATTCTAGTGCTTGCAACTATGATAGTACTGCTCTAGTTGATGATGGAACTTGTGATTTTTGTAATTGCTTAGCTCCTATATTTACTTCTACTATTTCTGGATATGGAATCGAAATAGATCTTGTTACTACTCACACTTCGGGTTCATTAGCTGGTCTTTCAACTTATAGGGTGTTTATCACTACTCCTAACACTACAGATGTTATCACCTCTGTTACAGGTAATGACGTTTTTCCATTAGCTCTTAATACAACGACATCATTTTACCAAAACGTCTTTGGTACATCTCTTGCAACTTCTATAAGTCCTGCGATGATAGCAGTTGTTCCTGAAGCCGGATTTGACTCTTGGGTAACAATCGGCGCAACTACCTCTGCTGATGATTTAAGTGGAAGCGTGAATCTTATTCCAGGTACATGGTCTACAACATTCGAGGCAGGTAATAGCTTTTCTGTTAATGATGCAATAGGAAGCGGATGGTACACTATTTTACCTAGTACTGTAAACAATATAAGCGGTGCAGATCAACGTGTTCTTTTAGCGCAGCTTACGACTGATGGTGATATAAGTGGTACGTTCAGTGTTCAAGTGTTCCCTAATGGAGACCAAATAAATGATGACCGTATCGATTTTACTTTCTCTCAAGAAACACTCGAGTCTTATGCCTGTCCTATTATTATTGATGGCCCATCTGCTCTTACCCTTGAATGTTCAGACGATCTTTCAATTTCGTCTCCAACGGACTTTACGGTTTACACTTCTGGTGCTATGGGTTGCGATCCTGCAGATATTACGGTTTCATTAATTTCAGAAGTAATTACACCTGGCCTATGCGCTGGTGATTATTCTATTGTTCGCGTTCTTGGAATTACAAACTGTACAGGCTCCACAACTAACTTTAACCAAACTATTCAAGTAATTGACACGACTGCTCCAGTACTTAGCATACCGGCTGATTACACAGCGGAGTGTTCTGACGCTCATCCTATGGATGCCGCTACAGCTACTGATAACTGYGGKRCTGTAACKATAGACGTTGTAGAGACTACTACGCCAGGAACTTGTRYMGGAGACTACACMATTRCTCGTGTGTTYACAGCTACTGATGACTGCGGWAACGCTTCATCGGCWACTCAGACTATCACGATTATTGATACTACTGCTCCAGTACTTAGCCTACCAGCAGATTACACAGCAGAGTGTGACGATACATTAATTCTTGATGATGCTACAGCTATAGATAACTGCTCTGTATGTAACACTGTCACCAATTTTACTTCAAACGTTACCGGATATGGTATAGATGTAGAGACAGTTGTCGAGCATACATCAGGAGTTCTATCTGGTATGACTACTTACCGTTTATACTTAACTGTTCCTTCAGGAGCAGATCAAGTAACTAGCTTCACTGGAAATGATCAATTTCCATTATCGTTAAGCACTAGTACTTCTTTCTACCAAAATGCTTTAGGAGGAGCTACTCCAAGCGGTATTACTTCTGGAGCTTTAGCTCTTGTTCCTGAACTAGCTTACGATTCATGGGTTACTGTTGGTCTTTCTCAATCTCCTGTATTAGGTGAGGGAGCTGTTGAACTTATMCCTGGAACTTGGTCTACGGCTTTTGAGGCTGGAAACAGTTTTACAGTAAATGATGGAATTGGTAGTGGTTGGTATATTAACCCTCCTACAGCTTCAAATGGTTTAGCAGGTTCAGATAATCGCGTTTTAGTTGCACAGCTAACTACAGACGGTCTTATTGGTGGTTCTTTCCGTACTCAGGTATTCCCTAATGGAGATCAAGTTAACGACGTACGTGCTGATATTAGCTTTGATCAAACTGTTGATTGTTCTGCTTTAACTGTCGATCTTGTTGAGTCTAGTGTATCTGGTTGTGGTTCTAGCTATGTTTTAACACGAACTTGGACAGCTACTGATAACTGTGGAAATGCTTCATCGGCAACTCAGACTATCACGATTGTTGATACTACTGCTCCAGTACTTAGCATCCCAGCTGATTACACAGCAGAGTGTTCTGACGCTCATCCTATGGATGCCGCTACAGCTACTGATAACTGTGGTGCTGTAACGATAGACGTTGTAGAGACTACTACGCCAGGAACTTGT
>NVXE01000005.1 GCA_002746975.1 Bacteroidota bacterium | reverse complement strand
CGAAGTCGGTGTCGACACCATCATGAGCTACGTGTGCGATCCTGTGTTTGCAGCATGTGGCGATCTAGTTACCCACGATGGATATGATTATTCTACTGTCCAAATTGGCGATCAGTGCTGGTTCAGTGAGAATTGCCGTTATCTTCCGAGTGTTTCACCTAGTTCAGCAAGTTCTACCTCGACTCCATATTACTACGTTTACGGTTACAACGGAACTGATATAGCAGCTGCTCAGGCAACTTCAAATTACTCCACTTACGGAGTGCTTTACAACTGGCCCGCTATTATGGAGCCTGGCATCTGTCCTAGCGGCTGGCACATCCCTTCTGATGTTGAGTGGCAAACGATGGAGATTGCGTTAGGTATGTCTGCTGCTGAAGCCTCCACCGCAGGGTGGAGAGGAACAGATCAAGGATCTCAAATGAAATCTACCACTGGTTGGCTAAACAATGGTAACGGCACAAACTCTAGCGGGTTTACAAGTCTTCCTGGTGGTTATGCGTACTCTGGCGGTTTCGTCTTTAGTGGCTACTATGGTTACTGGTGGAGTTCTTCTGCGGATTCTTCTTCGAGCAACACTTCTGCTTGGAATCGGTATTTGGTCGTAAACAATGGCTATGTTAATCGGTACTTCTACAATATGGACTACGGCTTATCTGCTCGTTGCATAATGGACTAAAATCAAGCGTTTTAAAAATAGTTATGTTTATTATATGTATAGTATAAATTAAAAATTTAGTAACGTCATATTTGTTTTTTATTGAATGGGAACTTATATTTATTCCTGAAAAAATTAAATTAGCTATTCTATGAAAAACTTTACTACTATAATTTGTGCGTGCCTCACTTTTTTTATTTTGCCTATAAATCTTCATGGTCAAACACTTTTATATGATGGCAATTCTGATGGTTGTGTAGGTCTAAGCGATTTATTAGGTTTACTTTCTGAATTTGGAACCTGCACTTTTGTTTGTGGTGACCAAGTTTCACACGACGGTTACGACTACACTACGGTACAGATAGGCGACCAGTGTTGGTTTAGTGAAAACTGCCGTTACCTTCCTAGCGTTTCACCTAGTTCAGCAAGTTCTAACACAACTCCGTATTATTATGTCCGCGACTATAACGGAACAGATGTTGCAACAGCTCTAGCTACATCTAACTACTCCACTTACGGAGTTCTTTATAACTGGCCTGCTATCATGGAGCCTGGCATCTGTCCAAGTGGCTGGCACATTCCTACGGATCTTGAATGGCAAACTTTAGAAATTGCTCTAGGTATGTCTCCAACAGAGGCTGTTAGCTCAAGCACAGGAGGATATCGTGGTACAGATCAAGGGGATCAAATGAGAGCGACTTCAGGCTGGACATATAACGGTTTCAACACCAATTCTAGTGGATTCACCGGTCTTCCTGGTGGTTACGTATTCCCCGGAAGTTTCTACTTTGGGTTAGCCTACGGTTACTGGTGGAGTTCTACTTCTTCTGGAACTACTTCCAGTTGGCATAGAAAGTTATACTTTGGAAGCCACGGTGTTAATCGATTCACTAGTGACAGTAGTTTCGGCTATTCAGCTCGATGTGTAATGGACTGATAGTCTAACGTTAATACCTTATCTTTCGTAATATTATTTCTAATTCGCTGTTATGAAGAGCTTTGCCACCTTAGTCTATGCCTTACTAGTTACTTTTTTTGTAACACCTTTTACCTTCCTAGGCCAAACCTCTTGTCCCAACCCCTATGACGGCAACTCAGACGGAGCGGTTACTATTAATGACCTCCTCGATTTATTAGGAGTTTTCGGAGATACTGATACAGACGGCGACGGTATTTGGGATAGCGTTGACAACTGTATAGACGTAAGCGCATGTAATTTCGATTCAAATCCTAGTGTGACCTGTAGCTATATTGATGTTCTGGGAATTTGCGGTGGGGGATGTGCGGGTGATAGTGATGGTGATGGAATTTGCGACGACGTTGATACGTGCGTTGGAATATTGGATGAATGTGGAGTTTGCAACGGTCCTGGGCCCACGAATATTATTATAGAATCAATAACAACTGTGTACGACAGTGTTTATGTTTTTGATATTGATTTTTGGTTCGTTTATGAAACAGGCGTTGACACAGTGATGAG
Source organism: Bacteroidota bacterium (assembly GCA_002746975.1). Classification (GTDB taxonomy): domain Bacteria; phylum Bacteroidota; class Bacteroidia; order Flavobacteriales_D; family Sanyastnellaceae; genus UBA974. Next base: position 218,499 of record NVXE01000005.1, on the reverse strand, counting down.
TTACGTCTGCGACCCAGTATTTGCAGCATGTGGTGACCTCGTCGCCCACGACGGCTACGACTACAGCACCGTGCAGATTGGTGACCAGTGCTGGTTCTCGGAAAACTGCCGTTACCTACCAAGTGTCTCACCTAGTTCATCTAGTTCTAATACGACTCCATATTACTATGTTTACGCCTACAACGGCACAGATGTAGTTGCTGCTCAGGCGACTTCAAATTACTTGACTTACGGCGTTCTTTACAATTGGCCGGCTGTTATGGAGCCTGGCATCTGTCCGAGCGGTTGGCATATTCCTACCGACTTAGATTGGCAAACTATGGAGATGTCATTAGGTATGTCAGCTGCTGATGCTACAAGCACTGGCTGGAGAGGCACAGATCAAGGGTCTCAGATGAAGTCAGCTTCAGGATGGTTAAACAATGGAAACGGCACAAACTCAAGCGGTTTCACCGGTCTTCCTAGTGGTTACGCCTACTCAGGCGGCTTCAACTACGTTGGAAACTACGGTTACTGGTGGAGTTCTTCCGCTTCGGGCAGTTCTGCTGCTTGGTATCGAGTTTTGAACTACTTCAACGTCAATGTCTTTCGGGGCAACGACTACAGTGATTTCGGCTTCTCAGCTCGTTGCGTTATGGATTAGAAGCATCGGTGATAATTGTTTATGCGTATAATTTTTTTTATGTAAAAGCCGTGCTTTATTATGTTACTTTTACATAACTTAAAATTAACATCAATTTATATGAAAAACTTTTCCCTTGCATTACTCGTCACATTTTTTGTAACACCTCTCACCTTACAAGGCCAAACCACTTGCCCTAACCCCCACGATAGCAACTCCGACGGAGCAGTTACGATAAACGACCTTCTGGATTTATTAGGAGTTTTCGGAGATACTGATACTGACGGCGACGGTATTTGGGATAGTGTTGACAACTGTATCGATGTAAGCGCATGTAATTTCGATTCAAATCCTTCGACCCCCTGCATTTACAATGATGTTATTGGGATTTGCGGTGGGGTATGTGCAGGCGACTCAGACGGAGACGGTATTTGTGATGACGTAGATACGTGCGTTGGAATATTGGATGAATGTGGCATTTGCAACGGCCCAGGTCCTTCTAGTTTCACCATTGAGTCTATCACGATACTTTACGACTCTATTTACGCCGAGGCGATTGATAACTGGTTAGTTTTCGAAGTCGGTGTCGACACCATCATGAGCTACGTGTGCGATCCTGTGTTTGCAGCATGTGGCGATCTAGTTACCCACGATGGATATGATTATTCTACTGTTTTAATAGGCGACCAGTGTTGGTTTAGTGAAAACTGCCGTTACCTTCCTAATGTGTCACCAAGCTCAGCAAGCTCTTACACCATCCCATACTATTACGTTTATGATTATAACGGCACTGACGTTACCGCCGCTACATCTACAGCAAACTACTCCACCTACGGAGTCCTTTACAACTGGCCTGCTATAATGGAGCCAGGCATCTGTCCTTCAAATTGGCATATTCCTACAGACTTAGATTGGCAAACCATGGAGATGTCATTAGGTATGTCAGCTGCTGATGCTACAGGCACTGGCTGGAGAGGCACAGATCAAGGGGCTCAGATGAAGTCAACCGCTGAGTGGTTATACAATATTAACGGCACGAACTCTAGCGGTTTCACCGGTCTTCCTGGTGGTTACGCCTACTCAGGCGGCTTCGACTACATTGAATACGTCGGTTACTTGTGGAGTTCTTCCGCTTCGGGCAGTCCTGCTGCTTGGACTCGACATTTGAATTACAGCTACGTACTTGTCCTTCGGGACTCCTCCAACAGGAATAACGGCTTCTCAGCTCGTTGCGTCAGGGATTAATGACTAAGGTTTAAAGCCCTTAATCTTAATTAATCTAGTTTTAATTCCTTATCTTTACTTCAGATATTACACCTAATTTGCTGTTAAATGAAAAACTTTACCAACTTTACCCTTGCCTTACTCGTCACATTTATTGTAACACCTTTCACCTTTCAAGCCCAAACCACTTGTCCTAATCCCTACGACGGTAATTCTGATGGCGCGATTACTATAAACGACCTACTAGATCTTTTAGGACTTTTCGGCGATACCGACAGCGATTCTGACGGTATTTGGGATAGCGTTGATGATTGCGTTGACGTTTCCGCCTGCAACTACGATAGTAACCCTACAGTGCCTTGTAATTATATTGACGTACTGGGAATTTGTGGTGGCGGTTGTGCCGGTGATGCAGACGGCGATGGAATTTGTGATGACGTAGATACGTGCGTGGGTATTTTGGATGAATGTGGAGTTTGTAACGGCCCTGGCCCTACGAATATCATCATCGAGTCTATCACTATACTTTACGACTCTGTTTACGCCGAGGCGATTGATAACTGGTTCGTCTTCGAAGTCGGCGCCGATACAGTGATGAGCTACGTTTGCGACCCCGTCTTTGCAGCATGTGGCGACCTCGTCACCCACGACGGCTACGACTACAGCACCGTGCAGATTGGTGACCAGTGCTGGTTCTCGGAAAACTGCCGTTACCTACCAAGTGTCTCACCAATTTCAGCTAGTTCCAACACGATTCCATATTACTATGTTTACGATTATAACGGAACAGATATAGCATCTGCTCAATCGACTTCAAATTACTTGACTTACGGCGTTCTTTACAATTGGCCGGCTGTTATGGAGCCTGGCATCTGTCCTAGCGGTTGGCATATTCCTACCGACTCAGAGTGGACGCAACTGACGGGCTTTTTAGGAGGTGAAAGTGTTGCAGGAGGCAAGATGAAAGAAGCAGGTTATGCCCACTGGTTTTCACCAAACACTGGAGCTACGAACTCCAGCGAATTTACCGGTCTTCCTGGTGGTAACGCCTACTCAGGCGGTTTCCTCTACAATGGCGACAACGGTTGCTGGTGGAGTTCTTCCGCTTCGGGCAGTTCTACTGCTTGGTTCAGTAGTTTGGGCAGCAGCCACGACGATGTCTATCGGGTCAGCGACGACAGGCATTACGGCTTCTCAGCTCGTTGCGTCAGGGATTAAGATTTTAAATTTATAGCGACGAAGTCGCGCCGTGGTTCAAGTGTACTAATATCGACGAAGTCGAGTTTTGCATTGCGTTCTGGATGAACGTAATGCGAAAGGTTTTCCGGAGCGAGCGCCGGAAAACAAATTATTTTCAAATGTCTTCATTTAAAGAGGTGCCGGTTTTTAAGGCATGTTACGATTTAAATATAGAGTTTTTCAACCTTCAGAAAAAGAAGCTAAGCAGGTCAGCGAAATACACAATAGGAGATAGACTCATAAACAACTCACTTTCTCTTCTTTCAGACATACAGAGAGCTATGGTGGATGGAAATAGAAAAATCGTGCTAGAGGTTGCTTTAGAAAGGGTAGGGATTATACGTGTGTTAATTAGACTTCTCAAGGACACAGACGAGCTTTCTACGAAAGAGTTAATAAGATATGCGACAAGGGTTGAAAACATATCTAAACAACTAACTGGGTGGTATAGTAAAAGTAAATAGATTTGAATTGTTTCAGGCCAGAACTTTGCGGGCTACTGTGCGTGGAGGTGTGCTAATTAATCCGGCAATCCACTGCTTTAATTTTTTTTATACTTTAAAGTAGTCAATTAATAGAGATTGCGTTTTTCTGATTGTCYTCCTGGTGGTAACGCCTACTCAGGCGGTTTCAACAACAATGGAAACAACGGTTACTGGTGGAGTTCTTCCGCTTCGGGCAGTTCTACTGCTTGGAACAGAAATTTGAACAACAACAACGACAATGTCAATCGGAACAACAACAACAGAAATAACGGCTTCTCAGCTCGTTGCGTCAGGGATTCATATGAAGCAGCCCCGGCTATTATGGTCGGGGTTTATATTAACCCTTTATTGATTTTAGATGCAATTACAGCTTTTCCACTCATACGTGAATGATGAAATTTTAGAGGATTTATTTGAGGCTTATTATGGATGCCGGAAAAATAAAAGAAACACTCCGAATGCAGTAAAGTTTGAGATGGAGTATGAAAAGAATTTATTTCAACTCTATGACGAACTCATATATGGACAATATGAAATAGGAAGAAGTACCGCTTTTATTGTGAAAAGACCAGTTAAAAGAGAGATTTTTGCTGCAGATTTTAGAGATAGAGTAGTTCATCATTATCTCATAAAAAAACTCAACCCCTTATTTGAAGAGTTATTCATAAACAACTCTTTTGCTTGTAGAGAGGGGAGAGGAGGACATTTTGGGATTCGAACGATAGTAGATCTTATTGAGAAAGAATCGATGAACTATAAGATGAAAGCATTTATCCTGAAGTTAGATGTTCAAGGGTTTTTTATGAATATCGACAGAAAACTACTTTTCGATAGATTAGTAAAGTTTATCAATGAAAAATATCTCGGTATGGATAAATCGTTGATACTATATCTTGTGGATTTGATAGTAAATAATGACTCTACCTTTAAGTGTATTGTTAAAGGTAAGTTTATAGATTGGGCAGACTTACCTAATAATAAAAGCTTATTTCACACACCCGACGGTTGTGGACTTCCAATTGGTAATTATACAAGTCAAGTATTTGCAAATTTCTACTTACATATACTCGATGAGTTCGTAACTGAGAAGCTAGGAGTGAGGTCGTATGGGAGGTATGTAGATGATTTCGTTTTGGTTCACACGAATAAAAAAGTATTAGTAAATGCTGTAAGGGAGATAGAAAAGTTTTTAAAGGAAGAATTAAACCTTATGCTTCACCCACAAAAACGCTACCTTCAAGAAGCAGGTAAAGGAGTTGAGTTTTTAGGCGTATTTATTAAGCCTAATAGAGTGTATATAGGTTCACGAATAAAGAATGGATTTTATGAATCTATTCGCGATGTAAATAAGATGATGGGTGATGGGGTTTCCGGAGATAATATATTGCACTTAATCCAGTCTTTTAACTCGTATTTAGGGATGATGGTTCACTATTCTACTTTCAGGTTGCGAAAGAAGTTGATTTTTAAGAACCTGGATAAAAGGTGGTGGAAGTATGTTTACCTCAGTAGAGATGTTTCGAAGTTTATTGTGAGAAAGAGGTATAAGCAAAGTTTACTAGCGTCATTACACAAGTAAACACGTGATGCTAGTCACCCTCAGCTTAAAGACTCCAGGCCACTGCGCCATTTGCCATTTCGCAGCATGAGGATGCTTCCTATGCCGATGAAGGTAAAGTACACCCATTCGACACGCCAGATGATCTCGATGGGGTAGAATTGAGATAGGGAGGGGTCGTTAATAGCACTTGTGATCGGGGATGTGAGGTAGAAAGCGGTAGCGAGATAGCATCCTGCGCCTATCATCTCTACGAGGAAAGCGCGCCTTGTGCCTCCCGCTCCCTCGAGCGTAGATAGAAAGAGGCTAGAGATTGAGAATCCTATTACGGCAATAAAAAGGGTCGTAAATGTTCTAGACATACTCGCTATTGATTGAGGGTCGTCGAAGAAGATTCGAGCTAGAGTTTCTGGGTAGAGGATGAAGCCGTGAGCCATAATAATTACACCCACTATATTTATTAGGGCAAGTCGTTTTAGTGCAGGGGTGAGGTCAGAGGTGCGGGAAGCTCCGATTAGTTGGGAAACGACGGTACGTGTGGTTTGGGATATGCCTGAAGAAACGACGAAGGCAAGCATGAAAGCGTTGCGACCGATGTGAGATATCTTAAGCTCGGTAGAACCGACCTTCTCGACGAAGAAGAAGAACGAAGTCCAAGTTCCTACTGTGAGTAGAAGCTGCCCCATAAGGGGGCCTGAGATAGCCCACCAAGCCTTAATAACAACTCCGTCTGGTCGCTTAGGGAGTTTGAAGAAGCGCGGCTCTACTTTGAGCATAACGATTACAGCTACGAGGAAGCCGGTGATTTCAGCTGTGAGCGAAGCTCTTGCAGCTCCGATATATCCCATAGCAGAAAATCCTAGGTTGCCGTCTATCCATGCATAGTCGAGAACGAGGTTAGTTAGGGCGGTAGTGAGGCTGACAGCGAGGAGTAGCTTAGTCCGTGCCAGTCCAGTCCAATAAGCGGTTATTGCAAAGGTGATGCCGAAAGGGAGAAAGCCCCATGTTCTCGTAGCGAGGAAGGGTTCGAAGACGTCTCTAACGATGTCGCTAGAGATTAACTGTCCTAGAAAGCCCCGGTTTAACAATAGCACTGTCGTAACGAGGGTGATAGCGAGAATAGAGTGAATAACGAGCCCCATTCTACCAGTGCGAATTTGGAGTGCGTCATTTCCTTCTCCGTAACGACGTGCGACAAGGATTTGAATTCCCGTAGAACTTCCGAAGATGAGCATCCCAAATGTGAGGTAGGTGAGTCCTGCGTTTCCTGCTCCATTTATAGCAGATTCGCTCACTCGAGCGAGAAAAAAGTTATCTGTGAGAAGGACTAGGAATTGTACGAAAGTCCCTATAGAAATAGGAAGGGCGATTTTTAAAAGCCCTGTAGTGCTTATGTCAAGACGATTAGACGAGGCACTCATTTTTCAAGTGGCATTTTAACACCTGCACGGTCTAAGATTGCATCGGCAGCTTTTACTGTTCGATACACCCATTGAAGTCGAATATGTTGCTTCTCGTCTTCGCTTAATCCATTATCAATTCCAGCTTCCCTAACCCTAGTACAAATCCGGTTCATCACTATTGCAGAAGCTACCGATATATTAAAGCTTTCCGAGAAGCCAAACATCGGAATCTCCACGTAATCATCTACTTCCTTCATCATCTTGTCAGAAATACCTTTAAACTCAGTTCCCATAATTATCGCCACAGGTTTGTCTATGGGAAGAGTGTCAGGAGTGAATCCTCCCTCGTGAGGAGATGTTGCCACGATGCGGTAGCCGCCAGCTCTCAACTTGGCTATGCACGCTGCATGTGGGTCTGTAGCGTCTAAATGTCTGTGTATTGTTAACCACCTTGAAGCTCCCTTTGAGACGCTCTGATTTTTAGACCAAACATTATACGACTCTATCATATGTACATCCTGTATCCCTAACCCGTCGGCGCTCCTCATAACTGCGCTCGTATTACGGCTTTGGTATACATCCTCTAACACCATAGCAACATAACGAGTCCTATTATTTAGAACGCGCTCGAATTTATCTAGCCTACTCTGAGTGAGCAAAGGCGACAGTACATCGAGACACTCTTGAATATTCTTGCTTAGATAATTCACGAACAGAGATTATAATTGAATGACTTGATAAAAAAAAAGAAGCCCCTCCGTTGAAGGAGAGGCTTCAATCTTTAATTCAATAGTGAATTAGACAGCGAGGCCTGATCCAGCTTTGAATTTAACAACGTTCTTAGCTTTGATCTGAATCTCAGCACCAGTTTGTGGGTTACGACCCTTACGAGCTGGGCGATGAGAAACTGAGAAAGAACCGAATCCTACTAATGAAACACGGTCGCCCTTCGCGAGAGCTCCTTTTGTTGCATCTAAGAATCCTTCTAGTGCGCGACCTGCGTCCGCTTTTGAGATGCCGGCACTTGAAGCCATTGCATCAACCAATTCTGCTTTATTCATGAGAATGATTTTTTTTAAGGTTAAACAATATTGTTACTTATCGTTGCAATGTATGGCCACAAATCCAACCCTGTCAAGGGGTATAGGGGTTTTTAATGCATTTTGTGAACAAACTAGGGTGTTTTGTTGAAAACCCCAGCATTTTCAAGCCTTTTTACGAGGTCTGAAAGCCCAAATAGCTAATGCTGAAGCTGAAAAAATGACAGCAAGAGGACCGTTTTGGTCTAAAATCAACCATTGACCGGCAGAAACTATGGTGGCAACGATGCCTAGTGAGACATTAATGATTCCTAAAAAGTCACTATCAAATGAAGGGAGATTCTCTGTTTTAATAGAAATCAACACTACTAAATGTGCTAATGCTGATGCGGCCCAAGCAACAGCTTCGGGTGTCTTTAATAACGAATACAATGAAAAAGCGATTCCTATTATAAGTAGGGCTGTAGTAATTCTTCTTTTTAAAGTCATCTAGCTAATGTACATTTATATTCGCATCCATGAAAATATTATACAAACCTGAGATAAGATTTGCCGACATTGATTCTTACGGAATCGTTCACAATGCAAACTTTTTGATATATTTTGAACAGAGTCGCATCAGACTATTTAAAGAGATAGCCGGAGGATGGGATTGGTCTGAAAGCGGAGTTTTAGTTGCTCGTCAAGAAGTAAATTACAAACATCCAGTAAGGTTAGGAGATGAGTTGGAGATTGAGGTTTGGGTTGAAAACCTTGGAAGAAAGAGTATTACCTGTGCATATAAAGCATATATTTCTAAAGGAGGGGAGCAAATCCTATGTGCAGAGTCAAGTACAGTAATCGTATGTTATAATAATAAGTCTGGAAATACTATAGAAGTGCCTGGGGTATGGAAAACTGCAATAGAAAGTTTAAAACTTATCAGGAACTCTGAGCATTATTGATGTATGTTTGTTGAAAGTGTCATTTGTACACTTCACCTTTGTTGTTTTTAGTCAAAAATTATTAAACCCTCTCAAATGAAGCATTTATATTCATTTTTCACAATGTTGGGTATTGTGGCAATTGCCTCAGCCCAAACCACAACTAACGTCACCTTCTCAGTTGATATGAACAACGAAGTAGTTAGTGCAAACGGAGTTCATATTGCAGGAAGTTTCCAAGATTGGAATCCCGCATCGACAGAGCTCACAGATACTGATATGGATGGAGTATATACTATATCTATCGATGTTGCTGACCCTTCGCTTTTAGAGTTTAAATTCATTAACGGAAACGATTGGAGCTCTGTTGAGGATGTGCCAGATGCTTGTCAAGTTGAGGTAGGGGGTAATGATAATCGTTTCTTATTTGCTACGGGGTCTGTAGGTACTACGGAGTACTCAGTTTGTTATGGTAGCTGTGCTGCGTGTGGTGTGACTACGGTTCGTTTCAGAGTTGACATGTCAGCAGAAACTGTAAGCCCTAACGGTGTTCACGTTGCAGGTAATTTCCAGAATTGGGATCCTTCTACTACAGAGATGTTCGATTTCGACGCAGATGGCATATATGAGACTATCGCATCTTTCGTAGCAGATTCTACTCAATCTATAGTATTTAAGTTCATTAATGGAAACTCTTGGATAGATCCTAATGAGAATCTTTCTGGATCTGATTGTGAGGATGGAAATGGGAATAGGGTTCTTCTTTTAGGAAGCGAAAACGTGGTTATGTCTGTCCTTGGAACAACAACTCCAGTTTGTTATAATTCATGCGGTTCATGTGTTTTACCATCTATGGTGACTCTTCGTGTTGACATGACTACCCAAGCTGCTGTTTCTGAAAATGGAGTACATGTTGCAGGGAACTTCCAAGGATGGAGTCCTTCAGACACCCCACTAGATGATAGCGACGGAGACGGTATCTGGGAGGTAGTTCTTGAAATGGCACCTGGGGATTACCAATTCAAATTTGTTAATGGTAACGATTGGGGTGGAAATGGTGCAGGAAACGTTGACAATGAAATGATAGTAGGTGACTGTGTTGCTGATGGAAACCGCACATTAACAGTAGGAGCAGAGGCAGTTATATACGAAACATGTTACAATAGTTGTCCAGGAGTAGCTTGTCTTCCAGATCCAGAAGATGCTGATATTACTTTCCGAGTTAATATGTCTGATGAAGACGTTAGCACAAATGGTGTTTATTTAATCGGGAGTTTCACTTCTCCAGCATGGCAGTCGGGAGCTTTGGCATTGGCTGATGATGACGGAGACGGTGTATGGGAAATAACTACATTAGTTTCAGGGTCTGCAGAAGTCCTTTACAAGTTTGCAAACGGTGATCCATTTCTAGGCGGAGAGCCTGATTATTCGGTTGAAGAAACGGGTTACTACATGGGAGCTGATAGTGTTGAGATTTCTTTTGAAACTGATGGTTGTGGAGTGCCAAACGGATTTGGAGCTTATAATCGCCTTCATGTTCGTAGCGGGCTACCTGAAGTACTTGATATTGCTTGTTACAACAGATGTTCTGACTGCGGAACAGGAATTGATATATTAAACGTGAATGAATTCACTTTATATCCTAACCCTGCTAGCAATATTGTTGTCCTAGAGGTAAGCTCAGCAATTCGTTCAGCAGTTGTGTCGATCACAGATTCAAGTGGACGTTTGGTTTACAACAACAAATTTAATTCTCTAAACGGTTCAACTTCACTTAATGTTAGCCAACTTTCACCTGGTTTTTACCAAGTGGCAGTAGTTAATGGCAATGTCTCAAGTGTAAAGAGGCTGGTGATTCAATAGTTTTAATAGAAATAAAATATATAAACCCTGCATCTGTATTGATGTGGGGTTTTTATTTACATACTTTTTGCCGATTAATTTTTTGCTATGTATGATTATTACGACACATAAAAATATTAATACTAGACAGTTGATAAAATCTGCACAGTTAATAGGTGTACAAGTCTATATTTGCGTTATTAAGTCTATTAAATAATTTTATATATGAAGCATTTGTTATTCGTTGCTGGTTTAATCTGCTCATTGGGAGTCCAAGCTCAGCTTACTAGTATTTCGGTGGAGACCTACTTGGTCCACGATGGTGTTGCTCTACCTGAGTTGGCTGGTTTTACTACCTATCACGTATATGCGAACACTACTTCTCCTGAAGACTTCGTGTCTGCTGTTTTCGGAGATTCTGATAACGCAATTGGGTTTTCATCTACTGGGACAGTTTTTCAATCAACTCCTAGTTTTAACTATGGAAATGAGCCTAACTCAGCACTCTTCTCAGCAATTCCTACACTTGAATACGATAGTTGGATGACTATCGGAATGATGTTGTCTACTGATGGTGGTGCTATTAGTAACGTAGGGATGGATGTTGCTATGACTGATTTCGAAACTACTGGTCAGTTCTACATTGATGATCCTATCGGTGGTTCTTGGTTCTACCCAGGCTTCCCTTGTGGTATTACTCCTGTAGTTGACTGTGCTAATAACTATGTCGCTTTCGGAGGAGCTGATAATAAGGTTCTTTTAGCCCAAATCACAACTAACGGTWMTTTCAATGGCGTTTTCAACGTTCAGATTTTCGTTGGAGGACAACAATCAAATACCGTAAACTACAACGGTTTCGGATTTAGTTCAAACCCAACAGACACGTTCGGTTGTACAAACATGGCGGCTACTAACTACGACCCTACAGCTACTGTTGACGATTTTTCATGTGTTCTTCCATGTGCACTGTCTTTAGTTGTTGAGTCTGTAACATCTCCAACATGTAACGGTGATAATGATGGAGCTCTTGTAATTACATCAACTGGAGCTCAAGGTTCAGATGACTACTATTTCGGAGTAGACGACAATATCGCTTCTAACTTTGGTAATTTCAATGGCTTAATCGCTGGTGATTACTTTGTACAAGTTATTGACGGAGCAGGATGTTCTGATTCTACTATTGTGACTGTTCCTGTTACTGAGCCTGTTACACTAACAGCTACATTAACTGACGCTATTTCGTGTAACGATATGAGTGATGCGGTTATTACGGTCTCTAACGCAATGGGAGGTGACGGAAATCTTCAGTTCTATATTTCAGGTCAACCTGAAACAATTTCTTCAGCTACTACATTTTCTGGTTTAGGAGCTGGAACCTACTCTATTGTCGCAATAGACGGAAATGGTTGTTCAGGAACATCTATTTCTACTTTAGTTAATAATCCTTCAGCTATCTCAGTTGTAGTTACTGCTTCTTCTCCTGCTTCATGTGCTAACATTGCAGATGGAGAAATTGCTGTTTCTGCGTATGGTGGAGCTGCACCGACGACGATCACCTTTTCTTTAGACGGAGTCTCAGGATTAGTTAGCCCTATTTTAGTTACTGCTGGTAACTACGTTGTTGTAGGTACAGATGTTAATGGATGTATGGGGTCAAGCAGCGAAGTAGTTGTAGGTCCTGATGCTATTGGCGTTAACGCAATGGCTACTCCTGTAGCTTGTACTGATGATGCTAACGGTATAGTTTCTTGGGCACCAGTTGGAGGAGTCGGAAATTTCACTGTCACAGTAGGTGACTCAACTTTGACCAGTTCTTCATATGATGGTTTAGCTCCAGGTATGTACACAGTTATAGTTGCTGACGGAAATGGTTGTACTAACAGTGAAGATGTCGAGGTTATGAACGCTGTCCCTGTTGTTGCAACAGCAACTTCAACTTCAGTGAGTTGTAATGGTTCTGCAGATGGTATTGTAACGGTTGATGCTACTGGTGGTACTGGTGCATATCAGTACAGCGATAATGGAAATACCTTCCTTGCTGTAAATGAATTTGATGATATTGCTGCTGGAGATTACACTTTCTTTGCACAAGATGAAAACGGTTGTATTGCTGAAACAAACGTTACAGTGATGGAGCCTGATGCTATTGTTATTTCTGGCTTCCCTTCTGAAGGCGAAACCACAGGAAATGCAGTTATCGACATTAGTGTAACAGGAGGTACACCTGGTTATTTTTATACTTGGACAGGACCTGGTGTTGATGGTTTTGATGGAGCTGACCTAGATGGTTTAAGTACTGGTACCTACACGGTTGAGGTCACTGATGCAGCGGGTTGTTCTGAAGTTGCAGTATTTAATGTCACTACAGGTGTTTACGAGCTTGCTGGAGGAGTTGAAGCTCATGTCTTCCCTAATCCTAGTACTGGTTTATTCCAAGTTCAATGGGATGGTTTTTCTGGAGTAGCTGTTGAGTATTTTGTTATCGACGCTCGTGGACGTCAGGTTGCTCAAGGAGTTTGGGCAAGTTCTGGATCATCTTTCTTAACAACTCTTGACTTGAGTGATGTTGAAAATGGTCTGTACCGTTTGAACGTTATTACAAATGGTGTTCCTGCTTCTATTCAGATTGTGAAGGCGAACTAAACAATCTCTGATATACTTTAATAGGGAAGCCCTCAAGGCTTCCCTATTTTTATGTGTATTTTTTTAACATAACAGTAAAGCCACCTTTTAACTTTTTCAACGTCTTAAGTATATCCTAATGTTAAATTCATATTTGAAGTTGAGTTCATTTACTCTTTTTGAGTGATAACTTGCAACGAATTCAAGAAATCTCATTAATGAAATTATTTTTACAACTAGTACTAGCTTTTTCTTTGTTTTCGGGCATCAATGGCTCACTGTTTTCTCAATATACATTAACCGTTGAGGCTTCTACTCCTGCTGTTGCTCCTGGTATGGTATATCGACTGTATGTAAATATGACAGACTCAACAGACAGGATGAGTGCTGTATTTGGGAATAATCTAGATCTTTTTGAAATATCTACCCCAGCAGGTGTATATAACTCTTTATATAATGCAAGTTGGAATGCATCAGGAATCAGTTCTGCATTTTTGCCTATGTTTCCTGAAATGGCTGATGATAGTTACGCTACTATAGGACTTACTGGACCGGCTTCAGAATCTTCAATCGTAGGTTCAGCAGACCCCTCTATCGTTGAGGATACAGCACAACCTATAACACCTTTTTTCTCTAATAATGGCGAAACTTTACTACAAGCAAACACGATTACAGGAGCGTCTTATTATATCCTAAATACGGCATCTAATGGTTTGCCAGATTCAAACCTAAGAGTTCTTATCATGCAGCTAACTACTACAGGCACTCTTTCTGGAACTATAAGTTTTCAGGTTTTCCCTTTTGGTGTAGGAGCCGACCAAGTGCAATCTACCATTTCATTCAATGGAGTAGGAACGTTTTCTGTTCCTGTAGGTGATATCGCAGGATGTATGATTTCTGTAGCTTGTAACTATAATCCTCTAGCAACAGTTGATGATGGTAATTGTGATTTTATCTCTTGTTTAGCTCTTGGGTGTACGAATCCTGCAGCTTGTAACTATGACCCACTTGCAGAATACGAAGATGGTTCATGCACATACTCAGCTCCACCATATGGTTGTGATGGGCTTTGCATTAATGATGCAGATGGAGATGGGGTTTGTGATGAATTAGAAGTGTTTGGCTGTACAGATCCAAATGCAATCAATTATGACCCTCTTGCCACACAGGATAACGGACTATGTACAACTGGACTTTGTACTCCAGACATCGAACCACCATTTTTTGTTTATTTCCCCGATAGTAGTATTGTAGCTTGTGATGAGTTAATGCCTACGGCAGATCTAGACATGGCTCTTGCCGCAGATTTTTGCACACCAAGTGCTGATGTTATGGTAACTTCAGTAGATGGCCCATTTGAATATCCATTTGGATGTCTTCAAAGTTATATGTGTCCTCGTACCTTTACTGCAACCGATACTTCGGGGAATTCAATTTCTCAAGTACAATGGTTTACAGTTCTAGATACAATAGCCCCAGTTTTTGCTCTTCCTTTTGAAACTAACCTTATTGTTAATGAGGCATTAGGAGAAACTCTTCCTATTGCAGAAGCTTATGTGATCGATGCCTGTGATCCTAACATCACTTGGTCTTATTTAGATGTAATAGTTTTGGACCAGGTAGGCTTACAGGTTGTAGAGAGAAGCTACACATCTGTTGATGGATGTGGAAATACTTCAGTATTTGTTCAAACAATAACAATCAACACAGCAAATCTTGGTTGTATGGATGTTTTAGCGTGTAATTATGATGTTGCTGTTGATACAGATGATGGGTCTTGTATATATCCTAACTTAGGAGAGGATTGTAACGGAGTTTGTCTAGCAGACACTGATGGAGATGGAGTTTGTGATGCTGCCGAGGTTGATGGATGTGATGATTCAACAGCTTGTAATTTCAGTGAATTAGCTACAAATAATGATGGTACATGTGAGTATTGTTCTTGTTCAAATGCAGGGACTGCTGGTTATGGATTAGATGTAGATATAGTTTTGGAACACACCACCGGTGTGTTAGCAGGTCTTACAACTTACAGGTTATACGTAACGACTCCTCATACTGACGACTTTTTATCAGCTATTTTTGGTGATGACCAATACCCTTTGCACATAACTTCTTCCACGAGTTTCTACCAACATGAGTTTGGTGCGGTTTTAGGTTCAAGTATGAATTCGGCCTTTTTCCCAGCCTTTCCTGAATTAGAGTACGACAGTTGGGTGACAATAGGGCTTGAAGGTCCTGCCGGACCTGATGAATCTTTGCCTCAATATATTGAAAGCACTAATTTTTCTTGGGTTTCACAATTCGAGTCAGGTGGTAACTTAGATATTGATGACTCAGTTGGAGGTTCATGGTTTGTTCTGGATCCTCAAGGCACTAATAATGCATATCCAGATACGAACCAGAGAATTCTAGTTGCCCAACTTACAACTGATGGTATTCCTTCTGGAACTATCCACGCACAGTTCTTCAATCATGGTTCTCAGATAGATGTTGCTAGAGTAGAGCTGTCATTTAATGGTATTACCGGTACACAACCCTCGACTTGTGGTTGCACGGATATGTTTGCCTGTAACTATTCTCCAGATTACGATTACGATGATGGATCTTGTTTTTATGCTGAACCAGGATACGATTGTAACGGAGTATGTCTAAATGATTCTGACGGAGATGGAGTCTGTGATCCATTTGAACTATATGGATGTACAGACCCTACAGCGTGTAACTATGTAGATTTTTATACTGAAGAAGACGGTAGTTGTTTTTATGGCTATGAATTCTATAATTGTTTAGGAGTTTGTCTAAATGATGCTGATGGTGATGGCGTTTGTGACGAATTAGAAATCGCTGGTTGTACTGATATGTTAGCTTGTAATTTTAATCCAGACGCTACGGATGATGATGGAACATGTGGAGGAGATCAAGCAAATGACTTTTGTGCAGGAGCTATTTCACTTGAATGTGGTACCTCTATAGTTTTAAGTAATGAGGATTGCGTTGAAATAGATGATGTCCCTAGCTGTGGTGATTCACCAGTTTCTAACCCATCTGGAGGTCTTTGGTTCACTTTCGTAGGAACTGGTAACGAGGTGACCTTAACTACTTGCTCTCCTCTTACAACGTTTGATACGTATTTGAATGTGTACGAAGGTGATTGTGGTGCGTTGAGTTGTGTTATAGGTAATGATGACCAAAGCGAACCTTTTTACAACGACTTATGTGGAAATAACGCCTTCGCTTCTACTGTAGTATTTAATTCGTTACTAGACGTACCATATCTTGTTTTGGTAAGTGGTGCTTTATTAGAAACAGGTACTTTCGAACTTTCTTTAGATTGTGTTATATATGGTTGTACTGATTCTATGGCCTGTAATTACGATAGCTCTGTTACAATTGAAGATGGTAGTTGTGAGTATTTATCTTGTATAGGATGTATGGACTCAATGGCGTGTAATTTTGATTCTACTGCTTTAATTAATGATGACTCATGTGAGTATCTATCATGTTCTGGATGTATGGACGAGCTAGCTTGTAACTATGATCCAATGGCAAGTCTGCAAGATGACTCGTGCTTATTTCCTCTAGAATTTTACAACTGTGACTCGGTTTGTTTGAACGATACTGATGGTGATGGAGTATGTGATGAGCTTGAAATAGATGGATGTACGGATTATTTAGCCTCAAACTTTGACGCTTTCGCAACTGAAAACGATGGTTCATGTGTTTACTGTGATTTATTAGTTACAGTAAACGAAGTAGATTCGATTCTTTGTTATGCAGACTCTTCGGCAACTATCGAAGTATCAGTTACTAATGCAAGTAATTCTACACTTTTTTATGAGTTGAATGGAGAAAGTGTTGATGGCCCAGTGATTTATGATTTGCCAGCTGGAGATTACACGATTACTGTTCTAGATGGCCCTACGTGTGTTGGCACTGCGAATATTACAATTACTCAACCTGAAAATCTTATATCTTCTGCTATTGTTGAGGATATTACATGTTTCGGTTATGATGACGGAGTAATTTCGATTAACTACGGAGGAGGTGTTGAAGGAGGTGTTACTTATTATGTGGATAATGTTGTAAATGACCCAACCTCAACTGGATACGCGCCTGGTGACTATATTACATATGTGTCAGATTCTAACGGATGTGTTTCAGAGATAAGTAATGTTACTATTAGTTCTCCGGAGGAGTTAGTACTAGATGCACAAATCTTTAATGTCCTTTGTTTTGGTCTTAATGATGGTGAAGTAAATTTATTTGCGACAGGAGGTACTGGAGTTTATGAGTACTCATTTTCTGAATCAGAATTCTCGTTAATTTCAACCTTTTCAGAACTTTTCGCTGATGAATATTTTGCGGAAGTACAAGATTCAAATGGGTGTAGTGCTGATATTGTAATAACTGTTGAAGAGCCGGTACTTATTTCTATCTCACTGGACGAGGTTGAAGATAGTGAGACTGGCGAAAATTCAGGTCATATTAACATCTCTGTTGAAGGAGGCACTCAAGACTACACTTTTGTTTGGTATAATGATAYCGGAGRAATAGTAGGCGACACAGAAGATTTATCAAACATCCCTGGAGGCATGTCGTATTCTGTTGTAGTTACTGATGCGAATGGTTGTGAGGCTTCATCGCCTTTAATATTCGTTGATGAAGTCGATGGTATTTCTGAGTTATCAATTATTGAATTTGCATTGTTCCCTAACCCCGCAAATGATGTTGTCATTCTCAATCTTTTGGACCAAACCTCAAGCGGTACTCTAATAATTTATGACGCTACCGGTAGAGTGGTTTATAACCAGACAGTAACACAATCGTCAACCACCCTTTCAATTCCGGTCAGCAATCTTAGTTCCGGAATGTATAGTGTAAGAATACAATCTAAATATGGAGTAGGGGTTAAGCCTCTAATCATTCAGAGATAGTTGTAGAATAAAATTGGATAAAAATTGGTGGGCATTACGCTCACCATTTTTTTTGTAGAGTTATTTTTTAAATGCCCTAATAGCATTACGAGTAAAGTCACTCAACACGAGTCTTCCAGATATTGCGGCTCTTTCTTTTAATAATTCACCCCAATTTTCAGTACCAGTCCAAAGAACTTTTTTCAGTTCTTTCATTGCTTCTGGTGAGCTTGATGCAAGTTTAGAGGATAAAGTATCAATAGCGGTATCCATTTCCTCAGGGGTAGAGTAAACGTGTTCGTACAACCCATAATCGGCTGCCCATTCAGCAGATCTCCAAGATGTCGCATCTATGGTAAGTTGTGCTAATCCTGAAGTGCCAAGTTTGCGTTCGACAGCCGGTCCTACAACAAAAGGTCCTATTCCTATTGCAAGCTCAGATAGTTTTATAGATGCAAATTTGGTTGCAAAACAATGGTCTACTGCAGCTGCTAAGCCCACACCACCACCAACAGCCTTACCTTGAACTCTACCAATTACGAATTTAGGACAAGTACGTATTGCGTTAATTACGTTTGCAAAACCGGAAAAGAATTCTAAACCTTCCCGCTCATTTTCAATGGCCATAAGCTCATCGAAACTAGCTCCTGCACAGAAAGCTCTATCTCCATAGGATTTAAGAATGATGACCTTTATATCAGAATCGACTCCCGCAATATTTATTGCATCAGCAATTTCAGCGAGAATAATTCCGGGTAGACTATTAGATGCCGGATGAAAGAATGTAACAGTACAAACCCCATTATCTACATTTGTTTTTACAAAGCCTACCATTAATCCCGATCAGTAAGAGAAACGTATGGTCTAGCGTTAGCACCAGTATATACTTGACGAGGACGCCCTATAGGCTCAGATTGCTCAGTCATTTCTTTCCATTGTCCGATCCAACCTGGGAGTCTTCCTAGAGCGAACATAACGGTAAACATATCTGTAGGTATACCTAAAGCACGGTAGATAATTCCACTGTAAAAATCAACATTAGGGTAGAGGCCACGCTTAACGAAGTACTCATCGTTAAGTGCAACTTGCTCGAGTTCTTTTGCAATATCTAATATAGGATCATTGACACCTAGTGCTTCAAGAACTTCGTCAGCTGCCACTTTAATAATAGTAGCACGAGGGTCAAAGTTTTTGTAAACTCTATGACCGAACCCCATTAATCTAAAGCTATCGTTTTTATCCTTTGCTTTGTTCACCCATTTCTCAAGACCTCCTCCATCACGACGGATTTGTTCTAGCATTTCAATAACTGCCTGGTTAGCACCTCCATGAAGAGGTCCCCAAAGGGCTGCGATACCAGCAGAAATAGAGCTATAAAGATTCGCTTGGGACGAGCCCACTACACGAACCGTAGCAGTAGAGCAATTTTGTTCGTGATCAGCATGAAGAATAAGTAGTTTGTTAAGGGCTCTCTCGACAACTTCGTTTACTTCGTAGTTTTCGGTAGGTAGGCCGAACATCATCTGCAAGAAATTACCACAGTAGCTCTGCTCATTGCGAGGATACATGGTAGGTAATCCTTTATTGTGCTTGTATGCCTGAGCAGCTAGGGTTGGAAGTTTAGCGATAAGACGATGTATGGTTTTGTCTATATCAGTAACCGAACGGTTTGAATCCTGAGACTCAGGATAAAATGTAGAAAGACTTGCAATCATAGAACTCAGCATTCCCATCGGGTGAGCACCTTGAGGAAAAGCGTCGAAAAAACGCTTCATGTTCTCGTGAACAAGGGTGTGATGAGTTATAGACTCATCGAAGTAAGCTAATTCCTCAGTGTTAGGCAGTTCTCCGTAAACTAGTAAGTAGGCTACTTCAAGGAAGGTCGCATTCTCGGCAAGTTCTTCGATACTATATCCTCGGTAGCGGAGTATACCATTTTCGCCATCTAAATACGTGATAGAACTTTGAGTAGAGCCAGTGTTTTTAAAACCAGGATCAAGCGTAATATAGCCTGTAGTACTACGGAGTTTGCTTATATCTAACGCTTTTTCATTTTCAGAACCAATAATTACTGGTAATTCAATCTCCTGTCCATCTAGGATTAACTTTGCTGTCTCGCTCATTTTATCACGTTTTTTTTGCTGGTATATGTCAATGTCCACTTGAAAAAGCGGGATGCAAAGATAACGAAATCAATGTTCTAAAAGCAATGTCTTAAATTACAGACGAACTTACCATGTACCTACGAAGGTTTCGTTATACTTATCCCACATTGGTTGCATTTTCTCAGAAGGGATTTCGCTAGAATAAACCTCGTTGAAGAAGGTTAATAGAACCTGAAGTTGACGAGGTTGTTTGTAACCTGAAATTGGAGTTATAATTGTAAAATCTTCATCGAAGTACACTATCGTTGGGTAAGCGTTTACTCCGAGGGCACGTGATAGCTCATGAACACCATTTCGTCCTGGTTTGTTTGGTACGTATGTAGGGTTACTGTATTCTTCTCCTCTAAACGTAATAGGGTCAGGGTGTTCAGCATTAAGCTTTACAGCGTAGTAGTTTTCGTTAACGTATTTAATTAGCTCCGGATTTGTAAAAGTATTTGCCATCATCATCTTGCATGGTCCACACCATTTGGTGTAAACGTCCATCATGACTTTGCGTGGTTCGTCTTTTTGGGCTTCAGTAACCTCTTCAATAGTCATCCAGTTTATGGAGCTGCTCTGAGCGTTTAAGTTGAACATTGAAGACCAAATCACTACTGCTATTACAAGAATATTACGCATAATCGTTTACTTAATTGAATCGGCAATTTACGAAATTTACGTAAAGAAAAAGGCGCCCGGAGGCGCCTTTTGGATTTCTTAAGATAAATTACGAGTTTTTAGCGAACTCCGTGCATTAGTTTGTTCAAAGGTTTAGCTAGTACAGCAATCAAAATTGCGAAAGCTACAAGGACATAACCTATAGTAGAGAAAATATGAGTATACTGAAGAAGTCCCTCAGCATTTGAAGCAGTTTCTCCTCCACCATGGCCTCCAGTTAAGGTAGCGATAAGACCTCCAGCATAGTTAGCAATAGCAAAGCTCAAGAACCATCCACCCATTGCCGTTCCAGCAATGGCTTTCGGAGCAAGTTTAGTAACCATTGATAGACCTATAGGAGATAGAAACAACTCTCCTGAGGTATGAAGCAAGTAAAGGACTACAAGAGTTAATAGAGGAACCATATTGTTCGCATCAACGAATTGAAGTCCTATAATGGTTACTAGGAACCCAAGCCCAAGTTGAAAAATACCCAGAGAGAATTTTATAGGAATACTAGGATTTTTACCAATTTTATCTAGTTTAACCCACATAACTGTGAAAACTGATCCTAGAACCACAATAAAAAATGGATTAAAGAATTGAGTCATTGAAGCGGGCATCATCCAACCAAAAATTTCGCGATCAACGTTTCTGTCAGCGAATAGAGTTAATGAAGTACCAGCTTGCTCAAAGCATGCCCAGAAAATAACATTTATGACCATAAATATAACAAGAGCGATCATTCTATCTCTGTACTTAGGTCCTTCAGCGATTCCAGCCTTAATTAAACTACCTGCTACATATACGAAAAGTGACACTAGAAGAACAGTCATTAACGGAAATGTGAATTCAGAGCCGCCTAAATCCATTTGGAACGTATTCTTCAGAATAAGAACATAGCATAATGGAATGAGTAGGAGTGAGCCGATAGAAATTACTTGGTAAGTCTTTAGCCCCCAAAGTGGCTTCATACCAGCTTCGCGAATATCAAGGCCTGGAGCAGCGGCATAGTTTTCACGTCCAGTCCAGAAAATGAGTAGTCCTGAAAGCATACCTAAACCAGCAAGTCCAAAACCATAATTGAAACCATAAGTCTCACCAACATACGCAACAAGTGTTGTTGCAAGTAAAGCACCGACATTTATACCTATATAAAATATTGTGAATCCTGAATCACGACGAGGGTCATCGTCATTGTATAATTTACCTACAATAGTAGAAATGTTCGCTTTAAAGTATCCATTACCTACAATTAATGCTCCCATACCTAACAGAAGGAACATCTCGTTGCCTCCAAGAATCAAGAATTCACCTATAGCCATAAGTACAGCTCCTAACATAATTGCATATCGATAACCAAGATATTCATCAGCTAGTTTACCTCCTAAAACAGGGGCTGCGTAAATTAGAGCAGTGTACGCTCCGTACATCATGCTTGCTTCTGCATCTCCTTTCATTAGCGATTTGACAAGGAATAAAGTTAAGAGAGTACGCATTCCGTAGTAGCAAAAACGCTCCCACATCTCAGAAAAGAATAGGGTCATCAACCCTCTTGGGTGCCCATTAGCAATAGAAAGATTAGCCATTATTGTATGATTATTATATTAAAAATTTTCTTTTACGAAGTCCATCATCATGTTGAAAAGGTGCAATCTAGTGTTTCCACCATAAATACCATGATTTCTATCCGGATACACGAAGAAGTCGAAGCTTTTGTTTGCATCAACTAGCGCATTTACCATCTCCATAGAGTTCTGGAAATGGACGTTATCATCTCCAGAGCCATGTACTAAAAGGAGAGCTCCTTCGAGTTTGTCTGCATGGTTGACGGGACTGTTGTCCTCATATCCACTTTCGTTTTCCTGAGGAGTTTCCATAAAACGCTCAGTATATATACTGTCGTAGTATTTCCAGTTAGTAACAGGAGCTATTGAGATCCCCGCGTTATATACATCTGCACCTTTCGTCATGCAAAGAAGTGTCATGAAACCTCCATAACTCCACCCTTGAATCCCAATGCGCTCAGCATTTACATATTCTAAATTACCCATATACTTAGCGAAATCTATAAAGTCAGAAGTCTCAAGTTTTCCTAGTTCTTTATAAGTGCTGTGCTCGAACTTTCTCCCTCTTAATGGAGTGCCGCGAGGATCTACAGACGCAACTATATAGCCCTCTTGAGCTAAATATTGGTAGAACATTAAATTAGCACCGCCCCAGCTATCCGTAACGGTATTTACTCCCGGTCCCCCATAAATAGCAACGTAAACGGGATATGATTGTGAAGAGTCAAAGTTAGGAGGCAGGATTTGCCAGCAATTCAATTCAACACCTGAGCTATTTTCGAAAGTGAAGAATGTTTTATCAGAGTAATTGTAGTTAGATAAAGTATTTCTCAAAGAACTGTTATCTTTTAAAACTCTTAAAGTAGATCCTTTTCTGTTGCGTAATGAATAAACAGGAGGTGTATTTGCATTACTATAATTATGAATGCGATACTCAAAATTAGAAGAGAAGTCAGCGCTGTGATGTCCAGGTGTATCATCAAGTGTAGAAATGTTGCCATTTCTGTCTGTAGAATGAAGATGTTGTTGTGTTGGACCAAACATAGATGAACTAAAGTAAATCTTATCTTTCTTCTTATCGTACCCGAAAAAGTCTACCACATCCCATTCCCCTTGAGTAAGCTGGGTCGCAGATCCATCATAGTCAAACTCGTAAATATGATTATATCCATCTCTTTCACTAGTCCATAGAAAAGAATGTCCATCCTCTAGAAAGATAAGGTTGTCGTGTATGTCAATATATGTATAGCTTGTCTCTTTAAAGATCTCCCTAGTTCCAATTCTGTTTGCAGGAAAGACGCCTTCAGTTACAAGAAATCTTAAATCGTTTTGATGTCTATTCATGGTTAGAATACAAAGCTGATCTGAGTTTTTTGTCCAAAAGAATCTCGGAATATAATGCGCACTTTTAGGAACGGCTACACCATGGTTAACTCCAGTTTTAATATTGTGAATGAAAACCTGTACATCACTATTTACTTCACCCGCTTTCGGATATTTATAAGTGTATAGTTCAGGGTAAAGTCCACCGTACATAGGCATATGGTATTCTTTTACGGCACTTTCATCAAATCTGTAGTAGGCAAGTTGACTGCCATCGGGAGACCATTTAAGTCCGTTATCATCTCCGAACTCCTCCTCATATACCCAGTCAGTAGCTCCATTGATGATATTGTTAGCAAGCCCGTCATCTGTAACTTGAGTTTCTGTTCCATCTAATAGATTTGCAATAAAGACATTGTTGTTTCTAACGAAAGCTACTTTGTCAGCTAAAGGGGAGAAGGTTGCGAGCCGTTGCTTTCCTTTGGTAAAGTCAGTTAATGGTTTTGCTAAGTCACCAGTTTTTGTGTCAAAAACATAGAAATCTGCATAGTAGGAGTGGCGGTATAAGTTTTCCGTGTTTGTTGTTAAAAGGATGTATCTCTCATCAGAACTGAAGGTGTAATCTGAGAAATACTCTCGAGCATCTTCAAATGCTTGGGATGCAGTCACTATCGTTTTAACTTTCTTCCCTGTTTTATAAGAGTACTGATCAATAGTTGCTCCTTCAGTCTCGCTGTAGTCTGAGATAGTGTATTCAGACCCGTTTGCCATAGAACGTATACCCCAAACCCCTTCTGACCTAAACTCTCCTCCCCAAATTTTTTCATTGGAAAATGAACTTTGAGCAAAATTGTTTGGTATGAATGAAAAGAGCCCAAAGATTAAAAATGTGGCTGATAGTAAAGAAAAATTTCTAGTCATATTAAATGATGTTACTTTTGACAGCGTCCAAGATAGTAAATTGAGCATGACTGATGACGATGACTGATAACAATACTAAAAACTACCGTATAATATTCGAAGGTTTATTACCCGAAGAAAGACTTCATTTCGATGAGGAGGCATTGACGAATCATTCCGTTGACGAAACAGAGGGGCTGAGTTTTATGCCAGGTGTTGTCGCAGAGCCAATATCCGTAGATGAGGTGTCGAACCTATTAAAAGCCGCTAACGACAATAAAATCCCTGTTACAGCGGCAGGTGCAAGGACTGGTTTAAGTGGAGGAGCTTTGCCAGTACATGGTGGGCTCGCCCTATCTATGCGAAAGATGAATAAGATTATTGAGATTGATGAAAAAAATCACCAAGCAATAATTGAACCTGGAGTAATAACTGAGGTCCTGCAAAATACTGTGGAAAGTAAAAACTTGTTTTATGCTGTTGACCCCGCATCGAAAGGCTCATGCACTTTAGGCGGGAATTTGGCTGAAAATAGTGGTGGCCCTAGAGCTGTTAAGTATGGAGTCACTAAGGATTGGGTTTTAAATCTTCAAGTTGTTTTGGCCGATGGCCAAATAATAGAAACTGGCGCAAATACTCTAAAAAATTCTACAGGTTATAATCTAACGGGGCTAATGGTAGGTAGCGAAGGAACACTGGGTATAATAACCCGAGCAACCCTGAAGCTTTTGCCTTTACCCAGGTTTAGGGCTCTTATGTGGGTTCCTTTTAAGAGTATTAGTGATGCTTGTAAGACTGTCTCAGAAATTTTTCATGCGGGAGTTATGCCTAGTGCTCTAGAATTGATGGAGAGAGATGCATTATTAATGGCCCAAGATTTTACTGGAAATTATGAACTTCAACTGGACCCACAAAACGAGGCGTATTTATTAATTGAAGTTGATGGGTTTGAAGAGGCGTCGTTGATGCCTCAGTGTGAACGGGTCATGCCTGTCTTAGAGCGTAATAACGCTGGAGAGGTGTTGTTTGCACAAACAGCTTCTGAGCAAGAAAAGCTTTGGTATTTAAGGAGAAGAATAGGAGAAGCTGTGAAAGCAGTAAGTATTTATAAAGAAGAGGATACGGTAGTGCCCAGAGGGTGTTTGCCAGAACTATTAGATTCAATTAAGAGAATAGGAGAGGAGTACGGTTTCAGAACCATTTGTTATGGTCATGCCGGAGATGGAAACTTACATGTAAATATTCTTAAGGATGAGATGAGTGAGGAGGTTTGGGCAGAGCAAATTCCAGAAGCTATTCGTGAAATATTTAAAAAAGTAGTTCAGTTAGGTGGTACCTTGAGCGGGGAGCACGGAATAGGATATGTTCAAAAAAACTACATGGACATAGCTATCTCGCATCATAATTTGCTGATTCAAAGAGGTATTAAGAAGGTTATGGACCCTAACGGCATTCTGAATCCAGGTAAGATGTTTCCACAGTTACCACACGAAACGATGTGAATATAACCAATAGAAAGTGTGTGTTCGCAAGGTGCGAAGTCCTAACTTTCGCTTTTGAATAAAGATAAAATAAGATGTCACAAGATTTATTAAAAGGTAAGAAGGGTATCATCTTCGGAGCATTGAATGATATGTCTATTGCTTGGAAGGTTGCAGAGCAAGCTGTTGCACAAGGAGCAGAGATAGTTCTAACAAATGCTCCCATTGCGATGAGGATGGGGACTATTAATGAGTTAGCTGCCAAATGCAACAATTGCCCAGTTATCCCTGCAGATGCTACAAGTGAAGAAGATTTGCAAAACCTTATTGAAGGAGCAATGAAGCATTTCGGAGGCAAAATAGATTTCATTCTACACAGTATAGGAATGAGTCCTAACGTGCGCAAAGGCCGTCATTACACCGATATTAACTATAAATTTCTACAAACAACGCTTGATGTTAGTGCGATTTCTTTGCATAAAACACTAGCTACAGCTAAGAAGTTAGACGCATTAAATGAATGGGGGTCAGTAGTTGCTCTTACTTATATAGCAGCCCAAAGAACTTTTCCTGATTATGGCGACATGGCTGACGCGAAATCTTTGTTAGAGAGTATCACAAGAAGTTTTGGTTATCACTACGGAGTGGATAAAAAGGTTCGGATCAATACTATTTCACAATCTCCCACTATAACTACAGCAGGTTCTGGAGTAAAAGGATTTGACGAATTTATTGCTTACTCTGAATCTATGTCGCCTCTAGGAAATGCTGACGCACTAGCTTGTGCAGATTATTGTATTTCAATGTTCAGTGATCTTACTCGATACGTGACAATGCAGAATCTGTTCCACGATGGTGGGTTCTCTAATACGGGAGTAAGTATGGAGGTTATTTCTAAATTCGCTCCAGAAGAGTGAAATAATGGAAGTAATAAAGTTCGGTGGTAGTTCATTAGCAAATGCTTCAACTATTCGTAGAGTAGGTGAAGTCCTTATTTCTAGACGAAAGAAACAAAAAATATTAGTCCTGTCTGCTATGGGGGGAATGACTAATAAGTTGATTCGTATAGGTGAATTGGCTTGTGAAGGTGATTCGGGGTATAAGTCTGTATATCAGGAATTAAGAGACTTTCACTTAAAGGCATTAATAGAGTTAGTTCCTTCCTCTAAGGTTAAGGAAGTGGAGACAGAAATGAAGTCTCTACTTGATAACTTAGAAGAACTTTGTTACGGTATTTATTTACTAAGGGAGCTAAGTGATAGGTCTAAAGACGAGCTTGTTGCTTTTGGAGAACGTCTTTCTATTCCAATAGTTGTAGCACATCTTGATGGATGTGGAATAATTGTAAGAAGAGTTGATGCTAGGGATTGGATAAAGACAGATGCTTTCCACGGTTCTGCTCACGTTCTGCCTGAGACAACTAAAAAGGCTATAATTAGTGGAGTTGCTGAAGAATTTAAAACAGATGATGGGGTTGCCTGTGATTGGGAAATTCTAGCTCTCGAAGGTTTCATAGGTCAATCTCCTGAGGGAGCAACAACGACATTAGGTAGGGGTGGGTCAGACTATACAGCAGCTTTAATGACTATTGCCCTATCTGCGGATCATCTAGAGAAATCTACCGATGTATCTGGAATGCTTACTGCTGATCCTAGGCAAGTTCCTACTGCTAGGATTATTGAAGAGATGAGTTATGCCGAAGCGATGGAGCTTTGTCATTTTGGTGCAAAAATCATTTATCCACCGACCATCGCGCCTTTAATGGAAGCTGGAATCCCTCTAATAGTGAGAAGTACATTTGAGGAAGATGGTTCTGGAACAAGGATATGTGCAAATCCTAAAGAGGATGGTCCTGTAAGAGGATTGTCGTCCATTGGTGGGATTTCACTGCTTACCCTTGTAGGTGGTGGTATGGTGGGAGTTCCAGGTTTTTCACGAAGACTTTTTATAGCGCTTTCTTTTTCGGGTGTCAATGTTGTTTTAATAACACAAGGCTCTTCAGAGCATAGCATAACAGTTGCAATTGAGGAAAGTGAGTTAGAGGTCGCTTTAATTGCCTTACAAGAAGAGTTTGGGTCAGACTTACAGCTAGGAAGAATAGAGCCCTTTAGAACAGAAAAAGGGCTTAGTATTTTAGCTTTAGTAGGAGATGGGATGGATGGATTTACGGGGATTTGCGGAAAAGCATTTCATGCGCTTGGGCGTAATGGGATTAATATTTACGCAATAGCTCAAGGTTCAACAGAAAGGAATATCTCTATAGTTGTTGCCGACAGTGATGTCCCTAAAGCTTTGAGAGCGTTACACGGAACCTTTTTTGAGTCTGATGTACGACGTGTAAACTTATTTTGCATGGGGGTGGGGAATGTTGGAGGAACTCTTGTCGATTTCGTTCAAGATCAACATGATCAGTTATTGAAGGATAGAAATATTGACTTACAAATAGCAGGTCTTGCAAATTCTAAGAAGATGATCTTTAATTCTGACGGAATTGATCTCTCGGATTGGCGTAATAAATTGAAGTCTTCTCAGTATAAGAGTTCATTGCAGGGATTCGTTGATGGGATAAAGGAATTGAACTTAGAAAACTCGGCATTTGTAGATAATACGGCATCTACTGACGTCGCAGCATTGTATGAGTCAGTACTTAGTGCAAGTATAGGAGTAGTTGCAAGTAATAAAATTGCAGCCGCCGACACCTATGATCGATATAAAGGATTATTAGATTTGGCATCAAAACACTCCACTGAATATAGATTTGAGACAAATGTTGGTGCAGGATTACCTGTAATAGATACGATTAAACATCTGGTGTTAAGCGGTGATAAAGTTCACAAAATAGAAGCAGTTTTAAGTGGTACTCTAAACTTCCTCTTCAGTGCTTTCAGTCCCGAGATGACTTTTGAAGATTCAGTTAAAGGGGCTATGGATGCCGGTTTCACAGAACCCGACCCTAGAATTGATCTTAGTGGTGTAGATGTCCAAAGAAAAATCCTCATACTGGCACGTGAAGCAGGATATAAACTAGAAATGTCAGATGTAGAGAATATTCCATTTCTTCCCCAAAAACTTATGGAGGGGAATGTTGAAGACTTTCTAAATGCACTTCCTTCAATAGAGAAGACAATGCAAGCAAAATTTAGTGATGCAGCAAAAGAAGGTAAAAAGCTGAGATATTTTGCAACTTTTGAAAATGGAAAAGCGAGGGTTGCATTAGAACCGTTAGATTCGTCACACCCTTTCTGTTCGTTAGAAGGGTCGGATAATGTTGTAATGTTAACTACAGACAGATATTCCCAAAGGCCTTTAGTAGTTCAAGGAGCTGGAGCTGGAGCTGACGTTACTGCCATGGGAGTTTTTGCTGATATTATGAGATTCGCAGAAAGCAGATAGAATGAGTCAAATTGAAATTTTAGCTCCCGCGACAGTTGCAAATCTTAATGTGGGATTTGATGCTCTAGGTTTGGCTCTAACCTCTCCCGCTGAGAAGATGATTCTTAGATCAACTTTAGAGAAAGGAGTTAAGTTAATTCTAGAAGCAGATAGTGACCTTCCTGATGACCCAGAAAAAAATGTCGCTGGCAAGGCTGCATTGTCTGCTCTTAACATTATGGGGAACCCTTTCGGGGTAGAGATTCAAATATACAAATCTATCATGCCAGGTAGTGGTATAGGGTCAAGTGCTGCCAGTGCCGCAGCAGCAGTTATGGGGGTTAGTAAGTTGGGAGAAAACATCAATGGGGGTAGGCCTTTATCAGATGAAGAACTTTTAATAGCTGCATTAGATGGAGAAGAAATAGCAAGTGGATCTAGACATGCTGATAATATTGCCCCTGCTTTATTTGGAGGAATATGTTTGATTTCTCCTGATGGAAAACATAGTTTTTTGCCTGTTCCAGATAATCTTCATTTGGTAATATTACACCCTCAGGTTGTTATTAAAACTGTTGAAGCGAGAGCTGTGTTGCCAAATCATGTGACTCTTGCCCAAGCAATTGAAGCTACGGGTTGGATGGGGCGATTCGTTCAAACGTGTTACGAAAATGATGTAGAGGGTTTTGCCAACTCGTTAAAAGATGTGCTTGTAGGACCTTATAGGCAGCCGTTATTGCCATTCTTTAAAGAATGCGAAGCAGCGGCATATTCAGTGGGAGCGTTGGGAGGAGGAGTGAGTGGAAGTGGGCSTNANGTAKSTNTWTGKRKKRKWRMKTNKAWWGWGWKWGNTKTANNWAAGTGNGCRSRWGNWSWGAKSSRKRWRAKGANNRAMGCASSMGTKGASKWYRACSKYSWTGTNMYSRKWGTTTSRWWKRAYGRAGNCNGYATGNAGTNKAGWMGWTKAKCWRANCSATNKATSWWARSWMSRYWKGCANGAGRCYGTWSYYSANRSGCYWSSCAMMYRAYWGAKSGYYRYMWYWKSCMKMKSAMAKACMTNAWKKKGCCTSWRGMTTNKYTRGNCKTTNKASTCRAKRYSTNMMYCSTYGSRAWYKYGGGANMTGARMTNCNTRCANNCCNTTNRTACKGNWGSRWGTMTCSGARRWSANWGWGTWWWKMRWSAYANNAAWRGRKKTCWTMWWWKYMYSWYTMYCWTYACMKSAGATMKRWWWTGRYGWGNWWWWMTCYWSAKYKATKCCMKGRTSCYANTTNTGYATTNNKWWSSATSTTRKANNAAGWWKWCNRYCWANWGYCCKGAWTNNTAWTKCMGNTAAANNYCWTAYAAWTNNYYGGWTGNTACWRKTKRWKWYAYMKSGWGTNCWRTMGSTYRSGNNSRKWYTTANRRTGTAKWRRRTNTMSATSTKKTRAWWSKWTANNSAWGCSRAAGMMYSKMTANWRTASANSMSYAACNRSTWANNCWACSGYARRAANNRWWWYAYTGTAKCNTYTGSRSSYRRAMKKAARWTKYRWTGRRTKYCAKMYYWTRRWTRRAWMGRCKYYMMWSSMTKSKTMKKTANRAYCCKMAMGRTMASTNWWCGKYARMAAMKKSWWTNAMTRTAGNAWKKYRGATNRMSWCRRAGYATTYAMWATRYWWKGSCTANSKKATYWGTWWGGWAAKYCNTKCWRYWKWMWCTKTTCNCWTCARKYMAKWYCKGRWWYMYTGCGGCTGGACTTCTCGCTGCAAAAATGGGAATGCCGGTAGCGGGATTTGTAGCTGCAACGAATGCAAATGACGGAATGTCAAAGTATTTAGACGAATCATACGATTCCGAGTTTGAGCCTCGCACCTCAGTTTCTACAATGTCTAACGCTATGGATGTAGGAGATCCTTCAAACCGACCACGTGTTGAAGCTCTTTACGGTAATGATTTGATGAAAATGCGTAAGGAGTTGTTTGGCTTTTCGCTAAATGATAATGAAACTAGTAAAGTGATGTCGGATTTGTCTGATAGACACGATTATTTAGTTTGCCCACATACCGCAGTGGGGTATGCTGGTTTAAAGGCGTACCAAACTGAGTTCGGAAATTCCGATCCCGGAATAGTCCTTTCAACTGCTCACCCGGCTAAATTCGGAGAGTTAGTAGAAGGATCAACTCATGTTACGCCTGAAATTCCATCACATTTACAGGATTGCCTATCAAAGGAAAAAGTAAGCATCATTATCGAGCCTACTTACGAGGCGCTAAAGGCTTATTTACTTTCGAAGTAATAAAGTCTTTTTCAATATCTAAACCTCGAGCCGGACTGAATTCTCGACCGTAAAAAATGATTTGCAGGTGAAGTTTGTTCCATTTTTCGCGAGGAAAAAGACGCTTTGCATCCTTCTCAGTTTGGACTACATTCTTACCTGAGGTTAATCCCCATCTAGTCATGAGTCTGTGAATGTGAGTGTCAACAGGGAATGCAGGCACGCCAAACGCTTGCGACATAACTACTGAAGCAGTTTTATGGCCGACTCCGGGAAGCTCTTCCAAATCTTCAAAATTATCGGGTACTTCTCCTCCGTGCTTTTCTACTAAGATTCGTGAGAGATCTTTAATAGCTTTAGATTTCCGTGGTGAAAGTCCACACGGTCTAATTATTTCACGAATCTTCTCGACGTCCTTTTCCATCATTTCCCTAGGTTCACTTGCTAGTTCAAACAAAGCAGGAGTAACGGTATTAACTCTCTTATCTGTGCATTGAGCTGATAAAAGAACAGCTATCAATAACGAGTACGAATCGGTGTGGTCTAAAGGAATAGGAGTTGTAGGATACAGCCTTTCAAGTTCAGACATTATGAATTTAACCTTCTCGGATTTGGTCATATTGAAGTCAGATTAGCGCTCGTCATCTCCTAGGTGATTACACTCTGTAGCTCTTGTAATCATACGGTCATTATTAGTAAAAATATGACTTTCATTTAAAGCAGGAGTGTTAATATCGGTTACGTTTTCTTGATCGTCATAGACATCGAAAAAGAGGTCTATTCCAATTGTAGTTTCATCTGAAATACACCTCGGCAAGGTATCGGATTCTAAGTATAGATAGCAGATGTCATAATCGTATTCAAACCCTATGAAATTAAACTTTACATTATTGTTTCCGTTTTTATACTGAATATGCTTCAAGGTGTATTCGCTTACTAAAGAGTCGGTTAGCTCATGTTGGTTTTTACTCCCAATTTCTAAGTCAAGACCCTCGTGATTTCTTTCAATAGCCAACTCTATGTCGTCAGTGAATACATTCATTATTATCTGAAGAGTACGAGTCTCTTTATTGTAGTCAATAGTAGATTTTGTAAAGTGAATATCGTGAGTAGAACTCGCGATAAACAGGCACATTAGTAGTACTCGAATCATGCGTTAAAGGTATATATTTATCCCATGGAGTCAATGGAAGTTTTTACAGATGATAGAGTGCGAGAGTTGCGCTCAAAGTTGGAGGGTTCAAAGCGAATAGTCTTAACTGGTCATAGAGGCCCTGATGGAGATGCTGTCGGTGCTTGTTTGGCCTTATGGAATCATCTCAAAGAGAATGGTATTGATTCTACGGTGGTTATGCCCGATCCTTACCCTGAATTTATTTTCTGGATGAATGGGCATGAAGATATTGTTCTGCATTCGGATAAACCAAACCTAGCTGAAGAACTAGTAACCCAAGCTGAGGTTCTTTTCGTTTTAGATTACAATGATTCTTCGAGAGTAGGGGATTTACAGAGTGCTCTTGATAATACAGGAGCTTTCACTGTTATGGTTGACCACCATCAAATGCCTTCAGATTTCGTTGATATGATGTTCTCTGACTCTTTAAGTTGTTCAACTTGCGAAATGATTTATCGTTTGATTGAAAAATGGGGAGAGGCAAGAGTGATTTCTAAAAGCACGGCCGAGTGTATTTATTGTGGAATAATGACGGACACGGGGTCTTTTAGATTTCCTTCAGTAACTCCTAGGACTCACAGAATAGCAGCTTCGCTATTAGAAACGGGTATGGATCATTCTGCGATTCATTCAAGAGTTTACGATAATAACAGAGAGGGTAAACTAAAGCTTGTAGGATATGCAATAAGCGAAAAGCTTCAGGTTTTTCCTGAATTTCACGCTGCTATCATCTCGCTTTCAGCTGAAGAGTTAAATCGTTTTGGATATAAAAAAGGGGATACAGAAGGCTTAGTAAATACTGCTTTGAGTATAGAAGGAGTAAATTTTGCAGCTTTTATTCACGAGTCATCAGAACGCGTGAAAATGAGCTTTAGATCTGTTGGTGAATTTAGTGCTAGAGAGTTTTCTGCAAAACATTTTGGAGGAGGAGGTCATCACAACGCAGCTGGAGGAGCTTCCCAAGATTCTCTTGAGGATGTTTTAAAGAAGATAGTGTCTCTATTGCCTGTGTATTCAAAAGAATTAAATTACCCAGCTCCGTGACGAAGTTGAATTCAGCATTACTTATTAGTATCATAATTACTTTGACGATAATGGTAGTGATTGCTTCTTGCTCATCAAAGCCTAGTAAGGATAATGGCCATTTAAGTGTTGAAGAACAACGAAAATCGTTGAGCAATGCTATGCTAGATTTTAATGCCGCTCGTTCTGTTGCTGAATTTCACATTATTGACTCTCTTTCTATCGCATGGAGGTGGAATTCGAAAAAAATAACTGGAGGGATAGTATATGAGAAGATTTTAGAGGAAGAAGAAAGTAATGAATCAAGTTTAGTTGAGTACGGTGACACTGTTATTTGGAATATTAAAGCTTCACTAATTAATGGTATAGAATGTTATACTATTCCTTCACTTAAATATGTAGTGGGGCATTCAAATCAGCCACAAGCCTTCGATGAATTAGCCACAAAACTGAGAAGGGGAGACTCGATTAGAGCGATAGTTCCATCATTAATGGCATACGGGACTATAGGCGTACCGAGTAAAGTTCCTCCCGGAGCATTACTCGTTCTTCAAGTTCGACAGAATTAAGTTTACTTCTGCTTCAAGCTATTGAGCCACTTAGGAATTTCCTGATTTATCAAATCATAAACGACCTTAAAACCATCGACCTCTCCATAATACGGGTCTGGCACGTCTTTGTCGCTTATTATCATCTTAACTCTAGGCATCTCATCCTCGGTTCTTGAAAGCGATATAGGGTCAGGAGCATTCCCGCTATGAATTCCTATAGTGCCAGCTTAGTCCACTTCTACCGATATCCCGATATCTTTTGCGTGGTGTTCGACTAAGCCATGTGCAATAGGGGAGCGGCATATGTTGCCTAAGCATACAGTAAGAATTTTAAATTCGGGATTTGATATACAACTTTAGATAATAAAAACGGGACCTCTTTGGGTCCCGTTTTAAATAGTATGATGCTTAGTGAATCGCTAGTTTCTTTTCAAGATCGTTCAGATATTTTCTGAAATGCTTGTCAGTTTCGCTAAGGTTATTTACCGTCCTACAAGCGTGCAGAACAGTTGCATGATCTTTACCTCCACAGTGAAGTCCAATATTCGCAAGAGAAGATTTGGTCATCTTTTTAGAGAAGTACATTGCTATTTGACGAGCTTGTACAATCTCCCGCTTACGAGTCTTAGACTTAAGAAGCTCTATAGGAAGATCGAAGTAATCACAAACAACTTTCTGAATGTAATCAATACTAACTTCACGAGCTGTGTTCTTAACAAACTTGTCAATCATTTGACGAGCAAGATCTAGAGTGATGGCCTTTTTGTTAAGACTACTCTGAGCTATAAGAGAGATTAACGCACCTTCTAGTTCACGAACATTAGTTGTTATGCTGTAGGCAAGGTATTCAACAACTTCTCGAGGCATATCGATTCCGTCGCCGTACATTTTCTTTTCAAGAATAGCCATACGAGTTTCGAGCGAAGGAGTCTGTAGGTCTGCGCTAAGTCCCCACTTAAAGCGACTTAATAATCTCTGTTCCATTCCCTGCATCTCAACAGGCGGTTTGTCAGCTGTTAAAACTAACTGCTTGCCTGTTTGGTGTAAGTGGTTAAAAATATGGAAGAATACGTCTTGAGTCTTTTCCTTTCCACTAAAGAATTGTACGTCGTCAATTATAAGTACATCTATCATTTGATAGAAGTGACTGAAGTCGTTAACAGTATTGTTTCTAACAGAGTCAATAAACTGATGAGTAAATCTTTCAGATGTAACGTATAATACGGTCTTGTCTGGTGTTTGGTTTTTAATCTCAATTCCTATAGCATGTGCAAGGTGGGTCTTACCTAGACCTACGCCTCCGTATATTAATAAAGGATTAAAAGCTGTTCCTCCAGGTTTATTCGCAACTGCGAAACCAGCGGATCTAGCAAGTCGGTTACACTCTCCTTCGACAAAGCTGTCAAAAGCGTAGTTAGGATTTAAATTAGAATCAATCTTCAGTTTTCTCAGTCCCGGAATCACGAAAGGATTCTTAATAGGGGCAGGCTCTCCAACTATAGGCATGTTCACAGCAGGATTGCGCGTGGCAGCTCTGTGAGAAGTAGGAACCTTTACTGTGTATGGGCTCGCTTGATTTCCCTCAAGAGAGTGCTCCATAATAATGCTGTATTCTAATCTAGCGTCCGGGCCTAATTCTTTCCGAACAGTCTTGCGAAGAAGAGACACATAATGTTCTTCTAGCCATTCGTAAAAGAATTGGGACGGCACTTGGATCGTTAAAACGCTATCGTCTAGCTTCACCGGTTTGATGGGAGCGAACCACGTTTTGTATGCTTGTGCACTAATGTTGTCGCTTATGACACCAAGGCAATTTGCCCAAACATTGTTGTGGTCGTTTTCCATGAATTCTTATTCTTTTTGATTGGTGATTAGATAGTGCAATGTTCGACAAAACATTTGTAAAAAAAAATGCCACGCCTATTGTTTTTAGAAAATCTTTGTTTTTAAAATCAGTAGTTTTTTAGCGAATTTTACTTCGAGTCATATTTGATAATTTATTATAATTTTCTAAAGGTTTATTGATTGATACCTCAATGTTTGAGAAACAGTATTTTAACATTTATATGGAAAATATTATACATACAGAGGTTGCGTTTATGTTGTGTGATTAATGAGGATTCTTTTAACGATTAGAGGCGTAATAGCTTTTTCGCATTGAGCGATATTTCTTAAAATTTATTGATTATTTTCGTTTAATGAACAATTTTCTTCAATCTTTTTGGAAAAATAACGGTAAAGAAAAACTCTTTTGCATTCATCACAGAGTGAAATATGCCGATACCGATAGGATGGACATGGTTTATCATGGTTCGTATATTCATATGTTAGAGTCGGCAAGAGTTGAAACGTTGAGAGAAATAGGGTGGGTTTATTCAAAAATGGAAGAAGCTGGAATTCTATTACCTGTAATTGATCTTAAGATTAAGTATAAAAAGCCCGGGAGATATGACCAAATATTACGTATTGAAACCCATGTTTTGAAGCCTCCTACTTCTAGGATAGATTTTCATTTTAAAATAATGCACGAGGAAGATCTCTTAGTTGAAGCTCAGGTAACCCTAGCGTTTATAGATTCAAATGGGAAGCCTCGAAGAGCTCCTGATGGATTAGCTAGAGATCTTGAAAAAAACGCCTTAATTCATTCTTAAGTTTGATAAATGCTCCACAAGTGTCATTATTTTCTTTCAAGAAGTTTAGAGGAAAGTCACTATATAAATCAGGAGCACCTGCATCAACCCATGCTGAATACCAAACAGATGCAATTCCCTCTGCTGACATATAAAAACGTCTTTCTACCATTCCGTCTAAAGCTCTACCGTATTCTTCACAAAATGCAGGTGTAGGAATTAACGATAACGTACGCCCCCTTGTTCTGTAACCCCATATTTCTGGAGCGTCAGGACGTTCTCTGGTTATTCGCTCTTTTACTAAGACCTCTTCGACATCAGAATGGCTATCATTGATAACGTTCCATATCCATTTACGAATATCCTCAATGTAAACAGCATGTACTTTTCTCCCTGTCCATCTAGTTCTGGAGGTCTCGTAAACATGTGTTTCCCATAGAGCATGTATTCCCGATTGGCCTGTCTTTTGACCATTATAATTAGAAGTGGTATGTAGAGGTACATGTGCGTCACCGACATAATGTCCCAAATCAGCAGAAAGTCTTAAAATGCGATTTAAAGTTGTCGAATAGTCACCTTTCTCACCTGATTTGGACATTTCTAAAACCAGTGATATATAAACTCGTTCGATATTCCAGGGTAATACTCCTCTTTCTAAAAGAGAATCCTCACCGTACTTATCACAGGCTTCATACCACCCACATGATTTTATTCCATTCGGGAATTTATCTAAATCTATGTAATGTTTTGCAGCTTCGCCTTCTACACCGTGTTTTCTCTTATCAGCATCAGTGGCTCGATTGATTATATCGTTTTGGTATGTTTTATAAAAACCAAACAAAGGATGCGGAAGCCCAGTAATGGCAACAGCATGAAGTTCTTTATGAGGGGAAAAGCCCCAAAAACCGCTTACTAATAAAGGTGTAGTGACTACAACAACTAGATAAAGGGCTTTATGATTCCACTGCTTTTTCAACGTGCTTTAAAGGCACTAAGATTCCATTTTTAAGAATAGGAATAGCCGTTAAGTTGTTAGGCGTAAGGCAGTAATTCACGTCCGCGTTTAAGTTGAGTTTTCGCAGACGTCTTCTGTGAGAGCTAGCTTTTAAATATGAAAATATATTTTCTTTCGCAGACTTAAAAATAAATTTTGCAGCAACGGAACTGTCTTCATCAGAATCGAAGTTGCCACTTTTAAGCACCCCATCTATAAGACCGCCTGCACATATTGTATCCTCAAGATTAAATTTATCCTTCCATCCTGAGGCTAGAATTAAAGTATTTCTTTCTTGATTAATAAGCCACTCAGTAAGTGAGTCCAAATTATTTAAAGAACCTATAACAACTGTTTCTTTATGCTGGGCCATTTTAATAGCCTTAGTTCCATTTGTAGTAGTTAGAACAATAGTCTGACCTATAAGATCAGGTGACATGTATGAAAGGGGAGAGTTCCCCATTGTAAACCCCTTAACTATCTCACCTTCTCTCTCGGCAGCAGCGATATATCCTTTATCTAAATACTCACGTGCTTCTTCAACGGAATCAACAGGAATTATACCTTTTACTCCGTATTCTATTGCTGTGCAAATAGCTGAGGTAGCTCTTAGTACATCTATAACGACAATCAGTTCGAACCCCTTTTCGTATTGATGGAACTCTCGTGGTGAAAAACAGGCTTCGATACGCGGTTTAATTGTCAGCATTGAAAATGTATTAGTCTTTCTTTATGAACGGGAATCTTACTACCTCGGCTTCAATATCCTTATTTCTAATTCTAACTGCAAGCTCAGTATCTTTCTTAGAGAAGTCGCTTTCAATGTAAGCCATTCCTATACCAAACCCTAAAGTTGGGCTCATTGTCCCGCTCGTAATAACCCCAACAACTTCTCCTGTTCTAGTAACTACCTCGTATCCTTGTCTAGGAATACCTCTTCCTAACATTTTCAAGCCTGTGAGTTTTCTCTTAGGCCCATCAGATTTAATTTGCTCCAGAAATTCTTTGTCAGTGAAGTCTTTCGTGAATTTTGTAATCCATCCCAAACCTGCTTCTATAGGATTCGTGCTTTCGTCAATATCATTGCCGTACAAGCAGAAGCCCATTTCCATTCTCAAAGTGTCACGTGCCCCTAGTCCACATGGTGTAACTCCTTTGTTCAATAATTCAGACCAAACACGAGATGCATGATGGTTTGGTATATAAAGTTCATAACCACCAGAACCAGTATATCCTGTAGCTGAGACAATACATTCTACTCCGAGAACTTCTGCATGCTTGAAGGTGTAGTATTTTAAATCGCCAGGGGATGAGTCCATCATAGGCGCTAGGGCGTCAGTTGCTTCGGGGCCCTGAAGTGCGATGAGTGACCATTTATCAGACGTGTCTTCTAGCCTAACATCAAAGTCTAGAACTTTCTCTGAGATAAATCTCCAATCTTTTGCAATGTTACCGGCGTTAACTACGAGTAAATACTCTTCATCTCCTTCTTTGTAGATTAAAAGGTCATCAACAATTCCTCCTGAACCGTTAGGTATACAGCTATATTGAATTTTACCAACAGTAAGTTTAGAAACATCGTTAGTAGTAATTGATTGCAAAAAATCTGTAGCATCTTTACCTATAACAGTGAATTCACCCATATGGCTTACGTCGAACATCCCTACCTTTTCACGAACAGCAGCGTGCTCTATCTTAAGACCGTCGTATGAAACGGGCATTTCAAATCCGGAGTAGGTTACCATTTTAGCTCCTAATTCAACGTGATTGTCGAATAATGATGTTCTTATAAGTGTTTCGTTAATCATGCTGCGAAGATAGTCTTATGGCCTTTTTATTCCACCAATTTTCTGTCTCTGGCCCTCCGTGAAATAAAGCGTCCAAAACAGAAAGCCCGTCTAGAAAATCGTTCCTGTCTTCAAAAACTTGGGGATATCTTTTAAATACCCAATTTTCACTTGAAAGAGCACCTTTAATTCGAAAATCGTTTGCCTTCGAAGAAGAGTCGATATATGTACTACTTGTTTTAAAAGTAACTGCGCCTATCCCTAATTCACACTCTACCCACTTTAAACTTTCCAGATTAAATCTAAGCAATGATTCTCCAGGTTTCCCATATGTTTCTATAAATTCAAAAAGTGAATCGGAGAAATGATCGAAAAATGGAGAGGCACCATAAGCTGTCCTGATAGTTCTGATTATACCCTTAGGATTAATAGAGTCTGTAAAATAAATATCAGCAATTGACCTAGAGTTAGCATTTCTACGGTGAACAGGTAGAGTAATGAACCTTTTGCCTTGAGCATCAGATATTTCAATGCGATTGCGAAGAGTTTGCTTTACAAAATTCTCATTCACATCTACATAGATATCATTTTCAGAGCTATTTCCTTCCTTTGAATAAGCCAAACTATACCATGCTAGGTTAGGAAAAGGGCAGGAGGGAAGGACTATCAATTATAAGCTACTTAACGGATTTGAACATGCGATTCCAGCGAATTTTAGATTCACCATGTTGAGCAACGTTTTGTTTACTAAACCAAGTAAATGAAGCTCGTCCGATTATGTGGTCTTCTGGTACGAACCCCCACATTCGTGAATCGGCTGAACGATGTCTATTGTCCCCCATCATCCAGTAATAGTCCTGCTCGAAAGTATAATGCGTAGATTCAACGCCATCGATAAGGATTTTCCCACTAGCTTCTTCAACGAGTTCATGCCCTTCGAAGGCAGTAATAACACGTCTGTACATATCTAGATTTCTCTCGTTCAGTTCAATAGTACGTCCAGTTTTGGGAATGTAAATAGGACCTAGATCATCTGGAGTCCACTCATTAAATTCATCACGATATGTATTTGGAAACATTTCCATTCGACCTTTTCGGTTTGCCGTGCTCATGAGGTCTATGCTCAAAGCAAGATTGCTATTTTGAAGGGCTTTAACTTCGCTTTCCGTTAATGAGATCAAAGTTGCAATTCCGTTATTCATAGCTCGTGAAGCACCGATGTCTACATTTGTTAAATCGAGAAATTTCATAGCTCTTTTTGCCTTCATGGGGCTGCTGAAATTAACCTGGTACTCGTATTGAAGATGCTCAGGATTTGCAATAGGGCTGCCATTGATGTACACCTGTCTATCAATTACAGATAGGGAATCTCCTGGAAGACCTATACAACGTTTAACGTAATTTTCTTTTTTATCAACGGGTCTAGCAATTAAGCCAGGCTCAATAAACGCTCTATCTCGTGCGATTCTAAGATACTGCTCAGGGTTAAGAGCGAATTTTTCAATATCTCCTCCAGCATTTCTAATACCTTCTCTTCTTAAAAGTCCGTAATAATCATGACCTGCTAACTCAGGGTCTGCGAAAATAGTATCTCCTGGAGGGAAGCTGAAAACAACGGCATCATAACGTTCTACATCTCTTATTCCCGGTAACCTAAAATATGGAAGTGAAAACCAAGAGGTATAGGATGGAGTCATAGACCCCGGAAGTGTATTGTGTATGAATGGTAATGTGAATGGAGTTTGAGGGAGTTTAGGACCATAACTAAGTTTGTTTACAAATAAGTAGTCACCGACGAGCATACTTCCTTCCATTGATCCTGTAGGGATAGTAAATGGTTCGAAGCTAAATATTCTAAATGTACTCGCCACAATTGTAGCCCAAAGTAATGCCTCACCCCATTCTCTAAATGTAGATTTTCTAGTTCTACTCCAGCTTCTTGGACCGACATAATTATCGTCTCCAAGTGCAAGTTTGGGTAAGCTAATCCAAGGCAGAAGTCCCATTAACCACTGGTCTTTTGAAGATCTTCGGCCGAAAACTATAGCAAGCTCGACATGCATTATTGTCAGCATAAGTAAGTTAATGCCAGGCACTAAAAGAAAGAGCACCCAATACCAAGGTCGCTCTATCATCTTTAATATTGAAAGCGCATTTAAAACAGGTACGTATCCATGCCAAGTTGGAGCAACTCCAGATCTTTTTATCAGTGTAGGAATGAAAATTAAATGCTCTACACAAATAATTGCTAGTAAAATCCAAGGAAGTAATGTCATTTTATTTCAGAAATCATGTCATTCATAGTATAAATTCCGCTTAAGTTTTTTCTATTCTTTTCAACAAGCCAACAAGATGCTTGAAAGGCTCCTAACGCAAAACCACGTCGTGAAATTGCTTCGTGCCGCAAAGCAAGTACATCTACCTCAGACTTCCATAATAATTCGTGAATTCCTACGATATTTCCTTCTCGTAATGAATGTATAGGAATGTCGGACGTAATGTCAGAGTCAGTTATAGAACTCACTTCGTTTGCTAAAGTAATAGCTGTTCCACTAGGCGAGTCTAGCTTATGCTTGTGATGACTTTCCTGTATTGATGCAGAGTATTCAGGGAATTGACTCATAACACGAGTCATATATCTTGAGATTTGGTTTAAAAGATGAACCCCTAAGCTAAAGTTAGTAGCATGGAAAATTTGAGAGGAGTTTTCTGCAACCGCTTTCTCAAGCTCAGGCAATCTACTATGCCATCCAGTAGTGCCTATCACAACAGGTAAACCAATAGCAAGACACTTTAATACATTACCGACAGCCTGGTCAGGAGTAGAGCTTTCGAAAGCAATGTCAGCATTCCAAGACTGGGGGTCCCAATCGGTATCCTTTTTTATTTTAGCAACTACAGTCCAGCCATTTTCTTCAGCAATTCCTGCGACGGCCTTGCCTAACTTACCATATCCTATAATCGCAATATTCATCTAGTTGCCTATATTCATTGTAAGTCCTACTTGCCAAATATCACTTCTTCTAAAGCCACTTTTAACTGGAGGTATTATCTGAAAAGATATGTCCTCACTGGCATCGAAAAACTTCATGTGAGCGTCAACATTGGCGTCAACAATTTGAAGTAAATAAACACCAAAGAAGGTCAGGTATGAAAGATCTCTATTTCTTCGATAAAAATATGCACCATCTTCTAAATCTGATTCTAAGTAAAGAAGTCCATTACTGTCGGTTAATGTGCTAACAGTATTTGGGTCATCATCGGTTTCGTATCCCCAATTCTCAAGAAATACTTTCATTTGTTTCGAATTATCTACGATGAAATAACCACTAGCTAATAGTCCGCCTACTACAATGGGTGCTTTCCAGTATTTCTTATTGATTATTTGGCCAGATCCGGGAAGCATCGCAGCCCATTTAGTGGTGTGCTTAATCTGAACTTTTTCGTCAGAAATTTTCGTTTCGTCAGAAACTTTAGCTTTAATCTCTTGAGATATAAGGTTTAATGTGACTAAGTTCATCCCACAAATTAGAAATATATATTTTGCGAGATCCATCATAGAGGTAGCTTAAGATATATTTATTGGTTGAGCTTATCAAGTAAAACCTGAAGTTCATCAGTGTCTTTATAATGAAATTCGAGTTTACCGCTGTCTCCTTTAGATGTTTTAAGCTTTAAAGCTGTACCAAATCTTAATCTCAGTAAACTGATCGCTTGTTCTTCATCAGGAGATAAGTTGCGAGTTATTGAGGAGCTTTTTGTTTTACTGGGTATTTTATTCCCCACATTTTTCTTACAAAGATTCTCGGTTTGGCGAACACTAAACTTTTGAGTAATAGCAAGATTCATTACTAGAATCTGACGTTCAGGATCATTTGAGATTGAGAGCAAAGCTTTTGCATGACCTTGAGAAAGAGTTCGCTTAGAAAGCTCAATTTTAATTTCATCTGGTAAATCGAGTAGTCTAAGAGAATTTGTTATAGACACTCTGGCTTTTCCAACTAGTAGAGAGACTTGTTCGTGTGTTAAGTCGCACTCTTCAATTAATCGTTTATAGGTGGTAGCTATTTCAATTGGGTGAAGATCTTGACGCTGAACATTCTCTACCAGGGCCATCTCTAGAAGCTGAATGTCGTTTGCTTCTCTAATATATGACGGAATTTCATCAAGCCCGGCTGCTTGACTCGCTCTAAAGCGTCGTTCCCCAGAAATGATTTGGTACTTTAAGGCACTTATTTTACGAACCGTAATAGGCTGTATCACACCTAATTCTCTTATGCTATTTTCTAAGCTTTTTAAAGATTTTGAATCAAATTCTTCACGTGGCTGACCAATATTTCGTTCAATATTCCCAATTGGAATCATCGCGATTTCTCCGGCCATTTGTCCTATAAATCGAGGAGAATTATTAGAGACTTTATCATTCTTAATATTATCGTCGTCGATATCGCGAATAATTTCATTTATTTTTGATGTAAGACTTAGGCTATTATCCTGAAAGTCAGACATGTCACCAAGGCCTCGTCCTAGACCAGTTCTTGAGGGAAGCTTTTTACTTGACATAAGCGACTTAACCTACTAGATCTTTAATTAGTCGGTCTTGGTCTTTAAGCTTAGTCATCTCGTTTCGTTGTAATATTTCTCGAGCTAGATTTAGGTAGTTGACAGAACCCTTGCACGTAACGTCGTGTAGAATTATAGACTCGCCATAACTAGGAGCTTCTCCAAGTCTTGTGTTTCTATGTATTACAGTGTTTAGTACTAAGTCTTGGAAGTGAATTCGAACCTCTTCAACAACTTGATTAGCTAATCGAAGGCGCGTATCATACATAGTAAGTAGAATACCCTCTACTTCAAGACGAGGGTTGAGTTGAGTTTGGACTATTTTTATTGTGTTAAGTAATTTGCCCAAACCTTCCAGTGCGAAATACTCACACTGAACAGGAATCATAACAGAATCAGCTGCTGTAAGTGCATTCAGTGTAACAAGACCTAAG
This sequence comes from Bacteroidota bacterium, assembly GCA_002746975.1. Lineage (GTDB taxonomy): Bacteria > Bacteroidota > Bacteroidia > Flavobacteriales_D > Sanyastnellaceae > UBA974. The sequence goes on along the minus strand of NVXE01000005.1, from coordinate 173,771 downwards.
CTAGGGGAACAGTCAATTACTATGAAATCGTAATTATCTCTAATCTTTTCCAGCTCATGATAAAGCTTTCTTTCTCGCTGAGCCATATCGACTAGTTCTATCTCAGCACCTATCAAATCTAAATTAGCAGGAAGTATATCAAGGTTAGGGGATGTGGTGTTTTGTATTGAATCTTCAATATTTGTCTTCCCCAAAATCACTTCGTAAATCCCATGCTCAACAGTGTGAGGGTCTAAACCTACGCCACTAGTTGCGTTTGCCTGAGGGTCTGAGTCTACAAGTAAAGTTTTGTATTCTAACACACCAAGGCATGCACCTAGGTTAATAGCAGTAGTAGTTTTTCCAACACCCCCTTTCTGGTTTGCAATAGCAATAATCTTTCCCATTAGAATTTTATTAAGGCGTTAATTCATGCCTATGCTAAGGTAGAATTTGCAATCACCGTTTCGAAAGAAAGTTTTACACACTAAACCCCATGTTTATTAGGGCACAAGGGGTAGTTGTGTTAATTAAGTGTGGAAAAGGTTGGTAGCTATAGAGCTGATAAATGCTATTATAGATCTTCGAATTTAACCTCGTCATCAGAGTCGCTGACTTCATTTGAATCACCTGAAGTTTCGTATTCGCTCGAATTGCCTTCAATTTTTTCAGAATCACTACCCTCTGAGTTGTCATTAGAACTATCGTTGGAAATGTCTTTTGATGAATCCTCATCAGAAGCACTTTCCTCACGTGGATTTGCCTTATCGTATGCTTTACGTTCAGCAATGGGGTCACGGAAATCACCTGATGCCATTAATTCCTTAATCTTATCAGTAGCGTCAATAAACCCATCTTCAAATTTCTCAAAGTCTTCTCTATAAAGAAATAATTTATGCTTTGAATAATGTACGTTTCCACCATTATCAAAATTCCTCTTACTCTCAGTAATTGTCATATAAAGGTCTTTTCCTCTAGTTTCTTTTACATCAAAAAAGTAAGTTCGTTTTCCCGCTCTAACTCTTACTGAGTACAGCTCCTCTCTGTCTCTATTGTCGTTTCCGTAATCTGACATCTTTCTGCTCTATTTAGAAATTCTGTTTATCTATTCTGATTATTCATAATGAAACCCCAAGTTAGGCATAAACTTACCTTGTTAGATATACTGTTCCACTTTTCGTTCTTGGATACCCTATTTGGTCTACCCAAACAGCTTCCCATATATACATGCCATTGGGACAAAAATACTGACCGTCAACACCTTTCTGTCCGAGCCATGGAATAGTAGGGTCGACAGTTTCCCAAATAAACTCACCCCATCTATTCACAATTCTCATGCGATAAGCACTTACTCCGAGAATAATTGGAAGCCAAATGTCATTAATTCCGTCTCCGTCTGGAGTAAAAGCATTAGGTGCATAAAAAACAGACCCGCTAATACTTACTTCTCCCGCTGCGGTATTTGTACATCCAGCTTCGTTAATTACTGTCAGAGTGATATTGAAGTTTCCACCATCAGAATATATATAAGTACCGTCGCAATCTTGGAGGCTTCCTCCGTCACCGAAGTTGTAGAAGCAATCAACGGGTTGATCGCCGAGGTAGTCTACTGTTACAATAGGCTCTAGGATGTCAACAACATTTGGATCAACTTCGAATGCTGCAAATGGAATAGGAAAAGTTTGGACGAGGTCTATTTCGAGCTTTTCTAGATCTTTTGCACAAAATCCACCAGTGGTCATTTCAAGTAGAACGGGGAATTCGCCAGACTGAAGATAGACATGTACAGGGTTTACAGCGTTAGAAGTGGTTCCATCTCCGAAGTGCCATAGATATGTTGTCGCTGTAGATGTCGTGCTTGCATTCGTAAAGGAAACTTGATGAGGAGGGCACCCCGTTAATGGACCAGCTGTAAAATCAATAGTAGGGTCTGGTATCGCTTCCACCTGAGAAGTAAATGATTGTTGACATCCTTGTAGTCCCGGCACTTCAGCCGTTAGTGTTACATCGTAAACACCGGGTTCGGCATAGACGAGATTTGAAACAGTAGTGCCATTTGTATTTGCACTTATAGTTACCCCACCAAAATCCCAACTGTAAATAGTATTTATATCAATTGATGCAAATCCTGTCATTGAAAAGTTGTGAGAAGAGAAGCAGTTTGGATCAGGGGACTCAAAAATAGGCTCTAGTAAATATTGTATATCCACTGTAGCTGTTGCAAAGGAAGGACAAGTAAATTGAGTATAAGCAGTAAGAGTTACTGTGTAAGATCCACTATCGGCATAAGTATATTGAGGCTCTACTTCAGTTGAGGAGTCTCCTCCAAAAGGTGAGCCGAAATCCCACAAAAAAGTTTCTGCATTTAATGAGTTATTTACGAAAGTGAAAGTTAAACCTTGACAGAAACCGGTTTGGTCTTCAATTGATGCAATGGGGTCATCTGGTGCTACCCAATTAAACTCTGCATTAGCAATACAACCGTGATTATTCACTGTAAGAGTAACGTCCCAAGTGTCGGCATTTCCAAAATTAATTCCTTGTGGAGAAGAAATATTTGCCGATGAAGGAGTCCCGTTATTCAAATCCCAAAAATAAGTAGCGGCTCCACTCATAGATCCCTCAACGTTAAACCCAAAGGTTTCCACCCCAGAGAGACATTCGAAATCATTCATGACAATCACAGGCTCAAGCGGCATAAAAACGTCGAAAATCTGAGATGAAGTGTCAGCACAAGGCCATGTAGGGTTTGCTATTAGTGTGACGACATAAGTTCCGGTGTCAGGGAATGTATATTCTGGCTCATAGGCATTACTGATGTCAGAGCTGATATTTGGAACACCGAAATCCCATAAGAAATCATTTCCGTTTATTGAATTGTTTTCAAATAAAATTGTCTCTCCAACACATAATTGCTCAGGTTGTTGTGGGGTTACAGCGGCTACTATATTTGCGTCACATAGAGTTACATTAAACTGGAAGTCTCTAATTACCTTTCCCAGAGAAATACCGTTTCTAAATTCTTCTACACAAATCCCCATTGCGTATTGGCCAGGAATAGTAGGCGTACCCGTTATAAACCCCGTTACAGGGTCTATTTCAAACGCAGGGTTTGCAGCTATGGGGTAGGCTGAAGAAAACCCACCTCCATAAGGGATGGGGTTGTATGGAGGGCTTGAAGGCGGGTTAGGAGCGGGGCTTCCAAAGCCTCCACCACCACCATCTGGACCACCTCCGTCAAAAGGTGCACAAAGAGAATAAACAAGCTGGTCTCCATCAGGGTCAATAGCAGAGTGATCGAAGAAAAAACCGAAATTGGCACAAAGGGCTACAGGTGGGAACGCTTGAAATACAGGCGAACTATTCCCACCACTTGTTTCATTAGCTCCTGGGATATGTACTGTCGCAGTCATTCCTGGATTATCTGTTCCTCCAGAATTTTGAACGTTGCTAATAGAAGGGTTTCTACAACATCTCTGCCAGGCAATTTCATAACCTTCAGAAGTTGACCCAAGCATAAGAATTGTTGTGTATGTAGCTTCCTCTATACAAAGATCAGGAGGAGGTGTGCCACACGGATTCGTCATAACAACAGGGATGTTTGTAACAGTGGAGAAATTTAAAAAGACATCCTCTACTTGTTGTAGTTGATTAGTTGAAGAGTAGAAAATTCCCAAATAAATAGTATCATCAAAATCGGTTCCTTGAGTATTTGCAGGTCCGCATTCTCTATAAACTTTAAGAGTAATTTGGTAATTACCTCCTCCTAAATCAACATAGTACATTTCACTGCCTATCAAGTGTGTAGCCCCCACTTTAGTAGTGAAGACAATAAATAATAGGCTTAAAATAATCTTGCTCATCCTTCTCACTCGATAAAGATAAGGTATTGACTATCTTCACGCCGTGGAAAAAGAGGAAGAAAAAGCAGCTCCCGTCCCATTTAAAGACCTGGACCTGCACCCCGATATTGAAGATGGACTCGAAGCTATGGGTTTTGAGAATGCTACGCCTATTCAGGCTGAGGCTATCCCTCATATTCTTAAAAATAAAGATATTCTAGGCATAGCCCAAACTGGAACCGGTAAAACAGCTGCATTCTTGTTGCCTACTATGGATAGAATATTAGACACTCCTGACGACGGAAAAGTCAAAGCTTTGATAGTTGTTCCTACAAGGGAGCTTGCTATGCAAATAGACCAAGCAGCGGAAGGATTTGGCTATTATACTGGTGTTACTAGTTTGGCAATTTATGGTGGAGGTTCTGGAAAAGAGTTTGCTAGAGAAAAACAAGCTCTTAAAGAAGGAGCGGATATCGTAGTTGTAACTCCAGGACGTATGTTATCGCATTTAAGCCTTGGATATGTAGATCTTTCTGAGCTTGAAGTGCTCATTTTAGATGAAGCCGATAGGATGCTAGATATGGGTTTTCATCAAGATATTATGAGGATTGCATCCCATTGTAAAGCTGACAGGCAAACTTTATTATTCAGTGCTACAATGCCTGAGAAAATGCGTTCTCTTGCTCATGAGCTCCTAAAAAAAGATCCAGTAACGATACAATTAGCTTTATCTAAGCCTTCTGAAAATGTTAAGCAGAGCGCGTACGTTGTGTTTGAACACCAAAAAGACGAAGTTCTAGTTCATCTCTTGAAGGAAAGAAATATTGAGTCTGGAATAATCTTTACGTCTCGTAAACGTACTGTAAATCAAGTCGTCAGAGCTTTACGCAACGCAGGATTGAAGTGCGGTAAAATTTCTTCAGATCTTAAACAAGAAGAGAGAGAGGAGGTAATGCTTGGGTTCAGACAGAAGAAAATCCCTCTTCTAGTTGCAACAGATGTTGTATCTAGAGGGATTGACATAGATAGTATTGAAATCGTTGTGAATTACGATGTTCCTCCTAACGAAGAAGATTATGTTCACCGTATAGGAAGAACTGCTCGTGCAGAAAGAAAGGGAGAAGCTTTTACTCTAATTACTCCTGATGATATGCGCCGTTTTGGCAATATTGAAAAGTTGATTGAACGACCTGTAGATAAACTTGAATTACCTTCAAAAGTAGGACCCGGTCCTAAATATGACCCTAAGTTTGTCGGAGGACGTGGTGGAGGATCTAGAGGAGGAAATGGTCGGCGTGGCGATAGCGGAGGTAGATCTCATAACAGTACTGGTGGAAGTAAAAACAGGAGTAAAGGTAAAGGTGGTTATAGTAATAAAGGAAGAACCCCTAATGACTCTAGAAATGAATCAAATACATCATCTTCTGGTCGTCGAATGAAGGGGAGTCAGAATAAACGCTAAGCTAGATGTTTACTTCGCGCCGTCTAAGCACATAGAATAGAGTTGCTCCTCCTATAAAAAGTGCTGTCGATATCAATTCTGCCTGAGTCATAGTAATTCCGAGTAAATCGAATGTAGTATTTACTCTTATTTTCTCTATGAAAAAACGCTCTAAGCCGTTCATCATTAGGTATGTAGCGAAGATTAGTCCCGCCGTTTTAAAACGCGTACGCAATTTCCATAAAATTATAAAAAGAAGTACGGATAGTATCGTTTCGTATAGAGAAGTGGGATATACAGCAATGTCTAAACAAGTCCCGTATCCAGGATAAACACTCCAGGGGTCAGAATCAGAAATAAAACGACCTACTCCATTTACGTTGTTTGGGAAATTGTAACTCCACGTCCATTCAGGAAGCCAAGAGAGCCAATCTGGTTGAGGTTTTGGATTAGCAATTCCCCAGTCGCCATCGCCTGAGATTTGGCATCCCAAGCGTCCAATTCCATACCCAAGCATTAAAGCGGGTGCAGATGAGTCAGCTACATTTAAAAATTTAAGGCCATAGTGGCGAGAGTAGAAGTACACACTTAGGCCTCCGACTATAAGCCCCCCATATATGGTAAGACCTCCAAGAAATGCATTAAGACTAGGGGTTTTAAAAAAAGCCACGAATTGCTCTGGGTACTCTATTAAATGAAATAGTTTAGCTCCTAAAATCCCACCTATTGCAGCTGTTGTTAGAATCCCCCCTACGTGTTCTTTTGGAAAAACAGTGGTTTTTTCTAATTTAGGCTCTGGAAGTTCGTGTTTCTTAGCTTCCCACCACTTTAATCCTCCAAGTATAGAAGCAAGTAGAACACCTAATAATACACTGCCTTCTGATGAAAACAAATGTGATTGTGGAAGTGAACTGCCATTAAAAAGAGTTCCGGCGTTTATAGCTAAGTACAGAAATTTCCAACCAAATAGGTATCCAATGATTGCTTGTGAAGCTATCTCAAAAATCGTAGCAGGTTTCCCAATAATAACTTCAGTATGGTTTGGTTTAAAAACACCTAATGTTGTTAAGCGAGAGAATTCTATGCTTATTATATATCCGCCAACAAGAAATGCCATAGCTACGAAGAAGCCAAAACTGTTGACTAACTTTAAAAAGGGTAGATCTATTCCGAATAGGTCAAGTAGTGCAAAGTATAAATTCGGGTACATTTTAGGGTTTTAATTAGTTAGCTAATGTTCCAGTTACGAATCCATTAGGATTGATATTCTCTAATAATAGTTTTGTTGTTGAGTTAGCAATAAATTCATTTGCTTTAACAGCAACTCGTACGTATTCTGGAGTATATCCATAGCGAAGTCCATCATCTTCAGAAGATTCGATTAGTACAGTTCGAGTTTTTCCTATAAAGTTTTCATAATGGGAACGTTGTTTTTTCAAGCTCAAAATTCTCAATAATTTATTTCTCTCTTGTCTTATAGATATGGGAATGACATCGTCTATTCGCAAAGCAGTTGTCTTTGGACGTTCACTATATGTAAATACGTGTAAATAGCTTATGTTTAGAGAGTTGATGAAGTCATAGGTTTCCTGAAAAGAAGAGTCGCATTCTCCAGGAAAACCTACTATAACATCTACGCCAATGCCTGCATGTGGCATTTTTCTGCGTATATATTCTATACGAGATCGATAAAGATCGGTTCTATATCTACGGCGCATTGTAGATAGAATTTCATCCGACCCTGACTGTAAAGGAATGTGAAAGTGTGGTTGAAATTTATTACTAGACGCTACGAAATCTATTATTTCTTCCGTTAGAAGGTTCGGCTCTATGCTTGATATTCGGTAACGTTCTATGCCATCAAGCTTGTCAAGTTCTGTAATTAATTCTAGTAGGGTTTCGTTATTCGCCTTACCGAAATCACCAATATTTACACCTGTCAAAACAACTTCTTTTGCTCCTAATTCTATTGCCTTTTTTGCCTCTACCAACGTTTTCTCAATAGTCCCTGACCTAGATCTACCCCTTGCTAGGGGGATAGTACAAAATGCGCAAAAATAATCGCAACCATCCTGAACCTTCAAGAATGTCCTAGTCCTATCACCGCTTGAGAACCCAGGTATGAAATCTCTGACTTCTTTTATATTACCCGCTTTTATCGTCCCTTTTTCTCCTTCTTTACGTTTTGTAAGATCCTTAAGTAATGAAGGAAGGTTAAATTTTTCGTTCGCTCCTAAAACTAAATCGACACCTTCAATTGCTGATATTTCATCGGGTTTTAACTGAGCATAACATCCAATCACAACGATATAAGCGAAAGGGTTTGATTTGAGTGATCGTCTTACAAAATTCCGACACTTTGAGTCAGCATTATCAGTTACACTACAAGTGTTTATTACCACTACATCAGGTCTTTCATCAATTGAAACTCTAGCGAATCCATTTTCACCAAGTTGTCTTGCAACTGTTGACGTCTCACTAAAATTAAGTTTACAACCAAGTGTATGAAATGCTACTTTTCCTCCTGAAATCATTTTGCGAAGTTAAATCCATTCTATGTGTATTAACTTGCAAGACCTGTTTTGATCATTGTAAACCTATACTTATGCGTAATATATTGAAATCTAACGCTTTACTTCTTGTGGGGATTTGTTTTTCCACACTTGTTTCATCCCAAACTTTTTCTAACGGAGTTGATTTACTGCCGAATGAATACCATAGTGGTGGCTGTATCGGCTTTACTGACATGGATGGAGATGGATTTGATGATTTGATTATCTTAGACCAAAGTAAGATTCTTCATATTCTTTATCAAGGACCAGACGGAACGTTTGAAGATTTCGATTTAGGCAGTGTCAGTGGATCAAATCAGTGGGGTATGTGCATAGCGGATTTTGATAATGACGGTCATAAAGATGTTTATTCTGGAGGTTCATATGATGGAGTGCATGTTCAAAACATCACTGCTCCGGGTGTTTTTACATCGATGGAATTAAATAACGGTTCAATGTTTATGCAAGCTTGTAACTGGGCTGACATTAATAACGATGGATATCTAGATGCTTTTGGCTGTCACGATGATGGATTAAGTAGAATGTGGACCGGAGCTGCTGGAGGGACCCTCACACCTGCCCCAGGATTAATGCCTTTAGAGAACTACGTACTTGCTGACTATCCTGGAAATGACCACTCAGGAAATTACGGTACGGTTTTTTGTGATTTCGACACGGATGGCGATATCGATTTATTCATTGCAAAATGTCGTCAATTTATTAATGACCCATACGACCCTCGTCGTATAAACCAACTTTGGGTTAATGATGGTCAAGGAAATTTTACTGAAGAGGCAAACGAGCGTGGACTAGCTTTTTATGAGCAGAGCTGGACAGTAGATTTTGCGGATATAGATAACGACGGAGATTTCGATTGTTTAGTTACAACACATAGCGCGACTCTCAAGCTGTTCGAAAATGACGGACTCGGATTTTTCACTGAAATTACTGAAGGAAGTGGATTAGCAGTAGATGGATTTTTCCTTCAAGCTAAGATGGAAGATTTCGATAATGATGGATATGTGGATCTCGTTCATTCAGGAGGTTCTCATCGTTATTTTCACAATAATGGAGATAATACTTTCACGTTAATAGGAGGGACCTTTCCCGGAAATGATATAATGCACAGTTTCGCTTTCGGAGACGTAAATAGAGATGGATTTATTGACTTGTATGCTAGTTACGGTAATTCTTATGTAAGTCCTGACAATATCAACGAGGACATTCTTTGGGTTAACGACGGAAATCAAAATAATTGGATAACATTTGAACTTGAAGGTTTTCAGTCTAACGCTGATGCTGTTGGTGCACACGTGATTATTACTGGAGATTTTGGAACACAAATCCGTGAGGTTCGTGCAGGTGAGAGTTATGGGATTACATGTTCTTTTGCATGTCACTTTGGACTGGGTGCTAGTAACGTTGTTGAAACAGCTGTAATTAGTTGGCCAAGTGGATTAGAAACGATTATTGATAATCCCGCGATTAATCAGTTCCACGTTATTAATGAAGCTCCTTGCTTGGTTGATGTAACTATTAACTCATCGTCATATGGCTTCTGCCCAGGAGATTCAGTCATTATTACTGCGCCTGAAGGTTTCACGAGCTATAATTGGTCTAATGGTATATCAGGCTCGGATAGCTTAGTTGTAAGTGCAGGAGGTAATTACAGCCTCTTAATAACCACGGCTGAAGGATGTGCCGGAAGCTCTAACGTTGTTTCAGTTGTTGAAATCTCAGGCGAGACTCCTACTATAGAAATAGACGGCAACCTTAACCTATGTTTAGGAAGTGAAATTAGTATGACTGCCTCTGAGGCCTCTAACTGGCTTTGGTCTACAGGTGAAGAAACCCAAACCATAATTGTAAATTCAGCTGGTACTTACAGTGTGTCAACGGTAGATATATGCCTAAATGCGGGTGTTTCAGATGGAATCACTGTAGTTATGTTCGATTCACCATCTAACTCGCCCATATTAAGCGCGTCATCAACTGAATTAAATGTTCCAGGTAGTGTAACTCTAGAAGCTACTGGAGGAGAAAATATAAAGTGGTATGATTCTGAATCAGGAGAAAACTTAATATTTGAAGGATCTATTTATACAACGGAAGTCATTAATACGTCTACAACATTTTATGCATCTTCATCATTAATAAATACGGGTGATTTAGTAAATGGAGGGGAATTAGAAACTCAAGTAGAAGGGCAATATCATTCTAATAGTAACCGTTGGCTTGAATTCGATGCTTTCGAGGATATTCTACTTAGAAGTGTGACCGTTTACGCAAATGGTGCGTATGAGAGAACTTTTGAGCTAATAGATAATTTCAATAATGTAGTAGAGTCTATGACTGTGTTTGTTGAAGATGGGGAGTTTGTAGTAAATCTCAACTTCGTTGTCCCTGAAGGCCAAAATTACGGTTTACGCTCAACTACGGAAGACCCTCAATTATGGCGTGAAGGTACTAGTTCAAGTCTGTCTTACCCTTATGCATTAGGTTCTCTTGGTTCTATAACAAACTGCACAGCCGGACCTCAGTACAGTTACTATTACTTCTTCTACGACTGGCAAGTTGAACCATTACCTATTACTTGTGAGTCACCTCTTTCATCGATTACTATTTCTGTAGCGGGAATTGATGAGTTGATGAGTTCTACATCTAATATTTTTACTCCCGTAATATTCCCTAACCCGACTAACTCTAACTCAACAATCATTATATCTAATTTTCCTAGCTCAACGAGTGTTGTGACATTATCAGATATTCAAGGTAGAGTTGTTTATACAGGAAATGAAAGTAGGGTGAATTTGCAAAATTTGGAATCAGGTTCTTACGTCCTTACAGTAAAAGGTTCAGATGTACTTGGTACTACACGTTTAGTTATTAAATAGCAATTATCGTAATAGTAAAATAGGTGGTTAAAATTCTAGTTGCTTTTCTAACACGGTTCATCCCCAGAACGTTGCTCCAAAGAGTGGCTCACATCGGGTTACAATCGATAAGCTGGTTCTATTTCGGTAATGAGATTGAGGATCCTATTGATGGGAAGACTTATCGTAGAATTCTTCCATATGGACGTGTTCGAACAAGGAAGAATGCATTAGCTCCATTTAGCTTATCTCTTGAGCGCCATAGGGCTCTTTGGATTTACATGAAGGAGAGTACTAACTTCTTCACGGCCCCAGCCAAGATGTTACACATGGCTCCTGAGTACTGTTTCATTAAACGATTCCGTTCCCTTAGCAATTTGGATTATATCACAGGTGATCTTGATTCTCCATGGGCAGATCATCATTTCGATGTACACCAAATCCCTTTTGAGTCTTCATCTTTCGACATTATTATGGCGAATCATCTAATGGAACATGTTGATGACGACCGAGCTGTTCTACGTGAATTCTATCGTGTTTTAAAGCCTGGAGGGTGGGGGATACTACAGGTTCCAATTGACTGGACTAATCCAGAAACAGAGGAAGACCGTTCGATTACTGATCCTTCGGAACTCGAAAGGTTATACTGGCAACGTGATCATTTGCGCCTATATGGATATGAAGATTATCCTAATAGATTGCGTGAGGCAGGTTTCGCCGTTGAAATTATCGATATGAAAAAGCAATTAGGAGAAGAACTTTACAATCGATACGCCCTGGGTGGAGAACAATGGATTTTTAAGGTTTTAAAACAATAGTATCACATTTTCCCTTATATAACAGACAATAAGTTAAAATGAAAAGTCAAAGAAGTTCGACTTTCACCATGTCAATATCTTTGAGTTTTTTATGTAGAGATTCAGAATCTCGTAACCTAACTGTGAGCTCAAGTCTGCAAGTAAGTTGAAAGTCAGTTAATGAGGGACTAATTCCAGCACGCTTTAAGACGTTCATGACATCTCCCATTTTATCATAAGGATATGTGACAGAATATTCTTGAGTTCGCTGTAATTCTACAATATCCCCTGCTTTTATAGCAATTGACGATGCGGTTCGATATGCATCGATAAGCCCACCTACACCTAATTTGGTCCCTCCAAAATATCTAACTACTATAATTAGAACGTCGGTTAACGAATTTGATTTGAGGACTCCTAAAATAGGGGGCCCTGCAGAATTTGAGGGCTCTCCATCATCGTTTGATCTAAATCTAGAGGCATCATGACCTAACCTCCATGCATAACAATGATGACGTGCTGCGTGGTGCTCAACTCTAATTAAAGCGAGTTTTTCCTTTATTTCTTCTTCGGATGATACAGGAAAGGCGTATGCATAGTGTTTCGATCCTTTTACCTTGTACAGACCTTCGCATCTGTTTACTATTGAGAGGTAAGTGTCGTTTTCGAGAGGGAGTGACATACAGTGTCCGGTAAATACTATCCCTCGAAACAGATAGAGAAAATATATGAACGCGTCTTGAGGCCCTCTAAAGGGTTTGCGTAGTCGCTATCGTCAGGTATCAATACATTGATGAGACCAATTTCAGTTTTCAATTCTATAGCGAACTTGAAAAAGGGAAGAAAAATATCAATTCCTCCACCTAAATCCATCGAGATGTTAGAAGATTGAATACGAAGAATGTCATCATCTTGTAGTTGTTGGTTTACGCCTTCTTGGGATTGCATATCACGACTATACTTAACACCAATTAAAGCGTAAGCTGCAAAATTTGTTAGCCTATCAGTTCTTATTTTAAGTAGTAATGGTACGTCAAGATTTACCGACTCTGTTCTACGTAAAATGGTATTTACTCCACCCGAAGGTTGTCCGAATGAGTAATTGAGTCCTCTGTCCTGGAAACTTAACCCTGGAACAAATCGCAGTTTTAAATGTCGACTAAGGTTTAGAGATGCAAGGAGTGCTAAATTAAAGCCTCCTTGAGGTGCGTTTGCAACTCCGTATAAACTGCTTGTGAAGGTAGTGTCTTGGTTAAGATTGAAACGAAAGTCAGAACTATTACCTGATAGAATAAAGCCAAAATGAAAAGGCTTATTGTCAAATGATGAGAGGTTTTTACGACCAGTTTGGGCAAGGGTAGGGAATGATAATATTCCCAATAAAAGCCATATAACTAGATGCTTACTCATAATTTCTTTAACCGTTAACGAGAGTTTTGTTTAATTTGTTGCACTCCCCAAACCTTTGTCCATAATAAGCTAGCTACAAATGACATAAATAATCCGACAACCAAATAAACCATTAATGTTAATGAGATTTGAGTTTTTGCAGAATAAAAAATATCTGCGGCTTCATGTTGTGAGGTAATCCATTCTGAAAGTGATAAATCAGAAGGAAGCCCATTTTCTTTGGCATTTGCTAAATATTCTTCTTCTGAGGAGTAATTGTTAGTGATCTGTAATTTAAGATTTTGCAACCGGGCATGTGTAGCATCTTTCATCAGAAAATTATGCCAAATCCCAACACTCAACGTTGCGCCAATAGCATATACCATAACTGTTTTGGCAATATGCTTAAAACCTTCAAGAAAGTCAGGAGTTTTATCAAAGACACGTATTCCATTTGCCGTAGAAAGAACAGATAAAGTTAATAATGCAGTGCCATGGTATAAAAAACCGTACTTAAATGATGCTTCGAAAGTCACATTTCCTAGTAGTAGGTACTTTAGAAGTATCCACCCTAATAGAGTAGACAATATGATAATGAAATTGTGTTTCACGTTATGTCTGTTATCCGTTCATTGAGTTTAGGAATTCTTCATTATTGCGAGTAGATTCAATCCTTCCTTTTACGAACTCCATTGCTTCAACTGGATTCATGTCTGCAAGATGCTTCCTTAAAATCCAAATACGTTGTAAAGTTTCTTTGTCCATTAGTAGATCCTCCCTGCGAGTTCCCGATGACTGTATATCTATAGCTGGATAGATACGCCTGTTAGAAATACGCCTATCCAGCATAAGCTCCATATTTCCAGTACCCTTAAATTCTTCGAAAATAACCTCATCCATTTTAGATCCAGTATCTACAAGCGCTGTAGCGATTATGGAAAGAGATCCGCCGTTCTCGATATTTCGAGCAGCACCGAAAAATCTTTTGGGCTTTTGAAGAGCGTTTGCCTCTACACCACCAGAAAGAATCTTTCCTGATGAAGGACTCACGGTATTGTATGCACGAGCTAGACGTGTAATAGAATCGAGTAGAATACATACATCGTGTCCACACTCTACCATTCGTTTTGCTTTCTCAAGGACGAGGTTTGCAATTCGAACGTGTCTATCAGCCGGTTCATCAAAGGTTGAGGCAATCACCTCACCGTTAACACTACGTTTCATGTCAGTCACTTCCTCAGGGCGCTCATCTATAAGTAGAATTATAAGGTAAACTTCTGGGTGATTGATAGAAATTGCATTTGCCAAATCTTTCAATAAAGTCGTCTTACCAGTCTTAGGCTGAGAGACGATCATACCCCTTTGGCCTTTACCGATAGGAGAGAATAAATCCATAAGACGCATTGAAATACCTCCTCGAGCTGTGCTTAAGTTGAACTTTTCCTGTGGGAAAAGTGGAGTTAGGTACTTGAATGGAACTCTATCGCGAATCCATTCCAAAGACCTTCCATTCACAGACTTAACACTGATTAGAGGGTAAAACTTTTCGCCAATACGAGGAGGACGAATTCCTGCAACAACTGTATCTCCATTTTGAATAGAGAATTCTTTCATCTGCTTTGACGAGACGTAAACGTCGTCAGGAGAGTTCAAATAATTGTAATCAGCTGAGCGAAGAATTGCATACCCTTCTTGCTGTACTTCGAGGACGCCTTCAATTTCTACTAAGTTATCGAAGTTGTATCCATGCTCTTCAGGTTCACTGAGGAACTTGTCTGCCTTAGGGCGAGGCCTATTCTTTTGGCGATCTTGGTTAGGATTGTTGCGTTCGTTTCTGTCGTTACGTTCGTTTCTTTCACCTTTCTCGTTACGACTAGTACGTTCGTTGCGATCATTTCGTTCGCCTCGATCATTTCGTTCGCCTCTTGTAGGTCTTTCGTCTCGCTTGTTACGAGAATCCTTTCGTTCAGGACGTTCTTGACGTTCTTGACGTTCAGGACGTTCAGGACGTTCGGGACGTTCGCCTCGTTCTTTTTTCGCCTCGTCTTTAGAATCGTCGTCATTTCTTCTACGATCACGTCTTTCTCTCAAACCTTCGTTGGGTCTACGACCTCCATCTTTTGATGAATTAGAGTCTCGTGATGTTGGTTTTTTATTTCTAGGAGTTTTTTCTTTAGAATCAGACTCATTGTTAGAGTTTGACTTTGCTTTGTTTGCAGGAGTTCTTCTAGAGTTAGGTTTTTTTGAATCAGTTTTTGATTCTGACTGAGGTGCTGGTTTTTCCGAAGGCTTCTTAGATGAAGGTTGCAATGCTTGTTCATCAAGAATAGAGTAGACCAAATCTTGCTTTTTCAGCTTGTCTACACGTTTAACTTCTAGTTTTGAAGCTATCTCTCGGAGTTCGGCGACCTTTTTGCCGTTTAGTTCTATGATGTCGTACATCAGGAAGTAATAAATTCTGTTAGGGAAATGGTGTCCGTCCAACCTTTACTGTTGCCGCTAAACACCCTATGTCTTCAAATGAAGACGTGTCAAATATACGACTTTTTTATCAAAAGTCATTATTTATGAAGTTCTACGACCTCAAGATCAGTTATGCCATCGGGGGATATGCTAAATCTCATGATAGTTCGGACTTGGTGGTTTCCGTAAATGCCTGCAGCACCTGGATTTAAATGCAGGCCACCGAAGGAAGGGCATCCTTGGGCGAGAAGTATATGGGAATGTCCGCAGATAAACAAATTTGGTTTTATCAATTTAAGCTCAGTTAGGATTCCAGGAGCGAAGCGAGGAGGTCGGCCACCTATGTGAGTAATCCAAACGGTTTGGCCTTCAATTTTAAAAATTAAATCTTTAGGAAAGGAAATTCGCACATCACCTCCATCAATATTCCCATGAACAGCTCTTAAAGGTGCGATTTGTGCCAGTTCATCAGTTACGTGAATATCTCCGATATCACCTGCATGCCAAATCTCATCGCAATTACTCAAATGTTTTTTTACTCTTTCGTCCAAGTGACTGTGAGTATCAGAAATTAAACCTATTCTTTTCATAAATTCGTGGCGTGAGCAAATACAATCTACTTCTGACGGTTTTTACGGGGTTATTTTTAATTCTAATTTCGGGACAAGTTACGGCCCAAGTTCCTCGTAGTGCTGCTAAAGCATATGAGAAAGCAATAAATGCATACGCGGTGAAAGATTTTGATAAAACCTTTCATGAACTAGGAAAAGCATTGAAAAAATTCCCTGAGTATAGTGAAGCTCTTTTTCTTTCATCCCAAACCCATCTCGACTTACACCAAGATTCACTTGCTAAAATAGATCTTAGAAGAGCTCTCAATATTGATGACAAGCCTTTCGAAACAGGGTGGTTGGTTCTTGCAGAACTGGACTGGTCATCAGGGTATTATAAAGATGGTTTATACGACATTAAACAATTTGAAAAAACGGTGACGTTCAGGACTATAAATAGAAATAATGAATTAAAAGCTAAATATAGATGGGTCAAAGAAGGTCTTAATTTTTCTTTTACAGCAGTTTTAAATCCTATTAATAATTTAGTTCTTCAACCGCTAGATTCTAATGTTAATAGTGTTTATCCTGAGTATTACCCATCGATGACTTTAAACGGAAAGACATTAGTATTTACACGTCGCGTGAAAAGTGAAAATGGCAAGTATGCTCAAGAGGATTTTTTTGAATCAAAGTTGGAAAATTTAAGTTGGACTTCAGCGAAAAGACTCAGTGGAATAAACACCCCTTTTAACGAAGGCGCTTCGAGTATTTCAGGAGATGGAATGACTATAATCTTTACTGCTTGTGCTAGTCCTAGAGACGGTTTCGGGAAAAGAAATGGCAAGGGAAGTTGTGATTTATTTGAAAGCAAATTTGATAGAACCACAGGGGTTTGGTCTTTAGGTGAAAATTTGGGTAAACCAAACTCAAGTGCTTGGGAAAGTCAACCGACCCTTTCCTCAGATGGTAATTTTTTGGTTTTTGCTAGAGCCCGACATACAAGAGGAGCTGGAAGTGATCTATTTGGTGTTAGGAGAGGCGATGATGGTAAATGGGGAGTCCCGTTTGGTCTTCCTGGTAATATTAACACTCCGTATGAGGAGGAGTCACCTTTTCTTCACCCAGATGGGAAATCGTTGTATTTCAGTAGCAATGGTCATCCAGGTCTTGGCGGACTTGATATGTTCGTTTCTCGTAAGGGAGATGACGGGCTTTGGGGTACTCCAATAAATCTCGGATACCCTTTAAATACTCATAATAGTGAAAATAGTCTGATGGTAGAACCAGATGGGGCTATCGCAATTTTTGCTACAGATAGGTCTAGTTCTAAAGGAGATTTGGACTTATGGAGTGCGAGATTACCCATTTCTGTTAAAGCGACTCCTGTTGGAGTTCTTTCTGGGGTAGTTTTAGATGCGGTTTCGTTAGAACCTATAGAAGCAAAAGTGGTATTAATTAATGCTACTTCAGGCGATACTTTGGCCTCAGTTATTTCAAATAAGTTCAATTCACCAAATGGATTTATTCTTCCACTGCCTGAAATAGGTAGATATAGTTTTGAGGTCTCTAAGGAAGGGTATATGTTTAAAATAGCCGATGTGTTTAGTATTGACTCCACAAGTAATGAACGTCATGAGGTAGTTCTATTAGAAAGAATTATTACAGGAGCTACTTTATCTATGAGAACCGTTAGGTTTGAAAGTGGAAGTTCAAAATTAGAGACGGGATATCAAGCAGACCTTTCCAAGCTCGCTTCATGGCTTAAAACGAACCCTACAACTTCTGTCGAAATTGTAGGACACACAGATGATGTCGGAAACACAGAAGTTAACTTAGAACTAAGCATTTCTCGCGCTTATTCAGTAATTGAATTCCTTGTTAAGTCATCTATTTCAGAATCTAGATTATCTCACTCTGGTGTAGGAAGTTCTGTCCCCATTTCTTCCAACAGTACTGATAAAGGTCGAGCAGCAAACAGAAGAGTAGAAATAGTCGTTAAATAGCTACAGTGCCCAACGAACTGATATATATACGGTTCTAGGAGGGGCGGGATTATAGTATTTCCCATAAACTCCATTTAATTGTGGCCAATCCGAGTATTCTGCGTTTAAGATGTTTCTAGCACCGAATTCAATTAAGATCTCAGATGAAAGGTTATAGTTAACAGAGGCATCGAAAACTTCATAAGCGTCCATATAATCTGTCCCCGAATTATTTAACGGTGTCTCTCCGATATGTTTTGCATCTATGCTGACGGCTCCCCATTTATCGTTATATCGAATTTGAATACCACCAGAGACTTTAGGGTTTCCTGGGAGTGAATTTCCAGAATAATCGGTATTATTACCAAACCTATGTAGCGCCAATGAACCAAATGCTCTAAAAAATAATTTTTCTGAAGCAATCCATTTTAATTCATTTTCAAAACCTTGCATTATTAGTCCGCCCTCAATATTTTGGAATACGACAGCATCATTTTCTGCAATAACTTGTAAAATTGCAGAATTTACTGTTGATCTGTAAATTGTAGAGTGAAGATCTATGTCAGAGGTGATTTTTGCTCTAAAACCTAGTTCCATTCCAAATGCACTTTCGCTATCCAACTCGGCGACCAAACCGTCCTCAGGGTTTACGAGTTCGAAAGCTGTAGGATCACTAAATCCAGTACTTGCTTGTGCAAAAACAACAAACCCTGGACTAACCTCCCAACTAATCCCCAGTCTAGGAAGTAAAGTGTTGTGAGTTTTCTCGCTTAAATATGGTGTTTCTACGGAAACAGTATCTAATTCAACCATTGTGATTCCAGAAGTAGTCCGTTGACGATTGCTTAAACCGATTTGGGCTTCGATTCTAAGGTCATTATCATGTGAAGCTATCCAACTTGTACTAATGAAATTTTGTTGTGCCTTCATATCTAAGTTATATCGGAGGGGTACAATCACTGTGAGTGGGCTAGGGGCGCTTTCCCATTCGGCAATATTCACATTGTCATTAAGTTGCATCAATGTTAATTCCATATCTAAATTCCAAACGTCCCCCCTGTAAATAGGTTTTTCGATAGACGCTAATGCACTGTAACCCGACCCCGTCTCTTCTTTATAGCCTTTATAAAAAGGAGAGGTCCCGTAGGGGTTCTTTTTTGAAGTGATTCTTCCTAAAATAGAGGCCTTTATTTTAAGACCATTATTGAAAAGACGATGGTATTTATACCCTATGAGATCTCTAACTCTAGCAACGTGAGCATTGTAATTTAAACCTGGAGATATTGTAGGTATAGTATCAACTTGGTCTTGATTAATAGATCCAGGGAGTGCCCAATTGCCATCAAAATGTATAGCGGTTATTGAGTGAGTGTTCCCAGCATCGTCATATATACTCGCTGCAAAATTGATCTGAGTTTTATTATTCCATTCCCAAGTTCTATAACCAGGGTTATCTGTATTAATTACTGAGAAGTTGACTACGCCACGTTGAAATCCATGACTTATTCCAGCAGCAAATCGGTTGTTTAATCCCATTAACCCTACGCCGGTATCTCTAAGATCGACACCTCCACCTGTACTTCCTAACCGAGTGTGAGCCCATCCATGAGTTCCTGATTTGATATATCTCATACTAGAGATTTGTAAAGCTCCTCCATACGCCCCTCCAAAGGATGCCGCTGAAGGTCCAGTAACTAGTGTGATAGATTCTATAAGGTCTGGATCGATTAATTCTAATGGAGAGTTGCCATCGGCTTCTGTAAGTACGAAACCGTCATAAAACAGCATTGTATTCCTAACTGAATATGGAGATCGCAAAGATGAACCCCTAACATGTAGTCTACGAGAACCTCCATCTCCACGAGTTTCCATTTTAACTCCAGGTAGTGTGTTTAATGCTCTACTCAAATCTGAACTAGCAAACCCTCTTATTGATGAAGAGTCTAATGAGTAAATAACACCTGGAACTAGTTTTTCTGGAGTTAAAATTCTATAGGCGTTAATTTCAGCTTCAGGAAGAAGGGTTTGGGCTGAAAGAGAAGAATAATTTGTAGAAAAAAACAACACAAAAATAGAACCCGCAGTAATTGCGAATCTCATGGGAGTATTCTTTTTCATAAAATTTACTGAAGAGTGAATGTTCGTGTAATAAACTGAGAACCGATCTGTATTAAAAGATAATATGAGCCTTTTGCGAGATCAGAAACATTAGTTTGAACATTTTTTGATGAGATGTTACCTGTTGTAACGATACGGCCGTTATAGTCTATTATATCAAAACTACCCCCAATTAGCGCGTCAGACACCTCTATGTTTATTATCTCTGATGCAGGATTAGGGTATATGAGTGCATCAACTAAATCTTCAGATATTGAAGAGATATTATCGAATACCCCAGGACGAAATTCTTTAATAATGTTAGGCCCATACCCTGGGTAAGAAGGTCCATTAAGAGCCATGTAAACAGCACCTGTATTTGGGTTGACAGCTATGTCTCGGACACGTTGGTTAAATTCAGAAAAGTATTGGTCCTCAGCATCCACGCTCAATCCATCTTCACTAAGGTGAAGAATACTCAATCTTTCATATTGTCCGCCTAGTCCGCCTAGAACAGAAAGGAGTATGCAATTATTCCAAGCAGGAATAGCTGGGTGGTCGTAGTACTCAATTCCATTAACAGCTACACAAGGAGCCCAAGTTCGTAGAGGTTCACGAACATTAAATTCTTCACAAAAAGCTATCTCGGATGCGTTGTTACAAGTTCCTTCAACATTAGGCCAACCGTAATTTCTTCCAGCCTCGATAATATTAAATTCATCCCAATAGCTTTGCCCGTGTTCAGAACTGTAAATTGTACCGTCAGGTCCTAAACAAAGTCCTTGACTATTTCTGTGTCCCCAACTATATACATAGCTTCCAGGCCATGGATTGTCTGAAGGAATAGATCCGTCTAGATTTAACCTCAACATCTTTCCATTATTTACATTAAGATTCTGAGATGAAACACCCCCATCTCCGGTATCACCTGTACTCATAAGTAAGGTGTTGTCTGGAAGAACTAAAAGTCTTGATCCGTTATGTATTCCACCTCCATCGATAGTAAGAAGAACTTCTTCATTTACTAGCTGAGAACCATCCCAATCAAAAACACTAAGTCGCTCTGATGCATTAGACCAGCTAGTACCAGTATTATATACTAGGTAAACTTTAGGTGTATTTGCCCAGTCGGGATGCATAGCCATACCTAAGAGTCCAGCTTCGGAGCCATTCCCCCCGTACACACTAACGTTTAATACATTTGTATAAGACCCCGTTTCTGGATCTATTCTTATTACGTCTCCGGGTCTTGTTGTAGCCCAAATCATATCGTCAGGACCCCATAAAATCTCCCATGGAACTTGCAGTCCGGTGACAAGGTCGAATTCTGTTAGAATTGTGCCTTCAATATCCCATTGGGTTTGGGCTAAAGACTTATATGAAAATGAGGAAAACGCGAACAACATCGCGCAAGTAAATAGAGGTAATAAATTCTTCATAGATCAACACGTATCAATTTCATGCAATGTACAGATTACATGCATTACTTAGTTGCGTGGGTTATCAATAACTTATTAATCCTGTTTACCAATACAAATTGCGGTAAAAGGAGGGATGTTTATGGTATTGCCTGTAATGTATCCTTTACCGGCAAGTATTACTAAATCACTACGTGAGGCATGGTGATTATGCAGATTAACTTCAATTTCTTTCTTAGACTTATTTAAAATAATGATACTGATTTCGTTCAAGTATTCTCGAGTGATTTCTAAAACGTCAGTTGATATAGCTTTTATTGTAGTAGAACCATAAATTAATGACATTCGTGAACTTCTAAGTTTTGTCCATTCTGAAGTCCAAGAAAGAGTTGCCGCTTCACTATCGTTAAGGTCATTAAATCTCATTACCCTTCTGTTATCAGGATCATTTCCTCCAACGTCAGCAATTTCATCTCCATAATAGATGCATGGTATTCCTGGCATGGACATCAGGTATGAGATTAGAAGTTGCATTTTTTCATATCCGTGACCGCCTTCTTTATGTGTTATATTCTGAGTCCAACCTTCGAATTTTCCGTTTCCAGTTGTTTTCACCCCTCCATCGGCAAGAGATGTAAACCTAACACGGTCTTGATTTCCGGTGATATTACCCATAAGATTATGAGCCCCATATGACTTTAGTGATTCGATTGCGGATTTTGCAAGACTGTTAAAGTCTCCGTCAAATGCGAAAGCGGCCACAGCAGCATCATAATGATTAAAATCGAACTGGGCATCTAGCATGCCAGATGAAATGTAACTGCTAATCAACTCTGGGCTACCGTATGTCTCCCCGATTTGAAAAAGACGTCTGTCTTTAGTTCTATTTATCTTTTTTATTTTAGATGTTAGCGTGCGCCAAAACACTTCAGGAATATGCTTCGTTGCATCATGTCTGAAACCATCAATATCAGAATTCTCAACCCACCATAATGCTGAGTCTGTCATTGCAGAGTATACCTCAGGTTTTGCCAGGTCAAGGGTTGGAAGAAAAGTATCGAACCATGTAGTAAGTCTATGATCATCCCATCGCTCGGTATTCATAGTACCATCGGGTAGGTATAGGCTCGTTGCCCAATCTGGATTCTCTCTGTAAATAGGGTGATCTTGATGAATGTGATTTGCTACATAGTCAAGTATAACATTCATATCCTCAGAGTGCGCCATTTTCACCAATATATCAAACTCCATTCTAGAACCGAAGGCTGGATCGATTACAGTATTGCTGATAGGCCAATATCCGTGGTAGCTACTAAATTTACTAGATATCTCTGTTCGAGGATCTTCCCAGAGTCCCCAAGCTCCTTTTGCATTTTTCGTTATAGGACTTAACCAAACAGTGTTTATTCCCAATCGTTGAAGATATCCATCTGCAATCTTAAGTGAAATCCCTGTAAGATCTCCTCCTTTGTGATTTGCAATCGGCATTATTGCCTCATCATTAACGGGGGCGTCGTTTGATGGTATTCCGTTATTAAAACGGTCGACCATTAGGAAGTACATTATCATTGAATGCCAGTCACGTCTGTCAAGATCGTCAGTGGAGGTGATGGGTGAGCCGTATGATAAAGGGACTAGGACTTCAGCTCCACGAACACCGTTTTTTACAGGGTAGAGCCTTAGATGTGAACGTTTTCTTGAATTAGAAATATCGTCGAAATTGAGTAAATAGGACTCTTTACTTAAAAGTGTTACTCGCTTTATAAATCTGTCATCTATAAAACACAAAACCGAAACGCCCTCGCTACCTATAATTTTAATTCCCTTTTCATAAAGACCTGTATGTATCACTGGAGGCGGACCTTCTTCTTTAATAGAAAGGACAGAATTCCATCCTCCCATTCCGTTTGATATGCTATCTGAATTAGATGGATCTACGCCCCATATTCCATCAGTAATAATTTGGTATGCGTGTTCCCCATTTGACAATTCAAGTATTGTAGACCAAACCCCATTATCTTTTCTTTTAAGTGGGGTTGACCAAGAACTCCACCCATTCATTGTGCCAGCAATAAAAACGGACTTTGCTTTGTCTATACGTCCTCCTGATGTAGATATTTCTACTATTTGTTTGCTAGAACCTAAGACCACAATATCTCTACTTGAATTTTGCGTATAAAGAGATAAAATCCCTATGCCTTCACTTGGTTTAGGTTGAATTACGACTCTTTGACTATCTCCAATGTTCATCTTAATAGATTCACCTTCATCCGAAGAGAATCTCCAAATAGCCGAATCTAAAATCTCTTCGTATAGAAGATAATCACTCAAAAAAAGTACGGAAGAATCACCTTTTAAGTATATCGGTAATGTAGGCCCCCATTTACTCCAACCGTCTCCCTCAATATTTGCAGTTAAGTTTTCTACTTTAGATGGAGTTCTTTCTCCACAACTTAAAATAATAAAACTAGATAAAAGGAGTAGGGAAGCTAATTTCATTTGGTATTAATCACAAGTGAGAATAGGAAGATTAATGTAATAGTTAGGTGGACCAGGAGGGTAGGAGAAGCCAGGGCGCAAAACATAACATATTAAATAATCAATCCCTGCCATTTCCTCAGTCATCATTGACCCAAAGAGATTCTGAGGAATAAATGTAATTCGGAATAAACTATCATTCTCAGGAGATCCGTCAGCTAACGATTTCATTTGGAGTTCAGGAGTTGAAGTAACAAACTCTTCTTCGGTATAAATTATATTTGTCCCGTCTAGTAACTTAGCGGCCATCCACAAATAACACTCGCCATCCACCATTCCTTGCAATCCTTCATACGTTTCTTGGGAATTGTCATAAGTAATGCTTAAAAAATCATCCGACCTTCTAACCTCAGGAAATACGCATATCATATCGCCGCACAATTTAGGTGTGATAGAGATATGAAAGTCTTCAGTTTTCGGTTCTCCATCGAATCCGTCAATTGGAGCTCCATCTTTTAATTTGGCCAAACATGAGATTCCATTTGAGTACAATTCAGCACCTTGAATATCAAAAAATTCTGTAGGAACAAATGTTATAGAGTAAAGTTTGGGGCCTATACGATTTAGACGCATAGATTCATTAGACGCTCCCCAATCTCCATTTCCTGCAACGGGAGCAGAAGGATTCCACGCCCATAAATAAACTCCCGTAGAATCGGGTAATGAACTTAAAATCGCATTAAGTTCGTTGTTTTGTAAACCATCTTGACTTTGGTTTATATCTATAAACAGAGTAATTTCCTCATTAGCTGAAGTAGGAGAGGGTTGTATGTATGCAGCCTGAGATAATGAAGTAGAAGTAGTAATTATTGCGAGGGCTAAGGTCGTAAGTAGTCTTGATGTATTCATAATTATGATATTAATCAACGCGGTTAAACTCAAATGAATATAAAACTGTTTCAGATGCTGAAGAACCAGTTCCGCAAAGTCTATTGTATTCTATTGACATAGAGTTGTCAAAGGGTCTTATAACTGATCCTAATTCATATTGTAAAGTGTCACTAGGAGTACCGTCAGAGAGTTGGGTCTCAAGAATAAAATAACTGGGATGTTCAACGTCATCAAATCCCCAATTTCCTTGATCTCCAAAGTAATTACGCCCCATCTCTATTGCAACACTGTAAGTCATATCTTCATTAAGAGTAATTTGCATAGGAGTGACTATTCCATCATAGAAAAAGTCTGTTAGGTCACGCTCTTCTTTAATAGGATTCGTCAGGTCTGTTTGGATAAAAGAGCTTAGCTCCCAAGTGCCTATCATTCCTACTATCTTATCAAAGGGTTCACCCAGAGACCCTTGAGGTTGGGGTTTACAACTTGCAAATACTGTTGCGATGGTTAACGCAACTACAAAGAAATTTCTCATCGTATTTGTATAATTCTTCATGATTCTTCTTTTTAAAGGCATCCACCTTCTGGATTCAATTCAAACCCGGCAACGGTATTTTCTGTATTCGAAAACTGTAAAGCCATACCAGGACAGTCCCACGCACCACCTCTTATAGTAATGTCTTCGCCCATAGTTCCTCGACGCTGAAGCTGTTCTACCCAAGTTCCTTCACATAATGTTTCTTTTCTATAATCTATCCTAGCAGCATCCCTAACTAGTGACGCATTGGCACTTTCATTTAAAAGAGAAGCTCCTGCGCGATTTCGAATTGTATTAATATCATCTATGGCGCTTGAAAGGTCAGTGTTCAGCTCGGCAAGAGCCTCAGCTCTTATTAGCATTATTCCTGTCAAATGAACTAGTGGAATATTAAAAACGTCTAAACCATTAAATCGATTACAGAAATTGCGTTCTCCAACTGTGAACCAATCGCCCCTTTGATCTCCAGAACCTTCTCCTAGTCCATTCCACCAGTTAACAAAGTCAGACGAAAAAGTTAGCTGAGGGGTAGGGTTGTTATCAGATCTGTAATTATCTCTAAAACTCTCGCATCTGAAGTCAATAAATGTTGAATTAGGAATAGATATACCATCCATGTAGCTATTAATACCAAATATCGTCTCCGAATTCATAATACCGTAAACGAATCTATTAAGGTCTGTATCTAAAGTATAACGTCCGGACGAAATAATGGCATCACAGTAATTTACTGTTGTACTCCAGTCTTGCATTAGGAAGTATATATGTGCCAAATATCCATTTGCTGCATCAGAAGTGGCATATGGTCCGTTACTAGAGGGAAGGTTCTGAGCTGCGAATAACAAATCATCAATAATTGCAGCATATACTTCACCTACAGTCGCTCTAGGAAGTGGCTCCTGTGATGGCGCAAGTCTTAAAGGGATTCCAGAATGACTATTATCTGGTGTAAACCCATATGGCTGAGCGAAAATCTTCACTGCTCCTAGATGACAAATAGCTCGAACAAATCTTGCTTCAGCAGAAATTCTAAGTTTATCCTCAGTAGAAATGTTTTCAACCAAGTTGAAGCTTTCTAAGACCACGTTTGATCTATATATAGCATAGTAAAAATCTGTATATACTCCTCCGTTTATACCTGTAAAAAAAGTAGTCTCTCTATTGTAGACTGCTTTGTAATCGTTGTTGTTGTCTGGCTCGGCTAAATTGTCACCTCTCAGTTCATTTATGATCTGGACTCTGCCATCATATAAATTTCCCAGAACGTCATATGTAGATACTAGCAATCTTTGCAAATCATCTGTAGTGTTAATAGCGTCTTCAGCTAGAATCACCTCGCCAGGCTCAAAAACAAGAAGTTTATCACAAGAAGTAAAAAGAAAAGAGGCAGCTGCTATACCTATAATCGCCAATCCTCTAAAGTTTTTTATAAAATTATTCATTTGATTTCAGATTAGAAGTTTGCTGTTATAGAAAAAGTAAAAGAACGCTCTTGTGGAGGGGTGAGGTATGTTACGTTAGCACTCATGTTTCTATCCTGAGCATTTTCAAAATCCCTAACAACTTCAGGGTCTAAACCAGGGAAATCTGTAATAGTAAATAGATTAGTAGCATTTGCAGCGATACGTATTTCATGCTTTCCTGGAACACGATATCCTATAGTTAAGTTTCTTAATCTTAAGTATGATGCATTATAAATGAAGAGACTGGTATTCCACCAAGGGAATCCAGACGGCAAACTATATGTGGTTTCATCAAGAGTCAGTCTTGGATATGTAGCAATATCTCCGGGTTGTTGCCACCTGTCAAAAAGTTCTGTTCGCATATTCCAATCTGTTACTACACCAAGTTGTCTTTTAGATGACGAATCGAAAATTTGGGCTCCTTTAGAGAAAGATACGAGAGCTGTCAAATCCCAGTTTCCATATGTAAATGTGTTAGTTATACCCCCTATAAAGTCAGGTAGTCCATCTCCTACATATTTTCTTATATCGTTAGAATATTCGAATGTTTCATTCCCTTCTAAATCGATGTATACGGGAAGTCCCGTTTCACTATCTACATGGCTATATTCTACTAGGAAGAATGACCCGATAGGCTTTCCAACAATTACTCTAGAGTCATTTGACCCGCCAGAGATAGCATCAGGTGTGTATTCTCCGATATCCATAAGCTCGTTATAGTTCTTGCTAACGTTAAACTCTGTAGTCCATTGTAATTTACCCGTTGTGTTGTAGCTCTTTACACTTAATTCGACTCCTCTATTCATCACAGTTCCAACGTTATCCCAGTAATTAGTAAATCCCGTTGAAGCTGGGACACTAACATTCATTAGAACATCTGTTGACCATTTATGATATACCCCTACCTCTAATGCTATTTTATCTTCAAATAATCCTATCTCTACTGATCCGTCTACAGTTCTGGTCGATTCCCACTTTAAGTTAGGATTTGCAGGTTGAAGGGGATAAAGTATGCTGTCTCCAGCATAAGTTACTCCATTATTTGTGGGGCTATACGTACCAAACCTAGCATAGTCGGGAATATTTGCAGCGCCAGTCTTTCCTATACTAGCTCTTACCTTTAAGAAACTGAGTTTTTCAGACTCAAACCAATTTTCATCACTGACTACCCAACCTGCAGAAATTGCAGGAAAAAATCCGTATCTACTATTTCTACCAAATCTTGACGACCCGTCAACTCTCATTGTCGCTTGGAAGAAGTATCTATCTTCCAAAGCATAGTTTACTCTAGTAAAATAAGATAAAAAGCTGTGTTGAGTTGGGAGGTTAACTCTTCTATTAGCTGTATCTAATACAGATTGGAGAGAATCGCTCGCATAAACTGGGCTTGGAGAGTTCRGGAAGTAGTAGTCCCARCTAAAGTTGTCTGCTCTTTGGTATTCAGAACCTACTAGAAGAGTAATAGCTTGAGTGTCATCTATTTCATGCCTATAATCAGCAGTTGCTCCTATGTTCCAGTTTAAAATTGTATTGCTGTATAAATTTCCTTGATCGAGGTAGTTGTTATAAGCTTCAGGCTCCCACATGTCCTCTTCTACAAGCATACGGTCGAATCCTCCAGTGAACTTTACGTGGAAGTCCTGTAATGGAGAGAGGATAAGTTGTGCATTTGTGAAAGAGCGATGTTCTGTAGAACGCCACTTTTTCATTTCACGCTCAGCTACCATATTCCAATTAGTGTTCCACTGGTAGAAATCGCCTTCGTTATAACTTATTCCATTTACCAACGTGTCGGCACCATATCTAACAGGTAGGTATGGTAGTGCTTGTGACATTGCTCTTCCTAGTCCTCCGCTCCATGCCATGCTCACTCTTTGGTTTCTCCCCTCAGAGATAGAGCCAGAAAGAAGAAGTTTTGCCCATGGAGTAATATCTAAGTCAAGGTTTAATCGACCACTAATTCGAGTGTAGCTATTTCCTAGCATATAACTTTCATTTTGGTCATAAGAAAATCCGCTATACATACTCCATTTTTCTCCACCTGTACGAGCACCGAAGCTATGAGCATTTTTCAAGCCTGTACCTATGGTTTCTCCCACCCAATCGGTATCGATATTACTTGCTCGTAAGTAAGCAGACTTTCGCGCCTCAGGACTATCACTTGCAGAACTCATGTGTGGAAGCCAAACGTACCCCGTACCTCCGTCATTTTCCCATGCTTCTTGACGAATCATTAAATACTCATTAGTATTCATCATGTTGGGAACTGACGCAACTTTAGAGAATCCAACTCTTGAGCTATACTCAAACGATGTCTTTTTTGTACCGCGCTTTGTAGTGATGAGTATTACCCCATTTGCTCCACGAGAACCATAAATTCCTGTAGCTGCAGCATCTTTAAGTATTTCAATAGACGCAATATCGTGTGGGTTAATACTAGCGAGAGGATTATTATTGAATCCTCCTCCATATCCCGCTCGCCTATTTAAAAAGTACTCTTGTGTGATAGGAATACCGTCTACTACTACTAAAGGATCGCCGGATCCAGAAATTGACGCTACACCTCTAATCCGAATTAAAGATCCAGCTCCCGCAGCTCCAGAACTTTGGCTGACTTGAACTCCCGCAGCTTGACCTTGTAAAGCTGCTTCAAAAGAAGGAGTTTGAATAGAAGTAATTTTCATTGCGTCAATTTTAGCGATTGATCCAGTTACTTCCTTCCTTCTTTGAACACCATAGCCTACAACGATTACATCGTTAATCATAACGGCATCTTCTTGAAGAGATACATTATATTCGTTAACTCCCTGAACTATGTTTATTTCAATGGACTTTTTCACATAACCTATAAAGCCAAATTCTACGGTATGCTTCCCAAAACTTAGTCCTTTGATTTCATACTTGCCCTGGAAATCACAGAATGCTCCTTTAGTTCCGTCAACGACTACAGAGGCAGATGGCAGTGTAGTCCCACTTTTATCACTTACTACTCCAGATAAAGTTTGGGCTTTTATAGAAAAAATAGATAACGCAGCTAAAAGAAAAAGTGTAATATGTTTCATTTCTTAGATATAGTTGAAGAGAAATGGTAGCTCATAGAATTGTTAACGGACTTTAAACTCAAGCAATAAATGCCGTCTCGCCAGTCTTCTCCATGGATAACTAGAGTGGGGGAGTTTCCTAAACTTGAATAGATGAGTTTGCCCACAGAATCAAAAACCTCAATATTGTATTCTCCAGTAATTTCTTTAGGTAAGCCTATGGTAAAAGAATCTGTAAAGGGGTTAGGATAGGCCATTAACTCAAAATCTTGTGAGCCAGAAGAATTATTAAATTCCTCTACAATTGATGGTGTATTTATATATGGTGTAGGTAATAGCATATCTGTGTAAATATGATATTCACCAGGCGTGAAAGGCATTGATACTGCTGTGTTAGTAATGTTCAATGATTCTCCTGTTAAGTAGTCATACCAAAGCCCTTCATGTTGAAAATCCGCCACCATGTTAATGGAGTTTACATGAAAATTTCCCAGAACTACGACATTCATATCTGTCGAGCTTAAATGTAATCTCTTTCCGAAGCCGCCTGTGTCGAACCCGAAATCAGTAGTTGAGAATACTGGGTAGTCCTTTTTTAAATGGTTAAGAGCTGAAAAAACATCGTAGAGACGTCTTCTGTAAGGTTCGTTAAAGTAATCCCATCTTACTGGTTTTGCTTCAATACGGCACGTCTCATCAACAGTTACTCCATCTAAACATGTATTAATACTGTAATCATATCCTAGTTCCTCAAATTGCCATAACAATTTAGGTCCAGGCAATAAGATATTAAAACAAGCAGCTAATTCAACTCTACTTAACGCAGTTTCAAAATTCTCAATATCGTATTCGCCAGAGCTATTTCCCCAGTTGTTGTTGTTGTACATAAGTCTTTCTTCGTCGTGACTCTCCATATATGATACTGCATGTGGGGCATTAAATCCGTGTGATTGATAATTAGCGTTGCTTAAATCTGATGAATAACCCATCGAAGCTTCAGAATAATCATACGAGTTATTAGTCCAAAGCATGAATCCATCATTCGCAAGGATTTGTTCTTCACTGTAAGCGCACCAATGTTCCAAAATCATATAAATCCCATTGTCTTGAGACCAAACGTGATTGCCATAATCCTGTAAAATAGCGATTCTCTCAGCGTCGTATCCAGAACCGCCACCTGGGGTTTGGACAAAGCCTTGAGTAAAATCCCACCTAAACCCATCGATATGAAAATCCTGAGTCCAATGATCCAAAACGCGCTTAACGAATTCTTTAGTCGCATTAGAGCTGTGATTCCAATCATAAAACCAATTCAGTGCGTGGGGAGCCTCAACATTGAACCAAGGATTATTAGGCTCAACAACCCAATCGTTCCAGTACATTGTAATAAATGGGTTAGGTTGATCTGAATGGTTGAAGACGATGTCCATTATCACGGCTATTCCTCTTTCGTGGCAAGCATCTACGAGAGATTTCAAATCTTCCTTCGTGCCATAAGCTTTATCGGCGGCAAAATAAAAGGTGGTGTTGTAACCCCAACTATCATTTCCGTTAAACTCCATAACTGGCATTAACTCGATGGCTGTAATCCCTAAATTTTCTAAATAATCTAAGCTATCCTCTATCATTTTATAGGTTCTTTGCTCAGAAAAATCCCTCACTAATAATTCATATATAACTAAATTTTCTTGTTCGGGTCTTTCAAATGTTTCATCAGTCCAAACATATTCCGTTTCACCTGTCACAAAAACTGAAACAGGAGTATTTGAAGTAAATTCCGTAGGAAATGGAATCATATCGGGATATGTACTTTCAGGAATCCATGGGTCATTCCATTTATCTAGCTGAATTTCTGCATACGCATCAGCAACCCTAATATTATCAGGCATAATGTGATATTGAAACCTATATGCTTGCTCAGGAGTAAGATTAGTTAGTTCAATCCAATATCTTTGATGATCAGGAGTGATGTTCATTAGTGCATTTGAAGTTAATTGCCAATCATTGAAATCTCCTACGGCAAATAGGAACTCTTTATAAGGAGCAAAAACTTGAAGTATAACCGTTGAATCATTTAAGTAGTTGATGCCATCTATAGTACCATAAGGTGGCCATGCCGTATTAGGTGAGTTAGGTAATACAGTTATTACAACGGTCTTTGTACTAATTATACCAGTTGTAGAAGTGCCCGTTAATTCGATTAGATAATCTCCTGCATTATCTAAAGTGAGTAAGTACCCAAGTACAAGCCCTTCGATATTAGCAACGGTAATTCCATTTATACTTAAGTTAAGTTCTCCCCATTCTGAACATATCGCCTGAATGTTAACAACCTCTCCTACATTATTGAAGTTAAAGGCCATGGCTGGGTTTAAGAAACCTACCTCAAACCCTCCATCACTTACATTTATGAAAATATCACTTTCGTCAGAATTTTTCCCAACGACAGTTCCAAGTGCATCTCTAAATACAAAAGCGAGCTGTTCTATTTGCTCTCCTTCAGCTAAGTCGTAATATTCAGCTAGAGTTAAGCCTCCAAAATTAAACGTGTGTACATTGCCTTCATAAGGGAGTAGCACATTTCCGTTATTTGCATCACTAAGATTATTTGGTGTAGAAGAAGGCCATGGATTTTGAACATGGTACCAATTAGAAGGAGAGGAGCTTGCAGATGTAATAACCCCGGTATGCGCATAAACGAAAGGGCATCCTGGGCAGGGTTCTGTTAATCCGCTTAACGCACCATTACCTTCTGATACATCGTAATACAATGTGACCAAGTCATCTTGAGTAGGGAAAGCAGGAATAGTCCAAACCACTTGGGCTTCGACCTCCATATAACTAAATAAACCTATGATTGCGATTACTAGATGTTTCATTAGTTCACAGCTTCTGGGTTAAAAGTAAACAACTGAGCTGGCTTATGAAGAACTCCCTTTTGTTTTTCGTCAAGAGGAACAACATGCTCCATTTTTTTTACATTCTTCCTGAAATTTCTCTTATCTAGCTTTTTATCTAAGACAAGTTCATGTAGATGTTGTAGTTGACTAAGAGTAAATTTCTTAGGAAGTAGCTCAAACCCAATGTGATATGGTTCAAGTTGTTCTCTTAATGTTGAGATAGCGAAACTCAAAATATTATTATGATCAAAGGCGAGGTTTGGCACAGAAACTAGATCTATCCATTGAGCCTTACCAGCAAATGAAGATGGCTCAGGAGAGTAGTCATGTAAGGATACCAGCGCATAATATGCAATAGTAATTACTCGCGTTTCTGGATTTTCTCTGTAAGTATTAAGCCAAACCTGATCTTTCGCTCCTTTTACTCTATTGGGGTCGCCAAAAGTATGAAATTGCTTTAGGAATATATCTTCCAAGCTTGTAAGCTCTTTAAGAACTCTCTTTGCACAAAAATCTAGTCCTTCCTCAGTATTAACTAAATCCCCAGGGAGAGCTTTTTGAACCTTAGTACGGTCTAATTCTGATGACTCTTTTTGTTCTATTAATAAGACCTTCAGAGCGGATCCATCATACCCAAATACGACACAATCGACACTTACCCCAATTTTTGAGTTTGAATTCATAAGCGAAATATACATCTATAAGTGTATGTTTTACACTTATGTTAGTTCTTTTGTAATTATTCCCATTTGTTGAACTAAATTGTGCATTCATAAAACGAAAGAATGAAGAAAATTGCCGTACTTACTTCAGGAGGAGATTCGCCAGGGATGA
The DNA here is from genome assembly GCA_002746975.1 of Bacteroidota bacterium. GTDB lineage: Bacteria > Bacteroidota > Bacteroidia > Flavobacteriales_D > Sanyastnellaceae > UBA974. The sequence goes on along the minus strand of NVXE01000005.1, from coordinate 140,239 downwards.
ATGCTGCTATTCGTGCTGTAGTTAGGTCTGCAGTATTTCACGATGTTGAAGTTTGTGGTGTCTTTCAAGGTTATCAAGGTCTTGTAGATGGAGATTTTAAGAAGCTTCATGTTAGGTCTGTAGCTAAGATATTAGGTAGAGGAGGTACTATCTTAAAGTCGGCAAGATGTGATGAATTTAGAACTGTTGAGGGTAGAGCTAAAGCGTTTTCTAAGCTTAAAGACCAAAATATTGAGGGCCTCGTTGTAATTGGCGGAAATGGAACATTTACAGGAGCCATGAAGCTATTTGAGGAACATGCATTTCCTGTAATTGGAATTCCCGGGACCATTGATAATGATTTGGCAGGAACAGATAACACGATAGGTTTCGATACTGCAACAAATACAGTAGTAGAAGCTGTCGATAAAATAAGGGACACAGCAGACAGTCACAATAGACTATTCTTTGTGGAAGTTATGGGTAGGGATAATGGGTTTATTGCCCTCAGAGCAGGCATTGCAACAGGTGCAATCGCTGTGATGTCGCGCGAAACTAATTTATCAGATGATGACTTAGTTCAGGTTCTTGCAGCAGGTCAAAGAAGCAAGAAATCGAGCAGTATAGTTATCGTTGCCGAGGGGTGCGAATATGGCGGAGCGTATGAACTTGCAAAGAAAGTGAAATCAAAAACTGATTTATATGATATTAGAATTACCGTTCTAGGTCATTTACAAAGAGGTGGAGCACCGACCTGTGCTGATAGAGTTCTCGCTTCAAGATTAGGTGTTGAAGCAGTTGAAGCTCTCATAAATGGAAAGACAAATTGTATGATAGGTATAGTTAATGATGAGCTTAGGCTTACTTCCTTCGTAGATGCTATTGAAAATAAGGTGCATTCTTTAGACGATGAAGTTAGAATAGCTAGGATTTTGTCTATATAAAATAATGTTTGGTGTATAAAATTGATAAGAAAAATGGTAAGTAAACGAATTGCTATTAATGGGTTTGGGAGAATTGGAAGACTTGTTTTTAGAATAATGCAGGATCGAAGTGATGTTGAAATTATCGCGATTAATGATTTGGCTGATGTAGAGACATTGTGCCATCTCTTGAAATACGATAGTGTGCACGGTAGATTTTCAGGAGAAGCTTCTGTAGTAGATGGAAGCCTTGTCGTGAATGGAAAAGTAATTAAAGTTACTTCTGAAAGAAGTCCAGAGAATCTTCCTTGGTCTGAGCTATCTATAGACATTGTAGTCGAGTCTACTGGAGTATTTAGAACTAAAGAGAAAGCTTATACTCATATTAAGGCAGGAGCGAAAAAAGTAGTAATAAGTGCTCCTGCTCAAGGCGAAATGAAAACGGTAGTCCTGGGAGTTAATGATTCAATTCTAGACGGTAATGAAGACATTGTTAGCAACGCCTCATGTACTACAAATTGTTTAGCCCCAATGGTCAAGGTCTTGAATGATAATTTTGGGTTGAAAAGTGGATTTATTACAACTGTTCACGCCTTCACATCTGACCAACGCCTTCACGACGCGCCTCATTCAGATCTACGTCGCGCTAGAGCAGCCTCTTTAAATATGATTCCCACGTCAACAGGAGCAGCAGCTGCTGTAGGACTTGTATTGCCTGAACTTGCTGGAAGATTAGACGGTTTGGCAATAAGGGTTCCTGTCCCTACAGGTTCTATCACAGATTTAACAGCTACTCTTGAAAGAGAAGTTACAGTTGATGAAATTAATGCTGCTATGAAAGCCGCTTCTGAGGGAGATATGAAGGGAATACTTCAATATGAGGTTGACCCAATTGTTAGTTCAGATATTGTAGGAAGCACGTTTAGTTGTGTATATGATTCTGATTTGACAAGGGTAAGTGGAAATGTAGTTAAAATGTTTGGGTGGTACGATAATGAAACGGGGTATGCTACCAGAGTTGCAGACCTAGTTGAGCGAATTTAATATGGTAATACTTATCGCAGATAGTGGTTCAACGAAATCTGATTGGGTTGCAATAGATGAGTCCGGAAATGAGATAAAGTCGTTTAGTACGATAGGCTTTAATCCGTATTTTCACTCTGAAGATTTGGTTGTTGAGGAATTAACCAAATCTGAAGAAGCTATTTCTATTGCCCAAATAGTAAATAAGGTTTTCTTCTACGGAGCCGGATCAAGCTCGAAGGATCTTTGTGCTGTTATAGAGAATGGTTTAAGTAGGGTGTTCATAAACGCAGAGGTTATAGTAGGTCACGATTTAGATGGAGCAGCCTACTCGACTTGGTCGGGTGAGAAAGCTATTACTTGCATATTAGGTACAGGGTCAAATTCTTGTATGTTCGATGGTCAGAAAGTTTATGAAGAAGTCCCTTCTTTAGCGTATATCTTAGGTGATGAGGGAAGTGGAAGTTGGTTTGGTAAGAAGCTATTGCAAGCTTACTTCTACAAACAACTACCTCAGGAAATTCACGACGATTTTTATTCAGAATTTGGATATACGGTTAATGATGTAAATCGCCTTGTCTATAAAGAGCCTAACCCGAATGTTTTTCTTGCATCATTTATGAAATTCATTAGCAAACACAAAGATTCAGAGCTTATTAAGAGCTGGTTGTTGGATGGATTTGGTGTGTTTCTTGACGCACATGTTAAATGTTTTGACGGGTATAAAGAGATGCCTGTTCATTTTATTGGGAGCGTTGCATATCACTTTCAAGATATACTTAGGGAGGCGTGTGAAATTAGGGATATAAAAATAGGGAACACTATTAGGAAGCCCATAGATGGTTTGGCTAAATATCACTTAGAATGTATACTATAAAAGGTTGTCTGTTCGATATGGATGGTGTTATTGTCGATACAGCAAAACATCACTTTACAGCTTGGAAAGCTTTAGCAGAAGAGTTGTCAATTCCTTTCACTAGTAAGGATAACGAAGCTCTTAAGGGGTTAGGTAGGCTAGATAGTTTGGAAAAGATACTGCAGTTGGGAAATTTAGAACTGAATTCTAATACCAAACTTAAATTGATGGAGAACAAGAACTCTTTATACCTTGAACTAGTTAGGTCAATGAGTGAAGAAGATATTCTTCCTGGTGTATGTGGGCTTATAGAGGAATTAAAAGTTAAAGGTATAGGAGTTTGTTTAGGTTCATCTAGTAGAAATGCTTCTATTATTTTAAAAAATATAGGGTTGTTTAATTTATTTGATGGTGTGGTTGATGGGAACCACCTAACGTTTTCTAAACCCGATCCAGAAGTTTTTATAAAAGGTGCGAAAATTCTGGAATTGTCACCTTCTAATTGTGTCGTTTTTGAAGATGCGGTAGCGGGAGTGGAGGCAGCTAAATCTGGCGGTTTTTTCGCTTTAGGAGTTGGGGACCATAAGGAATTAGATAATGCAGATGCTGTAGTTTCTGACTTGTCAAAAATGAACTTTAGTAAACTTCTTGAGATAGTAAATAGAAATGACTAGTCATGTAAAAGAGAGTCAGTCTCTTTACGAGATAGACGAATGGAATATTATTGAAAAGGGTTGGGATCCAACTCTTAATAGAGCTTCAGAATCGGTTTTTTCGCTTGGAAATGGAAGGTTTGGTCTAAGAGCTAATTTCGAGGAGATATATTCCGGTGATTCGCTTCCAGGACACTACGTTGCAGGGGTGTATTATCCAGATAAAACACGTGTAGGCTGGTGGAAAAACGGATATCCAGAGACTTTTGCAAAGGTCTTAAATGCGACAAATTGGACTAGAATTGAAGTTGTGATTAACGGAACTATTTTAGATTTAGGCGTTGCACATAAAGTCACCGATTTTTGTAGAAATCTTGATATGCGTACCGGATTATTAACTCGAACAGTAACTGTCGAATTAGAGCCTGGAGTGCTAGTTAAGATTGTTGCTGAGAGGTTTTGTAGCATGGCGAAGCCAGACATAGCTTTATTGCGATATAGTATAACCCCTATTTCAGGAGTGGATTCTATAGTACTAATTCCAAGTGTAGATGCCGATGTGAAAAACGAGGACACGAATTGGGACGAAAGATTTTGGAGTGTCGATAAGGTATTTAATGGTGGTGAAGAAATAGGGTGTATAGTTAATACAACAGAGAAAACAAATTTTACTGTTGCCACTTCGTTTTCAAGTTCTGTAGAAGTAAGAGGAAAGAAGATTCTACCCACCGGCTTAGCTTGTACTGAGTTTAAAGCTAGTGTTGTTTACGATTTAAACCCATTGGAAGGAGAGGAGATAATTCTGACAAAATATATAGGGTTAGTTAGCTCGTTAAACTTCTCGGCTGATGATGTTGAATCAATGGCAATAGCAGCTTCTATTGACGCTCGTAACCTCGGATTCGAAAACGAGTATGACTTGCATTGTAAAGTATGGGAACAAATTTGGCACGATGGAGACATTGTGATACTTGGAGATAATAAAGCTCAACAAGCTATTCGCTTCAACGTATTTCATTTGAATGCAACTTATAGAGGTGACGATCCACTATTAAACATTGGTCCTAAGGGATTTACGGGAGAAAAATACGGTGGGGCAACCTATTGGGATACAGAAGCTTATTGTGTTCCATTCTTTTTAAGCACTCACGATAGTGATGTCGCAAAACAACTGCTAGTTTATCGATTTAATCATTTAGAACAAGCTATAGAGAACGCAAAAAAGCTCGGCTTTAGTGGCGGAGCTGCTCTCTATCCTATGGTTACGATGAATGGCGAGGAGAGTCATAACGAGTGGGAAATCACATTTGAAGAAATACACAGAAACGGAGCCATAGCTTATGCAATATTTAATTACGTTCGCCACACTGGAGATGTTGAGTATTTAGCGGATAAAGGATTTGATGTTTTGTTGGGAATTGCACGTTTTTGGTCTCAAAGAGTAAATTTTTCAGAAGAGAAAAAGATGTGGGTAATGTTAGGTGTTACTGGACCTAACGAATATGAAAACAATGTAAATAACAATTGGTATACAAATTACATAGCTAAGTGGTGTATGGAGTACGTAGTTGAAGTTGGTGATCTGCTTGATGAAAAATATCCTGAAGCTATGGCAGCTAAGCGTCAAGCATGGGCATTGAACTCTGAACTTGAATTTGCCGATTTTAAAGAAAAAGCTAGTAATATATTTTTACCTGAATTAAAAGGAACAGAAATTTTTCTTCAGCAGGAGGGGTTTATGGATAAAGACCAAACTCTTGCTTCTGAAATTCCTGTTACCGAGCTTCCAATAAATCAGTTTTGGTCGTGGGATAGAATATTGAGGTCAGTTTTTATAAAACAAGCTGATGTTCTTCAAGGATTATATTTTTTCGCAAATGACTTTACGGAATCACAACTCCTAGCAAATTTCGATTTCTACGAACCAAGAACCGTACATGAATCAAGCCTGTCTCCTTGTGTTCACTCAATATTAGCGGCTAAATTAGGACGCTCCGAGAAGGCGTACGAGATGTACTTGCGTACAGCTAGATTAGACCTTGATGATTACAACAACGAAATTCACGAGGGACTCCACATTACTTCTATGGCTGGGACTTGGATGTCAATTGTAGAAGGTTTTGGAGGTTTCCGTGTAGAAAACGGAATTCCTCATTTTACTACTACTATTCCGGTTCAGTGGGAAGAATACAGTTTCAGGGTTAGATTTAGGGGTAGAGTTTTGAAAGTAACAGTTAATAAAAAAGAGACAACTGTAGTTTTAGAGTCTGGCGATCCTTTGCAAGTATCACTAAATGGCTCAATGATTCAGCTTTAATCAGCCCATGTACTATTAGCATGTCCTGGACTTCCTCCGAAAGCATTCGAAGGTGCCCATGAGCTAGGTAATGTATTGTCAAAACCTGGCCCCTTCCATTCCAAGCTTGGGCCACCTCCATCGGGTTCTGAAGACCACTCCCCGTAATCGCTGTATGTGACGAAATCTGATTGACTCCCGTCAGATCTCATTAAGCGAATTGTTTCTCCACTATTATGTAGACTTGAGCTACCTGAGAATGGAATAATAATGGTGAACGGCAATAATTGATTGTATGAAGATGTATCGTTTGCAAAAACCACATAACTTCCAGCTTCTAACCATGTGCTATTTGGTACAATAGCACTTACAGCATCTGCTAAATACCATCCTCCTATGTCTATTCCAAACTCGTGTGGGTTATAAATCTCCACAAATTCCCATAAATTATCTGAGCCTTGTTGTGTGGATGGATTGTAGTGGATTTCGGAAATTGATGGTTCGAAACTCGGTAGCCCTTCGCATGACATACCATAGGTAGCTAATAGTTCAAGTAAATCTTCTCCATCAACAATACCACTGCTGTTTATGTCAGTTGGGCACTGAGCATAAGTCTGCAAAGGATTTGTTCCATAGAGTAATGTGAAAATAATAGTGTAGAAAAAGTTTTGAGTAAATCGTTTCATTGCGTTTTTTCAGCAAAGAAGCGAAAGCTTTTCAGTCTAAATTTTTCTATTTAATAGTCGTAGGATTATAGCTTGTAAACGTAAATAGTTTTTACAATTCCAAATCAATGCCTACCGGACAGTGATCCGATCCCATAATGTCGTTTAAGATAAAAGTGTTTTTGATGTTTGGCATAATACGATTGCTAGCAAGCATATAATCTAGTCTCCACCCAACGTTTTTCTCCCGTGCGCCACCTCTATAGCTCCACCAGCTATATTTAGTTGTTTCAGGGTTCTCTGACCTCCATGTATCAGTAAAACCAGCAGCGAGATGATTTGTCATCCCATCAATCTCTTTTTGGGTATATCCAGCAGTTTTATTGTAATTAGGCTTAGGCCGTGCCAAATCTATAGGCATGTGAGCAACGTTAAGATCTCCACAACAAATCACGGGCTTGTCTGAGTCAAGTTCTTTGAGAAAGTCCCTGAATGCAAGGTCCCAAGTCTCACGAAATGGAAGACGCTTAAGTCCTGATGATGAATTTGGAGTGTAAACTGTTACGAAATGAAAGTTAGGAAAAACGGCATGTAAGACACGCCCCTCAGTGTCTAATTCAGGAACTCCTATCCCCGCAGAAACACTTTCTGGCTGTATTCGTGTAATTATTGCGGTGCCAGAATATCCTTTTTTAATTGCCGAAGAACTAAATACTTCATATTCATTCAAAGAATCTAGTCCAAACAACGCTTCTCGTACCTGATCGTCCTGAGCTTTGGTTTCTTGAAGTCCTATTATATCGGCATTCAATCTATTAACGATTCCGTTAAAGTCCTTTTTAACAATGGCTCTAATGCCATTTACATTCCAGCTAATTAATTTCATGAAGGGGGTAAGTAGTTAGGGTGTTTTATCCAGGCTCTGATAGATTCAATTAGGACCTCAAGAGTTCCGTGTTCTATTATTTTATCACCTATTTGATATAGGTCATTTAGATACATTTGTGACTCTGTAAATTCCATTGATGCCTCTAGATTAAGAAACTGTGGTCCGTCTTGACTAGGTGAAATTCTAAATAACGAATAAGCTTTCTCCTCGGAACAATATGCAGCGATCATCATTCCATTTATGTCACTACCAAGCTCTACAGGAGCAGGAGAACGCATAAAATAGGCATTCCAAGGCCCTACATACCCCATGCTGAAGTAGGGGTATAACCAAGACTTGTATGGGATCTCCATTTTTTCTAAGGTCTGAGTTAATTTTTGGGTACAAGACCTAACCTCATAGCCTAAAGTTGTCGAGGGATCAAATTTATCAATACTTGTCCAACGCTTAGCAGACGAATAATATTCCATTTTTCCAATCTGAAGTTTATAGTCAAAGGAAGAATCTAGATCAAGAGTATACCCAGGGTAATACCACTTTTTTAAATGATTTATTCCAAACTCAATTTCTTTAAGCATGGTTACTTTCCCCAAACTCCATCTGGAATATTCTTCGTCATAAATGCCTAATAAACTTGCCATAGCACGGTCTCCTAAATCGAAATAGCTAACAGCAATTAGTCTTTCTCCATCGAAAATGCAAATTTCTCGAGTATCGAACACGCTATTTTCAAATCCAGCATTCAAGTATTCTTCTAAAGTCTCATGAATGAATCCTTTGAATCGATGTTTATGAGATTTGTAAAGAGCTTCTTTTTCAGGAGTGGTGTTTGCAACTCCCACACAAATTCTAAATTTACTTTCGACTTTTCTCAGTAGTTTTCTTTGGCTTTTGCTATGTTCAAACTTTTCTAGATTAAGTCTAATATTAACAACTGAGTACAGATTATTATCTACGCACAGTAAATCCATTTTGTATAACATTACTGCACCACGAAACCATCCAGAAGCAAGATATTGGTCATATCTAGCCCTTGATAGTTGCCTAGGGAAATGAGTTTGGACCAACATTTTTATAAAAAAATTATAACCATTTCCGCACAAGTCTTGAAATAAATAGTCCACGACCTTTAAAAGGAGGGAAGGTGAGGTGGAGGGCACTTAAAGTCGAGATTTGGACTACAAAACTTCTAAGATTAGAAAAAGAATCGAAGCTAGCTTTTCCTGCAGACCTACCTATACCGCTAGTCTGAATTCCTCCGAATGGCAGGTCTGGATTAGCCACTTGTATGACCACCTCATTAATTGCAGTAGTCCCGGCTTTCGTATTATCAACAAACCATCTTTTTAGAAATTTATCTTTGCTGAAAATATATAAAGCAAGAGGATGAGGGTTTTTATCTATTATTTCAACGATCTCCTCCTTCCTTTTCCATGTCATAACAGGTAAAACGGGGCCGAAAACCTCCTCTTTCATTATTGCCATTTCGTTAGTACATCCAGTAAGAATACATGGTGAAATCTTTCCTATATCTGGACCAGATTCTAAAACTCCGCCTGGGACATGAAGTTTCGCACCGTCTTTCACAGCGTCTTTAATAAGTTTAAGAATTCTCTCGAAGTGGTTGAGATTAACAATTTTCCCTAGGTCGGGACTGTCAATGGGATTTGTGCCAAACATTTCAGTGATTCTTCCAGAAATTTTTTCTACAACAGCAGTTTCAATACTGTCCTCAACAAGCAAATGGTCTGGTGCGATACAAACCTGTCCAGCATTTAAATATTTACCCCAAGCAACTTTTATTGCAAGATTTTTAAGATTAGCAGATTTATCTACAATTACGGGACTTTTGCCACCTAATTCTAATGTTATTGAACAAAGGTGTTCAGCCGCCGCGGACATCACTAATCGACCGATATTAGTACCCCCAGTAAAACAAATATGATTGAATGGTGAAGCAGTTAGACTGGCTGCGACTTTGGGCCCACCAAGTTCAACTTTGACAAGATCATCATCAAAAACAGATCCTAGTAATTTCTTTAAAACATCAGAAGTATGTGGGGTATGTTCCGAGGGTTTAACAACGACACTATTCCCCGCAGCTAAGGCTCCTATTAATGGTCTTAAAGTTAACATGACCGGGAAATTCCAAGGAGAAATAATCAAAACTTGACCTTTAGGTTCGGCTTTTACATAATGCCTTGTTCCTATCATGGAAAATGGGGTTCCAACAAATCGCTTTCCCATCCATAGTCTGAGGTTATTTATTGCAAATTGAATTTCCTTTTTTAAGGGATATATTTCATGCAATAATGCTTCTGCTTCAGGTTTCCCAAGATCTTTAAATAACGCCTCTAGAATCTCACTTTCATATGCCTCAATTGCATACCAAAGCTTATTGAGTACTTCCTTTCTTTCACGAATCTTACTTGACAGCATGCGCACGATTTAAGATATGAAGATAGTGTAATTTTTCAATCTGAGGGAGAACCTCGTCTTTATCATTGTTGAAAATGACATAATCCGACATTCTAAGTCTTTCTTCTTCTGAAATTTGTGCTTTTATTTTTGCTTCAATTATTTGTAAAGAAACAGAAGTATTTCCATTATCTCTTTTTAATAATCTCTCTAACCTTTGACTTTTACAAGTCGAGACAGTAATCACTAAGTCACAGTCTTTACTTGCTCCACTTTCAAATAAAATAGCTGCTTCTCGTATTACATATGGTGTATTTCCAGCTAATGCTTTAGTCCAAACCTCAAAAGATTTTTTCACCTCAGGGTGCACTAAACGATTTAAATAAGCTATCCCGCCTTTTTGACTGAAAGCTATCTTTCCAAGTTTTTTTCTTTCTATATCTATAGATTCTCCATTCTTATCCCATACAGCAACACCACCTCCAAACCTTTCAATAATAGATTGTCTAACGTATTTGTTTTCGGCATAGATACTATGAGCCACCTTGTCTGAGTCGAAGCAAGGCACCCCTAAAGCTTCAAAAACCCTTGCTACAGTGGACTTGCCAGAGCCTATGCCGCCAGTAAGCCCTACAATTAAAAAGTCTTTAACATTTTCCGTATCGCACATATGGTAAAGGAAAGGAATCCTTACGACCTTTGCACTACAATCATATAAAAAAACTCATGTCTCATTTAGTCGCCCCATCTCTTTTAGCAGCTGACTTTGCAAATTTACAGCGGGATATTGAATTTGTAAATGAGAGTGATGCAGATTGGTTCCACCTCGATGTTATGGATGGAGTTTTCGTTCCGAACATAAGTTTCGGTATGCCTGTAATTAAAGCAATCGCACAGCACGCAAAAAAACCTCTCGATGTTCATCTGATGATAGTCGACCCAGACCGATTTCTTGAAGCTTTTGCTAAGCTTGGCTCAAACATTCTTACAGTTCACATCGAGGCCTGCACACACCTTCACAGAACTTTGGCAGCAATTCGCTCATTAGGCATGAAGGCAGGTGTCGCATTAAATCCCCATACTCCTGTAGAATCATTAAGTGAAGTTCTCCACGATTTGGATTTAGTGTGTCTAATGAGTGTTAATCCAGGTTTCGGAGGCCAAACCTTTATAGAGCGTACCTACGAAAAAGTCCGTACCCTTCGAGCAATGGCCAACAAAGCAGGAGTGAATTTCCATATCGAAATCGATGGTGGAGTAACAGCCTCTAATGCGACTGCCCTAGTAGAGGCAGGAGCGGATGTTTTAGTAGCGGGATCATCAATATTCCGAGCAGCAAACCCTAGCGAAGCGACAACGACTATTAAAAACGCTTAATAAATCGAATCGAAAGAATATCTTCGACTCGTTTGTTTTATTACATCAAGGCTCGACCTCAGCTGTGATATCAGACTCTAAAAGAGAGGTGCACATAGGTTCGAGCTTTTCGAAAGGCCCGCTTTTAACAACGCATTTTCCTTTAAAATGGATGATCATTGCGCATTGTTCTGCCTGCAGTGGTTCATGGCCGCACGAGGCCACTAATTTTTCGATAACATGATCAAAAGTATTGTGATCATCATTGTAGACAACTAGCTTCCACTCGTCAACTATTTGAATGTCTACGAGTACTTCTTCCTCAGTTTCTACAGAAGAAAAATAGAAGTTCTTTATGTGAGTTTTGAAAGCCATATTCTTGTGCAAAGATAAGGATTCGCATTGTATTTTTGCCGTATGTCAGAAAACAAGGGGAGTGTAGAAAATATAGAAAGTGGAAGTCGCAATTTTATTCAACAAATCATTGATGCAGACATTGCTGCTGGTGTAAATGGAGGGCTTGTGCATACTCGTTTCCCACCTGAACCTAATGGTTATTTACATATCGGACATGCAAAAGCAATTTGTATTAGTTTCGGATTAGCAAATGAATTTGGTGGTTTAACAAACCTTAGATTCGATGATACAAATCCCGTGAAAGAGGATGTAGAATATGTAGATGCTATCAGGGAGGATATTAAGTGGTTAGGTTTTGAACCTAATGGTGGTGAGTTCTTTACGAGTGATTACTTCGACCAATTATATACCTTTGCTCTGAAATTAATTGACGACGGTAAGGCTTATGTAGATGACTCTACTGCTGCCGAAATAGCTCTTCAAAAAGGAACACCTACTCAGCCAGGAGTTGCTAATAAATATAGAGATAGAACCCCTTCTGAGAATAGGGAGCTTTTTGAAGGCATGAAAGAAGGGAAGTTCGAGGCTGGTTCTCGTGTCCTTAGGGCGAAAATAGATTTAGCAAACCCTAACATGCATCTTCGCGATCCACTCATGTACCGCATCATGTTCGAAACCCACCATAGAACTGGTGATAAGTGGTGTATATATCCTATGTATGACTTCGCTCATGGTCAATCAGACAGCATCGAGCATATCACTCACAGCTTGTGCTCTTTAGAATTCGAGGTGCACCGTCCATTATATGATTGGTATATCGAAAATCTTGAGATTTTCCCATCACGCCAAACCGAATTCGCTCGTCTCAACCTCAACTACACGGTAATGTCAAAGCGAAAGCTTCTTTTCCTAGTAGAAGACAAGTCGGTAGATGGATGGGATGACCCTAGAATGCCTACTTTAAGTGGTTTGCGTAGGCGTGGATATACCCCCGCAAGTATAAGAGAATTTATCGATAGAGTAGGGGTTGCTAAGCGCGAAAACATTATTGATGTCGGACTTCTCGAGTGGGCGCTAAGGGACGATCTCAACCGTGTAGCTCCTCGTGTTATGGCTGTACTAAACCCCATAAAGCTCGTAATCACAAACTATCCCGAAGGTAAAACCGAGTTACTTCCTTCAGTAAATAACCCAGAAGACCCTGAATCTGGATCCCGCGAACTTCCTTTCGGACGTGAGTTGTGGATGGAGGCAGACGACTTTAAACTCGAAGCAAACCGTAAATGGTTCCGTCTCGCCCCTGGTAAAACAGTACGTTTGAAAAGCGCATATATAGTAGAATATGTTGACCACATTTGTAATTCCGAGGGAGAGGTTACGGAGGTCCATGTAAAGTATTTCGAAAATTCTAAGTCCGGTTCTGACACTAGTGGCATAAAGGCAAAGGGAACTTTACACTGGGTAGAATCTTCGAACGCTATCGATGCCGAAGTGCGCCTTTATGATCGTCTATTCGCCGACCCTAATCCCGATGGCCATAAAGATCGTCCTTTCACAGATTTCCTCAACCCGGACTCTCTAGAAATCCTCACAAACTGCAAGCTCGAGCCTTCGCTCGCACAAGCCGAGCCAGGCACCACTTATCAATTTACGCGCCTAGGCTATTTCGCTCCAGACTCACGCTACTCTAAGCCTGGCACTCCGGTTTTCAATCGTACCGTCACTCTTCGCGACAGTTGGAAAGGGTAGTCTTAATGTAATGTCCTTTTTTTTAGTAAAAAATTGTTAGTTATAAGAATGGTAACTAGCTTAATGATAATGTGTTAGATTTGTGTCGTTTAATTTTTTTCAACGACAAAAACTATTTTTATGAGGTCATTAATTCTTCTATTTATCGTGTTCGTAAGTGTTTCATCAACTCGAGCACAAAGTTATTCAGCGGATAATAACAATGATGGATGTGTTAACATAGACGATATGTTGATTCTATTATCTCAATTTGGTTCATGTAATGTAGTTTTTCCTTGTGGTGAAGTTGTGTTACACCAAGGATATGAATATTCTACAGTACAAATCGGAAATCAATGTTGGTTTTCGGAAAATTGTAGGTACTTACCCTCAGTATCTCCATCTAATGTTGGTTCATATATCAATCCTCAATATTATGTTTATGGTTATAATGGTGTAGACACAACAATTGCCAAGCAAACTGCCTCATATATTAATTATGGAGTTTTGTACAATTATAGTGCTATAACAACCACTTTGATTTGTCCTGTAGGGTGGCACGTGCCTACTGATGATGAGTGGCAGACTTTGGAAATCACACTAGGAATGAATCCTGTAGAAGCATCAAGCACAGGCTATAGGGGTACAGATCAAGGAACAAAGCTTAAATCATCATCAGGCTGGCTTTATTCTGGGAACGGGTCAGATATTAGTGGGTTTTCAGGCCTGCCTGGTGGTTATCGTACTTTTGATGGTTATTTTCATGACGATGGTTATTTTGGTTATTGGTGGACTTCTACTTCTTTTTCAGTAAATGCATGGCCTAGACAACTATTTTTTAATTTACCTGAAGTTGGAAGGGAAAGTCACAATCAGCTAGATGGATTGTCAGTGCGTTGTATGTTAGACTAATATAAATAGCTTATTAAGCTATCTAAGATTATTAAATTCAGTTTGTTTTTGCTCTTTCATCCTATGTTATGAACATTTATTTGTTTGTATTTATGAAGAGTATGTGTTAAGTTTGTCTTAATTAACTTTAATTGGATGAAAAATTTAACCTTATTTGCCGCTCTATTTTCACTTTTTTCATCGTCTTCAGCACAAATAACTTGTCCTATTCCATATGACAGTAATTTTGACGGTTTGATTTCGGTTTCGGACTTATTAGACTTGCAATCTGTATTTGGTTTAGTTGATGTTGACCAGGATGGAATAGACGACGCAGTTGATTTATGTTTGGATTTAGCTGCTTGTAACTTCTTATCAAATCCTACAGAAGTTTGTAAATACTTGGATGCAATAGGTATTTGTGGAGGTTCATGCATTTCTGATAGTGATTTAGATGGAATTTGCGATGATGTAGATACATGTGATGGCGTTCTTGATGTTTGTGGGGTTTGTAACGGTATAGGTCCACTTCCTTCAACAATTGAGTCCATAACGATACTTTATGATTCAGTTTATGCAGCTCAAATTAATGACTGGGTTGTCTTTGAGTCTGGTGCAGATACAGTGTATCTTGAATGTTATCCTGCTGTTTTCACTACATGCGGAGATGATTTAGGTTATGAAGGGCATAATTATTCAACTGTCCAAATAGGAAGTCAATGTTGGTTCTCTGAAAATTGTCGATATCTACCTTCGGTTTCACCAACGACTACTTTCTCAGTTACCTCACCCGTATTTAACGTTTATAATTATATGGGCAGTGATGTAGCAGAGGCTATGTCTACTGTAAACTATAATACATATGGAGTTCTATATAATTACGAAGCAGTAATGTCTCCTGGTGTTTGTCCGACAGGATGGCATGTCTCTACTAATTTAGATTGGGAGGCTCTTGCTTATTTTTTAGGTGGCGTTTACGTTGCAGGTGAAAAATTGAAGTCAACTACTGGTTGGTATAGTAATTTTTATGCAACTAATTCAACTGGTTTTACTGCGCTTCCTGGCGGTTGGAATTTTGTTGGAAGTTATGAAATCGGTTTATTTGGTGCCTGGTGGAGTATTTCAGATCAATTGCCAGAAGATCAGTATCGTCATTTTAGACGCCTATTCTATATTTCCCCTGTTGTTCAATACGGAAATGAACATAAA
This sequence comes from Bacteroidota bacterium, assembly GCA_002746975.1. Classification (GTDB taxonomy): domain Bacteria; phylum Bacteroidota; class Bacteroidia; order Flavobacteriales_D; family Sanyastnellaceae; genus UBA974. The sequence continues at coordinate 124,996 of NVXE01000005.1, read as the reverse complement.
CTCACGTCAAAAACAGCTAGATCTGCTCGTTGTATTTTAAACTAATTATTATCCAGAATGAAATTTATATTTCTCTTAATAACTTCAGTGTTTTGTATTTCTATTAATTTTTCTCAGTCTTCATGCCCTAATCCATTCGATAACAATCTCGATGGTACGATTTCTATTTACGATTTAATGGGTTTGTTATCAATATTCGGTGAAGAGGACTTAGATTTTGATGGTTTGATAGATAGTTATGACCTATGCATAGATTTGAATGCTTGTAACTTCTTAAATATCCCAACAGAACTGTGTCTTTATGATGATGCGTTAGCAATTTGTGGTGGAAGCTGTTTGAGTGATGTCGATGGAGATGGTATATGCGATGATGTCGACGCATGCATAGGACCAGTTGATGTTTGTGGTGTATGTAATGGAACTGATGCTTTAGCTTCTTCGATTGAATCCATCACTTTTCTATATGATTCTGTTTATGCAACTTCTGCAAATCAATGGGTTTTATTTGTAGTCGGTGCAGATACAATATTTAACTATATCTGCCCAAGTACTTTTAGTAATTGCGGCGAAGATGTTATCTTTGATAATTACAATTATTCAACAGTCCAAATCGGAAATCAATGTTGGTTTTCAGAAAATTGTAGATACTTGCCCTCGGTATCTCCTGCTTCATCTGGAAACGCAGTTGATCCATTTTATTATGTGTATGGATATGAAGGGGCAGATGTTGCAGAAGCAAAAAGTACATCTAACTATTCAACTTATGGAACATTATACAATTTTCCAGCTATTATGTTAGGTGAAATGTGCCCAACAGGGTGGCATATACCTACGGATCTTGAGTGGCAAGTGTTGGAAGTGTTCTTAGGGATGAGTCCGTTAGATGCTTCGTCAACAGGTTTTAGAGGAACAGATCAAGGCAATCAAATTAAATCAATCGTTGGGTGGAGTAATAATAATGGCACGAATACAAGTGGTTTTTCTGCCCTCCCAGCCGGATATAGAAACCCCACAGGTGTTTTTTATTCGCTTGGAAACCAAGCATATTTATGGAGTTCAAGTGTCTCTGAATTATCTGAACCTTGGGCGCGAAAGTTGAAAGGTGGTCCAAGAATTTTGAGAAATGTATTCAATCAAGGATTTGGTTATTCTACAAGGTGCATTTCTGATTGACGATATTTCTATCTTAAGTCTTTATTTGCTTTAAGATTACAACTTCATATTTCCTATAAAGGTTAAACCCTTTTAAGCCCCATCTCGGATCCGAGCTTGAGCATGAGGTCGTATGCTTCATCGGGGTCGTTCTTAATGTCGCCCTCGAGGATGGCTTCTTTTATCGCCTTCTTTATGTCGCCTATAGGTCTAGAAGGGGGGATGCCGAAGGCTTTCATGATCATCTCGCCTGTAACAGGAGGTTGAAAATTCCTGATAGAATCGTTCTCTTCTACTTCTTTGAGCTTTCTAACTACTACGTCGTAGTTTTTTAAGTAGCGAGAGACCTTTGCTTCGTTCTTAGATGTAATGTCTGCTCGACATAGTATCATGAGTGCATCGATATCGTCACCGGCTTCGCTCAGAAGACGACGTATCGCACTGTCCGTAACGACTTCTTTAGTGAGAGCGATAGGACGTAGGTGTAATAGAACTAACTTCTGCACGAACTTCATCTTAGCGTCCATAGGAAGCTTAAGCCGTGAAAAGATCTTAGGAACCATTCGAGCTCCTCTGTCCTCATGACCGTGGAATGTCCAACCGTTGTTTTTGTCGAATCGCTTAGTAGGAGGTTTGGCAATGTCGTGAAGAATCGCAGCCCAACGCAGCCACAAATCGTCACTCTTATCACACACATTTTCAAGCACTTGCAAGGTGTGGATGAAGTTGTCTTTGTGACCTATTCCGTTACGGGTTTCTATACCTTGAAGAGCCGTCATTTCTGGGAAAAACCTATCTAGCAAACCTGTTTTTACAAGTATTCTGAAACCTATCCCAGGGCGTTTTGCAAGAATAATCTTGTTCAGCTCTGTATGTATTCGCTCCATAGAAATTATGTCTAAACGCTCTGCATTTCTCTTCAAAGCGTTTAAGCTTTCTGGAACTATTGTGAAATTAAGTTGAGTAGCGAACCTAGCAGCTCTCATCATTCGAAGCGGGTCGTCGCTATACGTAATGTCAGGGTCTAGTGGGGTGCGGATAATTCCTAAGTCCAAATCCCTCATACCATTAAATGGGTCAATTAATTCGCCGTAATTTTTCGAGTTAAGCGAAAGTGCCATAGCATTTATGGTGAAATCACGACGATTTTGGTCATCCTCAAGAGTACCATCCTCTACAATAGGTTTTCTTGAACCTCTCGAGTATGACTCTTTTCGAGCGCCTACGAATTCAACTTCTAGGTCGCCAAAGACGAACATTGCAGTTCCGAAGTTCTTAAATACGCTAACTTGACGAATGCCCAGTTCTTTAGCAACTGCACGAGCAAGGTCAATTCCCTTTCCTTCAGTAACGATATCAATATCTTTAGACGTTCTGTTAAGAATGAGGTCACGAACGAAGCCTCCTATAACGAAAGCACTTTCGCCACGCGAGTCAGCAACTTTTCCGATAGTTCGGAAAACTCGATTTTGAAGAGATTTTTTGTAATTCAAGGTTGCAAATCTAATCTTTAGATAAGTATATGACTAAGGTTATGATCGTAGAATTTTAAATCGACCCGCAGAGTCAAAAGACGCGATGAAAGAAGGCTTAGAGTGTGAGTTGTCGGAACGCCTATGAGAGCTGACGAAATCGGCTCCTTTAATTATCGAATTATCGATGGAATTAAAGTCGATAGGGGTGGGCGAGCCAGATAAATTCGCACTAGAACTTGCAAGAGGTCTTCCTAAACCACGAGAAACGAAAGTAGTCCAAACGTCCTTTACTAATCTCATTCCCAATGAATTTCCTTCACCTAAAATGGAAGGTGTCACGTTCTTACCGCCCGGCATTATTACTGTCGTAGGTCTATCGTTGTGTTCGAACAAATCCCATGCGGCATCTGGAACGTCTGAGATGTGTTTTTCTATAAGTCCTTCGTCTGCAACGAGTACTAGGATGGGAGAGTCACTTTTCTTTCCTTTTATGGTCCGTAGTTTCATAACGGCATCTTCATTTGTCGCGTCGCATGCTATACCCCAAACGGTGTCCGTAGCGTGCACAATCACTCCGCCACTCCGTAGAGTACGTACAGCTTCTAAAGCATCCTCACGCCAAACTTCACTATTCCTATTTACCTTTTTGCGAGCCACTCTTCCACGGATTTTTTAATTCTATCTAATGGGTTATCAGACGTGTCACCCTTAAAAGAGGTGCCGGTAACTTTTTCGAAAAGTTCTATATATCTAGAGGAAACTAATTCCACGAAGCCATCATCGAGATCGGGTGGGGTTTGGTTTTCAAGGCCCATAAAATCATGGTCCATCAGCCATTCTCGAACGAACTCCTTACTCAGCTGCTTCTGAGTGTCACCATTCGCTTGCCTCTTCTCATAACCTTCAGCATAGAAGTAACGAGAACTATCTGGGGTATGAATTTCATCTATCAGCATAAGTTTGCCGTGGCGAATCCCGAATTCATATTTCGTGTCAACTAATATTAAACCTCGCTCAGCGGCAATTTCTGTTCCACGTTGAAAAAGTGCCCTAGTTACTCGTTCTAATTCTAAATATATTTCAGGTGAAACGATTTCTCGTGCGATAATATCTTCCGGAGAGATGTCTTCATCGTGCCCTTCTTCAGCTTTAGTGGCTGGAGTAATGATGGGAGAGGGGAATCTGTCGTGCTCCTTCATGCCATCGGGCATTTTAGCTCCACAGATTATCCTCTTTCCTGAAGAATATTCTCTCCATGCGTGCCCGGTTAGGTACCCTCGAATTACCATTTCCAAACGAATAGGTTCACAGCGGTATCCAATGGTTACATTAGGGTCTGGGGTAGCGAGTTTCCACGTAGGGATGATGTCAGATACAGAATCCAAAAACGTAGCTGCTACTCCGTTTAATACTTGCCCCTTAAAGGGTATTCCTCTAGCCATGACGACATCGAATGCGCTTATTCTATCAGAAACTACTGCAACCATTAAATCGTCTCCTATTCCGTACATATCTCTAACCTTACCGAAGTAAGCTGAGGTTTGGCCTGTAAAGTGAAAATCAGTTTCTGTAATGGGGGTTACTTTCGTAGTAGATCTCATTAGTTTGGGTCTTTTTCAAATGCTGTGATAACCGCGCGTACTAGTCTATGACGCATAACATCAACTCCAGTTAACCTTATTGTTGAAATGCCTTCTACATCCTTTAAAATGTATAATGCGTGGGCCAGTCCTGATTTCTGCCTATTAGGAAGGTCGACCTGGGTTTCATCCCCTGTAATTACATACTTTGCATCTCGTCCCATACGAGTAAGGAACATTTTTATTTGAGGAATAGTCGTGTTTTGGGCTTCATCAAGAATAACGAAAGCTTTATCGAGAGTTCTACCACGCATAAAAGCAAGAGGCGCGACCTCTATGACTCCCTTTTCAAGGTACTCCGCAACTTTATCGTAAGGTAGCATATCGGTAAGCGCATCGTAGAGGGGTTGAAGATACGGATCGAGTTTTTCCTTCATATCTCCAGGTAGAAAGCCCAAATTTTCCCCCGCCTCAACAGCGGGACGTGTAAGAATTATTTTCTTTACTCGCTTATCCTTTAGAGCTTTTACTGCAAGAGCTACGGCAGTATACGTTTTCCCCGTACCTGCTGGCCCTACAGCAAAAACCATGTCGTTATCAACTACAGCAGCTACCAACTTGTGTTGGTTAGGAGTTCTTGCATAAACTCTATTTCCTCCAGGTCCGTGGACTATAACGTCGTCAACTCCCGCATCCTTCATTACAGTGGCTTCATCAGATTTAGAGATTCTGTCGAGGTCGTCTATGCTTAGGCTTGAATACCTGTCTACATGCCAAACCACCATTCTCATAACCTCCTCAAATCTCCCCACATCTTCACGACTTCCTTTGACGATAAAATCGTGGCCTCGAGAAACGATGCGAAGTTTAGGGAAAAGTCTTTGTAACGCACGTAAATTTGCGTTCTCGTTTCCAAGAACTACAACCGGGTCTAAGCCCTCAATAGAAATCAATGTCTCATGCATGTTGACTACAAAAATAACTACACCATCTTTGTCTCGTGCCAATAATTACATTAACATCTGATTATGGACCAGAAAGGTTCTATGCCGGCATCCTGAAAGGAGCACTTTATTCAGCTGTGCCAAGCGTTAACGTAGTAGATTTATCTCACGATATAAGAAAATTTAATTCTGTCGATGCAGCTTTGTTGTTACGTGGGGCTGTAGCACATTTCCCTAAAGGAACTGTACATATTATCGCTGTGCAAAGTGTTGCATCAGCTGAAAAACCTCACAGAATAGTGAGAATTGAAGATCAATATTTTATAGGCTCCGATACTGGAATTTTCCATTTAATTTTCGGGAAGTCACCTGATGCTATTTTCGATTTATCGAGTATGAGGGCTGATTTCGACTATCCAACCTTCCCCGAAAGGTCTATTTTCGTTCCAGCTGCGGCTCACCTTTCAAGAGGAGGTATTCCAGAACTTTTGGGTCGTCCTGCTTCTCTTTCTAGCCCTAAAACGATTTTACAACCTGTATTTGAGAATCGCATTTTAATCGGTCACGTAATAAGTATCGACGGCTACGGAAATTGCATAACGGACATAGATAAACGTCGATTCCGAGAAGTAGGTCTCAATCGGGCTTTCGTTATAGTAATGAGGTCTAGCAGGAGTGATATTCGCAGAATTTGTACTCTTTATAGCGAGGTGCCAGTAGGAGATTCAGTAGCGATTTTTAATCATTTGGGGCTTTTGGAAATTGCAATAAACCTCGGTGCTCCAGGAACTGCAAATGGTGGTGCTTCAGGACTTTTGGGGATTGTGATAGATGACGTTATTAGAATAGAATTTGCTGATTAACTTTAAGGATGACAAGCATAGTTAGAATTGTTAGAATGACGTTTTCTGAGGAAACAATCTCAGAGTTTGAAGCTGTTTTCCTCGAGTACGAGGTTGATATATCATCTCAACCTGGATGTATGAGTTTAGAACTAGTTAAGGACGTTAATAATCCACTTGTAAGAGCTACAGTAAGTAGGTGGGATAATGAGGAGAGCCTTAATAATTATAGGAAGTCAGAACTTTTCGGTGTGGTTTGGCCTAAGACGAAAAAATTATTTTCCTCACCACCTGAAGCTGTGTCGTACATTTCGAAACTATAAAAACGCAGTAGAGCATGAAAGCGCTTATATTAAAAGAAATACGTAGTTTTTTCAGTTCGTTAATAGGTTATGTGGTCATATCCGCTTTCCTGTTACTCGTAGGATTGTTTATATGGGTTTTCCCTGGACCTTGGAATATTCTTTCTAGCGGAGTAGCTTCGATGGATCCCTTTTTTACACTTGCACCTTGGGTACTTCTATTCCTTGTTCCTGCAATTACAATGCGGAGTTTTGCCGAGGAAAGAAGGAGTGGGACTCTAGAGCTGCTTCTAACGAGGCCTTTACTTGAAAGTCAGGTTGTTTTGGCCAAATTTTTAGGTGCAATTGCTCTTATTTCTCTTGCTTTACTACCAACATTGGGTTTCGTTTGGATTTTAGGAGAGCTTGGAAGACCAGCTTGGAATTTAGATTTAGGATCGATTTGGGGGTCGTACATAGGTCTGTTATTATTAGCATCTTCTATTGCCGCAATTGGAATCTTTTTATCTGCTATGACTAGCCAACCATTAGTGGCTTTTTTATCGGCGATGTTGCTGTCAACAGTGGGGTACATAGGATTTACAGCTCTTGGTGATTTCGCTTTGTTCGGTAGTTTTGATTACGTATTCGTAAATCTAGGGTTCGAGGCCCATTACAGATCTCTTAGTCGAGGTCTTGTAGACTCTAATGACGTCGCATATTTCATTTTCGTTGATGTGTTATTTCTTCAATTAGCTCGTTTCGTACTCGCCCTAGAAAGAGGACGTTTAGGGAGGGAGGGGATTCGATTATTTTTAGTTGTTACAATATCTAGTGTTTTGTTGTTTGCTGCCCATATCGCTCATTTCTCCCTCGATTTAACAGCAGAAAAACGACACACATTAACAGAGGGTTCCATCTTATTGCTCGAAGACCTTGACGAAACTGATCAAGACGTGATAGTTACTTGCTATCTCACGGGAGATTTCCCCGCCTCTTGGCAACGTCTAGAAAATGCAATTCGCGAAAAATTCGAAGAATTTGCTGATGCAAGTAACAATAGATTTCGCTTTCAATTTGTTGATGTTTATGAGTCTAAAGACAGGCGAACTCGCGGTCAAAACGAGGAACAACTAATAAAATTAGGTCTGTCATTTACAAGGATAGGATATGAATCTGGGGGTGGAAAGACATTTAGAAATGTTTGGCCTTCGGCACTTATCAGCTGTAAAGGAAAGGAGGTCCCGGTACAATTCTTTAAGTCGGATACACCTCAACCCACAGACGCTATGATTCAGGGGTCGATAAACTCCATAGAATATGAGTTGACATCTGCTTTGAGGAAAGTTCTAATGGAAGAAACGCCAAGCATAGTTTTCATTGAAGGACACGGGGAATTGGAGGAAGTTGAAGTTGCAGATTTTATGAATTCTTTAGACGAAGATTACTCCGTCTCACGAGTTCGTTTAGACGGGAAACTCAATGTTTTAAGTGAACGTTTAGAAGGTATGAGGTATCGTACTAATCGCTATGATCTTGCAATTATTGCTGGACCTGACTCAGTTTTTTCGGAAAAGGATAAACTTATTTTAGATCAGTTCTTAATGGGAGGAGGAAGGATGTTATGGATGATAGATCCTATACTTACAGATTTAGATTCGTTGCGTTCAGCCCAAACAACAATGGCAACTGCAAATGAACTAGGATTAAACCATCAGATGTTTGATTATGGAGTGCGTCTAAATAAGAACCTCATCATAGATCCTCAATGTGCCCCTATAGCTTTCGACGCCGGACCTCAAGGGAACCAAAGAAACATGCAGCTTTTTAGTTGGTATTTCGCTCCTCTCGCTATCCCACAAGGAATCTCACATCCCATTACTACAAATCTAGATCCGATACATTTCGACTTCGTGTCTGGTTTAGATACAGTAAGTACGGATGCCGATATAGATAAAACTGTTCTTTTACGCAGTTCGGAACTTGCTAGAACATATCTAGCACCAGTAAGGGTTTCCAGTTCCATTGTAGATCTTGACCCATCGTATTTTACTACAAATAATACTCCATATACTCCATTTGCAGTTCTTCTAGAGGGTAAGTTTCAATCACATTTTAAAGATATACTACCAGATACACTTAAACGCAATAAGGATTTTGCCTTTAGAGAAATGGGGAAGCCTTCTGCTATGGTGGTTATAGGAGATGGAGATTTGGCAAAGAATAAAACTATTATGACCCCGGAAGGATGGAAAATTTATCCACTTGGATATGATAGGTATGCGGGTAGAGTAGTGTACGATAACAAGGAGTTTCTTAGAAATGTCGTAAATCATCTTCTAGACGAAAGCTCGATGATTTCTGTCAGGTCTCGTACTATCACTCTGAGGTCTTTAGATGAAGGAAAGATTCTTAAATCGAGATTAGGTTGGCAATCATTAGCAATAGGATTACCTCTAGTTTTGGTAATTCTTTCTAGCCTAGTTGTTTTTAAATTGCGTGTCCGTAAGTACAGTAAATCATGAAGTCTAATCTGCGTATTTTATTTATTCTTGTTGTTATCACAGCCATTACTGGTGTTATTTGGCAATTTCAGAATCCTAAAGGTGATTTATCAGCTAACGTTCAAGCTGACTTTGCTATAGCAGACACGTCTTCTGTAAATAAGATTTTTATTGTAGATACAAACGGAAGGTCAGCACTTTTGGAGAGATCTTCAGATACTAGGTTTTGGACTTTAAACGGAGAATATTTAGCTAGAAAAGACGCTACGGATCTATTATTAAAAACTTTCACAAGAGTTCTTGTAAAGGGGCCTGTGCCAGAATTACAGCGGGAGAATGTACTTAGGAATTTGTCAGGATCAGGTAAAAAGGTGGAGATTTATCAGGGAGGAGATTTGCCTGTAAAGACTTGGTATGTGGGAACTCCGACACAAACCCATACAGGAACTTTCGTGCTTCTTGAAACACCTGAATTAGGTAAGTCATCAGAACCTTTTATAGTTCATCTGAAAGGCTCGGTAGGATTCATTTCGACTCGTTTTTTCACAGATGTGAACGAATGGAGATATACTGGAGTATTTGATTTTCCTGGAAGATCTTTGGCTCAAGTAACGGTTATTCATCATGAAGACCCATCTCATTCATACAAGATTAGCTCAGATAGAAAAGGAAATATTTCACTTGAAAATGGTGCCGGTGAAAGCATTTCATTTCGTGATACTATAAAAGTTCAAAACAAATTTCTTCGTTTTCGAAAAGTACATTTCGAATCATACAATAGTCATCTTTCGGAAGAATCTCAGGAAAAGATTAAAAATTCTTCTCCTGCGTTTACGATGATTGTAAAAGGGTTTGATGGACATAGTGCGAAATTTGATTTATTTTGGAAAGAGTCAGGCGATTCTCATTTCGATGGACATGATGGAGAACATATGTATGGTTTAACTTCAGATGGCGAAGTCGTTCTAGTTCAGAGGTATGTTTTCGACCCATTAACTGAGGTACTGTCGGATTTCTAATTAGTCAAACTAACTGGGATGCAAACGAAGTCCAAGACTTGCTATTTTTTATTGAAGCGTACTCGTTTTTTACAGTTTCTAAGTCGTGATTACCTGAAAACCAGTTGTTAATTGCTTTGCCTAGCTTCTCGATGTTGCCCGGTTGTACAAGGTCTCCGGTTATGTTTTGTGAAATAGAAGAGGGTAGGTCTCCAACGTTACTGGCGATAATAGGAAGGTTGTAGTGAATAGCCGTTGCCGTAACACCACTTTGTGATGCATGTAAATAAGGTAGAACTACAAGATCTGCCGCACCGAATATTACAGGCAGTTCGATATCAGGAATGAATCGGTTTAGAACATGTATGCGAGAACTAGCCTTACTTTCAGAGATCAGTTTTTCGTATGGTAGCCATGAGCCATAACACTCTCCAGCGATTATTAAATGTGTGTTATCAGCCAGATAATTTGTGGCTTCTAGTAAAGTAGCAAGTCCTTTATAAGGCCTGATTAATCCGAAAAACAAAGCCACGTGCTTCGCCGAGTCTGGAATGCCTAATTCTTTTCTGGCTTCGTTTTTAGGTAACGCGCAAGGATAATGATCGAAAAGAGGATGGAATAGTGTTTTGTTTGGGAGGTTAGGAGAGAGTTTATGTACGGAATCAGTGACTGATTGACTCAAGGTTATACAGCTATCTACTCTATTCAAAAATCTACGAGTTAACCATTTGTCAGACGCTTTACCATCATGAGAAGTAGCATTATGCATTAGAGCAACGACCTTGGTATTGGGAGATAATTTATTTATTGCTCTTGCGACACCTCTAAGTGCAGGTGCAAGGGCGGAATGCCAAAAAGGAAGCAATACCATATCTACTTCACCCTCAGAGAGGATAGCTTTTGCAGTTTTTCGCCATGAGTTCGGAGAGATAGAATCCATTGGGGCTTCGGGACTAGAAATAGGGCGAACTGTGCCTGAGACGGTTTGGGCTACACCTGGGAATAGCAAAGCCGGATACTGCCGACTCCAGTTATAGCATTTAACCTTATGGCCATTTGCCTTAAGAGCACTCACCATCTGGTCATTAAATTGCGCAATTCCACCTCTGTACGGGAAGAAAGTTGATGCAATGGCTATATTCATTTGTGCAATTTAAGCAACCTATCTTTGTGACAGAAATTTATACAAATGAATGCATTTCTTGTTGATGGGATTCGAACGCCCATAGGTTCTTTTGGAGGAACTTTATCTACTGTTCGAACAGATGATTTGGCTGCAATAACGATTTCGGAGCTTATAAATAGAAACTCCTCTCTAGACCCTTCCGCTATTGGCGATGTGATTTTAGGGTGTGCAAATCAGGCGGGTGAGGATAATAGAAATATTGCACGAATGTCGCTTTTACTTTCAGGGTTGCCTTATAGTGTTCCTGGAGAAACGATTAATAGACTTTGTGCTTCAGGGCTTTCAGCTGYWSWTNRTRGCKCNYKARTGMTWGCNTSTSRKMKAWKYKKMKKTKMKAWTMSCARGTNNCKWTSAARAKAWRANSSCGWGRAMYKWRGRWKRKGNMGAWANGYGTSKRWRKSWKWKGKTMGWGWSWGTKMRTNTRTKWGRTWCRWGTKTSGGTKRGAGATTTNATMMAKMSMRRRMKRGARKSWGNRKAKGRAGNYWGASRGTATGGGAGTAACAGCAGAAAACCTTGTAGATATTTACGGGATTTCTCGCCAGGACCAAGACGCTTTCGCATTCAGATCTCATATGAAAGCTACTAAAGCGAGAAACGAAGGTCGTCTCGCCGAAGAAATTATACCCGTTATTATTCCGAGACGTAAACAAGACGATTTGGTATTCGAGCACGACGAATTCATTAAATCGAACACGACCCTCGAAGTTCTAGCTAATCTTAGACCGGCCTTCCGAAAAGAAGGTGGTTCTGTAACAGCTGGTAACGCATCAGGACTTAACGATGGCTCAGCCGCTCTATTATTTGCCAACGAAAGTGGATTGAAGTCCCAGGGATTGGAACCTCTAGCTGAGATCGTTTCAAGTGCTGTAGTAGGAGTTGAGCCAAGAATTATGGGGATAGGGCCTGTTAGAGCGTCCGAGATTGCGCTTAAGCGAGCTGGAATCGGATTTGACGACCTCGATGTTATCGAATTAAACGAAGCATTCTCGGCTCAAGCTCTTGCCTGTATTCGAAAATGGAACTTAGACGATGATGATGTAAGAATTAATCCAAACGGAGGAGGAATTTCTCTAGGTCACCCATTAGGGATGACTGGCTCTAGAATTCTACTAGCTGCAGCTAGGCAGTTAAAGCGAACTGGAGGTAAGTTTGGCCTAGTAACACTATGCATAGGAGTGGGGCAAGGCTTTGCAGTGGTTATTAAGAATTCTACAACTTCGAAAGTATAAAATAGATTATGATTCAATCTTTTAAAGGAATGATTCCTGTAATTCATGAGTCAAGTTATATTCATCCTTCAGCCGTAGTAATCGGTCACGTCACAATAGGTCGTGATTGTTATATAGGTCCAGGAGCTGTTTTAAGAGGGGATTGGGGTAAGGTAGAAATTGCCGATGGGTGTAATGTCCAAGAAAACTGCGTGCTTCATATGTTTCCAGGTAAGTCTGTAGTTCTGCAAGAAGGAGCTCATGTAGGACACGGCGCAAGTGTCCACGGAGCTAACTTGGGTAAACAAACTCTAGTTGGAATGAATTCCGTGATAATGGACGATGTTATTTTAGGAGAAGGATGTATAGTGGGAGCTCTAAGTTTCTTAAAAGCAAATACTGTATGGGCTTCTCGTGGATTAATTGTAGGAAACCCTGCAAAACGAATTAAAGATGTAAGTGACGAGCTATATGCTCATAAAGTTGAGGGTACAGAACTATATAGATCGTTACCTCAAGAAATGTTTGACCATTCTGCAGAAGTATCCCCGTTGAGAGAAATTCCAGAGCATAGAACTGAAAACTTTCCAGATTTCGATACTTGGAATAAACGCTCTTCAAAATAAATGGGAACATCGGGAAATCGGAAAATGGTTTTTAAGCGCTTTACTGTATTTGACGAAAAGTGCGCTATGAAAATAGGAACTGATGGAGTAACCCTAGGAGCTTGGGCTTCGAGTTCATTTCCGGCTAATAAAATTGCTGATATTGGCTCTGGTTCTGGAGTGGTGGCTCTTATGCTCGCACAAAGATTCCCAAACTCTTCAATTACGGCTATAGAACTTGAACCATTAGCAGCAGAACAATCTCGAGAAAATTTCATATCTAGCCCATTCTCTTCTCGATTAAAATGTGTAGAGATGTCCTTTCAAGAGTGGGCAGATATTCAGACAAACGATTCTGTCTTAGATTTAGTTGTATCTAACCCACCATTCTTTCACGGTAAACCCAAATCGCCATTTCATGCGCGTAATCTCGCTAGACATGATGATTTTCTTAATATAGACGATCTTTTCAACGGCGCTAAAAAAGTATTAATAGAGGGCGGAGTGTTTGCTTTAGTTTGGCCTTTGGAAAGGGAAGAGGATCTAATGAGAAGTGCAGAAGCTAATGATTTTTCGATTACGAAACGTTGTGAAATACGCCCTAGACCTGACCGGCCGGCAGTACGATTCCTTGTAGAATTCAAAAAAGTATCGTCCATTAATGAAAACTCCGAGAAGACAGAGCGTTCAGTAATTACTCTTGAAACAGGTGAAGGAGGGGGGCGAAATTTCACTAAAGAGTATTCTCAACTTATGAGTGATTTTTTCTTGAATAAGTAGCCTTAATCAAATAGATTAACCTCCAAGAACTCGTCTTAGATTCTCTAGTTGCGCAATCCAAAGCTCTTTTGCATCTTCAATTTCATCTTCCTCAGCAAAATCGGTAACGATAATTGCTCTTTCTCCAGTCATTTCATCGACTTTGATTCTGAGTTCAAAGTAGCTTGAATCTCCTTCTTCTTCAGACTCTAGCCACTTGAATTTAATGAATTCATCTTTCTTCTTCGTGATAAGTCTTGCTACTTCTTCACTTCCGTCCCAAATAAAGGTATGGACTTCTTTTTTAATATTTACATCATCACAGAACCACTCAGCTAGTCCGCTAGGTGTGCTCATGCAATTGTAAAGCACTCCTTTACTGCTGTTTATCGGGAATTCTATTTGGAATTTTTCTTTCTCCATGGTTTCGTTCTTCTCCACTTTCGATACTAGATTATCTAGTGTTCTTTTGATTTTTGGCAATATACAATTGTCTAGAGGAACTTTTCCTTAATAATGTGTAAAAATAGATTCTCCTTACTATCTTTGCGCCCCTCTTGGCGAGGTAGCTCAGCTGGTTAGAGCGCAGGATTCATAATCCTGAGGTCGGGGGTTCGAGCCCCCCCCTCGCTACTTATTTATTTTCTAGATTAAGTGTTGACATAAAAGCAAATGACCGAACTTTGCGCTATGTTGTCTAGAAACTTGTTGAATAAATCGAGCTTAAGCTATCTGCGATTTATTTATTTATCGATATTCCTGCTTGTATTTTACCCACAGTTTGCACTATCCCAATTTGGTGCTAACGATGTCTGTGGATTTGATACGTCACTGACTGTGAATAAACAAGTTCTAGTGATGGGATTACCTAAGAATGTAAATACAGAGAGACAGGCAGAAATACTTATTATACCCACTGTAGTTCATATTATACATCTTGGTGAACCATTAGGGTTTGGCACTAATATTACAGAAGCACAAGTTCTTAGTGCTATTAATGCTTTGAATGAAGATTTTCGAATGCAGATAGGCACTAACGGATATGGGTTAGGGGTAGATACTGAAATTGAGTTCTGTCTTGTAAAAAGAGATACTCTCGGATCCCCTACAAATGGAATTACTCGTACCGACGCATCTTCTGTGCCGGGTTATTTAGATGATGGGATTAAATCGGGTAATATTGGATTAGGTGCTGATGAGATAGAGATTAAATCTCTTGTCGCTTGGCCTAGATCCGAATATTTAAACATTTTCGTTGTAACTGAAATAGATGGGAATAATGCAGGTAATGGTACTCAAGGCTTTTCATATTTCCCGTTTGACGATGTTAGAGATGGGGTGACTCTACTTTATAACACTTTTGGCACGGTAGGGAATTTAAAATCATGGTCAAATTTGAATCGAACCCTAACTCACGAGGTAGGCCATTATTTAGGTTTATATCACACTTTCCACAATACAAATTCTCAATCTGCCTGTGATAATGAGGTTTCATGTGATACTCAAGGAGATCAGGTTTGTGACACACCGCCTACTATGGCTAATCACAGCTGTGTTATCCCTCCAAGTTGTTCTAGTGCCCAGTTAGAAAACTATATGGATTACACTGCTCAGGAGTGTAAGAATACTTTCACTTTAGGCCAAACCTCTCGAATGCGTAACACCCTATTCACACAGAGACTATCTCTTCTAAATACGAATGCTTGCGTTCCTGTTTCTCTAAGAGATTTAGGAATAGATGGAGTAACAAACCCAGAAAACATAACCTGTAGTAATTTCTCATTTCCTTCGGTGCAAGTAGTTAATTATGGTACTTTACCGGCATCTATATTTTCTATTCAAGCAGTATTAGATGCTACAGATACAGTTTCTGTTGTATGGAACGGTAGTTTGAGTTCTGGAGCAAGTATTGAAGTTTATTTAGATTCATTAGCTGTTTCAATGGGGCCACACTTGGTAGATTTTTCCGTAACCTGGTTAGCAGATGGAGTTGATGAATGGTCACAAAACAACATTTTTTCTAAGTCTTTTACTAGAGAGGCTTTAGAGCACTGTACAGTCATCATTGAACCAGATTATTTTGCCACAGAAACTACATGGGAGTTGACAGATGAAAACGAAGTGTTTATTATGGGGGGAGGGCCTTATTCGAATACTTCTCCAACAAACATTTATGAAAGATCTACTTGTTTAGTTGATGGTTGTTATAATTTCAGAGTTTTTGATGCTTTTGGTGACGGTATGTCATTCGGAGGTGGATACGAAGTATTAAATGGTGCCGGTGAAGTTTGGGTGTCTGGCTCTGGTAACTTCGGTTCTGTTGCAACTCATATACTTTGTGTAGGTCCTGTTCCGGGATGTATGTACTCTTTTTCGGCTAATTACAATCCTAATGCTACATATGATGACGGATCGTGTTATCTACAAGGGTGCTTAGACTCTGTCGCTTGTAATTATTCACCAGTAGCTACCGTTGATGATGGATCATGTGTATATGCTAGCTTCAATTGTGCAGGTGACCTCGATAATAGTGGTCACGTTAATATTTCCGACCTTCTACTATTCCTTACAATATTAGGGACACCATGTAACTAACTTGTAATATTATAGTTACGCAAAAGCGTTTGTTTATGTTCGTTGATAACTATACAGAATTTTCTGTTTTATAAATTAATTCTATTTAGCATATTTGCAGAGATATAAACTCTTTTAGGAATTAACCTCAGAAGTGATTTTTGTCAACTTATTCCATGAGTCATTTTAAAATTTTATTATTGTTGATTCCTTTGTTCTTTTTATATAGACACGAATTATTAGCGCAATCAACTACTCCTATATTATCATTCTCAGATTTTCCTGACAATCTGTATCTCAATTGTGATGATGATTTGCCAACAAGTTTTGCACACCCAAGTGTATTATTAGATACTGTGGGAAGTATGTGTAATGGTACTCTAATTTTAGACTACTTGGATAATAACCTTAATGGAGATTGTGAGAATTCATTCACTATTGAAAGAGTTTGGTCAGCAGAAATATGTGGAGATGTAATCGAATCATCACAATACCTATATTTTAATGACACGACCCCTCCAATAATACTTAGTCCCATTGACGGTGCTCACGTATGCGAATCAAGTTTCACAAGTATTTACCCCTCAGCTCAAGATAACTGCCAATCAACTATTTCATTGTCATTTAATTCTGTCCAGTCACAATATTGTGATGGAGTGACCTTAATTAACTATACTATTACTGCATTTGATAATTGTGGCAATACGACAATTGAATCCAGATCTGTGTATGTTCATGATACGATGCCGCCATCTTTTATAAATGTACCTGTAAATGATACTGTTTCGTGTTTAGCATCCGTTTCATTACAATCAGCAACTTATGACTGTCCAGAAGGGTTAGTATATATAGAAGAAAATAATAGTTTATTTTCAAGTTGTACAGGTTCTTCAGTCCAAAACTATTCACTAACCGATGCTTGTGGAGCTACTTCCTATGCTACTCGAATTATCACTATTATTGACGATGTCCCACCTGTATTTGAAACAATTATTCCCGATATAACACTCTACTGTGAAGACGATATACCATCAGATTTGCCAAACCATTATGATGTCTGTGCAACGTCAATGTTGACAGAATCGGTAAATGAAATACAAGGAAACTGTCCTGGAGAACGTGTCGTAACCCGAACATTTACTATTACGGACCCATGTGGCAATTCTACGGAAACTTCTCAAATTGTAACATTCGTAGATAGTTTACCTCCTGTTTTCACATCATCTCCTCCAGCTTTCACAGAGATTTATTGGATAAATGGAGATGTAATTCCAATTCCTGAATATGAAATTATTGATGATTGTGATGTTAATTCTTTTGTTGAAGTTTCAGAAATTATTACTGTCGATGATTCTCAAGGGTCAGATTTAGCTGAAACTATCGTACGAACATTAACTGCAACAGATGGTTGTTTAAATACAAGTTCAGTTACATATACAATGATTTATCACCCTCAAGTTTTTGGATGTACTGACTCGATTGCTTGTAACTACAACTCAATAGCAAATGATGATGATGGCAGTTGTTTGTTTGATATAATTGGCTATGATTGTTTTGGGAATATTGTTCCTGAGGAGTATTGTGGAGCGGGAACATTTTGGAACTCGGAGTTGGGAGTTTGTGAAGCTGTATCCCTTTCACCAGGTTGTTATTTTGACACAAATTATAATGGTACTGTTGATTCAAATGATTTATTAACTCTTCTTTCTGCTTACGGTTTGACTTGTGAGTAGAGTTTTCACTACATTAACATAGATAATTATTGATACAAAAAAAGCCCCAACCATTAATGATTGGGGCTTTTTCTTAAATCGAAGTATCTTAGAAAGAACGGCGCTTTTCGCGTTGCTCGCTTTCGTTGCAACGAATCGGACGACCCATTACATCTTTGCCTTCAAGAGCCTCAATGGCAGCTTGCCCTTCGTCAGAGTTTGGCATTTCTACAAAGCCAAACCCGCGTGAGCGACCAGTTTCGCGATCATGGATCACTCGTGCACTGTCAACAGTGCCGTGAGCCTCAAATGTTTCTCGCAAAGCAACGTCATCGACGCCCCAAGCAAGGTTACCTACAAAAATATTCACAATAAAAAAAAATTAAAATGCGGTGCAAAGATAGTCAAGGACTTGCCTATAAAATCAAATAACTAATATTTATTGAAGGCTAAATTTCAGTTAACTGTGTAAATCCACATAGGTGGGAAATTCCATGCAACAAAAGAAGCCTTGCGAAGAGGAAATTTGGTGTAATGCTTTTTCATCCAAAAAGGAAAATAGGTAAACCAACGCATACAAGTACCCTTTTGAGTGAGCTCGGCTAAAGTGTTAAATAATGGGTCTTTAACTTCATTTGGTAGAGTGTAAGGCAGTCCACTAATGACAAGGTCAACATGTGTAACTCCTCTTTCCATAAGTAGTTTCGAGAGTTGGCAAGCACTGCACTTTATAACTTCAAAACGATCATCATATTTTTCTTTCAAGGGCTGAATGTATTCCTCTTCTAGTTCTATGAGTAAAACCTTACAATCTTTGGGAAGGCGTTCATATAGAATGTCCGTAAAAACTCCTGTTCCCGGCCCAAGTTCTACAACATATTTCATAACACCTAAGTCCAAACCACTGACCATCTCTCTTGCAGCCCTTTTAGAACTGGGAGTTATTGATGCGTTAACTTTAGGTTGACGCAAGAACATTTTAAGGAAATGGCTTTGACTCATAGTCGGTAAATATAGTAAGACTTAATGCTTGCTATTTTTTTCTTCTTTCAATCTAAGTTTTTTTATAGCGTCTTCTGAAAGAAAAAATTCAGGATTAGGTGGCTCAAGCCCTTCAAGACGATAAAGCATTTCTGCTAGTTGAAGAGCCCCAATTTGTTTTGCTAGAATTTTTTTATTTTCATCTAGAAGAAAAAGTTTCGGAGTTGAAAACACATCAAAAGTCGTGCGGAAATTAAGAGATTGAAGATCAGTCACGCCACTTTGTATGAGCTTGAGGGCACTATCTTGAGCGTTGATTTGTGGATTGTCACTTACATGAATCCAGTCCAAATAATTGGTTGTTTCCAAATACTCTACCCATGGTTCAGTCTCGAAGTCATTCCCAATAGCATAAATCTCAAGTCCTTTATCATGCCATTCCTCATAAATACGTTGGATTATAGGCATTTCTTTCTTGCAATGTCCGCATGTACTTTCCCAAATAACCAATAGTGTATACTTAGAATCAATATCGTGAAGTGACTTCCAAGTCTTACCGTCTAACCCCGGAAGAGTAATATTATGTGCGATGTTTCCACACACAGAAAACCTAAGGGCTTCTGCTCGATCAATTATTTTTTTAAGTTGCTCATCGTCTAGCCATTTAACTTTTCCTGTTACATAGTATTCATTTACGAGTTCGACAAAGACTCTATCCATACACATTATTTTCGAAGATTCACTTTCGAATGTCATATGATGTAAAATGTACTTAAACATATCATCATTGTCCGTTATTTGATCAAGAAGTTTTTTTGCCTCGAAAAATAAAGTATCAGGATCAGGAGGTAGGACTTGACTCCACCAGCGATCTAAAATTTGGTGGAAAGAGCCATCTCGTACTAAACGCGGGTCTGAAAAGTCTACCCTATCCCAGTAGTGTTTTCTGTACCACATATAGCTCCAGAGCCGCTCATCTTCTACTCCCTCAGGTATTGTAGGCACTTTCGGGTCTCGTAGCATACCCATGTATTTACCAAACAGAAAACCATGAGGGTCATCAATTAATGCGTCTTGATACTCCGTAACCTCATCATTCATTTGAACCATTGCATTTTTTGCAATCTCAACTTTTAATGCGGAAGAAGTTGAGTCATTTAGAACAGCATCATATGGAATTCGTTCTTCTCTTTTTGAATTTAAAAAGTTTAAGTAATCGTAGAATACTTTATTTTCCTGACTTTTAATGATTTCCATATCACCTTGAGGATTGCCTAAGGTGGTGCGAAATTGCATAGGTTCATTTACAAACATTATGTCGAAAAAAACAGGGCCAGGTAAAACAACTGCGTATTTACCACATTCCTCATATGGCTTTTCATCGAAAGTGAAATGACCATTTACATCAGCAACAGTTGTATCGCTATAGTAAAGCCTTGAACCATAGTAATTAGCTAAATATACTGTATCTGCACCAAGACCTTCGACAGTGACGTCGAGGTTGTTTGGGGTTTGGGCTGAGAGAGGGTTGTATAAATCAGAAATGACACTGACAGCGACGACAATTAATAAGCTCTTCAAATTCATCTGTATCGATTGTGTATTTAATAGACTACTGGTATAACTTGTATAAGAGTACGCAATTTAATGCCCACCTTTGTTCAAACAAATCTGACATGAACATTATTCGCAACAGTTTCACACATCTTGGCACTAATGGTCCATTGAATGGTGATATTCACAAAGTTCCTGATGGAGTGAAACGCAAAGGCATTGTAGTTTTTGCACATGGATATAAGGGGTTTAAGGACTGGGGAGCTTGGGGTTTGATGGCTGATGAGTTTGCAAAAAATGGTTGGATGTTTTTGAGATTTAATTTTTCTCACAATGGACACGTTATGCCAAATATAGAGGATTGTTCTGACGAATTCGCTTGGAGTAACAACACATATTCCAAGGAACTTGAAGATTTAAGGGATATGCTTAAGTATGCCAGAGGTTTATTATTAGTAGGGGAGAGTCTTATAGTAATCGGACATAGTAGAGGAGGAGGGATAGCGTCCATTGCCGCCTCAACGATTAGTGTAGATGCCTGTGTATTACTAGCCTCAGTTTCTGATTTCGGTTCAAGATTCCCTGTGGGTGAGGCTTTAGCTAAGTGGCGTAAATCAGACCGATTAGAGGTGTTGAACGGAAGGACAATGCAAGTTTTGGTTCACCCTTTTGCATTCTACGAAGACTTCATAGCAAATTCGGAAATGCTGAATATCGAAAAAGCCATTCGTTCATTAAAAATACCAGTACTAGCTATTCACGGAGATAACGATCAAGCAGTTCCCTATGTCGAAGGACGCAAACTTGCGACATGGGCTTCTAACGGAAAGTTCATATCTATCCCTAACGCGGGTCATACCTTCGGGACTTCACATCCATGGACTCAACCTAAATTACCTCCTCATGCTGAAATGGCAACGGAGGAAATATTGAGCTTTCTGTCCAAATTAGATGCAAAAAAAGAGCCACTCAATTGAGTAGCTCTTAATTTTTATAAGAAAATCTAGTTATTTACTGACAACAAGTTTACGCATTGTGCGAGAGTTGTTAGAAGTAAGTTCGATAAGATAAATTCCATTGTCAAGATCAAGATCTATATGCTTACCAGAGTTTAGGTTAGTAGCAGAAATTTCTTTAACAACTTGACCGTTTAAAGCCATTATGCGAATGATTCCGTTATTAGTATTGCTTGTGATTTGTATGAAATTACTAGCAGGGTTAGGGCCGAACCTAAGGTCTAGAGCTGATGCTTCAGAAACCCCGTTGACAACGTCGTCTGTTTCAACAATTACTAAGTCGTCTATGTAGTAAAGACCTGGAGTCATTCCATCTCCGAAACCGAAGAAGTCAATTCCTCCAATTATTCCATCAAAAGCAACATTTGCAAGATATTCACCACCTACATAAATTTCAGCTCTATCATTTACAGGATCCATTCTCATCGAGAGTGTAGTCCAAGAGTCCTGAGTATAAGTTCCGTAAGCAAGAACTACTTGGTCAATTCCAAAGCTTACTTGTCCGCTTGAAGCAAAAACAATATCAAATGCCCATAACATTCCAGGCGTTAGTTGTTCTTGAACATTCATATAAGCAGAGTTTCCAGAAGGAACGTATATGTTATAACTTACTTCGTAAGCTGTTTCAAGACCTATAGGGAGATAAACGTCCATAGGACCTCCTGCAGTAGATCCGAAAATCTTTAATGATTGAGTGCCTGAACTAGCTTGCTCATCGCTAACTTGAGCATCCTCATCAGTACCAGTAACACCACTCCAAGTAGTCCAAACCGAACTTACCTCTCCGATGTAATCGCCTACAGTATAAGAATCGAAGTTTTCCTCAAGTAAAGGAGTTTGGCCAAAGGCTGAACTGAAAACAAGAAGAGCACATGGAAGTAAAAATTGTTTCATTGAATAGATTTAGAATGTAAGATACGTATTTCAGCGCACAAATTAATCAATTTGACTTTAAGTTACGGAAAAAGTTAGTAGTACCTTTCGAAAATGTCCAAAATAATAGTTAAAGGCAATCTTAGAAAAATGAGCACTGAGCCTTCTGACGAGGTAAAAGGTGCTATAAGTTACTTTCTTGAAACTTGTAATGTACTTGATAAAAATGACAGAGAACCGATTAATAACTGGGTAGGTAAAAGCTTTAAATGGACATTTGAGGGAGTTGTGAATTGTGTGGTGACAGGTGTTGAAATGGAAAGGGCATATCGAATGGGTATGTGCAAAAAAGCATTCTTCGACTCACCATTATCGTGCCCTTCAATTATTAATCCAGAGTTAAGTACTATTCATACGGGCGAAGTTTTAAGGGATCGCGATTTTGAAGAGCGTTATCACAATGTTCCTCACGTAGTTTACTTGAGCAGAACCGATAAATTGAAAGTTGGAGTAACTGGCTTAGGTCGTGAACAGTTAAGATGGAATGATCAAGGAGCTGTTGAAGCTATAAGGCTTTGTGTTACACCTTATAGACAACTTGCAGGAGAGATTGAAGTTGCTATGAAGGAATATATTAATGACAAAACGTATTGGTTAGGAATGCTAAAAGATGTTGAACGTAATCCTGAAGAACTTATAGAGCTTAAAGATGAGTGTTTTGATCACTTAGGCCCAAATTATGAGCCGTTTTTCTCAGATGACGACAAAGTATACAGCATTTATTATCCAGTATCTTTTTATCCTAGTAAAATCAAGAGCATTAATCTTCATAAAACGCCTAGTGGAGAAGGAGTTATTGCGGGAATAAAAGGTCAATACTTAATTTTTGAAGACGGTAGAGTATTAAATATCAGAGCTCATGAAGGCTCGAAAGTGATTTTTGAAGTAGGGTGAATTAGTTCAATGTAGGGTCACTAGGCGATTCTGCGATATGAGTATATCCAGGTCCCATACCTCGTATTAACTGTTTCCAAAAGTCTTCATTTTCTCCTTTTGTTGACATTATCTCTTCTTTTGATGCCCTAGTCACAAACCATGATCTACTTCGAATTTCATCGGCAAGTTGTGAGTTAGACCATCCGGAGTAGCCAATGAAGAATCTATAAGAATTAAACCCTGATTTAATTTGCGCTGTTAAGTCCTCAAAATTGCCGCCTAAATAAATTCCGTCTGCAACTTTCTGACAACCCTCAATGGTTTCACATGTATGGAGGTAGTAAAGATTAGAGTTATTTACAGGGCCACCAATACTCACCCTAGATTTATCCTCCTTCAATTCTTTGATTATGTCCGCTATTTTAACATCTACAAAGTTGTTTAGTACCAAACCGAAAGCGCCATCTTCATTGTGTTCGCACAACAATACTGCCTTACGACCGAAGTAAGGGTCGTCAAGGAAAGGTTCGCTCAATAGAACGTCACCTACTTTAGGAACAGCATTTTCTGTCGGTGTAAAGCGTATCATTTCTTAGTATTGTTGTAAAGTTCCATCATTTATCCCGAACTTGAAAGCCCTATACCTCCTAATTTTCATAGAATGTTTGGTAAAAGTTCTAATTCTTCGATTTTAAACTTCATAGGACGTCGATTTGATGATGTCGTTATATCGGGTAATGCAGTTGCTATTCGCCTTCGTAGAGAACTTGTTGGAGCAACACCTCAACAAATAAGAATTGCTATTGAGGGAATGTCTAGATTAAATCCGGGCAGATTTGGAGGTAATCTTGAGTATAGAGAAATAGAAGGTATAAGGTGTGGAGTAGTGGATTTTCATGGAATAAAGGACCATGGCAAGCGTGTAATATGGGCTCATGGAGGTGCATTTTCGTTTGGCTCTGCAAGAGTATACAAGGCAGCTGCAATATTTTTAGCGAAAGCTTTAAAATGTGAAGTAATTATTCCTGAGTATCGTTTAGCTCCTGAACACCCTTATCCTGCTGCTATTGAAGACCTTTTTAAAGTTTATTCCTCAATCAGAAAGTCTGAATCAGGATTGATATTTTTAATAGGTGACTCAGCTGGTGGTAATCTAGCATCATGCCTTGTCTCTAAACTGTTACAGGAAAACAGAGAAGTCCCAGATAAACTTGTTCTACTTTCTCCTTGGATGGACCTTTCTAAAAAATCTCAGAGTAACATAAAGAACTCTAGTGATTTCAGTCCTTTCGACAATTTAGATACGGTAGCGTTTAGTAGGGAGTATATAGGCGAAATGGATGACAAAGATCCACTAGTTTCTCCCGTATTCGGTTCTTTTAAAGGTTTTCCACCTACTCATATCCAAGGGTCTTATGTTGAGTTTTTATATTCAGATGCTGAGTCAACACTCAAGGCGATGAATAGCGATGATGTTGTAACGACAGTTCATTGGGAGACAAAAGCTCTTCACGGTTGGCACCTTCTTCCTGATATTTTGCCAGAAGCAAAACGGTCTTTGCAAGAGGTAGCAAATTTTCTTATGAATTAGATTATGGCAAGAATATCAAGCTACATTAAGAGCTTCTAAAATCATTGCAATTCCTATCTCAGCTTCTTCGTCTGACATAGATAAAGGAGGAGAAAGTCGAAAAGCTGATGGGACACTTAAAAACCAAAACATCAACACTCCAATTTCAAGCCCCTTCAAGATGACCCTAGATGTTGTCTCTGCATCTTTTAGTTCAATGGCGAAAAAGGCACCATTTCTTCTTACGCATTTTACTGAAGAGTGGCTTGATAGCTTCTGTTCCCACATGTCACAACGACGTTCAAGAGCAACGAAATCTATATCTTTTAATAGTTTTAGCGCTGCTACGGCACCGGCACATGTTACTGGGTGTCCACCAAATGTTGTAATGTGTCCTAGAACGGGATTATTAGATAGGAGCTTCATATTAGCTCGGGATGAAACAAATGCTCCTATTGGCATTCCTCCGCCAAGAGCTTTTCCTACACACAAGATATCTGGTGTTACTTTGTATTCAGTAAAAGCAAATGGCCTTCCTGAACGCCCCATACCACACTGTATTTCATCAAAAATTAGAGTCACACCGTTTTTAGAGCAAACTTCTCTGAGTTTGATCATCCAGGCTTCACTAGGCACTATTACACCTGCATCTCCTTGAATAGTTTCAATAATAACACATGAAATACTATCGTCTATTTCAGACAGGCTTTGTATATCATTGAATGTGATAAATGAAACTTCAGGTAAAAGAGGTAAAAAGGGAGCTTTTCTTTCAGAATTTGATGAAACAGATAAAGAACCAGCCGTATTCCCATGATATCCTCCTATACAAGCAATCATTCTATGCCTTCCTGTAATTCGTTTTGAAAGTTTAAGAGCTCCTTCAATTGCCTCTGTTCCAGAATTGACAAAATAAACTGTATCAAGATTGTCTGGAAGAAATGAAGATAGGAGCGAGGCAGCCTCTATTGTTGATTCGTGATGAAATTCACCATAAACCATAGTATGCAAATTCTTTTCGATTTGCTCGTGTAATGCAGCTTTAATGTAAGGGTGTCCATGTCCGAAGTTGCTAACGCCTATACCGCTAATAGCATCAAATAAACGCCCTCTATTTTCACAATTAAGCCAAACCCCTTCAGCACTATTTATTTTAATATTTAAAGGGTAAGGAGTTGTTGCTGCAAGTCCTAGATCTAAAAAAGGTCCATATTTATATGGGGTGGTATCTGTGTTTGTCATTTTCATCATTTGTTCATTTTGATTCAAATGTAATTTCCCATTCATCTACAAAAGTCCATCTATTGTTTCCTGCCCCGAGATGCCAATTAGGAATAGGACCAGTTGAGTTAGCTTTTACTCTTACATATCTAGCGTGAGTAATAGGAATAGAATTTTCAGTAATGAAGCGATGTACAATTTTTGAGTAATTGTTTTCGTCTATGTCGTGAGTTACTTTATCGAACAAAGTGAAGTTAACTCCATCATTTGATGTGAAAAACTCAACACTTTCAGGTAACCAAATCCATGGACGTATATCTTGAATACATCCTAGTGACATTCCAGAAATGGATTTCATTGCTCCTAAATCTATAGTAGCTTCGAAAGGAGAGTCGTAGAATCCTTGCCAGTCGCCAGTTCTATATTCATTACCGCCCTTAAGCCCATCAACTAAAGTGTTAAGACCAGAAGCAGCGTATTGATGTGAGTATGGGAATGTGTAATTTACATCCCAGTCGTGTTTGATTTTAACTAATGAGTGATGTACTTCTTTTGAACGTACTTTATTTATTTCTGCGTACGCAAATAATTCTGCGTCTGACTTTATTTTTATTGCTGATTTGTATTTATGCCAAACCCCATCATCTATTTTGTAGTAAATACAAGCATCGGGGATTAAATGATGCAATCTGACTTTCGAATATTTACCCTGAAAACTTCTACCAGCAACAAAAGCAGGTACGGGAACGAAATTCGAATCAGAAACAGAAGTCGAAGGACTATCCCCATCAAGTATTCCAAACCCCGTGTTGATTGAGTCAGTCATCTCAAACACAAGCGGGCCTCCCTTGAGTATTTCTTCATAGCTCATCCACGATCTCGTCTTAGAATTAACGGTTTTCACATAATCACCTTCACCAATTTTGCTTATATATAGCGGTCTGACACCTCCACTACGATTGCTAATTGCAGGAGTCACTATAACATTATCGAATTGTGGAGACCCTACAACGAGTTGAGCTTTTTGAGCACTTACCTGACTTCCCGGTGCGACGGGATATAATCCTATTGAAGACAAAACATACCAAGCTGACATCTGCCCACAATCTTCATTTCCACACAACCCATCAGGTTCTGAAGTGTATAATTTATTTAGAATATCATTTACTATTTCGACAGTTCTATATTGCTGCCCCGCATAACTGAACAAGTACGCAACATGGTGCGAGGGTTCATTTCCATGAGCGTATTGCCCCATTAATCCAGAAATATCGACTTGTGTACGACCCGATGTCATTGAAGAATCGAGAAATTGTCGTTCCACCATTTCACTAAACCTCTCCTTCGTTCCTCCTTCGAACTTGATCAATCCCGATATATCGTGAGGCGCAAAGAAAGTGTACTGCCACCCGTTAGCTTCAGTATAATTAAAATTCACTTCAGTAGGATCGAAGCCAGCAATCCAAGCGCCATCACGTTTGGGCTGAATAAAATGAGATTCAGGATTTAGTAAATTCCTCCAAAAAAGAGATCTCTGGCGAAATCTTTCGCTCAATTCAATTTCACCCAAACTCTCTGCGTAAGCAGCAATACAAGCATCGTCATAGCTGTACTCTAAAGTTTTCGAGACTCCTTCGCTTTCTTTTTCGCTGGGGATATACCCATATTTAACATAGCTTTCTAATCCTAAATGCATGGAATCTGCAGCTTGAACCATAGCCTCCAGTGCAAGATTTTGGTCTATACCTATAATACCCCAAGCTTTAGCATCTGCAATTACTGGTATACTGTGATACCCTATCATGCACCCTGTGTAATTGCTGGCAAGTTCCCATACCGGTAATTGACCACCGTCCTTATACATTCGCAGCATAGATCTAATAAAATCTCGGGTCCTTCCAGGCTCTATCCATGCGAGTAGGGGGTGTAGTGACCTGAAAGTATCCCAGAGAGAGAAAACAGTGTAATGAAAGCCATCAACGGGTCTTAGATTATGAATTTTCAAGTCAGTGCCTCTATATCTCCCGTCAACATCAGAGGCCAAATTTGGAACTGTGAAAGTATGGTACAATGCAGTATAGAATATTTCTTGTTGATCTATTCCGCCATCTCCACCACTTACTTCAATACGTTTTAATTGTTCTTCCCAGACCTCTTCATTTGCTTTTCGATAATCAGAAAAATCACTATGTGGTGCTTCTTCGGTTAAGTTTTTTACTGCTCCTTCAGTATCGCAAAAGCTCAAGCCTACTCTAACGGTTAAATCAGTAATTACCCCGAAATCGACTGCAAAAACAGGAACGAATTCCATTTCTTGAGATATTGACCCGTTAATCTTATTCGTAACAACGGTCTTTATTTCAGAGAGTTGGTCACTCCACTTAAACTCTTTGTTGAATCGAATAGCGAAATAAACATATTGATTTTTCGCCCAATTTTCTGAGAGTCTATGTCCTACGATGGTGCTGTCATCTAATGGGTATATACTGTAATTAATTAGTTTGTCTCTGTGCTCAAGATCTATTATTAATGTAAGTGTATCGGGTTCAGTTAAGGTGTATTTGTGTATTCCTGTTCGAGGTGTGGTAGTTAACTCAACTTGTATGTTTTGGTCTTCGAGAAAAACAGAATAATACCCTGCGTGAGCATATTCTGTATCTTTCTGAAACCTACTCTTATACCTATCCTGCCAAGATGTTGCACCAGCTGTAAACTTAGTGCAAGGCATTAGAAGTATGTCACCATAGTCACTTACTCCAGTACCTTGAAGGTGAGTATGGCTGAATCCATAAATAATTGAATCAGAATTGTGATAACCACTACATCCGTCCCATCCATCTAGTCTTGTGTCTGGACTAAGCTGTACCATGCCGAAAGGTGATGTTGCACCAGGATATGTGTGTCCATGACCTCCCGTACCTATCATTGGGTTAACCTTCATGTAGTTAGGTGAGCTTTCCAAAACTTGTCTTACTGGAGCTTTTCTAACGTAATTACTAGTATCAGATATGTTTTGGGATAGGAAAGAAGATCTTAAAAAGAAAATCGTGGATAAGCCGATTAAGATCTTTAATGAGGTGCACTTAAAGAATAGAGTTCTCATTATTCTAATTTGGTTTACAAACTTTACAATCCGCTCGATTATGTATTCCAAAATGTAAAACAGCGGGTTTTTGTGGATAAAAAATCTCATCGAAAACACTCCTTAGTGAAATAGGTAAAGAAACTTTGATGGCAATATTTCGCCTATCTTCACAGTCTCTTACAGTTTCAGCACACCCTATGTCACCAGTGCATTTAGAGATGCATTCATCTGCATTTAATATTTTTGACCAAACAGCAGATCTTACTTCACCACCCCATAGTCTTTCCTTGGAAAAAACTTTATCTAGTTCAGTCCACAATAATTCCGACTCTTTTAAATGTAAACGTGAGATTTGTCCTACCTCTGGAAAGTTAATACAATCTTGAATAGCCTCATTGAAAGGGTCATTTTCACTTATTAGATCATCGATGCTCCACTGCACCCATCTGTGGGGCTGTATAGACCGAGAACCGATTGTATAATCATCAAAAAGAACCATTCTTGCTGTAGATATTTCTATGCTTACTCCGCTCTCGGGTAATACTCTAAGTACAGGGTCTCCAAATGTTCCCGAGAGTGGCCCCATACATGGCTCACCTAGTATGTAGCCTAATTTGAATTTTTTGAAGTATGATGCAAATGCTACAGAAGCTGAAGCAGATATTCCGTCAATGAGGAGTATGGTTTGACCTTTCCATTTATCAAGTTCCACTAATTCGGTGTTTTTAAAAAATAATGTGTCTATTTCACCCATTTTCAATTCAGCAACTTTACGGATGTGTCTGAATTCCTCATTTTTATCACTCCGTTTCTCGACTATTTTTTTATAAACCCCTTTGTAGTATTTGCTTACACTTTCATTTGATTCTGGACTTTTCCTGAAAATATATGAATTAGGTTTTACCCTAACATTTTTCTCTACGGGCAGATAGTCAAATATTTCAAGCATTTTATTTAAATACCCACCTGTATTACCTCTTAGGTCTATTACCAAACACTTGATGTTCTTGTTTCTTGATTTATTCAGTTCTTTAAACCCTCTTTTAATCGCTTTACTGTATTTGCGATTAAATGTGCTCGAAAAAGTCGATATTTTAA
The DNA here is from genome assembly GCA_002746975.1 of Bacteroidota bacterium. GTDB lineage: Bacteria > Bacteroidota > Bacteroidia > Flavobacteriales_D > Sanyastnellaceae > UBA974. The sequence goes on along the minus strand of NVXE01000005.1, from coordinate 94,841 downwards.
GGTAAGATATTTCGTTCTCAAAATCCCAATTTATACCAGTAAATCGCTTCTTCTTTTTCTTCGTTTGTTTTATCGGGAGGTATTCTATTCCGTTAATAAATAAGTCGCTGCCTTCTGGAGAATCATGTAGTGCCGTGGCGACACAGAGCCTTCCAGCAGCTCTGTTATTACTCAAGAAACTGTTGCCTTCTATGGGTGATAGCTTTAGTGCTTTGAAAAAAATATCACTACTTGAGAATCCATTAATTTCATTAATTTCATCTCCTGAAGATAAATTGCCAGACCCATCACTCATCACATACAACCCACTATCAACATTGATTAATTTGGGCAAATATGTGCCGGTTTTGTGTGTTTTATCTAAGGTTTCTTTATACCAAACCCCAAGTGATATTCCAGTATGACTATCTCTCAGCTCTTTTAGAAGTTCAGAAACTATGTACAGGAATTCTTTTTCGTTTTTCAACGATTCAACCTCTTTTTTAGCACGATTAAAAGCAATTTGAAAGTCTTCTTTAGAAATTCTAGCATAGGGAAGTGGGTGTAGATCTTCAATCCAAATTAATAAAGTGTCTAAATCCCTCAGGTACGTTTGGGTATCTTTTACTAAAGAATCACTATCAAATACTTCTTCTAAATAAGAACACGTAATAGCATAACTTACAGTTGATGCACTGCATAATATAATTAATGAGATTAATAGTTTACGCACAGGGCTTTCTAATCAGGGCTTTGGTCCAACATCTTTACCATGGTCAAAATAGTTGCAATTGCAACGGTTTCACCTGTCTCATCATAAACGTCTACCTGGAATTTAACAATTCCTTTTGCTACATCCTCAGGTTCTCGACGCTCTTGAGAAATCTTTTCTTTTACAGTAAGTCGAACTCCAATTGTTGATCCCGGATAAACAGGTTTTGTAAATCGACATTCCTCGATTCCGTAGTTTAACAGAACAGGTCCCTTTTTAGGATCTACGAATAAACCTGCAGCTTTACTAAGTATAAAGTATCCATGAGCAACTCGTTGTTCGAAAATAGTGCCCTCGAGTGAAGTTGCATCGACGTGAGCGTAAAAATTATCGCCCGAAACATTAGCGAAATTAGAAATGTCGGCTTCAGTAACAGTATGTTTTGCCGTTGTTACTGTATCTCCAACGTTTAATTCTTCAAAGTGCTTTCTGAAAACGTGTGGTTCAGATTCCACTTGTATAGAACCAGGCTGATATTGAGAAGTTATTGCTGTAAGCATTGAAGGATGACCTTGAATGGCTGTCCTCTGCATGTAGTGACGAACACCTCTAAGACCACCCATTTCTTCTCCGCCTCCTGCTCGTCCTGGACCTCCGTGGACTAGCAGTGGTAGGGGAGAGCCATGGCCTGTGCTTTCTCTTGCACACTCTCGATTAAGTACTAAAATTCGACCGTGCATACAAGCGGCGTTACGTACAAATTCCGTGGCTACATCTTTATCGTGTGTGGTGATACTACAGCAAAGCGATCCTCTTCCTTTTTTCGATAAGGCAACTGCTTCACTCACTTCGTTATAAGACATTAAAGTACTCACAGGCCCAAAAGCTTCGACCTCATGCACTTTAGATGCATCACTAGAATTATTTACTCGTAGAAGAACAGGGCTCATAAATGCGCCTATGTTAGAGTCTGCACCTTTTACCTCTACTTCGTTTGGTGAGCCGAAAACAATTTCAGCATCTTCCTCTAGTATTGCAATTTGCGATCTGACGTCATCGCGTTGAGTTTGGCCTACGAGAGAGCCCATGCGCACACCCTCAACGGAAGGGTCTCCTATAACTGTCTTAGAAAGTTGTGTGGTTAGCGCATCTTGAAATGCGTCAATGTGCTTCTCAGGAACCATTATTCTACGAACGGCGGTACACTTCTGACCACATTTAACGGTCATTTCGTTACGTATTTCCTTAACAAATAGGTCAAACTCAGGTGTTCCTGGCACAGCATCAGGACCTAAAATTGCAGCATTCAATGAATCTGCCTCTAGGTTAAATGGGACACTGTTTTCAACTATTTGGGGATGAACTTTAAGCTTTCTGCCAGTAGTTGCAGAGCCAGTAAAAGTCACAACATCTCTTTCATCTACAAAGTCTAGAATATCACGAGCAGATCCACATACGAGTTGTAAAGAACCTTTAGGTAATATTCCGCTAGAATGAATTTCTCTCACCATATATTCAGTCAAAAAGGAGGTTACGGTTGCTGGTTTTACTATTGCAGGTACTCCTGCAAGAAGGTTTACCGCAATCTTTTCGAGCATTCCCCAAATAGGAAAATTGTATGCGTTAATGTGAACGGCAACGCCTTCCTTCGGAACGATAATGTGATGCCCTCCGAAAGAACCTTCTTTAGAAAGAGGAATGAAATCACCATCAACAGCAAATGTAGAGTCTGGCAATTTTCTACGAAGGCTTGCATTTGCGAACAGGTTTCCTATGCCACCTTCAATATCTATCCAACTATCAATACGTGTTGCCCCTGTAGCATAACTAACCTTATAAAATTTGTCTTTACAACTGTGAAGGTGGAGGGCAAGCTTTTTAAGCATTCTCCCACGTTCTTGAAAAGTCATCCGCCTTAAAGCATAGCCCCCAGTTGATCTAGCGTATTCATACATTGAACCTATATCGACTCCGTTTGTACTTGCTGAGGCAATTGCTTCACCTGTAATAGCATTAAATAGCGGGGTTCCTGCTCCATTTCCTTCAACCCAACTATCCTCAACGAGATTTCCAAGCTTTTTCATAACTTTTTAGCATTATTTGAATCGGCAAGTTAGAAAGATAATCCTCAGGCAACCTTTTAATATATTCCACGTCTTATATATGATTCCCAAATCGTTTAAATATCGCTCATCGACTATTTCTCCTCATTCGTCGAACATTTTTTTATAAACTCCGTAAAAAGAGTTATGTTTTTTGAGAAGAATGTTATATCTTTATGCGCAAGTCTGATGAACGACTTTATAAATTTTGAATAAATAACTAAATCCGAGATAATAATAAACCCATTCTCATGAAGAATCTTTTTGCAATGACCGCCGCCCTTTTAATGGGCTTTGGAGCTAACGCTAACAACGTCGAGTTGGTAGTAGAGGCAGTAGACAATGGAGGGCTTGTACCTGGAAACACATACCGTGTTTACGCAGTACTTCCTTCTGCTCAATATTCACTTCACGCGATTTTCGCTGCTGAAGAGCACGTATTAAACGTTGCTACAACTGGAACTTTCTTCCAGCACCAGTTCGGATCTTCTTCTTCACTTGATGTGAATGAAGCGATTGTAGGTTTAGAGCCTGCTTTAGCTTTTGATAGCTGGGTAACTGTTGGAGCTGATAACAGCGAAAACAATAACTTATGGACTATAGGTATTGATTACACAAACTTCCTAGCTGGTAACGAGCTTACTGTTACTGATGGAGCTTGGTTTGTTGTTCCTACTGACGTTCAAGCTGCTGCTGAAGTTGGTAACAAGGTGCTTTTAATGCAACTTACAACTGACGGAACTGCTACTGGTGTTCTTAACCTTCAAGGACGTGATGGTGAAGGTGGAACATGGCGCGCTCACGACTTGACATTCTCTACAACAGACGCTCAAGTTTTCGGTTGCACTAATACTAATGCAGCTAACTACAGTTCTGATGCAACATATAACGACGGTTCTTGCGAAGGTCAAGCTACTGACGGTTTAGTAGGTATAGATGCTGATACAAAATTTAACGTATTTCCTAACCCAGTATTCGAATCATCTTTCAGCATGCAGTTTGACTCTGAGCTTGTTTTAGGTGACCAGAACATCATCATTGAAGCTACTGACCTAACTGGTAAGATTGTTCTTGCAAGCGAGTACACACAACAAGATGTTGTTGGAGGTAATCGTCTAGTGATTAAGCACTCTTTAGCTGCTGGTACTTACACATTGACTGCTATTCATAAGGATTTCTCTCAAGCAACTAACTTCGTGGTAACACGTTAAGATTTGCATTGAGCTTAAGTCTTATGCTTTCATTGAAAGCAACTTATTAGCAAAAAGAGGGAACCTTCGGGTTCCCTTTTTTTATGCCTTAATTTAGCATGATGAATAAAATAGTTTATCTTTTTTCAATACTTTGCCTTATAAGCTTAAGTATTGTCGGTTGCAAAACTCAGTTAAGCAGTTGTGATGTTGAAACTTTACCTGAACTTATGAGTGGCCCTATGATAGGTCATGTGAGCATGAGGTCCGCTTATATTTGGACTCAGGTGGATAAGAAAGCAGACTTATCAGTATTATACTGGGAGAAAGGAGATAATGAGCATATAACCTATTCTGTAACTGTTCAGGTTGATGAGAGCACAGCATTTAGTACTCAATTTGAGTTGGGATATTTAGAGCCTGGAAGAAATTACGAGGCTGTTTTGGTAGCTAATGGAATTGCATTAGGAGATACAATAACAATAACCACTCAAACTCTTTGGGACTACAGAATGGACCCTCCTGCTTTTAAAGCTGTTGTTGGAAGTTGTGCATTTATAAACGATTCTATATATGATAGACCAGGGAAGGGGTACGGAGGTGAATACGAGGTTTTTGAATCTATAACCTCAGCTGAACCAGACATGATGCTTTGGTTAGGAGATAATATATATTTGAGGGAAGTTGATTTCCAAAGTTATACCGGTTACCTATATCGCTATTCTCATATGAGATCATTACCTCAAATACAGGGATTATTAAAGGCTTGTCCAAATTATGCTATCTGGGATGATCATGATTATGGACCAAACGATGCTGATATGTCTTGGATTCATCGTGATTGGGCACAAGAAGCATTTAAAACTTTCTGGGCTAATCCTAGTTATGGAGCTCCTTCTGGTGCAAATAATATAGGTACGGCATTCAGATATAATGATATTGAATTCTTTCTTCTTGATAATAGATCCCAAAGAGTGCATCCTAATAATCGAACTCAAGAGATAAAGGTTCTCGGAGAAGAGCAAATTGATTGGCTTATAGCTGCTCTTAATAAAAGTAGGTCCCCATTTAAAATGGTGGCTGTAGGAGGACAGTTTCTAAACGACGTAGCTACTCAAGAAAACATGGCTAATTTTCCTGAAAGACAAGAAATAATAGATAGGATTGAAGAGGAGCACATTCACGGAGTGATCTTTTTAACGGGAGATAGGCATTGTACGGATATGAGCCGATTAGAGTTAGAGGGTGGAGCTGTAATACACGATTTAACGGTTTCTCCATTAACTAGTCATTCCTATGATAACTCTAAAGAAGAGAATACTCTGAGATTAGATGGAACATCAACTCCTATAAGAAATTTCGCGGAATTAAATTTTTTCGGCCCTAGAAAAGATAGGTCGTGTGAGATTATAGTAAAAGATGCTACAGGGGTAGAGGTTTGGTCTAAAACGCTTAAAGCTAAGGAATTGTAAGTGTTAGATTAAGTAGACTTATCGTTAAGCTCTTTTATTGAAAGACATATAAAATTAGATGTTATGAAAAACATGCATTCTATTAGAACTGACTATGTTAAAGGCGAATTGCGAGTGCAGAATATGCTGGTAACTCCTCAAGAACAGCTCTCGTTGTGGATTGATAACGCTATAGAGTCTAGCGCTTTAGATGCTAATGCGTTCTGCCTTTCAACAGTGAATGCAGATGGGTGTCCTAAGGGAAGAATGGTTCTGGTAAAAGAAATAAAAGGAGAGGCTCTGATTTTTTACACAAATAAAGGAAGTTCAAAAGCGCAAGATTTAAAAGTCAATCCTAGAGCAGCCGCTACATTTTATTGGCCAGAACTTGAAAGACAGGTTTGTATTTCAGGAACTGTATATGAGGTCTCAGAAGATGATAATGATATTTATTTTGCTACTCGTCCACGAGAAAGTCAATTAGGGGCTTGGGTTTCAGATCAAAGTCAGGCTTTGGATAGTAGGGATACTTTAAACAAAACACTTAAACTTGTAACAGATAAATATCAAGGTGTTAGCAAAATTGATAGGCCTCCAAATTGGGGAGGGTTTAGAATCGAATTCGAACGAGTTGAGTTTTGGCAAGGAAGAGCTTCTCGCTTACACGACAGGGTGCTTTATACAAAAGACGGTAGTGGAGGTTGGAATAAATCCTTATTACAACCTTAGGAAAAGCTCAAATAGTAATTAATCAACTCTTAGTACTAGTCCCTTTAAATACGAACCCTCAGGATGGAAGGCACTAACAGGATGGTCTGCAGGTTGATGTAGTCTATGAAGTATTCGGACAGTTCTATTTGCCTGAATAGCTGCAGCAATAATGGTGTTTGTGAATAGCTTTTCATCGACAGCTTGGCTACATGAGAACGTGAAAAGTAAAGAACCGGGCTTCATAGACTCGATTGCTCTGAGGTTTATTCTCTTATACCCCTGTACAGCATTATGACGAGCGGATGCTCTTTTAGCAAATGCAGGAGGATCGAGAATAATGATATCGTAATCGCTTAGGTCACTTTTCAAATAAGCAACAGCATCCTCTTGTAGACATTTGTGATTTTTAAGAGGCAATTTGTTTAATGCTACATTTTCATCGCAAACCTCTAACGCTCTTGCTGAGCTATCTAAACTGTGTACTTCAGTAGCTCCAGCTTTCATTGCATAGATGGAGAATCCTCCGGTATAGCTAAATACATTTAAGACTTTCTTGCCTTTTGAGTATTTTGCAAGAAGGTTTCTGTTTTCTCTTTGGTCTATGAAAAACCCAGTTTTCTGCCCTTTCTCCCAATCAATTTTAAATTTATGTCCCAACTCTGTTGCGAAGTGATTTTCCGGCATTTTACCCCAAACCAATCCATCTTCACTTATTACTCCCCCGTGTTTCGCCAGAGACTTAGAGCTTTTATCATAAACAGCAATAAGTTTTGATCCTAGTGCCTCAGAAAAAGCATTACATAGGAGTTTAATTTCGTTATGCATTCCAGGAGTGTGACACTGAATCACAAGAACCCCGCCATAGAAGTCGGCTATAAGACCTGGGAGTCCATCACCCTCGGCAAATACCAAACGACATGTATCATTGCTTTTATTATCGAGTAGGTCAAGGCTCAAGCGCACATCTACGGCTTCATTTATCTTCTTCTTCCACCAATCTTCATCTGGTCTGTCTTCGCCGAATGTAAGCATACGTATTGCGATAGAAGTGCCTGGTGAATAATGCCCCCATCCAAGCAATGCGCCTTTGTTTGCTCTTACGCATACCCAATCTCCAGCTCTAGGCTTTCCGTCAATGTTTTTTATAGCTCCACTAAAAACCCATGGGTGACGACGTAGAATGCTTTCTTGTCGTTTAGGTTTTATTGTAATCGTGCAGAAGTTAGAGTTATTCATGCCGCGAAATTACGATATACTGAAGACCGTAGTTCCCAATGTTCGAATTTGTTGTGAATCTAGCATTTCTCGAAGCAAAATGGATATGTGGGAGCGGTGCCCAGGACGTACACTTCTAATTAAATCAAAGGCATCGATGCCTGAAGGAGCTGCATTACTTAGCTTCTTGTGAATAGATTTTTTCACTTCAGATTTTTTCCAAGTACAGTTATCACACGATCCGCATGTAGGAGATGACTCTTGACCGGTTTGAAAATATGATTCGATAAACACGGACCTACAATCATCAAGGTCGATGTATTTCTGAATGGATTGCCATTTTTCTGCAGCTTGAACTTTTCTGTCCTCATAAATTGAACGGGGAATTACAATGCTATCTGCATTAATTCTTGCTGAAGGCCAAACAATAGAGTATTCCGATACGTTAGGAGTCCATTCTATTCTTCCCTGGGCGTCTAAAGATTTAAGTGCGACCTCAACAATGTCTTCTTTCATCCCTATGACGACTCCGAGTTTCTTGGGCGATGTAAGGGTAGGGGCGTCATTTACACTGTTTCTCATAAGCCATTCTGCTACGATATCCATAGGTGAATTCCTGGAATTTAAGACTTGAGACCGTCCTCCAAGCCATCTCAGAGTTCCAAGAGATGAACTAGGGTTTTTAATGACTTTAAAGTAATTAGCAAGTTCGAGAAGTGTTAAGGCAGCTTTTGCTTGAAATGCCGAACATTGAATTTTACGTGTCGCGGATTTTAGGTTAAACTCGGTAGGTGAAGTTGGGACGTCACCTATAGCAACGAGACCTTGATTTGCAACGGCTTGGTATAAATCACGAATGATTTTAATTTCAGGAAACTGAGATTCGAGGTTGTCTTGAACTTTCTTCCGTTCTTTATTCCCTTGAAATAATATACACCTAGCTGGCTCACCGTCTCTTCCCGCTCTTCCCGCTTCTTGAACATAGCTCTCTAAGTTTATGGGCGCACCCGCATGAATTACCCATCTCACATCTGATTTATCTATTCCCATACCAAATGCTGATGTACAGGCCATTACTTTAACCTTATTTGATATCCAATCTCTTTGTCTACTTTGTTTAAATTTAGCATCAAGACCTGCATGAAAAGAAGTAGCGGATATCCCGACAGAAATCATACGCTGTGCCCAACGATCAGCTTCGTTTCGGGTTTTAACGTATACAAGTCCTGATCCTGAATTTTCAGAAAGTTTTTTTACGGTATCTAATAATTCAGCTTCAATATCTCCCCATACATTTACTTCATAACTCAAGTTAGAACGCCTCATTGAAGCTTTGTGAATCCTAACATTTGAAAGTTTCAACTGTGTCGCGATGTCCTCTAACACTGTTTGAGTAGCGGTCGCTGTATAGGCACCCATTACAGCCTTGGGGAAAAGTCCCCTTAAATCACAGATGTTTCTAAATTCAGGACGGAAATCGTGTCCCCATTGTGAGATACAATGTGCTTCGTCAACAGCAATAGTACGGACATCAAGATTCTCAGCTCGAGCAATAAAAAGAGGGTCTTTGATACGTTCTGGAGACATATATAGGAATTCTAAACAACCTAATCTAGCATTTTCAAGTACTCTGTCTATTCCCTCTCTTCCTAAACTACCTGTTAGTGCAGCTGCTCGTGCTCCATTGAGCTTGAGTTGATTGGTTTGGTCTTCCATAAGTGCAATAAGTGGAGAAATCACCAAACAAATACCTCCACGCATCAATGCTGGAAGCTGAAAACATAAAGATTTACCACCACCTGTAGGAAGTAAGGCTATTACATCATGGCCTTCTAATAGGTCAATAACGGGACCATTCTGATAAGAACGAAGTGAATTAAACCCCCAAAATGACTGAAGAGTTGATTCGATTGTAGTTTTATAGTCAGACTTAGGCATCTTTGCACAAATGGCTTTAGTAGTATAATTATCAGAATTCAAAGATGATGAGGAACATCGTAGCAGGAAACTGGAAAAGTAATAAAAGTATCAACGATGCCCGTGAATGGATAGGCGTTATGGAAAGAGATATGGATTCATTACCAGATGATGTAAAGGTTATGATAGCCCCTCCAGCCCCATATCTTGCGTTATTAGTTAATTTAAGTAGCTCAAGATTACTCTATGTTTCTCAGCAAGTTAGCGCGACTCAAAGCGGTCCTTTTACTGGTGAGTTTACAGCTGAAATGCTTGTGTCTTGCGGTGTTGATTATGCTTTAATTGGGCATTCGGAGCGACGTGCTTCGTATGGCGAAACCGAGGAGATTGTGTGTAAAAAAGTGCGTTGCAGTCTTGATGCAGGACTCGGTGTAATCTTATGTTGTGGTGAAAATCTTGAAACACGAGATAACGGAGAACAAGAAAAAGTTATTCGAGGTCAATTATTATCAGCACTAGAAGGGGTTAATGCTTTGGAAATGGAAGATGTCATCATAGCCTATGAACCGATTTGGGCTATAGGGACGGGAAGAACTGCAACAGCTGAACAAGCTGCATTAATGCATAAATTTATTCGGGAATGGATTGCTATGAGATTTGATTCTGAAACAGCTCTTAAAACTAGTATTCTTTATGGAGGAAGTTGTAAGCCATCTAATGCTGCAGCAATTTTTGCAGGTGAAGATGTTGACGGTGGGTTAATAGGTGGAGCATCTCTTAATCCTGAAGATTTTAAATCAATCATAAGAGCAGCATCAAGTGAACTATGAGTAGAGAGTTTATTAGAGAGGATTACTTAAGGGTAGAAATAATATTTAAACCTGTTCTGCCGGCACGTGAAATAGCTATTGCATGGCTTGCAGAATTAGAATTCGAGGTGTTTGAATCTACAGATACGGGGCTTATTGTTTACGCGCCTAAAAAAATTATTTCTATTGAAGAATTAACTAAAGTAAGGCTTAGGCTAGAGGAAATAGCATCTGTAGTTTGGAATGAATCAATTGTCAAGACAGAAAATTGGAATGCTCAATGGGAAGCAAACTACGAAACAGTTAATGTTGAAGGAATGGTGATAGTAAGGGCACCCTTCCATGATCAACCACTGTCAGGGTTAGATGTTATTATTGCTCCACATATGTCATTCGGAACCGGTCATCATGCAACAACTTGGTTGATGATAAAGTCTTTACTAGATATTGATGTGTTAGGCAAGAGTGTTTTGGATATGGGATGTGGGACTGGAGTTTTGGCGTTGACCGCAATGAAGATGGGTGCATCAAAAGTTCTTGCTATAGACATTGAAGAAGGAGCTTATAAAAACACATTAGAAAACGCAAAACTTAACCACTTTGAAGGTGAAAAGGTATTAAATGTTATTTGTGGTGATGCTTCAAGTTTGAAATCAGGTAAAAGTTATGATGTAATTCTTGCTAACATTAACAGAAACATTCTTTTAGCAGATATTTCAACATATAATAGAGTACTTAAAGAAGAAGGAATAGTTGCTCTCTCAGGGTTTTTTACCGGTGATGTGGAGATTCTAAGAGAAGAGATTGATAAATTAAACTGGAAAGTTGTAAAGGTGTTAGAAAAAGAGGGGTGGGCGTGTATTATTTGTGTGAAAACTCCCCAATAATTCTTTCTGTAATCACTCTTATAATCCTACCTTGGGTTGTTGATGAATAGAAATAATAACTCAACCCTAATGATGGATTTGGTCTTTGATAAACGCACTTCGATTTCTGTAATACTAGGGGTTATTTTTATGTTAACCACGTCTTTTTCGGGTTTGTCACAAGATGATTTAACATCTGAAAAACCTGACTTACCATCACCTGAGTCGTGGGTTAAAGAAATGGAAACTGATTTCGCAAAAGGTCTTGCAAAAAACGCTAAGTGGATGAGAAAAGATTTCACACCACAATTTTTAAGTAATTCGTTATCATCAGCTATACAAGACACGGTAATTTCTACTGTCCTACAGCTTCAAAAAGTTCACATAAAAAACTCTTCAGGAGTACTTGGATATCTTAAAGGTGTTTTAGCCCAAATTGAATTAGGGATTAATCAAAATAATTGGAGTAATTGGCATTTGCAGGTTCACTCAATGATTGAAAACAGGAAATGGCGTAAACGACTTGTACCTTATTTGCAAAATTCGGCTAGTCTATTTTCAGAAGGTATAATTGCAAATAAGGTGTCTGCTGTTTGGCAATTTAAAGGAGGTGAAATGCAATTAGGGCTCGACTCATTGCCCTTCGTGAAGTTCTCAAATGGTACATTAGTTTGCTATGCAAAAGGTGACAGTGCAAGAGTTAGAGAAACTTCAGGGATATTCTTTCCGACATTACAAAGATGGAAGGGTGGGGCTGGTAAAGTCTATTGGGAAAACACAACGTTTAATGATAGTCTTCAGTTTGCAGTGATTAACTCATATGAGATTAAATTAACGGGGAGTTCCTTTAAGACTAGCCCTGTCACATTTCACACAGAATTAATCAATAGAGAACTTGAGGGTGTATTAACGGTTAAGGTGAAAAATTCCAAAACACCTCATGATCGATCATACCCTAAGTTCGAATCTAGAAATGAACGATTAGAGTTAAAGAATATTTTCCCCAATATGGACTTTGAAGGAGGGATTGTCGTTCGAGGTTCAAAATTAGATGGGATTTCTGTCGGCGATACTCCGGGCTACTTAAAAATATTCAATGATGATACGCTTTTTATCAGATGTGCTGTTGATGAAATATTATTTAAGGCAGATGGTTTTGCAGCATCAGGAGTAGGAATGTCTATTTATTTGGACTCAGATAGTATTTATCACCCTAGCATTGGAGTTAGGTATGATAAAAGGAGCCAAATGATTAAATTTATTAGAGATGAGGATGGTATAGGAATGCAAGCCTTCTCGGATTCATACCATAAAATTGATTTCGAGGTTGAGGTGTTAACATGGGAAGTTGGAGGACGGGTACTTGACTTAGGGGCACTTCTTCCTAGTGGTAGAGGAGTAGGGTATTTTAGATCTCAGGCTAATTTTGATGAGGCATCCTTCGACAAGATGTCTGCCTATGCTCAAATACACCCTCTTATTGAATTAGGTAGATTTATTCACGGACGTTCAGGAACAGGTTTTTATACTTCAGAATATGCTGATTATCTTAAGCTTAGTGAAGAGCAGGCTCGTTTGTTAATTATCAATTTGGCATTACAGGGATATGTTAAATATGATATAAGCGATAGGTGGTGTGAATGGTTACCTAAAGCCGAGAATCACCTTCTTTGTAATAGAGGAAGAGTTGATTACGATGTTATAGCGTTTAGATCTGAAGTATCCAGAGGTTATAATGCAAGACTGGGTTTAAGTAACAAGATTCTAGAGATTTATGGTATTCCTGCATTTAAATTAAGTAGAGCCCAAGATGTAGTTGTAACGCCTAAACATGGTCGTATAGACATGTCTAATGATAGAGATTTCAAATTTTCCGGCCATGTTAAAGCTGGTAATTTTGAATTTAGTGGAAAAGGGTTTGAATTCGATTATTCAGAGTTCTTAATAGCTTTGAATTCTGTAGATAATATGCATATAAGAGCTGAAATTGACGGGGAAAAAGGAATTGACGGTAAACCTAAAACTAGATTAGTTAGGAATTCAATTGATGGAATAACTGGCACTTTGGAATTAGATGACCCATCAAATCGTTCAGGTTGGAAATCAAAGTTCTTCACGCACTATCCAGTTCTAAACAGTGAAGGCCCTTCATATGTTTATTACGACAGTCAACGTATTCATAAAGGAGCTTACCACAGAAATAGATTTCGTTACGCTTTGGAACCCTTCGAAATAGACAGCTTAGATAATTTCGTTAAAGATGATATGAGATTTAAGGGAGAACTTTTAGCAGGAGGTATTGTTCCAGATCTTCAAGTAGATTTACAATTAATGGATGATTTCTCGTTAGGCCTTAAAACTTCGACCCCTTCAGAGGGCTTCCCCCTTTATAATGGTATAGGAAAACTAGACGCAGACCTAACTCTTGATATGGATGGGCTACAAGGCACAGGATCTATAGATTTTTTGACATCTCATATAGTTGGAGAAGATATGGTATTAGTTCCAGACTCTACTTTTGGAGAGACCACATCATATACAAATGTTGTTTCGTTAAACCGTACGCCATCAATAGAGGGTGCGAAAACTAAATTCACGCTTAATATTTCTTCGGAGTTAGGAGAACCCTTACTTGACGTAAGGTCAAGTTTAGATAAACTGCGATGTTTTAACGATAATGTTTTGCTATCAGGTGCAATACATTTGAGTGAGTCAGGTATGACTGCGAATGGTGAGTTTGAATTCGAGGAGGCGTATTTATCTTCATCGTTATTCCAAATGGCAGAAAGAGGAATGAAGGCTGATACAGCAAGTTTTGAAATTATAGGAAACGACTTAAATTCTCTAGCTTTTAAAACGAATAACGTTATCGCTGAAGTGGATTTTGATAAGCGAGTAGGTGATTTTATTTCTCATGAAGGACTTACAGAGATTGCTTTGCCTGCAGTCAGGTATATATGTACTATGGATAGATTTAGATGGTTTATGGATGAAGACCAAATTGAGCTTGAAAACACATTTACAGACAAACAAGAGCTAGTTTTTGCTGATTTAGCAGATAAGTCTTTCTCTAATTTTGTATCAGTACACCCAGATCAAGACTCACTTCATTTTGCTTGTACAAGAGCATTATATAAAGTGGAAGAAGCTATAGTAGAGTGTAAGGATGTTAGGGCTATGGCAATAGCTGATGCTGAGGTTTGGCCAGATAGTGGCCGAGTTACAATAAGGAGAGATGCAGCAATGGATGTGCTTAAAAGAGCACAGATTTATGCTAATGACGTTACACGTTATCATAGATTTTTTGATGCTACGATTCAAGTTAATAGTCGCATAGATTACACAGCTTCTGCTACATACTTATATAAGGATGCTAAAGGAATTGATTGGCCTATATACTTTTCGAAAATAGAAGTAGATACTTCATTGTCAACAATAGCAAATGGTTTAGTTAATTTAGGACAAGAGTTTTACTTAAGCCCTTATTTCGAGTTTACAGGTGAGGTAAATTTACTTGCTAGTAGAAAAAACTTAGAATTTGATGGAGGAACTAGATTGGCATATAGCTGTGATAAATATCCTAGACAGTGGATTCAATTTAGTTCAGTAATTGATCCCATTGAAGTTGCAATTCCATTAGATTCAATTGTAAAGGAGTTAACTAAAGCTCACTTAGGTGTAGGTGTTTTACTGTCAGATGACGCACCCTTTACGGCTTATTCAGCATTCTTCACAAAGAAACCTGATAGAGGTGACATGGAGATATTTAAGCCAGAAGGAGCGATTAGATATGATAAGAAAAAAGAGAGGTATGTTGTTTCTAATTTAGATAAACTAAGGCGTGAAAGTCTCCCAGGAACATTAACAGAATTGCCTGAAAATGGATGTGGAATATATTCTTCAGGTTCAACAACATTACCATTTGATTTCAGTATAATAGACCATACGTTTGTCGGGTCGGCTTGGCAGACAGAGTCAGGAAAAATACAGATGAGAGGAAGCTTGGCTCTGGATATTTATATGGCAAAAGAGTTAGAAATACATTTAGCAGAACAGCTAACGAATGCTGCAGTTTCTACCCCGCTTGACTTTAGTTCAACAAATTATGAATACGCTCTTAGTGAGCTTGTTGGATTAGAATCTGCTGACAATGCTCTACGTGAACTTTCTCGCGATGGAACCTTTAAAAAAGTACCTAAAGACATCAAATACACAATGATGTTAACGGGTTTAGAGTTTACGTATGATTCGTTTGAAGATGCATTTATTTCCACGGCTGAAATTGGAATAGCTACAATAGGGGATGACGCTGTATTCCGAACCATACCTGGACGAGTCGAAATGGTTAGGGACAGAGGGAGAGACGAATTGAGAATTTACTTTCACCTTAGTGAGGGGCATTGGTATTACTTTGAATACAACACGTTTCTAAATTTTGAAACTAATGATCTTGTTTTTATGGAAATTTGGAATAATTTGAAAGAAAAGGATAAAACTTTGACTAATCCAAAGACTAATAAATCTATAAAAATGCAGGTTTCAAGAAGAGGTTTAAGGGATGATTTTGTTGACCGATTTAGAGATTTTGAATAATTTAGTGTAATTATTGACTTTTGAGAAAACATAATAAATACCCCAAATTATTTTCTCCTATTAAAATAGGATCCTTAACACTATCTAATAGAGTGATAATGGGTTCTATACATACAGGACTTGAAGAGGAAAAAGGTGGTTTTATAAAGCTAGCCAATTTTTATGCTGAACGAGCAAAAGGAGGAGCAGCTTTGATTGTAAGTGGGGGTATTTCACCAAATATTTCAGGTGTTACTGTTTGGGGAGGTGCTAGGATGACAAGGGTTAGACATGCAAAAAAACATATAAGAATTACTGAGGCAGTTCATAAAGAAGGAGGTAGAATAATTATGCAAATCCTACATGCGGGAAGATATGCTTACACTCCTTTTGCAGTTGCACCATCAGCCATCAAGTCTCCAATCAGTAAATTTAAACCACGAGCTTTGAGTGGTATAGGAGTGAGGCGAACTATAAAACACTTTATTCGAGCAGCTAAATTGGCTCAGATTGCAGGTTACGACGGTGTAGAAATTATGGGGTCTGAAGGTTATCTAATTAATGAATTTATTGCTTCAGAAACTAATAAAAGAATTGATAAGTGGGGAGGGAGTTTTGAAAATAGAATTCAATTTCCCATTGAAATTGTTAAGCAAATACGAGATGCTACGGGGCCGAATTTTGTAATTATGTATCGACTGAGTATGTTAGACTTAGTGCATGGTGGGAGTTCATGGGATGAAGTAGAAATATTAGCAAAAGAAATAGAAAAGGCTGGGGCGAATGTTATCAATACGGGAATAGGTTGGCATGAAGCAAGAATACCTACAATTGCTACGATGGTTCCGCGAGGAGGATTCGCATTTGTAACTAAAAGGCTTATGGGGAAATTAGGTATACCGCTAATTACAACTAACCGCTTTAATGATCCGAAAAATTGTGAGCAAGCACTTGCAGAAGGATGTGCCGATATGATTTCAATGGCAAGACCATTTCTTGCCGACCCATTTATTATTAATAAATCTCTCAACGGGAACCCTGAAGAGATTAATACTTGTATAGCGTGTAACCAAGCATGTCTAGACCATGTTTTTAAACAGAAAACAGCTTCTTGCTTAGTTAATCCTAGGGCCTGTGAAGAAGGGGATTGGCCTGCAATTAATTTGCTGCATGAAGGAAATTATAAAAAAGGTAGAATAGCAGTAATAGGAGGAGGACCTGCAGGCATGAGCTGTGCTTCTGAGTTAGCAAATTTGGGATTTGAAGTTGACTTGTATGAAAAAGCAATGTCTCTTGGAGGTCAATTTAATGTAGCAAAAAAAATCCCCGGAAAAGAAGAGTTTTCATCAACAATAAGATATTTCTCAAATCGTTTAAAAAGTTTAAATGTAAATGTCAAGCTTTCATGTAATGTAGATTCTACAATGATTAAAAATGAATCTTACTCTCATGTAGTTTTAGCTTCGGGTGTTCTTCCTAGGGAGTGGAAGATTCCAGGTTCTGACAGGCCAGAAGTAGTTAATTATTTACAAGTACTAAATGGCGAAGTTGAAATAGGTGAAAAGGTAGCAATAATAGGTGCAGGTGGTATAGGGTTTGATGTAGCAGACTTTTTAACTCATGATGCAGATAATGCTGGTTTTTTAAAATCATGGGGAATAGATGAGGACTTGGAAGACAGAGGTGGGTTATCAATACCACAACGTCATAAATCAAAAAGATCAGTATATCTACTCCAACGAAGTCAAGGAAAGCCTGGAGCTAATCTAGGGAAAACTACAGGTTGGATTCATAGATTAACATTAAGAGAAAGAGGCGTTAAGATGTTATCCGGTATTGAATATTTAAGGCTTGATGACCATGGACTTCATTGCAATCACAGGGAAAAAGGAATATTTACTTTGGAAGTAGATAATGTAATAGTCTGTGCAGGCCAACTGCCATTCGTTCCTCTTAAAGAAGAGTTAGAAAAATGCGGTATAAAAGTTTCGATTATCGGAGGAGCTAGAAACTCTAAAGGACTAGATGCTCAACGCGCTATTAGAGAGGGCTTAGTTCTCGCTTGTGAAATTGCTTTTAAAGACTCGTAGCACTCATCTTTTAAACTTGTTACAGAGTGTTTTTCATCAATTATTGGAGCTCCGAAGATGACTTTCACTTTACGTGTAGAATTAGTATTCCTACGTATAGCGAAATGTCCCTTGGGCAATAGCGGGCCTACTCCATCAAAATATACTGGTATAACAGGAGCATTAGCTTTAAAAGCAAGATGAAAACCACCCTTTTTGAAAGGCCTAATCTCACCACTGCCTTTATCTGATCTCGTTCCTTCTGGAAAGACCAAAACGCAGCGTCCATTCTTTATTGTCTCTACTAAAGTAGAAATTGCTACTCTAGCTGATTTTTTATTACCCCTTTCTACAAAAACAGTTCCTACTCTTGCGTTTGCTCCACCTAGCAAAGGGATTTTTCTAATACTAGCCTTTGCAAGAAATACTATAGGTGCTGGACAAGCAGCAAAAGCGACATTAATATCTAAAAAGCTGGAGTGATTTGCCATTAAAACAGCTCCTTTACCGCTATTGAGTAGAGCCTGCGTTTTGGGGTTTATTTGGACTTCTAAGTCAACTCCTACTATCCATTTAATGAGAGGTGCGCTCCAGTATTTTTTGGCTAATTTTATTAATACAAAATCTGAACTTTTAGGAGAAATCATTAATACGACAACAGCTAATCCACACCACCAAGCTGATGAAATGATGGCGATAAATGATCTTATCATGATTTTTTATTTTGAATCTATATTAACTTCCCTACTTCTTCTTCAGTTAATTCTCTAACTTCTCCAGCTTTTAGACCTTTTAGTTTAAAGGGACCTATAGCCTCTCGAATTAGTCTTAAGGTAGGAAATCCAGCTCCTGCAGTCATTCGTCTTACTTGCCGGTTTTTACCCTCTGTTAAAGTAATTGATATCCAAGTATCAGGAATAGATTTTCGTACTCTTACAGGAGGAAGTCTATCGACATAGTCAGGCTGAGGTTCTAAGATAGAGACTCGGCAAGGTCGCGTTGTGAATTCCTTCCCTTTAATTTTAAGTTTCATAGGATTTTGTAGCTTCCTAACATCAGAAAATTCAGGTGCGCCTTCAACTTGAGCGTGATAGGTTCTAGGATGTCCATTTTCAGGAGATAGCAACTCTGAATTAAGTCGTTTATCGTTAGTAAGTAGAAGAAGTCCTTCGCTATCAGTATCTAATCTTCCTACGGAATAAACGTCAGTTTCAAATGTAAAGTCAACATCTGCAAGTGATGGATGACCACCCTCACGAGTAAATTGACTGAGCATACCATAAGGTTTGTGAAGTAAATAGTATTTTTTCATTAGTCATTCCAGTTTGCTACGAATACATTTGTAGCTCTTGTGCGGCCATTGTTTCTGTTAGAAGAAAAGGCCAAACGCTTTCCGTCAGGTGAAAACATTGGAAAGCTATCAAAAGCATTATCAAAAGTAATCTGAGTTAATCCTGTTCCATCAATATTTATCATGAAAATATTAAAAGGAAAACCTCCTGTATGATGATTGGTAGAAAATAATATTTTATCTCCATCAGGATGAAAGTATGGAGCCCAGTTAGCTCCGCCTAATTCCGTGATTTGTCTTATGTCAGTTCCATCAACTCGTCCTATAAACAACTCCATGTCTGTTGGTTCTACAAGGTCATTTGCAAGTAAGTCTTGATATTTTTTCACTTCCTCATCAGTCTTAGGTCGCGAAGATCTCCAAACAAGCCACTCTCCATCTGGCGAGAAGAATGCACCTCCGTCATATCCTAATTCATTAGTGATTTGAAAGACGTTACTACCGTCAAGGTTACATGTGTAAAGCTCTAAATCCCCACTTCTAGTACTTGTGAAAACGATTTTATCCCCCTGTGGCGAAAGTGTAGCTTCTGCATCGTACCCCTCAAAATCTGTAAGTTGGTTCACTATATTTCCTTTCAAATCAGTTTCGAAGATGTCAAAGTCAGGGTATATAGCCCAAACATATCTTCCTTCTACACCTCTCTCAGGCACAGGAGGACAGTTCACATCTCCTAAGTGGGTAGAGGCGTAAACGACAGTAGAATCTCCAGGCATAAAGTAAGCACAAGTAGTTCTTCCGAGTCCGTTAGAAACTCGAGAAGGAGGAGTTTCAGAAGGCGTTCCATCTGAATCTACATTCATCACGAATATTTGATCGCACTGGATTCCTCCTTTAGGATTTGAGGTTTGGAATACAAGCGAGTTCGAATCAAAAGACCAATAAGCTTCAGCATTATCCCCACCGAAAGTGAATTGATGCATGTTTGAAAGGTTTATTTCCTTTTCATAAGTTATACCATCTTCTGAAAAATTATTTTGCACTGAGTTTCCAAGATGATAGTCTGAGTGTGTGTTTTCACTGGAGTTAGAACAGCTATTAATGAGAGCGGAGGATGCAATAATTAGAAGACTTAGCGGTAGGTTTAATTTCATTTGCCAAATTTACTAATACAAGTTGCATAATTGTTAAATTTGTGTCACGGTTGACTTCATCGCCTCATTAAATCGGGGAGGAAAGTCCGGACAGCGTAGAGTACCATACTTCTCAAAAGGAAGGGTCGTCTAACGAGATGACACAGAAAGTGCTAAAGAGATTTAAACCGCCGATGACTTAGGTTGAAAAACTTGAGAACAGGTAAGGCTGAAAAGGTGAGGTAAGAGCTCACCA
Source organism: Bacteroidota bacterium (assembly GCA_002746975.1). Lineage (GTDB taxonomy): Bacteria > Bacteroidota > Bacteroidia > Flavobacteriales_D > Sanyastnellaceae > UBA974. Next base: position 74,568 of record NVXE01000005.1, on the reverse strand, counting down.
GTAATGAAGTGATTCATTAGCTTAGGTAAACCTTATGGGCTGCAAGACCATGTAAACTAGTGTTTGAGGGCTACTCGTTCGATACTAGAGGGTAGGTCGCACTAGATCAATGATGAAGCTTCGATAAAGTGTTATCACTGAATCGGAGAACAGAATCCGGCTTACACCGTAAAAATGAGAGGAGTCAATTAATTTTGACTCCTCTCTCCATTTTTAATGTGAAATTATAATTATCGTGCTATTTGAACAGAGATAGCATGGTCTCCAAGAATAAGAAGGTAGCTACCATTTGATAAGTGTGAGAAGTCAAAAGTTTGGTCTGAAACATAGTTAGCGGAAAGAGATCCATTACCAACAATTGCACCGCCTAAATCAATTAAACTCCACTCCAAAGCTCCACTTAGTGACTCTGGTAAGTGGCAACTGAACTTACCTGAGGACGGGTTAGGGAATACATAAAGGTTTTCATGACTCATGTCGCTCGATTGCTCATTAACGCCCACAGATACATTTGTTTCAATACAAACCTGATCTCCGACGCATCCGAAAGCATTTGTTTCAGTTACACACACATACCCAGGGCCTTCTGTGCTCCAAAGTAATGAGATAGCGAATATGTTTGAAACAACTAGAGAATCTGCACCAGAAAACATCCACTCGTACGAACTTCCTGCGGTATAAGTGTATTCATAAACACTTGAGTCACCGTACATGACCTCTGTATTTCCATCAATAACTCCAACAACTGGAATTATTGCAGACTCTACAATGACTTCGTCTGATAAAGTACATCCATTCTCATCTTCTATAGTTATGGTGTAGTTCCCACCAGCAACGGCTAAGGGGTTTATACCCCCCCAGTCATAAGTTAAATCTCCTGTTCCACCGGCAGCTGTTGCAGTGACTGTACCTGAAAACATATCGGAACAGTTGGGCTCTGTACTTTCTAGTGAAAGTTGAAGTGCTGGAGGAGCGAAAATACTATAGTCAAGAGTCGTTGAGCAAAGATTTGCATCACTCACAGTAACAGTATACTCTCCTGAAGACAATGCTTCTGGATTGACATTTCCGAAATACAAATCATAAGGAGGTACTGCTCCAGAAGTTTCAACTACGACATATCCATCACTAGAGTAAGAACAAGTTGCATCAGATGTAGCTGAAATAAACGTAAATAAATCAGTGTCCTCATTAATCACTTGAACAAAAGGGACACTCTCATTTCCACAAGCATCAGTAGCAATAAAAGTCCTGGTTAGTTCAACAGCTAGAGGACAAATTCCTGGGCCTAATTCTGACACGACTTGAATTGTTACATCGCTACATAAATCCATCGCCACTGGCATTCCGAAATCTTCGGTTTCAATAGCTGACGAAATAACTTGTTCTGGCAATAATTCAGACCAAATAGGCCCAGTTTCATCATTTACTTCAATTACCTGTTCTACAGTTGAACTATTGCCACAAGCATCTGTAGCTGTTACAAGACGATAAATAGAATAGCGACCATCACATTCGCCAGGAAGTATAGACTCTGCTTCAATATTGTAAACAACTGGAGAACTACAAACATCTTCTGCTATAGGTTGTTCGAACGCAGGTAGGATAGGGCATGTAGTTGTAACAGGTTCTATTCCGAAAGTGAAAACTGGGGCTGTATTGTCAATTACAGAAATTGTTTGTGTATGTTCGACCTGCCTCCCCATGCAATCTGTTCCGACCCAATGACGAACAATGGAGTATTCTCCAGGGCAATTTCCTTCAAAAGTACTCTCATCCATAACTATTGTAACTCCCCATACAGCGGCATAACAATTTCCGTCTGGATTATGTTCAGCTTCAAAAACCGAGGCATACGATGAAATAGAGGCGTACACTGTGGGTGCATTGGGAACCATAGAGCAACTTACCGAAATATCTTCAGGAGCATTATTGAAATGTGGTATAAGACTATTACCCTCACAGTCTTCATCAAGATTTGCATATCCGCATGAACCGTCGTTGTCAGTTGCTAATAAAGAGAAGTTACATGCAGCTAAGTCGTCACATCCAGGAACTTCAAACATATCACATACACCATCTCCATCTTCGTCAGCATTACAATTACCGTTACAATCATAACCAAATTCAGGATAGATACAGAATGAATTGTCTTCATAAGCAGCATTTGGATTATAATTACAAGCCCACACGTTCATGCAATCACCTTGATCACAAACCCCGAAAAGAACAATATCTAAGTCGTAATTAGTACTTGATGCAGATGTCCAGCCATTTTGGACAGAAAACAACCAGGTTCCATCACCAGATATGTTTGCAGCTGCGGCTGACATAGTATATGTGTAGAATCCATTTGTACTAGATGTCCAGCCGCCTGGAAAATCTATAGCAAAACAGCTTGATGGAGGATTAATATTATATCCTTCTCCAGCCATACAATTTCCATTAGCTCCTGTTATGATTACTATCATATCAGCGGGCCATTCAGCACCATTAGCTGAAAAGTTTAAATTAAATTGAACTTGAGTTAATGTGCCACTAAGAACTAGATTCTGATTTGCGGTTTGTGCAGCTGAAAGATTTACATCAAAACTGACCGTCGTATTGCATTGTGCAAAAACTACTTGAGTAGATGTGAGCAGAACAATAGAAACACTTATATATAGTAGATACTTAAACATTAATCTCAAAGTTTTACGTATAGATGTTGCAATTTAAGACAAAAATGAGCTGAAAGACCTAGCGAGGAAACCCAGCTATAATTTACTTTTAAAATTTATTTAACATTGAGTACCAAACACAGAGAGTAATTCAAGTAGGTCTGCTACACTAGTTACACCATCATTATTAAGGTCTGTACTACAATTTGAAGTACATCCGAATTCGGATAAGATCAATAACAGATCAGCTACGGATACACTTGAGTCACCGTTTAAATCTCCAAAACAGGCAATTGCTGTAGAGCAAGATCCATCATCAATAACCGCAGCAGGGTCATAATTGTCAGCAAGCGGGTCCATGCATCCTTCTGTACCAATATTTAGATTTAGAGATCCAAATAGTTGTTCTTGTCCGAAGGGGAAACCAAAAACCGTAACCCAACCTTTTACAGTAATATCGGCTCTATAACTGCCTGAAAGAAAAGGAGTTCCTTCAATGCTTGCACAGTACTGATTTCCTCCTAAAAAAGAACACGGATTACCTGAATCTCCATTGTTGTTACAAACGACATCTAGTCCGATTTGAGGAAGAGTATAAGTAGTTAGAGTGTCATTTAAATCTACCATTACTATGCTTATTAACTCGATAGAATCAAGTGGAGTAGTAGGAGAGAAGGGGAGTGTAGAATCAATTTCTAGAACGTATTGCGGAATTAGAATATGTAGAACATCATAATAAGGTTGCAGAACAATTGCAGGAGCAAACTGTTCCCCCAGGTTAGGATTTGGCGAAATCCCTGAAGTTTCAAGCCCAAAATTAAAGTCAGCTGTACATTGAGCTGCGGCACTTCCAATAGTAAGTATGGCAAAAAAACCGAGTAGTATATTTTTCATTTTAATTTGTTTCTGAGTACGTGTTATATCAATTTAGGGACAATTAGTTCCGTATAGAGAGAGTAAATTTAGTAAATCACCAACACTCACCATATCATCACCAGTTAAGTCAGTTACACAATTAGACGTGCATCCGAAAGTTGAAAGTAGTTCTAATAAATCGCTTACTGAAATTACACCATCATTATTATAGTCACCAGAACATATAATATACTCACATGTACCATCTGAAGTTGTTGCTGTAGGATCGTAGTTTATAGCAAGTGGATCAACACAGCCCAGTATCGTAATTATTTCATCACCCTCAATAATCGAATTACAATCGTTGTCTATTCCGCTAAATGTGCCAGGAGCACCTGGAAACATTAAAGCATCACCATCGTTACAATCTTCGCCGTTAAAAGCGAATGTTGTAGTAATAGATGTGTCACATCCATTAATCGGCACGTTAAAGTCTCCATAACCATCTCCATCTATATCAGCCCATACATTTAGAGATTCAAAAACTGTTATCAGTTCACTATCTATAAATTGAGAGCTAACAGTTTCAACTATGGAAAGTATAGCAGTTGTTCCTCCTCCACTAATTGTAAACTCTCCAGGAACATTCGCGACGAAATTTGCGGTTCCTAAGAAGTCATTTGCAGAGATGTCATCATCATCATAAAAAGAAAAGGAATATGTCCCGCCATAATCTAAAGGGATACTTAATCCAGTAAAATTAGGAGTTTCAGTATCTCCAATCCAATCAGAAGTATAAGAAGCATCACCCCCAATTACAAAAAATGGATCGGGCGCGCCCCAAAAAAACTCCTCTACATCTCCACTCCAACCTCCTGCAAGTGTTATTATATTTAGTCCGATTAATGTCAATTCACTAACAGTAGTTGTTAGCGAAAGATTGTAAGTACCCGGAATATCATAAACTACGGAAGGATTACTCGTAGTAAGAATGCATCCACCAGGTCCTGAAGTAGAATCGATAGTGAATGAATGTATACTCTGAGTACCAAAGTTCCCTCCAGCTACAATTTCAGCAAGGATTACACCTGCTCCATCTGTTAGAGCATAATTACCCACAACACCTCCATACTGCATTCCATCACCAAAGCTATCTGTTACAATAAGAGTGTAATTACCGGGACCTAAACAAATGGTTTCTGAAAATAGGGTTTGGCTTAAAGAGTAAGGGCCTCCAGATATGACTACCCCACCAGTTTCATCTGTAATCATCCAGGTCGTTTCTCCAGGATAGTCATCAGTTAATATATCCAAAGTAATAGTAGAACCACTTGAAGGACCGCCGAAATCCCAAGCATAACTAACCCCGGGACCTGTGATAGTATTAACAACATCAACAGTTAAAGGTGAGCAGCCTGTTGTTTCTGAAGTTGAAAAACTTGGATTTCCTCCTCCTTCACCTTGAATAATCGTGAGAGGAAGAGAGAAAGTTTCATTTAAAGTTTGAGTGAATCCGAAAGCTGAAGCAACAACGGCAACATTTATGCTTACAAAATATTGGCCTGCAGCTAATGGCGTTCCACAAATAGTTGCACAACCATAATTCTCGCCGCTTGCCGGGTAATATATGCCATCGGGGTTGCTGGGAGTAAGCGTAAGACCATAAGGCAAGCCTGTAATACTTGTAATAGTTATACTTTCAAGAGATGCATCTACTCCAGAACTAGGGTCTGTAACTGTTCCAGGCATATTAAATGTAGCAGTAGTTTCGTATGCGACACCTGTAGTTCCATCAGGAAGAGTTTCAGGACAAAGTATTGGGTAACCGCTTGCGACACATGTGTAATCAGGTGCACAAGTAGTACATTGAGTAAATGCAGAAGCGGAGGTCAAAAATATGGCCACCGCTCCTATCATTTGTTTTATATTAAAAGTCATAGTGTCTACTTTGTGAGCTTCTTTAACTCACAAGATAGTTGAAAATCAACAAGCTGAACCAAACGTTGAGAGTATCACCAGAATGTCAGAGACATTCACAAAAGTATCTCCATCAACGTCAGCAGTACATCCAGACATACAACCGAATTCTGAAAGCACTATAAGAATATCAGATACAGTAATCATGCTGTCTCCATTTAAGTCTCCAACACATGCACATGATGTGAATTCACAAGTTGAGTTATCAATAGTTGCTGTCGAATCATAATTACAAGCTGTTGAATCTGTACATCCTGCACAACTTAAACTTTCACAAGTTCCGTTATCTATAGTTGCAGCAGGGTCATAATTACATGCTGTAGAGTTAGTGCAGCCAGAGCAGCTTATGCTTTCACAAGTTCCATTGTTAATAGTTGCTGTTGGATCATAGTTACATGCTCCAGGTATTGTACATCCAGAACAACTTAAAGTTTCACAAGTACCATCATCAATAGTAGCAGTCGGGTCATAATTACAAGCATTAGTGTTAGTACATCCAGCGCAAGAAGTATAGTTACAAGTTCCGTTATCTATTGTAGCAGATGGGTTGTAATTACAAGCAGCAACATCAACACACCCCGGAACATCGACAGCACTTGTAACACAAAAATTAGTGGTTTCTGTAGTAGTGAATTGTCCACCAGTAACTAAAGAGGTTCCAAGAGATGAAACCACATAATTACCAGTGCCGTATGCACAGCAAATACCATCGCCAAAGCTGTCGTTGATTGTAACATCGTAACAACCAGCGGCAACACAAGCAGTTTGCGAGTATGTAGTTGATGCAGTGTTATATGGTCCTCCAGACATAATAACAGAACCCGTTGCGTCATTTATACTCCATGTAGTTTCACCAGGATAGTTATCCGTAAGAATTGTGAAAGTAATTTCAATTCCATTACCAATACAAGAGCCATCGTCAACAGTTGCTGCAGGGTCATAGTTACAAGATGTAGGGTCTGTGCATCCAGAGCATGACGTTCCATCACCTCCGCAAATTCCACATGCGTCATTTTGTACACAACTCCCGTTATCAGTTGTAGCAGTTGGATCGTAGTTACACGCAGTTGGATCAGTACAACCCATGCCAGGCACGGCATTTGTAGGATAGCTATCTAATGTAGATACTCCTGTATTTAGTGGGTCTAAATATTGAGATGCTCCTAATCCCCAGCTTACGTTAAATCTTCCGTAGTAATCGTATTGTCCGTTATTTACAGACCCGTTACATGCTGCAGCTCCACCGTATAATTGACCTATGATACGATGGTTTTGGTCAAAAAGAGGAGAGCCTGAAGAACCCGGCTCAGTTACACCTAATTCCCAAGAGTCAATCCACCAAACATCTGCTCCACCAGTATTATTAATTGTAGGAGCATTGTTTTGGAAGCATATTTTTTTCACATCTCCACTAGGGTGGTGAATCCCTACAGCAGAGGTAGGTGATGTGCCTGAATTATCCCAACCTGCATATTCTACATTGAAGCTAGCTGGTGGGGTAGTACTAAGTTGTATTAAGGCAAAGTCAGATCCACCGTTTTGTACTAAAAGAGTTCCTCCTGAAATGCTTTGGTTTGTAGGACCAGTTGAACCTGCGCAAGTACTGCTTTCGTGGTTAAAGTAGTAAACCCAAGTGTTAGGTGTTCCTATACAGTGATTTGCAGTCAGGAAATATGGAGTGCCGTCATTCGCAGTATTATTAATCAATGCTCCAGTACAATATGCAGATCCACCGTTAACGATAAGAGCTACTGATCTCTTTTCTGTTTGCCAAGGTTGACCTTCTGTACAATTAACATTAATGTTACAAGCCCCAGAGTTTCCGAAAGGTCCCATTCTGTCAGCCATTTCAGCTAGTACAGCATCTTGGTGATTTAATAAAGAGCGATATCCGTGAACTACCTGATCTATTTCAATTTCACCCATACCATAAGAGGCTGGAGATTCGTGGTATTCAAGAATCATTGAAGATCCGTCTAGAATACCTAAAGAAAGCCCTTCCCAATCTTTATTGTTTTCACGTGTGAAAGAACCGATATATGCAGTTCTTTGAGCATTGTAAACGTATAATTCAGCTTCCTTTGGAAGAATGAATCTAGAGAGCATAAAACTAATGTTTAATGCATTTGGGCAGTCCACTTGCAATCTCCAAACATGAACGCCTTCTTCGAAAGTCCAAGTTCCAGAGTTTTGAAGGTTGTATGAAACAGGGTGTTCAACCCCAAATCTCCATGGCGCTTCTTTATATTGGTCAGTAACAGCATCCTCAGCAGCAAGTGTTATTAAGTCAAGTGTAGGCATTAACTTTGTGTCAATCGTTGGAGAATATGTTGCGTTTCCCCACTGAATAGGGGCTCCTCCGTGTGAAATTTGAGCTTGAATAGCGACTGAGAAAATAGCCCCTAAACATAATAGTAGTACTGATTTATAATTACTCATGGTGAAATGGTTTTTTCAATTGGTTCGACATTAAGACGCTAATTTAATCGATGAGTTGCGTGTATAACTAGATTAACTTAACTTAAAGGGCGTAATCAATTGATTTTGTATATAATTAATCGAAATATTTATTTTCAAACAGAGGCCTTACGGCTGGTATTGACGTGCTTTTTGTTTTCACTAATTTCATTTTATGTTCAAGCTCAATTTGTTGATGTTTCTAATTCAATGTCTTTAAATACTGACCATACAGGTGGGTTTCTAGGAACAGGAGTAAGTTTTGCTGATTTTAATGGAGATGAGATTGATGATTTAACTTTTGGTCATCATGCTGGAAATATGAGATTTTATCAAGGCGATAGTACGGGGTTCCAAGAAGTGTTTTTTAATATCACTAATTTATCAAATGAAACTAAGGCCGTTCTTTGGGCTGATATTGATAATGATGGAGATCAAGATTTCCTTGTTACAAATAGGAATGCTTCAAATTCTTTATGGATAAATGATGGTGGAATGCAGTTTACAGATGTATCTACTACTTGTGGTTTATCTACTGCTTCTGATACTAAGAGTTATGGAGCATCGTTTGGAGATTACGATAATGACGGTTTTTTGGACTTATATATCTGTAATTATCACACACCTATAAACAATAGTGAGAATGAACTTTATCACAATAATGGAGATGGGACTTTTACTAATGTCACTGAAGTTGCAGGTGTTGGTAATGGTTTAAAACAAACCTTTCAAAGTACGTGGATCGATATAAATAAAGATGGGTTATTAGATCTTCACATTATTAACGATAGGACTAGTTTTTTAAATGCGTTTTATTTAAACAATGGAGACGGCACATTTAGTGATATGGCAATGTTGTGGGGTGTAGATATAGGAATTTATGCAATGAGTTCTACTTTCGGAGATTACGACAGGGATGGAGATATGGATTTATATATGACAAATGGACCATTGGGAAACTATTTTTTTAAGAATGATCTAAATTCCACAGGTGATTTTAATGATGTAACAGTAGTAGAAGGAGTATCTGTAAATAAACTTTGTTGGGGAGCTGCTTTTGTCGATTATGATAATAATATGTGGCCTGATTTGTATGTTGGTACAGGTATAAGTTCCTATAATGATTATCCTAATGTTTTCAATCAGTTTCAAGAAAATTTAAATGTATTTTTTGAGAATGATGGACTATCACCACTTCTTGATGTTTCCTTATTGACACCTCAAATCGATCAGTTTACATTTTCAATAGCTACTGGAGATTTTAATGGTGATGGATTCCCAGATTTGGTGTCTCATAGGATAGGAGAATATGCTACTATGATTAGTGGAATCCCTAATGGGAACCATTATTTAAAAATAAGGCCTGAAGGAGTTACATCAAATCGAGATGCAATAGGTGCCGAAGTGTCAGTGTATCATCCTAATGGTCTTGAGTACGATGTCGTTTTTTGCGGTGATAAATATTTAAGCCAAAACTCGCGTTATCTTCATTTCGGACTTGGTTTAAGTACTCAAGTAGATTCGGTAATAGTCCATTGGCCAGGAGGAATCGATGAAACATTTACTGGTATTTTAGTTGACGAGTCCATAATTTTAATTGAAGGCTCTTCCGTTCAATTTTGTCCTAATCCATCAGAGTTTTGTGGATCAGGTACTGTTTGGGATGACTTAACCCAGACATGTATATCTACGATTCAGGGGAACCTTTGCCCGACAGATGTTGACCATGATGGCTATACATCTGTTCACGATTTGATATTAGTACTAACTCAATTTGGGACATTCTGCAACACGACTTGGTAAATAATTCAACGGAGCCGATATTCGCAAAAAGAGACGATAATTATGGGAAGAGCATTCGAATTTAGGAAGGCAAGGAAGATGAAACGTTGGTCAGCAATGTCTAAAGTTTTTTCAAGGCTTAATAAAGATATAATTATAGCTATTAAAGATGGAGGGAACGCCGATCCAGATACGAATTCCACATTAAGAGCTGTACTTCAGAATTGCCGTGCTGCCAATATGCCCAAGGATAATATTGCTCGTGCAATTAAGAAGGCTACGGATAAAGATACATCTAGTTATAAGGAAGTTACTTTCGAGGGATACGGACCTCATGGAGTGGCCTTTTTTGTAGAAACTGCAACGGATAATAACAACCGAACTGTAGCTAGTGTAAGGAGTGATTTCGCTCATAATGGAGGGAATTTAGGGACTACTGGAAGTGTTGAGTTTTTATTCAATAGAGTATGTTTTTTTAATATCAGTTCTGAGGGACAGGATCCTGAAGAGCTGGAGCTTGAACTGATAGATTATGGTGCTGAAGAAATTGAGGTAGATGAATCGATAATAATTATTACCGCTCCATTCGAATCTTTCGGTGGTTTAATGAAAAAACTTGAAGAATTAGGTATAGAAATCCAAGAGTCTGGATTTGATAGGGTGCCTGCAACCACTACTGAACTTGGTGAATCTGAGACACTAGAAGTAGAAAAGCTGATTGATAAACTAGAGGAAAATGATGATGTACAGAATGTTTATCATTCGATGTCTTCTTCTAGTTAACTGAGTTAAATCTAAATTCTAAGTATCAACCGTAACTTTTGATATAAATAGTCGTATTTTAATGCTATGTGCCGCCCGATTAATATTCGAGGGATGTTTTTCCCTGTGTTTGTTTTACTCAATTTCATTTGGGTAGGAGGTAGTGTTTGGGGCCAAAACGAAATTACCTGGCAGTCCGAGTTACAAAATTCTGATGTTTCTGTTGAAGAAGTTCGTGAAGTTTTTAAAACTAAATGGTCTGACAGAAGTGCTGTTCCTAGATCTAATGGAGCGAAACCATTTGAAAGATGGGCCTGGTGGGTTGAACGACGAACTGCTCCAAATTCAAATCGACCACCTGCTAGAGCTTTATGGGATGCTTTTGTTGATGAGAAGTCTAATAACTCAAGATCAAGTTCTATAATAGGAAGTGCTTGGAAGTATGCGGGCAACGATAACATACCAATATTTGGTGGTGCAGGCCGGGTTAATAACGTTGTGGTATATGATGGAGGTTGGTTAGCTTGTGCTCCGTCTGGAGGGCTTTGGCTTTCTACGGATGAGGGGGTGACTTGGAATCCTGCTGGCGGGGGTGTAGACGCACTTTCTGCGGTTGGCGCAACAGATGTGATTGTAGATCCATTAAATTTAAATCATTGGTATTTGGCAACAGGAGATTCTGATGGCGCAACTACTTATAGCATAGGCTTATTAGAGACTTTAGATGCGGGTGTTTCATGGCAAACAACGGGACTAATAATGCCCGTGGATGGAGTAGGTAAGATTTTTAAAGTTGAATTTCATCCCGATAGCTCTAACGTAATTTTTGTTGCTTCTAGTAGTGGTTTATATAGGTCTTCTGACTCAGGAGTTTCTTTTAACCAAATAAAACCCGGAGTTATACGTGATATTGAGTTTAATAACTTCTCGTCGAATATTATTACAATTGCTCAAGAAAATGTTGGAGTATTTAGATCAACAGACTTTGGCATAACTTGGGTTCAAGTTAATTTACCAGAATCTTCAAGTTTAGGAAGAATAGAAATAGCTGTGGGGGATTCAAACCCAGATATAGTTTACGTTTTCGGAGCACATTATTTCACCCAAACCACTCTAGGAGTATGGAGGTCTGATGATGGCGGTGCATCATTTTATCCAGTTATGCTAAGATCTAATGGTGGTCCTAACATGCACGGATGGACAAGTGACGGTTCAGATTATTCGGGACAAGCTTGGTGGGATATGTGTATAGCTGTAAATCCTTTAAATGCTGACAATATCGTTATTGGAGGGGTTAATTTATGGGAATCTATCGATGGTGGTGTGAACTGGATTTGTGATGCTCATTGGTCAGGCCAAGGAGCACATCCTTTAGTTCATGCAGATCAACATGGAATAACTTTTCTTCAGGATGGAAGAATGATCGTTGCAAACGATGGAGGAGTATATCTAAGAGATAACAATGGATTTTATGATGACAAATCTAATGGTCTTGATATAGCCCAAATCTATCGTTTAGGTCTTAATCCACACGAACATTCAGAAATGATTCTCGGAACACAAGACAATGGGACATCACTATACAACAAAGATGGTTGGCAAAGAGTATTAGATGGAGATGGGATGGGATGTTTCTATCATGCTTCTGACTCAAGTAAGCTGTTTATGAGTGCTTACTACGGACTTCTATACAGATCGGATAATGGAGGTAGAACAAATTTGCAAATCGCGAATTATTCTGGTTCTGGAGTTAATGAATTCGGTAACTGGTTAACTCCTTGGTTGCCTAGTTCTATTAATCCTAACGTTATTTACGTCGGTAAGAAATCGATTCATCGCTCTGATGACGGAGGATCAACATGGACAACGTTAGGACCTATGAGTACGACTAAAGCGGACGCTATAGCGTTATCTGCTACAAACCCTGATTTAATATATGTTGCCAAACGTGAAGAACTTTGGAAGTCAACTAACGGCTACGACTTTACAGAGATAATAAATTTACCTGGAGCTACTATAGGCGACGTCCTGATCTCATCATCTGACCCTAATGAAATATGGATAACTTTCGGTAGTTATGTCTCAGGAAATCAAGTGTGGGTTTCATATGACGCTGGGGGGACTTGGGTAGATATGTCCTTGGGTTTGCCAGCCCTTCCTGTAAATACTATTATTGAATCTTCTATTGGAACGAAGTATGTGGGTACAGATATGGGGGTTTTTATTTATGATTCAAGTATAGGGTGGGAGAGGTTTGGTACAGAATTACCTATAACGATTATTACAGATTTAGAGATAAGGACTGCTACTAATCGCCTTGTAGCAGCAACATACGGAAGAGGTGTATGGGAAGTGCCGCTACTAAATATTCCTGTACTTGACTTAACGGCAATGGGCTTTGATAATTTCGAACGTCTTCAATGTGATTGGACATTTGATTGTTCACCAAAAGTTTTAAACTCTGGACTTACTTCGATTACGTCTCTAACATACAAAATAGAATGGGATAATTCGTCAACGACTATCAATCACACTTTCTCACAACCCCTTGAACCGGGGTCACTAACAATTCTTCCTACTTCTAGTCATGTTGTAGATTCATCTGGAACTCGCACTATATCGTTCGTGATTACAGAGATAAATTCCATTACAGACCCAACTTTGCTAAATAACACTTCTTATGAAAGCTGTACGGTTTCAGGATTAGGATACAGAGGCACTCTATCCGAATGGGCTGGTTGTAATGCCATTGATTTGAAGTGGTCTTTGTCTTTTGGTAACTCGACGTCTCATATTCTTCAATCAAAACCCCACGCTGCTGGTGACTCCACATCGATTACCCTATGTCTTCCAGCGGGATGTTTGGTTTTACAATGGACTGATGAAGATGGTGATGGTTGGTTAGATGCATACTGCGCAGAGCCTGGAGGTTTTGAGTGGTTAAGTCCGTTTGGAGATTCTATCGCATCTAGTCAGGGTGTTGATTTTTCTTTAACATCATCATTTACAAATTGCATTGATTTACCTTGGTGTAATGGAGATTTAAATGGAGATGGAGAGAGGAATGTGTCTGATTTGCTATTAGTTCTGTCAGAATTCGGATGTATATCAAATTGTACAGCTGACCTTAATGGAGACGGGGTAGTTACAATTGTAGATTTAATGAATCTTCTTACAACTTTTGGAACATCTTGTTACTAATTGTGAATAACTTCCACGTTACCAGCTGACTAAGATTTGTGAAAGTCAAAATTCTTTCTTTAATTGCTTAAGATTGATTTACAAGGTTACAGATTTGTACTTGTAATATGTCAAGTTTAGTTGTTAGTTAGGGAGGTTCATTGCAATGGCGATGAACCTCTTTTACTTTAAACGATTTGCCCAATAATTACCATGTACGACCTACCTTCGCACCATGGAAGGATTTGAGGTACGCCACCCAGGCACATTAGTTGACGCTCTTACAATGCAAGGCGGATACACGACTCGTACAAGAGCAAGAAAAGCAATTAAAAACGGAGCTGTGAAGGTTGAAGGAATTGTCGTTCGTATCCCGTCGACGGAAGTTCAGCCAGGAATGAACGTAACTCATGATAGAGGTCGTAGAACCGTGAAAAACGCACCGTCAGTTGGAGAAAGTCCTACTTTCAGGTCGAACCCTAGAGCTGCGAACGCACCTACGAAGCCTCCTTTTGATATTATTTACGAGGATGATAACTTTTTGGCATATGTTAAGCCTTCTGGATGGATAACCGCTGCACCTAATCCACATGTTAGTACCAGTTATTCAAGAATGAAAAAGTGGCTTGAATTACAAAATAGGGGGAATGTTGATCTTCATTTTGTCAACAAACTAATGAAAGATGTCAGTGGAATTTGTTTGATAGCAAAGAACAAAAAATGGCGAGAACATCTTCAAGGTGAATGGAATGATTTTAGGCAGGGTATTTATATTTTAGTTGAAGGCCACTTACCTCCCGATGATGAATTAGAGTGTCGAGAAGAAGATGGTGAAAAGGTGAATGTTCAATATAGAACTATGAGAGCTACAGAAAGCCACACTCTTTTGAAGGTAGACGCCCCAATTGAAGCTATTCAACTTATAATGCCTTCATTGCGTAGAGAGAAGTGTATTATTATTGGAAAAGGCAAAACAGCTCCTGATCCACTAAAGAGAGAAGGAGTTCATATGTTTGCACTGGAAATAACGGGACCTAATGGGGAAGAGATAATGGTTAAATCTAGAGTGCCACGTGAGTTCCTTAACTTAATGAAAGGGGGTGATGCTCCTAAGCCTAACAAAAGACGAAATGCWGAAGTAAAGTTCGGTAATGCCGACAGAGGTGCACGCCCACTAAAACAACGTAAGCGACATACAAAAAGCTCTGATAATACTGAACCTATTCGTGGAAATGATGATTCTGAAAAAGAGTCGCCACAAACGGAAGTCTAAAGCCTATACCGTGCTGAAGCCCAACTGCTTAACGCAATAACTTCATCTTTAGTTAGTTCTTTACAGGCTAATCTAAGGGCTCTTCTTAATTGTGTAGGCTGATCATGTACATGTCTAATCAGTTGTTGGAAATGTGACAACTTTTTCGGAGAAGATATTAAAGAGAATGACATGCGGATAAATACGATTACTTGTCATAAAAGGTTGCTTTTTTTAAAAAAAGTTTTCTTACAAAACAAACGCCGGGACGTTTCCCGGCGTATGTATTTGACTGAACCAAAACCAAAACATGTACAAGTTTTACTTGCTATCGTTATCTTTACAAAGGGTGTGCCAAAGTGTGACTAAAAAGGTGTTATTAGAGCCAACAGAGGTTAATTTCGCAGTATTAAAATATTCAACATGTCATCAAACGTATATATAGTTTCTGCAGTAAGAACTCCAATGGGTAGTTTTTTAGGGTCATTGTCAAGTGTCTCTGCTACAAAATTAGGTTCAATTGCAATCAAAGGCGCATTAGACAGAGCTTCTTTAGACCCTAAGGAGATAGAAGAAGTTTACATGGGTAATGTCTTACAAGCAGGTATGGGGCAAGCTCCTGCACGTCAAGCAGCATTAGGTGCAGGTCTTTCAGAGTCTGTACCTAGCACGACGGTAAATAAGGTTTGTGCAAGTGGAATGAAGGCTATTTCACTTGCTAGGGCTACTATAGCAATGGGCGAAGCAGAAATTGTTATTGCAGGAGGTATGGAAAACATGTCTCAAGTACCTCATTATCTTGATGCACGGAAAGGAAATAAGTTTGGTGACATAAAAATGCGAGATGGCATGCTTGTCGATGGATTAACAGATGTTTACAATAAAACCCATATGGGCAATTGTGCTGAACTTTGTGCTCGAGAAAAGGGAATTACTAGAGAAGAACAAGACGAATTTGCAATTACTAGCTATAAAAGGGCAGCTGCTGCGTGGGACTCAGGAGCTTTCAATGCAGAGGTCGTTTCGGTAGAGATCCCTCAACGTAAAGGTGATCCAATAATTTTCTCCCAAGACGAGGAGTACAAAAACGTCAAGATGGATAGAATCTCTACTTTACGGCCTGCTTTTGATAAAGAAGGGTCTGTTACTGCTGCTAATGCTTCGACATTAAATGATGGAGCTAGTGCTATGATTTTGGCATCTGAAGAAGCTGTCGAGCGACATGGCCTTAAGCCTATAGCAAGAATACTGGGGTGCGCTGATGCTGCTCACGCTCCAGAGTGGTTTACTACTGCGCCTTCTATTGCATTACCTATTGCTTTAGATAGAGCAGGACTGAAAGTTGAGGATATTGATTTATGGGAGCTGAACGAAGCATTTAGTGTTGTAGGAATAGTGAATAACCGTGAATTGGGATTAGACCCTTCAAAAGTAAATGTAAATGGTGGCGCAGTTGCACTAGGCCATCCTCTAGGTTCTAGCGGTTGTAGAATTGTAGTAACTCTTGCCCATTCTCTTAAAGAGAGGGGATTGAAATATGGAGCTGCCGGTATTTGTAACGGTGGCGGAGGTGCATCTGCTATAGTAATTGAAGCACTTTGAGTTCTGTCGGAATTGCATCTGTTTCAGTAATACCACTCAGAGCATTACCTAATGATAGGTCTGAACAAGTAAACCAAATATTAGCTGGAGAGTGTATTTCTATACTTGAAGAAGGTCGCGGTAACTGGCTTAAAGTAAAATCTTTAGAAGATGGCTATGAAGGCTGGGCAGATAGGCGTCAGTTCGTATTTGGGTTAAAAATGCCGCAAGAGAGGATTATCTTAAGTGCAACAATGTCAGAGTGGGTAAATGAACGAACTAAAGCTCATCTATGGCTCCCCGCTTGTGCTTTAATTGAAGAACGTGACGGGGCTTTATATATTGCAGATACTCGTATTAATAAAACTACAGACAAATCAAATACTTTAGACCCATTCGGTAAACTTCCGAAGTCAATGCGAGATGCAGCACTATCTCTTTTAGGCGCGCCATATCAGTGGGGAGGCAGGACGGTCGCAGGGATTGATTGCTCTGGATTAACCATGTTGGCAGCTCGTCTTACTGGACGAGAATTGGCTAGAGATGCATCAGAGCAAATCACATTTGGAGAACCTATAAAATGGGAAGATAGAGAGGCAGATGATTTGGCTTTCTTTAAAAATGCAGACGGAAATATCTCACACGTAGCAATACTTGTTACACGAGATTCTGTCGTTCATGCATCTGGTGAAGTACGTGTGGATAGATTTAACTCAGATGGGATTGTACACGCAGAGCTAGGCGGACTAACTCACCAACTTACTGAGATTAGGCGTTTGCCAAATATGTGAAAATAGAAATGGTTTTAGTGAAACGAGCCTCCTTCTTTAGCTAGTTTTCTAAGTAACGGACTGCACCTATACCTTGTTTCACCGTAAGCATCTCTAAGTGAGTCAATTAGTAGGACTACTTTTTCCAACCCCAATTCTTCAGCCCAAACTAGTAATCCTTTAGGGTAATTGACTCCCTTTGTCATTGCAGTATCTACATCACTAGCACTAGCAATTCCGTAGTAAACAGCGTCAGCTGCTTCATTTATTAGCATCGCAATAATTCGTTGCGAGATTAATGTTTGTAGGTCGTTTTCTATTCGAACTTCAGAAATAGGTTCGTTGTAGTTGTAAAATCCACGCCCAGTTTTACGACCTAACCAACCCGCCTCAACAAGTTTTAATTGAGTTATACTGGGCATATAGCGAGGGTCGTAATAGAATGCTTTAAACACAGACTCTGTGACTGCGTAATTAACATCATGACCTATAAGATCGGTAAGTTGAAATGGTCCCATTCGAAATCCCGCCCTTCTCATTGCTTCATCAATATAAAGTACGTCTGCAATTCCTTCATCTAGAATTCTAAGCGCTTCTCCATAAAAAGGACGAGCCACTCGATTTACGATAAAACCAGGTGTATCCTTGGCTATTACGGGAGTTTTCCCCCAAGACAGCATTAATTCTACTAATTTTGAAGGAAGGTCAGCTCTGGTTTGGACTGCAGGAATTATTTCAACCAAAGGCATTAAAGGTGCAGGGTTAAAGAAATGAAGACCCACAACACGTTCAGGGCTGTCACAACCAGCAGCAATGGCAGTAATTGATAATGATGAAGTATTAGAAGCTATTATGGCTGTTTCACTAACCACCGATTCGATTTGTTTAAACACGACGTGTTTAATTTCAAGATTTTCTACTACAGCTTCAACTAATAATTCACAATCCTTTAGATCCGAAATTTTAATAGTTCTATGAATTCTAGCCCTTATGTCTTTTGACTCTTCTTCAGAGATTCGCCCTTTTTCAACTAGGCGTGCCATTAATTTATTAAGCTTTCCTTCGCTAATATCTAAAGCTTCTTGCTTTAAGTCAAAAAGTACTACAGAGCATCCAGATTGTGAGGCTATTTGAGCAATTCCGGAACCCATTGCGCCTGCGCCGACAATTCCTACTTGATTCACAACTAATTTCGTTTGCATAGGCACAAAAGTAACACCTACAAACTCAGAGTTGTGAACTACAAAGTTTTTATATCCCCAATTGATAATATTTCTGTTATTGCTATTATGAAAGCAAAAGACTTATTCGATTTCCCTACTAAAAGAAGAAAAGTAGGAGTGGTACTAAACAGAAACCGTTCTTTATTAAGACGTTTGAGACAACAACCTAAAATAAACATGTTAGCCGACACATCTTTTACTTGGCTAAGAAATAATGGTTTTGATTTTAACTACCATACTCATATTGAGCCATTACCTAATGGGAAAATGGCTGTCATGTGTTATGAGGAAGGATACGTGTTAGAGGTAGATGGAGTAAGTTTACTTTCTCCTTCTAGCGCTGCGTTGTTGTCGTGACTTTGCCATAGGTCGCTTTCTCTTTCTATCGTGAAAAGCACCTTTAAAGTCAGGGTCTGCTTTTCTCTTTTGAGCGTCAATGTCTCTAGCCATTTGTTTTGCCTCAGCCGGTGGAGTTTCTTCTATTGTTACACAGTCTGGTAAAGGCACTTCTATGATAACATTTTTAGCAGGGAGATGTGATTCTACAGCTTTTAAATAAGACTCTTCACTGGGGTCAAACAGAGTGTGTGCAACCCCTTCTCTAAAGGCTCTGCCCGTTCTGCCTATTCGATGTACATAATCTGCAGAATTCCTTGGCACAGTACAATTTATAACAAGTTTTGTTTCAGGCACGTCAATACCTCTACTACTTACATCTGTACTTACTAAAACACGAATTGCTCCATCACGAAAAAGGGTCATAGCATAAAGTCTTGTGTTTTGGGCTTTATTACTGTGCATACCACGAACACCTCCTGGAATCGTTCTCTCAAGAAATTTAGCGATGCTTTCAGCTTGTTCTTTAGTCCTTACGAAAACAAGTGCTCTATCGTCAGGATATATATCTACTAAAAGATGACGTAGCATATTCAATTTAGTCCTAAGGTTAGGAACTGCTGTCTTAATTTGAGTGACTGAAGCCACGGGAGTAGCTTGTGGGCTTACTTCTATTCTGTTAGGCCAAAGAAGGAATTCCTCACTCAATACCTCAACTCTAGTAGGAAATGTTGCGCTAAACAACAAGTTTTGACGTTTACTTGGAATGACTTCTAGAATATTTCTGAGTTGGGGCATAAACCCCATGTCCATCATTCTATCGGCTTCATCAAGGACTAAAGTCTTAATTTTCTTCGTTTCAACACCTCCTCTCAGGTATAGATCCATAAATCTTCCTGGAGTAGAGATTAATATATCAGACCCCTTAGATAATTCTTCTAGTTGAGTTTTAGGTCCTACGCCACCATAAAGTGCCAAACATCTAAGGTTTGTGTATGTCGCCAGTGATTCAAAAACTGAATGAATTTGGATTACAAGTTCCTTTGTTGGTACAAGAACTAGTGCTCTGGGTACATTACCTTGAGCAAACTTTACTTTTAATAGTATAGGTAGTGCAAATGCTGCAGTTTTCCCAGTACCTGTCTGTGCAATTCCTATTACGTCTTGACCAGCTAAAATTGGGGGTATAGCCTTGCTTTGGATAGGAGTGGGGTCCTTGAATCCTGAGTCAGCAATTGCATTTAAAAATTGCCTTGTTATCTTTAGTTTTTCAAAACTCATTATGGTGACAAAGGTACTAGCGTATCTTGCCCCCGCACATGCAAAACGTAGACTTCGAAAATATTCGTCCATTTAATGACTCTGAAGCTGGACCGGCATCATGCGATTTAGCTGAAAAGTTAGATTGGAAAGCTCTCTTAACTCCTTTGATAGGTGAGGAAAACGCTAGGGAGATTGCCGAAGGCATGTGCTCGGTTGACAGTATTCAAGACTTTCAAGATGAACTAGCATTTCCTTTTCTGGAAGCTCTAATTGAGTCTACTACCGACGGAGTTTCGCTCGGTTTTTCAGATGGTATCTCTGAAGCAGACCTTGAAAACCCCACTCTTCACCTTACAAACCACAGAGACATAGTTCTTGACCCATCATTAGTTAATGTTGCAAGAATGGGAAGTGGTTTCCCCTCTACAGAAATTGGAATAGGTGATAACTTACTTTCAAAAAAATGGGTAGAAGACCTAGTTAGATTAAATAGATGTTTTATCGTCAAAAGAGGTGGGGGGCCTAGAGAAAGGTGGGAAAGTAGTCTATTAGTTGCATCTTACATTAGGCATGTTGTAGGAGAGGGAAATTCTGTTTGGTTAGCACAGAAAGAAGGTAGAGCTAAAGATGGAATAGATTTAACATCTCCAGCATTAATAAGAATGCTAATCTCAGAAGGTGGTAAGAACGCATGGGAGTCTTTAAATGTAATGCCCGTTAGCATTTCTTACGAATGGGACCCGTGTGATGCAATGAAAGTAAAAGAGCTAATTAAGGTAAGAGAGAAGGGTAAATATGTAAAAGCGGATGGTGAGGATGAAATGAGTATGGCACTAGGTTTGACAGGGTGGAAGGGTAGAATTCATTTAGAATTCTGTAATATCATTCCTTGGAAAGAAATTGAAGGAGAGAGAACCGAACGAGTCATAGCATCTCTTGTTGATGATGCTATTTATGGAGGATATAAGATTTGGCCTAATCAAGTGTTAGCAGCAAAACATTTAGGAATAACAGACCTTATTGTGTGTTCAGATGAAGTAGAGGTAACATCAGATGATGAAGTGTTATTCCAAAAAAGATTAGACGAAGTCGTAAATCAAGTGGGGAGGGATGTGGGCACCAGAGAAGAGGTTATGCGTACTTGGTGTGAAATCATGATGCAGCCACTAAAAGCAAAATGTGGCCTTGTTAATTCGCACACCTTCTAGAGAGCTCTGAAGACACTACAGCTCCAGCGATAGCTGCGTTTAGCGATTCGGCACTTCCTGTGCCAGGTATAGCCCATGTGCTACTACATGCTTCTAATAGATCTTTATTCAAACCATGCGATTCAGAGCCTACGATAAAGGCATCGGGAATTAGACTTGATTTATATAAATTATCACCTCTTGAATCAAGTGCTACTGTGGTTAGATTGAATGTTCTTATTACATCTAAGGGGTCACATATGCAAACAGGTATTTTGAAAACTGAACCCATAGATGATTGTATAACCTTAGGGTTCCAAATGTCAGCTGTTCTAGGAGAGCATATTACGCCGGCTAAACCAAACCAGTCAGCAGTTCTTATAAGAGTCCCAACATTCCCAGGGTCTGATAAGTCGTCAAGAATTAGAAGAGTAGGAACGTGATTTTTCTTTGTTTTGTCTAGTCTTACGACTTCTTCAATTCTGAAAATGGGTATTTTACCAATAGCTAAGACTCCAGGTGCAGTTCTTAGGCTAGACATTATCGCCATGTCTTTAGAATTGACTTCAATTATTTCTACGTCTTTTACTAGAGCAAGTTTTCGTATTTTTTCAACCTCAAAGCTATTAGTTACGTAAATTCGTACCGCCTCAGTAGAACTACTTAGCAATTCAATAACTCCTTTGTTCCCCTCTACCACCATACGGTTTTCTCTCTGCCTATTATCGCGGTTGCGCAATCCTTTTATGGCATTTCGCTCGTTCTTAGTAAGAATATTCACGAGGGCAAGTTACACATCTACTGTGATAATTACTATCTCATTTCTGTTCTCGTCAAATCTTTTATCACAATCTCATAACCACCTTCTAATTTCCCAATCAATTGAAATCATTGACACTCAGTCTGATGTTATTTCTGATGATTTACTTCTTTCCCTTGAAGGTGCTTTTAGAATTAGACCAAATAGAAAATTCATTGGAATGACATGGCGGCTTTGGGCATATAAAACTATTCGACCATCTTCACTTTCAAAAAGCTTAGAACGACGAGCTCGCAAAAATAAAGAGCCTGGAGGACTGCGTTATGGTGTGAAGGAATTATTTGGAGAACCTCCGGCTTATTTTGATAATGACGAGCTCGCCCGAACGAGCTCTAAAATGATTCAAATTTTAAATCAAGAGGGTTATCTTCAAGCACGAGCAGGCGTTTACCCGGATTCTTCACATATTTCTGGTTGGGGGGCTATATTCCGTATCCATCTTGGAGAACGATGGACTATCGATTCAATTTCGTGGAATACTAAAACATCAGGCCTGCCTGTAAATAAAATAAAATCGGCAACTTTACTTAAGAAGGGAGATCCGTTAAGTATGAAAACTCTTCAACTAGAGAGAAGCAGAATATCAACAATTGCTGGAAGTCTTGGATATGCAACTTTTAACGAGGGGTTTATAAAATTTTCGTTAGACACACTTCACAGACACACAGGTGTAAATCTTGAGGTTGTTTTAAGAGGACAACGTCTTGAAGGTACTGAAACAAACATCAAACATGTAGCGATGAAAATTGGGTCGATTCTCTTCGACCAAAGTGAAATGACGAGACCGTTAAGACATTCCTTACTTGAACACTTAGTCACCCTTGAAGAAGGAGTCGGCTTTGACCCTGAAAAATTCGAGTCCTCTTACAGAAGGTTGACAAGAGTTTCTGCCTTAAAAGGAGTTGAAATTAAAAAGGACTTCCCCATTAATTCAGGAGATGACCTACAAACAGTTGATGTAACAATTAAACTTCAAGATAACCCAAGATACAATGTTGCTTTAGAATTTGATATGACAAGAGCTGATACGCGCTATGGTCCATTGGGTAAGTTTACATGGACGGACAGAAATGTAAGCAGACGAGGTGATGTTATTTCCATAACAGTTTCTACATCAGTAGCATCAACTCAACCATTTTCATATAGCTCCACATCCATAGTGCCAAACAGTGGTGAGTTTGGTTTTATTGGGTCATATCGAATAATAGGATTGCCACCAAAACGTTTAAAGACATTGCCTAAATCAACATCTCCCTATACTGAATGGATAATTCAAGCAGCAAAAGAGTCTAGACCTGAATATACGAGCAGTTCATTTGATTATATTCACAGAGTTGATTGGGTCGAGAACGCATCGAGAAACAGTAAAATAAATGTAGATGTATTACATATTTCGTATGTAAAAATGAATATTTCAGCAGATTTTGAAGAATGGCTCGACGGCGAAAATGATGCCTTGTTGAGATATAGATTTAGTGATTATGCCTTGAGTGGAAGTAGAGTTGGTTGGACATCATTATTAGGTTCAGAAGGAGGAAATGTTGCATTGGGCTTTGAATGGTCAGGTGTGTTGTCGAAAGCTCTTTCTCCATTATTAAGATTGCAAGTGACAGATAATGGGGGGGTTCTAATAAGTGATGTGCCTATTATTAAGTTCGCTAGAATCGATGGATCATGGGTAGTAAGGAAAGCGATTAATCAAAGACCTGACCAGACTTTTGCTACTCGTTTTAGATTTGGAAGTACTTTTTTAGGGAAAGGAACAGAGGCTATTCCATATGACAGAGGATTTTACGGAGGAGGAGCTAATGGGGTTCGAGGATGGCCAGTTAGAGAATTGGGGCCAGGTTTATATTCTGAAACCGATCCTATTCAGGGTGTTTTGAGAGGAGTAGGAGATATACGGCTAGATGCTTCAGCAGAGTTCAGAATTAAATGGTCTCCTTTTGCAACTGTTGCAATGTTCGCTGATTTAGGTAATGTCTGGCTACATAAAACATCTCTCTCAAATTACGTTTCCCTTATTGAATCAGGGTGGGAGTCTGTAGCCGTTAGTACAGGTGTAGGCTTAAGGTTAGATTTCGATTTCTTTTTAGTTCGATTTGATTATGCTGTTAGATTACACGATCCGACTCGTATAAAAGGTCAGAGATGGATGATAGAAAAAATGCCTTCTGGTGCATTTCATTTAGGTTTAGGTCATCCATTCTAAGCATATTAACTTTGTCAAAAAAAAGTATGGGTTGGTTCCAAAGAAATACTGAGGGGATAAAGACGAAATCTGCCGAAAAAAAGGAGATTCCGGAGGGTGCATGGTATAAGTGCCCTAGTTGTAAAACAGTGGTGTCAGCTCAAGATCATGAAGATGCTTTATGGGTTTGTGGTTACTGTGATCATCATGAACGTATAGGTAGTTCAGAATATTTCGCAATATTATTTGACAAGGGTAAGTGTCGAAGCCTTGCGCCTAAAATGATATCTAAAGATCCTCTAAAATTTGTCGACACGAAGTCTTATCCAGACAGACTAGCCGCAGCAAAAGAAAAAACCGGACTTAATGATGCATTAAGAGTTGCATCTGGAGAATTAGAAGGAATACCCGTCGTGATTGCATGTATGGATTTTTCTTTTATTGGAGGGTCAATGGGCTCTGTCGTTGGTGAAAAGATTGCCAGAGGAATTGATCATGCTATAAAAAAAGGCGTTCCCTTTATTTGTATCTCAAAATCAGGAGGAGCTAGAATGATGGAGGCAGGGCTAAGTTTGATGCAAATGGCGAAAACCAGCGCAAAACTTTCTATGCTAGCAAAAGCAGGATTACCTTATATAAGTATCTTAACAGACCCTACAACAGGGGGGGTTACGGCTTCCTTTGCTATGCTTGGAGATTTAAATATTGCAGAACCTAACGCTTTGATAGCTTTCGCTGGACCTAGAGTAGTAAAAGAAACGATAGGGAAGGACTTGCCTGAGGGGTTTCAGAGATCTGAATTTCTTTTAGAGCATGGCTTCTTGGATGCTATTGTTCATAGAAAGAACTTAAAATCAAAGCTTGAATTCTCTTTGAGAATGCTTCATCACTAGGTTTAGTTTTTTAACTGTCATACGTTGATATTTCAGAAGAACTAGAGTTGTTTCTTTTCTAAAGTAATTGCTTACCTTTGTGCCATAATTTATTCGCATCACGAACATCAAAGATTTCGACATGTACTACTTAGATACTGAAAAGAAGAAAGAATTCTTCGCAAAACACGGGAAGGGAGCAGCAGACACTGGATCACCAGAAGCACAAGTTGCTATGTACTCTTACCGTATAGCTCACCTTACTGAGCACTTAAAAGAAAACAGAAAAGACTTTAACACTCAACGAGCACTAATTGCTTTAGTAGCTAAGCGTCGTAAGGCACTTGACTACTTAATAAGTAAAGATGTGACTCGTTATCGTGCTATTGTTAAAGAATTAGGGCTACGCCGCTAATTCATAATGCTGAGAATACTAGACACCACTTGTCAAGTCTTATTGGACTTGCGAATTGCTATGTCTTCTCACATACTCACAAACGATAAACTTGGCTTGATTTTTGTATGTTATTGCGAGGGTTATTCTCTTGCTAGCCCTTTAAGATTGAGAACCATTGACACAAGAGATATATAAAGAAGAAATGAATTACACGGTACACAATCAAACAATAGATCTCGGCAATGGGCGTGAGATCACCCTTGAAACGGGTAAACTTGCTAAACAAGCAGATGGTTCCATTGTTCTACGCTCGGGAAACACTATGCTGTTAGCGACTATAGTTAGTAGTTCAGAGGCAAGAGATGAAGTTGACTTTTTACCTCTAACAGTTGATTATCGTGAGAAATATGCAGCTGCAGGGAAATTCCCAGGTGGTTTCTTCAAACGTGAAGCAAGACCTTCAGATTCTGAAGTGTTAGTAATGCGTCTTGTAGATAGAGCTCTTAGACCAATGTTCCCTAGTGATTACCACGCTGGAACACAAGTCATGGTTCAACTTATGTCTGCTGATGACGAAGTGTTGCCTGATAGTTTAGTGGGGCTCGCAGCTAGTGCTTGTATTGCAGTAAGTGATGTTCCATTTAACGGTCCTATTTCTGAGGTAAGAGTAGCTCGAATTGATGGAGAGTTTATTATAAATCCAAACAGAACAGAATTAGAATCTGCTGATATGGATTTGATGGTTGCAGGTACTATAGATAGTATCGTTATGGTTGAGGGAGAAATGTCTGAGGTTAGTGAGAATGAAATGGTTGATGCAATTATTGCAGCCGCTAAAGCAATCACAACTCAGTGTGAAGCACAAATCGCACTTGCAAAAGCTGTAGGTAAGCATGGAGTTTCTCGCGAATACTCTCATGAGGATCACGATGAAGTTCTAAAAGCAAAGGTGTTTGATACTCTATACGCACCAATGTATGAAGCCGCTCAAAAAGGGGCTTCAAAATCAGAACGTAAAGCATCCTTCAAGCAAATTGCTAATGATTTTGTCGCTACTTTATCTGAGGAGGAAAGTTCTAAGTCTTTTATGCTTAAAGCATACTTACACGATGTTCAGAAAAAAGCAATTAGAGATCTTGTACTTCTTGATGGTGTTCGCCTTGATGGACGTTCAACAACTGATATACGTGATATTTGGGGTGAGGTAGACTACCTGCCAAGCTGTCATGGTTCTGCAATCTTTACTCGTGGAGAAACTCAGTCGTTAACTACTCTTACTTTAGGAACTAAGCAAGATGAGCAATTAATTGATGGAGCACTTGTTCGCAAAACCGAGAAATTCCTTCTACACTATAATTTCCCTCCTTTCTCTACTGGTGAGGAGCGACCACTTCGTGGAACAAGCCGTCGTGAAGTTGGACACGGAAACTTAGCTTTACGTGCTTTAAAGCATGTACTACCTCCTGTTGAAGATTGCCCTTATACAATAAGACTAGTTTCTGAGATACTTGAATCTAACGGTTCGTCTTCTATGGCGACAGTTTGTGCAGGCACTTTAGCTTTAATGGATGGTGGTATACAGATAAAGGCTCCTGTTTCCGGAATAGCAATGGGTCTGATTACAGATAAAGAATCAGGTAAATATGCTATTCTAAGTGATATCTTAGGGGATGAAGATCATCTTGGAGATATGGATTTTAAAGTTACAGGAACTGCTGATGGTATTACTGCATGCCAAATGGATATGAAAATCCAAGGCATAAGTATGGATGTCTTACGTGAAGCTTTAAACCAAGCTTGTGATGGACGACACCATATCAGAAAAGAAATGCTTAAGGTGCTTGCTGAACCTCGTGATGATTTCAAACCACATGCTCCTAGAATTGTTGCATTTAACGTACCAGGGGACTCTATAGGTGCTATTATCGGACCTGGCGGAAAAATCATTCAAGAACTTCAAGCAGAGACAAACACAAATATTTCTATCGAAGATATAGACGGCCAAGGCCGTGTTGAGGTTGCTGCTTCGGATAAAAAAGCCATTGATGATGCTGTAGCAAGAATTAAAGCTATAGCATTCCCACCAACTGTGGAAATAGGAGAGGAATATGAGGGGAAGGTGAAAACCATAATGCCTTACGGTGCTTTTGTTGAAATACTACCAGGTATTGATGGATTGCTACACGTAAGTGAGTTAGAATGGAGACGCGTTGATGACGTAAACGAAATTCTAAAAGAAGGCGAAAAAGTTAAGTTTAAAGTTGTTGGACGTGATCCTAAAACAGGTAAAATTAAGTTAAGTCGTAAGGTGTTACTTGAAAAGCCAGAAGGTTATGTTGAACCAGCGGAACGTCCTCGTCGTGATAGGGGAGATCGTGGGGGAGATCGTCGTAATGATAGACGAGATCGTGGTGAACGACGTGAAAATCGAGAGCGTCGTGACTGATGATTTGTCATTGACAGACTAAATCAACAGTTTTATGCGTTATAAAGTAAGTTTGGATTAAGTATAAATAAAGCACATGAGGCAGCTAAAAATAACGAAACAGGTAACCAATAGGGAAACCGCGTCGCTAGATAAATACCTCCAGGAAATCGGTCGAGTTGACTTGATTACCGCGGAAGAAGAGGTAGAGCTAGCCCGTAAAATTAAAGCAGGGGATCAAGTCGCACTTGAGAAGTTGACAAAAGCGAACTTGCGTTTTGTTGTTTCTGTGTCTAAACAATACCAAAACCAAGGTTTATCATTACCCGATCTTATAAATGAAGGCAACCTTGGACTTATAAAGGCCGCTCAAAGATTTGACGAGACTAGAGGGTTTAAGTTTATCTCTTATGCTGTTTGGTGGATTCGACAAAGTATACTTCAAGCACTTGCTGAACAAAGTAGGATTGTACGCCTCCCTTTAAATAAAATAGGGTCAATCAATAAGATAAACAAAGCGTTTGCTCGTTTAGAACAAGAATTCGAGAGGCCTCCAACTGCTGTTGAACTTGCTGAGTCTCTTGATATGACACTTGACGAAGTTAAACAAAGCTTAAAAAATGCTGGTCGTCATGTCAGTATGGATGCACCTCTTAAGGAAGGTGATGAAAGTTCTAGTACGATGTATGACGTTCTAAGAACGGGCGATTCACCATCTCCAGATGATGAATTAATGACTGAGAGTCTTCGTAAAGAAATTGAACGCTCTTTAAGAACATTAACGCCTAGAGAAGCTGATGTGATACGTTTATACTTCGGTTTGAATGGTGAGCATCCTATGACTCTAGAAGAAATTGGAGAACGGTTTGATCTAACAAGAGAACGAGTTCGTCAAATCAAAGAGAAGGCAATTCGTCGCTTAAAGCACACAAGTAGAAGTAAAATCCTCAAGGGATACCTCGGCTAAACCGTAATAAGTATTAAATCTGACTGAAAGATGGTCATATTTGCATTATGACTAATAGAGGTATAATATTAATTTTTGTAGGAGTTTTTTATATGTGGGTTGGTCTTGAGAGTTGTACTAAAATTAGTTACACATCAAACCCCAATGACAAACTTGAGTTTTCAAAAGACACATTACTATTTGATTCAGTCTTTACCACTATTGGGTCAATCAGCTTGTATTTATCTGTTGTTAATCCACATGAGGACGCTATTCTTATAGATAGAATAGAACTAGAGGATGGTTTAGGGAGTGATTATAGGATCAACATCGATGGTCAAGGAGTTGATGAAAACGGAAACCCTCTTACACAACTTCAAGATGTCACCATTCTACCTAACGATAGTTTATATATTTTTGTAGAAGTAACTATTGATCCTACAAATAATACTTCAGCTTTTATAAATAAAGATAGAATTAGATTTCGCAGTAATGGTTCTGATCAATTTGTTGATTTAATCGCATACGGTAGGAATGCGTCTTTTCACTATCAACCTGGAAATTGGTTTGACTCAAGCAATCCTCCTGAGAATATTCTAGAATGTGATGAAGTATGGAGCAGCGATTTACCACACGTGATTTACGGTCCTATTAGGGTAAGCCCAGGGTGTTCCTTAACTATTGAAGCTGGAGCAGAGGTATATGTACATCCCGGTAGTGGAATTTGGGTTCAAGGTGGGACTCTTCAAATTGATGGAACACTTACTGAAAAAGTTGTTTTTCAAGGAGATCGATTAGAGTCGGGTTATTCCGATTATTCAGGACAATGGGGGCTAGAATTTCCTATTGAGTTTGAATACGAGGGTGAAAATGTTTATTTCACAGTAAGTAGAGGAGGGGTATGGCTTGATCGGTCCTCAAATTCATCCATAAATCACGCCGTTTTCAAAAATGGAACAGTTGGGATTTGGGTTGACAGTATAGCAGCAGGAGCAGATTATGCACTTAAAATTGCAAATTCAGAAATAACAAACATGT
Organism: Bacteroidota bacterium; assembly: GCA_002746975.1. GTDB lineage: Bacteria > Bacteroidota > Bacteroidia > Flavobacteriales_D > Sanyastnellaceae > UBA974. The sequence continues at coordinate 44,594 of NVXE01000005.1, read as the reverse complement.
CATCAATTGGACTGCTCTCACAAGGCGGGTATATACGTGGCGTAAATAACCTATTTACTGATTGTGGAGAAGCGTGCGGAGCCTTTACTTTAGGTGGTAAAATAATTATGCATCTCAGTACTTTTGCTAATTATTGGACCAGTGGAAGCGTTAGACAAGGATCTACTGTTTATATAAGTGATTGGTACATGAGTTCAGGCAATGTGATTCAACACCGTCCATTCCACAACGAAACTGAGTTTAGAAATTGCTTGATATGGGGGAATAATGCCGTGTTAAATGACTTTGATGAACTTGTAGTTAGTGTACTTGAACCTGATATTTATACAAATCCTATTTTCACTTCTTGCAGCGTAGATGTTCAAGATGAAGAATTTCCATTAAACCTTATCGGGGATAATTGCACATTAGATATTGAGCCTCCATTTAATTCTACGATTAATAGAAACTTTAGATTAGATGGAAACAGTAGTGTATGGAACGGTATCTCTTCAATCCCACCGTTTGAAGCTTCCGACGTTTCGTTAGATTTAGACGGAATATCTAGGTCAACTTTTAGTCCAGATAGGGGGTGTTATGAGCGTCAATAGATAGTTCTTTAGCAGGGAATTTTATGTTTGTTCAAAAGGTTTGTCTTTTTGAAGGAAACTTATTGCTTAATTTCTCGTATTACCTTATGAAATGCTGCAACTTCACAAATGATGACAACAGGTATCTTAGATGCACTAACTCAACTCTTCGCTCTATTTGCATCAGGGCGCACAGAAAAAGAAGAGTTTATAGGTCGACAAGCGGCTAGTAGATATCTACGCGGAAGATTGCCGAAAAAAGTTGTGGATCATTATCTCACGAGATATGATGAGCACTTAAATATTTTTCAGTTAAAAAAGAATTTAAATAAACTCTCCGAAGCAAAAAGATTAGCAAAGCTTTCAACAAAGGTCTTACGTACCTGTACTAATATTAATAAGGAACTTGCTCATAGAGACAAGTGCATTGTTTACTTAAGACTCCTAGAGTTTGTGAAGTCTACAAACGGACACCCTAATGCTGTTGAGTATTTAGATGTGGTAAGTGCGTCATTTTTACTTGACGATAATGACATTGAAGGTATTCAGGCTTTAGTAAATTCCGAAGGTCCACTAATAGAATCTATTGAAGGTAGTTTCGTGATTTCTGCAGAAGATAAAACTAACTCACTTACTGGGTCTTTAGTTGGCTATAAACTTGCTAATGAAACCTTATTCCTAGTTAAATATTTCGGCTCAGAATCTGTTTATTTAAATAGCCAGATAGTACCACAAGGTTCTATAGCAATTATGGTTCCTGGTTCTGTTTTAAAAGAAGCAAAAACAACTAGAGTATTCTTCAGTGACTTAGTTAGAAGATTTCTCGACAGTCCAGACCTGCCGAAAATATCCTTTTGTGCTCAAGACGTGTCTCATTATTTCAGCTTTCCTAAATCTCAAGCACTTCACCAGTTTAATATTGCAGAGAGAGAGGGGAATTTAGTTGGGATTATGGGAGGCAGTGGATCAGGAAAGTCAACTTTCCTTAATGTTCTAAACGGTACTATTAAGCCCTCGTTTGGAAAAGTACTTCTAAATGGTATTGATATTCATAAAGACTATGAGCTCATACAAGGAACTATAGGGCACATAGCTCAAGAAGATGCTTTAATTGCCGAATTATCTGTAAGGGAAAACTTGCGATATAGTGCTAAGTTAACATTTGGAAACTTGTCTGATCATGATATTGATGAGAAAGTTGATTCAACTTTAGCGAGTCTTGGGCTTTGGGAAACAAAAGACTTACGTGTTGGTTCAATTCTTGACAAAACTATTTCTGGAGGTCAAAGAAAACGTCTTAACATAGCATTAGAGCTTATTCGAGAGCCTATGGTGTTATTCGTTGATGAGCCTACTTCTGGACTTTCTAGTCATGACTCAATCCAAATTATGGACCTCTTAAAAGAGATGTCTCATAGAGGAAAACTAGTTTTTGCTGTAATACATCAGCCTTCTTCTGATATCTTTAAGCTATTCGATAATTTCTTTATTCTTGATCAGGGGGGGTATCCAATTTATTATGGTGATCCAATATCCACAATTCCTTATTTTAAAGAACTCACAAATCAAGTTGATCCAGACCATGCAGCTTGTATTCAATGTGGTAATATTAGCCCAGAACAAATTTTCGACATCATAGAATCGAAAGTTGTTGACGAATATGGTAATCGTACTGACACGAGAAGAATTGAAGCTAAAGAGTGGAATGATTTTTATAATGTTATTATAGGTAGAGTAGAGGAGCCAGAACGCAATGGACTTCCTCCACTACAAGCTCCTAATAGTGTTCCATCTGCTTTATCTCAATTTAAAACTTATTTTTCAAGAGATTTTGCTTCTAAAGTGACAAATAAACAATATTTATTAATTAACTTAATTGAAGCACCCCTTTTAGCTGCACTTCTATCACTATTCATGAAATTTACACCTGACGGAGGTGAATATTTATATAGAACTAGTGAGAATATGCCTCAGTTTTTATTTATATCTGTAATAGTATCACTGTTTTTGGGTTTAAGTGTAAGTGCAGAAGAAATACATAAGGATAGGTCATTACTTAGAAGGGAGAGGTTTCTATACTTAAAATGGAGATGTTATTTACAAGCAAAAACTGCTATCACTTTCATCGCTTCGGCTATTCAAACATTAGGTTTTGTTGCTGTGTCACATTATATCTTAGAAATACCTGGATTTTTCTGGGTACATGCACTAGTGTTATTTAGTGTATCAACTTTTGGTAATTTATTAGGTCTCAATATTTCAGCGGCATTTAAGTCTGCAAAAGTCATCTATATGATAATCCCTCTTTTAATAATTCCTCAAATTATTTTTGGTGGAGCTATTGTTAGATTTGATAGATTTAACTCATGGTTCACTCACAATACACAGGTGCCATTTTTAGGAAATGTTATGGTTTCTAGGTGGGGGTTTGAGGCCCTTGCCGTGTATGCTTACAGAGAGAACCAATATGAAGTTCATTTTGCAGAATTAGATGATGTGATTAGGCATTCTGCTTGGAGGCGTGACTTTTGGTTAGAAGCAATATGTAATTCAAATAAGGATGATAAATGGAAGAATAGAGAGTGGGAGAGAGCTAGTGATGACCTTATTTCTTGGGGGGTAGAAGTTCCTCCAAAAGGTAATGAAAACAGGGAGCTTTGGAATGAAGCATTCCGAAAAGCTTATCATACAGCATTTAAAGAAAAAGATGCTGTTAAATATAGACTTAAAGAAAATAATGAGCTTAAAGAATTAAGAGATAGAAACTACAATGAGGAAATTGCACATTGGGTTCTTGAAGAAGACCGCACAGTGAGAATTCTTGATTTAGAAGAAGGTTTACAACCTACATCTTCTCCTATACATCACCATACTCGTAATGTAACTGGTCTAAACGCCCCATATTATTCACCCTCAAAAGAATTACTTGGGTTTCAACTCAAAACTCTATACTACAATGTGATTATTTTGTGGCTAATGACAGTTATTGCCTGGATGTTTCTTCGTTGGATGCCCTTTGGTAAAGACCAAAGCTTTAAAGTGTCTCGGTAGCAATAAGCTTAAATGGCAAGTCAATTATAGCATCATAATCTTCTCCAGCCTCTAGCATATCTTCATCTTCTTCCTCATAATACCAATTAACACATGCATCAGCAGCTGAAGCTTCAATGCGTTTTAATAAATCCATAAGACATTTTGACGAGCTCGTATTAAAGTATTCCAAACGGATATTTACTTCTACAAATCCAGCAGTTGAACATAATCCATCCGCCCACTGTATAAGAGGTGCAAAAAAATCGATAGAGTTTTCTGGAATACTCCTGCCTGACAACTTCATAGTCCTAGAATCTGCAAGAAACGCGACTTCTGGAGTTTTAGGTGTGCCGGTAATAATAATATTCTCCATTTTATGAAGGAATTGAATGTATTTTAACTGTTAAGGAAAAAAGGAGTAAATCTTCTGAGCAAGGTAAGAATTCGTAGCTAATATTCCCATTAGAAACCAATGTAAGATCTAAAAGTCCCATTCCACCACCACCATGTGAACTTCTTGACTCATTTTCAAGGACATTTTTTTTAAATCCTCTTAATTCTTCATCTTTAGTTTCTTTAATAGAGTTTAAAGCTGATGCTAAATGACTTGCTTGTGAAGTACTTACGGGGTTGCTAGACATTAAGGTGTAGACAGAGCTATCAGAAGATTTAGAAACAAAAAATGTAGACTTAGTAGACTTAGAGTGATGAATTAAGTTTTGTACTAACTCAACAGTGGCTCGAAATAGTCTTTTTGAGTCTATTCTAGATAATGAAGAGTTTTCATTGTTTAGACGCTCTAACCAGCTCAAAAGAAAATCAGCTGTGGCAGGTTTGAAAACCCCATTATATCCTAGGACAATCGTATCTCCCTGTGGCATACGAGATTGAGGGTTAGCATTTGGGTCAGACAAGTTTAAATCAGACATTAGTCGAAAATACGAGATGAATACCTCAAATTTGCAATAAATAAAAAGAGTAATGAATTATAAACTGTGGAAAACAGAAGCTAATTGGTTTGCTTCTTGGTTTAATTCTCCTGCATACCACTTATTATACGGTAATCGTGATGAAAATGAAGCTAGTGAGTTAGTTTATAGGCTGCATAAAATGTTTGGTAAAGAAGTATCCAAAATACTGGACGCCGGATGTGGAGCAGGAAGGCATGTTTTTGCATGGGCTCAACTCGGATATGAAGTATCAGGTTTTGACCTAAGCCCCGAAAGTATCAAATTGGCAATCAAAAGAGCTGAATTATTACAACTAGACACAAAGTTTAGTGTATTAGATATGAGGGATTTAAGGAAGCAAGCTATATGGGACACGAAATTCGATTTAGTGACTAATTTATTTACCAGCTTTGGTTATTTCTCAGAAGAAATAGATCATCTAAACGTAGTGGAGGGTTTTAGCCGAGTTCTTAAACCCAAAGGACTTTTGATTTTAGATTACCTTAATCTTCAGAAGATAACCGATGATTTAGTAGCAACAGAATCAATCAATAGGGCAGGGGTAGTTTTTGAAATTAATCGTAGAATTCACAACGGTTTTATTCAAAAATCAATTTCGTTTATTGATTCTAATGGTGATAGGCAGACACATGTAGAACAAGTTTATGCATGGTCTCATCATGATTTAAAAGAACTATTAGCTAAAGTAGGATTAAAAGTCGAGTTTGTTTTTGGTGATTATAATTTAGGTATGTACAGTTCTAGCTCTCCAAGATGTATTTTAGTCGCTCGAAAAACTGAAGTATAATGTTATTGACAGGTTTATCACTTTTATTAGTTGCAATCATTGGAGGTCTTACCCTTGAGGTTTTAGGGGAGAAGGCTATGCGCAACCTCTCATTAATCCTAGCTTTTGGAGGAGCTTATATTATGGGGTTACTATTTCTACATTTAATTCCTGAAGCATTTAGTTTTGATTCTATTGCTGGAACTTTTGTGTTAATCGGTTTTTTAGCCCAAATATTTCTTGAGTATATTTCTAAAGGCCTTGAACATGGACATGTTCATATTTCAAAAAACAACAACAGTTCTAATGTAATGCCATGGGCTGCTATTGCTAGCCTTTGTGTACATGCATTCCTAGAATCAATGCCTCTAGCAGAAGGTGCCGTTGCTGTTAATACAATGGGACATGTTCACGTACATGTACATGCAACTACAGCCATTGGGTCAGCTCTATTTGTAGGTTTGGCACTTCATAAACTACCTGTTGCATTAGTTTTAATGGGGCTTATTAAATCTACAGGAGCAACAAAGCTAGTAAGGTGGAGTTTGATCACTCTATTTGGCTTAATGCCATTAGCAGGTATGTATTTGTATGATGGCATTATTCACTCTGCATCTGTTTCTAGTGGCAGCGTAGATCAAATATTAGCGGCAACGAATGGACTTGTAATAGGAATACTTCTGCATGTGTCAACAACTGTCCTTTTCGAAAGCGAAGAGGGGCATAGTTTTAATATTAAGAAACTAATAGCAACACTTTTTGGATTGGGCATTGCTTATATGACTTTAACTTAGTTGTAACTGTTTGTAACCTTTCGCCTTAGGTATGCGTATGTGTGGGTATAAAATACTCAGATGAAACATTACCGAATACATATTTCTGTCCTAAGATTTGAAACTATTTACTTGTTTCAACCCAAATACGGTTTCATTGAATTTAATCATAGTTTAAACTAAACTACTAGATAATTAATGATCTGCAAATATAGACGCAGCCATGCTTTGTGCCTGACTCCAAGCTCTATCGTTTGCGACATTCCACAATCCGTTCTGAGTAAACAACTCAACCATCCTCTCTGTAGGAGCATTTCCAACCAAATCATCTTGTGCCATCGGACAACCCCCAATTCCTCTCATGGCTCCATCAAACCTAAGACAACCACCTCTAAGTGCAGCCTCAATTTTGCCTAATCCCGCAGTTACGTGTAGATGCATATGAGCCCCAAATTCAATGTTTGGTAATTCTTTAGTCAAGACAGAGAAAGATTTCTCTACAGTTTTTTCATCTGCATTACCTACTGTGTCGCTTAAGGCGATTACTTTTACGTCTAAGTCAGAGTTAAGTCGATGAGAAAAATCCGTTAACATTTCAGGATGCCAAGCTTCTCCATAAGGGTTGCCAAACCCCATGCTTAGGTAAACTACTAGGCGTTTCGAATGATTAACACATGTGTTTTGGATTTTTTCAAGCCGAATAAAAGCCTCTTCAATGCTTGCTCCAGTATTCCTTTGCTGAAAACTTTCAGATAATGAAAGGGGAAACCCAATATCGTTAACAGATTCGAAATTTGAGGCTTTTTTTGCACCTCTTTCATTTGCCACTATAACTAAAGCTCTTGTACCATCTTTAGTTAAAAGACCTTCATCTTCGAGAACATTTAGCACCTTATCAGTGTTAGCCATTGACGGAACTGCTTTTGGAGAAACAAATGACCCTAAATCTAGAGTATCGAACCCGACGTCTAAAAGCGTCCTGTAATATGCGATTTTATCTGAAGTAGAGATAGGGAAGGGCCATCCTTGTAAGGCATCCCTGGGGCATTCCACTAAATGTATTCTATTCATAAAGCTAAGGTAGTTGGAACTTTAGATGTTTTTTATCTTTTATTGAAACCTATTTTCATTAAGTGACGTAGATAAGTATATCTAACAACTATTATTATGGAACTCAATTTATTCAACCGATTACCTCTCGACGAAAAAACTAGTTATATGTGGGATAATGGCATATGCTTAGCTCAACGTATCGTTGAGAACAGATATATTCTTTGTATTTTTCAACTAGATGAATTTTTTGTTGAAGCTATTTATTCTCGTAGAAACAATCGTGTCAACGCAATTTTACCTATAGCCGACATACCAGAGTGGGAAGGATATGTAGATCAAGTATTATCTTCAATATTTAAGCTCAACTAAATTTAATATCAAATAAGATCATTAATAAGCTACCTAGAATAAATAGTAATGAAGTAGCTGATAGTAATCTAGATAAAGTTTTGGGTATTGTTGATTGTAAAAGCCATCCCCAAACAGCCAGAGATATTACAATAAAATATTTATCATACTTTATTTCTACTGCCAAAGGAGTAATGAAGTCCAACTTTAGGAGATACTCTAGGCATATATTTACAACATAACCAGAAAACTTAATCAAAACTTTACTTAGTGATGGGGCAACCTCATTAATTACGCTGCCTATCCCTAAAGAAATCCCGATTAATGTCACAATAACACTAGCGATAATATTTAGTGGCAAAAAGAATATTGGGAGTTGCTTGAATATTGAAGCAGCCCAAGACATTGTTGCCGCTTGTGCAGCAATGGGTATTCTAAATAAAAGAAATTTTGGACTTGAAACTGTAGCTAATATTGCAGAAGTAGCCGCAAAACTTAATTGAGTTCCTAATTGTTGTGGAGCCCATGGGTCAATCCAAACTACTATCCATGCTGCAACGGCGAGACCTTGCCAAGGTAGGATTGCTCTACCTGACCATTTTCCGATACAACCAGCAGTAACCATTAAACCTGCTCTTACTGCTGACCAAGGGCTTCCGCAGGCAGTTATAAAGGCCCATATCGCAGCCAAACCCAGGGCGCCAAACCATCTTATTTCACGTCTTCGACTTCTAAATAATAAAAGAGGAAGACTCCCAACTATCCCTACATGATATCCACTAACAGCTAGTAAATGAGCAATTCCCGATCTTGCGAAAAGAGATTTTGTAGATTTATTAATCCAACTTTTATCTCCGGTGGAGAGCCCCATTAATAATCCAGCTGCCGGTTGTTTGACTCCACTACTGTCGATGAGCATCTTCATCCTAATACGATATTTATCAGGAAGTGTAATAAGTGACTTTGTTTCACCAACTTGTATTAAAGGTTTAAAAACACCTCTACACCCTAAGGATGAATAATACTTTTTAAGGTTAAACGTGGAGTTTGGTTTTACTTCAGGTAAGTCATTCCAAATACCCCAAACAACTAATTCCTTTGAAGGAAAATCAAATTCCTCAGGCCAAATAAATGCTGTTTTACCTATTTCTTTAGTACTCCCATAACCATAGATATTTCTACTATGTGAAATAGGCATAGGTCTGCAGGATGTTATTGTGAACTTATGTAATTCACCATCAGGAAAAGGACGATTATTTATTTCATAATAAGACCTAAATATGCCTATCACTGAACAGCAAACAAACAATATCAATCTAGAAACAGTTATACAATACCCCCAATTAAAACCTATCCAACAACCAAGTAGTAACCAAGTCAGGAATATAAAAGTCAGCGTACCTATACCGTCTAAACCGTATGTACACCCTAGCCAAAGAGATATTGTATAGGGTAATAGTGGAGCATGTAACCTCATTGATTGCGAAACAATGAAGAATAGAACTCGTTAAGATTACAAGTTCACGGATGTAGCTTGTAAACTTGTCGTCTATTCAAAATCATTGAACGACAAGTCTGAAATTGATTTTGCTTTGTTTAAAAAGTATTCAATTAAAATACTCTTTTTATACATGCCTGTCCTATTTGCAATATTCGTTTCACGTGCGATAAGTTCAAGCTGCCTCTTTTTTATAGTAGATGGAATCATTCTATAGAACGCAAGGTGAGCTTTCACGACAGATAAAAAGAAAATCAACTCTCCTCGTAAAAGAAACCTTAAAGCCGCCACTCCATCTAATAGAAGGCGTCTGTATATGAAGAGTAGGGGATAACCTGTTTGGTTTTTTAAAATGATAACCAAATTATTACGGAAATTCAGAAAAACTTTGCGAGGGCTTGAAGTTGTAAGAGTGCCACCCCCGTAATGATAAACATAAGCATTTCTACATGCTCCAATCTTATACCCTCGGTTCTTCAACCTCCAACAAAAATCAATTTCCTCCATGTGCGCGAACAAATCCGAATCAAGACCCTCTACTTCATCCCAAACCTTGGAATCAACAAATAATGCTGCTCCAGAAGCCCAAAATACTTCTTCATCAGTCTTATAATGTCCGTTAACTTTTTCTATTGAGTCAAAAACTCTTCCCGCACAAAACATAAAACCATCCTTATCTATAAACCCACCTGCAGCACCAGCATATTCATAGTATTCTGGATTTTTATCGTCTAGAATTATTGGTGCACACGCAGACCAATTATTGTCGTTCATAGATTTATTCACCGATTCGACCCATCCCTCAGTCACCCTGACATCGGAGTTTAATAAAATAAATCTATCAGCACTTATATTACTTAAACCGGCATTATATCCACCTGCAAAACCTAAATTTTGAGGAAGCTGTATTATTTCAATTTCAGGGTATGTCACATTTATCCAAGATACTGAATCATCAGTAGAGCCATTATCAATAACATAAATGTTTATTTTAGAGAACTCAACAACTGAGGGTAGATAGGTCTTTAGATGCTCTATTCCATTCCAATTTAGTATTGCAACAATAGTCTTCATCGTGGGTTATAATAAAGATCTTCAGGCTCTTCTCGTGAGAAGGTGTCTTTAGGATTTAAACGATTTAGTTGAGTTTCTGTTACTCTCAATCTATTCTCTCTAGATTTCAAGATCTCTATCCAGTCTTCGTTTCGTATTTCCCCTGGTAAGTCAGACTGTAATATCTCTAAACACTCAGCTACAACATGAGGTGCATAGAATAATACTCTCCTATTTGAAAGCCCTAATGTGTGGTGATAATGCCAAATCTCATAAGGGTAATAATCAGTCCCATTAAGTCGCTGAACTACAGTGTTTGGTCTTCCATATTTAAGGTATACATATCCCTGATCAGTATCAGCGCCATGATTACTTCTGCAATTTCCGTAAACGCTATCGACTACCATTACTTCATGAGAGTAATTCTGCCAAGCTTTTAATGGATTTTCTGGATTACGACTTATCCAAAAATATTCAAGAAAGCCCCGCATCATATCTAAATCGTCTGAATTTTTAAAAGTATTCAGTATAGTATTTTGTTGAGAAGGGGTAGCTATGGGTAAGTGGTCTTCAAGATGTCGATATAGCTTATGTACGTCATTCCATTGAGCAGCGAAGTTTAATAACGGCACTTCATTCGCAATTGCATCAGTTGCTGACCAACGACTAACAGGATAGTCTAATGAGGTAATTAAGTGCCCATCTTTTGTACTTATCTCAATCTTCAATATTCCACCATCTGTAGGAGGAACAGAGCCATCTATAGGTAAAGTTTCAAAAACGGGGGTTACAACACCGGCTTTGAGTCTTAAATACCTAGTGTGATTAGGAGATAAACGTCCGTCGCTGCCTGTAAAACCAAACTTTATTAAGAATAATGAATCTTGTCCTACGACTTGGTCTATATTATATAGTTCCGCATAAAATTTCACTCTATTAGCTAAGGGAGAAATTCTTGTATCTACAAGGGGAACCAGATTCAGTCCAGATCTAGAGAACTTGTTTTCTTCTCCTGTAATACTTTTTGTATACGCTTCAACCAGCATTATATCAGAAATCATGGGTGTACCGCTAACTGGGATTAACACGTTTTCTCTGATCTCAGAGTCGAGACCGCCGATTAATACTGTTGTTATGTAATTACCCGGGTCTAGTTTAATTCTTTCGATATGAATGTGAGTAGATGACCATGCTTCTGTTGAATCTTTCGTTTCTGGGCCCGTTAAATGAGTCTTTCTAACTAAAAATGTTTCACCGTCCTGTTCTAATATTACTGCTATTTCTGCACTTGAATGCCAAACTGAGTCAATAAGTTCAATCTTCATTTCATTTGCCGGAATTTCAATACATACATCTATATATGCACCTTCGTCAGGTAATTGATAACGTAGGATTTCGATACCAGTGGTTTGGGCTAATAATCCTTGAATAAAGTGAAAGCAAAGTATAATCCCAGACAATCGTTTCATATGGTAAAAATAGGTTTTTACAGCTCACGCTATATATAAGTAAGAATTATTTTTCATTATCAAATTTTCGGTCATGAAAAAACCCAGAGCAAGCTCTGGGTTTAATCTAGTTGCGGAGGCGGAGGGATTCGAACCCCCGGTACCGTGAGGTACGTCGGTTTTCAAGACCGGTGCATTCGACCACTCTGCCACACCTCCTTAAAACAACGGTGCAAAAATACATACTTCAATTCAATTAACGCTGTATTAATACTAAATAATTCAATAAACTTCAAACATTTAAAATAACCCCTTTTGAATGATAATAGATATTATGTAAAATCGCCTTTCGAGCAAACACAATACTTACGTAGCTCTCTCGATTATAGACTATTTAGTTAATGACTTAAGTAAAGAAGACATTTCTAAATATTTGTCATCATCTCCTGTACGAGCATAAATATCTTTTAAAGAACGAATAGTTTCAATATCTAAAGGATCAACATTGTGAGCTTGCTCTAAATAAGGCTTAGCTATATCAAACAGTGCTTTAGATTCTGTTTCTAATTTTTTTTGATTAGATGCTTCTGTTTTGGTCATACGAGGTTTCCACATCTCGTTTGCTTTATTAATTCCCTGTACAGCTTGGTTGAAATACATTGCACCAAGGTTATAATTTGCATCAAAATAATCGGGTTTAACTTCTATTGCTTTTTTATAAGCATCGACAGCCTCTTCAACATTTCCAAGATTGTCAAATACGCTACCTAATGAAAACCAAAGGATTTCATTTGTAGGGTCTTGCTCAGCAGCTATCTCTAAATTCGCTTTCGCTCTTTCAAAGTCCTGGTTTGTCAGATAAATGTTCAATTCTTCAATTATCAAGCTTTGCTCTCTAGGATATAACACACGAGCATCTTGTAACGTTTTTAAAGCAGCTTCATCATTGTCCTCATTGCGATATAGTGTGCTTATAAATAGAAAAACATTAGGTACTTGGTATTCTATTTCTGCACAATCAGAATAACGTTCAATTGCTAAATCTGTTAAATTAGCTTTTTCGTAACATAGTGCTGCGTTATAAATCGCCATAGTGTCAACTATTTCGAATTCTCGTGCAACTTCAGAAGCTAAGTCGAACAGATGTCCTGCAACATCAAATGTAGCATTGTTGTAATTTTCAATTCCCTTTCCATTCGCCTCACTTTGAACTTGTGCTAATCCAAATTTAATCTCGTCAGTATATCTAGCTTTTACATCAAGCTCTTGAGCTTTAAGAAAACTCTCCATAGCTGTTCTTAGAGCATTCGGGTATTCAATTGCGTACGATGAATCTTTAGCAATATTTAGATATATATCACCTCTATACCTCCATGTTTTATCCTTAATGTTAGCTTTTTCTATCTGTATAGCTTGATCTATATAGGTAGCCGCTGCGCGATAATCACCTTCTTTATTAGCGTTATAAGCAGATACAACCTCCTTTTGTCCTAAAGCTGTACCAGCAATTAGAATACCGAAAATTATTAAAAACTGTTTCATAAAATCTATTGATTTATTTTTCTATAAGATATTTAACGTCGTAAATGTAATTACACATTTGCAAATAATTCCTATTAGTACTCTTTACAAACGTCATGCCGTTGTTAAAAAGTAAGATTAATTATTCACTAACCTCACTTTCTGTAGAATCGTCTATATTGTTATCACTCCCATCCTTTGTTTCGTCCAACGAATCAATATCTTCGATATTCTCCTCCTCATCAGCTTTCGGAACTCTACATACAGAAGCTATTTCATCATTACCTCTTAGGCTTATCAATCTCACCCCTTGAGTAGCACGACCCATTACCCTTAGATCCTCAACTGACATTCTAATTGTAATGCCCGATTTATTCACAATCATTAGATCATGTTCGTCAGTGACATTTAAAATAGAAATCAAATTGCCGGTTTTTTCCGTTACCTGAAGGGTTTTAACACCTTTACCACCTCTGTTTGTAATTCTATAATCATCGACAGCTGAACGTTTTCCATATCCATTTGCCGAAACAACAAGAATTGAGCTTTCTGCATCATTTACACAAACCATACCTATAACTTCATCTTCAGGACCTCCTAATGTAATCCCCTTTACTCCCATTGCTGTTCTACCTACAGCACGCGTTTTAGATTCATTAAACCTGATAGCTTTACCTGACTTAAGACCTATAATAACTTCACTATCACCATTAGTTAAACGAGCTTGAAGTAGCTCATCCCCCTCACGAATAGTAACAGCGTTGATGCCATTAGTTCTAGGACGACTGTATGCCTCAAGACTTGTCTTTTTAATAAGCCCCAGTTTAGTGGCTAGAACTACATAATTTGCATTAGCGTACTCAGGATCCTTAATATCTTTGACAGGAATGTATGCCAAAACCTTGTCATCTAATCCTATATTAATTAGGTTTTGAATAGCTCTACCTTTCGAGAGTTTAGAACCCTCCGGAACTTCGAATATTCTCATCCAGAAGCACTTGCCTTGTTGAGTAAAGATCAGCAACCAATTGTGATTCGTCGCAGTGAAAATGTTCTCCAAGAAATCTTCTTGTCTTGTGGTAGAGCCTCTAGCTCCTACTCCACCTCTAGATTGGTTTCTGTATTCTGTTAACTTAGTACGCTTAATATACCCAGCATGGCTGATTGTGATTACAACCTGCTCATCGGGAATCATATCCTCAATACTTACCTCAGCACCACTAAATTCAATAACTGAACGTCTTTCATCACCAAACTTTTCACGTACTTCTTGAAGTTCTTCTTTAATAATAGTCATTCTTCGACTCTTATTTTCGAGAATATCTTTAAGGTCTGTAATCAGAGTCATTAACTCATCAAATTCAGCACGTAACTTATCTCGTTCAAGTCCAGTTAACTTTTGGAGACGCATGTCTAAAATTGCACGAGCCTGTAGTTCGCTTAATTTAAACGTTTCCATTAAGCCATTTCTAGCATCCTCTGGAGAAGAGCTTGCACGAATCAACTTAATTACAGCATCGATATTGTCAAGAGCTATAATCAGCCCCTCTAATATGTGAGCACGTTCTTCAGCTTTTCTAAGTTCAAACTGAGTACGGCGGACAACAACTTCATGACGATGTTCAACGAAATATTGAATCATATCTCTCAAGTTCAACAACACAGGTCTCCCTTTTACAAGTGCAATGTTATTTACTGAAAATGAGCTTTGTAGAGCGGTGTACTTATATAGTTTATTTAAAACTACATTTGGAATTGCATCTCTTTTAAGTTCGTAAACTATGCGCATACCATTCCTGTCAGATTCATCACGAATCTCACTAATACCCTCTATTCTTTTATCGTTAACTAGGTCTGCCGTTTTGCGAACCATATCAGCTTTGTTTACCTGATATGGTATTTCTTCAACGATAATGACCTCCCGGCCAGATTTGTTTTCTTCAAAACGAGTTTTACCTCTTACCACTACCTTTCCTCGACCTGTCCTAAATGCTTCGTGAACACCTGATACACCGTGGATGATTCCTCCAGTTGGAAAGTCAGGAGCTTTAACGAAATCCATTAAATCATCAACCGTACAATCTTCGTTTTCAATATAGTGGTTTACACCATCTAAAACCTCTGACAAATTGTGGGGAGGCATATTAGTAGCCATACCTACAGCTATGCCGGAAGCACCATTTATTAGTAGATTAGGTAGTTTTGCAGGAAGAACGGTAGGCTCTTTTAAGCTTTCGTCAAAGTTAGGAGCGAAATCTACAGTGTCCTTTTCGAGGTCACCAAGCATAGCTTCAGCAGTTTTTCTAAGCCTAGCTTCTGTATAACGCATAGCGGCTGGATTATCGCCGTCAATACTTCCGAAGTTTCCTTGACCATCTACCATAGGATACCTCAGAGACCAGTCTTGAGACATCCTAACCATGGTGTCATATACAGATGAATCGCCATGTGGGTGATACTTACCCAGCACCTCTCCCACTATACGGGCAGATTTCTTATGCGCTCTATTTGAATGTACTCCTAAATCGAGCATTCCATATAAAACTCTTCTGTGAACGGGCTTTAATCCGTCTCTCACATCGGGCAATGCCCTTGAAACAATAACAGACATCGAGTAATCGATGTAAGCTGATTTCATTTCATCCGCAATGTTAATTTGGATGATCTTTTCTCCTTCTGCCATAATATCCGTAATAGTCTAAATAACTGTGTCTTGTTCTTTGCAAACGTGCGTAGAATCTGTTCTCACACAGGGTTCCCAAAAATACAAAGACTAAACGTTTCTAGGTTATTAAATCCTCTCCAATTCTTCACAATAGGCGTAATAATCTTGTGAATAACGAAGAAATGACCTCTATTTGGCTTTATTCTAATTATCTATATTTGAAAACGTCCTGAGGCAACGTTTTCTGTTTAGAAGCGTTATTATAATGAGGGAGGTTAGTAATAACATTATTGAAAGAATCGTAGAAATTATGCAAGCAAAATTTTCACCAAGGGTAAGAGAGGTTATCGAGTTCAGTCGTGAGGAAGCTTTACGTCTAGAACACAACTATATTGGAGTGGAACATTTACTTCTAGGTATAATCAAAGAAGGTGAAGGGACTGCAATAAGGATACTTGAGGGATTAAATTGCGATGTACAGAAGCTAAGGAAATTAATTGAGAGTTCAATTAAACCTTTAAGTGGTAGTACCGTTGTATCGGGTAACATGCCTTTAGTTAAGAACGCTGAAAGAATTCTTAAGCTCACTTTTCTTGAGGCAAAAATTTTTAAGCATTCTGCAATCGGAACAGAGCATTTATTATTAAGCATTCTTAAAGATGAAGACAATGTCGCTACGAAATCATTAGAGGCATTTAATATAGATTACGAAATTGCAAAAGAGGAATTTGAAAACATGCTTTCTGAGAAGAAAGGGTCTGTAAACTTCCCTCTTTCAGACACCCCTAAATCAGAAAATGACATGACTAGCGATGACGACGATGGTATGACTAGTGGAAGCTCATCTGGAAACTCTCAAAAAAGAAAGACTGACACGAAAAGTAAAACACCAGTACTTGATAATTTTGGACGTGATTTAACGAAAATGGCCGAGGAAGGTAAGCTCGACCCCATCGTAGGTCGACAGAAAGAAATTGAAAGGGTTTCGCAAGTCCTGTCACGTAGGAAAAAGAATAATCCTATTCTTATTGGAGAACCTGGTGTAGGTAAGAGCGCAATTGCAGAAGGTTTGGCCTTAAGAATTATTGAAAAAAATGTGAGTCGAGTACTTTATGGGAAACGAATTGTAACTCTTGATATCGCTTCACTTGTTGCAGGGACTAAGTACAGAGGGCAGTTTGAGGAGAGGATGAAGGCTGTAATGAATGAGCTTGAGAAATCGCCTGATGTGATTTTATTTATCGATGAAATTCATACAATTGTAGGTGCAGGAGGAGCAAGTGGTTCGTTAGATGCATCAAATATGTTCAAACCAGCATTAGCTAGGGGTGAAATCCAATGTATCGGAGCTACAACTCTAGATGAATTCCGTCAACATATTGAAAAAGACGGGGCTTTAGAACGACGCTTTCAAAAGGTTCTTGTGGAGCCTACTTCTATTGAAGAAACGAAAGAGATTTTGCATAATATTAAAGATAAGTACGAAGAGCATCATAGCGTTAAGTATACCGATGAGGCGATTGCAGCCTGCGTTAAATTAACGGACAGGTATATCACAGACAGACATCTACCTGATAAAGCTATAGACGCATTAGATGAGGCAGGAAGTCGTGTCCATCTTAATAATATACACGTCCCTCAAGAGATTCTAGAAATTGAAGATGAAATAGACCGCATTAAAGAAGAGAAAATCAGAGTTGTTAGAAGTCAACGCTACGAGGAGGCTGCTAAGCTTAGAGATACTGAGCGCAATCTAAATGAGCGTCTTGATATTGCCAAACGCAAGTGGGAAGAAGATAGTAAGGGTTTGCGTGTTACTGTGACAGAAGATCACGTCGGTGATGTTGTAGCGATGATGACAGGTATTCCTGTACAAAGAATTGCTGAGAAAGAAAGCGGTAAACTCGCTAGAATGGATACAGACTTAGAGGGAAGGGTGATAGGACAAGAAGAAGCTATTAAAAAAGTTGTACGAGCGATAAAGAGAAATAGAGCAGGATTGAAAGATCCAAATAAGCCTATAGGATCGTTTATTTTCTTAGGCCCAACTGGAGTAGGGAAAACACAGTTAGCAAAAGAATTAGCTAAGTTTATGTTCGATAGTGATGATGCTCTTATTCGAATAGATATGAGTGAGTATATGGAGAAATTTGCCGTAACTAGACTTATCGGTGCACCTCCAGGGTATGTCGGTTATGAAGAGGGTGGTCAATTGACAGAGAAAGTTCGTCGTCGCCCCTACTCTATTATTTTATTAGACGAAATTGAAAAAGCTCACCCTGACGTATTTAATCTTCTCCTCCAAGCTCTTGATGATGGACGAATGACTGACTCACTTGGACGTAAGATTGACTTCAGAAATACTGTTATGATACTCACATCTAACATTGGAGCAAGACAACTAGCTGAATTCGGAACTGGAGTTGGATTTACAACTTCATCTAGGGAAGAAAACGAGGAGAGTAATAAAGCTGGAATCATTCAGAAAGCATTGACAAGGGCATTCGCACCTGAATTTCTAAATAGAATAGATGATGTCGTTTTATTCAAGTCATTAAAAAGAGAACATATTCACTCTATAATAGATCTTGAACTCACAGCTTTGTCAGAGAGAGTAAAGAGTTTGGGCTATGGTTTTGAAGTATCTGAAAAGGCAAAGGATTTCATTGTTAACAAAGGATATGACGAGAAATACGGAGCTAGACCACTAAAAAGAGCTATACAGAAACACCTCGAGGATCCATTTGCTGAAGAAATCATAAACTCAGCTGTTGAAGAAGGAGATTTACTTCTTGCAGAATACAACGATGGAGATGAGGAGTTAACAATTTCTGTTGTCAAAGGCGGATCGCTAAAAATGCCAAAAGGTGCGACTGAAGCACTTGAAACATCATCTACCACCAACACATCAAAGGTGCCTAAAAAGAAGAAAAGCACGAAGAAGACCACGGATAAAAAAGACTAAGTGTAGTAATGAGTGATAATTTTTTTTCTAGAATTCTTAATAGTAAGACTGTAAAATTCTTACTGTCTTTATTTAGAAATAGATATTCTGCAACAGCAATTATTGCTTTGGTTTGGGCAATGTTTATTAGTGATGTAGATTTGTTTTATATCATAAAAGAGAAGATAGAGCTTGGTGAGATGAAAATAGAAATGAACGAAATTAGTTCCAAAAACAAAGCTCTTGCAATTGAATTAGAAGAGATAAAGAAGAACCCGTCCCTACTTGAGAGAGTTGCTAGAGAGAGATACTTTATGAAATTACCCGAGGAGGATGTTTTTAGGATAATTGAGTAGTAGTTTAAGCTTCAGAAAATATCTAACAGTGCTGTTATCATTCTGTTAATCCCGTTGGGATCTAAAATAAGGGCGAAAACCAAACCATAAGCTGCTCCATACAAGTGAGCGTCATGTGCTATCCCCGTTTTACCTTTAGCTAACATAATTCTTTCAAATACGAAAAACAATATCCCCGCAAGAATTGCCGGTATAGGAATTACAAAAAACAAGAGTAATGTATGACTTGGGTGAGCTACTATGAATGCCATCAATATCGCACTTACAGCACCTGAGGCTCCAAGAGAGTTGTATGTAACATCATCTTTGTGTTTCTTAATAGCAGGTATTGCAGCGATTAACAACCCTCCAATATATAAAAGAGGAAAAGCAGAACCGAATTCATATTCAACAATTTCACCAAACTCCCATAAAACAAATAGGTTGATAGCTAAATGCATTCCACTGCCATGTATAAAGCCATGAGTCAAAAGTCTGTAATATTCCTTATTGTGAATAATCTTATAAGGAGATAATACTAATTGATTAATGACCTCGGGTCTCTTCATAGCATAAAGTGAAATGCCCGCAGTAATTACAATTATGGGAAGAAGAATTGACATGATTAGTCGCTAGAATGGTCTGCTACAATGTACCATTTTCTTTTAATTTTACGCCAAACGAGTGAATACATCCCTCCTGTAGAGTCATTAAGCTCCCACTCTCCTACTAAAAGCGCATACTTTCGACCTAGAGGAGTCCAGGAACGATTCGTGAATAAAAGGTGTCCCATAGAAGCTTTATCGGGATATCCTTTTTTATATCGTTCTAAAGTAGCATCGTAGCCCGTGGTAACTCCACCCCCTCCTATAAATAGCAAGCTGTCGGCATTCCAATACCCTATCATAAACCCCTCTAAGTCACCAGCATTCCAGGCTTCTTGTTGTCGATACATAATATTCGCCGCAGATTGCGGCATCCCAGAAACATGGATTTGGGCTATAAGAGAATTGAAGCTCAAAGCAAAGCCAGCAATAAAAAAGATTTTATTCATGATTAGATTACACATTAAATCTGAAATGCATTACATCACCATCTTGAACGATATATTCTTTTCCTTCTACAGATAGTTTACCCGCCTCCTTGACAGCATTTTCTGAACCATATGACACAAAATCCTCGTATGCAATTACCTCAGCTCTAATAAATCCCTTTTCAAAATCAGTATGAATCACACCTGCAGCTTGAGGAGCAGTAGCTCCTTTGTGAACAGTCCATGCTCTTACTTCCTTAACTCCAGCAGTGAAATATGTTTGAAGATCTAGTAGCTCATACGCTTTACGAATAAGTTGAGCAACTCCTGCTTCTTCTAAACCTAAATCTTGAAGGAACATACTTCGTTCTTCGAGATCCTCAAATTCGGCGATATCTGATTCAATAGCAGCTCCAATAATCATGATGCTCGCTCCTTCAGACGAGGCCATTTCACGTACTTTATCTACATAATGATTACCGTTTACTACACTTGCTTCATCAACGTTACAAACATATAAAACCGGTTTAGAAGTTAGAAGTTGCAGCTCTTTCATCAATGGTATTTCAGCTTCTTCTAATTCTAGTTTTCTGGCATTTTCACCCTGTAAAAGAAGTGATTTTAATCTTTCATAAAATTCTAGATCCTTGATAGCTGCCTTATCACCTGTTCTCGCAGCTTTACTTGCTTTATCTCTCCTCCCCTCTAGACTTTCCAAATCCTTGAGCTGTAACTCCATATCTATAACTTCCTTGTCTCTAATGGGGTCAACAGAACCGTCAACATGTATGATGTTGTCATCATCGAAACATCTTAAAACATGTAAAATCGCATCCGTTGTTCTTATGTTTCCTAAGAATTTATTGCCTAAGCCCTCCCCTTTACTAGCACCTTTTACAAGACCTGCTATATCTACAATTTCTACTGTAGTAGGCAATGTGTTTTGAGGCTGTACAAGCTCTGCCAGCTTATTAAGTCTTGGGTCAGGCACTGTAATTACTCCAAGGTTTGGTTCAATTGTACAGAATGGAAAATTTGCACTCTGAGCTTTTGCATTAGAGAGACAATTAAATAAAGTTGATTTGCCGACGTTTGGGAGGCCGACTATTCCACATTGTAATGCCATAGTATTATTCTTTCGTAAGGGCTGCAAAGGTAGAAAACTAAACTCTCAACGACTTACAAAACTTTATCCACAGTTCTGCCCCACAAAACTTTGCTTAGGTACTTTTGCATTGCTTTAAAACGTTATTCTAAAACACTCATGAGTATACAAGCCACTCCCGCCCTTTGTTCCCAAGTTCGTCGCGACATAGTTCGCATGGTCCACGCTGTTTCTTCGGGTCATCCAGGCGGATCGTTAGGATGTGTTGAACTTTTAGTTAAGCTATACTTTGATGAAATGACCTTAGATGCTGAAAACTTTACAATGGATGGTAAGGGTGAAGATCTATTCTTTCTGTCAAACGGACATATTTCCCCCGTTTGGTATAGTGTGCTATCAAGACGTGGATTCTTCCCATTAGAAGAACTAGCGACTTTTCGCAAGCTCAATTCTCGTGTTCAAGGTCATCCAGCAACGGAAGAAGGGCTGCCAGGCATACGTATAGCTTCTGGATCTTTAGGTCAAGGTCTAAGCGTAGGAATAGGTGCTGCTATAACAAAAAAACTTGCAGGAGAAGATACTTGGATATATACATTACACGGTGATGGAGAACTTCAGGAAGGTCAAATTTGGGAAGCCGCGATGTATGCCGCTCACAATAAAATAGACAATATCATTAGCTTTATTGACTGTAATGGTCAGCAAATAGATGGCTCTACTGAAGACGTTCTTTCTTTAAAAGATCTTGCCGCCAAATGGTCAGCTTTCGGATGGAACGTATTAAAATGCGATGGTCATGATTTAAATGATATAGGTAGAGTGATTAGTGAGGCGAAATCTAGAAGAGGATTAGGGGTTCCTTGTGTGGTACTTATGAAAACTGAAATGGGAAAAGGTGTCGATTTTATGGAAGGTACACATAAATGGCACGGCATCGCCCCTAACGATGAGCAATTAGCTGACGCTCTATCTCAACTCGAAGAAACCTTAGGTGATTACTAAATAGTGCATCTCACCTCTAAATATACTAGTCTGTGTTTAACTCTGTTTATGCTATTGCCTGCACTTTTTTTTGGACAGGCGACGTTAAGTTATGATGCTAACGAAGAATTAGACAAGGGACCTACTAGAATTTTGTTCGTATTCGATGCTTCTAATAGCATGAATGCGTTTTGGAGTGGACAAAGAAAAATTGTTTTAGCAACTAAATTATTATCCACTTCGCTTGAATCACTTTATGGCGTTCCTGATTTAGAATTAGGGCTAAGAGCGTATGGTCACGGAACGAAACATGTTGAAGGGCAGCAAGATTGTGATGACACCGAACTTATAGTCCCTATTAATAAAGGTTCTAATCTTCTTATTAAGCAGGAATTAGGTAAACTAAGGGCTCGTGGAACTACACCTATAGCGAGGTCTTTAGAAAGAGCGTCAGAAGATTTTCCAGATTCTCCAGGGAGAAATATTATTATCCTAATTACTGATGGAATTGAGGCTTGTGATGAAGATCCCTGTGCTGTAAGTCGTATGCTTCAGGCAAAAGGCATAGTTGTAAAGCCATTTATTATAGGTATAGGTCTTGATGACAAGTTTAAGGAATCGTTGAGGTGTATAGGGAACTTTTATGATGCTGCCGATCCTGCTACATTTGAGACTGTTCTTGATTTGGTCTTAGAACAAGCCCTTCATAACACCACAGTAGAAGTAAATCTTTTAGATGAAAATGGAAAGCCCACTGTTACGAATGTCCCTCTGAGTTTTACTGATCTTAGAGCAGGAAATCATCATCCTCAAGTTGTTCACACACTTGGGTATATGAATTCCACTGATACTTTTTATCTTGATCCTATCCCTACTTATAACCTATCTATCCATACACTTCCACAAAAAGGGATGGACTCTATTCATTTAGCTCCTGGAAGGCATAATATTATATCTGTAGCTAACATGAGTCAGGGTACAATAAGTCCTCAATTTCCAAATTCAAATAGAAATGACTATGGAAAGGTTAATGTAGATTTATTTGAATCGGGTGAGTGTAAACCGTTCTATTCTATGCTTGTAGGGTCTAAGGCTAGACTGATTAATGGTAAATACGATTTGGTCTTTCATACTACTCCTTTGACTCGTATTGAAAATATTGAAGTTAGAAGCGATTCCCCAACGGATGTAATAATTTCTTCTCCTGGGAGTTTAATGCTTCAATCTTCAGCCCCAGGTTATGGGAGTATTGTTGACGCGAAAACTCTAACTCACGTCATTCAATTTTCTGATGGAAATCCTTCAGGCAGATATACTTTACAGCCTGGAACTTATACCGTGATATTTCGAGCTCGCGGAGCTAGATCTTCTAAATATAGCATTCAATCCACCTTTACTATTAAATCGGGGGCAACCCTTAATTTGAATCTCCATGACTGATTCTTCTCAATTCATCACACTAAATCCAACTGATTCTAAAGACACAAGATCTGGATTCGGAGCTGGCCTTTTAGAGTTAGGAAACTCAAACCCAGATGTGGTTGCACTTTGCGCTGATCTAACGGGTTCGCTTAAAATGGGAGACTTTAAAAATGCTCATCCCGACAGGTTTTTCCAAGTAGGAATTGCTGAGGCAAATATGATGAGTATGGCTGCTGGCATGACTATAGGTGGTAAGATTCCATTTACTGGTACTTTTGCGAATTTTTCTACAGGCAGAGTTTATGATCAAATCAGACAATCAATTGCTTATAGCGAGAAAAATGTAAAAATATGTGCTTCTCATGCTGGACTTACTCTTGGTGAGGATGGTGCAACTCACCAAATATTAGAAGATATCGGTATGATGAAGATGCTACCGAATATGACTGTTATTTGTCCTGCTGATTACGAACAAACCCGTCAAGCCACTTTAGCAATTGCGGAACTGGAAGGACCGGTTTATCTAAGGTTCGGTCGTCCGAAACTTCCTGTTTTTTATAAAGAAAGTGCTCCTTTTGAAATAGGTACAGCACAGAGATTAATGGAAGGTGATGATGTGACAATTATCGCGACTGGATATATGGTTTGGGAAGCAATACAAGCTGCATTAACCCTTAAGGACCAGGGAATCAACGCAGATGTGATTAACATGCATACTATAAAACCACTTGATGCCGCTGCAATTATAGAGAGTGCTACACGTACTGGTAAAGTTGTAACAGCAGAAGAGCATCAACAACTAGGTGGACTGGGAGGCTCAGTAGCGCAAGTTCTATCGGAATACTTTCCAACACCTATGCGCATGGTTGCTGTTCAGGATAGTTTTGGTGAAAGTGGCACTCCTAAAGAGTTAATGAAGAAATACGGTCTAACGGCAGAATCAATTGTTGCTAAATCATTAGAGTTAATTGCACTATGATAATCTAAACTGGAGTTACATCTAATTCAGCAATTAGTGAGTAAATTTCATTTTTCAAATTTTGAGAAGCAGAAACTAAAGGGAGTCTAACGTGTTCTTCACAGATATTAAGATGTTGTAGCATCGCTTTTATTCCAGCAGGATTCCCTTCCTTGAAAATAGATTGAATAATAGACGTTAGTAATAAATGGGTATGTCTAGCCTCATTGAGCTGTCCAAACAAAGCTTGATGAACCATTTGTCCAAACATATCTGGAAGAGCATTTCCTATAACAGAAATAACACCATCTCCCCCACTAGATATAATTGCAAGAGTTAAAGCATCATCACCAGAGAAGACCTGGAAAGATTTAGTCGGACGGTTTTTTAAAATAAAATCTACTTGATTTAAGTCTCCACTAGCTTCTTTAACACCTATAATATTATCGTGCTTAGCTAGCAAAACTGTTGAGGACGCTTCAAGGTTACAAGCCGTTCTTGAAGGAACATTATAAAGAATTATAGGTTTCGGAGAAGCATTCGCTACAGCATTAAAATGGGCAATAAGGCCATCTTGTGTAGGTTTATTGTAGTGCGGACATGCACTTAACACTGCTTCAACTCCTTTTAAATCGAAAGATTTTATCCTCCTACATAGTGCAGCGGTATCATTGCCTGCCAAGCCCACAACTATGGGAAGCCGTTTGGTATTAACCTCAAGTATGAAATCTAGCACACGTCTCTGCTCTTCATCTGACAAGGTGGGAGTTTCAGCGGTAGTTCCTAATACTACAAGAAAGTCACATGAACTATTAACTAAGTATTCAGTTAACTTCTGTAATGCAGGATAGTCTACGGCCCCTTTTGTGTTGAAGGGAGTTATCATAGCTACTCCTAAACCGTTTAAAATGCTCATGTTATTGAATGTTTGCTTCAGTAATAAATTGAAACGTTCTCTCAGTTTGTTCTTTCCAAATTATCATATTATCCTCCTCAATCTCCGTATTTAATGCCAAACCTATTCTTATGTCATAGTCCCCTGAATGATTTAGCTGTTCAGGCCCCACCTTCATTTTCGCATTAGAAGCTCGTAGCACATATTTTAAAGGCAAGACAGGGTTAATCTCTAAATCTATAAGAATATCAAATTCAGATTCTATAAAAGTTTGCACCTCCTTAATAGGTTTTCCATACCAATTCAAATCTGACTTACAGAAATATCCACTGTCTAGTTTTTTTATAAGCCACCTTGGGGTAGTCTTTGTATCCGCATCTACATAAGATAGCATCGAAACTCTTTTTACACCGAGTTCATCTTTCAAATGTTTAGATAAGTCCTTAATGGTGGTATAAAAATTATGATCTCGCTCTAGATATAAAATTCCAACACTTTTGGCATTTCTTAAATTACAACTTTTAGGTTCTCTACTATCGGCAGATATACGAGATAAAAAGTAATGACCTATGCGTTCTTTCCAATTCACATTAACAAAGATAATTCTAGATTGTGAGTATGGCACGATTGATGCTTATTTTTCCACAAATAATTACAATGAAAATATTCGCTCCTCTTTTATTAATTTTTATAGCTACGCTTTCTTTAGGTTGTTCCTCAAATTTGGGGACTGAAGTCAAGGAACCTTTTTCAGGTAAATCTTATCACTCTAACGCCAAATATTTTAGAGCTACTGGAAAAGGTCTTAGCAATAGAGACCAAATAGCGAGAACAAAAGCAGTAATGGAAGCTCATAAAGCTCTTGCACAACAAGTTAAAACTTCAATAAATGTAGTTGCCGATAACTATTTAAAAGATGTTCAAGGTGAGCACGTAAATGAAGCTATAGAACGTTTTGAAAGCTTAACTAGAGAAATAACTAGCACTACAATTGGTGATCTTAGAGAAATAGGTTCTAAGAAATTCCTTCAAGATGACGGCAGTTATGCTGTTTACGTTGCCGTTGAAATCAAGAAAGCAGCAATGTTCCGTTTTTTAAAGAAAAAAGCAAAATTAGATTCTAAGATTAACCCTCTTGTGAGAACACAAATCATAAATATGTGTGACAGGGAAATAGAAAGACTTGAAGCGGAGTAACTAAAGATAATTTACAGTTACTTAGATTTCAAAAGTTTTCTAAAAGCTTTTCTAAACTTGTGCAATTTCGGTGAAATAACAGCGCTGCAATATGCTGTTTCTGGGTTCCTATTGAAATAATCTATGTGACCATCTTCAGCTGGATAGAAAACCTCCAAGGCTTCTAATGTTGTAACCACTTTCGAAGGGTATGCTCCTGACGTATCAACTGCCTTTATTGCTGCTTTTGCTTGCTCTTTTTGGAGTATAGAATTATAAAAGACTGCAGACCTGTATTGAGTCCCTATATCATTCCCTTGTCTGTTCATAGACGTTGGGTCATGAGTGGCGAAGAAAACCTCGTATAAATCCACTAGATTAATAATTTCGGAATCGAAATAAACTCTAATAACTTCTGCATGACCACTAACCCCTGAACATACTTCTTGATATGTGGGATTTACAGTATGTCCTCCCGCATAACCAGGCTCTAACCTAATTACACCGTGTATTTCAGCGAACACAGCCTCAATACACCAAAAACAACCTCCTCCAAATACTATACTGGGATATTCCATCCGTGTTTATCCTCACCTGTTCCTAATCTTACTGCGTCAAGTGCCTTTTTAATACGAGACGAAACAGTCCAAGTTGAAAGGTCTGGCAAATCATAATCCCCACTATCAAAGCCTATTGTACTCATTAATGAAACAGTCGCAGCAGTTCCGAGTCCGAAAGCTTCATTTAATGTACCATTCTCAGCAGCTTTTTCTAATTCGGTAATTGTAACAGTCCTACTTTCAACCTCTATACCTAAATCTAGAGCTAATTTAATAGCACTATCTCGAGTAATTCCATTTAGAATAGTGTCGCTAGGTGAAGGAATTATCATCTTTCCATCGATTACAAAAGCAACATTCATCGTCCCACATTCTTCTATACAAGTATGGGTTTTCGAATCTGTCCAAAGTAGTTGGTCATAGCCTTTTTCGTTAGCCAGTTTAGTTGGCAGAAGAGATCCAGCATAGTTTCCCGCAGCTTTTGCAGCTCCAGTGCCTCCTATTGCAGCTCGTGTGTATTCTCGTTCTATTTTCACTCTTACTGGCTTATTATAGTATTGGCCAACAGGACAAGTGAAAATCATGAACCTATAAGAATTGCTAGGTCTTACTCCCACATGAGCATCTGTTGCAAAAAGGAATGGACGTATGTATAGAGATGAATTTTCATTGTTTGGCACCCATTTCTGATCAATCTTAACT
This sequence comes from Bacteroidota bacterium, assembly GCA_002746975.1. Taxonomy (GTDB): domain Bacteria; phylum Bacteroidota; class Bacteroidia; order Flavobacteriales_D; family Sanyastnellaceae; genus UBA974. The sequence continues at coordinate 16,785 of NVXE01000005.1, read as the reverse complement.
AATTCAACCAAAGCCTGCATAAATATATCCTCTGGAATCTCGGGCATACACATTCTTTGAGCACTCAAATTGAATCTAGAAATATTCGCGCCTGGTCTGAACATACTTACGCTACCGTCAGGCTGACGATAAGCTTTCATTCCTTCAAAAATAGATTGACCGTAATGTATACACATCGTGGCAGGACTAATGGACATAGGCCCAAAAGGTTCAATTACTCCTCTAGTCCACTCACCATCAATATAATCCATATAAAACAAGTGATCAGAAAAAACTTGTCCAAACATAATATTATCAAAATCTACACTTTCAATAGAAGATGTTTTTGATAGCTTTATTTCAAATGTAGAGTCAGTTGTTAGCATGGTTACACTTTCATTTAATTGGGGTGCAAAGGTCGTCAATTATCAGAGGTATAGCAAATGATACTTCATAGACGTAACGTATTAAAAGATAAAAGATTATAAACTCAACAGATTCCTTAGGTTAAACTAATGACTATCGGAATGAAATAAAAACTTATTAGGACTCACAATGCCCGACTTTACAGCATACATAACGATACCGGCAGTGTTTTTCACCCCTAACTTGAACATTATGTTTTTTCTGTGCGTAGTTACAGTGTGTGAACTTATGAATAAAATTTTGGCGATTTTCGTATTAGTGTATCCTTCCGATATTAAAGATAACACTTCATTTTCTCTTCTACTCAAGCCCACAGCTTCACAAGAAAAATCTACAACTTCCAAATCAGATATATCAATCGACTCCTTTCGTATTTTCTCTAATATTTGCCCACAATAGAAACTGGTGCCTTCTGCAGTAGATTTTATAGCGTCGATTACTTCAGGCATATCGCAAGACTTCTTAATATAGCTATCAATTCCAGCTCGTAAAGCACTGATTAATGTGCTTCCAGATTGTAGTGGTGTAATTGCAAGCAATAAAATCTTTGGATTATTCCTTCTGATGTTAACAACAGTATCTATACCAAAGCCATCGCTTAAGAAGTCAATAATAACGATGTCAGGTGAATTTACTGCGATTAACTCTAAAACTTCCGAGCTATCCTCAGCCTCACCTACAACATCGAATCCTTGCATTTGATTGATGATGGCATTTAAGCCTAATCGTCCCACAGTACTACTGTCAGCAATGATTATAGATTTATTAGACATTATGAGCTTGCGTTATTTGGAATGATTCCAGATAGCAAAGTTAGGCTAATTAGTCTATAGAAATCGAATCTCCATCTGCTGCAAGATAAGTATTTTCAAAAACTGCCTTTGCTTCGTTGAGTAAGCCTTCTAAATCTCTGTATCTATTAGAAAAATGACCTATTATTAACTTACTAACTTTAGCTTCTTTCGCTGCTTTGCCTGCATCAGCAGCAGTGGAGTGCATGGTCTTTTTTGCGATTTCCTTTTCAGACTCCATAAAAGTAGCTTCGTGATATAATAAAGTAGCTCCTTTTGAAGCTTCCACTACTTTCGGAGTAAAGGCTGTGTCAGCAGCAAAAACGTAAGATCTGTTAGGATATGGCGCCACACACCACTCACTTGGCTTTACCTCTACCCCTTCCTTTCTTACAACATTCTCACCTCTTTTCAGCTGGTTAATCTCGTGATAGCTTAGGTTAAACTTTTCTTTTGCATACGGTTTGATATTCCAAGCACCAGACAATTCCTCTATTCTAAAGCCACATGTTTTAACCCTATGCTTTGTTGGGAATGCTTTGACAACATAACTGCCTGTTTTAATTATTTCCGTTGGAATTTCAGAATCTACAATATGGAAATTGACTTCGAAATCAATATGTGTGCCCGTTTTATCCCAAACCGTTTTCACAAAACTTTCAAGTTCTTGAGGTCCATAAACTTCTATTACAGATTTTCTACCGAGAAGGTTCATGCTGGCGAGTAAGCCAGGTAGACCTAAAACATGATCAGCATGCATATGACTAATCAGTACGTATTTAATTCGTTGAAATTTCAGACGCTTTTTCCGAAGAGTAAGTTGACATCCTTCACCACAATCTATAAGTATTAAATGATCGTGGATATTGACTAACTGTGATGTCGTCAAAAAATAAGGGGTGGGTGCCGCGGCACCACACCCCAAAACGGTAAGTTCAAATTTGCGCACTCTGAAATCTAGTGCTGAACTATCAAACGGCGTGTGGTAGTACCATATTTTCCAGAAATCTGAATGAAGTAAACTCCTTCATTCCAGCTAGAAACATCCCAAATTTGATTTTGTATAAATAAGTCATTAAATACAACTCTTCCACTGACATCTAATGCACTAATCTGAGCGTCTATCAAATCGTTACTTGTTATAGTGAAATTACTATTTGTAGGATTAGGTGAAATTGACCAGTTTGTTGAAGCGTTTAGGTTTTCTACTTTGATTACAAAGTCAACAAAAATATCAGTTAACTCGATAACACATCCAATCTCATCGGTGATGGTTAAAGAATAATACCCTGTACTTACATCTGTTAAATCTTCATCTGTTCCAATAGTTAGACCATCTGAATTTAACCATACATATGATGAAACACCATTTGAGCCAGTTACAGTAACGTCTATACCTCCAAGAGATGTGCCAGAAGTCTCGTTAGTAACGGTAAATTCTGCAGCAAGAACACAAGACATTGCGGCGTCAACCACAACATTACCTTCAAAATAACTTGTGCAAGATGCCGTTGATATCATAAGATCATATACACCAGGCCCTACTCCTAATAGGTCTTCTTCAGTACCTACGACAACTCCATCTGCATCAGTCCAAGAAAACTCAGTGGCGACAACCCCATTTCCTAGAGTTACATCAATACTTCCATTCGTTCCCAAATCACTATCGGCATCAGTAACTACGATACTGTCAACCATATCACATTGAATATTAAGAATAAAATTTGAAAACACCGCCGGTGCTGAAAACGGTATTTGAATAGTCAACCAACCAATTATATTCAAATCTATTTTATATACTCCGGGTATTAGAGGTGTACCTTCAAGAGATGCACAGTACTGCGTATCTCCCATAAACATACATGGATTAGGCGAATCACCATTGTTATTACAAACAACTTGTAAGCCGAGTTCAATCGGACTGTATTGCTGTAGTGTTAGCGTATCCGTTAAGACTACACTAATCAATTCAACAGAATCTATAGGTAAAGTAGGTGGGTATGTATCATCTATATCCGAAGCTAAAGCAGGGAATAAAATGTGAAGCACATCCGCATAAGGTTCACCGACAACTCCTGAATCAAAGGTTTCTCCTAGTTGTGGGTCTGGGGAAACGCCAAATCCAACATCGCCGAAGTCAAAATCTGCGACACACTGTCCAAATGCAGTACTCGTTAATGCGAATGCTACTACTAAAAGGTATATTCTGTTCATCTTATGGGGCTCTTTAGGGTTAAAGAAGTGTTTTATTCCTTTCCTACTTCTTTTTCTTGAATCTCCATATAAACCATGTCAACAGCTTCAGAAGTTGTAGGCACAATGTTTAATACACGATCTAGTTGTGCAATAGATATTAACTTCTCAACACTAGGCTGAAGTCCACATAGCACGAAAGCACCTTCTGCATCTGTACACATACGTTTCCCAACAAGCACTGCACTTAAGCCGCTTGAATCACAGTAGCGTGTCTCAGATAAGTTAAGAATGATGTTAGTCGTTCCAGACTTGCCTAGTAGGACTAATTTAGCTTTAAGGTCAGGCGCTTGAAGAGCATCTAGCTTTTCAACGTGAGAGGAAAGGATTGCGACGTTGTCGCGTTGTTCTATAGAAAAATTCATTTGTAGGAATGTATTCACGTCAAATATAACTACTTGACAACATTCATAGCGTTAAAATCACTAATACTATTCAACAGATGTAATTTAGTAGCTATCGCTTAGCCAGTAAATACATCACAGCCATGCGAGTTGCCACACCATTTTCTACTTGATTTAGTATTAATGAGTGGTCACTATCAGCTATTTCGCTAGAAATTTCAACGCCTCGATTAATTGGACCGGGATGTAAAATTGTTAGTTGTTTGTCTAACCTATTAAGTCGTTCTTGAGTAAGGCCAAAATTCATGGTATACTCCCTTATCGAAGGGAAGAAAGGAATAGAGTTCGCATCTCCTTGACGCTCAAGCTGTATCCTCAACATATTAACAACATCAGCCCAAATTAATGTCTCGTCTAAATCGTGACTTATTTCAACTCCCATCGATATCATATGTTTCGGAATCAACGTGGCTGGCCCACAGACTCGTACTTCAGCTCCTAGTAGCTTAAGTGCTAGAATATTCGACAGAGCGACTCGTGAATGCCTGATATCACCTACAATAGCAATCCTCTTTCCTTCTAGGTCGTTTCCAAGCTTCTCCCTTAAGCTAAATGCATCAAGAAGAGCTTGTGTAGGGTGTTCGTGGGTTCCATCGCCGGCATTTATAATTGTAGTGCTTACTTTACCCGATAGGAAATGATGTGCTCCTGGGTGAGGGTGACGCATAACCACCATGTCCACTTTCATGGCCAATATATTATTTACTGTATCAACTAAAGTCTCTCCTTTTTTAACAGAAGAACTAGCAGCTGAAAAATTGACAACATCTGCGGATAAGCGTTTTTGGGCTAATTCAAAGGAAAGACGGGTACGAGTAGAGTTTTCAAAAAACAGATTCGCTACAGTTAAATCCCTAAGTGATGGTACTTTCTTAATGGGCCTATTGAGAACCTCCTTAAATTCAGAAGCAGTTTTAAAAATTAATTCCAAATCGTCGCGGGTCAGACCACGAATTCCTAAGAGATGATCTACTGATAATTCACTCATTCTGGTTTCGAATTGTAAAGAAGAACTCTATCTAGTCCACCCTCTTCCTTCCATTCAACTTTAACGTGTTGGTCAACGATACTATCAATTTGTTTTCCTATATAAGTCGGTTCAATTGGCAACTCTCGTCTAAATCTTCTATCAATAAGAACTGCGAGCTCAACTTTCTTAGGTCTTCCATAAGCTAATAACGCGTCTAAACCTGCTCTAATAGTTCTTCCAGTGAAGAAAACGTCATCAACTAAAATAATGTTTCTATCATCTACTAAGAAATTCATATTATTTTCTTGAGGAGCGATGGGCTTGTCTCGCATCATTAAGTCATCCCTATGAAAAGTGACATCTAATTCACCACACCTAATCTCACTAACACCAAGCAACTTAAGTAGTTTATCTTTAAGTCTATGAGCCAAAATAATACCTCGTGGCTGTAGGCCTACTAAGTCTGTATTAGTGAAGTCATGATGCTCGAGCAGTTGATGCGCGAGTCTATCAATTATGAGCTCAAACTGCTCCTCGTTAATAAGGACTTGAGAATCCATGGGTGCAAAGATACGAACAACAAAAAGGGAGGCCGAAGCCTCCCTTTCTTTTTATTTCAAATAGTCTTTAACTAAAATCTATTTCTAAGCTTTAGCATCGTCAGAATCCTCAGCTTTGGTATCTTTACTAGCAGCTTTTTTTGCCGCTGGCTTTTTAGCTGCAGGCTTCTTAGCTGCAGGCTTCTTAGCTGCCGCTTTTTTTGCTACAGGCTTTTCAACCTCTTCAACTGGAGCGTCCTCAACTGGAGCGTCCTCAACTGGAGCGTCCTCAACTGGAGCGTCCTCAACTGGAGCGTCCTCAACTGGAGCATCCTCAACTGGAGCATCCTCAGATTTAGCTTTAGTTGCTTTCTTCTTAGGCTTACTTTCCTCTTTCACTGCATCCTTTTTAACCTCTGGAGGTAAAGAAGCAGATTCCATTGAAGCTTTAAGTTGAGAAAGAACGTCTAAATCACCAAGAGTACTCTTCTCAGTATTTTGGTTTAAAGAATCCATCATCTTAGATGAACCTGAACCACCACCTGTTGAACGAGGCTTACGCTCCTTCTTAGCTGGTCCTTCTTCATGAGTACGTAGGTGACTTACAGTAATACGCTTTGCATTACGGTTAAATTCTAGAACTACGAATTCAGCAGATTCATCAACTTTTAGAGCTTCTCCGTCTTCTTTGTTTATATGCTTAATATGACAAGTTCCTTCTAATCCGTAAGGTAAAGCTACTACTGCATTTGAACCGTCTATCTTAACTACAGTTGCTTGGTGCTTAGATCCGACAGAAAATACTGACTCGAATACCTCCCAAGGGTTCTCTTCGATTTGTTTGTGTCCTAAACTCATGCGACGGTTCTCCTTATCGAGTTCCATAACCACAACTTCAATCTCATCTCCAACATTGCAGAATTCAGATGGGTGTTTGATCTTCTTAGACCAACTTAAATCTGAAATGTGAACTAAGCCATCAATTCCTTCCTCAAGCTCAACGAATAAACCGAAGTTAGTGAAGTTACGAACTTTTCCTTTCTGCTTAGAATTGAGAGGGTATCTAGTATCAATTTCAGCCCATGGATCTATGCTCATTTGCTTTAGACCTAGAGACATCTTACGCTCCTCTCTGTCAATACTTAACAGAACACATTCTACTTCCTCTCCTACTTTTAAGAAATCTTGAGCAGAACGTAAGTGCTGAGACCATGACATTTCACTAACGTGAAGAAGTCCTTCAACTCCTGGCGCGATTTCGATGAAAGCACCGTAATCAGCCATAACAACTACTTTACCCTTAACCTTAGCACCTTCTGTTAACTCTTCAGTTAAAGAATCCCAAGGGTGAGCAGTAAGTTGCTTCATACCTAAAGCAATACGTCGCTTATCGTCATCAAAATCAAGTATAACAACATTGATTTTAGCATCTAGTTCTACTAACTCTTCAGGATGCCCTACACGGCCCCAGCTCATGTCAGTAATGTGAACAAGACCATCAACACCTCCAAGATCAACGAATACTCCATATGAAGTAACATTCTTAACAGTACCTTCAAGTACTTGTCCTTTTTCAAGACCCTTGATGATTAAACGCTTCTGCTCTTCAAGCTCAGCTTCAATTAGAGCTTTATGAGATACAACTACGTTCTTGAATTCTTGGTTAATCTTAACCACTTTGAATTCCATCTCTTTTCCAACATATTCATCAAAGTCGCGAATAGGCTTAACATCAACCTGTGATCCAGGTAAGAATGCTTCAAGACCAAACACATCAACAATTAACCCACCTTTAGTTCTGCACTTAACAGTACCTTGGATGATTAAATCTTCGTCCTTAGCCTCATTAATTTTACCCCAAGCCTCGTAAACACGAGCTGTACGATGACTAACAACAAGCTGACCATTTAAATCCTCTGTCTTTTCTACAAAAACAGCTACTTGGTCGCCTGGTTTTAAATCTGGGTTGTATCTGAATTCCGAAGCAGTAATAACTCCTTCAGATTTATAGCCGATATTAACAACGACTTCTTTTTTATTTACATTAATTACAGTACCTGTAACTACTTGCTTATCTTCAATTAGGTTAATGTTTGACTCGTAAAGCTCTTCGAGCTTTAAACGTTCTTCAGCAGAAAAGTCATCTACATCCGCTTCAAAAGAATCCCAATCGAAATCTCCAGTGGGAACAGCGATTTCACGAGGTTCAGTTGGCCTTGGTTCATCTTTTACTGCTATATCGGCTACTTGTGCAGCTTCTTCAGCTACTGGTGCAGCTTCTTCGGCTACTGGTGCAGCTTCTTCGGCTACTTGTGCAGCTTCTTCAGCTACTGGTGCAGCTTCTTCGGMTACTGGTGCAGCTTCTTCGGCTACTGGTGCAGCTTCTTCGGCTACTGGCTTCTCCACTTGTGGAGTATCTTGTGTGTCCTGAGCGACGTCTTTGTTTTTTGCGTCTTCAGGCTCTTGGGTTGCTTCGTTCATTGCGTCCCTATCTTGTATGATTTGCCTATGTGAGGAGGGCAATCAGACTTTTAATCCACGGATAGTACCTCACTGCTACCCGATTTAAGGGCGCAAAGATAGTATGTTAGGGAATGATAAACAATGATTTGACGGAAAAATATTGTAGCACTCTGAAGATGTAAATTACTAGTCGATAACTACAATTTTCTGTATGCCCGATATATCTGAATGAGAACAGTTAGGTCTAAGTAAATAAATACCTGTTGAGACATTAATTACTTGTGGGCCGGGAGAGGTAAATCGTGCTACAACTTGAGAATTTAGGTCGATAAGAATCGAAGGAACAGTAATATTGAGAATTTCTCCTGAGCGAACTGGATTTGGAAATGCTAGTCTATTTTTTATGAAGATATTTTGAGGTGTAGAAATAGATGACGTACATACGTTACATGATTCGGGTGTAGTCTCTCCTGGGATGAAGGTGCGCCAAGGTCCTACCCCATCAATATCTCTACCCCAAGAATGGTCTTGCGGAATTGCGCCGAAATGAACAGAGTCTGCAATAGAAAAGCCATCGACAGATCTTAACACAACTAACTCTCCTTGGCTATTAAATTTAAAATTCGTGTGGTTCCAACCCTGTCCCCCGTCCTCATCAGCCCAAATCAACTTAAAGCCTCCTGGAGCAATTACTGTAGAATCTGGGATGCCTGATGGGAATTGCCACTTCATAGGCTGGTTAAGCCTATCTGTCAAATAATACCCTGCAAGATCAACAGGGAAATCACTATTATTAACAATTTCTAGCCAGTCCTCATGAGCTCCAAACACGTCAACAGGATCTACTGAATAATCAATTGTGTCAGTAAGGTTTGTTATTTGGACTTCATTAATTGACAAATCCGCAGGGGGAATAATCAAAAGTGAATTTGAAACCCTAGGTGTAGGTGTATTAAACCATTGACTAGAAGGAGAGCCATCAGTGACTCTACCCCAGCTAACATCATTAACTCCTACTTGATATGTATATGAATCTGCTACTATCCCGTCAACGCCTGTTAAAACAATGTTAGTAGAATTAATACTAGGCTCAAAACCCAAATGATGCCCCCCTTGCCCTAAATCTCCGTCCATCCAAAACAGTAACCAGCCTTCTGCTTCAATCGTTGTTTCCCAAGGGAAATCTGAAGGAATTACATAAGAAAGTCCAGCGTCATTTGAAAAGGTATATCCAGCTAGATTCACTTGATAAGAATTAGGATTAAATACTTCTAGCCATGAATCCGTTTCAAAATTCTCATCAATTAAATTCGTTGAATTTGCTAAAAGCACCTCATTAATATACAATAAAGGAGTAGGTAATTCATTTTCAACATTAGTTGCTTCTGGAGTAGGGGTGTTATAGTAAATCCAGTTACTACAACCATCACAAGCCCTTCCATAACTAATGTCGGTTTGTTGCATGGGGAAAATCACTGAATCTAATACCGTAAATCCATCAGGTGCTGTCAAGTAAATCCCCTCTCCATCTGGACTCAACTTAAACTCAGCATGATTCTCTCCTTGAATTGAATCATTATCTAACCAAATCAATAAGTATCCGTTAGGCAAAATCGTTGTAAGACCAGCATTAGTGCTAGGAAATCGCCACTTTGTGAGATTGTCTGCTCTATCACTCAAGTAGTGCCCCTCTAAGTTTAGAACTCCTCCTTCATGGTACAGCTCTACCCAATCATCACTTTCGAAAAAATCATCGAAAAGTGCTTGCTGATTGCTTGCCATTAACTCATTGATGAAGGTCTGCGCTATTGCTGAAGTAGATGTGGGCAGAAGGCTTATAGTCAGAATAATACACCTTAAAAACCTATTTGTGAACTTATTCATTAATCTTTTCTATTTCTGCGTTAATAAATCCTTCCTCTTTAGCTAATTCCAAAACTTTTTCTGCTTCCGATAAAGAAGATTTGGAACTGAAGTAAATCTTCTCTCCCCCTAATTCGACACTTCTAACTGTAATTAAAGAACCTAGATGTAGTAACGCAGCAGCATCAATCGCTGAAACGTTATTTTTAAAAGAAACAATTTTTACCCGATATGTTATTGAATCAGTTATGGGTGAAGAATGTACTATAGCTACTCTTTTACCATCAACAAGCTTCACTACAAATGCATCAGACCTTGCCCCTCTTGCTATTAGATTAGGCAACTCCTTATAAGCATTATTTATATCCTTATCAACAGCTGCATACCAACGACTAATACCGTTATCTAATAATTCAGAGTACAATTCTCCCTCTGCAATTTGATTTGTCAACTTATCTGACTCTCCCTTAAAAGCTCCTATTTGAACTCCGTACCAAACTCCTTGTAACGAATTATTCGATTCAATGTAGGAAGGGGGCTCTGAGATAACTGTAGAAATAGATGGTTTCTCTTTTACATTGAAAACGTCTGTCATTCCTAAGGAAATCAATTGGCTTTTGACTTCGGCTCTAGCTGTTTGGTTTGCAAAAGGACCCACAAATAATTTAATTAAACCATTAGGTAATGTTCTTGTGAAATGACTAACACCGGAAGGGAGGAACGCGAGATCAGGAACTACCCGATAAACCCCCACCTGAATAGCTAAGTCATTTGTTTTTTCAATAGCAACTGTTTGCGAAACCTTTTCCACAACTGCTTTATTTACACTTGTAACTACTGGCTCTATCAGAGATGTTTTAACCGAATCACCAGTCTCATAGTCCGCATTGTTGTCAATATTCGGTGTAAGTTTAGTTAACGAGGTTGAAGTGACTTCATATAAAACAGGCGCACTAAATGTTCCCGTTCTATCACTTACAAGCCATCCATCAAATTCATCTAAAGTCAAGTTGTTATCACTTTTAGGAAATAAGAAGTAGTCATTTGAAGCTGTATTCCAGGCTCTAGATAGTTTCTCAGCACTTAAAAAAGGACCTTGTGATGATATAATTTCAGCTGAAAACAAATCAAAACCTCCTATTGATTCAGGTCTGTTAGATGCGAAAACTAATGTTGAGGTTTCTTTAATAAAAACGGGGTTAATATCATCAAACAAACTATTTATTGAGTCGGGAAGCCTGTCGGGAATCCCAAGAGTGCCATCTGAAGACACCCTGGATGAGTATATATCAAGACCCGTATCTCCTTTCTTTCCGTATGAGCAGAAATATAACACATCGGATTCTGAGTCGAAAGCTACTGGACTCACCCATCCGTGTTTTTTATCCAATTTTGTACGAAGCTCTGATGGAGTAAGAATTAATCTGAGATTTGAATCCTCGGTGTCTATCGCTCGGAAATAGTTATCCAAATCAACAGGGCTTTTACTTAAAACATTTAATTTAATACTCGGAGCTTCAAGGTTCATTGCATTTTCACATTGACCTTTTCGAAAAATAGCTTCATCTAACCAGGTAGTTTTTTTGCTAGATTTCAAAATAGCACTTTTGTAAAAATCGTATGCTTTTTCAAAGCTTTCATTATGATGATAAGCAAGTGCTAAGAAGAAAAATAGTTCCGCAAATGGCTCAATTATTTCTCCATGATTAAATGACTTTTCAAATGCCTCCTTCCCTACTGACTTTAACTCCAGCAATCTTTCAATGCCTTCGAGTCTTAACTTAGAATCAGCAGTACATGTAACTGCATAATAGTATTGAAACTCCTTATTGCCTGGCTCTAAACTCAATAGTGCACTATACTGAGCATTAGCTTCAGCCATATTTCCGGAATTATAAAACGACGCGGCTGACGAGGAAGTCGTTAAAGATTTTGTGTTTTGGGCAATAAAACAAGGCGACACAAGGAATAACTGCACAGATAACATCGTGGCTAACCGGTATATTTTAATTATTCCATTCATATTTGTCCGAAAAATAGTAAAGCATAACCATTTCTAAGAGGCAAGTAAGTAATTTTGCGACCAAACTATTCAACAATCAGAACTTAAGATATGGCACACGGCACATTTCAAGTCCCCTTCCCGGTTAATGAACCGGTTCTTTCATACGCTCCTGGCTCAGCCGAACGTGAAGAACTACAGGACATGTACAATAAGATGTACAATCAAGATCCTATTGACGTCCCTATGTATATCGGAAGCGAGCAAATACACACTTCCGACAAACGCGAGATGACACCTCCACAAGAGCACGGAAAGATTCTAGGTCACTTTAACTATGGTGATGCATCTCACGTAAAAGGAGCTATTGACGCAGCACTGAAGGCTCGAAAGTCTTGGGCTGCATATTCATTCGTTGATAGAGCTACAATTTTTCTTAAAGCTGCCGACCTTATAGCTGGAAAGTACAGAGCTAAACTCAATGCTTCAACAATGCTTTCTCAGGGAAAGAACTGTTTTCAAGCGGAAATTGACGCATCATGCGAGCTTATAGACTTCCTTCGTTTCAATGCATATTTTGCTCAGGAGATACAACAAGTGCAGCCTGAGAGTGCTGAAGGGATTTGGAATAGAACCGAATACAGAGCTCTTGAAGGATTCACTTTCGCAGTTACTCCTTTCAACTTTACAGCTATTGCCGCTAACCTACCTGCTGCTATGGCAATGATGGGCAACGTAGTCGTATGGAAGCCCGCTGACACACAAGTATATAGCGCTCAGGTTTTGATGGAGATTTTCCGTGAAGCCGGCGTTCCAGATGGCGTCATCAACCTAATAACTGTTGACGGCCCTGTCGCAGGGGATATTGTTTTTAAACACCCTGACTTTTCTGGACTTCATTTCACAGGCTCAACTGCCGTTTTCCGTCATTTGTGGAAGACTATTGGAGAGAATCTTGAAAATTATAAAACCTACCCTCGTATAGTAGGAGAGACTGGAGGTAAAGATTTCATCGTCGCTCATAGTAGTGCTAACGTTAAAGCAGTTGCAACCGGACTTCTTCGTGGTGCTTTTGAGTATCAAGGCCAAAAGTGTTCTGCCGCTTCTCGTGCATATATCTCAGATGATATTTGGGATGGAGTTAAAGATCACTTACTTAAAGACCTCGCTACTTTAAAAATGGGGTCTCCTCAAGATTTCTCTAATTTTATAAATGCTGTTATTGACCGAAAGTCATTCGATAAAATCAAGTCTTATATTGATTATGCAAAAGATCAAACTGACTGTGAAATAATTGCAGGCGGAAATTGCGATGACTCTATAGGATACTTTATTGAACCAACTGTCATACTCACTACAAACCCATTATTTCGTACTATGGTAGAGGAAATTTTCGGTCCAGTACTCACTATTTACGTATTCCCATCATCTGAGTTCGATGAGACTTTAAAGCTTGTAGACTCAACTAGCGAGTATGCTCTTACAGGAGCCGTTTTCGCACAAGACAGATATGCACTTACAAAGGCAAAAGACGCTCTTGAAAACGCAGCAGGAAACTTCTACTTAAACGATAAACCTACTGGTGCAGTTGTTGGCCAACAACCATTTGGAGGAGCTCGTGGATCTGGAACAAATGACAAAGCAGGATCTGCATTAAACTTACTTAGATGGGTAAGTCCTAGAACTGTTAAAGAAACCTTAGTCCCAGTAGAAGATTATCGTTATCCTTTTCACTCATAAATAACTAAGATACTTATAACAGACTGCACTACAGGTATATAGTGCAGTCTGTATATTTTTTGTTGTATTTATCACATAAACACAGCTAAGCTAAGATTAAATTAAAATAGTATTGTCTTAACTTTTAAGCTTCATCATCTTCATAAGGAGAAACAGGAACGGCAGACATATCTACTCTCACAGCTTTTCCTCCTTGCATTTTCTTAAATGCTTTTGCATATTCTTCTTGAAGCATGCCGTCTTCATTTAGCCATTTAGTTAAAACTATAAGCTTCTCTTTTCGACCTGCTCTACCTACAGTTTCAATCTTACCATGAACTGTCCTTAATCGAAAAGCACTGTTCAAGATACTAGCTCTAGCTGCTCCAACTCTATCTTCAGATAACTTATGAATAGCCATAGCATCATCAATCAAATCTCCATAAGACATTGGCTTATTTCTTGCCCTTAGTCTTTTAATAATAAAGTCTCCCCAGATACTTTTAGGTCCACGCTTTTTTGGTTTCACACCTTTTGCTGTCACTTTTGACTTCTTAATGGAGGCAACCCTGACAGAACCGCCAAGCTTAGCAATCATTCCATTTACATGATCAAGCTTTGCCTCTAGGCGCAACTTATCTTCTGAATAGTAAGCGCGAGCTTCTTTAAGCTCTTCCTTACTGAACTGTATGTTAGTCATTATTAATTAATATTATTCGTATAAAACGTAAATACAAAATTAATTGATTATTTTTTAATACCAAAGTTTTTATTCGAACTATAACATTAAAAATTTTGTGTCAAAATTTCAATAATCATTGAGTAATCGCTCTTTGTTTAATGAAAAAAGCCTCAGCAAATTAATGCTGAGGCTTTTATTGAATTCAAGATTCGACCTTTAGTGGCTGATAACAAGAGTTTGAATAGAACGTCCTGACTTCACATCAGCAACTACTCTGTAAGCACCATTTGCAAGGTTGCTTACATCGATGTTGTTACGACCAGCATTTAATTGCTTAGAGTAAACTGTTCGTCCAGTGGCATCATATATAGTTAAGAGCTTCACAGCATCTGAACTAATGATTAATACTACATCATTTGCTGGGTTAGGGAAGATGTTGAAAACAGCAGTCGGATCAATTATACCGCTTACGCTTTCTATCTCTATCACAACGTCAAACCCTTCACACCCATCAACGTTTATCTCTTTAACAGTTAGGATTCCATCTTGCTCAGTCCAGTTAACTAACACTTCGCTAGTTCCTAGTCCTGCAATTATTTCTCCTCCCTCTATAGACCAAACATATTCTGACCCTGCAGTCATAGGGTAAACATACGCTTCCTCTACTCCCACTACCGGTGTATTCGTTCCTTCAATTTCCATTGGGAACACATAGGTACACTCAGATGGGTGAGTCGCTGTAGCATCGTAGTTACAAGCTCCTTCGTTCAAACATCCATAGCATGAACTGTACTCACAAGTACCATCGTCGTCATTTGCTTGGTAGTTAAAGTTACAAGCCATGTCGTTTGTACAACCGTAAGAATTGTAAGTACATGTTCCGTCGTTATCTGTAGCTCCATCGTTATAGTTGTTTGCACCGGCATCGGTACAACCATCTACTTCCTCTGCGTCACAAACTCCGTCGTTATCCGAATCCGTATTACATATTCCGTCACAATTAAATCCATCAACAGCGTTTAAGCAGCTTCCGTCATTAATTACAGCATCAGAATCGTAGTTACAAGATGCAGCATCTGTACAACCTAGTGCGTAACACGAACCGTACTCACAAGTACCATTATCTAAAGTAGCTCCAGAATCGAAATTGCAAGCTCCTGAGTTAGTACAACCTTCGATAGCACATGTTCCATTATCTAAAGTAGCTCCATCATCGAAGTTAACCGCGTTTACATCAGTACATCCATAGCATGACGTAAAGTTACATGTTCCATTGTTGTGAGTTGCCTCAACATCATAGTTACAAGCACTCTCTACGTTACATCCGTAAACTGCACATGAAACATAGTCACATGAGCCATCACTATACATAGCGTCTGAATCATAGTTACAAGCCGCATCATTTGTACATCCACCTGGCACACAAATGTTACCTTCAATATCGAAGAACATACAAGGCTCATCCTGAGCTCCATAATTACAAGCTAACTCATTTGCACATCCCTCACCTGCCATCTCTCCTGTACCAAACAAGCAAGAGAAGTCACATGATCCTGCTAGATAGAAATCTGCTGATGGATCGTAGTTACATGCGAAAGGCAGAACACAACCTCCAACTTGAATTATACAAGAGCCATCATCATCCGTAGCATAAGGATTGAAGTTAACAGCAGCTATATCACTACAACCAGGGATTTCCTGCTCGTCACACACACCATCTCCATCGGTATCATTCACACAACTTCCGTCACAGTTTAAGAACGGTATAGAAGGGTAAGTACAAAGTGCCGCAGATGATAATGTCGCACCAGCATCGTAGTTACAAGCTGTAGGGTCTGTACATCCTACACAACTACTGAAGTCACATAATGATATATCAATGTAATCTGCTGTTGCATCATAGTTACATGCAAATGGTATTAAACATCCAGCTACTAAACAAGATCCATCATCGTCAGTTGCTAATGGATTGTAAGCTGGGTTACCAAGTTCTGTACAACCAGCTATCTCCAATTCGTCACATACACCATCACCATCTGAATCGTTCAAGCAGTTTCCTGCACAATCAAGGAATGCGTCTGGGTAAGTACATGAACCATTATCAATTGTAGAAGTTGCATCATAGTTACAAGCTACCATATCCATACACCCAGCACATGAGGTAAATTCACAAGCACCAGCCATTTGATATTCAGCAGCAGCATCATAGTTACATGCTTCTATAACCATACATCCTCCTATTAGACATGAACCATCGTCAAATGTAGCAAAAGGATCAAACCCTGGGTTGTTTGGATCTAAACATCCACCTACACCACAGCCATTACCTGTGAGATCGACACAATCATCAACGTTATCACAGATTCCGTCAAAGTCAGCATCTTCAGCACAAGTACCACCACATACTCCAAGAGCATCGAGTTGGTTGCCGTTACAGTCACAGTCTCCAGCAGGGATGTTAGAACATCCACACTCGTATATAGCACCAGGTCCGTTACATACACCACACTCATCTAGAGCGCCTACACAAGGGTCTACATCATCACATATTCCGTCACCGTCTGCGTCAGCTGCACAAGCTCCACCACATACTCCAAGAGCATCTAGTTGGTTACCGTTACAGTCACAGTCTCCAGCAGGGATGCCAGTACCTCCACATACTCCACACTCATCAACAACAGCACAAGAACCATC
>NVXE01000004.1 GCA_002746975.1 Bacteroidota bacterium | reverse complement strand
AAATAGCTACCTCACTCTCGGAAGAAATCTCAATGATATTAGTACCACTACCCTTTCCTTCGAGACGAGTAACTATAACACCATCTCCGTAATTGGAATTAGAAATAGTGCCGCCTGCTTCTGGAGAAGGAAGATGTGGAGTACCAGAATAAACACGGATAGAACCGATAGCTCCTTTACGAGAAGCTTTGTACTGCACGTCCTGGCCTATTCCATTCATAGGGTTAAATGTTCTATAATTATTGTATCCATAAGCGAGCGCCATGAAATAGTACGTTCGGTGATTAACAAGTTTATTGTCGCCTTGGGCGAAAGCATCCGTAGTTACTCTAAAACTATGTTGTATTCCTTGATTAGCTCCACTTGACATTAAATTCGGAACAGAAGCATCCATTTCAGCGTCATACACGTAATTAATTACGTTATCAATATCATTTTCTAGGTCACATTGAAAAATAAGACGGGCTTTTTCGACATTACCTAGGTCAGACGGTGAAACAGCCGCATCAGACAATTGGTAGATTTGGTATCCCTCAAAAACATAAGATCTATCTAAATCACTCAACAGAGTTCCATCTTCAAATTCATTGGGAATTGAAGGATCTATAGCAGTATAAGTTTCTTGAAAATTGTTAGAAATGGGATTCTCATTTGTGAGGTAAATAATTACTTCATTCTCTAGCTCTTGTATAGTTAGGTCTGGGGCATCTGGGCCACTAACGATTTCGAAACAATTATCAAAAAGGGCTTGGGCTTTATCATCTGCCAAACGTAAAAGTTTAACACTTTCAAATGGCTCACCGCCTGTAGCCCTAGCGTACAACATTCCTACAGTGATATTGTTATAATCTCCTGGCTCAAGAGTAAAGGGTCCTGCCGATTGTAAGAAAAGCCGGTCGCCGGCAGGGTTCCCTGTTTCAAATTCTGACCAGTCATCAACGACAGCACCACCTGTACCCCAACTGAATGGATCAGTATCTCCAGGAAACATGTAATCGGCAGCTATGCCTAAATTTGCTCCTGTAGAAGTATTAATTCCATCTCCTCCATAGGCCATTCGTTGTCCGTTTTTCCAAAATCCTCGCATATAGTTATAGTAATGCGAGGACAAAGTGGGCTGGCCATTGACACCGTAATTCCAATTATAGTACAAGAATTTACGCATCCCATAGCGTTCATTATCTATAATTCCATCACCATATCCTATTCCTATTCCTTCGTACGGAATGCCTAGAGAGTCTATTGCATCAGAAAAATTTGTGGTAAGGGGGTTGTCAATTCCATCAGAATCTTGGTATGGCCCCTCAAAGAAATCAACACCCATAGCAGGTGGGTGTAAGCCATATCCTATTGAGTAAGATGTCGCCTCATCGAACTGATCTCCATTGTATGAATATCCAAGACCGCGGCGTACATCACACCCCACATAATCGTCAACGTGTCCGCCCAAATCAGAGTCTACCCATTGTGCAAAGTAAGTCTCTGTTAATGTCTGAGTACCTTGATTAATAAGGACGTAATTATAAAACGTCATATTATTAATCTCGTCATTAGTAGAGAAAACGAAAGCCTGAGCTCGAATTTCCATTCCTATAGGTTCGCCTTGCGATTCTGAGTGAATATTACCCTTGTCATTAAAAATCCAGTAATAGTTTTGGTCTCCGAAAAGAGGAACTATATCCTCACGCCTACGCTCTTGACAATCAATTTCCTGAAGGAAATCGTACCATGGATAGTCTCCATTATTAGGATCGTATTCACCATTCCCGTTGTAATCCTTAAAAGGAGCTAGATAGAAATCTTGACCTAAGGCAGGAGAACCATGAGCTGGGTATTCGGAAAAGTAAGGGGGAATGGTATATCCATCTGGAAAATCAATTTCTTCAGTTCCTGCCGCCACTGCGTCAAAATATTGTCGGTGACGCATCGCATCAGACCTGTAAGTCACCGTGAAGTGATCATATTCTAGGCACGTTGACGCGGAAACTTCAGCTTCTCCTGTGTTAGTTAGTGGTCCAGGCCAAAAATCATTTCCTGAATTTCTATATTTTACCGCTGCGAGCTTTAATTGTTGATCTGGGGAAATTCCTCCTAGCCATAACGCTCCACCATAAACAACGGATACTCCTTCGTCCTTAGGTACGAAATGAGCACCTTTGTCAATAGCTCTATCATACCAAAGAGTTCCTCCATTCTCAATCAATGCTCTTACATTATTCCATTCCAAATCCCTTAATGCCGTAGCTGGCGCACACGATTCAGCTACAACACGAGCTTGGATAATGTCTTCGTTAATGGGTATGGGAAGACCCTTTTGGTAAGTGATTCGAGTTTGGTTGTGGTTGTGGTTTTGGGCTAAGGTGTTCACTGACCACAAACCTAGAAACACAAATGAAATTACTGAGGATATATATTTTGGAGAGAATGTCATAACTAAATACTTGAGACTGTGAATATAAGTACCAATCACAATATAGACACGAGTTTTAAGGGATCCGTGTAAAGTATCCAGCCTTTCACCTCTGACTCTTCAATTTGTTTCAGCATATTTACATAGTCTTCTACTTGTCTCACATGCTTATCCTGCCCGCTTTCAGTTGATTTATAGTCTATTACATGCCAAACATCACCATCCTTAACTATTCTATCTGGTCTGACAACCTTGCCGTCTTCATTTACAAAATCTCTCTCTGCTTCTACATGAATTCCCTTTTTGAAAAAACTCTTTGCCTCTTTAAGATTTAGCACACCCTCTACCCGACTAACTATTTCTTTTAAATCCTGTTTTCCAATATTTAAACCTGTTGAAATTTTCTTTTTCACTTTACTCCAATCGTCCACACAGATTATTTTTTCTAGAACGCTATGTACTTGAGTCCCCAATTCTCGAGCGTTCAGGCCATTGTGAACGACGTTTGATCTTTCATCATGCGGGATAGAAACGAGGTGTTTAACTGATTCGCCCGTTTGAAGATTATCAAGTTCAATAACGTTATTTACTTCTTCAGGCATCTCGAGAGGAGCTCCTTTATCAGGAGTCAAGTCTCCCCCTTCCAAAACGTCTTTACCATCATTAATTACTTCTAACGACTTCACTATCAACTCCCCTACAGTTTTAACTTCATCTCTATTAAAATCGTCTTTCTCAAGTTCCAAAATGATATCAAGCCTCTCAATCGCCCTAGTAAAAGCTACATAGGCAACGTTAACTTGATCTAGTATAACTCGGTTTACTTCAGCTACTCTTTGATCTTCAACAGAGGTGTCTCTCATATCATAATTACCTAACATAGCAGCACTGATAGGCATCGCACTACCTTCATCAAGTTTAACAGGAATAACTCCTCTAAATTTTGAAAAATCCTTAGCTGACAGAATTACAATAGTAATGGTAAAGGCCAAACCTTTCGCTTTATGTACTGTCATTATCTGTACCGCATCCTTAGACGCGCCAGTAACTACACTTCTATCTTTTCCTTTTCCATCCCAAAGTCGTAAAAACCCATGCAATCCACTTTCATCAGAGCCGGATATTTCACGAGCAAGCTCTATCATTCCTTCTGCATAAGTTGGGTAAAATTTCGTGATTCCTAAGCTCATACAACAATGTCCTACAAAGCCCACAAGAGGCTCCGAAGACCTCTCGACAGCACGTAATTCAGGGAATATGTCGTTCAACATCTCCTGGGTCTTAAAAGAACCATAAGATCTTATTTTGCCACCTTCTTCATCCGATTTTTTATCGAGAATTGTTACATATTTATCTAAACACGCCGCTTCGTTAATTAACTCCAGAGACTCATCAAACTCTTCACCCGAATCCTTCATCAATTTCATAGCGCCCTCTCGTAATGCAACGGCACATTGTAAAATAGTCGAGCCTTGTCTATGGTCATCCGGCCTTAGCAACCATCTCATTAAAGCCACCACAGCTAATGGCCCTGGATGTCTTCCCATATGAAGAGATTCCTCAGTCATAGGCTTAATATTAGCTTTCAAAAGATCTTGTGCCAAAACTGCCCCTTCCCTATTTGTTCTAACTAAAATGGTGATATCACTGCTCTTAAATCCTTGGTTTAAATAATCTTTAATTCTATCGACAACAATTTCAGACCGCTTTAACTCTCTATCACTAACATTGTCTTCAACTATTGTTTCCAAATGAACGCCTCCATTAAACTTCGTTTTTGGCTTCTGTCTAAGGCCGTCATAAACCTCCTTTAATTCTTGTGGAAGGTGATTCTTTATCTCTTCGAACAATGCATTATTCCACTCTATAATTTCTTTTCCCGATCTCCAGTTATCTTCCAAACCATCATTTATTATCTCTCTCTCTAATGTTAAAGAAGCATCTTCTAATGCCATTCCGAGATTATCGCCCAATAGTTTAGGCAGTGTCATCAATTGCTTGTAATCTCCGTTTCTCCATCTATAGATTGCTTGCTTACCATCACCTACTACTAAGGTTTTATTGTTAGTGCTCAGTGCATGGTCGTATAAAACGACTAGATTATGCCATTGAGTTATCGAAGTGTCCTGAAATTCATCGATAAAAATGTGAGAAAATCTATTCCCAAGTCTTTCGAAAATAAATGGGGCTGGATTATTTCTTACAATTCGAGAAATCATTTCATGCATAGCACCAAGAGTGCGGATATTATTATCTGTTTGGACTTTCTCAATCTCCTTATGAAGTTCGGAAAGAGTCCCCATTAAATCCATCCTTTTCCCAAGTTTTAAAGCCAAAGTATATCTCTTTCCAGACTCTGTTTCAGGCAGCATATTTATAGCCGCCTCGTAAACAGGAGACAAAAACCCTCCTAATTCAAGGGCCTTATCTTTTAATTCATTCGATGCCGTTTTACGGACCATCGTCTCAGGTTCTAGAAAATGCTTTCTAGTAGTTTTGTTTAACTCTACGATTTTTCCATTCCTAAACTTGCGAAGATTTTTCGGAACTGTACCCCCAGAAAAATCGGCATCCGACATCTCTAATCGATCTATTTCAAGTAACGCTTTTTTTGAAGCTTCTCTTAGAATTTTTTCAGGTATTCTCGTTATCTCCCTTAATTCAAGACTTAACACCTTAAACTTTTCCAGAGGAATTTCCGCTAAAGAGTTTACAACGTCCCTCATATTTTCGTTAACTACCGACTTGCCTAAATCATTCAGGGGTTGTCTCACCCTCGCATCTTTGTCTTCCTCGATTTGTGATTTCGAAAAGCCCTCTAATAAATCCGTAATGGCTTTATTTCCGTCTTCACCCACTTTGTTTAACAGCTGAGACACTGCTTCGTCAATGACCTTATCCGAATCAAGTTCTATTCTAAAGTCCTGTTCTAAAGCTAAATCCCTAGCAAAACTTCGTACCAGCCTATTTACAAAACTATCAATCGTCATTACAGCGATGTCGCTATATCGATGTAGCATTTCCATATGCAACACCTTTGCTTTTTCTATTAATGTCTCCTCACTAATATTTAATAGTTTTGATAATTCTTCCTTTTTATCTACTCCTCCCTCAGAAATTCCCTTTAGATCTCTTAAAATCCTTGCCTTCATCTCAGCTGCGGCTTTATTAGTGAAAGTCAGAGCTAGAATTCTACTAAAAGAGCGAGGGTTATCGTATTGCAAAGCACATTCTAAGTACCTAAGTACCAGTCTGTATGTCTTTCCAGAGCCGGCTGATGCTCTTACGACTTCAAAATTTCCTGATTGCTTAGTCATATTATCCCAAATATTACAACAAATTATGAGCTAAACCTTCATATTGTAAATAACATTTTGCATTTTTGTAGTTACTATGGAAAATTCTATTTTATCAAAATCATTACTACCTATCGTTGTAGTACTTATTGTCTTTTTTGCTTCAGGGTGTAGAAGTAAAGATCCTGGATGGATAAATCTACATACTACTCTTTCTTGGCATGGCACAGAAATGGCTATTGGGGACACAGTGTACGATAATTTAGAGAGGCCTGTACGACCAGAGAAACTTTACTGCTATATAAGTGACATCTCCTTGAGGGATCTTGATGGAGTTTGGATAAACACATCATCTATTTCAAGACTTGACTTCACCGTTTCAAGCGCTGAAGCATTAGGCGAAATAAATTGGGACGTCTTAAAGAAGCATCACGAATTTAATGCAATAAGGTTTGGCCTAGGAGTACCTTCAGAATTAAATCAAGGAGTTGATCCTGCTTCGTATCCCAATAGTCATCCCTTGAGTGTTAATGGCTCTGCTGGAATGCGTTGGGATATGGATAATAGTTATTTCTTCGTAAAACATGAGGGTAAACTTGCTGCCGAAACTGGTGGTGTAATTGATATTCCTTTTGCTCTTCATCCAGCCACAGATCCTCTTTATCGTGAAATCACGTTAGAATTATCAAATAACATTATTATACGTTCTGCAGAGATTGAAGAGGTATTACTCAATCTAGATTTGGGCTTAGCTATAGAAGGGTCATACGGAGATATTGACCTTTCACAAGTAGGCCATGCTATGGGTGAAGTGCCTAACGCTATTATGTTTGTTGACAACATCACTGACGCTTGGAGTTTGAAAAATTGAAACTTGAAAAAATGAAGACTCCTTCTATTTCAAATTTCTTCTTAGCGTTTTTATTGATATTTACATTTATCGCTTCCGGATGTAATTGTGGGAAAACTCCTGCATGGGAAGCAACTCCTTACACTGTTATCATTCCTTCCTTCTTCCCCCCGATGGATATCCCTGAAGATAATCCGATGACGGTCGAAGGTATTAAGCTTGGACGTCTTCTTTTTTGGGAAAAAGCACTGTCTTTAGATCACTCCATTTCCTGTGGTAGTTGCCATGCACCTTCTTCTAATTTTTCGGATCCCGAACAGTTCAGTGCTGGAGTCAATGGCACTTTAGGACACCGTAATGCCAGTGTAATAGTGAATCTAGGATGGTCCTCCTCGTTTTTTTGGGATGGTAGAGCTATGACTCTTGAAGACCAAATACGTGCCCCAGTAGTACACCCACTAGAAATGAATATCTCGTGGGAAGCAGTCGTGGATAGATTAGAGAATGATTATTTTGATAACCTCGATTACCCACAACTATTTTTTGACGCCTTCGGCACAAGTGTAATTACTGAAGATTATTCAGTAAAAGCGATAGCCCAGTTTATTCGGACTATGATTAGTTCTAACAGTAAAATAGACAAATGGCGACGTGGTGAAACCGAACTCACAGACTCGGAATATCTAGGTTACCAATTATTTTTAAGAGAGGGAGGAGACCCCGAAGTAAACCCTGGAGGAGAGTTCGGCGCGGATTGTTTTCACTGTCACGGAGAGGCCGGCCTTCAATTTTCTGATTATTTGTTCCACAATAATGGTCTCGATCCTTCATTCGAGTTGGATCCCGGAAGAGTAAACGTCACAGGTTCTCCCCTAGATTCTGGACTCTTCAAAACTCCGACGCTGAGAAATGTTGCATTAAGCGCCCCATATATGCACGACGGACGGTTCTCAACCCTAGAAGATGTCATCGAGCATTACAACAGCGGAGGTGTTAGTTCTTCTACAATAGATACTTTTATGAAGTACACCACTGGTGGGCTAGAATTAGCCCCTCAACAGAAAGAAGCTATTATAGACTTTTTGAACGCTCTTACCGATACAACATTTACTCAGAACCCCGATTTTCAAGATCCACACTAGTTATTTTTAGGCAATAACTTCCGCTTTGGCCTTAAGGCTTATAAAACCTGATGTTTTGTAACCTAAAGTGGATATAAAGCGTATGAAATAGCATGTATTGTCCTAAATCTCTCCGTGTCGTAGCAACGTTTGGTCTCTTAACTCTTTTAGGGATTAACACTAATGCGCAATGCCCTGATCTTATCGACGCATTCGATAATGCTACAAATACACCTACTTGGTATAATTGTAATCCTGGTGTATTTGACATTTTTATACAAACTTCAAGTGATTGGGCTGGTTTAACTGTGGACTGGGGTGATGGATCTGCTCCTGAAGTGTTCGGGTCTTGGGTAACTGGAAACGCATTGACGCATAGCTATTCTGATGTTTGGGCTGTATACACATTAACATTTACAAGCAATACCGGGTGTATAGTGGTAGGGGAATTGATTAAAGAGGAGCCGGTAAATCCTTCTATAACAATACCTCAGGGGTGGATTACTGACGCTTGTGCTCCAGCAACTTTAAGCTTCGTAAACTCTTCAACTAACGTCAGCTCTACTACAACATTTACTTGGGGGTTTGATGACGGGGCTTCTGTAAACTTCGGGGCATCTAATGCTGGGGCAACTGTTTCCCACGATTACTTCGCAGGGAGTACTGGGTGTAATAGGCCGGTAACTCTTTATGCAACAAACGCTTGTCGTAATAAAGAGTTTGGTACTGGAGCCAGCGTTACTATAGACTATATCAATATTTGGGATTTAGATAATGCAATTATAGGAGCTTCATCAACCCAGCTATGTTACCCCGACACCACCGTCCAGCTTTCTAATATTACAGAAATGAACTGCACGGCAAATGGAAATACTAATCAAAGGTTTGAAAAGTGGAATTTTGGAGATTTAGACAATGATGGCATCGATGAAATTATTGACTGGAGACCTTGGATTTCTTCCGCACCATTCGATTTAGCTCTGCCTGGAATAGGTAGCTATATCGTAATGCTTTATGACTCAAGTTATTGCGGTATTGACTCTACTCAAATTGAATTAATTGTTCGTCCTCCTCTTTCTACTAATCTTTCAGGGCCAAACCAAGTTTGTGAGGGCCTCCCGTCTGTTTTCGTTCATGATGAAATGGAGGCTACTTCTTTCTATTGGAATTTTAATAATGGAGTGGGACAATGGTATCCTGGTGGATCTCAGTCTATGACGTGGACATTTAATAATCCCGGTAGTTTTTCCGTACTAGGAGTCGTCGGGTTAGCTGGTCAAGCGAATTCATGTAATGACACTGCTCGGTTTGACATTATTGTAAAGCCTGCTCCTGCTGCGATTATAGAGCTTTCTCAATCTGTAGGGTGTGACTCATTTTCTGCAATAGCACAAGAAACAAGCGGAGAGGGAATAAATTATGATTGGACATTTAACGTAGCTCCAGGTACATTTAATGGGCCTACAACACCTGAGCTTTTCTTTGACACGCCAGGAACTTACGTAGTGGGTCTTGAAGTAACAGGAGCAAATGGTTGTGTAAGGACAGTAAATGCTATTCCTGAAGTGTTTGAAAGTCCCACAGTAGATTTTATCAGCGGGATAGTTTGTGAGGGTAATCCAACATCATTCACCGACCTATCTTTAGCAGCTGGAGGAGACTCTATTATTCAGTGGGATTGGACTTTCGGAGACGGTTTAACGTCTATAATTCAACATCCTACACATCAATATATCACACCTGGTTTGTTCGATGCAACTTTAAGTATTTCTACAACCAATTGCACTAATTCATTGACTAGTTCAATAAATGTTGAACCCGCTCCTTCCATAGCTGCAACCTCCGATGTTGTGAATGGATGTACTCCCCTCTTAGTAAACTTCGAAGCGCTTAGTGATTTAGATGCAAATGTGGTGTGGGATTTTGGCGACGGACTGGGTTCACCTACAGCAAATATTTCGCATACGTATTTAAGTCAAAGTCTTGCTGGCACTACATTCGAAGCCGTTGTTAGTGCAACAAGCCCATTTGGATGTATTGCTCGTGACACTATTTTACTTGCGACTCTTCCTGGTGCACAATCTTCATTTATCGCTCCTGAACCAAGTTGTGCTCCTATGTCTGTCATATTCACAAACAACTCGACTGACGCATCATCATACTCATGGGATTTTACTGATGGTAGTTTGAGTGTTGATACAAACCCTACACATACATTTGATAACACCACTGGGTTCTTGAAAACCTTTCCTGTTCAGCTTGTAGCATATGCTGATAATGGATGTCACGATACTACTGTTGTGGGAGTCTCTGTTTATCCTGAAGCGGGTTTTGATTTCATTCTTCCTGAAAATGTGGGGTGTTCTCCTTTTGCAATCCAAATGCCTTCATTAGGGGGAGCAGTAGATATTACTTGGACTTTCGGAGATGGTTCACCTGACTCTACGATACCTATGTCAACTCATGTGTACACAAATAATACAGAATTTGTCGAAGCGCATACATTATCAGTGGTAGGGCTTTCTGAATTTGGTTGCCCAGGACAATTCAGCACTGAAATAAGTGTAAACCCTCAGCCCATAGCACAGTTTTCGGCAGATATTCAAGTCGGTTGTGCTCCACTTACGGTAAATTTTACAGATAGTAGTGAAAGAGCCGTTAACCTTACCTGGACTTATGGTGATGGTGGGCAAAGTAGTGGGGTAGTAAATTCTTCTCATGAATATATCTTTGAGCATCAGGGAATGGGATCAGTAATGCGTGAAGTAACATTAGTTGTAGAAGGCGAAGGCGGATGTATTGACACAGACGTAATCTCTGTAGAGCTATACCCAGAAGTAGTTCCAAACTTTCTCGTTCCTTCAGCTTCTTGTTCTCCATTAAATGTTGTTTTTGTAAACCAAAGCCTCAACTCAAACGCAGGCTTCGTTTGGAATTTCGGAGATGGTTCTCCAGAATCACCTGCAGATCAACCTACCCACGTATTTGTTAATCCTAGTTATTCCGATACTACATATACCGTAACGCTAGATGGATCGAGTATTTATGGCTGCTCTGGCTCTACTTCAATAGACGTAGAAGTTCTAGCGACACCTATTGCCGATATTGAAATTGCAACCATGACAGGTTGTTATCCATTAGAGGTGACGTTCAACAACAATTCTCAAGGTGCGGATAATTTAGATTGGTATTACGGAACAGGTGAAATATCAAACGAAACGGCTGCGGTACACACATTTAATTACTTCAATCCCTCAAACGAGCCGGTAACATATACGGCAACGTTAACAGCATCTACGAATAGTGGATGTTCTTCTCAAGATCAAGTTTTGATTGAAGTTCTTCCTGAAATTGAAGCGTCTTTCGATGTTCCACAACAGGGATGTTCTCCCTTTGATGTTACTTTTTTAAATAATAGCTCAGGTGCAAATTCATTCGAGTGGGATTTCGGTGACGGATCTGTGAATAGTAGTTTCGAACCTTCCCACACCTTCACTTCACCTTCTTTAGACGATGATACTACTTTCACTATTTCACTTACTGTAACTTCTGCTTTCGGCTGTACCGACACAATAAGAACTAACATTGAGGTTTATGCCGCTCCTATTGCAGGATTCAATACCACCCCTATTTTACAAACATTCCCAAATGCAACTGTAAATATTGAAAACACTACTCTTGCTGGAAATTCTAGTTCAAGTATGTGGAATTTCGGTGACGGTATAGTTAGTACTGATGAAAATCCCGGCAGTCATACTTACGAATCTTGGGGTACTTTTAACGTTACTCTTGAAGTTAGTAATGGGTATTGCTCAGATAATTCATCCCAAACCGTTCAAATTCTCGCTCCCTCACCTGAAATAAGCTTTATGGGAGGAGGAGAAGGATGTGCTCCTTTAACTGTAGCCTTTACAAATTTCTCACAATATGCTGAAGAATATCGCTGGGATTTCGGTGACGGAACCACCCACGCCGCTGAACATCCATCTCACACATACACTCAACCAGGAACTTACGATATAAAACTAGAAGTGTACGGATATGAAGGTACTGTTCTCAATGAAATCCATTACTCAACTGTAACTGTGTACCCACAAGCTCAAGCAGCATTTACCTTAACCCCGACTGAAGTTTTCGCTCCAGGCGAGCCTATTTACTACATGAATTTATCTTCGGATGCGACAGATTTTGTTTGGTCTTTTGGAGACGGAGAAATATCTAACAGCGAACACCCCATACACGAATACACCACAGCGGGCATTTACACAGTTTCATTAACTGCAGACAATGAGTGGGGGTGTTCAACTACTTTCACCTTAGCTGAAGCAGTAATTGCAAAACCTGGAGGCATAATGACATTTCCTACAGCTTTCACTCCTCTTACGGGCGGAGGAAACGGTGGACTATATGATCCTCAATCATACGATAACAATGTCTTCCGACCTATGCACTCAGGGATTATAGATTACGAGCTGTTCGTTTTTAATAAGAATGGCGAACAAATTTTTTACTCCTCCGATGTAAATATCGGATGGGACGGTTATGTAGACGGCAATCTAGCTCCGCAAGACGTTTATGCGTATAAAGCAGTAGCTATACTTAGTGACGGGAGAAAGATTCAGCGAGCTGGGACTATCACTTTGATGGCAAAATAATTGCTGGCAAAACCTGAAAAAAGGTAACCTTTTCTTACTTCTATACGTAAAAGTAGTATGAATTTGTCCTTGCACTTCGACCCTAGACGTTCCATTATAGCAACTTTTATTTTGCTAATTCTAGGTTGGTTTACCTCTCCGGTATCTGCCCAAGACATGCATTTCACACAGTTCAACGCTGCTCCTACTTCAATTAACCCTGGATATGCTGGGGCCACAAATCAAGCTCGAGCAGTTACAATGTACAGAGCACAGTGGGCAAGTCTTCCACAAGCTTTTACAGGATTTCATTTCGCATATGACAGACCTACGTTCGACCATAATGGAGGACTGGGTATTTTAATTAGTAATGAAGAAGCTGGAGCTGGAGCCCTTCGAACTTCTCGTGTAGCTTTTCAATACGCATATGAATTTAAGCTCGGATCTCGAACATACATAAGACCCGCATTACAAGCTGGAATTGTGAGTCGCGCTGTTAATATAGCCGGCTTAACATTTATGGACCAACTTCTTAGAAACGACGCTGCTACTTCTTTAGAGCAAGGTTTAGGAACTGGAAAACAGTATATCGATATCGGAACTGGATTTTTATTGGTAAGTCGTGAGTTTTGGTTTGGCATATCTGCTGATCATATAAACACCCCTAACTCAAGTTTAAGTCTAGATTATGCCGAAAAATTACCTGTTCGATTTTCAGCTCATGGAGGGGGGCGCATACCTTTGACTACAGGGCCTAAATCTCGAAATTCAAGAGATGTTGTTTTTGCCTTTAATTATACAAACCAAGGCTTGTTCGACCAATTAGATTTCGGTACTTACTACGACCTCGACATTATGACTTTAGGAGTTTGGTACCGTGGTATTCCCGTTATTCAGCAAGCGGCCGATGGTTCCCCTGATATAGACGCCGTAAGTGTCATTTTCGGTTTCGGGAATAAGATTTGGCGAATGGGGTATAGTTACGACCTTTCTTTAAGCAAATTAGGCATAACATCTTCAGGAGGATCACATGAAATATCACTCAAATATTTGTGGGATGTTAGAAAGAAAGATGGACCTCCTGCATACCACCCTTGCATTCAAAACTGACGCGTTTACAGCTACGCTAACTCTTGATACCTATTTGGTTTACCTCAACTTCAAGCTGTAGTCCAAACCTTTTCTCAACGCTCCGCATCACATCGAGAGCTAAAGTCCATATTTCATTACCTGTAGCTCCTCCTTTGTTCACTAAAACTAAGGCTTGCTTATCGTGAACTGCATGTGTGATTCTATCATGACCCTTCCATCCTGCTTGATCAATTAACCACCCAGCAGCTAACTTCACTTTTCCATCTTCTTGAGGGTAAAAAGGAATATCGGAATGGTTTTTTTGTATGATTTTGAAATCACTCTCAATAATTACAGGGTTTTTAAAGAAAGACCCCGCATTTCCAAGTTCATCAGGGTTAGGTAATTTCGAATTTCTAATCTTTATAACAGCATTAGAAACATCTTTATGAGTTCTTAAATCTGTAGGTATCTCTGAAAGTTCTGATTCAATTGCTCCGTAGCTTGTTTTTAGCTCAGATTCTCTATCAAGATGAAATGCTACTCTCACAATCACCCACTTCCCCTTTAATTCTCTCTTAAAAACCGATTCTCTATATCCAAGTTTACATTCTTCTATGTTAAACCTTTTAAGCTCTCCATTTTCGACATTTATCGCCTCTAGCCAAGAGAATACGTCTTTAATTTCTACTCCATATGCGCCTATGTTCTGCATAGGACTTGCACCCACGCATCCTGGTATTAACGATAAGTTCTCCAAGCCTCCCCACCCGTTTTCTAATGTTTGTAAAACGAATTTATGCCAAACTTCACCTGCTTCTGCGACTACCTCAACGAACCTACCATCATCCATCTCAATTGCCATCCCTGTACTAACGATGTTTATCACTAGTCCTTCGAAATCTGAATGAAAAAGCATATTACTCCCACCCCCTAATATTAAAATCTCTAACCCTTTATTTCTAGCCCAAAGCAGAGCCTCTCTTACATCATCGTCTGTAGCAACCTCAACATAAAATCGAGTAGTCGCGGGGACATGGAATGTAAGTTTGTTCGTTAAATCAGTTTTTGATTCAACTTTCAATTTAACTTATTCATTACTTCAGCAAACCAAATATGTTCATCTGCTGATATTATTCCGTCAGACCTCAATATTTCCTCAATGGCCGCGTAAATATCATCCTTCCTTTCTCTATCAAACTTACAAAGTATAGACCACATAGTTTCTTCGTCCATGTTGTTTGCCTTAACTTTAATTTCTTGGGTCATCTCCTCATATAAAGTATCTGCCTCATCGGCCGTAACCTTACCATTTGCCTTAATTGCCTCTATCATCAAATGAGTAAAAGCAATTTTGTCGTCATCGGAATCCATCATCAACCATGCTTTCTTTACTTGACTTGATAATTCCATTCTCGACCTTAGATGTCTCGGGGCAAGCTTCCTCCATAATATCAAAACAATTAGGATGATTAATGCAGAAATCATTAATAAAAACTCAGGTGTAGTAGGGTCGGTAATTCTCATTGTAAAATCTTAGTAGTATGGTTGGCTAAAATTACAATACAAATGATAAATTAGCCATGTGAGTTTAGAAATAGCAAATAACGAAATCAGAAGTCGAGCAGAAGCATTTATGGAAGCTCATAAATGGGATAAAGCGCTTTCGGATTGGGAGGTTTGGTTTAAATCTTCTAACGATAAAAACCAGGACCCCAATGCCTTTCATGACCGTGCAATATGTAAATTCCACACTGGGTCAACGGATGCAGCAATTGACGACTTGGACAAAGCTGCGCTTTTACAACCTGAGTATAGCTACCGATTTGCGTCACGAGGGTGGATGAAGCAGTCTAACGGGGATACCGATGGAGCTATTGCTGATTATCAAAGGGCTATTTATTTGGACCCCGAAGATGCAATAGCTCATAATAATCTAGGGCTTTTAGAGGAAGCAAAAGGATACAAAAAGCAAGCTCAGGAGAGGTTTAAGATCTCCGATGAGTTACAAGAATTAATTGATTTATCTAAAAACTCTATCCCTGAAGAAAAAACTATTAATATTACAGACAAGCCTCATAAACCCTTAAAACACAACACCTTTTTGGGGACAATCAAGTCTGTTTTTACAGATAAAACTATTCGCCGCAGTTGGGTAAAATTCATAAAAGACGGCTTTACTTTAAAGGAATAATCTCTCTGCATTGAAAAAGCCTAACTCACATCTACTTACACTTAATTCTTCGTCCTTTTTAGACGATTTAGCTCGCTTGATATGTGAGCGTGAAAAACCTGAAAATTGTGCCGTTGTACTTCCTAGCTTCAGAGCAGTCCAAACATTTAAAAGGGCATTTGCGATAGCAGTAGGTAGGGCAAGTCGTATCCCACGTGTGATGACTTTAGGTGCATTTATGGAAGGTGATAATGAGCTCGTATTAGCTGAGCATTTAGAATCCCTAGCTAGGCTATATGCCGTTCAGCTTGATTTGCCTGAGGGCAGAGAAGGTTTTCATTCGTTTTTAAATTGGGCTCCAATAGCATTAGCTGATTTCCACTCAATCGATCATCATCTATTAGACGCGGCAAAGGTCTTTAAAAACCTTAAGGATATTAAAGATATTGAGGAGTGGAGCTTTGATTCAGATAAAGAACTCACTGAAGACCAAACCCTCTTTAGGAAACAGTGGGACCGTCTCCCTCATCTTTACAATGGACTTCGTGCAAGTCTTAATAACGATGGACTCATTACTAAATCAAAGTTGAGTAGATTGGTTGCTGAAGGGTCTAATACCGATAAATACGACATGGTTTATGCCGCTGGATTAGCTGCACTAACTCCTGCTGAAGAACTGTATTTAAAAAAATGGAAAGATGTAAGTAAGTTAGAATACATTCCCGATGCGGACGTTTCATATGTTGACAACGCACAAATTGAATCTGGATATTTCATTCGTAATCACAGTGCGATTTTCACAAAAAAAACTAGAGAAGGGTTAATAAACAATCTCAGTAATAACCCTCCCAAAATTAAAATTATCGGCTGTAGTAGCGTCATGAGTTCATGTCAGTATATTAGAAATGTGGTGACATCATTGAACGATTTTGAGAAAAACCAAACAGTAATTGTAGTTCCGGATTCTAGCTCTCTTCCAGTACTTCTTCAGACTCTTCCATATGAAGAGAAAGGGTATAACATTACTATGGGGCTTAGTATTAGGGAGACTCCTATATTTCCTTTTCTATCTCTCATTAACAAAATGACATCAAAGGGTGGTAATTGGCGATTTGAAGATTTGATGTCATTTTCATCACAACAGTTAGTACTTGAGTGTTCTGAAAGCGACGAGTTTAGATTTGATTCCACCAGCACTTTACATCGTTTAGCCGATGAGCATGCTGTTTGGGTTAGCCCTACACTTCTTAACACATATTCAAAAGGGCCATTATATGAAATAATTACTAGACTTGAGCCCCTTAAAACGAAGATAGCGGCAGATTATATACTAGCATTTGAGATTTGGTCTAAGGGCATAGATGAAAGCCTTAGCAAAAGCAATAACCCATGGGTGAGTGCAGGGTGGAAGAGCGTTCGTAGAGTTATAGGAATAATCGGCCGACTCCAAAAAGAATATGCTCCATGTGAAACGGCTGAGGATGTTAGGATGTTAATCCAAAAACTTTTAAGTGTTGAAAAAGTTGACCTAATAGGAGAGCCTGCTAAGGGGATTCAAATAATGGGACTAACGGAAACACGAGCTTTGGATTACGAGAGAGTGCTCGTATTAGATTGTAATGAGGGTCTTTTGCCCAAGCACGAGATTATTGACAGCTATATCCCCGGAGATTTAAAAAATTCACTTGGTATGCCTGGAAGACATGAGAGAGAGGCTGCGTTTGCATATAGTTTATATCGCTTACTTAACAGGTCCTCTGAAGTTCACCTTTTGCATAGAACCAGTGGAAAAGACGGTACAGAAGTAAGTAGATATATCTATCAGTTTCTGAATTCATTTAAACCTTGCGTAAATAATGATGGAGAACTCGAATCTCTACCTATTGAAGAATCAAAGCTTAATCTTTTAATTAAAGGTGAAAGACCCGATATCCCACCTCTACGTCTTTCAGACAAAATGAGAGAAAGACTTGACAAGTGGAAGGAAGGGGGTATATCACCATCATCATTAAATAAAATGGTAAGCTGTGAAAGGAATTTTACATATCGATATCTACTTAAACTTTCAGAACCGTTTGATTTAGAGGAGAGTATGCAGAGTGGCACTATTGGGTCTATTGTTCACCAAGTATTCGAAGACGGACTTAAGGATGCTCTGAATACAACTTTACAAAAGCATCATATTATCTCTATTTGTAATAACCTAGATGATTTGTTAGATAAATCTATTAAAAAGTATTATAAATCAGGCATTGCAAATAGAGGTGAGAATTTCTTACTCGTTCGCTCCGCAAAAGCCACAATTCAGAAACTTCTTGATAAAGAACTTCAGGAATTAGATTCTGATAGCCACAATGAAATTATCATAACTGGCCTTGAAGAGCAGCTTGAAGCAACCTATACCTTGAAAGATGGGAGTAAGGTTAGATTTTTCGGTTACGCCGATAGACTAGAATCTGTGGAAGGAGTTACTCGTATCGTAGATTATAAAACTGGAATCACAAAAAAAGGAGACCTTGTTCTCAAGAAAGATTGGAGTTCCGAGGGGAGCAAGCTAAACAAAGGAAAAGCCAGTAAAGCTCTGCAATTATTAGTGTATTGCGCAATGATCTTAAATGGTGGTGAGAATACCAAAGGGCAAGAAAAGACATCTGTAAAAGCTAGTATTCGATCCGGGCGTAATGCTAAAGGTGGATTATTGAACTTATGCATAGACAAACGAACTGAAATAACCCGTGAAGACGTTAGCATGCTTATAGATTGGATAGGAGAAAGACTTCATAAATTTCAAAAAGAGGATGTAGAGTTTTATCATAATGAAGACTCTCATTATTGTGAATATTGCGTTGTCTTAGACCCACCGGTTAAATCATATTAATTTATAACCTTGAAAGACGTAAATAATATCTCGCGTAAGGTTTTAATAATAACTTACTATTGGCCTCCATCAGGTGGAGCTGGAGTTCAACGTTGGTTGAAATTTTCCAAATATCTACGAGAGTTCGGATGGGAGCCCATAATTTACACCCCAGAAAATCCTGATGTTCCAATTTTTGACGAGAGTCTCGTTAAGGATATTCCTAATGATTTGGTCGTTCTTAAACTACCTATTTTTGAGCCATCTAGAGTAGTGAGTTTACTAGGTGGAGGAAGCTCAACGGGTCGAACAGGGGCCTCGAAAAGCCCTAATGAAAAATCATCATTTATTGAAGGATTTAGTCGGTGGGTAAGAGGAAATATATTCGTCCCCGACGCAAGAGTTACATGGGTTAGACCGTCCTATAAATTTTTGAAAAACTACTTAGAAGAAAATAGAGTAGATGTAATAATCTCTACTGGGCCTCCACATAGCATGCATTTAATTGGATTAAAAGTTAAGCAAGCCTTTCCTAAAATAAAATGGGTGTCCGATTTTAGAGATCCTTGGTCAGACATGGATTATCTAGATGAATTTAAGATGGGTAAAAGAGCTATGCGAAAGTTAGTAGCTATGGAAAAGGAGGTTATTAAATTTTCTGATCATGTAATCATAAATTCACCTTCAGTAGCAAAAACACTACTCGGTTCTAACAATGACCCGAAAGCTTCACTTATTCCAAACGGATGGGATATGAATGATTTCGTTTCGTCAAATGACATAAACCCTAATGAAAAAACAGGAACTCGTGGAGTCTTTAAGCTAGGTCATTTCGGTTCTCTTTATGGGTCACGAAACGCCCCTGGACTGTGGAGAGCTGTAAAAAAGTGGAATCTAAATGAGAATGACAAAGTCGAAGTGGTTTTGGTAGGAACTGTGGGGGATGAAATAAAGGACAGCATTAATAATATTGACTCTATTAAACTGCTAGGAGGTATGGGCCATAAAGAAGCTGTCCGTGAAATGATGAATTGTGACGGTCTTCTTTTAGTCCAAAACGATACAGACCCCGCACGTAAATGCACTCCTGGAAAGCTATATGAGTATATAGCGTGTAAGAAACCGATTTTTTCTGTGTGCAATAATCCAAGTGATTTAGCCACACGATTAGACGAGTGGAATCTTCCTTATTGCGACCATGATGATGAAAAGGCAGCCTATGAAATGCTTAGGCAAATAACATCTAAAGAAGGACAAAAAATCATCGATGCCTCGCCCTTTGAAAGACGAGCTTTAACGGAAACATTATCACATCTCCTAAATAAGCTAATCAGCTAGTTACTCTTTTACGCGAATCCAATCTTGAGTTCTGAATACAAACCAAATATATCCTCTTACCTTTAATACGTCTGTATTCCCATCTTCGAACCACATTTCACAGTCGTATATAGATCCCTTTTTAGGATCGCAAATTGTTCCGTCCTCCCACTCCTGAGTTTCACCTTCAGCTAGAACCATGTTTCTAACAATTTCTAAGCCTAGCATTCTTTTACCTTTTCTATCATCCTCACATTTATCACAATGTGGGTCTTGCTCTTCCTCGGGTAGTCTAAATAACTCGACAACTGTTCCATAAAATTGTCCGTCACGCTCAGTAATTTCAACTACACTTTTAATTCGTCCTGTTTCATCGTCAATAGTTTTCCAACGTCCCTCAATTGAGGTTTGGGCTAAAGAAAAAAGAGAAACTAGGAAGAGAGTTCCTAAAAGTAGAATGCGCTTAGAATGAATCATGTCGCTAATTACGTTGATTTTAAGCTTGATTGCAAGTTGCTCTGAGCTTCATTTCGGGCTTTATGAACACTTACGTTAAATTCAAACCCTAATAATAGAACTGCGCTATTTGCGTTAATCCACACTAATAAAAGTAAAAATGTACCTAAAGACCCATAAAGTCTATTATAACTGTCCAAATATGTAATAAAAGCTCCAAAACCGATTGATAAAACAACTATTAGGATGGTGGTCATCGTCGCTCCAGGAGTAATCGTTCGCCACTTATCTCTATCTGGATTTCCGAAATGATATAATAAAGAAACAGAAAAATATACAAGGACTAGAGATAATGACCATCTCGCCATGTTGAGCCATGGAACTAACTCTCCAGGCAGCCAGCCATTTGATGAAAGCCATGTCAATCCCTGTCCGCTGAACCCTATCAATAAAACAGACACTCCTAGCATCACTACGAGAATAACTAGTAAGACTAGGGAAACGAGATAATAAACTAATGCACTACCCTTTTTCTCTAGAAGATAGCTAGCATTAAACCCCGTTAAAATTGCGTTTACACTACTAGAAGCATAAATAACGGTTAAAACAAATCCTATAGAGAGTATTGAACCGTGGCTCTTCTCTAATAAATCGCTCACCGTTATTTCAAACAACGAGACTGTTTCCCCTGGAAAAAACAAAAGCAAAGCATCCATAACGTCGTTTGTATCTAACGGAGTATGAGGTAAGATACTTAAAAGCAGTATCATCGCTGGGAAGAAAGCCAACAAAAGCCTATATGAAATAGATGCAGCCCTTATAGATACAGACCCATTAATTAAACCTAGTCCGAAAAATCTCAAAACGTCATATAAAGTCATTCCCTCAACCCCCCAAGGAGTAATTCTCATCAGAAGAGATTGTGTTTTCTTTACTATCGTTTTAGATTTCAACCAAACTAATAGCTTTCGGTCTTTTTCTCTAGTCGAATTACTAGACATGAGGCGTACTCTTTAAACTTAGGTCCAAACTTTTCACAGAATGAGTAAGATACCCCATACTGACAAAGTCCACTCCTGCATCTCCATATTCCCGTACGTTATCGGGCGTAATGCCTCCGGAAGCCTCCAAAGTAACCAGATGAGCATATTTTTCTACTGCTTCACTAACTTTATCAGGACTGAAATTATCGAGTAGTATTCTTTCAATAGTGATACCTGATTTTTCGGAACCCGCGATAGCATCTTCTATTTCTTGGAAGGAGCGTGTTTCAATAACAAGAGGTAATTTTTTTTCTTTCGAATCCCTTTTTTCCAAATATTCTGATACAGTCTTAATTGCCGCTTCCATATTGCCAGCATAATCGACATGATTGTCTTTAAGCAAAATCATATCGAAAAGCCCCATTCTATGATTTACTCCACCACCAATTTTTACAGCCCACTTTTCGAAATATCTAAGCCCAGGAGTTGTTTTTCGAGTATCTAGAACCTTAGTAGGAGTTCCTTCCAAAGACTTAACGATATGATCAGTCCGTGTTGCAATTCCGCTCATTCTTTGCATGAAATTTAGTGCAAGTCGTTCACTGCTCAAGATACTTCTTGCTAATCCTTCTAGTTCTATTACTACATCACCGAATACAACTCTTTCACCATCGTTTTTTAAAACTGTAAATCGAACATTATCATCAAACTGCTTAAAAACCTCCTTTGCAACTTCAACACCAGCAACCACACCATCCTCCTTAGCAAGGATATATCCTTTTTGTACCAAATCTTTAGGCACACTAGACTCCGATGTAACATCACCTCTCCCTAAATCTTCTTTTAGAGCTAAGGTGATAAAAGTTCTCATTTCCTCGTTCATCATAGTGCGAAGATAATGCCCTACAAACCTTAACTTCACCACGTGCAGATATCTATTATAGCAACTGGCAAAACGAACACTGTTTGGATTAAATCCGGTGTGGAAGAATATACAAAAAGGATGAGTCGATATGGACGCTTTTCCTTTGTAGAAACACCTAACCTGAAAAGTAAATTTGCAAAAGCAGATGCGAAAAAGGTGATGAAAGAAGAGGCCGTATACCAAAAAAAGTGTTTAGAAAACGTAGATTACTTAATATTACTTGATGAACATGGTAAGGTTTACGATTCCCTTAGCTTCGCAAAACATCTTGAGAAACTTCAAGTTAGAGGATTAAAGCACATAGCGTTTTTAATAGGCGGGCCATACGGGTTTGACCCTACAATAAAATCTATGGCTAATGAAACATGGGCTTTAGGACCACTAACTTTCCCCCACCAACTGATAAGGATTTTTGCTGTAGAACAAATATATCGCGCGCATACAATTCTCAAAGGAGAACCATACCATCATCCATAAAAGTAAATAGCTTGAATTACTGAGCTAAAATCGTAACGTGATTGTTCAGTACTTCAACTGTACCACCTTTAACCTTAAAA
The DNA here is from genome assembly GCA_002746975.1 of Bacteroidota bacterium. GTDB lineage: Bacteria > Bacteroidota > Bacteroidia > Flavobacteriales_D > Sanyastnellaceae > UBA974. Next base: position 212,811 of record NVXE01000004.1, on the reverse strand, counting down.
GTCAGCTCTTCATTAGCTGTTTTAACTATAATCTCGCCAATTTTAAGAGTAGTAACTAAGGGAGCGTGATTACTCAATATCCCTAAACTACCATCAGTCCCAGGAAGCCCCACATAAGTGGCTTCTCCCTCGAAAAGGTGTTTGTCTGGTGTGAGAATATCTACAGTCATGTTAAATCGCTTATGCTTCAGCTAGCATTTTTTCTCCAGCAGCAATTACCTCCTCAATATTTCCTTTGAGATTAAATGCTGCTTCAGGATACTTGTCTAACTCTCCGTTTAAGATCATCTGAAAACCTTTGATCGTTTCCTCAATAGGGACTAGTACTCCTTCAATTCCAGTAAACTGTGTAGCTACGTGGAAAGGTTGAGATAGGAAACGACTAATACGTCGAGCTCTGTTTACAGCCTGCTTATCTTCTTCTGAAAGTTCATCCATTCCCAGAATAGCAATAATATCTTGAAGTTCTTTGTAGCGCTGTAGTATCTCTTTTACATTTTCAGCACACTCGTAATGTTCTTTGCCGATAATATCTGGGTTCAGAATTCGAGAGGTCGAATCGAGAGGATCTACCGCTGGATAAATTCCAAGAGAAGCAATTTTACGAGAAAGTACTGTTGTAGCATCAAGGTGAGCGAAGGTCGTAGCTGGAGCAGGATCCGTTAAATCATCCGCAGGTACGTAAACTGCTTGTACTGAAGTGATAGATCCACGCTTAGTAGAACTAATGCGCTCTTGCATAACTCCCATTTCAGTAGCTAAAGTAGGTTGATAACCTACAGCTGAAGGCATACGACCTAGAAGAGCAGAAACCTCAGATCCTGCCTGAGTAAAGCGGAAAATATTATCGATAAAGAAAAGAATGTCACGACCTCCTGTCTCCTCATCACCATCACGGAAATATTCAGCAACTGTTAACCCAGAAAGTGCAACACGAGCACGGGCCCCTGGAGGCTCATTCATCTGACCAAACACTAAGGTCGCCTGAGAATTAACTAACTCTTTCTTGTCAACTTTGCTGAGATCCCATCCACCAGCCTCCATACTTTCAACGAAAGCATCACCATACCTAATCACGCCTGATTCTATCATCTCACGAAGAAGATCGTTTCCTTCACGAGTACGCTCACCTACACCAGCAAAAACAGAAATACCCTCGTATCCCTTAGCGATGTTATTTATGAGCTCCATAATTAGTACAGTCTTACCTACACCAGCACCACCAAAAAGACCAATCTTCCCTCCTTTTGAATAAGGCTCAATTAAATCAATAACCTTAATCCCTGTAAATAGAACTTCAGTAGAAGTACTCAGATCCTCAAAACGAGGAGCGCTTTGGTGAATATTACGTCCATTCTCCATAGACACTTCTCCAATACCGTCAATAGCATCTCCCACCACATTAAAGAGACGACCCTTAATGGCATCTCCTGTAGGCATCTGAATACCGGAACCTGTCGCAGTCACTTTCATTCCTCGACTAAGACCTTCGGTGGCGTCCATAGAAATTGCGCGAATTGTATCTTCTCCGATATGCTTCTGAGTTTCTAAAATCAATTTAGTACCAGCTCCTTCAACCACTAGGGCGTCAAGAATGTTTGGTAATTCAACTCCTTCTGGAAAACGGACATCTACTACTGGTCCGATAACTTGTGAAACTACTCCTTGCTGTAATGACATGATATTGTGTCTGGCTTTATAATCGAGGGCAAAAATACAACACGAGCTACGAATTTGATTAACTAAAGAGCAATACTTTAAGCATAACTTTACAACCTTGAAAGTTCATCACCTAGATAAAGGATTTGACGTTGAAAAGCCCATTGTTTTAACGATAGGAACGTTCGACGGTGTGCACGCAGGCCACCGTGCAGTCATCAGTGTATTAGCCGAAAAAGCGAGACAAATTGGTGGCGAAACAGCGTTATTAACGTTCGACCCCCACCCAAGGATAGTACTTCACCCAGAAAATCACGGATTAAAATTATTGAATACGTTCGAAGAAAAAAAGGACTTATTAGAAAACGCTGGATTAGATAATCTAATTATTGCAAATTTCGATATCGAGCTTGCTCGTTTGACTCCACTAGAATACGTTCGGGGATTATTGGCGGAAAAGATTAAGCCTGAAGAACTCGTTATTGGAGATGATCATAGGTTTGGGAGAAATAGAGAAGGGTCGTTTGACGACTTACATGAGATGGGGATAATGTTTGGGTTCGGTGTAACTGCTCTCGATACTCAATGTGTGAGCGAAGTTCGAGTTAGCTCTACAAAGGTGCGTAATGCCATATGGGAAGGGAATGTGAAACTTGCTGGGCGGTTGTTGACTCGATATTTTCCTCTTTCAGGATTAGTCGTTAAGGGAGACCAAATAGGGAGAACCATCGGCTTCCCTACTGCAAACCTTGAATTAAATGATACCTTAAAGATTATACCCGGTAATGGCGCTTATGCGGTTTGGGCTAGAATAGAGAAAGGAGAATGGGTGAGCGCGATGCTTAACATTGGAGAAAGACCCACACTAAATTCAACTACTAGAACTATCGAATTACACCTTATAAATTGGAATGGGGATTGCTATGGAGAAAATATAGAAGTACGATTTATTGAGAAGTTACGCAATGAAATAAAGTTTTCAAACGTTAATGAGCTTAGTGCTGCGTTGAAAGTCGACAGGGTTAATACGTTGAGCATACTTGAGAAATATAACCTTCCTCTACTTTGAGTCGTTCCATCTTCATAGTTATTCTAGCAATTTCCGTCACCATTTTCAATGTTGCTGCTCAATCTCAAACGCCTCTGTATGAATCTATTGAAGATGCTATTAATGCAAGAAAAAATGGATTGAAAGTTATAAGGCTTGATCTTACAAGAAAGAAATTAACGACAGTCCCGATAGAAGTAAGAGATTTTGTTCATCTTAGAGAACTTTATCTAGATAAGAATCGACTTAGTGAACTGCCTATTTGGATGGGAGAACTAACCGATATCGAAATTTTTTCTGCCGAAAGAAACAAGCTAGAAGAGTTCCCCGAACATCTTTTAAGTTTGAAAAACCTTAAAAGATTGTACTTAGGAGATAATTTAATAACCTCCATTCCTATAAATATTGACAATCTAGAACATTTAGAGTGGCTAGGTCTTTGGTCAAACTTGATTCGTGTTTTTCCTGCTTCATTAAGTGATATTCCAAATCTAAAAACCTTAGATCTGCTATACAATGACATGACTTATTCCGAACAGACGTGGCTGAGAGAACTTCTCCCACATGTGTTACTCGAATTTTCAGACCCTTGTAATTGTAAGTTCGATGAATAGGGACTGTAAGAGCACTCGCCCCATTCGGGTAGTGCTTACTGGAGTTGAGAATTCTGGAAAATCGACTTTAATAAAACCACTGGCTAAGAAGCTTAATTGGCCATATATTCTGGAACTATGTAGAGAGAACGAGGACGTTTTAAATGGTAATGAAACATTTGAAACTCTACTCAATTTACATAAGTTGAATGAAAGTCGTGTTCATGAACTTAGGGTAAATACCAAATCAATGGGAATACTATGCGATACTGGACCAGTCGTTCTTGATTTTTGGTCTAAATCAGTATTCGGAGAAAGCATTTTCAACTATGACCACGAAATCACTAAAATTGAAGTCGATTTATACCTGCTTTGTTCAACAATTGAAGAATGGGAGATGGATCCTATTAGAGTAATTCCTGACTATAATACACGGGTTCAAATTCATAGACGCTTTAGAGGCAGATTACAAGAGTTAAACCTGCCATTTATAGAGGTTCCTGTTATGTCAACTAGTGAGAGAGTAGAGTTTATTGAGCGCGAAATTAAAAAACGTTTTCATGTATAAAGTTGCTGAAGCTATAGCAGTACTTCTATCACTTGCGTATACTTGGATGTATTTAAAGGGGTATTTACCTGAAGGGTATATTCCTGCTGGAATAGGTGCTGGAATTTTTGCTTTTCTATGTTGGACAAAAAAAATATATGCAGAAAGTGCCCTACAATTATTTTATATCGGAATGGCCGCTTATGGATTTTACATTGTCTCTGAGCCGGGAAGTGGTGAAGTTTGGACTATCTATTCTCATTTATTTTGGTTCATCACGGCTTCAATATTTACTTTTATTTTAGGTGCTTTTCTAAAGTTAAAGACAGACGCCTCAATGCCTTACCTTGACGCTTTCACTACCGTTTTTAGTGTAATTGCAACTTGGATGATGATTAATCTTGTACATGAAAACTGGTTATATTGGATAGTCATTGACCTCGTTTCTATTTTCCTGTACGCAAAAAGAGGACTAAAGCTCGGCTCTGTCCTCTTTGCACTTTATTTATTGCTCGCCCTTGATGGGTATTTCGAGACAATAAGTATTTTTTAGTTTTTCTATCTAATAATAAACTTTACGGGGATTGTATACTGTACACTAACACTTTTCCCACGCTGTTGACCTGGTTCAAAACGAGGTAGGGTTTCGACAACTCTTTTGGCCTCTTTATCTAGTCTAGGGTCAACTTCTCTAAGGATTTTCACATCTTTAACGAAACCATCTCTTCCTACAACGAAGTAAACGAACACTGTTCCTTGAATACCTGTCTCTTTTGCAATTAATGGGTATTTAGTATTCTTAGACACATACTTAATAATTTCCATTTGAGTACACTGATGTCTTTCATCACCACGCAAACTTTTACATTGAGCAAGAGCAGGCATGTTTTCTACTATCATAAACGGAGTGTCGTCTTCAACGTCATCGTCATCTTCGATAATTTCTATTTCAGTATCTTCATCTAACTCGATATCGTCTATTTCAAGTTTTATTTCGATCTCTTCTTCATCATCCACAATTTCAATAACCGTTGTCTGCTGAGGTGGCGGGGGTGGTGGCGGGGGAGTAACAACGTTTATGGGTATTTCCTCGTCTTCCAGAAGATCTGCTTCAGCATGAATAACTTGATGTACAATTACATCGTAGCTAGTCCAAGATAAAGCTACTAAAATCAGTGCGAGAGAAGCAATAAATCCAAGTGCTCTCCATGTCGAGCGCTTATTCTCTAAATCTGCTTTGGGTGTCTTCCTGCTAATCATATTGAAGATTTTATTGGGTTCGAAATTAACGCATTTATGGGAATTTTGCCTGGAAAAACACCATACAGTCCTCTAAAAATTATTATTCCAATTACAGAACCTGCACAATCAGCAAGAATATCAAAGGATTCGGCCGTTCTTCCTACCATCCATTCTCCTTGAATTAGCTCAAGTATTGTGCCAAAAAACGTCAGACTTGAGACAATCAGAAGCACTAATGACCATTTATTATCGTTTAAAAACCGAAGTTTAGAAAACGAAATAGCTAATGATAGAGATAAAAGAGAGAACGCACATGTATGAACTACTTTGTCTAAATTGTATGTTGACCACCAAGATGAAGAGTCAATATCCGTTCCTGGAAGTGAATGAAGACCTATAACTAATGCCGTAACAAAAATTGGAGGAATTAGTATTCTTGGAGTTCTAGCAGTAGATTGAATAGGCAAAGCTCAAGAATTGATTACCCGATAGACGTTTCATAAGCATCGGCAGTCATCAATTCCTCAACTTCATTGGGATTTGAAACTTTTACCTTGATTATCCAACCAGCGCCAAATGGATCGTTATTAATTAGAGAAGGGTCGTCCTCTAGTGCATTATTGAACTCCAAAACTTCTCCTGAAATAGGCAACATAAGATCACTTACAGTCTTGACAGCTTCAATAGTACCGAAAACTTCTTCTGCATCTAGTGTTTCCCCTTCAGTTTCTACCTCAACGAAAACAATATCCCCGAGTTCACTCTGGGCATAATCTGTTACACCAACTGTTGCAATTTCTCCATCTATTTTTACCCACTCATGGTCGGTAGTATATCGTAAATCCGAAGGAACGTTCATAGCTATGAAATTATTTATCGCGAAAGTAATCTATTGAGTCAGGTTAAAACGAATTGCCACTCCAGAATTAATATTAGAAGTGTCAAATGAAGACGAAATCTTTACTTTAGTAATCTGCTGGTCGTAAAAAGCACGTAGAGTTACCTTATCGCTAATCTCAAGGTCTCCCGATATTTTTATTGAAATTAGAGTTTGTCCCGCTGTAATCTGGTTCTGACGTTCAACCAACTTTCGAATTACAGTGCTATTATCGCGAATGTTGATATCACAGCGAATAAGAAAATCTGTCTCCTTAAACATCTTGATTGGTAGCTTTCCGTATGTCTTTAGGAACGGATTTCGTACGTCAGCAAATTTGTATCCCACACCGATTACTATTCCCTTACTCTTAGTTTCAGTAATTTGGTAATTAGAAAGACCAAAGCTCACATTTCTATCTCTAGTAATCTCCACCTTAACTTGAGGCTCGTTATCCGAGGCCGTCTTGATGGTCATATCCAAACCTATTAGAGGCGATAATTGCTCCGTAATACTTACTGTATTAAATTGACGTTCAGATATATAATTTGCATAGTCACCATTATCTACAGAAGTAGGTAGGTTATTTTCATCTTGAGTATATTGAAGATTTGTGGTATACGACGTACTCATTGTCGAGCGATAGGTATGAGTAAGATTAAACCTTCTAAAAGTCTTTTTTAAAGATGGTATTTTGCTCAACCCATCGTAAGTCACTCTCCAGTTAGGTGCAACCGGAGACTTCATAACGTCTAATGAAACTGAATTAGGATCGAGTCCTAAGTAAGCACTCAAAAAAGCTGGAATTGCAACGTCTTGTGAAGTAGGGCCCCAGCCTTGGTAATATCCTGTTGGATTTGGTTCGTCTACATTGAACGTTGCATCGTTTAAACGTGATGATATGACAAGTCTATTTAGTAATAAGTCAGACCAAATTTCAGAATTATACTCCTCATCGTCAGCAATAAATGCAGTAGGCCAAGACATAATAGTAGCCGTAAAATTGCCTGTCTCATTTGGCGATTCGTAAACCCAATCTTCCGTTACCTCGTCATATCTAAAGAAACTTTGTTGATTTCTAGAAGTAGATCTATTAGCAGTAAGCTCTATTTTAAAATGTTTAATCGGCTCAATATTCATTCGAATATTGAAATTCTCAGTAAAAGACTCTGTGTATTGCTGATTCAAATAAGGCTGCTGAACCAACCAACCTTGTTGAGCTGCGTTTACTGCGAAATCCGAAGTTCTATTTCCGAAAACATCCGTGTTTTGGTGCCCTACTAGAAATAACAATCCCGGAGCTTGAAGATCGTCATCGAATCCGCCCCAACGACTTGATCGTCCATAACCAGGTAATAATATCCCTTCATTTCTAGAGAAAGTTCCGCTAATATTTTGAATTCCCATAGCAAAACGCAGAATATGCTCGATAGGGTTAATCTCTATTTTCTCCTTCTCTTCTTCGATGATTTCACCAAACCCATCTCTCCTTTCATTATTGACATTTCTATTACTCGGTCGCTTAGGTCTTTTATTATTTATCTCCTTTAAATAAGGTACTTTATTATAAAGCTTCACAAAATTTGCTTGACCATTTAGACTTAGGTTTCTAGAGTTTTGTATTGTCGATCCTAAAGTATCCTGAGCGAATGGTGCTCTATCCCAACGAAATGAGCTTTGGTACCTAACATCACCCGTAATAAACTCCATCAACGGAATCTTATCGAATGGGAGTTTATAAGACCCATTCACACTGTGATTATAAGTCGTGACTTCACCTGCACCTAACAGATTCGTCCTTACAGTATCTATGTAGTGATCATATCCATCCTCACCTGATACTGGAATTACACCAGCAGGCTCGCCTACTAATGCGGAAGCTTGTCCCGTATAGTCGAATTTTAAGGCCTGAGTAAGATCGTACTTTACAGAATAATTACGTGACCACTGCCAAGACTTAAGGACTTGAGTTTGTACAAGAAGTGTATTCTCAACACCTAATAAATCAGCCGTATTGTTTCTCACACGACTAGTTTCATATACCCTGTTCATTTGAGTATTCATAGAAACTTGCTTTGGAAGAAGATAGAAATTAAAATCCTTCAACCATTTCAGCATTACACTCTCGCGAATAAGCTTGATATTTGAAAAAGGTTTGTGCTGCTTAGGTCTATTCTGCCAGTTATATGCCAAACCTCCTCTGTGCTCCCTATTTAATTGAAATTCAGTGTTTATATCCCTGCGATATAATTCATTAAAGCTGTAGTTAGCCGTAAAATTGCTAATCTTTAAAAAAGAAAATGGCCCTGACGATCCCGATCCACCTCGCCCTCCTGAAGCTCCTCTTCCGCCTCCACGACTATTCATCATCGCTCCCTGTCCGCCCATTCCCTCACGCATAGATGTTACATCATCCTTGGAACGATCACCACTTCTATTTCGACTATTTCTATCACTAGAACCGCCACCAGATCCAAATTGAGGGTTTATCTTGATACTCGCAAAATTTATACTCTTTAGTCTATTTACCTCCTGAGTTCTATCCAGACGCTCAGGTGACAATTCAAGATCTGCAAGCTCAATATCTGGGGAAAGTGGATCGTACTGAGGAGTAGTAACTTGCTCCGAATACCCAACATACATGGGCAATGAAACACCTAATTTTTGGGGTAGCAACTTTCCTAGCTGAATCGTACCATTAGCGTCTATACCTCGTATCGTCTCTCTAGAACGTTCTTGCACTCTTTGCTCAAGTCCACCCCACCCAGGAGTTGACATGTTTGCCGCCACACTAACATTTCCGAGATCTGCAAGAGTTGCATTGACACGTGCTACTGCAGCCCAACCTCCTTTTTCGTTAAAATCGGCAAGTCTCAATTCGTTTGCCCAAACAACAGCACATTTATTCAATCCATCATCCGAGTCGCTAAACACATTTGAATCTTTATCCGGATTTCTAATTCCTATCATTACTGTAACAACGTTGGCTAGATTAGGATTTCCCTTAACCGATATTCTAGCAACACCGTCATACTCAGAATATTCTTGGAAAAGAGGCTGACCCACTGGTCTATTAATCTTCAAATTTTGTAATTTCTGAAGCTCTATATCCATGTTATTTGCCTGAGGCCAAATCAAATCTGCATCACCTGTGTACCACGGTGTAACAGATAACGGAATCTCATACTCATAATAGTTTGCATCGAAATCACTTCCCAATCTGACGAAAGCTGTTAAATCTCCACTATTAAGGGTGGTCCCGTCAGGTCCGGGTTCTGCATGAAAGTACATACGCAGACGCTTGTACATTCTCATGTCGTAATTTATATTTCTATACGCCGCTTTTGCGTCTCCGTCCACCAAATCGCAAACCTCCATTGCTAACGACTGCTCATTTAAACGACGTTGGTTAGCTGTAGCTACATCAATTTCACGAATAATTCCTGGAGGAGTGACATAAGCAACTGGCTCACGATTTCCGTTCTCCTCGATATTTACAGCTGATATATTAAATGTCGTCGCAGATGGATCTTCAGGCTCTACCTCTTGTTCTCCTGCTAAAGAACCACTGTACTTACGCCATTCTCCGCGTACGAGTTCCATACGTGCGAACCGTAATGTAACGGGTTGACTCCATCCCTTCATAAACACTCTCATAAATCGAATTGATCGGAAATCCGAAATAGTACCTACTCTCTTTTCATACTCCTTTACTGGGATTTTAAACTGATACCATTTTATAGGTTTCTGGTTATTGGATGTAGCGCTTTGGCTTAGTGTTTCATACACATCCGTAATGTAATTATTACCAACATTTGATTCACCTAAGTCTGAAGGTCTTAAAGAAACTTTATACTGATAATAACTCTCTATGGTACCTAACGTAATATCTTGATTAATATCCTCACTGTTGGGAATAGTTGTAGACGTGATGGGATAACCATCTGGTGAGCTTGTATTTGAGTTTCCTTCATATAGACTGTAGTATCTGTATCTATCGATGATGTTCTCCTCTAAAGCTTGAGAAGTGGGGTTTCTAAAATACCTGAAATCATCTCCCGAAGGGTCATTTTCTATATTAGACATTGCCTCAGGAGTAAGAACTCCTGATTCCTCAACTTCGAGTAACCAGTCTGAAAAAAACTCCCGCTCAGTTGATGAACTCATACCATCAAGCCCCACATCTTGCATACTATAACTACCTGATGAGTTATCGAAAGCGTTAACAACATTAAATGTTGAAGGATCGGGGTAAATAGCCCATGAACTCGTATCTGTGGGAAGATCTATATTCGTAGAAGAAGGAAGACCGTTTTCAAACTCTAGCTGACTATCATTGAGAATATCTTCAGAAACATTTCCTATATTAAAATACAAGTCTCCCCCAGTAGAATTATCCGAATCCTCATTAAAAGGATCCATTATCCAGAACTGTATATATTCAATATTAGCCGATTCGAAATCTGTAGTAGTAAGAGCTCTCTGAATTCCACCCCAACGCGTAGATGGTTCTTCAAGCCCCCCATTTTCGGAAAGTCCAGATGAATAGCCTGCAGCTCCTTCTGGCAACTCATAGTTATAAGGGCCTCTTTCGCTAGGCCAAAATGATAAATCGAAGGTCGGTATATTTCTAGGAGTTCCAGGCTGATAATCTCGGTTAGGAAAAATCTCTTGCTCGAGTATCTGTCTCATTCTATGATCCTGGCGCACTTCGTCAGAAACTTGACCATCCTCTAACCCATTACCAGAATAAAAAGACGGGTCTATTGTGTACCAAGCTAAGGCCGCTCGGTTATATCCATACAATAAAGAATCTTCAATTGCAGATTCTGGAAATAGATCATTTTGAAGTTTAGGTGTAGATGCTAAGAACCATCTTGAAACAGACCTAATATCTATTGTAGATTGAGAACCCTCAAAATCATCGATGTAAGCATTTCCCTCTTCTCCTATCGCCCTACTGTGTCCCGGAATTAAATATGCCCCCTCAGCACTTATGTCTAATGTTGAGGTAGCAGAAGTTTCGTAAAAAGGTAGCTTATCGACAAGATTTGTAAGAAAGCGCGATTCCGTTTGCCAAGTGAAATCCGTTCCAAGAATCGTGTTGTTTACTGGCTCATCACCTATATTAACCTTTTGAGTTAAAGGTCTTTCCTTCATATTTAAAAAAGTAGCTCCGATTGTAAAATCATCGCTCGCTACATAGTCAAATCTTGTTCCAATTAAGGTCTTTGTTTGAATGTTAAATAGTGAATTACTTTCGAGAGAAACTCGAATAGTTTGGCCTGATTCAAGAAGACCATCATTAATAATTCTTACACGTCCCAAATTGTAATCCACCGTATAATCACGATTCTCCACAAGCCTAACACCACCTGCCGTAACAGTAACTGACCCCTCGGGAACGTTTAGTGCATTGAGGGCAATTTCTGAACTACTTTGAGACTGAAACCTACCCTTAATGTGATATCTATTTAGAGATGGTATTTGCTGGGCAGCTGTCTTTGTTGAATCGTAAAGTGGGTCGAAAACCAACGTTTGAATTAAAGATGCCGCCAGATTAGGGTCAGACACCCTATCGTTAATCATCTTTCTTAAATTATCTCCAAAAGGTTCTACTGAAGGAAAGAAAATTCTACCGTTTTGGCTATTAATTGTTCCACCCTCTGTAGCAGCATTGTCGATATAATCGAATACACCATCTGGATTAGGCATGGTATTTATATCCATTCTGTCTAAGCCCAATAACTGTATTAAAAGCGTTCCATCAAGTGGAGATCGCGGAATGTAATTTAGGTCAACACCCGTCGATGGGTCATTATACCAAACATCTAGTCTAAACTCTTCATTGCTTACCCCAAAAGCTCGCATAGAGTATACGTTCTTCATCATTCCTGTCCAAAGTGGTGATGGATCTCCATTACTTAGGGTGAGCTGAGTAATACTCGATTTAAGCATTTTAAGTACGAGCGCTCCCATGGATTCGTTAGAGCCTGAACCTGTAGTATAACCGTCTTGAGACAGTGTTCCTACTTGATAGGTATTTCCATTAAGAGTGTACTCATATGCAACCGCAAGTACTTCTGCATTATTTAGAGATTGACGAAGAGAGATGAATCCGAGCTTAGAATTGTATGAGTACTCCGAAGCCATTAATTTCCTTGCATTTCCTACTCTCTCGTAGTGAACTCCTTGTACGAAGTCCATATTCATGTCTAGAATGGCAGCGTTAGCTCCTGAAAAAGCCATTACCGCATCGTTATTTATAAGGTCTTCAAAAATGTCGTTGTTGGCATTATTTGCCGCTCTATTAGATGTCGGAGACGTTCCCGGCCCATCAGTTAGTTGAGTTATAGGAAGGTTTGAGGACATATAGTCCTTATGCTCACCCAAATCTGTTACAGCGATAATATTTCTTACGTCTTGAGTATTAGCTTGGGTATTTACAACCCAAACCTCTATTCTATTAATGGCAGCACCTGAGTTAGGAACGGGAAGCGAACGCATGGCGTTATCATACTGATTACGGAAAAATTGCGATAAAAAATAATGACGGTTTGCTTCGTAGTCATCAGCACGAATATCAAACTCTTGTGTTTGAGCTCCTCCCTTTACTTCAATCTCCTTACGTTCTCCCTTTTGTTGCGAAAGAACCGTAGAGTTATATAGCCTTCCCCACTGTGTTTCAAGCTTTAAACCAAATAAACTTTGTGAGCCCGTTATTAGAGTTCCCTGTAGCGGGAGAGAAATATTTCCCGCCTCAATATTCTTTAGGATATCATCTTCTTCGCCTTGAAAACCTATATTCATTTGGTTTTCAAAATCGAATAAAGATTCTGTATTGTATTGAGTGCCTAGCTCAATCTTATCTCCAATCTTTCCGGAAATATTAAGTTGAATTCTCTGGTCGAAATTAAAAGTAGTTACTCTTCGTTGTCGTTCAGGTATTCTTTGATTGTCTGTTTTCGAACTATTAACTCCGAATGTAAGCTCTGCTGTTCCTTGTGGAATTATCTCTATTTCATTTGTTCCGAATAGCATTTCAAACAACTCAGAATCTATCTCAAGCTTAGGAGCAAATCCTCTACTTGCCTCGTCATCTTCTTCTTGTAATTGATCCCAAAACTCTGATAGGTTTCCTTGCATATCGTAATTGAGAAACTCGTCTAACGAAAATAGAGATGCAGGGCGGAAATCAAGTGTGTCACCTATGGTTTGGGCTACAATATATTGACCGGACACAGGGTCATAAACAACATTGTAGTTAAAGTTAGATGGCCAATCTAATGAAATCCCCCCAGGAAATTCAATTGGATTATATGCGTCTTCTCCCCCATGAGGGAAAGGTAAATCTATCTCTGTAGAGTCCGTCGAAGTTTGTGCTTCAGCCGAAAAACTGCACAATACAGTCGCTAAAGCAAATAAAATCGCTGTGCCTTTGATTTTCACCCTATTCACGTGTTCTATCTACTGTTCTGTTCTAGTTCAAAGCTCCTTTAACGCCTGTTTAATCAAACCCTCCAGCGTAATATCACTATCCGCCTTAGCTAGAATTTTATCGAGAGTTTTTTCGACTTTATTCTTATCAAAACCTAAAGTAGCCAAAGCACCTAACGCTTCAATCCTTACGGTATTGTGCGGCGAAGATATTTCTGATTTGGCACCACCACCAGTATCGGCGCCAACTTTGTCTTGCAAATCGATTATTATTCTCTGAGCAGTTTTCGCTCCTATTCCTTTAACCTTCTTCATAGCATCTGCATCACCAGCAGCTATGACGGAGGTCGTAGTTGAAGGATCCATCGCAGAAAGGATTAATCTAGCTGTATTCGCTCCTACCCCACTAACTCCTATTAGAAGTAAAAACATCCTGCGCTCCTCGGTTGTAGCAAACCCAAACAAAGTTTGAGCATCCTCTCTCACGACCATATGAATGTTTAAGAAGATGTTTTCTTCTTCAGTAAGAGCTTCAAATGTGGTTAAACTTATTGAGACCAAATACCCCACTCCACCACACTCGATAACAACATGGGTTGGATGCTTCTCGATAAGTCGTCCGTTAAGATGATAAATCATATGAGAGATTTATTTTGGGCATCTACAACGGCTAACCTTACCATATCGACAATTTCTTTTGCAGAAGAACCCATCTGTAAAATATGAACTGACTTTTTCATCCCCAGCAGAACTGGACCTTGTGCCTCAAGCCCCCCCATTTCTTTTAAAAGTTTGTACGAAATATTTCCTGCTGAAAGGTTTGGGAATATTAAAGTATTAACCTTTCTCTGATGAAGGTCGGAAAATGGAAAGCTTTCCGCAAGTAGGTCTTGGTTAATCGCATAATTCGCTTGAATCTCTCCATCAACTATTAAGTCTGGATAATCTCTGTGTAAAATCTCAGCCGCTTTTGCCATTTTCTCAGCATCCTCTCCTTTAGAAGACCCGAAATTAGAATAGCTAAGTAATGCTATGCGTGGAACTATTCTTAGCCTTCGAACAGCCTCTGCCATTAAGATTGTGATATCAACTATCTCCTCAGCAGTAGGGTTTACGTTGACAGTTGTATCTGCAAAAAACATAGGGCCTTGTTTCGTTTGCATAATATACATCCCTGCTACTTTCTTAACTCCGTCTGCCTTCCCTATTACTTGAAGGGCAGGCCTAATTACTTTTGGATAATTACGTGTAAGTCCCGAAACTAAAGCATCTGCCTCACCTGTTTCGACCAACATTGCTCCGAAATAATTTCGTTGCCTCATCGCTCTCTCTGCTTCTATAGCGGTAAGGCCATGACGCATTCTCTTTTCATGGAGGAGTTTCCCATAAACTTTCCTTTTCTCAGCCTCATCCTCACTTCTAGGATCAATTATCGTTGCTGAACCAAGTTCTAGATTATTTTCTTCTATTAACTTTTCAATCTTGTGTCTTCGTCCAATTAAAATTGGATGTGCAATACCCTCTGCTACTGTTTGTTCTGCAGCTTTTAGAACCTTATAGTGTTCTGCCTCAGCAAATACAACTCTCTTAGGATTTTTAGAAGCTCTATCACTCAAAGAGCGAGAGAAATTAGTCGCTTGACCAAGTCTAGTTAAAAGAGATAATTTATAAGCTTCCCAGTCTTCTATAGCATGTCTAGCAACACCTGAATCGATTGCCGCTTTTGCAACTGCAGGAGCAATTGCTGTGATTAACCGATGGTCTAGAGGTTTAGGTATTATCAAATGTCTTCCGAAAACCAACGACCGCTCATCGTAAGCTTCACTCACTTCGTCTGGTACAGACTCCTTAGCCAAATCAGCTATTGCTCTTACAGCAGCCAATTTCATTTCATCATTTATAGCCTTTGCTCTGACGTCTAGAGCTCCACGAAAAATATACGGAAAGCCCAATACATTATTTACCTGATTTGGATGATCGCTTCTACCAGTAGCCATAATTATATCCTCCCTAGCAGCGATAGCCTCAGCATAAGGAATTTCTGGGTCTGGATTAGCAAGGGCAAATACAATAGGGTCAGCTGCCATCCCTTTTATCATATCACCATTCACAAGACCACCCTTACTTAAGCCTAAGAAAACATCTGCTCCTTCTAATGCATGAGTAAGAGATGAGAATTCAGCCTTTGTTGCAAATCTTTGTTTTTTCTCATGTAAATTTTCTCTACTTAAATTAACATGTCCGTGGCTATCAAATACCGCAATGTTTTTTAGTGAAAGACCTAGCTGTATGTATAAGTCCAGACAAGACATCGCAGCGGCTCCAGCTCCACTCACCACAACTCTTATGTCTTTTATTTCTTTAGTCGTTAGCTCTAACGCATTCAACAAAGCCGCTGCCGAGATAATGGCTGTCCCATGCTGATCATCATGCATAACAGGAATATCCAACTCCTCTTTCAGTCTCCTCTCTATTTCAAAAGCTTCAGGAGCTTTAATGTCCTCGAGATTAATACCCCCGAATGTTGGAGCAATTGCTTTTACTGTAGCCACGAATAGATCTACATCGTTAGCATCTACCTCTATATCAAAAACATCTATATCAGCGAACACTTTAAACAGTACTCCCTTACCCTCCATTACTGGTTTTCCTGCTGCTGGACCGATATTTCCCAAGCCTAGGACAGCAGTTCCATTACTAATTACTGCAACTAAATTTCCCTTGGCTGTGTATTTGTATACGTCCTCAGGGTTTTCAGAAATTGCCAAACATGGGACTGCAACCCCAGGGCTATACGCTAATGACAAATCTCGTTGAGAGCTATAAGGTTTTGTGGGAATAACCTCTATCTTACCTTTCCTACCCTTCGAATGATAATCGAGGGCTTCCTGTTTATTTGGTGCCTGCATTTGTACCTAAAATATTATCGAATAACGATAAATCTCTCTGTATCAACAGCTACGCCATCAACTTCCAATGTGCAAAAACTGAGTCCTTGCACAAATTCACTTGCTTCAATATTCACTTTTCCACTATATACCAAACCTCCGACTCTCTTAATTTCCTTTCCAGTTAAATCACGAAAAATCAAGATTCCTACCTCGCCTTTTCTAAGATTATACTCTATAAATCCAGATCCATCCAATGGGTTAGGATACACCGAAGTTATTGCCGATGATACATCATTTTCTATATCTTCCTCAAGTCCTGCGGTTGCTGAAATTACATAAGTCATTTGTTTGCACGAAGACATCGTATCATCTCCTACTGGATGAAAACAATACTCCATGGTTGTCGTTCCGACAATATCATTCGGATAATAATATGCTATAAAGGTGTTATTTATTTCACTTGGAAGTATTGTAACTAGCATAGACGAATTTGAAGAAGAAGCGTCTGTTCCAAAATTGTAACATAGCGGACCCCAACAAAACTTCTCATAAGCTCCAGGAATAAAATTCCCCTCCGTTGATTGAACATAAGGGTAATTGAATGGTGATACCGTATCTATAAAATTGCGAGTGCACATTAGAACCATATCTGTATCTGACTCATTTATTACGTCCCAATGAATGGATATTTCTCCATAATGGAGTTCGTTTAAAGTATCGAGAGCGGCGAAAATAGTATCCGACGGTGAGATTATCGATTGTGAGAACGTGTTTCCTGCGGCCAAAATAAAAGTCGCTAGAACAAGGTTTTTGAGTTTGGTATAAAACATGGTTACGAAGGTAATACATCTACTATGATGAGAAAGCCGTTTCTTTGCAACACCTATTAAGAAAAATTGTATCATGATTAAATCTAATTTTAACGGAATGAATTATGCAAAAAGCCTTGCTATAGCTGTGTTTTTCGCTTCATCTTTACTCCCAACCATTAGCGCACAAACTGTTCCTTCTGTAAAACTTAAAGACCTTACAGGAACCACAATTGACACAGGAGCCTTCGAAAATGATGGTAATCCTATCGTTATTTGTTTCTGGGCAACTTGGTGTAGCCCTTGTAAAAGAGAGTTAAATAATTACATGGACTACTACGCTGATTGGCAAGAAGAAACAGGAGTAAAGATAATCGCAGTAAGTATAGATGATAGTCGCTCTACTAATCGTGTTGGGCCATATACTAGCAGTGCTGGGTGGGAATTCGACATTCTACTTGATCCAGCAAAGGAGTTTGCTCGAGCTATGCAAGTAATTAACGTTCCTCATACTTTTCTTGTAAATGGAGAGGGGGAAATTGTTTGGACTCATAACAATTACGCAGAAGGAGATGAGGAGGAATTATATGAGGAGATTCTTAAGCTGGTAGATTAATAATTATGAGAGAATTAACACTTTTAGTTACGCTTGTATTTCTTATAAGTGGTGTAACGAATGCTCAAGAAAGTGACCCTGGCGTTATTACTGGAAACGTTTCCGTTCTGTGGCAATCATATCAAGAGGATACTCTTATAGGTGCGGTTGTGCCACCATCTAAAACGGGGTTTAATGCATATGCAAACTTGATTTATACTAAAGGGGGGTTCTCTTCCGGAATTAGATACGAGTCATACTTAAATAGTGTACTAGGTTTCCCTGGTAGGTTTAAAGGGTCGGGCATAGGATATCGATATGCAAGATGGAATGATAAAGAGCACGGTGTGGATGTCACAGTAGGGAATTTTTATGAGCAATTCGGATCTGGCTTCACATTAAGGACCTACGAAGCAAGGAATTTAGGTCTTGACAATGCTTTAGATGGAGTAAGACTTATACTAAACCCTGTTGAGGCAATTACTCTAAAGATGATTTATGGTAAACAAAGACTTGACTTTAATGACGGTCTTATCAATGGAGAAGGCATCCTGAGAGGAGGTAGTGTCGAGGTAGACCTAAACGAATTAATACCGACATTAAATGAGGCCAAATTAAAAATTATTCCCAACTATTCTTTCGTCAGTCGTTTTCAAGCAGGAGGTAATATTATCAAGGATACATTAATTCTTGAACTTCCTTTAAATGTAGGAGTATGGGATTACGGTACAACTATTCAATACGGCACCTGGAGGGGTGGGGTAACTTATGCTACCAAAATTAATGACCCTTCAGCAGATAATGGATTTATCTATAAAAAAGGAGGTGCCTTAATGTACTTCCTAACTGGAAATGTAAAAGACATCAATTTTTTATTTAAAAGGTCTACTACAGATAACATGAGTTTCCGATCTGACAGAAATCTTCTGCTGTTTGACGCTCCTGTTAATTACATTCCCGCTATTACAAAAACTCACACATATAATTTAGCGGCTACATTATACCCATACGCAACAGTTGTAAACGGAGAGTCTAGCCTTAGAGGTGAGCTTTATTATAGTCTTAAAAGAGGTTCGAAATTAGGTGGGAAATATGGAACTAAGATGAGTTTGGCTTACGCGACCTCGTATAGCTTAGATACTACAGCTCTTGAAGGGGTTAACGGAGATCTTTATGGATATGAAAGGAATAGCTGGGGGTTCGGTGACTCCCTTAACGTGCGAGATATAAGCTTTGAAATGGAGCGTAAATTCTCTAAAACTTTCAAGGCGAAAATTATGTATATGAATCTTCAATTCAACACATTAGCCACTCCTGTCACAACTGATTACAAGGGGATAGTATTTGCTGATATTTTCGTTCTGGAAACCCAAATCAAAACAGCAAAACGTCAATCTTTAAGAACAGAATTTCAAGCTCTATTAACCGAACAAGACAAAGGCGATTGGGCTACTGTCGTAGCTGAATATACTTGGAGTCCACACTGGTTTGCAAGTGTAATGGATCAGTACAACTTTGGCAATCCCGATGAAGCAAAAAGAGTTCATTATATCTACGGGTCTGCCGGGTATATAAACGGGGCTCATAGATTAAGTGTCGGTTATGGAAAAAGACGCGAGGGAATTTTCTGTGTTGGAGGTGTTTGCAGAGCTGTTCCTGCATCAAATGGGATGGAAATAACCTTTACTTCGAGCTTTTAACCCTTTTTATTTATTCTAAGTCTGATTATTTACTATTTTTGCGACAATATTTTTTAGCAAAAACCTGATTTTGAAACCATTAAACCTGTTTAACATGAAGCATATTTACCTTCTTTTCGCAGCACTTACCATAGGTACGACTGCTCTTGCGCAACTTCCTGACGGATCTATCGCACCTGATTTCACTGCAACTGACATCAATGGTGTCGAGTGGAATTTATACGACCTTCTTGATGGAGGAAACACTGTAATCCTTGATTTCTACGCTACATGGTGTGGCCCGTGTTGGTCTTACAAGGAGACTGGAATACTAGAAGATCTTTGGTCAACTTTCGGACCAAACGGTACTGGAGACCTTTACATTTTCTCTTTGGAGTCAGATGGAGCTACTAACGCTGATGATTTAGCAGGAACTGGATCTAATACTGTAGGTGATTGGATTACTGGAACTCCATTCCCTATGTTCGATAATATGGAAGGGCTGTTTGATACTTACGGTAACACTTACTACCCTACTATTTATACTGTTTGTCCTAACGGAATGATTAACGAAACTACTGGTGAAATAGAGTACACACTTGTAGAATCTGGACAAGCTACTTTTGATGGACACGTATCTGCTGCTTTCGTAGACTGTGCTAACGCAATTACGGGACCTGCTCCTTTAATGTCATACAACGGCGATACATCTGCTTGTGGCGGAACTGAATGGACTGCTTCTACTTCTGTTTCTAACCTAGGTAGTGATGATGTAATTGCTATGACTTTCTCTGTATCACTCAATGGTGTTGCACAAGCTGACGTAATGTGGGAAGGGGTTCTTTCTAATGGAGGAAACGAATCTGTAGACCTCGGTACATATACTGAAGTAGGTGAGTTAGACTACACTTTAATAGCCGTTAATGGTTCTACTTGGTCTTCTGAAGATGCCGTTAGTGTTACTGGATCTACAGAATCTACATCTTATGTACAGGTACGTATTACTACAGATAACTGGCCAGAAGAGACTTACTGGGATATCTATTCTACTAATGGAACGTTTATTGATGGTATCGCTGAGGGTGCACTAGGTGGACAAGTTGATACTGAATTTGTTTGGGACGTTGCTCTCGATTTAAATGAGTGTTACGTTTTCACTATGTACGATGCATACGGTGACGGCCTTTGGGCTTCACAATGGGGTGATTACTCAGACGGTTCAGCTTCAGTAGTGTCAATGGACGGTATTACTTACATTAGTGAAGTTTGGTCTTACGACGGAACAACAGACTTCTCAACAGAAGTTGCAGGCATGGAGGTGACTTCAGTAACTGGAATCACTGAGAACGATCTTACTTCTAGCGTTAACGTTTACCCTAACCCATTCTCTGATAACACTAGTCTATCTTTCACAGCTGCTTCATCTGGTAAAGCTTCTGTTGTAGWTTACAACTTAGTCGGGGAAAAGGTTATCGATATGAATCTCGGAAACATTGCTGCTGGAACTCAACGTATCGAGCTTGACTTCGCTTCAATGGAGGCCGGTATCTACCTCGTAACTTTAACAGCTGGAGGAGAAACTTCAACACTACGTGTGACTAACGCTCACTAAGCTTTTGCTTAGATATTAAGTTAACTTTTTGAATCCGCGCCGACGTACTTTATGTCAGCGCGGATTTTTTATCTTTAGGGCATCACTGTACTATCAATTTTAGAAAATGAAACCTTTTAAAACATTCTATTTCCTCCTAGTTTTAGGGCTTTTAGCTTTTCCTTCTTGTGACATTATAGAGGATCCTATTGTACCATTTACAGGAGGGTATAATTCTGAATTATACGGTGAGCCTCCTGTGTTTGGATTGGCAACTACTACAGGAAAAAATGTGCTTGTAGAAGACTTTACTGCTCACCAATGTGGAAACTGTCCTCCCGCAGCTGTAATTGCAGATGGATTAGCTAATGCAAATCCCACCAGAGTATTTCCTATGGCAGTTCACGCTGGAAATCTAGCTGTTACTGATGAACAGTACCCTATGGATTGGACTAATGACGATAGCAACACTTTATGGAATCAACTGTCTTTCCAGGCAAATCCTATCGGTCGAATTAATCGATTAGGGGGCAGTGGAAATTTCTTTTCGCCATCGGAATGGTCAGCAAAAGTAGCCTCTGAACTTAATGCGGCTACTCCTCTTCAATTACAAATCGAAACTTCATGGTACCCCGGTGCAGGAGATGGACAATTAAACATTCATGTTAATGGACAGTTTAGTTATGCAATAGAAGGAGAATGTCGTTTATCGATATTATTCCTTGAGTCTGGACTGATAGGTGATCAACTCGACTATGGAAGCGATCCCGAACATATAGAGGATTATGAATTCAATCATATGCTTAGAGGTAGTGTAACTGGTGCCGAAGGGCTTGTCGTGATAGATAATGCCGTGGCCGGAGATTCATTCCAATCGGACTATACGTTTAATTGGAATTCAGAGTGGGTATTTGAGAATTCATCAATATTGTTAGTGGTAGAAGATGATGAAGGAGTTGTTGTAAATTGTTTGGGACATCACTTAGGGGAATGAATTTGAAACGACTTAAAATATTAATTGGGGGGGCGGGAATTTCTATTTCCCTAATTTTTATGCCTTTTATGCTCTCAGCCCAAACCGAATATTCTCAAGGCCGAGCTTTTAAATTCAGTGGAGGGATAATAGCAGGAGTCACCACTTCTCAAATACATGGAGATGGTATAGGTGGGTTCAACAAAATGGGAGTAAATGCAGGAGTATCTATTGAAATTGGAAGAAGTGGAAAAAAGAATATTCAACTAGGAATTATATACAATCAAAAGGGAAGTAAAAAACCCCCAAACCCTAAAGCTGGAGACTATAGTACATGGAGATACCGGTTTACTTATATCGATTTACCGATAACTGTAAGCTATGAGTATAAAGGGTTTGACGTCCTATTAGGCATTCAACCATCTGTATTATTAGCGGGCGAAGAAGATTTCTATGGAGTCGGATGGGACCCTACCGGAATACCATTAAAAGAATATGACCTCTGTGGAGTGCTAGGGATTAGAACGCAATACAGGGAGCACTCAAAACTTTTTGGGAGAGTAACCCAAAGTATCATTGCAATTGCACCTAGACCAGACAACCCTTCTGGAACTAGTAGATGGAATAATCGAATGTTGAATATGACTGTTGAAATCGGATTTGCGTTTATGTTTCGCTAATCCCTCAAACTTATGACTTGAGAATGTTCGAGAGGTACTTCTACTGTCATGCCCCACGATTTACCTATTACTTTGCCTGAAGCAGAAAACGGAACGTCTTCTCCTTTGAGAAATTTAAAGATGTCATTTTTTAATATTTGGGCAATTGCTCCATCTCTGGTTGCGACATTGAATGTAACCAAAGAAGTATCGTGAGCTATGAGCTCTACCATTTCTACTAGTGTTACATCGCCTGCCTCTACATCTCTAACTCGAAGAGATATTTCTGCTTCGTGAAGTTGAATTGGGAAAAAATTAGGGTTGTATATTTTTACATCTAGCTCAGATGTGAGCCCATTTAATCCAACAGAAATATTTGAAAAGTCATTAATTGCAATGACCTCTAAGTCCTGATAGCAACTCGATAAGGTCATAAGACTTATCACAACCAGAAGGAATGAAGGGCGTGAATTAATCTTCATGAAGCTCCGCAAAATGTTTGTGGAATAAAGGAATCGTTTCTATCCCTTTAAAATAATTAAATACACCATAATGCTCATTCGGGGAATGAATAGCATCCGAATCTAGACCAAACCCAAATAACACCGTCTTGAGCCCTAAAATCCTTTCAAAAGAGGCTACAATAGGAATGGAACCCCCACTTCGAACTGGTACTGGCTCTTTCCCAAACGTTTCTGTCATAGCGAGAGAGGCGGCATTATAAGCAGGACTATTCGTGGGAGTTACAGCCGGAGCAGCACCGTGCATTTCTGTGACTTTAACCGATACGCTAGGTGGGGCGATTCGGTTAAAGTGCTCGGTAAATAATCTAGTTATCGTCTCATGATCTTGGTGTGGTACTAGTCGCATACTAATTTTCGCATATGCTTTCGAAGCGATAACAGTTTTCGCTCCTTCCTTCATATAGCCTCCCCAAATGCCATTAACATCGAGAGTGGGTCTGATGCTCATTCTTTCCATAGGAGAATATGTTGGCTCACCCTCATGAGCTCCAATACCGATACTCGACCTATGTGAAGTTTCGGAAAAAGGGGCTCTCGCCATAGCAGATCTTTCTTCGGATGAAAGTTCATAAACGTCATCGTAAAATCCTTCGACTGTAATTCTTTGGTCTTCGTCTTTAAGAGAAGCAATCATCTCACAAAGAATATTTATAGGATTAGGGGCAGCTCCTCCGTAAAGTCCACTATGTAGATCTCGGTTAGGTCCTGTAACTTCTACCTCAACATAAGATAGACCTCGAAGCCCCACAGTAATAGAAGGGGTGTCATTTGCTATAATTCCAGTATCGCTAACGAGCACTACATCCGCTGAAAGTTTTTCTTTATTTGCCTCTAAGAAATCATCTAGGTGGGAGCTACCTACCTCCTCTTCACCTTCAATAATGAACTTAATATTACATGGCACATTACCCTCTGCGACCATCGCTTCTAAAGCTTTAACGTGCATGAACATTTGGCCTTTATCATCACAAGAACCTCTAGCGAAAATCGCCCCCTCCGGATGTGTTTCCGTTTTCTTAATGATGGGCTCAAATGCAGGATTATCCCAAAGGTCTATCGGGTCCGCTGGCTGAACATCGTAATGCCCATATACTAGAACTGTCGGAACAGAATTGTTAACCACGTACTCCCCGAAAACAATTGGGTGCCCTGGGGTTTCCATAACCTCAACGTTTAATGCGCCAGCTAGCTTTAACGAATCTGCAACTGCTTCTGCGCAACGCTTAACATCACCAGCAAAGGCAGGATCTGCCGAAACCGATGGTATTCTTAAAAGGTCAAACAATTCGTCCAACATTCGTTGGCGATTTTTCGAGATATAATCTTTAATGTCCATACTCAAAGATACAATGGTAGTGGCAACCTATCTTTGCCTTTTTATTGTTTTAGTCAAAAAAATAGTGAAATTTTGAGCGAGGAAAATCTTCCTGACTTTGGGAACACAGAACTAGCATTTCGTCACCTTTCTGATAAAGAGCTGGGGCGAGGAAGATTGCTTTTCGAACTATTAAGCAGGCCATGGTTAGTGGCTATTGGGAGTTTTATGGCAAAACTTGCCCTAGCGATTCGTTTGCCAATTAGTTGGGCCGTTAAGCCTACGGTTTATGCACAATTCTGTGGAGGAGAAAACATAGAAGAGTCGGAAGCTACAATAGAGATGCTTTATAACAATAACGTACGAACCATATTAGATTATAGTGCAGAAGGTGTAGATTCTGAGCAAGACTTGGACCTCACTTGTTCCGAAATTCTAAAAACAATAGACGCTGCAAGTACAGACCCTCGTCATGCCTTCGCCGTATTCAAACCCAGTGGTCTGTCAACAAACGGGTTGCTTTCAAAGGATAAAACTAAGTTTTCACGAGCTGACAAAGAAGCTTGGTCAAGGGTAGAGCGTCGTTTTAGGTCTATTTGTTCATCAACCGCAGAGGCGGGGGGGCGCGTCTTAATAGATGCCGAAGAAACTTGGATTCAGGACTCTATAGATGAGTTAGCAGAAGATATGATGTCTGATTTCAATCGAGAAACTGCCGTAGTCTTTACCACTGTACAGTTATATCGCCATGATAGACTTGATTATTTAAAAGAACTTACTAATAGAGCTGAAGAATCTGGCTATCACGTTGGTGTGAAACTTGTAAGAGGTGCTTATATGGAGAAAGAACGTGAAAGAGCTAAAAGGAAAGGATATCCTTCTCCAATACAAGTCGATAAAAAGCATACTGATGCTGATTTTGACTCTGCTGTTCAATTCTGTTTGGATAATTTAGACAGGATTCACCTTTTTGCTGGATCTCACAATGAAACTAGCAACCTTCATTTATGCCGAATGATGTCAGAAAGAGGCATAGCGAAAAATGATACTCGTGTGACATTTTCTCAACTTTTAGGCATGAGTGACCCCATAACTTTCAACCTAGCTGCTCACGGATATAATGTAGCAAAGTATGTCCCCTACGGGCCTATTCGCGAAGCAATGCCCTACCTTATAAGGCGTGCTAAAGAAAATTCATCTGTCGCAGGCCAAACCACCCGCGAGCTCACTCTCATCAGAAAAGAAGTTGCACGACGTAATAGATAAGTTCGTACTTTGCATTCTTATGTCTATGAAAAACACTATGTGTCAAAGCTGTTCAATGCCTCTAAAAAAGGATCCTGGAGCAGGAGGAACAGAAAAAAACGGGAGCAAGAGTGAATTATATTGCTCATTTTGTTACTCCGATGGAACATTTTCTCACCCTGAGGTTGATACAGCTAAGAAGATGCAGGCCATGGTTAAGAAAGTAATGAAAGGTAAGGGAGTCCCAGGATTTCTCGCTGGTATAATGACTTGGGGTATCCCCAAATTATCTAGATGGAAGAAGTAAAGACAAACGAAGTCGCACAGCTCTAGGCATATTAGGACGCAGGCCGTATGGTCTACGAGACACTTCATAAACACTATTTAGCAAGTTCGTAATACCTATAGAGGCGCTCTTTGTATCTGTAAAATTGTATCTTATTGAAGAATCGATAATTATTGATGATTGAATCGACATTCCAGAATCTGAAAATTTAGGGGCTGCTTCTGTATTTATTTCTGATGTATATCGAGCACTTAAATCCGTAGAAAATTTGCCCGAAACGACGGAGGTGACAATAGATAGTTGATGAGGTGCTATGTACGGAATAGCATCACCTATTTCTACCTCCCCCCATGCTTGAAGCTCTGAATTGAAAGAATGCGTAAATTTCGCATCTGTATATGTGTATGCCAGTCGAATGGGTAGGGAAAGATGATCGAAAGGACCGTCCGAGAACGGGTCTATCGTGAATTCTAATTCAAGTCCTCTAGCTTGAGCGGAACCTCCATTAAAAAGGTCGCCACTTCCCGAGCCACCCGAAGCATTCATGTCTGCTCCGAGTAAATTTGAGTATTCGTTAGAAAACACAACAAGTTGAGCAGCTGCAAATCGAGATGAAAACCTCAACCCAAGCTCATAATTTAGTGAATATTCAGGACTAGTTTCAGGGTTAGATCCAGGCGGGATGAAGCCCCGATGAATTCCGGCGAAGGCATCCAAATATGTATTTATTCTATAGTTAAAGCCCAAACCTGGCAATAACGCTCGCACGAAATTACTTCTGTACTCCCCTTCTCCCGCTCTATCTAAATCTGAAGACCCGAAATCTGTCCGTTCGAAATTTATTATTTCACTCCTAAGGCCCGGAGTTAAAGTGAGATTCTTAAAATGCAAAGTCGCTCTTACATAGCTCGCTATTGCAATAGCTGTTTCGACTCGGTTTCCTGCAGTTCCGTGAATACCGAGTTCGGAAAGCATCATTATTCCATCTCTCATCGCATAACTGTCACGCCATTGAAATCTGTCGACACCATCTGTGTGAATTCGGATTCCGAAAATAATTTGGTTTTGGCGTGCAGGAGAAAGTTCATCAAATGAATGAGGCACACCGAATTTGATTTTAGTTCTATGTTGGACTCCCCTCGAAAAATAGTTTCTATTATTCGCTTTTACATCAAGCCTAGTTTCTAAAGGAGTTGAATAACCCTTTAAATAAGAGAATGATTCTGAATATATCTCGGGGTAATCTAGTATGGTTTTGAGACTTAATACCATACCCGTCGAATCGACTATTCTATCAAGTTTATACCAATTCCTCGCGAAGGAAGTTCTATATAAATCAGTCTTCATCTCAATATTTGGTAATGGAAATGCTGTATGAGTTATAACGACCTGAGATTGACTTGCATTCATCACATCCTTAGCACTCGCAGCATATCTTAATAGTGGACTCTGTTCAAAATCAGATTTAGATAGTCCCAAATAAGTTTCATTTGAGATTTCAGACACATCTGACATCTTAACCTCTATAGACTGTTTTAGGTTGTTCGATGAAGGTGTTGAATACCTCAGTTTTATAAGACGGTCAGACTTAGAAAATCCTGTAGACATTTCATCTACAAACCCTGACATGTTAACCCCAGAAACATTGTCTATGGCTTTAAACCCATCAGATTGTAATTGCAATAACTCTATCAAATAGCTAAAACTCCCCTTAGGTTTATGTGATGTTGAACCTACCGTTAAATGAAACTGTGCCCCTCCAAATGACCCCATAGCCATGTCAAACTTTGCTTCAGTCTTTTTAGGAATTAAAGTTGAGATGAGGTTAATGGCACCCGATGCTGTCTGTGGGCCGAAAGCTATTTGGCTTGAACCTTTAAGAATCTCAATTGATGACATCCTAGCTATTGAAGGGAAATAATACGCGGCAGATGCAGTATATGGAGCAGGTGTAATTAAAATACCATCCTCCATTATAGTGATTCGAGAGGATCTATCCGTACCTGAGCCCCTTAAGCCTATGTTAGGCCTTAGACCAAACCCATCTTCTTCCGTTATGTTCACTCCTGCAACTGTCCTCAATGCTCTAAGGGGGTCTGTGTATGCAAAGCGATCTAGCTCTTTTGACGTTATTAAGTATAGGGCCCCAGGGACTTCATCTAAACCATGTGCACCAGAAGCGAGTCCCACAGTAGCTACGACTGCTTCAGGAATTCCGTGCCACGACGCAATCATAAAATCCACAGAGTCCTGACTTAAATTATCTTGTGCCGATAGTTTAAAAAAAGTACCCACACAAAAGAAAAGCAACACTAGCACCGATGGCTGTAATCGTGAATTCATGGGGCAAAGATTCACCACACAGAATCAGGCATCCAATACCTAAAAAGCGGTATTTAGATTTGGTCTAAATAAGACCGAGTGCTATTCAACTATAACTATGGATTCGCTTGCGAGCCCAAAACAACCAAAACCTCCACTCAAATTAGAATACACTAAAGTGGGCTCAGAGAATATGTCAAGGCCCATTCCCATTATCATATCTACGCTCTTATAGTACGAAGCAAGCTCTGGGCTTAAAGCTTGTATCCGCAATCTTAAAGAAGTTGGAGACCATTTTAAACCGGTTTCGAAATTTTTTGAAAAAAATGTAATCTCAGAAAGATAGGCCGAATTAGAATCAGTATTGTCGTCTGAAATTAAAAGCCCGTTTGTAATATTATTATACGTAATCCTATTATCTGGTCGATAAGTAAGCAATTGGTTTTCCCAGTTTGAGTTTCCAGAAACTATATCTTCAAATAACACATCGACAAAAACTAAATAATTGTCCGCACGAGTTAAATCGTTCTCTAAATCTAAAATAAACTTGTCTTGGTATTCGTATCCTTCTCCCCAAGGTGTAATCGTCGAATCTCCTCTATACTCATACGTATAAGTGAACGAGGGTTTTGGGGGCATGGTGCTTTTTGCTGTAACTATTTCGAAATCAGGAGCATCAACAGCTAGGGTAATTTCTCCAGTTAAAGTTCCAAAATTCTCATCTAAATCCAAATGATATAGAGAATCCATTGAAGAGAAATTATCAGAACCTAAAGAGTAAATAGTTTGACCTGACTCATTCGTTAGGGAAATGATAGCATTTGGAATTGATTGTGGCCCTGCAGCATCTAAAACAGATGCCGTAGCAGAAACCTGTGTGATAATTACTTCATCTTCGTCATTTACAATTAAGGTCGCAGATAACCTAGGCTCGTTTTCTGGAAATGCTACCTCGTGAACTACTCCGTCAGAAAATTTTCCGCAACTAACTAATCCCAAAATTAAAAGGATAATAACCGTTGATTGATATTTTATGTATGTTTTCAAAACTGTGACTTTAGTTGTAATTAAAAAGAATAACGCCATGCTATAGAAGGGATAAACGGAAAAATTCCGTATTCTCTAATCACAGGATTCCCATCATCATCCTCATCGGGTTGTGCAAAGAATGGATTTAGATTGTTGTAAGCATTGTAAACACTTAGAATTAAGTGCCTAGAAGCAGATTCAGATTTCCGTGTTCTTGTAATAGAAAGATCTAATCTGTGATATGGGCTCATCCTAAATGCGTTTTTCTCAGATGGAACTTCTGCCGTGAATGTGTAGACCCCCCCTTGTTCAGCTCCGTTTGGCACATAAGCAGAGAATGTTGTTTCGCTCAGTGTTAATGCTCTTCCTGTTCCATAAAGCCAAACAGCAGACCCAGTCCATTTATCCGAAAAATCATGAGTTAATACGAAGCTTATATCGTGTCGCCTGTCATAAGTGAAGGGGTACCAATTACCACTGTTAATATCATCAAATTGGCGATTCGACCAACTAAGTGTATATCCTATCCAACCTGTGGTACTTCCGTATTTTTTTTGGACTAAAAACTCTGCACCATATGCATTGCCTATACCTTGTGTAACTTGATCCTCCCAACTTTCACCTAAACTGAAAAGAAAAGACGCGCCCTCTTTGTAACTTAAAAGGCCATCCATTGCTTTATAATACCCCTCAAGACTGACTTCTATTTCTCCGAATGTCTTGGCCAAACCCATAGCGACTTGCCAACTTTGTTGAGGACGAATCCTTGCTGTAGAAGGAACCCATAAATCTGTAGGAAGCCCTAAGCCTTCGTTTGTGAGAAGATTTACGTACTGAGCCATCTTAGCAAATGACGTTTTAAACGCATAACCTTTCGGAAGACGGAAGTTTAATGCCGCTCTAGGCTGTACAGAGTAGTATGAAGAGTCTTGAACCCTAAGTGTTGATGCGTGAACTCCTATATTCACCTTAAGCCTATCGCTTAACTCAAATTCGTCTTCTATGTACACAAAAGCATCATTTGAATGAATATCCTCAGGTCCAATAACTGTATCTAAAGAAACATCTTGGCCGAAATCAAGTACCAAAGAAGTTGCGCCGGGGCTAAATGTGTGGTTAGTTACATTCGCTCCAAATTTTACGTAATGCCTTGAGTTAGGGGCATAATCAAAATCGATTCTTCCCGCGTAATCATTAATGCCTGAATTGTATAGAGCTGCCATACGAATTGAGTCATTTTGTTGAGTGATTTCTGTGATATCTACTCCCGTATTAAAGCTATAGATACTGTGAGTTAAGGTTGTATTTGAAAACAATCTAGGCCCCCATTCGTGATTCCATCTAAGTGCTTGAATAGCATTTTTCCAATCTAGTCCAAAGTCTAACGTACTACTTGAAGAACCGTAACTTTCTTCAGATGCTATTCCGAAATCGTCTTGGCCTTTAAAAGCGCTAAAGTAAATCCTGTCTTTATTAGAAATTTTCCAATTTAGTTTTCCATTCAAATCATAGAAAAAATAACGAGGGTCTGTGGTTACATCAGGGTTATTGCTATTTGCTTTATTTATAAGTGGTTTTATTAAAATATCTAAATACGTTCTCCGTGCACTAACCATAAATGATGCCTTATCCTTAACAATAGGACCTTCTACTGTAAGCTTGGAGGCGATAATGGATATAGTAGCATCTGCGTGATATTCCTTCATATGTCCGTCTTTCATATTAATCTCAAGAATCGAACTTAATCGTCCTCCAAATCGTGCTGGGTATCCTCCCTTAGTAATGGACATACTTTTAACGGCGTCGGCATTAAAAACGGAGAAGAATCCGAAAAGGTGGTTGACGCTATATAGTGGAACCCCGTCGAGGAGCATGAGATTTTGGTCTGGAGACCCTCCTCTAACGTAGAGTCCGCTTGTGCCCTCCCCGCCAGATTGCACTCCTGGAAGGAGTTGTAGCACCTTTAAAAGGTCAACTTCTCCCCCTATGGCTGGGAGACGTTTTACTTGATCAATGGGAATCTCCATTTTTGACATTTGGACTACATCCTCTATCTTGTTGAAAGCATCGCCGGTAACCACCGCCTCATCTAGAGTTGTTCCTGCTACAAGATTTATCTCCATCTTAACCGAATTAGTTAAGTCAACTTCAAACCTCTGTGGTTCATACCCAATATATCTAGCCATTATCACATGCTTTCCCGCAGGCAAAGTGAGTGAATAGAACCCGTAGATATTTGCTGCAACTCCTACTGAAATATCTTCACACCAAACCGTTGCACCTAACAACTGTTCTCCGCTAGATGCGTCCTGAACATGACCCGAAATAGTAAAGTTTACTTGGGCAAACGAAATGTTTATCGAAAGAACAAGTGTGAAAATTAGAGTGAAAATATTTATTATCTTCTGATAAAGACTCATGCGTAGTACATTTGTTCGTTAATAAATCGTACACGCAAGTTAGATTCAATATGATACAATTCAACTCAAGAGATTTAGTTAAGAGTTTAATGACTTTTGTGTCCTTTAGTGGAATCATCCTTATTTCTATTAATTCTATCTTAGCCCAAACAACTTCCGCTCCCGCTATTATTAATGCAGAGCGTATTGCCGAAGTAGAACAACCCATTCAAGTACTTTCAGCTTCACACGACCCTAACGATAATGCGTTATTGATAGTAGGCCATGATGGGGTAGTTCATTTTTGGGAGCCATTCATTGGATTAAGATCAACTCCGTTTCTGGATTTAAGTTCTACGGGAATGGACATTGTAGATTTCGGAGTGATGAGCGAACAGGGTATGAATGGGCTAGTACTCGATCCCAATTTCGAAGAAAACGGTCTATTCTATGTGATGTACAACGGATATCGTCCTGATGGAACGGGTGAGCTTATCGACGAGCGGATTTTATGTTTTGGCACAAGTTCTGATCACAAAACTGCGGAAACTGGTGTTTGGTCTGAGGTATTAGAGTTAGTTCAACCAGATGCAGGACATAATGGCGGCCAAATTTTGTTCGGCGCAGATGGCTATCTATATATCAGTACCGGAGATGGAGGATCAACTGGATCTGGGGCTACAGGAGGAGGGTCAGGAGGAGACGATCACGGGCCTATAGGAAATGCTCAAAATCTTGAATCTCTGTTGGGTAAGATATTAAGGATAGACGTTCATGGATTTGAACCTTATACTATCCCTTCTGACAATCCTTTCGTAGATGATCTTGCTGCGAGAGATGAACTTTGGGCATACGGACTAAGAAATCCTTGGAGATGGAGCTTCGATCGAGAGACTGGAGATATGTATATCGGAGATGTCGGAGAAGTAGATTGGGAAGAGGTGAATTTCGAACCTGCCGGAAGTGCGGGTGGACTTAACTACGGTTGGAGACTGATGGAGGGAAGCTCTTGTTATGAACCCATTATAGACTGTGATCCTGGTGAAGTTACTACACTACCCATATTCGAGTTCCCTCATGAAAACGGTCTGTGCTCGGTAATAGGAGGTGTCGTTTATAGAGGCTTAAATATCCCATCCCTACAAGGTTATTACGTATTGTCGGATGCTTGTGGTTTTGGAGATACTCAGTTTTTACTCTCAAAGCAAATAATGACGGAGAATGGATTAGCTCTCCTTTAGTTTTAGATGTTGAGAACGGATTTGAGCCTTGGACAGAAACGAAGTTCGCTTTCGGGGAGGATAATAAGGGTGAAATATACCTTTGCACTAGGTTTTTTGTATATAAGTTAATGTATGACCCCGAGTACCCTTCAGTAACTCCAGGTGGAGAGGAGGTTAGGTTCGTTCCAAATCCCACCACACCCGGTTCATTAGTTCATGTGGATTTAAAGAACGGTGCCGAAATAGAAAGTCTTAAAGTTTACGACGCTTCTGGAAGGTTAATAAGAGAATTATTCCCCACTCCTTCAGGTGATAACTCTTCCTTTTATACAACCGGTTTCCCTCACGGCGTTTATACTGTGCACATTAACATCATCGGGTCTGACGATATAGTTTATGGAAAACTTATC
Organism: Bacteroidota bacterium; assembly: GCA_002746975.1. GTDB lineage: Bacteria > Bacteroidota > Bacteroidia > Flavobacteriales_D > Sanyastnellaceae > UBA974. The sequence goes on along the minus strand of NVXE01000004.1, from coordinate 179,458 downwards.
GTTTATGGTGAGTAACAAAGAATCCCGTATTTACTGATTGATTAGCAATCACAGTTTTTATTTTCTTGTAGAACAACTTTTGTTACCGTTGTAGCTGTATCTGTCATCAAGAAAAATGCTGACTTAACCAGTCCATCTCCTTCAATAAAGTATCGTCTAGGTTTTTCGCGAGTACCGCTTTTCTTATAATCGACGTCTCCCAATCTAGCTAGATCTGCAAGATCGCTAACTGTTAAACCGCCACATTTCAGAATGCAGTGTGCATCCGTATCAGCTTGAATTCCACCTCTCGCAATTTCTTTACGTATCCTCTCTGAAGGCAACCAGTCCATACATCCCCGTTCGGAAAACATAATCCATGTTAACCCCAAACCGATAAGAACTCCTAATAAATACTTCGATAGACGACTTAAAAACTTCATACAGCGAATCTACTGCAAACATTCTCCCTTAACCTTACCTTAGACAAATGATTGATGTTAGTGATGTATCTTTTTCATACGATGGAGTTCACGAGTTGAGATTCCCGACTTTCTCATGTCGCAATGGTGGTAAACTACTACTACTAGGGAATTCAGGAACGGGAAAAACCACTCTCCTACACCTAATGTGCGGACTACTTAGACCTACTAAAGGGTCAATTATTGTTTCAGGAAAGGATTTAGGAGGGATGAGTGATAGAGAGCTCGACAATTTTAGAGGGCGAGAACTTGGAATTGTATTCCAACAGTCTTATTTCGTCCAGAGTTTAACCGTCGAGGAAAATCTAGCTCTACCAAATCTATTATCGAAAAAACCTATTAGCTCGAAAGACCTAAAGAAAAGGACTTTAGAACTTCTAGATCGATTAGGAGTAGGACATAAATCTAAGTCAAGGCCCAAGGATTTAAGTGTGGGCGAACAACAACGAGCGTCAATTGCACGAGCTCTCGTTCATTACCCCTCCGTGGTATTTGCGGACGAGCCGAGTTCGGCGCTCGACGACACTAGTACAGAATCGGTAATAAAACTGCTCGAAGAAGAAACAGCTAACGCCGGAGCGACATTGATTATCGTAACCCACGACTCTCGTCTAAAAGCAAGATATAGCGACCGTGTCGAACTAACTACGACCTCCTCATCCCTAAACCACGTTTAATTATGAGACTTACCTATATAGCTAGACGTAACCTCGTATCGAAACCGCTACAGACAGCTCTTAGTGCGATTTTACTCGCATTCGGAGTAGGAATGGTCAGCCTTATGATGTTAGCTGAACGTCAAATGACAGAGCAGTTTGAAAGAAATATAAAAGATATTGATTTGGTATTAGGAGCGAAGGGAAGCCCTCTTCAACTCATACTTGCAAACGTGTATCATATTGATGCTCCCACAGGGAATATCTCACTTGCGGCGGCTGATAAAATTATGCGTAATCCATATATCGAGTCTGGTATTCCCCTTGCTTATGGCGATAATTTTCATGGATATCGCATTGTTGGAACGAATGAAAGTTACCCTAATCATTACTCCGTTGAATTATCTAAAGGGAATCTCTGGGAAAACGCTTTTGAAGTAACACTTGGAGCAACAGTAGCCGATAAGTCAGGATTAAAAGTTGGAGACCACTTTTTTAGTGCACATGGACTTACTGACGGCACCGACGTTCATGAAGATAAAACCTTCACTGTTGTAGGAGTTTTTAAACGAAGTAATTCCGTTATCGATAAACTTATTCTTACAAATATTGAAACGATTTGGGGTGTTCATGCGGGGCATGAAAACTCTGAACTTTCTGAGGAAGAGCTCTACGCTTCGAGAGAAATAACCGCTGTTCTATTGAAGAAAAGGAATCCTATGGCAATTCTTACCTTACCTAATCTACTTAAAGAAACTAATATGCAGGTTGCACTCCCTGCGATTGAGATAAACAGATTAAATCAACAGTTTGGTATAGGTGCCGCTACTCTTAGAGCAATTGCTCTGTTAATAATGGCTCTAAGTTTTGCGAGCATCTTTATATCGGTTTTTGATAACATGCAAGCTCGCAGATTTGAATTAGCTCTTATGAGAACTATGGGTGGAACACCCGCAACTTTATACAAACTACTACTTTTAGAAGGTGGCCTTCTTAGTTTAGGAGGGGTAGTTCTAGGTCTTATTGTTAGTCGAGTTGGTTTATTTGTTTTGGCCTCTGCTATTGAAGACAAATTCCAATATGACTTAGGGGATTTGGGAATTTTACCAACTGAAATATATTTAGCTTTAGGTGCTACCTTTGTGGGACTACTGGCAGCAGCACTTCCTGCATTCAAAACCCTACGTATGGATATCTCTAAAACACTTTCAAACGAATGAATACTTTCAATAATCGTAGCAACAAAGTCCTGCGTTCAAGTTGGATGGTAGGCATTATGGCCTTAGTCGCTGTAATGTCACTCGATTGGAGTAGCATGTGTCATCCTTCCCCTGAAGGTGCAGCTATTAAAGACCAAATACGCACTGTCGCAGCGTCAAAAGCTAATAACGATGTTTCATACTCCCACAATGTAACTAACTCTTATGTAGATGATGTAACGTATAATAAATTGTCTTGGGAAGACCTTTCCGATGTAGAGTTTAATGATGTATACGTGGAGGAACTTGATGCATATTATTGGAAACCGAAATTTGGACCTAATGTTAAAGGGTTTGAAGGTAAAAAGTGGTATATCACTGGATACATCATACCCGTTGATATTGACGAAGACTTCTATGTTTTAAGTAGATATCCGTTTGCAAATTGTTTTTTCTGTGGAGGAGCTGGACCAGAGACTGTGGTGGACTTACAATTTGGTGGACATAGCCCACGAGAGTACGCAACTGACGAAAGACTCACCTTCGCTGGTGAATTAAAACTCAACGCTGATGACGTTTATCAGATGAATTACATCATTAAAGATGCTCATGAGTTCACGCCATAATCAAACTAACTTAGGCTTTTTGTGATAACTTTTAATTGATTAACATCTGAGATAATAATATTGTACGAAATTGTACGTTGAAATAAGGTACCTAAAAGCCCTATAGATTCAATGTTAGAATTTTGTAAATCCGTACTTTCTAAAGTCAGTTTTGATCGAACTCTGTTCGCTAAAGAACTGAAAAAAAGCGTACGTTGGCTCAAGAGATCTGAAATCCAAAGCCTAAAAGATTGGTGCCTCAACCGTTACGGAGAGGTATATGGAGATCTCATTCTTAATACTTTTTCAAACCAAGCCCTCCTAGTGTGAGGGCTTTTTTTATATAAAATGTATATTTCTCTTTAGACCTTTAAAACCCGTTCTTTTTATAGGGCTGTCTTTGAAGTTGTTATTAAATACATCCTCTGATAAATCAAGCCAATCCGATTTCGTCATTTGAAGTAAGCCCGGCTTGGGCAAAAGTTCTGGCTCAGTATGCCTTTCAGAATGCCTATTCCAAGGACAAACCTCTTGGCATATATCACACCCGAAAATCCAATCTCCAAATTTTCCCGCCATAGGCTCAGGTATTGCGTCTTTTAGCTCAATGGTGAAGTAGCTAATGCATTTGGAACCATCAACTACATAAGGTTTTATAATTGCCCCTGTAGGGCACGCATCCAAACATTTCGTACAGTCACCACAGTGATCTAATACAGGACCGTCAGTCGACAGCTTTATGTCAAGCATCATTTCTGCCAAAAAGAAATAGCTTCCCTTTTTTTTCGATATAAGTAAGCTATTCTTCCCCACCCATCCTAATCCAGATTTCATAGCCCAAACCCTTTCTAAAACAGGCGCTGAATCAACAAAAACTCTCCCTTCTACATCTCCCCACTCCTCTCTCATAAGTTTCATTAGCTCTTTCAATTTCCATTTTATCACATAGTGATAATCTTTACCTAAAGCATATTGAGAAATTCTAGGAGTTCCCTCCTCTTCAGGCATATCTGGGTTGTGATAATTGAAAAGCAAACTAACTACGCTCTTAGTGCCGGGCACAAGCTTTCTAGGGTCAAGGCGTTTGTCAAAATGGCCCGCCATATAATTCATCTCTCCGTGCATCCCCTCGTTCAACCACTTTTCAAGTCTAGGAGCCTCATCAGTAAGCTCCTGGGCAACCGAAATTCCGACAGAACTAAACCCTAACTCCAAAGCTTTCAACTTCAGCCATTCAGCCCTCTTGCTCGCCAGTAGTTCATCTCGTAACATCTCGATTCTACATCCTCTACTCGAACAAACTTCCCGATCTCGCACTCGGAGTTCTTCCCAAATGTTCGAATGCAGCTTTCGTAGCTTGTCTCCCTCTAGGGGTTCGTACTAAGAGTCCTTCCTGAATTAAAAATGGCTCATAAACCTCCTCTAAAGTGCCCGCGTTCTCACCGATAGCAGTAGCAAGCGTAGTCATTCCAACAGGTCCACCACCAAATTTATCAATTAAAGCCGATAGAATTCGGTTATCCATTTCATCAAGCCCCCTTTTATCAACCTGTAGCGCATCTAATGCATAATCAGTAAGAGAAGATGTTATCGTTCCATCACCCTTAATTTGAGCGAAATCCCTAACTCTTCTCAAAAGTGCATTCGCAATTCTTGGCGTCCCCCTACTCCTAGAAGCAATCTCATGTGCTGCCGTTAACTCATGTTCTATCTGTAAAATTCCAGCACTCCTCTCTACTATATCCGTTAAAGTCTTCGTATCGTAATATTGTAGCCTAAGATTTATACCAAACCTTGCTCTCAAAGGCGAAGTCAACAGTCCCGACCGAGTAGTAGCACCTATTAAAGTAAACGGATTTAAATCTATTTGAACTGTTCGAGCGTTAGGTCCAGTATCTATTACGAGGTCTATTCTATAATCCTCCATCGCACTATACAAATACTCCTCTACTACTGCACTTAATCTATGAATTTCGTCTATAAAAAGAATGTCATTCTCCTCTAAACTAGTAAGAAGCCCCGCCAAGTCTCCAGGTTTATCCAGAACAGGACCCGATGTAGTCCTAATATTTACGCCCATTTCATTAGCGACAATGTTAGCTAATGTTGTCTTCCCAAGCCCTGGAGGGCCATGAAATAAAACATGATCCAATGCCTCACCTCTACCTCTTGCCGCAGCAACAAATATCTGAAGATTATCCATAGCAGCACGTTGCCCTGTGAAATCCTCAAATTGCGAGGGCCTCAACACACGTTCGTAATCGCTGTCGGTCTTTTGCGATTCTTCATCTCTAATATCAAACCCTTCGTTTGGCTCCATGTCTGCAAGATAATCTAAAAGCAAAGTCAAAGAAAAAACCCCTCGGAATAATCCGAAGGGTTTTTAACTATACTATTTAATAAAATTAGTGCGCTACTTCACCATCCTTAAGAGGTGTAGTCTGAAGGACGAAGTCTTCATCATGCGCTGGATTACTATAATCGTAAGCCCAACGATGAACCTCTGGAAGAGCACCTGGCCAGTTTCCATGTATGTGTTCAACTGGTGTAGTCCACTCGAGAGTATTTGCCTTCCAAGGATTTTGAACTGCTTTTTGGCCTCTGAAAATACTATAGAAGAAGTTAAATAGGAATATCAACTGAGCCAGTGAACCGATAATGGCGAAAGTGGAAATAATCGGCTGCAAATCCATAACCTTATCTAAGAAATCAAAGTGAGATGAGTCGTAATAACGACGCGGAGCACCTGCTAGGCCTACAAAGTGCATAGGGAAGAACACTCCATATCCACAAACCAGTGTAATCCAAAAGTGAGCATAACCCATTTTTGTGTTCATCATCCTACCGAACATTTTCGAGAACCAATGATAAACTCCAGAAAACATTCCGAAAATAGCTGATAGTCCCATTACAATATGAAAGTGACCTACAACAAAATATGTATCATGTACTGTTACATCTAATGCTGAATCCGCAAGAATAATTCCAGTTAGACCTCCTGTAAGGAATGTACTAACAAGAGCGATACTGAATAGCATAGCAGGTGTGAAACGTATATTACCTTTCCATAGAGTAGTTATATAGTTAAATGCTTTTACAGCCGACGGTATTGCAATCAATAGTGTAGTAAATACAAAAACAGATCCTAGGAATGGATTCATTCCCGTAACAAACATATGGTGAGCCCAAACGATAAAGGAAAGAAAGCCTATCGCCATCATTGATCCAATCATCGCTTTGTACCCGAAAATAGGTTTACGTGAATTCGTAGATATAACCTCAGAGCTTATTCCCAAAGCAGGTAGTAGAACTATGTAAACTTCAGGGTGACCTAAGAACCAAAATAAGTGTTGATATAATATTGGAGAACCACCCGTTGCATCTAATGCTTCACCTCCGATAAAGATGTCGCTTAAGAAAAACGCCGTTCCCATCATTCTATCCATCATTAATAGAACTACCGCTGAAACTAATACTGGGAATGATAATACACCTACAATAGCGGTAATTAAAAATGCCCATATAGTAAGCGGAAGTCTCGTCATACTCAAACCCTTAGTTCTAAGGTTTATGATAGTAACGATATAGTTTAATGAACCTAACAGAGAAGACACCACAAATAGTGTCATAGAAAGGAGCCATAAAGTCATTCCCATACCTGATCCTGGCATCGCTTGCGGAAGTGCGCTCAAAGGAGGATAAACTGTCCATCCTGCAGAAGCAGCTCCACCTTCTACGAACAATGAAAATATCATTATTACACAAGAAATGGCGAAGAACCAATAACTAAGCATGTTGAGGAAGCCCGAAGCCATATCCCTAGCTCCGATTTGTAGGGGAATTAATAGATTAGAAAACGTTCCTGATAATCCAGCAGTCAAAACAAAGAAAACCATAATGGTACCGTGAATTGTTACTAGGGCTAGATATGCATTTCTATCTAAAACTCCTCCTGGAGCCCATTTTCCTAAAAATGTTTCAAGAATTACAAAACTTTCTCCTGGCCATCCTAATTGCAAACGAAAAAGAACAGACATCGTTACTCCAGTAACCCCCATAACAATTGCAGTTATTAAAAACTGCTTAGAGATCATCTTATGATCATGAGTGAAAATATACTTCGAAACGAAGCTTTCTTTGTGGTGTGAGTGTCCTTCCATAATCAGTTCTTTTCAGAAATGTAAACTTTCTGGTTATTAAGCCATTCATCGTATTCTGCCTCAGTGTCAACTACAATATCCATTTTCATGTTAAAATGAGCTGAACCACAAATTTTATTGCATAATAGGATGTAGTTGAAGTTTGGATCATCTAAGATTGTACGCATACTATCCGTTGTAATGACAGGGGTAACTTTAAATCTTGTAGGTAAACCCGGAACCGTATTCATTTGAGCACGGAAATGAGGCATCAAAGCTGAGTGAATAACGTCACGAGAACGGAATACAAACTCAATTTCTCTTCCTAGAGGTATATGAAATTCACCCTTCACAATTTTATCATCTTTACCTACGCTCCAAGGATCTATACCTCTACCTAATTCGTAAGAACTTAATTCAAGAATCCTCTGTCTATGACGTTCTAAACGATAAACTTTATCTGATTTTGCTTCATATGCAGCTTCAGATAAGATTGTTGTTTTACCCGACTCAAGAACATCATCAATAAGTTGTAACCTATTTGTTAAGTGAGCCTTTTTCTCAGCAGAAATTTCATGATTGTCATGATCCCCGTGAGAATGTTCTCCACCATGAAGAGCTGATTCAAGCTCCTTCTTCTCTGCTAATAAATGACCTTTCTCAGATTTAAGTTCATTATTTAACTTAGATATCTTACCGTCAATTTTAACTAATGCTGCATCTATTCCCTCCTGAGTAACAATTCCCAGTGGGTTAGATGAAGTTATAAGATTAAAATCAGTAGCACCAAATTCATCATTATCTCCAGAATATCTAGCAGTCCAATCAAACTGCTTAGAATAAAGTTCGATTCTTATAGCATCCGCCGATGCTGGACCAGTCATTACAGTCCAAGTTTGTAATCCATAAATAATAATTACGGCTAGTACAATAGACGGTATTACTGTCCAAATTAATTCTAGACGAGTGTCGTGTGGGAAAAATTTCGCTTTGCGATTCTTATTGTAGCGATACTTATATGCGAAAACAAATAACAGGGTGTTAACTACAAAGAACACAAATATTATCAACGCAAGGTTGTAATTCATCAGAGTGTCTACAGACTTTCCATGCAAAGATGCAGAAGGCGGTAAGTAATCACCATAACGCACGAATTGCCAAATAGTCATGCCGAAAAACACAAACATGAATACTATCCAAAGTGACCCCTGTAGTTTGGTGTCTGCTTCAGAAATTTCCTCTTCACGGTGTCCGCGGAGGCGTGCAGAGAGTTGGTAGATTTTAGCCAACTGAGCTACAGCAATTACGCCGACAACTATGACTAAAAGTATGAGAAGTTTCATTAGTTAGCTTACTTTTCTGGGTCAGTAATGCAAGTCCTTTGATTCTTGAAGCATAGGATGATTCCTAGCAATCAATGGTGCTTTTGCGAGAGTAGTTAGTGTCCTATTAATGAACAACCCTAGGAAGCCTAGGAAAAGACCTACTTCAAAAAGACCGAAGACATTGTGATTAAACATCGTTCCTGGAATTACCAGTAAATACACATCTGCGAAATGTCCCGCAAAAATTATAAAGGCAACTGGAATAAGGAAGTTCGGATTACGCTTAGCATCTCTAGAGATGAGTACTAAAAATGGTACTACAAAATTTACTAAGAACATCATTAAAAATGGCACTTTGTAATCCGTAAATATTCTGCTTACGTAGTAAGTAACTTCTTCAGGGATATTTGTGTACCAAATCAACATAAACTGGCTAAAAAACAAGTAGCTCCACAACATTGATATTGCAAACATCCACTTTCCCAAGTCATGCATGTGACTATCTGTAATCTCAGCAAAGTAGCCTTTAGTTCTAAGCCAAAGTATACTTACATGAGTAAATATTATCATCCCTACCCACATTCCTGAGAACAAATACCAACCGTATAGAGTACTAAACCAGTGTGGATCAATTGACATCAGCCAATCCCATGATAAAGTCGAAGAGAATACAGCGAAGAATACTAAGAATAAAGCACTACGACGAAATACTTTATAGTGTAAATCTAGATTTGCCTCAGCATCTTCTTGAAGCGACCACTTGCGAAATAATATAGCAAAGCCTAAGAATGTGCCTAGATAAATTATAGTTCTTAGCCAGAAAAACCACGAAGCAAAGTATCCGGATTTTTCAGCAATAATATGATCATAGTTAGGATTAATCACCGAACCAGCAACCTCTTCATCCATAAATGTAGATCCATCTACGGTCATAAACTCATGATAAAGAGTGTGATCCATCCAGTGATATAAGTGATGCATATCAAACTGTCCCGCTAGTAACACGATAACCATAACAGCAGCTCCATATGGTAAGTAACCAAACATCGCTTCCAAGAAGCGTTTAATTACAACAGACCATGCGCTCTCGGTAGCATACTGCAATGCATAAAAAAACAAAGCCGCTAATGAAATAGAAAAATAGAAAAATCCATTTACTAGCAAGTTTGCCCACCATCGTTGGTGATGATCAGAGTGGTCTGTTAGATATCCTCCAACAAGAGCTATAAGACCCACAGCCATTAAGACTTGAGTAATCAGCTTTGCACGTCCTTCAAATTTGAATTCCATGATCAGTTGTTAATTTCGGTTTCAGATAAAACTGCAACGCCGTTTTCGTCAAACGTTGGCATATTACCTCCATTTTGAAGAACTTGTACATATTGGATAATCTCCCACAAACCTTTTTGAGAAATTTGTGATGCATGAGAACCCATAAGGCCTTTACCGTAGATTAATGTATGATACATCTTTCCCTCCGGTAGATCCTTAAGCTTCGTAGAGTAATCCGGAATACCCATAATAAATCCATTCCTTGAAATCGCTCCATCGCCTTTCCCCGTCTCTCCATGACAATGTGAGCACATCAGCCCAAAATTCAAAGCACCTGCCTGAATATTGTCTGAGGTAGTGGGTAAAGGTGAGTGCAACTCTAATCCTGCTAATTCATACCCCTCTGGAGTATTCGCGTATGGATATGGTAGACCAAATGCTTTGTCTTCACCTTTAAAAGCGATAGTTCCAGCTACTGGTTTACGAGCACTTTGAGTCATGCGTTGTGCTGCAGCTACCTCTTCTGTTACGTAATAAGGATCTTCTCCGTAATCAACATAAGCCTCTATTGCAGGTGATCGATACATGTCTGGCATATATTCGAGACCTGGGCTATTAGGGTTATTAGTGCATGAAGTGATTGTCACAATAAGTGCGACAATTAATATGGGGTATAATGAAATCTTCTGCATCTCTATTACTTGAAATCTTTGATGCTGAGCTCGAGTAGCCCGGTATTTTTAATTGCTGACTCAAGATCTTCAGCACTCATAGCATTTGTGTCGGTAGTAATTTCCATCACAAACTTATCATCTGTCGTTCTAGGATCAGGATTTGTTGCTGGCATACCTGGAAGAGTACGATTACGCAGTAAATACGTAATCACCATCCCGTGTGCAGCACAGAAGACTGAAAACTCAAATGAAACTGGAATAAAAGAAGGAAGGTTCTCGAGTAATGAGAAGTTTGGCTTTCCTCCTATATTCATAGGCCAGTCAGAAATCATTGTGTACCACATAAAGAATACGGCAAGTGAGAGTCCCGTCATAGCATACATAAAAGACGTAATAGCTAATCGAGTACGCTTAATTCCGATAATAGGATCTATTCCGTGAATAGGAAAGGGAGAAAAAACTTCATTCACGTGAATTCCCTTACCTACAAGTTCACGAGCAGCTACTAGTAGCTTATCGTCGTCGTCATACATGACGTGGAATACCTTTTTCATGATGGTATTATTTAACTTGTTTATTTTTATAAGACTCACCACTTGACTTAAGAATTGTCTTAAGCTCATTTAACGCAAGAACCGGGAAGAACCTAGTAAATGCAAGAAACAGAGTAAGGAATATTCCAAGTGTTCCAATAAACACACCTATATCAGTGGCTGTTGGGATAAATTCACCCCAACTTGAAGGAAGGTAGTCCCTATGTAATGACGTTACGATAATAACATAACGCTCGAACCACATACCGATATTTACAACAATCGATAATATGAAAGTTGCCACAAAGGATCGGCGAATCTTCTTAAACCAAAATAGCTGTGGACTAATTACATTACAAGTCATCATAGTCCAGTAAGCAGCACTATAAGGTCCAGAGAATCTATTTATAAATGCATAGCTTTCGTATTCAACACCTGAGTACCAAGAAATAAACAGCTCTGTTAAATATGCTACTCCTACAATAGAACCTGTAACAATAATTACAATATTCATATACTCCACGTGCTTGATATGTATGTAGTCTTCAAGTTTGTATGCTTTACGCATAACAAGCATGAGAGTTTGAACCATAGCAAATCCAGAAAAAACAGCTCCAGAAACAAAGTAAGGAGGGAAGATAGTTGTATGCCAACCTGGAATAATTGAAGTAGCAAAGTCCATCGATACAATGGAGTGTACCGAGAATACAAGAGGTGTTGCAATACCAGCTAGCACAAGACTTAGTTCTTCAAAGCGAGTCCAATGTTTGGCCCTTCCGCTCCAACCGAAACTCATAATGCCATACATTTTCTTTGCGAAAGGCTTCGTCATCCTATCGCGAATAGTCGCGAAATCAGGAATTAAACCTACGTACCAAAAAACCAATGACACTGAGAAATATGTCGAAATCGCAAATACATCCCAAAGTAGGGGGCTATTAAAATTCACCCAAATAGAGCCAAACTGGTTTGGCAAAGGAAAAACGTAATATGCTAACCAAATTCTACCCATATGAATCCCCGGGAAAACAGCAGCCATAATTACAGCAAAAATGGTCATCGCTTCTGCTGAACGGTTAATGGCCATCCGCCATTTTTGACGGAATAAGAGTAGTACTGCAGAAATCAGAGTCCCTGCGTGACCGATACCTACCCACCAAACGAAATTCGTAATATCCCAAGCCCAGCCCACTGTCTTATTTAGCCCCCAAGCACCGATACCAGTACCGATGAGGTATAAAATCGAGCCTATACCATAAATGGCAATAATGCTCGAGATTGTAATCATAATTTTCCAACCTAATGATGCTGGCCCCATGATTGGTGCGACAACGTCATCGGTAATGTCTTTATAGGTCTTGTGACCTAGTATAAGCGGTTCGCGTATTGATGATTCTCTCTGCATAGTCGTTAGATCAAGCTTCGTTGCTATCAAGGTTTCTTACCTTAGTCATATAGAATATATTCGGCTTTACACCAATTTCTTCTAATGCGTGATAAGAACGATTATTTTCAGAAATGGAACGCACTTGCGAGCCATTGTCATTTAAGTCTCCGAATGTTATTGCATTTGAAGGACACGATTCTGCACATGCAGTAACGATGGCTCCATCAATCACAGGTGTATCAGCTTTTTTGGCTTCTAGTTTACCTGATTGAATACGCTGTATACACATCGAGCACTTCTCCATTACTCCTCGAGCTCTAACAGTAACGTCTGGATTTAATACCAAACGAGCTAAAGAATCGTGAGCAGGGTTCACGTTTGCAAACTTCATGTACCCTTTGTAATTAAACCAGTTAAAACGACGGACCTTGTAAGGGCAGTTGTTTGCACAATAACGTGTTCCAATACAACGGTTATAAGTCATTTGGTTTAAGCCCTCATTACTATGAGTAGTAGCAGCAACTGGACAAACAGTCTCACAAGGAGCGTGATTACAGTGCTGACACATCATAGGCATGTGAACCGTCTGAGGGTTTTCAGAAGGGTCTTCCATGCGGCCGTAACTATCAATCACACCCACTCCTTCTTCTTCACCTTTTTCAAGAGAGAAATCTGAAGCATAGTAACGATCTATACGTATCCAGTGCATGTCACGGTGACGAAGTACCTCATCTTTACCTACAACACTCACGTTATTCTCAATGTTACAAGCTGTAACGCAAGAACTACAACCTGTACAAGTAGTAAGGTCGATAGTCATTCCCCATCTATGTCCTACTTCCTCAATCGGGTGAGATTTCCATAAATCAAACGCTCCTGTCTTGGTCTTATCTCTAGCATCAATTACACCGTCATGGTTTGTATCCTCATGCACATTTAGACGATGAGACATGTTCCAAGAGGCCTCTCCTTTAGGCTTAGTTGATTCAGATAAATAAGAATCAAATGTTGTTTCCCTGACTACAGAGTCACGGCCCATATATGTGTTGTGGATCTGAGTACAAGCAAGAGGATATTCGTTTCCCGTAGCTTCTATGCTCACGTTGTAATTCGCATATATCGTATTCCCGTCAACTCTAGTAGTTAACGGAAATGCATTTGCTCCAATAGGCATAGGAAGTCCCGAATCAAGCATAAGGTGTTCTCCCTTCTGTCCAGTTTGGAAAGCTGCCTGCCCGATGTTTTCACCATTAGCACCACGACCATATCCAAGAGCAATTCCAATTGTACCTGGTTTTTGGCCTGGTTGCAAATACGCAGGAAGCTCAATAGACTTTCCGTCAACGGTAACTTTTACAACAGATGCAAAATCTTCTTGAGCGAAATATGTATTAAGCCCCATAGCTTCCATGTCAACTTTCGCCATGGAAACATAGTTGTCCCAAGTAACTTTAGATACAGGATCCGGTGTTTCTTGAAGCATAGGGTTTGCAGCGTGATTCCCTGCTCCAGCTGTTGCTTTCACATAGGTCACAAGTTCAACATTACCGCCTTTCACTGCTGCAACTTTTCTTGAAGCAGACGATGTGTCAATTGTAGCTAAATAATCTGGTGATTCTTTTGTTTCGGCCACAGACATATAACCATCATGAATGGCACTATTCCAAGAGGAATCAGAATACAACGAATCAGATGTATAAGACTCATTATATTGCCTACGCAAGAATGTGTACCAGTCTGTATTTTCTGCATTAGACCAAACTAGGAATGACTCTTGTGCAGATCTAGTATCGAATAATGGTTCAATTGTTGGCTGAACTAAGTCTATTCTACCCGAACGCAAGCTGAGGTCATTCCAACTTTCTAAATAATGATGATCTGGAGCTACGAATGTCGAACGGCTTGCGGTTTCGTCAGCAACACCATTCATACACACTGATGTTTTTACTTTTGCTAAACCAGAATTAAAAGCTTTAGCGTTAGGCATATCGTAAGATGGATTGCAACCGTAGGTTATCAAGGTTGAAATCATACCCGAATTCATGTCTTCTATAAGTTGAGTAGCAGCAATCTCATTACCCTTATGTGTTGACGTTGGTCGCTCTAAGTCTATAGAGTTTCCATAATTTTCTAAAAGCTGATTAATTGCAGCTACAATAATTTGGGTTGACAAATCATTTGAACCCGCTATAACAATTGATTTGCCCTTAGCTCCTGAAAGTGCTTTAGCCGCAGCCAAAACTTTAGAAGAAGTAGATGAGTCTAAGTTCGAAATACTTTCACCTTTTAAGGCAGAGAGTAATGCTGAAGCAACTTTACCCTCCTCAGATGGCTTAATCATTGCACGAATATCTGCATTCGTACCAGTCATAGACATAGCAGTCTCAAACTGGTAGTGCTTAGACTGTGCTCCTCTTTCAGGGCCTCTTAAAGAAGCGTAATCTGGCGCATACTGTGTTGACGACAGCCAAGAACTTAAAAAGTCAGCAGCGATACTTACTATTACTTCAGCTTTCGTAAAGTCATATGTAGGAATTGCATCTACTCCAAACGCAGAAGCTTGTGCGCTACGAAGTGCGCCATAAGAAATCGCGTCGTATTGAATGTGTTCCACGCCTAAAGCGGAAATAGCTTTTAATGTCGATGGAGATACAATTGTGTTTGAAAGTATCACTGTTCTACCTGCCCCAGAAATTGCAGCTTTCATTGCTGAATCTAGATTCGCCCAAGTAACGGGCTCCCCATTCTTAGTAGGACCAGATAGACGAGCTTTATCGTAAAGACTCATTACAGACCCAATAACTCTCACATTAGCTTTTCCTGCTCCAATTCCTGTTGCTGCATTTCCTTTTACGAAAATTGGACGACCCTCTCTAGTTTTCACTAGAACATTCGCGTAATCCATACCATCGTAATACGTAGAAGCGTAGTAGTTAGCTACTCCAGGTGTGATTTCAGCTGGCTTATTTGTGTACGGTATTGACTTAATTACAGGAGTTTCACAAGCGGCTAGTGTAGCAGCAGTAAGTGAAAAACCCATGAATTTTAGAAAGTCGCGTCGTCCAGATGTTGTTGAGTCATGACGTTCGTCAGACAGAAATTCATCTACGGACTGAGGCTCAGGGAATTCCTTCCCTTGAAGTTCCTTGAAGGCTTCTGTTCCTTCTAATTCGTCCAATCCGGACCAGTATTGTTTCTTGTTAGCCATGTGGCGTCAGAATCAGGGGTTCAATAGTGACACTTGGAGCATTCCCAGCCTCCAAGCTCTCTAACGGTGATTTTATCGTCTTCGAGATAGTTCCGAAGCTCCTCATTTCCTCTTTCAGAGTTCTTGAATCGTTCGTGCATCTCTTCATAATATCCATTACTTGCCAAATCAATCTCAGCCGTATTATGGCATTCGATACACCATCCCATTGTTAGGGTGGGTTTTGATAACTGAATGATTCCAGGGAAGGCATCTACTAAAGTATTAATCTCCTCAACTGAAGCAATTCTGCCTACACTATAAGTACTTACGTCACCGTGACAGTTTTGGCACTGAAGACCACCCACAGTAACGTGCTGTTGGTGACTAAAGAAAACGTGGTCAGGAAGATTATGTACTTTATTCCACTTTATCGGATCACCATTGTAACTATCTTGAGGAAGAGAGTTACCTGTGTTACCTTCTCCATCAATATATGTTCCTGATTTAGAGTCAAAGCCGATAGCAGCGTATATTTTCTCAATCTCCGCAGTCCCTGTACGTTTACCCTTTTTAACTGCTTTGTGACAATTCATACAAACATTCGCGCTAGGGATTCCAGCATGCTTTGAGTCATATACACTATTGTGACAATACTTACAGTCAATTTCATTTTCACAAACGTGAACGCTGTGAATGAACTGTATTGGTTGTTCTGGCTTATAATTCTTGTAAATACCTATGTCCATCAGAGCGGAATAACCCACAACTACTCCATACATAAGGCAAAATATTGCGATCAATGTGACAAACACCATATTATTCCAAGCCCAAGATCGGAACCTCTGAAAGTATCCCGTATCAGGAAGCATATCTCCTCCCTCACGCTCAGCAAGAACATCTGTAAGTGAACGTTTAACTCCTGAAGCACTTATAGCAATGATCAAAAACAGTATAAACAAGACTAAGAACCATATAGCATTCCCAGAGTCTGATTCTTCAACAACTATGTCATCAACAGTAGGGCAGTTAGCACTTGCGCTAGCAGTATTACCTCCATCGGCAGGAGGTGTTGAAACATAAGCAAATATGTCTCGAATTTCATCCTTAGAGACTGCTTGTCCAGTCATCCATCCGTATGAGCCTACATAACGTTCAACGATACCTTTAATGTACTTATCTCCTGATTCTGCAGCTTCTTGAGGGTTTTGTACCCAAGCAACGAGCATCTCATCAGTGGTTTTCCAGCGATCTTTTATTCCGCCCAAACCCGGACCGACGAGAAGCTCATCAGTTATTTTGTGACAAGCAGCACAATTCGCATTAAAGAGTGATTGACCATTCGTCGGGTCTCCACCCTCCCAAATTCCTTGGGCCGCTAGTCCAGATACCTGGAAAACTAGGATAACACAAATTGATTGTGCTATATGTTTAAGTCGTTTCAGACGATTATTCATCGGTTTTTGCATATCAATCGAGTAGACTCAATTCACGCGCGAAATTACGTTGAAAGTTCTTCTAAACATACAACTTGTCACAACAATGTCACAAGGTTTGCTTATTTAGACTCTTTCCAAACAATAATATTTCTCGTAATGCTATAAAAATGATATGTTCATGTAGATTTGTCCTATGAGGAAAAACACATTCGAATCTAATAATTTGTTTCAAAAGTGCCTGATTAATTTCAGCGCATTACTTTTTGTATTCTGCTTATTGGCTAATTCATCTAGCATTACAGCACAAACTGAAACTTCTTGGTGGAAGAATATTTTCCGCACTAAATGTGATTCTACAAAAATAGAACATGTTCAAGATTTAGATGAAAACTCTATAATTATTAATGACCTCGGAATGCGAGATATCGATAGTATAGAATGGGATTCGACCATGGTGATTTCTGTTCACCCGGTATTAAAGAGTCGATCTGGTGTCGGTAGCGTTGAAGTTCATATGGACTCAGCGTTGACTGTCATTAGTGAGAACGCCTTTGCGAATGTTCCTCCTTTGAAAGGTTATAGAGTCCAAATTCATTTTGGTGATCTCGAAACCGCACGTGCCGTACGTGCGAAATGTAGAAGTCATCTTAATATCAGTACCGTTTATTTGGAGTCTATCGCACCAAATTATAGTGTCGTAGTAGGAAATTATAGGGATCGATGGGCAGCTGAACTCGCTTTGGAAAAGCTTATTGTGCAATATCCAAATGCGTTAATTGTACCTACAGTTATCGAACTCCCTAAACTCTAATAAAGTAGTCTAGTTCAATTAACTATCCAGAGTCTGCTTAACTTCAACTTCTTCGTACGCTTCGATAACGTCACCAACCTTAATATCGTTAAACTTTTCAATGTTAAGACCACACTCGTAGCCTTTGGCTACCTCTTTAGCGTCATCTTTAAATCGTTTTAGAGATCCTAAAAGACCAGTGTAAGCAACCACTCCTTCGCGAATAACACGAACCTTGCTCGATCTTAGGATTTTTCCTTCGTTAACGATACAACCAGCGATAGTTCCAATTTTAGAGATTTTAAAGGTTTCGCGAATTTCAGCACTTCCGATAATGTTCTCTTCAATCTTCGCAGAAAGGAGGCCTTCCATAGCATCGCGCATCTCTTCTATTGCTTTATAGATAACTGAGTAAAGTTTGATCTGGACTTCCTCTGTTTCTGCTAATTTCCTTGCTGTTGCCGAAGGTCTAACTTGGAAACCTATGATGTATGCGTTTGATGCAGAAGCTAAGAGGATGTCAGACTCTGTGATTTGACCTACAGCTTTATGGATAATCTTAACCTGAACTTTCTCAGTAGAGAGCTTCTCAAGTGAGTCACTCAAGGCTTCGATAGAACCATCCACATCACCTTTAACAATTAAGTTCAGCTCCTTGAATTCTCCAACAGCAATACGACGACCTAGCTCCTCAAGAGTGACTGTCTTCTGAGTACGCACTCCCTGCTCTCTCTGAAGTTGTTGACGTTTTGTAGCGATAGATCTAGCTTCTTTTTCGTCTTCAAATACATTGAAGTTATCTCCCGCGTTAGGAGCTCCATCGAAACCTAGAACAGAAATCGGTGCTGAAGGCCCAGCCTCATTAACGCGATGACCGCGCTCATCAAACATAGCTCTAATCTTACCCGAATATTGACCTGCTAGAATAGGATCTCCAACTTTAAGAGTACCTCCTTCAACAAGAAGGTTCGTTACATATCCTCGGCCTTTATCAAGTGTACTCTCGACAACAGTACCTATGGCTCGCTTGTTAGGGTTAGCTTTTAGATCTAACATCTCAGCTTCAAGTAGAACTTTCTCGAGAAGTTCTTCAATATTCGTTCCCTGTTTAGCAGAAATTTCTTGGCACTGATATTTACCTCCCCACTCTTCTACGAGGATATTCATCTCGCTTAATTCTTTCTTAATCTTATCTGGATTTGCCGCCTCTCTATCCATTTTATTTAGAGCGAAAATCATAGGTATTTCAGCTGCTAAAGCGTGATGAATCGCTTCCTTAGTTTGTGGCATGACCGCATCGTCAGAAGCAATAACAATAATAGCAAGGTCAGTAACCTGAGCTCCACGTGCACGCATAGCAGTAAATGCTTCGTGACCAGGTGTATCGAGGAACGTTATTCTTTGGCCTCCATCAACCTCAACAGAATAAGCACCGATATGCTGAGTAATTCCCCCAGCCTCTCCAGCAATAACATTTTCTTTACGGATGTAATCGAGTAAAGATGTTTTACCGTGGTCAACGTGACCCATCACTGTGATAATCGGTGGACGTGAAACTAATTCGGATTCGTCGTCTTGCTCAACCTCGATAGTTTCCTCAAGATCAGCACTCACAAATTCAACTTCGAAACCGAAGTCCTCTGCAATCATAGTAATGGTATCCTTGTCTAAACGTTGGTTTATCGACACCATAATACCTAATGTCATGCAAGCAGAAATAACATCATTTACAGACTTATCCATCATTGTGGCAAGCTCTGCAACAGTAACGTACTCAGTTAGCTTAAGGATTGTATCCTCTAACTGCTGACGTACCATATCGTCCTCAGACCTATCTCTAATATCTTTACGCTTTGCGCGTCTCATCTTAGAAGATTTCGACTTTTTACCCCCACTTAAACGTGCGAGTGTATCACGAATTTCCTTCTTAATATCTTCTTGACTAACTTCTTTCTTAGGCCCTCTTGCTCCTCCGCGCGCACCACCTCTAGCTCCTCCAGGGCCTCCAGGGCCACGACGTACACCACCTCTACCTGCTCCACCTGCTCCAGGTCTTGCAGGTCGACCGGCTCCAGCTTTTGCTCCAGCTTTTGCAACATCGACCTTCTTCTTAATACGTTTTCTCTTACCGTCTTCTTTAGTCGTCTTAGTTCTCTTCTTTTCTACTGGAAGAACTATTTTACCTACAACTTTAGGTCCCGTAAGTTTTTCAACTTTAGCCCTGACGACAGAATCTTCAGGCTTAATATCTGTTGGTTTTGTTGGTATAATTTCAATCGGCTTAATAGCTGATTTAACTGTGATTTTCTCAGCCTCGAGCTTAGCCTTAGCTCTAGCAACTACAGCTGCAGCTTTTTTCTCTTCAGCTTCCTTTGCTTGAGCCACAAAGTCTAATTTGCCTACAACTTTCAATCCTTTTGCTGCAGGTGCTTTTGCCTTTATTACATTTTTATCCGCTTCAGCTTTTGCTGCGGCGACTTTTGCCTCAGCCTCTGCTTTTTTTGCTGCTGTTATTGCTGCTTCGGCTTCGGCTTCGGCAGCTTTTGCATCTGCTTCGGCTTTTGCTGCTGCAGCTGCCTGTGCTTTAGCGTCTTCTTCTGCTTGAGCTTTATCTTTCGCTGCTTTAGCTGCTAACTCAGCTTGGGCTAACTTCTCAGCAGCAGCTTTATTTTCTGCTTCTTTCTCCGCTTTGATTGTTTCAGCGTTCTTTCCAGAACGCTCAACTTCAGGCTGAACCTCGCTCTTTTTAAAGATGCTTAAATCAATATCCGGTTCCTCTTCTTCGATTTTTTTAGCAGGTCGTTTTCTAGCACTCGCTAAAGTGATATTCTCACGCTCGACAACTGAAGCCGAAGAACGTTGAGCTGCTTCCTTAGCTTCTTTATCTCCTTGGAAATTACCTCGCACCAAGGCGTAAACATCCGGATCGAGTTTCGTGTTAGGTTTTGCTTCAACTTTGATTCCTTTTGTATCAAGGTAATCAACAATTGTGCCTATCCCTAAATTGAATTCGCGGGCTGCTTTACTTAATCGTACTGGTTTATTTACGTCGGCCATGGGCTTTATTATCGTTGGGGAAGTTAGGTTATGAAGAATTGAGAATTGTCATTCGAGAAATAAACAGCTAAAAACTAAGCCCTTTGCTTCACGAGTAATGTCGAATTATTCGAGTTCCTGCTTTAGAATCCTTACTACCTCTTTTACTGTCTCTGCCTCAAGGTCTGTTCTTGAAATTAAACCTTCTTCGTCCAAATCAAGTACCGAACGAGCAGTGTCACAACCTATTTTAATGAACTCTTCGAGAATCCATGCATCAATTTCATCACTGAACTCCATTAATTCCACATCTTCCTCAGAATCGTCTTCTTCACGGAAAACATCAATTTCGTATCCCGTTAGTAAACCAGCGAGCTTGATGTTGTTTCCTCCCTTACCGATAGCAAGTGAAACTTGGTCCGGTTTGAGATAAACTTCGGCGCGACCAGTATCGTCTTTTAATGTAATTGACGAGATTTTTGCTGGACTTAGCGACCTAGCCATTAATAGTTCTTGGTTCTCAGTCCAGTTGATTACATCGATATTTTCATTGCGTAGTTCGCGAACGATGCTGTGGATACGAGAGCCTTTCATTCCCACACAAGCTCCTACTGGGTCAACTCTATCATCGTAAGACTCGACAGCAACTTTTGCGCGCTCTCCAGGAGAACGAACAATCTTCTTAATCGTTATAAGACCGTCGAAAATCTCAGGGACTTCCATTTCGAAGAGTCGCTCTAAGAATTCAGGTGCCGTACGAGAAAGGATGATTCGTGGCGTGTTGTTGCGAAGCTCTACAGCTGCAACAACCGCGCGAACACTATCGCCCTTTTTAAAGAAATCCCCAGGAATTTGATGTTCACGAGGCATAACGACTTCGTTATCGTCATCATCGACTAGTAAAATTTCACGCTTCCAGATTTGGTATACCTCAGCAGTAACTACTTCCCCGATGCGCTCCTTATATTTTTGGTAAATCGCGTCTTTCTCGATTTCCATAATACGACCCACAAGGTTCTGACGGAGCGAGAGCACAGCACGACGCCCGAAAGACTCAAGCTTAATTTCCTCCGAAACTTCCTCGCCTACTTCGAAGTCATCCTCGATTTTAAGAGCATCGTCTAGGGAGATTTGCTCGTTAGAATCTTCAACTGCATCGTTTGCAACGATTTCGCGATTTCGCCAAATCTCAAGATCACCTTTCTCTGGGTTAATGATCAGATCGAAATTTTCGTCAGAGCCGAATTTCTTAATAATCATATTTCTAAACACGTCTTCGAGGATGGCCATCATGGTCTCCTTATCGAAGTTTTTGAATTCTTTGAATTCGCGAAACGAATCTATTAGGTTCAACTGCATAGTACCTTATTTAAAAGAAATTATCACTTTAGTCCATTCAAGATCTTCAACCTTAAATTGAAGCTCCTCTTCCACCCACTGCTTAGATTTGCGTCCCTCGATACGCTTCTTTTCGCGTGTCTTTAAGACCAAACCCCTCACCTCTCCCTCATTATCCTCAACACTGATAAGTTCACCTTCTATCTTTTTACCTTCTTTAGGGTTAACGGCAACTTGTTTACCGATAAGCTTTAGATATTGACGCAGAACTTTCAATGGCTGGTCTAATCCGGGAGAACCCACATCCAAGGAAAAGTCTTCCTCTTCTCTATCGAAGCTTCCTTCTATGTGGCGACTTAGAGCTACACACTCTTTAATAGACGTTTTATCGTCATTTTCTAGAGCAACTCTAATAACGTTTCCGCTTGCGACTTTTACATCCACAACGAAACCCGAAGTCCCTTCTAGGAATTCGTCAGCTAGTCGTTTTATGGTTTTCGGGTCTATCACGTGTTATTTATTAATTTATCAAAAGTTTAGAGCATAAAAAGGGGGCTCAAGCCCCTCAACGTTCATCTCCTCACTTCTAATTCGGTGCAAAAGTACGCAATTTTTTTATAAAACCATTGCTTCTGCTTGTCTTATCTTCGAATCATGTCTTTTATACTGAAACTTATTGAAGAAGGTGAGCATCTTACTCAAGACTTTAAGATGAGAGTTGATGACTCGCAAAAGATCGCAAAGACTATGTCTGCTTTCGCAAATACGGAGGGAGGTCGGTTATTAATAGGTGTCAAAGACAATGGTGTGGTGTCTGGGTGCGATACCAAGGAGGAGTTTCATATGGTAGAAGCCGCAGCTCAGATGTATTGTAGGCCTGTAGTTTCGTTCGAAGTTCAAGTTTGGAGGGTCGAGTATAAAAAGGTGTTAGAAGTAAAAGTAGAGAAATCGAAAGACAGGCCGCACTTTGTAAAGGACGAACTAGGAAATTGGTGCGCGTACTTGAGAAAGGAAGACAGAGTTTTAAAGGCTAGCCCAGTAATGGTAAAGGTTTGGCAATATCAAATGCGACAGGACAGATCTGAATTTCGTTACGATATATATGTCGGGAAGTTGTTTTCGGCGTTTCGGGATGGTCGAGAGCTTCGTTTCGTACAAGTGGCGAGGATGGCGAGATTAGATTTCGAGGATGCCGAGGATCTATTGGCGCTTTTAATAGTTTGGTCTATAGTTAAAACAAAGTACTCAAAACGTGGATATATCTACGAATTATCCGATTCCGACGCGATGTATAAATTAGAAACTGAGGGTCCACAAGTTTTTAGGTACAATCAACACAATATCCCGAACTTCGAGGCGTAATTGTAGTTAACATGAGCCAGAAAGCGCACATACATGAAATATAGATTTTTTGCCTCATTCCTTTTGATTGCGTTTGGGTTTTCTAACGTTTCAGCCCAAACCTCTCGTCCCGTCGGTGCTTGGAGAGATTATTTCCCTTACGGTGAAGTATTGGAAGTAGTTACAGGAGAAAGATCTGAAGGAAGGAGCGTAGCCTTTGCTCGTACAGAACTTGCTGTGTTCGAAGTGGAGTCAGCAACAAATATCGCAACTCGTTACAGTAAAGTTCAGGGTTTATCTCAGTCGAACCCGACTGCAATTGGTTACTATGGGGGTAGCGAGATTTTATTGATAGGATACCTTAACGGAAATATCGATCTTGTTTCGAAGGCCGGAACATACAACATGCCTGATATTTATACCAGCAACTTGATAGGAGATAAAAGTATTCGTGGAGTTTTCGTCTTTGGCGATTTCGCTTATTTCGCCTGCGGGTTTGGTGTTGTGGTAATAGACCTTATGAAACTTGAAGTAAAGGATACTTGGTTTATTACAGGACAGCAAGATTTACGTGTCGTATTAGATATTCATCAGCATGATGATTCATGGGTTGTGTGCACTGACGCTGGTATTTTTTCTGCACCTACGTCTCACCCATTTCTTTCAAGTGCAGATGCTTGGACAAGGTGGGATGACTTACCTGAATCTGCATCCTCATACGTTTCTCAGCTAGCGTATTTCGGGGAAGATGTTCTAGTTCATGTCGGAAATAATGATTCTGGAAGACTTTGGAAGAAATCCCTTTCTGGAGATTGGGAGTTATTCCCTGGGGGCAATGGATGGCCTCTTGATGGCGATATCTTGAATAGTTTAGATGTGGCTAAGGGCTATGATTCTGGTGGGAATTACCTCCAAGACACCCTTGTTATAGGCAGGTGTTGTGGCGTTGAGATATATGATACCGATTATAACTTAATAAGCCAAACAAACGAGATTGGCGATTGGATGCAAGTGAGAGATGTTGCTTTTGATAAGTCAAACAAGGGGGTTATTTGGATTGCCAGTAGAATAGGTGGGCTCATCCGGTATGTTTCTAACCCCATTGATGGAGGGGTTGAGAATGAGGTATTCTCTTTAGAAGGGCCTCCCAATTCAGATGTTAGAAAGATCGATTGTTGGAATGATAATCTATGGTTTGCCACTGGAGGGGTGGACGAAACGTGGACGAATAATTACAATTCCGTAGGTACTCATGGTTATGTAGATGGTGATTGGGTGGTTGTTGAATCGTTAGAATCTGAAAATGATATTATCGGAATTCGAGACCTTATGACTGTGAGTATTGACCCCTTAAACCCAAATCATGTAATGTTAGCCTCCTTCGAGGAGGGGCTAATCGAGGTCCTAGACGGTGAAATGGTAAATATCTACAATGAATCTAATAGCACACTTTCTGAAGGTAATTTCGGTGGAGGAGTCCGGACTGGGGTGGTAGGTGTTGATTATGACTACTTGGGAAATCTTTGGATAACTAATCCATTTACAAATAATCCGTTACAGGTAATGACTAAGAATGGAGTGTTTGTTGAAATGGATCTTGGCGATGATTTGGGGCCAAACGATTTGGTCGGTGAAATTATGGTCACCCGAGATGGATATGTTTGGGTAATTCTACCACGTGGAGGAGGAATTCTGGTATTTGATAGTAACGGGACTCCTTCTATAACAAATGATGACGACTGGAGGTTTCTGAATACGGATGCCGACAATGGAGGACTCCCCTCAAATTACGTTTACTCCCTTGAGGAGGATTTAGATGGTGAAATTTGGGTCGGGACAGGTTCTGGTCCTGCTATTTTTTATCGTTCAGAATCTATTTTTAATACAGAAATGAGTTCTGCTTCTCAAATCCTAATTCAACAAGATGGGAATTATCAATACCTACTTGAAACAGAGACCGTGACCTCAATAATTATAGACGGGGGTAATAGAAAATGGCTGGGAACTGCAGGATCGGGTGTTTATGTTCTAAGCGACAATGGACTCACTATCGAGCATCACTTTTCTACAGATAACAGCCCGCTTCCTTCTGAGAATATCGTTGATATCGCTATTAACCAAGCTAATGGTGAGGTTTTCATCGCTACATCTAGAGGTACCATTTCTTATCTCGGAGAAGCGACAAATTGGGATTCAAAAATGGAAAATATGTTCGTTTTCCCTAACCCGGTAGTCCCCAACTACGAGGGGGCGATAACTATAGATGGACTAGATTATGAAAGTACAGTTCACATCACCGATGCGTCAGGTCGATTGATTGCTACAGTACCATCTATGGGGGGTAGAGCGGTTTGGGATGGGAAATTACCTAACGGAAGCTTAGCGCCATACGGGGTGTATTTAATATTCGCGACTGACCACGAGGGGAAAACCTCAGCAACTACGAAACTGGCTATAACTAGATGACACCTACTTCTATTCGCCCCTCACTCCCTCCATCTAAACTACCACATGTAGGGACTACCATTTTCTCAACTATGTCTGCCTTAGCAAATGAACACGGGGCGTTAAATGTAGCTCAGGGATTTCCAGACCTTGACCCTCCTTTAACTTTGAGAGATGCTGTCAAAAAGGCTATAGACGATGGGGTAAACCAATACTCACCTATGACAGGGGATCCTAAATTACGTCTCTGGATTTCTGAAATGTATAAAGGCGAGCATGGAGCTATCTACGATATCGACAATGAGATTACTATCGGAGCTGGAGCATCCTCAGTTATTTTCGCAAGCATTCAAGCCCTCGTTCATAAAGGTGACGAAGTGATTATTGTCGATCCCGCTTATGATTTATATGCTCCGGCAGTGCATCTAGCGGGTGGGGTCATAAAAAGAGCTACCTTGCCCTTATCTCCTAATAAAGGAGAAGAAGAAGGGGCGATAGATGTAAGTAAAATTGACGAATTAATTTCCGATAAAACTAGGCTAGTTATCATAAATGCTCCTCACAACCCTACTGGAGCGTGTTTTACACGAAAAAGCCTTGACGAACTCTCTATTATTCTTTCTGGTACTAACATTTTTCTTTTAAGCGATGAAGTTTATGGTCCTATCGTACACGATGGAAGACCTTTCTTAAGCGCAGCCTCACATCGTGAACTTCATTCTAGGACTATGGTTTTCGGAAGCTTCGGTAAACTACTTCATGCAACAGGCTGGAAAATTGGTTGGGTCGCTGCCCCACGCTTCATCACTAAAGAAATTAGAAAAGTCCATCAATACGATGTCTTTTCAACAGGAGCTCCTATTCAGAGGGGTATCGCAAACTATCTTTTCACAGATCAAGCAAAACAACACCTTAGTGAATTAGGGCCTATTTATGAGGCGAAAAGAGATAGACTCCTAGCCGGTATAAAGGATACCGATTTTATCTTCACTCCCGCAGAAGGAGGATATTTTCAAATTATTGATTACAGTATCTTAGATAAGCGTTCAGACATCGAAGTATCACGTGAATGGACTATCAAACATGGACTCGCCACCATACCGCTCTCCCCTTTTAGGGATAGTGGAAAATCGTCAGCTTTGATAGAGCGTCGTGTTCGAATTTGCTTTGCAAAGGACGATAACACCATTGATGAGACGATTTTAAAACTTTGCGCTATCGACGCTTATTACAAATCGAATAGACCCCTACTGGATGTCTGATATTAATTCAAAATCTCAAGAAACTCTATCTGTTTTAGGAATACAATCCCCCATTATTTGGGAAAATCCTAATGCAAATCGAAAGGCGTTTGAGAAGACGATTTCTAAACTCATAGCACCAAATAAAGTGCCCGACTTAATAGTTCTCCCTGAAGTATTTACTACTGGGTTTTCTATGAATCTCGAAAAAATAGATACTTGGGAAGATAATATGACTTTAGAGTGGATGAAGTCTATAGCACGCAAATACAACCTCGCAATAACTGGCAGTATTTCCTACCGATTCAATGATGGAATAGCTCGTAACAGATGCCTATTCGTAAAGCCTGACGGCACCTACGAATATTATGATAAACGTCACCTTTTTACATTCGGAGGAGAAGATAAAAAGTACGAAAGAGGCTCAATACGCAAAGTCATTGAATTCCGAGGGTGGAAAATACTAGTCCAAATTTGCTACGACTTACGATTTCCAACATTTGCTCGAAATTCAATACGTAACCCCTACGACATCATCCTTTATATGGCTAACTGGCCCCAGGTTAGGCGACATCCGTGGAGAACATTACTCCAGGCCCGAGCGATGGAAAACCAGTGCTATGTGATGGGGGTAAATCGAACTGGTGATGATGCAAATAACATTGTCTATACTGGTGATAGCCTTGCTATAGACGCTTTTGGAAATATTCAGCACGATGCTTTAAATGGCGGTTCAGTCCATCTCATTTGCGAGCGTACAATCCTTAAAAAGTACAGAGCAAAGTTTCCGGTACTTTACGATGCCGATTGAGCCGACCTTCAGGTAAGTTCACGAATTAAATTCATGTTTGTATATTTTATATTAACATGCACATTATCAATTATTTGCATTTAACAAAAATTATGCCTATCATTGTCTTGAGAGCTAATTCAAAACCAAACCCTAATAATAATTTTTAAGGTTATTGTGTGATCGTGCACTGATTGATATTTCTCTTTCACCTATACCAGTTTTCATCATGAAAAATATCCATAAACAAGATATCTCTTTTACTAAGATATTAATGGTTTTCGCTATTGCATTTCTTACTATAAATTCAACCGGAAATACCTATTCACAGTGCACTTTACCCACATTTAACATAACTGCAGCAAATACACCTGGTGCCGTAGTTTTTGATTTAAATCAAGCTCTAATTTCCTTTCCATTTGATATGTCAGGCATGTCAAATTGTTCTGCATCTATTGAATTACAAGGTTATCCTTGTTTCCATGAAAATATACTTATAGAACCTACTTTAAACGGTTGTGGAATACTACAATGGGAAATTATATTGTCTCCTGACGCATTGCCTGACTCATGTTGTGGTGTTTTTTCTTTCCCTTATTTTATTTCATATGATGGGCCTATAGGGATTCCTGAATATTGCGTTGGGACAATAAACCTAACTATTGAGTGTGGGGAGAATGATTGTGGTATAATTGACTTCACCACGCCTGTTAATGCCGGGGGGGTAGTTGAATGCATTAACGTTTGTGAAAATTCCACTACTGTAGCATTTGCTCCAACATTTTCTGGTTCTGGATATACTTACAATTGGGTAGTAGGTGGTGGAACTATTGTTAGTGGTCAAAATACGCCTGAAGCTACAATTGCTTGGGGGCCAAACGGCCCAGGATACCTAACTGTAACTATTACTAACTCGGATCCAAATTTCCCTTCTATAACTCACGAAATTTGTATTAACATACTAGAAGGACCTACGGCATCATTTACTTCAAATTCAACTGCCTGTCTTGACTCACCTATTCAATTTACTAATACCAGTAGCCTCAACTCCACTGATTTTCTATGGGATTTTGGTGACGGACAGACATCACAATTAGAAGACCCGTCTCATAACTACACCACCCCAGGGACTTACACTGTTACTCTAACGGTTTCCGCTCCTATTTATGATAACCAAGGGCGAGTAGTTTGTATTTGTTCAGATAGCTTCACTAGCACAGTTGTTGTAAGTGATTTAGTGGGCCCTGATATTTTCTGGATATCAACTCTTTGTGAAAATGATACGTCTAGTTACTGGACTAACTCAGATTGCACTGGTTACGATTGGGGTGTTCTAGATTCAAATGGAAATCCTCTAACATTTACTGGGCAAGGCACAAGTTCAATAGCTGTACAATGGGGACTAGGACCTTTTGGGACTGTTACATTAGCTGTTACTGGTTGTACTCCTGCTCATTGTCCTGACACCATTTCTGTTCAGGTACCTATAATTCCTGCAAATGGAACGATCGGAGGCAACGTTGTGGTCTGTCTTGGAGATGTGGTTAACTATAATATTACCAAATGGGTGGGTGTCGATTATTTATGGACCGCAACTGGTGGAACTATTCTTCAGCAGGAAGGTCAAGTCGTTACAGTCCAGTGGAATACTTTAGGTACACATACTTTAGACGTTACTTATTCTAGTCCGTTTCTTCAAAATCTACCTGGCCACACACCTCCCGATTGTAGTGGTAGCGCGACTCTGAGTGTAGATGTTCTTCCTGAGTTTTCTCTCTCTCCTCCATATCAACAGGTTTGTGTAGGAGCAACTTCTGTTTTTACAATTACAGCACCTGCGGGCGGAGGTTTTATTTGGAATGTGCCATCAAGTTTAAGTTATAATATCCTAGGGCCTTACTCAATTGATATAACGTGGCCTGTAGGTTCTGGAGGCACATATAATATCACTGCTCAACCTGACGCTGCAAGCTCAGGATTATATTGTAACTCTTTAGAAACAGCCATAGTACAGGTTGTTGAAATCACTAAACCCACGGGCATTACTGGCCCCATTGAGGTTTGTTCTCTAACCCAACAATATTTATATGAGGTAGCTGCGAGTACCGGAATGTCAGTATTATGGACTCCTTATGCTGGAACTCCAGGAGCAGGCGTTCCAGTAGCCGCCCCATCTACTGGTTCATATACTCAGGTTACTTGGGGTAATTCTGGCCCATATTCTTTAGCCGCAAGCTATGTAATGGATGATGCTCCTTTCTGTGTGTCTGATACCGTTTTACTGAACATTACAGAACTTGTTTTAGATCCTTTATCCCAAATCTTACCAATTACCACTCCATGTGCAAACACGGTATCAAGTTATAATCTTACAAGCTTACACCCCGATGCTACAGTGAACTGGACTGTTGTACCTGCTCAGTATGGCAGTGTTATAAATGGCCAGGGAACTGATAACATACAAATACAATGGAATGATATTCCTACAGCATCCCAAAGTGTAACAATAATTGCAACTGCAGAATTATGTGGCAACACTCTTGCCTACAACCTTCCTCTAACTCTTACTAAGGCTTTAGAGCCTATCGTAGTAGGAACTGACTTTTGTCAAGGAAACCAAGGTTATGTTTCTGTTTCAAATACTATTTCTTTTACATCTTATAACTGGTCACCAAGCTTCATTTCAAGTGCTAGTTATATTCAGCCTTCTACACCCGGAGAATATATTGTTAATACCATAGATGTAAATGGGTGTGCTTCTACTGGAGGAGCTATTATTTCTCTTCTTCCTTCACCCATTATTAACTTAACGACAAATGGACCCACTACTTTATATGATACTCCCACTGGCCCGTCGCCATCAAGTACTCAAATAGTTGCTCCTACGAATCCCGCATATACATACTCTTGGACATTAAATGGTAGTGCTATTGCAAGTACCTCTCCTACTGTAACTCACAACTGGTATGGTAGTCCCCTTCCTGCTACTTATACCTATACTGTTACCATTTGTGATGGAACATGTTGTAGTACTGAGTCAATAACCATATACGAAAACCCATATATAATACCCCCTCCCCCAGGATGTACCCCTCAAGCATATACACTTGTCCCTACTGCGACTGCTAATCCCGAATGTGATACATGGTCTTTCGCTTACACTTCTTCAAATTTCACATTTGTAGGATGGAATTTTGATGATGGGACAACAACCCCCCCTAATCCTCATGTTTTTTCTGAAATAGGGTATTATAACGTTACAATAAGTGGAACAGTCCCAAGTACTACTACTGGTGTATGTGCAGTATATGAAACCATAACCGTTCAGGTTGCTATGATTGCACAATATGGTGTCGATATTACGTGTACACCTGCTAATGCCTCTCCTGAATTATGTCTGAATGATGAAACTGCTTATCTCCCTAGCACGAGCGTAGCATCGACTAACTTTACAATAGGAGGAAGTACAGGCACTACAAATCCATTCTGCTCGACTAGTTTCAGCTTAGGAAGCTCCGTTAATACACAATTAATTGCTGTTCACTCTTCTGGATGTACATCAACTGCGACACAAGTAGTCACAATACCTGGCCCAGTGACAATATCTCCCGTTCCAGATTTATGTTTCGAAGAAGCAGGAGCATTTAATGCTTCATGCGTAGGAGCGGTTAGCTTCGACTGGAATTTTGATGACTCCACGATAGGCCCAGTTGATGCCCTTTTTAATGGTGCATCCGCTTCTCATGCTTATGCAGATAATGGCCTTTCAGGACCATATTCACTAAATGTCACTGTCGTTGCTACTCATGTTGGAGGATGCGAATTTTCTGCTTCCACTCCAGTTGTTGTTAATGGCTTACCTGCAAAACCCACTATTATTTCCCAAGATGGAGATTTTATGTTTTGCATTTCTGGTGGAGTAGAAATTTTAGAATTATCTCCGGTTCCTTCAGCAGGTGTCACTGTTTCGTGGTGGGAAGAATCCTCGCCTACTGTAATATTAGGGGCTGGACCGACTTTTTCAGTTAGCACTGTCGGAACTTATGGAGCCACAATTACTGACATATTTACTGGATGCTCTGTCGAGGTGGACCCGGTTGACGTTCAAGCTTGGCCTCCTGTACCTGCGGGAATAGCTGGTACAGATATCCTTTGTACAGGTGATTGCGCTGAACTTGTGGGGCCTTCTGGGGATTTCTCTTATGATTGGTCTAGCACATCTAACCCTAGCCTTGGCAGTACTAGTACTATTACTATTTGTTCAAATACCATATCTAGTCCTGAGACTTTTACGCTCAATATTACAGATAACGTATCGCTTTGTTCGAGCGTAAGTACTCATATAGTCACCGTAGCTCCCACTCCAGTAGTATCGGCTGGGACTTGGCCTCTAATACCATGTGAGGGGCAATTAGTAACCTTGCTTGTCGATCCGTTTGATCCTGGATTAAATTATATTTGGTCTGGAGGAAATCCTAACCCATATGTAACTTCTGCATCGGGGATATACACTGTGATAGGAACCGATCCTCTAACTGGTTGTAAGGGAACATCTACTGTGGAGGTTTACCCTTGCCCTAATCTATGCCAAGTACCTACAGGGTGCTATACGGCATGCGATACAGGCAAAACTATATGTGCGCCTTTAGGATTATCATCTTACCAGTGGAATTTCAACTATGTTCCTATTCCTGGAGCGACTTCTCCTTGTTATACTGCGACTATAGACGGGATTTATACTTTGACCGCGACAAATGGATTTGGATGTCCTAAAACATCTGACATCCTAGACATGACGTTTACAAACTGTGACTCGTGCCAAATCGCACCATCAGATATTACTGGACTAAACCTTACTTCATTAGGAATAGTATTGCAACCTATAGCACAAACCGGGGCTATTCAAAATGTTGCGTGTTGTCTTTGGTCTATAAACCCAACTTTAGCTGCTGGATCATTATTAGACCCAACTTTACTTTGTATGGATATATTCTGGGGAGATGGCACTTCACAGCTTAATATGCCTTTCGGTTCACCTTTAGAGCATTGTTATTTTGATGAATGCACAGATTACAATATCAGTGTGAAAATATTTTGTTGTAATAATCCAGATATAACTGTAGGAATAAACGGAATAGCAACATGTGCATGTGTTCCAGACTGCTATGTTAGAACTTCTTTTTGGGAAAGTGTCACTCCTACAGCTGATGGACTTAGGTGTACAGTTACATTCACTAGTACTGACTATTTAGGACCTGATATGCTTAGTAGCCAAAACCCTAATTGGACTATATACGATAGTAATGGGCTGCCTATTTTGATTCCTATTAGTGGGGTGACTGATTTAACTATCGACCTAGCTCCAGGCACTTACACAGTATGCAGAAGTATTGAAGGAGTTTCGTTATTAGATGAAATATGCACATTTGAACACTGTCACGATATAGTTGTTGATTGTTGTATTCCCGTCCCCTTTGGCTGCCCGGACTGTGCTTTCTTAGATGTAGATATTGCACTTGTAGACTTAGGTTCTTCTTTTGATGCTGCAGGAAATGCTTGTTGTGAGTTTGGCATTGCTCCTCATTTGATTACAGGATGTAATATTCCAGAATCTGAGCTATGCTTTGACGTTGATTGGGGAGATGGAACGACCATTTTTAATCTCAATTTTATGAGTGGATATACTCATTGCTATTCGAACATAGGAGATTACATAGTAACTGTAACGGTTTACTGTTGCTCTCAAGGGTCGGCAGATAATGGACAGTTTTGGACATTTACTTCTCCTGCAACATGTCTCAATCCAAATGGTGGAGTTTGTCAACTTACTGATACAGGCGACTTTTTCTATAATGAAACAGCTCCAATTGCTTGCTTTGTAGGGTGTGATGCTTCATTCCTCCCTCAAGGGATAGGTCCGGGGCTTTTAGTTTCATGGGATTTCGGTGATGGCACTACTTCTACGCCACTCCCTCCTGGACCAGTCTATCATTGTTATAGTTCTCCTTGTGGAACTTATGTAGTCACTATGACTGTAGAATGTGAAAATGATCCAACAATGTTTTATTACATACAGAAAACTGTCGTAATTAATTGTGGTGGAGTTGATTGCTGGATTAATCCAAATCAATGTCCTGGCGATTTTGACAACGATGGATTCGTAGGAATCCACGACTTACTCGACTTACTTGGAGCCTATGGTGGGTCTTGTTTCTAAATAAGGGGTTCCTTTATTTGGTTTTCTAGATGATCTAGTTAGGAATGAGCACAAAAAAACCGCCCTCGGGGAGGGCGGTTGATTTGTGTTTGT
This sequence comes from Bacteroidota bacterium, assembly GCA_002746975.1. Taxonomy (GTDB): domain Bacteria; phylum Bacteroidota; class Bacteroidia; order Flavobacteriales_D; family Sanyastnellaceae; genus UBA974. The sequence goes on along the minus strand of NVXE01000004.1, from coordinate 145,290 downwards.
TTGGGGATTCTGGGGGAGCTTACTTAAAAGCGTTTTCTCCAGTAATGTCCATTCCAGTGATTAGCAAGTGGATGTCGTGAGTTCCTTCGTAAGTAATTACTGATTCGAGGTTCATCATATGACGCATAATTGGATACTCATTCATGATTCCCATGGCTCCAAGCATTTGACGAGCTTCACGAGCGATAGTAATCGCCATATCGACGTTATTACGCTTCGCCATTGAGATTTGGGCTGAAGTAGCACGCCCTTCATTGCGAAGAGTTCCTAAACGGTGAGTTAGTAGCTGAGCTTTTGTTATCTCTGTAATCATTTCTGCTAGCTTCTTCTGTTGAAGTTGGAAGGCTGCAATAGGTTTGCCAAACTGAATACGCTCCTTTGAGTAACGAAGAGCCGTGTCGTAACAATCAAGGGCAGCTCCGATAGCTCCCCAAGCGATACCATAACGAGCCGAGTCGAGACATCCTAGCGGAGCTCCGAGTCCGGACTTGAGAGGGAGGATATTAGCTTTAGGGACACGTACGTTATCGAAAATTAGCTCGCCAGTATCTGAAGCGCGAAGCGACCATTTTCCTTTCATAGTAGGGGTGGTAAAACCTTCCATACCACGTTCTACAATGAGTCCGTGGATACGCCCTGATTCGTCTTTCGCCCAAACCACAGCGATTTCTGCAAATGGCGCGTTTGAAATCCACATCTTCGCTCCGTTTAAGATAACGTGATCGCCATCTTCAACGAAATTGGTTACCATACCGCCCGGATTAGACCCATGGTCAGGCTCAGTAAGTCCGAAGCACCCTATCCACTCTCCAGTCGCTAGTTTAGGAAGGTACTTCATCTTCTGTTCTTCTGACCCGTACTTCCAAATCGGGTACATTACTAAGGAACTTTGAACTGAGGCAGTAGAACGTAATCCTGAATCACATCTTTCGAGTTCTTGCATGATGAGGCCGTATGAGATTTGGTCTAACCCTGCACCTCCATACTCTTCAGGTATATAAGGACCAAATGCACCAATCGCGCCTAGTCCTGGAAGTAAGTGCTGTGGGAAAACTTGGTTTTCGGCAGCATCCTCAATAATCGGACTTACCTCCTGTTTAACCCACGCGCGAGCAGCATCTCTAATCAACTTGTGCTCCTCTGAAAGAAGGTCATCCATGTTGAAATAATCGTGTCCTGTGTAAAGGTCTGTACGCATAATTCTATATTATTATATCATCTTATTCGGACGGCAAATCTAAGCTTTTCTGCCCCGATTTCATGCGTTCGTATGCTTCATCTATTTCAAGTGGCAATATTCCGTCAGCATATGCGGATACAGCTAATCTGTCTGCCACTTCATTGAACTCGTTCCCTGCGTGTCCTTTAACCCAAACAAATTTCACGTTATGTTGGGCGTAAATTTTTAAAAATCTCTTCCAAAGGTCAGGGTTCTTCTTGTTTTTGAAGTTCTTCTTCACCCATCCGAAAACCCATTTCTTCATGACAGCATCAACAACATATTTCGAATCAGAATAAATTGTTACCTCAGTACCAGGTTTTTTTAAAGCCTCTAATGCAACAATAACTGCAAGAAGCTCCATTCTATTATTAGTTGTAAGTCGAAACGCCCCACTAAGTTCTTTTCTGTGTTTGCCTGATAGTAGGACTACTCCATACCCACCCGGACCAGGATTTCCACTCGCTCCACCATCAGTATATACGCTTACATTAGCCATCTTGAAAATTGCTTATTCTAAAATAGATATTTCACATTTGAGGCAAACAGCTTAACTGAAATAGCAAGGAGTATTATTCCAAAAACTTTCCTAAGTACTGCAATACCTCCCTCTCCAAGTAATTTTTCGAGACGACCTAAGTTTTTTAATACTATAAAAACTAATGCCATATTTATTAAAATAGCTATCATAATATTTAGTTGAGCGAACTCTGCTCTAAGCGAAATAATAGACGTCATACTACCTGCTCCAGCTATTAAAGGGAAGGCTACAGGAACTACGGTAGCTGCCTTCATAGATGATGGGTCAGATTTAAAAAGTTCTATGCCGAGAACCATTTCTAGAGCCATAAAGAACAAAACGAACGAACCCGCTACTGCGAAGCTGTTCACATCTACACCTAGAAATGTAATAATTCCTTCCCCGACAAATAGGAAAGTTAGCATTATTCCAAGCGCTACAAGAGTCGCTCGACCGGGGTGGATGTCTCCCGATTTACGCTTTACATCCATTAATATTGGTATGCTACCTACGATATCAATAACCGCAAATAGAACCATGGTACTCTTAAGTAACTGTTCGAAATCTATAACCATAACTTGACTATTCTTCTGCCAATGTAATTAACTCTTCTGAGATTTTAGGATAATACTTGTGCTCAAGTTTCAACACCTTAGACGCAATTTCTTCAGGACTTTTCAAATTAGAAATATCCACTCGGCCTTGAAATACTATCGCACCCTCATCGTATGATTCATTTACGAAATGAATTGTCATCCCACTTTCCTTTTCGCGAGCTTCGTAAACTGCCTTATGTACATTCATCCCAAACATCCCCTTTCCTCCAAACTTAGGTAATAATGAAGGATGAATGTTTAATATTCGTTCTTTATATCTATTGCAAAAATCGCCAGGTATTTTTAATAGGAAGCCTGCTAACAATACCCAGTCAACGCCTAGAATATCCAGATTGTCTTTCAGGGTGCCGTCCAGTAAATCACTCTTACTAAAAACTCCATTGTTTACTTCAGCTCTATCCGCCCTTTCTAGCACCTCTGCTTTAGGACGATTCGAACCCACATATACTACATGAATATTCTCGCAAGCTTCAAAATATTCAATCAAAGCTTGGGCATTAGACCCCGATCCTGAAGATAAAATTGCTACCCTTTTCAAATCAAACTTAATTAGAGGCTCTAAAACTCTATAAACCCAAGTTCTATAATTCTACGTTCATATTGATCTACAGACTCTTCCATTTTACCTAAGCGACTGTCTAATTTGTCAACGAGAGGATCGTTTGGAAGGTAATACTTAAATACCCTCACAAGCCTATCACTTACTTGAATTGCTAAATCAATCTCTGATGTCATAGCTGAGTAGTAATTTGGACTCAAAGAGGTTGCGTATGAAATCACTTCTTCCTGTTGAGCGAAAAGATCTTCAATCAAAATGTGAGCTTTTTCTAATGCTGCCTTACGTTCTTCATCGGTCAAACTCACTGTGTTCGGAGAAAGTAGAGTGTCCGAGGCGGCAAGCTGAGAATAAGCTTCAACTACAGGCATTAGCACTCTCGTATAAGGCACGTTTTCCTTAGGTGTTCCTCTTAGGAGTTCGTCTAATATCTCTAAAGCTCGTTTGGGATCTTGCTTTTCTATCAAAGCGTCAGCTAGATTTGCCATTTGCAACCGAACATTTGTGACCATACGTCGGTTATTCTCATCCATATAAATCCCGTGTTCCAAATCGTCCATACCGCCCCAGAACCACTTATTCATAACGTTTTCGTACATTATGTCCGTTTCGATACCTCCTATAACATTCGGATTTGAATTCGTGTCATATTTAATTGGCACAAGGCGATACGCTAGTCCTTCTAGTCTGAAGTAATCCTGAAGGCCTATATAAGCATCACCTCCGGTGGTTACGGCAAAGTAAATAGGTCTTTCCCAGTTATTATTTGCAAGCATAGAAAGAACTGCTAACTGATTCTTTAATATATACTGAGGGGTATTTCCCTTAGCGTCAACTATAGTCCATTCAACAGCATCTACTATACTGCCCGCTTCTTTCTCCGAGACAATGCCCATATCAACAATTTTAGCTGAGTCCACTGGAATAGAAAAACTACTTGATGGGAATTGTGCATATTTCTTCGCCCCAAAGGTTTTCACATTATCCTCATCGAGAGCTAACGACATCGCTTCACCTAAATCGAAATACTGATTCTTTGTAGAAGGTTTTAGCAAAACAATATCACGAGTACCTTGTCTATACTGCTCCTCTGACATCTCTATGGGTAATGGAGCGCTTTCGTAGGCACGGCGTCTCATTTGGTCTATATACCAGTCAGTATTAAGTAAACTTAAATTACAAACCCTTACGTCAGTTCTAAAACCCTCAACCTCCTGAGCATACCAAAGCGGGAAAGTATCATTATCCCCATTAGTGAATAGTATAGCGTTAGGTGCCAACGACGCTAGATAGTTCTTCGCAAAAGCTACTCCAGTAGTTCTATGAGCACGGCTGTGGTCGTCCCATCCTTCTGATGCCATAAGAATCGGAACGAATAACGTAACCACTACAACTGTAATAGCACGTGCGTTTTCATTCAAGCCGAGTATTCGAGAAATGTGGGCTATTGCGTACAACACTGCCGCAGCGAAAGTCATAAATAACATGCTCAGTGAAAGATAGTTAGGCATACCACTAATAGTTTCGAGTATGTAAAATATTACTCCCGCTCCTAATGGTAGTCCAAACCCTTTTACGTGTGTCATGAACTCAGATCTACGAGCAGCCTCGAACAATGCGAATACACTCAATCCTATCCAAATAGCAAAGGCGTAAAATGATCCTACATACGCATAATCACGTTCCCTCGGCTGCATCGGGGTTTGGTTCAAGTAAACAACAATTGCGAGTCCCGTCATTAAAAACAAAATCCCTACTATTGACGCACCACGAGGGTCACGAACGATTTGGAATATCAATCCTATCAGACCTAGTAAAAGCGGAAGGTAGTAGAATTTATTTAATCCCTTGTTTTCTAACATCTCCTGAGTTAGAGTATCTCGACTTCCCAAGCGCAACTCATCTATTGAGTCAATTCCGGAAAGCCAGTTGCCATTTTGAAAATCACCATGTCCCTGAGTATCATTCTGCTTACCTGCAAAGTTCCACATAAAATACCTCATGTACATCCAGCCTATCTGGTAATCAACGAAATACCTTAAGTTTTCACCTGATGTAGGTTGCAGTTTCTCCAACACGTTATGTAGACCCGACAGTGCTTGTTGTTGTTGAGCATAGTCTGTAGCTCTAGATGCTAGTGATTCATAGTAATTTTTCTCATTATTTAGTCGTTTTACATACGCCTTACCGCTACTTAATCCTTGCTCTAAATTGCCTATCAACATCTCAGATAATGCATCTACAGCTCTTGGATCGTCTAGAGGAGCTAACCTCATAGTGCCGGTTCCAGGGTCTCTAACAAGGATTTCGTTTTTAGATCGTATTTCAAAAGTTCCATCCCACGGCAATCCATACTCCGAGAATAGTCGTTTAAGAGTTCTTGTCAATTCTGCTTTCGAAAGAGTCCCTCCTAAAATATCATTTTGAAGATGCATCAAAAATCCTTGCCTAGACAATTTTTCTTCCAGCAAAGGACTTGTAAAAGATTGAGCCTCATTATAACCCTTGTAATTACTCCATCTTCTATACTCTTTAATATGTCTTGACTCTGATGAATAAAGACGAGGGAAAATCATTGTGAAGTCCTTATCGTAATTCGAAACGGTGCCTTTCTTTTCACCTGAATTAATATACTCCTCTACGATTCTATACCTCTTGTTTTGTGAGTTTTCTAAAAATGCAATCGCACTTGATTCGCTCTTAAAAGACTTAATTCTGACATCCCTTGTGCCTCTTAGTTCTTTAATACTGAAACTCTTAACCAAAGTAGCACCACCATCTAGATATGAATTGTTTATATCAAGAGGAGATCCCCAGTATTGTCCTGTTGCTAAAGGTCTATCTCCATATTGCTCCCTATTTAAATACTTGAGTAGCTGGAAAAAGTTCTCTGGATCATTTTCATCCATAGGAGGATTCGCGCTAGATCTAACTACAATAGTGGTAAAAGAGCTATACCCAATGAGCACCATGGCGATACTCAAAACGAAGGTGTTTAACGCCCACCATCCTTTCTTCCTTGAATACCAAACCAAGGATATAAGTACTGCAACCAATAATAATAAATACGTAATTATCCCGCTGTTGAAAGGGAATTTCAATACGTTAACAAAGTATTGCTCAAACTTCCCAGCTAATTGGATTACGCCCTGTATTACTCCAACTTGGATTAAACCTAGGAGTGCAATAGAACTCACCCCCGTAATTATTAATCCCTTTATACTGAACTCATATTTGCGGAAGTAATAAACTAGAGCCATAGCGGGAATCGCAAGAAGGTTCAAAAGGTGAACTCCTATTGAAAGTCCCATCAAATATGCTATCAGTATTATCCAACGTGTTGAACTAGGTTCATCAGCATGCTTTTCCCATTTAAGAATCGCCCAAAACACAGCTGCTGTAAACAAAGACGACAATGCATAAACCTCACCTTCCGTTGCACTAAACCAAAATGAATCAGAAAAAGTATAGGCTAAAGCTCCGACCACTCCTGAACCCAAAATTGCAAGTCTTTCTGAAGAAGAAGGTTCTTTGGTAAACCCTCCTGAAAACCTTCTTGCAAGATGAGTTATGCTCCAAAAAAGGAATAAAATCGTAAACGAGCTACTCAAAGCAGACAACGAATTAGCTGCAATAGCAGCTGTCTCCGGAGTTGAGAATATCATCAAAAAACGGGCAAGCAGCATAAACAGGGGTGCACCAGGAGGGTGTCCTACTTCGAGCTTATAAGCAGAAGCAATAAACTCTCCACAATCCCAAAAACTTGCGGTCGGTTCTATCGTTAATAGGTAAACAATAGTAGCAACGAGCCAAATAGCCCATCCAGTAAATACATTTAAACGATCGTATCGCATTCAATCAAGCATTTTTCGTGCCATGCGAAGGTATGCACTATCGAATCATTTATCGTCTATAATTATCTCTGCACAATTACTCGTTTCGCAGACCCTACAACACCTACGATTTGCAAGGTGTACCAACCATCAGGGAGGTCGTCTAGTAAAACTTTCTCTCCGTTAGAAACTTCCGAAGTCAATACGATTCGGCCTTGTGAGTCATACATTTTGTAATGCCAAACACCATCTCCTAGACCACGAACTAACAACTCCCCAGTAGTAGGAACTGGAAAAACCGTCCAAGAATCTTCTCCCGAAATATTTCCAACGGCTGTCGTACACTCTCCCGCGACCCAAGTCGTTACTCCTCCATAATGGTAAGCGTAACATTCATTAGAGTATGTTACATTATCGCAACCGCAAACAGGGTCATATTCCTCTGTGCAGGCATAGGTAGTATCTATTTGGTCATCATTAATACAATCAGCAGCACCACCACAGTTAGCAACTATAATGGTTATTTCCAGTTCTGTACCATTTAAACAAGTATCGCTGTAATACACAACATGAACATTATATGTCCCATCCTCGGAATATGTATGGCTCATCCAAGTGCTTCCTTGTTCCTGAGTGCCATCTCCAAACGTCCAAAAAGAGTTACTTACCTCATCATTTGTAACAACTTCAAACGCCCAAGAGCACATATCCCATTTAGGGTATATTACTGAAATCTCTGTAGGACAATCTCCTGAATTTGTTTCGCCTAGTACAGTACAAACAACTACCTCACCACACTCTACACTTTCGTAGTATACACACAGCTCGGATCCGTTAGAAATATCCTCGAAGGATAATTCAACAAAATTTGTCCCCTCGGCGATAGCAACCCCATCAATCGTCCAAACTAAGTTTACACTATCTGGATAATTATAAGCTTCATACACACCCACCGCGCCTTCGTAAACCCCCGTTATTTCAAGGTCACATGGCCCTTCACCGTCTTCACCTAGCCACTGACAAGCAAATGTGCCTAAAGGACAGTCAGGACTTTCATAACCTACACAAATTGTAACTCCACCTACTGGAAAAGGTACTGGCTCAGTGATTTCTACAACATTTACTCCAGTTGCAATTGTCGAATCGTTCATTGTCCAAAATAATTCGACACTGTCTGGAAAGTTAAACGCTTCAAATATTCCGTAGCCTAACTCTTCAATTGGATCATAGAACAATTCATATTCCATCTCTATTGAACATGGCACATCGTTTCCACAACCTAATACTTCTATCGTCTCAGTCAAAAGAACTCCCTGACAGACATCATCTGTGTAATAGGCCGATACTTCGTAAATACCATTATTTGAATATGAATGATCCTCTACTGAACTAGATGTTAAGAATGCACCATCTCCGAAACTCCACTCAACTACTGCACCTGGCAAAGCGTTTTGAATCTCAAAAATCCAACTACACGGATTAAAATCTATCTCTGAAATAAAGAGTCCGGTAGGACAACCTCCGCTGCACTCACCTGGTGTCCAAGATGTAACTCCTCCGTAATTAATGGCATAACATTCGTTGGAGTACGTTATACCATTACATCCACATACTGGAGTCCAAATATCAGTACAAATCGCAAGAGGGTCAATCAACGTGGGATCCAAACAATCTACTAAACCTGTAATATCAACCACTTCACAGAAGGTTATTCCATCTGGGCAGTCTGTGCTAGAAAAAACAACACAAAGTTCGACAGGCCCCTGTAATACCATAGACAGTGGCATCATTATATCCGTAACACCTACTTCAAAAACAACTCCATCAATAGACCAAGTAAGCTCTACTCCTGCAGGAAAGTTAATAGCCTGAATATTTATAGAAGCGTTTAGGATGTCATAAACAAAGTCAATATTACAGTTTGACTGTGCGCTTGAGTTATTTGGAACGGACATTAATGCCAAAACTGAAAATAGGGAAAGAAGTAAATTTTTCATGCTACAATTTTTCGTGTTACTTCAAATATACGATGTTTTTACAACGTAAACTTAGGGTCGGTGGGCATAATCTCGCCACAGTTACGACATGTTCTTAGATGTTCCGAGTTGTAGTATTCATGAAATCTCGACTGGAAATCGGTTTCGATGTTTTTAAGTTCGAAATAGGTTTCGTGAAGTTTTTCATTACAGGATTCGCAAAACCACATCAGTCCGTCCTTCTCCCCTTTTGAGCGCTTTCTTTCAATAACAAGTCCTATAGAATTTTCCTCTCGATTTGGACTATGTGGCGTTCTAGCAGGTAGTAGGAACATATCTCCGGCTCCAAGACGCATGTCTACCGCCTTCCCGTCCTCCTGAATCCTCACACATATATTTCCTTCGAGCTGATAAAAAAGTTCTTCCGTTTCATTGTAATGATAGTCCTTCCTAGCATTAGGGCCAGCAACAATCATCACGATATAATCGCCACTTTCTATATATAGGTTTTTATTTCCTACTGGCGGTTTAAGTAAATCTCTATTTTCCTCAATCCATTTTGTGAGGTTGAAGGGTTTTTGAATAGCCATGATTTTACTGTTTCTTTTTCTTAAGCCCAAATTAAGACTTAAATACATCAGAAATCCATCCTTTTGGTATGCTAACTAACCATACCCCTGTGAATATCCCTAAAGCACAAATAGCATTTAACAATGTTAAATCATTGTGATAGCTACTCAAACCTAAGTAACCCATTATACTTACTAAGGCAAGGACCAAAAGAGGTTGCAAGTAAATATAGATACTTACTACCACTGGCTCAACTTTCGTGAGGGCATAAATATTTAGTAAATATGCTAAGAAAGTAGTTCCAAAAATTACGAACCCTAGTGCTTTCCAATGATCCTCTGTAAACTCGCTCCACTGAATTTCCATGACTTGACCTATCCCAAACGGCAGCACGAATATCGTTCCAAATAAAAATACCCACGCTATTATCGTTAAAGGGCTATACTTTTTCATTAACGGCTTCACCACAACCAAATAAACACCATACGAAATCGCATTTACCAAAATTAGCACATCTCCTTCCCAGCTCGCTCCAGCTCCTTGAGCCTGTTCGCTCGCTCCTAACAACAACAACAAGCCCGCTCCTACTCCTCCGAAAACAATCCCAACAATCTTCCTCGCCGTTATTTTATTCTTTAATAAAATTGCGCTTATGACCAAAACGAATATAGGACTCACTGTCATTATTAACGACGCGTGAACTGGGCTTGTTAAGGATAGCCCATTAAAGAAGAATAGTTGGTTTACTGCGACTCCACAAACACCACAAAGCACTAGTCGAGGCACATCGCTTTTTTCGATAAAAAATGCTGTGCTCATTTTCTTCTTCGAGAAAAAAGATCTAATAAAAATCAGAGAGAAGAACATTATCGTTCCCAATACTACTCTAAGTACGATAAACCCTGAAGGACCTACCATTTCAGGCATTATTCCCTTTGCGACAATGTAATTACCCGCATATATAACTCCGACTAATAAAAGTGCTATGTGCGCGAAAGCAGAAATAGACTTCGATTCTCTATACATTCGTTTCGGAATCACAAAGCCCGCTATCCTAAAAATTCCCTAGCTTTTTCGACCTCAGATTTACGAGATCCAACAGACACTTCGCCTCCAATAAAAAAAACAGGGCGCTTTAAAAATGTGTACTCCCCTAAAATAAGAGTTCTATAGTCGTCTTCTGAAAGCTCTTTTTCTGCAAGTCCCATACTGCGGAATTTCATAGCTCTCCTTGAAAAAAGCCCCTCGTATGACCCAACGATTCCCTTCATGGTATCTAAATCGTCAGCCGAAATGCCACTCTCTTTGATATTTATAATTTCACATCCGTGAGATTCTGGCTTCAGATCGTCAAAAATGCGCTGACATGTCTTACAAGTCGGGAGGGTAAATACTTTTCTCATATAGATTCCATATTATAAATCAACTCCCTTAGTCCGTGCTCCCAGTGTTCTTCGTTATTAATAACTACGTCACACTTTTCTTTCCACGGTTCTATGAACTTGATATCGGCAGGGCGAACATGGTTATCCCATTGATATTGAACTTCCTCTGCGCTGTATCCGCGAATCGTTAAATCTCTATGCTTTCGTCTTTCAAGACGTTTATCTACCGAAGCGTCAATAAATGCTTTAATATCAACCATTGCGCGTATGTCGTCATCATAAAGTGCGAACAATCCCTCGACAACTAACCATTTAGCGGGCTTTACCTTAATGTGTGACGAAGTCATTGCTGTCCTATTATAGGTATAGGTATCGAGCTCCACTACTTCACCCGCTTTTAATCTCGTAATGTCATTCATGAGATTAACGTAGTTAATCACTTCTGGCAAGTCGAAATTAGTTTCTCCTTTGTCATCTACAGGCAGCTCAGACTTAGGGCGGTAGTAGTCGTCTAGCGATAGTATTGTTATTTCGTCACCGAAATACTCCTTCAAACCTTCCAGAATCGTGGACTTTCCTGACCCACTTCCTCCCGTTAAGGCTACTATCTTCATTTTTTCTTCGGATCAAGGAGTAAGTCCGCTAAAACTCTATCATTTGCGAGGCGAGGTATTTTGTTTTGGCCTCCTAACTTACCCTTAGACTTCATAGCAGCAATAAAGCTCCCTTTCACAAGAGGCGTAACAACTGCGGGACTTAACACGCCGTCTTTCTGAAGATCATTATAATATGTGTTCCTATCTCTCAGAGCTTGGTTTAAGTCTGCCGAAAAGGCTGTCATATCCTTAGGTTTATTGTCAAATTCAATCAACCATTCGTGATAGGGCTTGCCTTTCTTCGGCTTCACTTGAGGAGCTAGATGAAAGTCCGATATTACTCCACCGTTTTTTTCAACCGATTCAGAAATTGACGCTTCAACCTCCTCCGCAATTACATGCTCTCCAAATGCAGAAATAAAGTGTTTTGTTCGACCTGTAACAACAATTCTCAATGGGTCTAAAGAAACAAACTTCACAGTGTCACCTATATCATATCCGAATAATCCAGCATTTGTAGTCAGAATTACTGCATAATTCACTCCTATTTCTACCTTCTCAACTGTTAAACGAGGTCTATTATCTTCATTGTATTTATCCATAGGGATAAATTCAAAGAAAATTCCATCACTGATATTTAATAGCATCCCCTCAACACCTGGTTTGTCCTGAAAAGCTATAAACCCTTCTGAAGTTGGATAAATCTCCACACGGTCAATATCAAAACCGATAAGTTGTTTAAATTTCTCAGAATATGGACCATAAGCCACTCCTCCGTGGACAAACAAACTCAGATTGGGAAAAACTTCCTCAACTGTTTTCTTACCTGTATACTTGAGAAGCTTTTCAAAATACATCTGTACCCAAGTAGGTATTCCACTCACTAATCTAAGATCCTCATCAACAGTTTCCTTAACTATCGCATCTATCTTTTCTTCCCAATCCTCAATACAGTTTGTCTCCATAGAAGGCAGCCTACTCCTCAGTAAGTATTTAGGAACATGATGAGCAACTATCCCAGATAATCTACCTAGTGGAATCCCTCCTTCCGTTTCATCTAATTCAGGACTTCCCTGCAAGAAAATCATTTTTCCACTCACAAAACTAGCATTACCTGAGCCCACAATTTGGCCTAATAAGGCATTCCTAGCACCTGCAATGTGATTCGAAAGACTGTCCTCTGTTATAGGTATATATTTAGCCCCTGAGGTAGTGCCGCTAGTTTTTGTAAAGTATTTAGGCTTACCTGGCCAAACCACATTTGACTCTCCTGCGACTGCTCTTTCCAAATAACTTTTCAGCCCCTCGTAATCCCTAACAGGAACTGCGCGCTGAAAAGCTTCTAAGGTCATTCCGTCCTTTAGTCCGTGATCTTTTCCAAAGGCAGTTTTTGCCGCCGTTTTTACGATTTCGTTAAGTTGTTTTAATTGTGCAGCTACCGGATTTGCCGACTTCATTTTCAACTCAACCATGGCCGCTCTAGCGAACGGCTTACTTAAAGATGCTTTCAATCCCATAGTGCGAAAGTACTCAAGAAGAAAATAACACAAAAAAGAAGAGGTACTCAATTAAGAATACCTCTTCAATTAGTAGTAAATACTGGGGGTTTGACTTAACGAACCACCATCTTTTTAGTGATTGAGATACCGTCTGCAATCAGTGTATAAGTGTATAATCCGCTAGAAAGTGAGCTAACATCGTAAGTAATCGAATGAGCTCCTGCTCCAAGACTACCTTTTTCAATGCTTTTTACAATACGACCACTTAAATCACGAATCTCAAATTTAACCGTGCGGTTCTGAGTGATATTGAAATTGAAAGTGGTAATATTAGTAGCCGGATTAGGCACGTTTTGGCCCAAGTTGATTCCATTCAAATTAGCAATCTCATCAACAGCCACTCTCTCACTTAGTATTAAGCGAATTGCAGGCGTATATGTTTGGGATGTAAACCAAACAAAATCTCCATCACCAGTAACATTATACTCACCTGTACTATTGTCAGTATCGCTGTTTAATTGAGCCTGAACAGTCAAGCCTCCTTCACTCTCATACTCCGAAATAACACCTACGAAGTAAACAGAACCCGCGTCTAAAGAAATTGGATCCTCAAATGCTAAATAGTAAGGTCCAACATTACTCCAATCAGTATCATAAGTCCAGAATGTACTCTCAAAAGGACTATCGGTTATTCCTAGAGCACTATCGTAGAAGTAGAGACGAGTTTCAAATTCGAGTTCAGCAACTGCTCCATCGATATTAAGTCCACAGTTCTCACCGAAATCAATAGTCAACCCGTAAGCCATTGAGCCTCCATTTACTGCATGGTAAAAAGATCCTTGACCGGTTGGGTCATACATGCCAGCAATATCAGATTCACGTGGGAACATCTCGCCGTCTAAAACTGCTTCATCGTCGTGTCCATATTCATCATCTGAGAAAACTATAACCTTAGACATTGTGTTATCCTCTGGAGTAACATCAGTACTACTACCAGAAGTTAGAGTAGAGCGTAGGATGTAATTTCCAGTAACTGAAGGCTCCCATCCAGTAGCGATATAAATGGTGTCTTGTGCATTAGCAGGACAGTTAAGACCATTTGCAAATGAGTAAACCGTAGGAATAGTTTCTGTTACTGTTGCTAGAACATCACCTGTTTCGTTTAATACCTCAACAAGTACCTCGACAGCATCTTGGTTCTCAGTTCCATTATTTCTGTAAATAACACAAGCAAGAACACCGCCGTCTGCTGCTGCAATAGTTTGGGCCAAAGGTGTAACTCTATACTCCCATACGTTAAAGATATCTCCATTAGAAAGTTGAACCATTGCTAGATCATCTGCGTTAACATTAGAAGAAACTACTACATCGTCAATTCCCCAATAGTAGTGGCTGTATGAGTTCCCTGTCTCAGGAGCTTGAGTGTAAGTAAAACGGAACTGTACCGAATCGCTATAAGCAGCAACACAACTGATATCAAGAGTTGTCGGAAGTGGATTCGCAGAAGCTGTGTTAGCGGCCTCAATGAAAGAACCATGACCGTCAAAGGTTGTCCAAGTAGTACCGCCATCGTTAGTTACGTCAACATAGATAGGAGCATATGGGTAGCAGCAGTACCTAAAGTACTGATCCCAACTCAAAATAACTGATCCGTTATTCGTAAAGTCTATCATAGGGCTAGTTAAAGAACCGTCTGTATCCTGATAACCATCTGCAATAGGCGAATTGAGGTAATCACAATCGAAAATCATCCATCCATTTTCAGGAGTTCCAGATTCAAGAGCTCCGATGTTAGTAGAAAATTCTCCACCAGGGTGAGCAACACCTGTTGCGTCTCCATTGTGATAGAATCCTGTGTTACCTGGTGCAACCCAAATCCATAAGCTGTCATTTGCGTTATCTTCTGTTGTCCATGCACCGTTTCCGTTAATTCCATCGAATCCGTTAGAGAAATCTTCAGCGAAAAGTATATTCCCACCACCACGCTGAGTCTCGCGTGCAACAAGCCCGTCTAGTAGAGCTTGATCCGCTTCAGCAACTGTTGCTGCAGTAATTGTGTTTGCAAACGTGTGAATCTTCTCCAAACGTTGGCCAGAAGCAACTGCAAAAATGCAAATAGCTCCAAGAGTTAAAGTCAAATGTTTCATATTCTTAAATTAAGTTGGCAAATTACGTAAAAAACTGTGTAAAAAAAGGGGAAGACCGTTTTGGCCTCCCCCTTTTAGGAAATACTTGGTAAATTAAGTTCTTTACTTAACCATTAAACGGTCAGTAGCTCTCTCGCCATTTACCGTTAAAGTGTATGTATAGGCACCAGCAGCGAAGTCAGAAGCATCTATAGAAATACTGTTGTAACCAGGTGCTTGAGTTCCCATATCTCTTGAGAAAACAATCTTTCCTGTTATATCACGTACTTCAAAAGTAACATCAGACGCGCGGTCTAAACGGAACTGAACTCTAGTTATTCCATTTGTAGGGTTAGGGAAGCCTGGGAACATTTGAAATCCAGTTGTGTTCACTTGCTCCTCTGAAATAGTGTTAACCGCATTAGGGTCTAGGTTTAAACGCACCATAGGAACTTCATTAGTATAGTACCAGTCATAAGCAGATCCCGCTCCGAAAGGTCCATAAATGTATGCTGTATTGTCCGCTGTAAATTTAGACTCTCCGTATTGAACGTTTGATCCACCATAGTGCTCAAAACCTGCACCTAGCCAATCACCCGCTGAAGCCATAAATGGGTTTTGAAATACAAAAGTGTACCAAGTTGTAACTGGCTCGCCTTCTGCATTTGTGTTTCCTGCAATGATATCGAACTCGTCAGAACTCTGAAGAATCCCACCGTACTGATCAACTAGGAAAGTATCGTCAAGTCCGTCGAAAAGGTGAGTAATGACAGATGTTCCTGTTTCAGAACCATCCATGATAGCAACATCAATAGCATAAATAACTACGTCTTCAACAATGTCGAAAAGAGATACAGCGATGTAATCGTCTGTTCCATCTCCAGGTGCTGAGTTTGTAGGAATTCCGTCATCACGTCCCCAAGTTAAATCAGTAACTTCAAATGATTGTGAAGCAGTGTTATTGCTAGGATTCTCATCAGCCATAGCAGCTGAAAGTGTATAATCAACAGTAACTGTGCCTAAACCAGTAGGCATATAGGCAACTGATAAAGTATCAGAAGTTGTGTAATCGAGGTTAATTGCCTCAGAAGAAGCTACAACTCCGTTTGCATTAACTTCAAGAGTCACGTTAGTTTGGTAATCATATCCTACGTTATAAACCTTCGCACCAGCGGCTAGATCAGCAGGAATTTGAGACTGAGCCCAAGCACCGTACTCATAGTATCCAGTACGCTCGAAATCCGTGTAACTAACATAGTTGTCGATACGAGTATCATTTGCAGGGGTATCATATACCTTGATATCATCAATCTCCCAGCTATAACCCCATGTTCCAGACCAACGGAAACGGACGTAAACTGTACCTTGAGAACCAGCAGCTTCAGTAATGTCGAATTCTAGTAACGAAGGGTTGTCTGATGTGTCGCTAGTTTCAAATCCTGGAAAAACTTCTTTACGACTAGGAACCATAACTCCATCACCGTAATCTACAGTACCAGACGCTTCATCCCAACTATCAATAGAAGGCCAATTTACACCGTCACGACTCACTTCGATTAAGCACTTCTCGCTATCATCAGACGCTCCGTTATCCCAGCAACGGTAACGAGTCTCTAATGAGATACTTACGTATGGGTGAGTAGAACAATCGATAGGCATTGCTGTTTGGAACCAACAGTTCTCAACCCAGTTTGCATCGTAGTTTGCATCTGCTCCAAACAAATCAGAATCAACAATGATTAGACCGTTAGCCGAAGTCGTTGAGTTCATCGCACTTGCTGCGGTCCCATCACCTGAGCCTCCTGCCCACTGGTTGTAAGGACCTGAAGGACCATCAGTAGTACAAGAAAAGTTAATGTCAATACCAGTCCATGGAGCACCTACTTCTAGAGCACCATTGTCGAAAGACCAATCTCCACAGTTATCAATGTTACAATCATGACTCCAGAATACTGCACGAGCAGCCTGAGTAGGAGCTTCAGAGTTAATGTTAGACGTTTTAGCGTCTTTAGCAGCTTGCACAGGCATCTTAACCTGAGCAGTAGCGATTGTTCCAACGAACATCGTAGCTATAAAAAAGTATATTTGCTTCATATTGAGCGGTTTATGGTTTGATTATTCAAATTCTCATGGCAAATATAGAACTAGATTTGCTTAATTCGTATGATGATTTACAGACTTGATAACACTTAAACGTTAAGTGCTTCCTCATGTTCGTCTATGTAATCTTCAATCGGAGGACAGCTACACATTAAGTTTCTATCTCCATACGTATCATTTACTCTCGCTACTGGAGGCCAAAACTTAATATTTCTCAACCCTTTAACCGGATAAACGGCTTTCTCTCTAGAGTAGGGATGTGTCCATTCCGAAGCGGTAGCTTCAATAACTGTGTGGGGTGCCATTTTCAGAACGTTGTTTTCCGAATCGACCTCACCTAGTTCTATTAAACGAATCTCCTCTCTTATACTAAGTAGGGCGTCGGCGAAGCGATCTAACTCCTCTAACGACTCGCTCTCAGTCGGTTCTACCATCATAGTTCCCGCAACAGGCCAAGATATAGTAGGAGCGTGAAATCCGTAATCGATTAATCGTTTCGCGATATCAATAACTTCAACTCCGCTCGATTTAAAAGAGCGGCAGTCAATTATCATTTCGTGAGCAACGGTGTTATTTTTTCCCTGATATAGAATATCATAGGCGTTTTCAAGTCTAGCCTTGAGATAGTTAGCGTTCAGAATAGCTATTTCAGTCGCTTGTGTCACCCCTTTAGCTCCGAGCATACGAGTGTAGGCATATGGAATGAGACCTATTAATGCACTTCCAAATGGCGCTGAACTAACAGCCGAAATTGATTGAGCGCCTCCCTTATGAACTATAGAGTGACCTGGCAGAAATGGTGTAAGATGTTTTGCAACTCCTATAGGCCCAACTCCAGGTCCACCCCCTCCATGAGGAATAGCAAATGTTTTATGAAGATTGAGGTGGCATACGTCAGCACCGATATTTCCCGGGCTTGTTAATCCTACTTGAGCATTCATATTAGCTCCGTCCATATAGACTTGCCCGCCATAAGAATGTATCGTTTCTGTAATTTCTAGAATTCCCTCCTCGTAAACTCCGTGAGTAGAAGGGTAGGTTATCATAATAGAACTAAGGTTAGTACTGTGAAGCTCTGCTTTTTCTTTTAAATCGTCAATATCTACGTCTCCATTCTCCCTACAACCCACTACCACAATTTTAAGTCCCGCCATAGCAGCACTGGCTGGATTCGTACCGTGAGCACTCGAAGGAATTAGACACACATTTCTATGCCCCTCACCACGACTTTCGTGATATGCCTGAATAACCATCATACCGGCATATTCCCCATTTGCACCACTGTTTGGCTGAAGAGTAACCCTATCAAATCCTGTAATTTGTGCCAAATCACTCTCTAGCGACTGCAAAATCTCTATCATCCCTTTAGCCTGTTCGGGTGGGCAGAAAGGATGAAGCTCTGCGAATTTATACCAAGCAATAGGTAAGAGTTCTGTTGCAGCATTCAATTTCATAGTACACGATCCAAGAGGTATCATTCCATGAACAAGAGAAAAATCACGGTTTTCGAGATACTTAATGTACCGCATCATGGCAGTTTCAGACCTATGACTATTAAAGACCTTGTGATTTAGATAATCGATACCACGGTAGAGTGTTCCTAAAAACGCTCTGTCTATTTCAACCCCCTGAACTAAAGGCACACCGAAAACAGAACACAGGTTCGTTAAGTCTTCGATGTTTGTGCGTTCATTTAAGGATACTCCCACATGTTCGCCATCATTAAAATAACGTATGTTTATTTTTAATGCGTTCGCCCTAGCAATCAATGCATTTATAGCGTCAGTTCCTCCTTTAATTCTAATTTTAATGGTGTCGAAATAACGAGCATTCACGACCTCCATGGTCGAATTAGAATTTAATGCCGTTGCAAATGATTTGGTACGAGTGTGAATTCTTTCTGCAATATTTCGCAAACCTTTAGGTCCGTGATAAACTGCGTACATAGAAGCCATAACAGCGAGAAGAGCTTGAGCAGTACAAATGTTCGATGTAGCTTTATCACGACGGATGTGCTGTTCACGAGTTTGTAGAGCCATTCGTAAGGCTCTTCCACCATTTCTATCCACGCTTACACCTATAATTCTTCCCGGAAAACTTCTTTTGTAGCTTTCGTCAGCAGCAAAAAAGGCCGCATGAGGCCCTCCATACCCCATAGGCACGCCGAATCTTTGAGAACTACCCACAACTACATCAGCACCCATTTCGCCTGGGCTTTTTAACATCAGTAGAGCCATCAAATCCGTCGCCATCACGACTTTTACCTCCGAAGCATGAGCTTTTGTGACTAGTAATGAATAATCTTCTGCTTCGCCATTTGCATCAGGGTATTGAAGTAAGCAACCGAAAACGTCTTCGGTAAAAACCCATTCAGAGCGAGGCGCTTCTACGATATTTATCCCAAACGACTTAGCTCGTGTTTTCATTACAGCAAACGTCTGAGGATATACTGCTGTATCTACAATAAATGTTTTCGCTCCCGCCTTAGATTGTTTACGAGGGCGGGTAGAAAACAACATCGCCATAGCTTCAGCAGCAGCTGTCCCCTCGTCAAGTAATGATGCATTTGCAATCCCCTTACCCGTTAAATCACAAACCATCGTTTGGAAATTTAAAAGAGCTTCCAGCCTTCCTTGGGCAATTTCCGCTTGGTATGGAGTATAAGCTGTATACCAACCCGGATTCTCTAATACATTTCTCCTGATTACACTAGGAACTTCAGTTGGGTAATATCCCATACCTATGTAATTTCTGAAAGTAACGTTCTTCGAAGCGAGGGCATCAACGTGTTCTAGATACTCACTCTCAGTTAAAGAAGCAGGGAGATTTAACGGTTCCCTCAGGCGAATCGCCGTAGGCACAGTCTTTTCGATAAGTTCGTTTATCGAGCTACAACCTATGGTTGCGAGCATTTTGGTTTGGTCTTCAAAACGAGGACCCATATGCCTTGAGGCGAAACTTCCTAATTCCATATTATTAAAATGAAAGGGGGCGAAGTAAAATGAATGTGCAAAGATATATTTTATCACCTTTGTACAATGCTTCTTGAAAAGTTTCTCGGATTTACTAATATTTTAATTGCACTTGGAGCAGGAGCTACAGTTATTCTAACTGGGCTTTCGCTCGGTTTAAAGCTTGAAACACTCGATTCCGCTTATTTAGTTACTGCTTTGACTGGACTTGGTTACTCCGCTCAGAGATTTATCAAGGTTAGGTCTTTTCCACACACAGCTAGACCAGTTATTGTTGATTTCTACAAGAAATTCGGACTAGGACTGGTCATCGTTTGGGGGTGTATTCTCGTTGCTATTCTAGAGTACTTTGATTTGTCTTTTACCCACGATGCATACTTCATGGGGGGCGTTCTTATCCTTTTAGGAATATCATATGCCTCTTTTCCACTTAGAGAAAAGCCGTATTTAAAATTGCCTTTAATTTCAATCGTATGGGCACTAACTACTGTTGTGTTTCCTGTTATTTTAATAGATAAAATCTCAACGGTTTATGTAGGTATTCTTGTTGCGGTATTCGTTTCCCGAACTTTATATATAGCGGGTATTACAATTCCTTTTGATGTGAGCGATTTAGAAATCGATGACCTTAAAATGAAAACTATTCCTCAGGTTTTAGGGATAGAACGAGCTTTAGTGCGTGCGATGTGGCTTGTGGGTGGGTCTGGAGCGGTGTGGGGAGGTTTGGCATTAGGTGGGCTCATAAACCCTATTATTGGATATGGTCTTTTCATACATGCCATCATTTCTATTCCATTTGTTTCTCCAAAGTTTTTCAATAAATTTAAACGCAACAGGCATCATACTTTACTACTTGATGGGATGCTCTCTTTGCAATTCGTAATTTTGCTCTCATGGTATCTAATAGTCCAAACCTAGTTCTAGCTCGTCAGCTCGATTCTTCAGATGAATTAAGTTCATTTCGAGATAAATTCCATATTCCACAGCATAATGGCAGTGATTGCCTTTATTTCACTGGGAATAGTTTGGGCTTACAACCTCGATCTGCCTCAGACGCACTTAAAACTGAACTTGATGATTGGGCGATTCACGGAGTTGAAGGACATTTCAAAGCACGAAATCCTTGGATGCACTACCATGAGTTATTCTCCACTCACCTCTCAAAATTAGCAGGAACTCTCCCCTCTGAGGTAGTTGCGATGAATGCACTTACCGTAAACCTCCACTTGCTTTTAGTTAGTTTTTATAGACCTAAGGGGAATCGCAAGAAGATATTATGTGAGGCGAAGGCCTTTCCTTCCGATCGTTATGCTCTATTAAGCCAAATCGATTTTCATGACGGCAACCCCGACTTAGATTTAATAGAATTAGAACCTCGTGAAGGAGAACATTGTTTGCGTCTTGAAGATATTGAGAAAGCAATATTCGATATAGGTGAGGAGCTCGCTACAGTAATGATAGGAGGAGTCAATTATTACACTGGACAGCTTCACGATTTAAAAAGCATAACCTCAGCAGCTCATAAAGTCGGTGCCACGTGTGGTTTCGATTTAGCCCACGGAATGGGCAATGTCCCATTCGAGTTACACAATTGGAATGTAGATTTTGCATGCTGGTGTAGTTATAAGTATATGAATTCGGGCCCTGGAGCAGTGAGCGGGATATACGTTCACGAACGTCATCACAATTCGGGAATCCCAAGACTCGAAGGTTGGTGGGGACATGAAAAATCATCTCGTTTTAAAATGGATCCTAACTATGTTAGTATGGGAACTGCAGAATCTTGGCAGATGAGTAATGCACCAGTGTTAAATATGGCCGTCCATAAAGCTTCATTAGAAATTTTTGAGGAAGCTGGTGGAATTAATAAGCTCCGAGAACGATCCCTAAGACTTACAGCCTTTTTAGAAAAAATCGTTCGCGAAGTTGCATATTCAACCGATGTAAATCTCGAAATAATTACCCCTTCGAGCCCAGAAAAACGAGGCGCTCAACTCAGTATTATCGCCCATGGTCAAGGTCGTGACCTCTACGATAGACTTTCTTCTCAAGGAGTTGTCGTAGATTGGCGTGAGCCCGACGTTATTAGAATGGCTCCCGTACCTCTTTATAACTCATTCGAAGATATAGCTCGGTTTGGAATAATCTTAGAAGAAGCTTTGATAAATCCTCGAACTTGAACCTTTCATTCCGACATTTGTAATATGGTAAAATCTCGATTCGCCGTTTTAGGTACTGGCCGCTACGGAACTCAAATCGCTCTTTCTCTCGCAAAACGAGGAGCCGAAGTATATACCTTCGACATAAAGCCTGAGCGCGCAGAAGGACTTAAAGAAGACGTAGCATTAGCAATCACTCTTGATTCTACTGATAAAAAAGCTTTAAAAGCCCAAAACGTCCAAGACATGGAGGCTGCAGTAGTTGCCATTGGCGAAAATTTCGAAGCAACCGTTCTAACAACTTTAAATCTTATCGATTTAAAAATTCCTCGCATCATAGTCAGGGCAAACGATTATAATCAGCATCGCATACTCAAGTCACTTGGGGTAAAAGAGATTTTAAGTCCCGAGAGTGAGGTAGCAGCTGTTGTGACAGAACGATTAATTAACCCTAGCATACGTGGTTTCCTGCGGCTACCTGACGAATATGAAATCGCTGAAATAAAAGCTCCACCTAACTGTTGTGGTAGAACTTTAAAGGACATCTCATTAGGTGTAAGATATGGACTTCGCCTAATTACAATTCGAAGAGAATTTGAAGAAGAAATTGATGGAAAGACCGAAACAACGGAACACATTATAGGTGTACCTCAGCCAGAGACGGTGATACGAGAAACAGATACTTTAGTCGTTTTCGGCGCCCTTAAATCTGTAAACAAATTCTTAGATATTAACGGCTAAAACGACGAGCCTCTCTAGTTAAGCCACTTTATTTCGTGACTCCAGTCGGCTTTTATTTTGATTTTTGACGGCATCAATATAGCCTCTTCGGGAGCTTGCCACTTCTTAAGATCTACTTCGTCCCAATATCCATTTTCATTCTCGTCTCCCGTCCATTTAAGCTCATATGATCCCGGTGTTATATTTTTAAAGTACACCGACTCACCTTTATTAAGCTTTTCTTTCCTAACAACTTCTCCATTTGGTGAGATTAACTCAAGCCATCCCGTTCTATCAATGATGACTTTTAATTCCCCTAGTTCGTTCTTGTGAAAGGTACTCCATTTAATCTCCGTAGAGTCTTTAAAAACCACTCCTCCTTGACCTTCAACCGACCCTGGAAGTAAAAGCAGGCTTAAAACTTCGCCTCTCCCGAAATTCCCCTTTAATTGGATAGAAAACGGAGAGGTTTGGTCTACCCAAATAGAATCAATCTCAATACTTTCAGCTATGGTATCCAAGCGAGAAAGTTCAAACAGGTTTTCGTGCAATTTATAAATCGGACGAGAAAATTTG
Source organism: Bacteroidota bacterium (assembly GCA_002746975.1). GTDB lineage: Bacteria > Bacteroidota > Bacteroidia > Flavobacteriales_D > Sanyastnellaceae > UBA974. Next base: position 121,866 of record NVXE01000004.1, on the reverse strand, counting down.
ATGCTCGCAAGAGTAGTCGAAATCTGCTGTCCCTCTGGTGCGCTGATTACTTCAACGGATTTTGTTGCAACATATCCCACCTCGCTAAGATTTAAGGTGTCGGCTCCTGACCAGATTATAAATTCTTCGTCGGAAATTTCTCTCTCTTTTTCACTCCAAACCCATAACGTGGTACCATCAATAAAACTCCGCCTCTCTCCCACATATAACGTATCTCCCTTTTCTAATTCACTACTTAATTCTATCTCTATTAATCCTAATGAATCTATAGATTGTTTAACGAAGTACTTTAGCGGAGATGGTGGGGTTTCTTGTAGGCGAATAGGACTAGAAATTGAGTCTGCACCAGAAATTTCAACCACATCTTGAAGAATCCCCAGTGCCTCACCACCGCTCCAAGCGTAATCTCTATCATCATCACTTACTGCGATTATTCTGTAATTTCCACGTGGCAAATATTCTAGGTCAAACTCTCCGAGAGAATTCGTAGTTGTAACGAATTTGGGCTTGATATGAAGAAAGCTATCCGAAATTGAATCAATACTAACTGATTCCTCATACATAAATATCCTCACATCACTTTTAGCTTCGGAAGTAAAGACATCTTGAACTGTTCCTTTTAAGGATAAGGTGTCTAATACCGTGCCCGTTGAGAAGGCGTGAAGAAAATTTTCAGCTGGATTACCTTCTCTTACGTCGATAATTGCATCTCCAAATTGGAATACATAGGTCGTATTTTCTTTAAGATTTTCCGTCCAAGTAAAAGTGACGGTTTTGCCTCTCATACTCCACTCTACAGGCTTTAAAAGAGGTGGTGAAACTAAAAGTTGAGTATTTAAATCTCGAACTTTTACGTATTCGTCAAATGTTACTATTATAGTACCCCCCTCATTTATAGAAACTCCAGTAGCTCCTAATTCTGGATAAATCGAAATGATCTTAGGAGGATCCACATCGTAAGCTCCCCCACTTGGCGTCCCCACTTGAGCACACGACAATAAAATCATCATCGCTAAATACGAAGTAATAAATCTCACCATTTGGCCTGAATTACCTTTACTATTGACTCAAAAATTGAAATTTCACTAAGTGAAAATCCTTGAATTTCTGCACTGTCTATATCTAATACAGCAACTACCTCGTCTTTTACTATCAAAGGGATTACTACTTCTGACTTACTCAGTGAACTACACGCAATATGCCCTTCAAAGGACTCAACGTCTTCTACGTAAATCGTTTTTTTACTTTCCCAGGATTTTGCACATACCCCGCGACCTCTTTTCAATCTTGTGCAAGCTATAGGCCCTTGAAATGGACCTAATACTAACTCATCTTGCTCTTTATCTACAAAATAAAAGCCTACCCAATGGTAGTTCCCCGAACTCATCAAAAGTGATGACGTGTTTGCCAAATTAGCGATTAAGTTTTCTTCCGAGTCAACTAATGCTTCGAGACTTTTTACTATTTCTATTCCTATTTTCATCGTATTCCGACAAATATACTGTCTTACACACGGTTCACGCTAGAGCTAGAACAGCTGCCCCTATCACCTCTCTACCATGTATTTCAAATACTTCTCTACAAGCCCTCAGTGTAGCACCTGTAGTAAGTACATCATCTACCAGAACCACAGGCCGATTATCCAAAATATCAATATTTGCAACTCCATATGTTTCCCGTAGAGCCTCTTCTCTGCCCTCTCTCGTTGAGCCCGTCAATGAATCACCATGCTTTAATCTGACAAGTCTTGAATAGTCCACCTCAACAGACCAAACCTCACTCATTCCCATAGCCAACTTCTCCGCTTGATTATAGCCTCGCTGCAACCTCCTTTTCCAGTGTACAGGTATAGGTACAAGCACTACATCTATGGGAGGGGCAGGCCACCTTGTCGCCATCCATCTACCTAATTCTTTCACAAGGCCTGGCTCTCCACCATATTTACATTTATGTATGATTGCTCTACTCGTTCCATTTCCTAGCCTGAAACCCAAAGCACACCAAGTCACAAAAAATCTCTCTTTAAACAAAGTCTTAGAAATATCCCCGAACTCAAACACTCCCCAATCGGTAACACATATAGTACAAGCTCCTGCTATATGCCCCTCATATCTTACCTCTCTACCACAACTCATACATGTACGAGGGACTATAGACTCAAGAAGTGCCTCAAATAAATTCTTCATACTATAAATTTTTCTTTAAAAAAACGAAATATTAATGATTCCTTATCTATTTAATTCACTCGCGTCGGAGTTAGATTCGTAATGTGAAGTTTGGTAAGATAGAATCACAGCAAGAACTAGATAAAATCGATTGGCAATTGCCCAATTGCAAAATCGAGTGGAGTAAATCTTCTAAAGGCAACATATATAAAGGAGTACCAAAAGTCAGAGCTGGGGGTACGATGTGGACAATAAGATCTTGGCGAGGTAAGGTTTACCCCGAAAAAGATCCCATGCGAACTTGGGCCTCCCATTACGGCCGCCAGTTCGGGACTATCGAATTTAACGCGACACACTATCGAATATACCCACCCGAAAAAATGGCGGCCTGGGCGGCCGAAATGCCCGACCATTTTATTTTCTGCCCGAAATTTCCAGCGATTATTAGTCACTATCGAAGATTCGGCAATTGCGAAAGCCCTACCGATGATTTCATTGACGGCATCCTCGCTTTGGGCGAAAAACTCGGACCTGCTTTTCTACAACTTCCGCCACATTATGCTCCGAAACACAGTAAAAAACTCGCTGAATATTTAAAATCTTGGCCTTTAGAGCTTAAAATGGCCGTAGAATTTAGGCATCCAGACTGGTTCAGCGGAAGCGCGGAAGCGGAAGCGATTTGGGCATTAATGTCCGAACTCGGAATCGGAGCTGTTATCAGTGATACCGGGGGAAGACGGGACGCAGTGCATATGAGAATCACAGCTCCCTTTTTATTAGTTCGATTTGGAGGATATAGCGGTCATGCATCTGACAATCTTCGATTGAGATTTTGGGCCAAACAAATCGCCGAAATGATAAAAAACGGGACTCCTCTTGAATCTTTCGACCTATTAGTACATACTTCTGACAGTGTTCACACTCCCGAAACTTGCATACTATTCTCGAAACTAGTTAAAGAAATTTGCTCTCTGAACGTAAAAATGCCTTTACTACTTTCCGTGACACTTTTTATACTTCTTACCTGAGCCACACGGACAAGGTGAGTTCGGCTGAACTTTCTTATCTGTACGAATCGGATCTACCGGCTTAGGGCGAGCTGGTGCTTGTTGCTGTCCGGGACGACCTGGAGAAATAGCACCTCCCCCACCTACCGCTGCTCGAGAAGCTAAGTTTTGCTCTGCAATATTTTGTACTCCTGCCTTAGAAGTAGTTCCTATAGGAGCTGTTTCAACTCTTTTGGCCTGCTTTACCGGTTGGTCGCTTACGTTCGTAGGTATAGTACACTTCATCAAGAACGATGCAACTTCGGCGTTCACCTTTTGAATCATTTGCTTGAAAAGCTCGTATGACTCAAACTTATAAATTAGGAGTGGATCTTTCTGCTCATGTCTAGCATGCTGAACGTTCGTTCTAAGATCGTCCATAGATCGAAGATGCTCCTTCCAATGTTGGTCTATAACAACAAGAACTATTTGCTTTTCGAGTGCTTTCATAACACTCTTCCCCTCAGTAGTAACACTTTCTTCAATATTCGCACTCACTTGAATGGTCTTACGGCCATCTGTAAATGGAACTAGAATATTTTCGAAATCATTAGAATCATCATCGTACACCCTCTGTATTACTGGATGCGCTCTACGAGCTAGGTCGTCGATTTTTGCACGATAGTGAGCTTCAGATTTGGCATAACACTCATATACCAAATCATCCGTTTTCGATGTGTCGTATACTTCTTGAGATACCGGGGCCTCCATCCCCAGGTTCGTTAACATCGCAAGCCTAAAGCCTTCGTAATTCTTAAACTCGTGGGTCGAATCAACATTCGCTTCTACAAGTTCGAAGAACATATTCGCGATATCCGTTCTAATCCTATCTCCATAAAGTGCGTTTCTACGACGCTTATAGATAACCTCACGCTGAGCGTTCATTACATCGTCATACTCCAATAATCTTTTACGAATTCCGAAGTTGTTTTCCTCTACTTTCGTCTGAGCACGCTCTATAGACTTCGAAATCATCTTATGCTGAATGACCTCACCGTCTTGGTGCCCCATCCTATCCATCATTTTCGCAACTCTGTCCGAACCGAAAAGTCGCATTAAATCATCCTCGAGAGAAGCATAGAATTGCGACGAGCCTGGATCTCCTTGACGACCAGCACGACCACGAAGCTGTCTATCTACACGTCTGGAGTCATGACGCTCAGTACCTACAATTGCAAGTCCGCCTGCAGCTTTAACTTCTTCCGTAAGTTTAATATCCGTACCACGACCAGCCATGTTTGTAGCGATGGTTATAGTCCCAGCTTGTCCGGCACGAGTTACAACCTCGGCCTCCTGTTGATGACGTTTCGCGTTCAAAACTTGATGTTCTAACCCTCTCATATCGAGCATCCTCGAAAGTAATTCCGACACCTCAACAGTTGTCGTTCCCACAAGAACAGGACGTCCCGCCTTGCTCAATTCTTCCACGTGTTCGATTACCGCGTTGTACTTCTCACGTTTCGTTTTGTACACTAAGTCTTCCCTGTCATCCCTCGCTATCGGGCGATTCGTGGGAATGACTTTTACGTCTAATTTGTATATATCCCAAAACTCTCCTGCTTCAGTCTCCGCCGTTCCTGTCATTCCGGCAAGTTTATGGTACATCCTGAAGAAATTCTGCAGAGTTACGGTAGCATAGGTCTGAGTTGCAGCTTCGATTTTTACATTTTCTTTCGCTTCAATAGCTTGGTGTAGTCCGTCTGAATAACGACGACCGTCCATGATACGACCGGTTTGTTCATCGACGATTTTCACCTTGTTATCCATGATAACGTACTCGATATCTTTCTCAAATAAAGTATACGCTTTCAGAAGTTGATTCATAGAATGAATGCGAGCAGATTTTACGCCATAATCCTGCATCACCTCTTGTTTACGAGCCAACTTTTCTTCTTCTGAAGCGTCCGAATTATCAACATTAACTAGCTCTGTAGCAATGTCAGGCATGGTAAAGAATGAGTCATCGTCCATTCCTTGAGTGAGGAATAAGATACCCTTTTCAGACAATTCTATTTGGTTTTGCTTCTCATCAATAACAAAGAACAACTCCGCATCTGCCTTATGCATCTCTCTCTGATTATCAGCTAAATAAATCGCTTCAACCTTAAGTAGAAGTTGGCGCATTCCTTCATTACTGAGGAATTTAATAATCGGCTTCGACTTAGGAAGTCCACGGAAAGCCCTGTAAAGAGCAAGTCCCGCTGCTTCTTTTTCACTCTTAGACAGACCATCTGAAAGAAGCTTCTTAGCTTCACGTAAAAATTCTTGTACCGCCTTTTGTTGAACTTGAATAAGCTTAACAACCATGGGCTTGAGAGACTCAAACTCTTGCTCATCGCCCTTAGGTGTAGGCCCACTAATAATAAGCGGGGTTCTAGCCTCATCAATAAGAACCGAATCAACCTCATCCACAATCGCATAATGATGGCGGCGTTGAACGAGCATATCTGGTTTTTGGGCCATATTATCCCTCAAATAATCAAAACCAAACTCGTTATTCGTTCCAAATGTTATATCACATTTATAAGCCTCACGACGAGCCTCACTATTAGGTTGATGCCTATCGATACAATCCACAGTAAGACCATGGAATTCATAAATCGGCCCCATCCACTCCGAGTCTCTTCGAGCGAGATAATCATTCACAGTTACAAGGTGAACACCTCTTCCTGTCAAAGCATTGAGAAATACCGGTAAAGTAGCAACGAGTGTTTTACCCTCACCCGTATGCATCTCTGCCACACTGCCTCTATGGAGTGCAACTCCACCTACGAGCTGTACGTCGTAGTGGACCATATTCCAATTCACCTCTGACCCAGCAGCTTTCCACGTCTTTTTCCAATATGCTTTATCCCCTTGGATAGTGACCATATCACGTGAAGCCGCTATATTTTTATCGTATTCTAATGCCGTAACCTCAATATCTTCGTCTGCTGAAAAGCGTTTTGCAGTTTCCTTCATAATCGCAAACGCCTCAGGAAGAACTTCTGAAAGAATTACTTCTAATTCTTCATTAATCTTTTCCTCCAACTTGTCGATTTTATTAAAAACCGCCTCTTTTGCATCCAGATTTGACTCTGGCATAGATGCTGATTTTAATTTTAGGTCATCAATTTCACTTTGTAAGTCTGAAACGTAATCGTGAATTCGGTTGCGGAGAAGTGATGATTTTGCGCGAAGTTCATCTGCACTTATCGTAAGAAGAGCCTCTTCGGCCTTCAGAATTTCGTCTACGACAGGTTGAATTTCCTTCAGGTCGCTTGACGATTTATCTCCTAGAAATATTTTTAAAAGCCCTTTAAGCATGGTGCAAAAGTACGTTAGTACTGTTCCTAATAGTCATTGTAATAATCATGAGTTTTTTGTTGGAAAAAACCGTGCCAAGAAAATAGGTGTTTTGGCACTTTATCCCTAAAATCACACACCCCGCAACAGGGCTTAATGCGTGTGCTACAGTAAGTTAAGCCCCTCTATTAACAATAGTGTTAAAAACTCATCCCAAATGTGAACTAAATAGGGTTGCGCATATAGGGGTCTAAAGCGTTTCTTTGATACGTTAATTGAAGCACCCTTTTTTAGCTTCTAAGACACCCTAAACCGTATTCGATACCGCATTATAAAGTCAAGAGACATGGAACAACCCTCCCCTAAAACGAACGAGATTGATAATGATATGGAGTTGATAAACTTGACTCAACAGACTTCTATTGAAGAAGTTTTGCCAGAGAACACATCTGTGGAGGAACCTATCTTAAAAGAAAACCCTAATCGTTTTGTATTATTCCCTATCGAGCACGATGATATTTGGGCTGAATACAAAAAACAAGAAGCTAGTATCTGGACTGCTGAGGAAATAGACTTATCTGCTGACCTTGTCGACTGGAATGACAAATTAAACGATGATGAGCGTTTCTTTATTAAAAATGTACTCGCTTTTTTCGCAGCATCTGATGGTATTGTAAATGAAAATTTAGCTGAGAATTTTGTCAAAGAGGTGCAATACACTGAGGCAAAATTCTTCTACGGTTTTCAAATCATGATGGAGAATATCCACTCGGAGACCTACTCTCTTCTTATAGACACATATATCCAGGACACTAAAGAGAAGGAGCACCTATTTAACGCTATAGAAACACTTCCCTTCGTTAAAACTAAAGCGGAATGGGCATTGAGATGGATTGATGGGGGGAGTTTTGCTGAAAGACTCGTTGCATTTGCTGCTGTTGAAGGGATTTTCTTCAGCGGAAGCTTCTGTTCAATCTTTTGGTTGAAGAAGCGTGGGCTTATGCCAGGACTTACCTTTTCAAACGAGCTTATTTCTCGTGACGAAGGAATGCACTGTGATTTCGCCTGCCTCATTTACAATGACCACCTAGTAAACAAACTTCCTAAGAAAGTTGTAGAGAAGATTATCACTGATGCTGTTGAGATGGAGAAGGTCTTTGTTACTGAGGCACTGCCAGTTCGCCTAATAGGCATGAATGCTGATTTAATGCAACAATACATCGAATTCGTTGCTGATAGATTACTCGTTGAACTTGGAAACGAAAAGGTTTACAACGCAACGAACCCTTTTGACTTTATGGATATGATTTCGCTTCAAGGTAAAACCAACTTTTTTGAAAAAAGGGTTGGCGAGTATCAAAAAGCCGGTGTCATGAACCACGGTTCTGAAGATAGCAAAAGCTTCAGCATCGATGCCGACTTCTAAGTGAATTTTATATTGCCCTACCTGAACCACCCTCAAGATATTTACCATGTACGTAGTTAAACGCGACGGAAGACGTGAGCTTGTCCAATTTGACAAGATCACTGCTCGAATTAAAAAGCTTTGTTATAGTCTCCACGAATCTGTAGACCCTCAACGTGTTGCGATGCGCGTTATCGAAGGTGTTTACGATGGTGTAACAACTACTGAACTCGACAATCTAGCTGCCGAAGTTGCTGCAACTAATGCTGTAACACACCCCGACTATGCTAGTCTTGCTAGTAGAATTGCTGTCAGCAATTTGCATAAATCGACAAAAAAATCCTTCGCTGATACAATAAGTGATCTTCACAATTATGTTGACCCCATAACAGGTGAGCCAGCAAGTTTAATTGCAGAAGACGTATATGAAATAATTCAAACTAATTCAGAATTTCTAGACTCTCAAATAATTTACGATAGAGATTTTAGTTATGACTATTTCGGATTTAAGACTTTAGAGCGTTCATACTTGTTAAAGATGAACGGTGAGATTTCTGAGCGCCCTCAACATATGTTGATGCGTGTTTCTGTAGGTATTCACAAAGATGATTTGGACTCAGTTGTGAGTACCTATAATATGCTTAGTGAAGGGTGGTTTACTCATGCTACACCTACTCTCTTCAATTCTGGAACACCTAAGCCTCAGATGTCTTCATGCTTCCTCCTCACAATGAAAGAGGATAGTATTTCAGGTATTTACGATACGTTAAAGCAATGTGCTAAGATTTCACAAAGCGCTGGAGGCATAGGCCTCGCTATGCACAACATTCGTGCGAAAGGTTCATACATAAAGGGGACTAACGGTACTTCTAACGGTATCGTTCCAATGCTACGTGTATTCAACGACACGGCTCGTTATGTTGACCAAGGAGGTGGACGCCGTAAAGGTTCTTTCGCGATGTATTTAGAGCCATGGCACGCAGATGTTTACGATTTCTTAGAGATGCGTAAAAATCACGGAAAAGAGGAACAACGCGCTAGAGATCTTTTCTATGCTCTTTGGATTCCAGATCTCTTTATGAAGAGAGTCGAAGAAAATGGGGATTGGACATTGATGTGCCCTAATGAATGCCCAGGGCTACCTGAAACTCACAGTGCTGAGTTTGAAGCCCTTTACACGAAGTATGAGAAAGAAGGTAAGGGCCGTAAGACTATCAAGGCTCAGGATCTTTGGTTTAAAATATTGGATAGCCAAGTGGAGACAGGTACTCCCTACATGCTTTTTAAGGATGCAGCTAATGCCAAATCAAATCAAAAGAACCTCGGCACCATACGCTCGTCTAATCTTTGTACGGAGATCATAGAATACACTGCTCCTGACGAAATTGCCGTTTGTAACCTAGCTTCTGTAGCTCTTCCTAAGTTTGTTAAATCGGACGGTACTTTCGATCACGATAAGTTATTTGAGATAACGTATCAGGTTGCTAAGAACTTAAACCGTATTATCGATAGAAACTACTACCCAGTAGTGGAGGCGCGTAATTCTAACATGCGACACCGCCCTATAGGTATCGGTATTCAAGGACTTGCAGACGTGTTTATTTTAATGCGTCACGCTTTTGACTCTGACGAGGCTAAGAAATTAAATAAGGAGATTTTTGAAACTCTTTACTACGCATCTTGTACTGCTTCTAAAGACATGGCGAAAGAAGAAGGGCCTTATGAAACTTATAAAGGCTCTCCTGCTTCACAAGGAATTCTTCAATTTGATATGTGGGATGTTACACCATCCGATAGATGGGAATGGGATGTTTTAAAGGAAGAAATTCAAGAACATGGAATGCGCAATTCTCTGCTTATCGCACCTATGCCTACTGCTTCTACTGCCCAAATTCTTGGGAACAACGAGTGCTTCGAGCCATACACGTCTAACATCTATACACGACGCGTTCTCTCTGGAGAATTTATCGTTGTAAACAAGCACTTGCTACGTGACTTAGTGAAGTTAGGGCTTTGGGATACAGAAATGAAGAATCGCCTTATTGCTGCTAATGGTTCAGTCCAAAACATCAATGAGATTCCTGACAACATAAAGTTACTTTACCGTACTGCTTGGGAAATTTCTCAACGCTCTATCTTAGATATGGCTGCTGATCGTGGGGCTTACATTTGCCAATCACAATCGCTCAACATCTTTATGGAGAACGTTACAAATTCTAAGCTTACTTCAATGCACTTCCATGCATGGAAGAGTGGACTCAAGACGGGAATGTATTATCTCCGAACGAAAGCCGCAGCTGATGCAATTAAGTTCACTATCGATAAAAAGTACAAGACCGCAAAAGACAGCGGTAAAGCTCCTGAGCTAACTCCAGAGGAAGCAGTCGCTATGTGCAGTATAGAAAATGGTGACGATTGCGAAATGTGCGGAAGTTGATTCCAATTCAACTTCGACTCTAGATTTTAATTAGACCTTATTAGACCTTCGAAGCTAAGACAGCTCGGAGGTCTACTAATATTAAGCCAAATCCAAGCACTATATGTATCGGCTGAGCGAATGCTGGGAAACCGAATCTAGAGAAAAGTATGCCCGTAAGGGTTTGGGCTAAAAGTATACCGATTACAAGCTTCGCGTAGAGTGCGAAACGAGGCATCTTCAACATAGGAACTGCCCACAATGCGTGAATCGCGATAAGAAGCCAAACCCCAGAGCGATGGATAATCCACCAATCTGGCAAGCTGGAAATAATGTTCGCACGGGAAATGCCAGATTCTAGAGCGATATCTACTACCTCTCGAACCTGAGTTCCTTGAACAAGTTGTAAAAATGAGAGCACTATAGAAGCATATATATAAGCTCGTATAGATTTTTTTATTTGGACTTTACGGCCGTCATAATACTGTATAAGCCCTACTAGGAAAAGCAATATCGCAAGAGCGCTTACTGCGTGAATAGTAATAGAATTGGGAATTAGGTTTCCGTCTATTACGAGTTTTCCGAGCCAAGCTACAAATAAAACAGACCCGAGAGTTGCTGAGGCTAGAATTATGGGAGTCCGCTTTCTAGAACGAATCGCAAGTATAAATAGCAGTAAAATCGGAATTCCAGAAAGCGCACCCGAAAGTCTATTTATGTACTCTGTCCAAGTATGAATCGCATTAAACTCTGCGTAGTCATGCTTAGTATAAGGAGCCCAATTAGATGTGTTAAAACTCCCATCGGACGAAATATGATCTTGGGTAGCATACCATAGCGTGTCGCGCTCAATTACCATACGACCCTCAGAGTAGTTTGTTTCTGGCGCCCATCTAATTTGGTCTTCAGAAGTGGGAGGAATTAATAGGCCAAAACATTTAGGCCAATCCGGGCACCCCATACCTGCTCCAGTCATGCGCACCACAGAACCCGCTAGAACGACTACATAAACAAGTACAAAGGCAATATTAGTTATTCGTTTCACTCCGCTAAGGTAGAAGAAGCCGGGGCGTAATTCGTAACCTCAACCGCTCTTACTCCATAAAGTTTTCCGTCTGCGATGTCTGTAATGGTGCTAGATAATGAAAGAGCGTCTTTCGTAGAAGGATCGTATTCTACTATTGCGAAATTCGATTTACGTCCTTTTTCAAAATCGATAATAACATTCGAGACTCCATCTTGCTCTAAAAGCTCCTTTTTCACTTTCGCTACACAACCTACCTCACACATCATCCCATCTATCTCTAATTTTGCAACTGTTTTTTCTAGCGCTCCTACCATATTTACTTCCGTCACTGTTATGTCTCCCGCATAAGGAGGCTCTCCGCAACTCGTCCAGAAAAAAGTAATCACAGCAAACAGGGCTGTCAAAATTGTAGGTGTTATGAGTTTTCTGTTCATGTATCAAAGGTAGGCCTGAAGGAGACTTACATTTGCCAAACTGTGCAAAAGGAAATGGAAAAGGGAAAATCAACATTATTTATTTGGGGAACTTTGATTTTACTCGCATTCGTGTGGGGAAGTTCGTTTATTTTAATGAAAATTGCCCTCTTCGACTCTAGTGGAGAGGTTGTTTACTCCGCACTTGATGTTGCTGCTTTGAGGATTTCAATTGCTGGAGCTGTCTTATTACCGTTTTCTATTCGACATCTTAGAAACGTAAAGCGATCTCAATGGCTACCTCTACTCGCTGTGGGAGTGTTTGGAAATTTATTGCCCGCTTATCTTTTCACCTCGGCTGTGACAGAAATCCCATCTGCAATAGCTGGAATGTTGAATGCACTCACCCCGCTTTTCACTATGGTTGTTGCTGCTCTTGTATTTCATACGGTAGTGAGTAAAAGACAATTTACAGGGCTGTTAATCGGATTTGTAGGTGCGCTAATTCTAGCAATAGGTGGTGGGGGGCTTGCTGATGTAAACGGAGATCTTGAATGGTGGGCTTGTGGCAGAATTGCCTTAGCAACATTGTTTTATGGTATTAGCGTCAATGTTTTAAAGAACAAACTTCAAGATATGCCATCAACTACCATCGCAGCGATAGCACTTCTTTTGGTAACTCCACCAGCTTTATTCGTACTTATAAATTCGGAAGTAAGCACGATTTTTATAGAGAATGATCACGGAGTAAAAGGAATGGTCGCAGTCTCTGTTCTTGCTGCAATAGGTACTGCAGGTGCGCTTATATTATTTAATGGGCTTATAAAATGGACAAATGCATTAACGGCAAGCTCTGTCACATATATAATTCCAGTTTTTGCAGCAATATGGGGATGGTTAGATGGAGAAGTTCTTTTGGCAATACATTTTACTGGTGGAGCTATTATTTTATCCGGTGTAGCTATCGTCAATGGGGTGGGTAAGCGAACGAAAAGTTGAAAAGATCACTCTAATGGATGAAATTTGGGCTTTACAACTCTAAGCCCTATATTTGCGCCCCCTTTAGATATAATTCTATGGGGTAAATTATATTTTCATGTATGCAATCGTAGAGATAGCAGGGCACCAGTATAAGGTAGAAAAAGACCAACAGGTTTTCGTAAACCGCTTGGACGCTGAAGAAGGAGCAAAGATCAAGTTCGATCGAGTTCTTTTAACAGACAAAGCAGGAGACGTAACAGTTGGCGCCCCAGCTATAAACGGCACAGCCGTTCATGCCACTGTAGAGAGGCATTTAAAAGGAGATAAGGTTCTTATCTTTAAGAAGAAACGTCGTAAAGGATACCAAAAGCTTAACGGCTTCCGTCCTTACCTAACTGAAATCCGTATTACGGATATTAAGAAGGCAGCGGCTAAGAAAAAAGCAGCTCCAGCTGCGGAAACTGAAAATACAAAAGAAGCGTAATCGGCGAAGCTTAATAGCTAAGTTGAAAATTTAATATATCATGGCGCATAAAAAAGGTGTAGGTAGTTCGAAAAACGGACGTGAGTCACAGTCGAAACGACTGGGCGTAAAAATCTTCGGTGGTCAATTTTGTATTTCTGGTAACATTCTAGTTCGCCAACGTGGTACAGTTCACCATCCTGGTACTAATGTAGGAATCGGCAAGGATCACACCTTGTACGCACTTACTGACGGAATTGTTGAATTCCGTAAGAAACGTAATAATCGCTCGTTTGTTTCCGTAGTCCCTGCGGGAGGCGAAGCGTAATAGGAATTTATTCCTCTAACTCTTTAGGACTCCCGTCCCCTTCGGGGCGGGAGTTTTTGTTTATTAACTAATTTTATTTTGGTCGGAAATACCCGAAATTACCAGCTTAGAAAATATGCTTACACTATCCTACTTACGTGAAAGACGCAATAGCGTTATCTCATCTCTTGCAAAACGTGGACTTGATGTTACAGAACAAGTTGATAAAATCCTTTCTCTTGACTCTTCAAGAAGAGGTATTCAGAAGGAACTTGACAGTGTGCTTGCAGAAAGTAATATTTTAAGTAGAAAAATAGGTGAACTTATGCGCGAAGGGAAGCGTGAAGAAGCTGAAGTTGTGAAGTCGGAAACTTCTGGTTTGAAAGAAAAAACTGTGAGTTTGCGCGATAAAATGAATGCCTTAGAAAATGAGGTCCACGAACTTTTATCTTATCTACCTAACACTCCAGGTGATCTAGTGGTTGCTGGAAAGTCCGAAGAGGATAACGAACTTATTGCTAGTTGGGGAGAGAAGAAAGACTTAGGTAAGAACAATAAGCCTCATTGGGTAATAGCAAAGGAAAAAGACATCATAGATTTCGATTTGGGTTCTAAGGTTACTGGGGCTGGTTTCCCTTTCTACAAAGGAAAAGGAGCCAAATTGCAACGTGGACTTATTCGGTTCTTCTTGGATTACGCTGATGAAGCTGGATATACTGAATATATTCCACCTTTGATGATAAATGCAGACAGTGGATTTGGTACGGGTCAACTTCCCGATAAAGAAGGGCAGATGTACCACATGCCTGTCGATGATTTATACATGATACCTACGGCTGAGGTGCCTCTCACAAATATCTATCGCGATACGATGCTTAACGCTTCTGAATTACCGATTAAGTTGTGTGGATACACCCCTTGTTTCCGTCGTGAAGCGGGTAGTTATGGTAAAGATGTGCGTGGATTGAATCGCTTGCACCAGTTCGATAAAGTTGAGATAGTCCAAATACAGCATCCCGATAAATCTCATGAAACGCTTGACTCAATGGTCGATCATGTGAAGGGATTGCTCGAAGCTCTTGAATTGCCGTACAGAATCATACGACTTTGTGCTGGAGATATGGGGTTCACGGCTGCTATGACATACGACTTTGAGGTTTGGAGTGCAGCACAGGAAAGATGGCTTGAGGTGAGTTCTGTTTCTAATTTTGAAACTTTCCAATCAAATAGACTTAAATGTAGATTTAAAGGAACTGATGGGAAAAATCAATTAGTTCACACGTTAAACGGCTCTGCTTTAGCTCTTCCGAGAATAGTCGCTGCTTTACTGGAAAACCACCAAGACGAAAAAGGAGTGAATATTCCTAAAGCTCTCGTACCTTTCGTAGGGTTTGAAAGTATATAACTAGTCCTCCTAAATGAAGCATTTCTATTTAACGATTTTATCTATCTCTTTAAGCCTCTTAATTTTATCGGGTTGCGGCGATAGCGAAAGTGTTTTAGAAATTAACCGTGCTATTGATAAGGTTCATTTAGCCCAAACCTCTGTTTCCGCATTCCCCACCGACTCTATAAATTCAGTGAGAGCTCGATTAAGTCAAGCGAAAGAGGAGTTTAAGTGGCTTGCTTTAGACAGTAATGTAGTCTTCGTTCAATCAGACGCAAAAATAGTGGGTGACTTGGCATTAGCGAGCAGGTATTTAAAGGACGTACCTAGCAGAATTAGTGGTTTAAAAAACGAAATCGAAAGATGTCGTTCTCAGCTTAAAGGTTTGAGAGAAGTTATAGAGCTAGAGATAACAATTGATGCAAACGGAGATACTATAAACGCTAAATATTTAAATGAAAATCTACAAATAGAACTCGATGCCGTCAAAAATCTTGATCTAGTTCTATTAGAAACTTCCCGTCTAATTAGACTGGGATTATCAACAGACTCTTCAAGTTGGGATGCAATCGATAGTTTAATTACTGTAAAGAAAGGAATGTGGGCTAGAGGGGTGTCAGAACAGGAATTAATAAGCGAAAAGTGAAATTATTTAGAACTCTCATAATAATCGCGTTCGTAACTTTCGGTGGAGCGAATTTCGTATCGGCTCAGACAGATCTTGAGTTGGCAGAATTTTATTATAACGAGGGGAGTTATGAGCAAGCGAGACTCTATTTGGTAGAGATTTATAAAAAGAATAAAACGAATGTTGTATACCAAATGTATTATCAGTCGCTCCTTGCGATGGATGAGTTCAGTGAGGCGGAAGAGCTCGTTAAGAAGAGGTTAAAAAGGACGCATAGGAATAGTAAATCTACCGCCTATGTCGACTTGGGATCTTTATATCTACACTTCGGGAGACCTGAACTAGCTATAGAGGCCTTCGATGAAGCTTTAGACCTTCTACAACCAGGGAAAAGCCAAGCGATACGCCTAGCGAATGCGTTTATAAAGCTCGACGAACTAGATATGGCGTACGAGACTTATAGAAAAGCTCAGTCGTTAGGAACGACAGATTTCCATTATCAGTTCGCTAACCTTCAAGGTATGAGAAGAGATTATGAAGGTATGGTCGATAGTTTTCTAGAACTATTACACAAGACTCCTAGTTATTTGCGAACTGTTCAGAATAGTCTTAACAGAAATCTCAGGTTGCAGACTGAGCCAGAAAATGGCGAAATAGTTAGAGTAGGCCTTCTTCGAGCAGTAAAAAAATATCCTAACGATGTGATTTTTCCAGAAATGTTGGTTTGGTATTTCACACAAGAAAAGGACTTCGCATCAGCATTTGTTCACGCTAGGTCATTAGACCTTAGACTCAAGGAAATCGGAGTTAGATTGATGGAATTAGGTAATACCGCCGCTGCAAACGACGACTTAGAGACAGCTATGAAATGCTATGGATACGTAGCTTCTAAGGGGGAAAGCTCTCCATATTTTTACACCGCTAGAAATGAACTTTTACAAGTGAGGTTTCATGCTTTGACTAAGGAAATTCCTTCGGATTTAATTGGATTAAGTGAATTGGAAGCTGACTATGCGTCTAGCATTCGAGACCTCGGTATTAAACCGGAGACCGCAATTATGCTTAAGAATAGAGCTCATATTCTTGCTTTTTATTTAGACAGAGGAGAAGAAGCGATGGAAATAATGGAGGAAACTCTAGCAATTCCAGGGCTTAATTCTAGGGTGGCTGCTGCGTGTAAGCTTGAACTAGGTGATATTTATGTATTTGAGGACTTGGTTTGGGATGCATCACTTTTATTTTCACAAATAATATTAGATTTTAAGGACGATCCATTAGGACACGAGGCGAAATATAGAAACGCACGTATTAGCTACTATACAGGAGATTTTACTTGGGCCCAAACTCAACTCGATGCTCTAAAGGCTTCGACATCAAAACTCATAAGCAACGATGCTATCGATTTAAGTTTACTTATTACTGACAATTTCAATCTAGATACCATTTTCGAACCTATGCAAATGTTCGCAAGAGCTGATTTATTAATTATGCAAAGACGATATGATGAAGCAGTGAGTACTTTGGATACCTTGATTAAGGCTTGGCCTGGACACGCTTTGGAGGATGAAATTTTAATGATAAAAGGTGATATCGCATTACAGAAGGAAGAGTTAGATTCTGCCATTTCGTATTTCCAAGAAGTTGTTGACCTACATTTCGACGATATTACAGCTGATGATGCCCTATACAATTTAGCTCTAATTTATGACTCCAAACTCGGAAATTTAGAGAAAGCTACTGAGCTTTACGAAAGAATTATTTTTGAATTTTCTGGATCTCTTCATGTAATTGAAGCGAGAAAAAGGTATCGAGAATTAACCGAAAATACTGATAAACCAGAGCCATGATACTTTACAATATTACTATTTCTGTAGATGCAAGCTGTGCTAAAGACTGGCTAAATTACATGGTAGAAGAGCACATTCCCGCTGTTCTTGCAACTGGTCACTTTCGTGATTATAAGCTGTGCCGAGTAGAAGGAGATGAACAAGGGGGTGAAACTTATGCTGTACAGTACATTGCACATTCCCCTGCTGCATTCAATAAATACCAAACAGAGTGCGCTCCTTCCCTACAGGCCGAATTCAACAAGAAATGGGGGGATAAAGTAGCGTCTTTTAGAACTATTCTACCTGTTCTTCACGAAGGGAAAGCATCGTAATGGTAAGAGCAAAAAAACATTTAGGTCAACACTTTCTAACCGGCCCCGGAATAGCAACTCAAATAGCAGAGTCTATTACTTGCCATAGGCATTGTAATTCTGTTTTAGAAGTAGGGCCTGGTACTGGAGCCTTAACTATACCATTACTACATAGAGGTGATTTGGACCTTCATGTAGTGGAGCTAGATGAAGAGAGTGTAGACTTTCTAATAACAGAAGAGCTTCTACCCTCTGAAAAAGTTCACGGAGTAGATTTACTCAGATGGAATCCAGATCTCGCTTTCCCAAATGGAAAGCACTTTATTGTAGCGGGTAACTTCCCTTATAATATTTCATCTCAGATATTATTTCAAGTTCTCGATTGGCGTGAGAGGGTGCCAGAAGTAGTAGGCATGTTCCAAAAAGAAGTTGCAGAACGTATAGCCGAAGGTCCAGGTTCTAGAACGTATGGAATATTAAGCGTACTCCTACAAACTTATTATGATATCGAATATCTATTTACGGTTCACGAAGATGCTTTCGACCCTCCACCTAGAGTGAAAAGTGGAGTAATTAGGTTGTTGCGTAATGACATGATAGATCCAGGCTGTTCGTTTTTACATCTCAAGCGTGTTGTAAAAGGTGCTTTCGGTCAACGACGCAAAACATTACGCAACGCGTTAACTAACGCAGGATTTGCAGAATCAGATATTCCTAAAGAATTTCTTAAAGAACGAGCCGAGCAACTAAGTCCGACAGATTTCCATCGACTCGCAATAGCTCTATTACCCGTTGCAAATTAATCTTTCGAATTAATACCTAAGTCTGTTGTGTGCGCAAAGCGTCTTCGCGACTTAACTTTACGTTTTTCTCCGAGCGCCGGAGCTTATTCCGGCAATACGACTTCAAAAAAGGACTTGAAATGAGCAAGGCCAAAACATTTGGGGAGTTTATCATGGATGGCCAAGCAGCCTTCCCTTTCGTATCTGGGCAATTAACGCGCCTCTTAACAGATATCGGAGTAGCCTCAAAAATTGTCAATCATCAGGTAAATCGAGCAGGTCTTGCAGGGATTCTAGGTGAAGCTGGTTCCATAAACATTCAAGACGAAGCACAGCAAAAGCTAGACGTTTATGCTGACTCGACTTTCAATAGAATTCTCGCATCTGGAGGGTCTGTTGCGGGAATAGGCTCTGAGGAACAAGAGTCGCCAATAATATGTGGAGATGAAGGTCGTAAGGGGAAATACATAGTCCTTATTGACCCATTAGATGGAAGTTCTAACGTAGATGTAAATGTAAGTATAGGCACTATTTTCAGCATCCACCGCCGCGTCACTCCTATGGGTGAGCCGATTTCAGATGTGGATTTCCTTCAGCCAGGTGTAAACCAAATCGCTTCTGGCTACATCCTTTATGGCTCTTCTACTATGCTTGTTTACACAACAGGATCTGGAGTAAACGGCTTTACCCTCGACCCTGCCGTAGGCGAGTTCTTCCTTTCTCATCCCGCCATGGAATTTCCCGAAAGAGGTCGTATTTACTCTATAAACGACGCTCTTCTCGGAAAATGTTCTCTCCCATCACGCCTTTTTGTCGATGGTTGTCGCCAAACGAGAGGAGCTCGTTTTAGAGCTCGCTATATCGGTTCTCTCGTTGCCGACTTTCACAGGAATCTCATCCAAGGAGGAATCTACCTCTACCCTTCCCTAGCGAAAAAACCTCTTGGAAAACTTCGCCTCCTATACGAGTGTGCACCTCTAGCATTCATAGCCGAACAAGCTGGGGGAATGGCTATCGATGACGAAGGAAGGGTTATGGATAGAATTCCTACTGAGCTTCACGAAAGAAGTCCGTATTACGTAGGAAATCGCAACCTCATCCATGCATTTTTGGCCTGCCAGTTAGCGGCAAAAAATCGTTCCATGGATACCCTCCCGAAGCGAGAAAAGTAGCACTATCTTTAACGTCCGTGAAAAGCTCGATGAGACCGGACGACTTATTAAATTTCTACCGACGCGACCCGCGGACTGGAACGATTTTAGGCGCGCTCGAAAATCTCGGTACGAAAATAGAACTGAAAGGCGTAGTAGGATCGTCGTTAGCGTTAATAGCCGCTGGCGTTTTCGAGAGAGAGAGAGAGAACGTTTTAGAAAAGGGTGGTGCATTTAGACATCATGTTTTCGTGCTTGATGATAAGGAGCAAGCGGCTTATTTCATGAACGATCTAGAGCAGGTTTTAGTAGAAAATCCTAGGCCGACATTTTTATTTCCGAGGTCTGCGCGGGTACCGTACCAAGAGGAGGTTACGGAAAATGCAAACATCGCAATGAGAGCTGAGGTGTTGAACGAAATAAATGGAGGGCGCGAGGGCTGTGTTATAGTTAGCTATCCCGGAGCGTTGAGTGAGCAAGTAATTACGAAAAAGGAGCTTAGCGCGCAGACCTTTTTGATAAACGTGGGCGATAATTTCACGCTAGACTTCCTCGACGAAGTCTTTCTCGAATACGGATTTGAAAAGGTTGATTTCGTTTACGAACCTGGTCAGTATGCTATGCGTGGAGGTATTGTCGATGTGTTTAGCTTTTCGTTCGACCATCCTTATAGAATAGAATTTTTCGGAGAGGAAATCGAGAGTATTAGAAAATTCGACCCTGTAAGTCAGCTCAGTGTAAACAAGCTTACTCGTGCAACTATTGTTCCGAATGTGGGTAGCAACACGAGTAAAACTTTCCACGAAGAACAAGAACCGTTCTTTAGCTTTATCCCTTCGAAATCCGTTGTTTGGATGAATGACGTTTTGAGTTGTGAGTTAGGATTAGAAAAGGAACTCGAAAAGGCTACTGCTCATTACGAGAGACTTGTAGGTGAAACGAAGAGAACACCTCCTAACGAACTTTATTTAGACCCTAAAATTTTCAAGGGAATTATTGCTGATTTTTCCGTCATAGAATTCAGGGGAGGGAAGAGCTTCCCAGAGCGCACGACTGTTGAATATGGCATGACGGAGCAGCCCGCTTTTAATAAGCATTTCGATATGATAGCTACTAACCTGATAGCAAATAACAGGAACGGTTACGTAAACGTTATAGTGTCGGGCCAAGCAACACAATTAGAACGACTTCACGATATTTTTTCGGATAGGCAAGATGAGAATGGGGAGAAAAGTCCTGACGTGCCATACACGCCTATTCCCATGGAACTCAGTGAAGGATTTGTGGATAAGGCCTTAAAGGTTTTGGTCTATACTGATCACCAACTTTTTGATAGATATCACAGGTTTCGTCTGAAAGATGGTTTTAGAAAAAGTAAGGAGGCTCTTACGATTAAGGAACTTATGGCGCTTGAAGTGGGTGATTTTGTGGTGCATATAGATCATGGAATCGGGGAGTTTAGTGGGCTACATAAAATTGAAGTTAACGGGAAAGAGCAGGAAGCTATCAGACTTTCTTATAAAGGCGGTGACGTGTTATATGTGAGTATTCACTCGCTTCACCGCATTTCTAAATTCACTTCGAAAGAAGGTACTAAGCCGTCTGTAAATAAACTCGGCACCGCTACTTGGGCGAAAACAAAAGCAAAAACGAAGAGTCGTGTTAAGCAAATCGCCTACGACCTACTTCAACTGTACGCGAAAAGAAAAGCCGCAGAGGGATTTGCGTTTACACCTGATAGCTACCTTCAGCACGAGCTCGAGGCAAGCTTTATGTTCGAAGATACCCCAGACCAACACACGGCGACTAAAGCTGTAAAAGAGGATATGGAAAAAGTGGTCCCTATGGACAGACTTATCTGTGGAGATGTGGGGTTTGGAAAAACCGAGGTGGCTATTCGAGCAGCTTTCAAAGCGGCTACTGATGGAAAACAGGTAGCTATGCTTGTCCCTACGACTATTCTATCTATGCAACACGCAAGGAGTTTTTCTAGGAGGCTTCAGGATTTTCCCGTAAAAGTTGATTATATAAATCGATTTAAAACTGGTAAAGCACTTAGTGAGACACTTTCTAAAGTGAAATCTGGTGAGGTAGATATTTTAATCGGAACTCACGCTATCGTGGGCAAACGAGTAGAGTTCAAAGATTTAGGTCTTCTCATTGTAGATGAAGAGCAGAAATTTGGTGTAGGCGTAAAAGACAAGCTTAAAACTCTGCGAGAGAATGTGGATACTCTCACTCTTACGGCAACTCCTATTCCAAGGACGTTACAGTTCTCGTTAATGGGTGCGCGAGATTTGAGCATTATTCGAACTGCTCCTCCGAATCGTCATCCAGTAGAAACGATTTTAACTTCGTTCAATGAAGAGATGATACGTGACGCTATTAGCTATGAGGTAAGTCGTGGTGGTCAGGTGTATTTCGTACACAATCGTGTCGCAAATATCAAGGATGTTGCCGGGATTATCCAGCGTCTATGTCCCGACGTGAGAGTCGGTATAGGTCATGGCCAAATGGAAGGTAAAGCCCTCGAAAATGTTATGGCTGTCTTTATAGAAGGAGGGTACGATGTCTTAATCGCTACTACCATTATCGAGAGTGGCATCGATATAAGTAATGCAAACACTATTTTGATTAACGACGCGCATAAGTTTGGGCTTAGCGATTTACACCAGCTCCGGGGTCGAGTGGGACGTTCTAACCGCAAAGCATTTTGCTACCTCATGTCTCCCCCTTTAAGTTCTTTGCCCGAAGAGTCCCGCAAGAGATTGCAGGCTTTAGAGCAGTTTAGTGATCTAGGTAGCGGAGTCCAAATCGCTATGCGAGATCTCGACATTCGAGGGGCTGGCGACCTCCTTGGAGCCGAGCAAAGTGGGTTTATCTCAGATATCGGATTCGATATGTACCAACGCATCCTAGCCGATGCCGTTCGAGAACTCAAGGAGGAACAGTTTAATGAACTTTTCGAAGAAGAGAGGAGGGAAACTGGTAAGTATGTAGAGGAAACCATCCTCGAGACGGACTTCTCCATCCTAATCCCAGACCATTATATTAGCGATATTCCCGAACGTATTACTCTATATCGAGAACTCGACGGCCTAGATACCGAGCACGACTTAGAAGGGTTCAAGGTGAAGCTAGAAGACCGGTTTGGCCCTATGCCTAACGAGACTATAGAATTACTTATGACCATGAGGTTTAGGTGGGTCTCTCGCATACTCGGAATGGAAAAGGTCATCCTCAAGTCTGGAAAACTCATCGCCGCATTCGTTAGCGAAGAAAAAAGCCCGTATTTCCAAGGTCCTATGTTCGCTAGAGTCCTCAACTACCTCAAGCATAACACTAAAAATACCAGCATGTACCAAAGAAACGGAGCTCTCCGTTTACGCATTGAAAATGTAAATAGCATACGGTTAGCGCTGGGTATTTTCGAAGACATGGCAGGTATGACCGCATCGGAGGCGGCAGATATGACTAGCGGAAGAAAAGCTGCCGAAGAAGCAAGAAAACGCTCTAAAACATATTAAAACCTCATTAAAACGCATTAAAAGCTCTTAAAATGCATGAAAATAACTTTAATTCATTAGAAGATTTTCAAGAAGGTCAGGTGCTAGTCATAGACAAACCCCTTACTTGGACGAGTTTCGATGTCGTTAATAAAGTAAGAGGCACTATAAGACACACGTTCAATATTAAGAAAATCAAGGTAGGCCACGCAGGCACCTTAGACCCTCTTGCCACAGGTGTTCTTGTTATTTGTACTGGCAGAAAAACTAAGACCATAGACCTTCTTCAAGCTGAGCAAAAAACCTACACTGGAACCATTCGTTTGGGAATTACCACGCCCTCGTATGATGCTGAAACAAAGATAGATAGCTGGGGCGACCCTGACATTATTTCGAATATCACCTCTGAAATGATCGCTTTCGCCGCCTCTAAATTGACTGGTGAATTAGACCAAATGCCCCCTCAATTTAGTGCAAAGAAAGTTGATGGTGTCACAGCATATAAAGCTGCCCGCCTAGGAAAAACCGTGGCTCTAAAAACGAAGCGCGTTACAGTAAATTCCTTCGATATTATTTCCGTAGAAACAGTAACTATCCAAGAAGGTGATTTCAACGTTATTGACGTAAAATTTGAAGTGGTTTGTTCTAAAGGTACTTATATAAGATCCATAGCCCACGATCTAGGAAAAGCACTCGGAGTAGGAGGCACATTGACATCTTTACGAAGAACCAGAAGCGGAAATTTCACCTCAGACAAAGCATGGAATTTAGACGAATTACTCAACGCTGTCAAGAAAGCAGGTGAGACTGGAAAAAATGAGTGAAAACACTTGACTTACATGGTGTTTTTGATTAGCTTCGCGCGCTCATAAATTGCACCTAAAAAACTCTACTCGCATGGCTGCTCAAAGAATGAAACTTTCGCACTTTAAATTCGATCTCCCGACCGAACAAATTGCGCAATACCCTCTTGATAATCGTGACGATAGCCGCATGATGGTTGTTGACAGAAAGACTGGAAAGTTTGAGCATAAGATGTTCAAGGATATTCTCGGAATGTTCGACGAGGGTGATGTTTTCGTTGCTAACGACACTAAAGTTTTCCCAGCTCGTCTTTACGGAAATAAAGAAAAGACCGGAGCTGTTATCGAGGTCTTCCTCCTAAGAGAGCTGAACGAAGAGAGCATGCTTTGGGATGTTTTAGTTGATCCCGCACGTAAGATTCGTATCGGAAATAAACTATACTTCGGTGACAATGATGAACTCGTTGCTGAAGTAATCGATAACACGACTTCTAGAGGGCGTACTTTAAGATTTCTTTTCGACGGACCTAAGTCTGAGTTTATGGCGAAAATAGTAGAGCTAGGAGAAACTCCTCTCCCACGCTATATAGACCGCGGGACAGAGGACATAGATATCGAAAGATTCCAAACCATTTATGCAAAAACCGAAGGAGCTGTCGCTGCCCCAACAGGCGGGCTTCACTTCTCTAAGCAGGTTTTAAAACGCCTCGAGATTAAAGGCATAGATATGGCTTTCATAACTCTGCACATCGGGCTTGGAACTTTCCGCGAAGTGGAGGTAGAGGATATAACCAAGCATAAAGTTGATAGCGAGCAGCTTATTATTGGTAAAGATTGCGTTCAGCGTGTAAACCAAGCGAAATCTGAAGGACGTCGTATATGCGCTATCGGAACTACTGCAATGCGTGCACTCGAAACTTCAGTAAGTACTACCGATACGTTGAAGGAATTTAGTGGCTGGACGAATAAGTTCATCTTCCCTAAGTACGATTTCCGTGTGGCTGACAGCCTACTCACGAATTTCCACACCCCTCAATCGACTCTGCTTATGCTTCAGTCTGCTTTCGCCGGCCACGATCTTATCATGGAGGCTTACAATGAGGCTATCAAAGAGGGCTACCGTTTCTATGCTTACGGCGACGCGCTTTTAATCAAGTAGATTATCCAGTAGACTTTTATTGAGTCTAATTCTTTAGGCCAAACCTATTGCTAGGACAAGACTATAGCGGTAAATTCCCGTGCTTTTTTCTCGGTGTATTACTAACCTTATTTTTGAGCATCTCAAATGCTCGAATAAGCTTAATTCGTGTGTCCGAAGGAGTTATTACTTCGTCTACATAACCTCGAGCGGCGGCATTATAAGGGTGAGCAAATAGCTCTGCGTATTCGAGCTCTTTTTCTGCGAGTTTCGCGGCGGGGTCTGATGCACCGGAGATCTCTTTCCTAAATATTATCTCCGCCGCGCCTTTAGCTCCCATAACCGCTATCTCGGCGGTAGGCCAACTATAGACCATGTCTGCTCCGATATTCCGACTATTCATCACATCATAAGCTCCCCCGTACGCCTTCCTAGTTATTACCGTTATTCGCGGAACCGTTGCTTCTGAAAAGGCATAAAGTAATTTCGCTCCGTTAGTAATTATCCCATTCCACTCTTGATCCGTCCCAGGCAGAAATCCCGGAACATCCTCAAGCACCAGTAATGGAACATTAAATGCATCACATGTCCTCACAAATCTCGCTGCCTTCTTCGAAGCGAGAATATCTAGAACTCCAGCAAGAAATGCCGGTTGATTCGCGACAATTCCAATAGACCTCCCCGCAAGTCTAGCATAGCCTACGACGATGTTTTCTGCGTAATCTTTTTGAACTTCCAAGAAAGTATCCTTATCCGTCAACTCTGCAATCGCCTCGCGAATATCGTATGGCTGCTGAGCATTTTCCGGTATCAACGTATCCAATTTGGGACGACTCTCCCCCTCTTCGCCCATCTCGCCCATCTCATACTTCTTCATCATCGGCTGCTCCTCACAATTCTGTGGCAGAAAGCCCAAAATCTTCTTCGCCTGATCTATCGCCTCCGCTTCGTGTGCCGCTGTAAAGTGTGTCACCCCAGATTTCGTAGCGTGAGTCTTAGCTCCTCCAAGCTCCTCCGACGTTACCTCCTCATGTGTAACCGTTTTAACTACGCTTGGGCCCGTCACAAACATATACGATGACCCTTCCACCATAAACGTAAAGTCCGTCAAAGCTGGAGAATACACTGCTCCCCCAGCACACGGTCCCAAAATGAGCGACAACTGAGGTACTACCCCACTAGCTCGAACGTTCCTATGAAAAATATCCGCATATCCCCCCAAACTTACTACTCCCTCCTGAATCCTCGCCCCTCCACTATCGTTAAGTCCTACTACCGGCGCCCCATTCTCCATCGCGAGATCCATGATCTTACAAATCTTTTCCGCATGAGCTTCTGCTAACGAACCACCGAGTACAGTAAAATCCTGCGAAAACACATACACCAGCCTCCCATTCACCTTCCCATACCCCGTCACTACCCCATCACCTAGAAACTTCTGCTTATCCAATCCGAAATTCGTTGACCTATGCGTCACCAACCTCCCCAATTCTTCAAAAGTTCCAGGATCTATCAGCAAACTTATCCTTTCCCGCGCAGTAAGTTTCCCTTTCGCGTGTTGTGACGAAATTCGCTTCTCCCCTCCACCTAAAATGGCTTCGGCATTCATTCTCTGAAGTCTGTCCGTTGAAGATTCGTGCTTGTTTTGCATACGGCGAATTTACTGCATAGGAAATAAGTGTAAGGTTATAACTTCATCCGTGACATAAGTAAAAAAATAAAATTACTACAATACCACCGAAAACTAATACAACATAGATATAGTTTAAACACTCAATATTTATAAGTAAATTCTTGTTTTTTGAAATCCATTTAAAAAAAGAATATAGTAAAACTTTAAACTCCCCTAAAAAAATAACAATCTAAAGATCGCTTCATAAAGTATCTTTACGATTAATAACAAATCATGAAAAAAGAGAATACTTCTATATATAATTATAAGCATTTTAACCCCTCAGATTATAACTTCACAAAGTTCCATGGACCAAAAGCTGGAGATAATTATATTGACTTTGAGGCCAAAACTTTAGATGGGAAAACCGTTATGTTATCCGATTATTTAGACAAAACAGTAGTTCTAGATACAGGTAGCATTACATGTCCTATGTATGCGAACACAACAGAACCCATGAATTTGTTAAAACAGCAATACCCTAACGTCCATTTTTTACTTTTATATGTTAGAGAAGCCCACCCAGGACAGAGAACAAAACAAATAACAAGTTTTGTTGAGAAAATGGATAATGCAAAATCTACAAGTAAGCTTTACAATGAAAAGAGGGAAGTCTTAGTAGACACAATCGATGGGTTTGCCCATAAATTATATGGAAGCATGCCAAACATGACTTATGTAATTGGCAAAGATGGGGTTGTCAAGTTTAGGGCAAACTGGACGAACATTGATGCTTTGAAAAAGGTATTACTGGATCCTGATAAGGTTGTATACAAGGATTATTATGGTGTTGTCAAACCTCCTTTGTATACCGCTGTAAGAACATTACTTATTGGTGGGGTGAGAGCATTATATGAATTTCTTAAAGGCTTACCTCAATTACTGAGACAGCATAAGGAAGTTAATTCAAAAGAATAAAAACACGAAAATCGTAGCAATAAAATTAATACTAAATTTAGAATAAAGGGTTTCAAAATGCCAAGTGCACCATCTTCAAACCGTTTTGGTTAATTAAACCATTAGTTCTTTTTAAATTTCTTATTAATCATTCTTCTTCTCCATTTCTCTCCAAATAAGTCAAAAACATTTAGAGAATATACTCCTAACAATACTCCCCAAGAAAGTAGTATCAATAAAAACAAGATCCAATTAGTTGAGCCACTTACTGCAAGAACAAATGGAACAATCAGGCTTAAAATAGCAACTGCAAGAAGTTTATAAAAACCTTTAAGATATTGAACGTACTCTTCTTCTTTTTTAATCTGTTCTTCTTCTTCTGTCTTATCAGAACCTGCAATATTAATTTCGAAAACGGCTGCCAAAGATTTTAATGATTCTAAACCAGGATTTTCTCCATTTTCAATTCGTTGAATAGTTCTTATACTTAATTTACTCATATCTGCTAGTTGATCTTGTGACCAATGACGTTCTAATCTCATTTTTTTAATATCCCTTATATTAATCGTATTAAGATTCATTCTTCTTGAGGTTTTAATATTGCCTAATGAGCAAAGGTAATTATAAGCCTTCATTAGAATTCGACATTGATACGACAGTATTGTGACAGCTTATAGACAGCAATCTAACACTCCTAAATAAAACAGCAACTTGATACAAGTTACATAAATAATTGATTGCAATTATCATCCTTTCGAAAATCCCCGTTGATTTTACATTCGACTTATAATTGCTAAATTAGGTGCTTAAACCACAACTTATCATATCGACACGGTTGTGCTTCATTATACAAAAAACAACGAATGATAAAATTCTTTAGACGAATACGTTACGACCTTGTGGGGGGAAATAAAGCTGGCAAGTATCTTAAGTATGCTGCCGGAGAAATTATTCTGGTAGTTATAGGAATTTTAATCGCGCTACAAATTAATAATTGGAATGACATTCGTAAGAATCAAAGAAAAGAAAAAACCATATTGAGTGCAATTCACAATGAGTTTACAATAAACAAAACTCAATTAGACTCTGTTGCCTTTTACCATAAACTAGCTCTAAAGGGTTGCGATAATTTAATTTCTATGTTTCCTATAGATATAGAAAAAAATAACTTAGATACTATTGCAAAACATCTTGAAAATATCACACAATCTTGGACTTTTAATCCTTCTCAAAGTTCAATTGTTGGCTTAATAAATTCTTCTTCAATCGATATTATTAGAAATGATGAATTGCGTAAACTCTTAATGTCTTGGCAAGACCTTCTACTTGATTACCAAGAAGATGAACTAATAAGCAGAACGGTGATATACACTAATTTCGACGAGTTAATGATAGGGAAATTAGATTTTAATTTCAATTTCAAAGATCATAGATATGACTTATCTATTTTGGAATCGCTTGAATTGGAATATCTTCTTTATTTAAGAAGGGGGACGCTTGAAAATATTTTGAATGATGGGCAATATGAAACATTGGAGTTTTGCCTAGATAGAATTATTGAATTAACAAAACCAGATAAGCAGAAATGAAATACCCTATAATATTTATTGAAAATTGAATAGAGCACATTTAACTTTAAACTTTTTAAAAAACGTGTACTAACGAAATGAACTATTTAAACCTAATACTAATCTTGTTGGTCTTAGCCAGTTGTAATAAGGGAACTTCCGAAACATGTAATGATGGCCTAAAAAATCAAGATGAAGTTGAAATTGATTGTGGGGGAACCTGCGTTGCTTGTGCTATTGAATATCCAGAGATAGGAGCCTATGGAACAAATATTTTATTTGGAGTTGATACTTTAATATTAAATGAAGAAAACAGTTCTATGAGAGCGACAATACTAGAAGGTAGTTCTTTGAAAATTGAACTAATGCTCATAAGTGGAGAAGTATGGTTTTATGAAAATGAACAAAACTGTACCGTTTCTTCATTTTATGATAACAGACAAACATTTACAAACTTAAATAACGGCACTTTAGATATCGAATTACACAATGCTAATACATTAAATATTGATACGATTCTGATTCGATATTTTGAGAATGGAAACAATGAAACTATGCGAAAAGTATTAATCCGAGAATAGAAACATAAACGGGTTGCTCAATACAAAATATAAGAAAACCCTATAGAAAATGACCCTTTACTACTATTTGAAAAATGGTTTAATATACCTGGTGCGTGTTGTTTCTCAACGATAGGTTTGGATGGTTACCCAAATTCAATATTTGTTTCCTTAAAAGAAGTAGGCTTCACGAAAGAACGTTATATGAATTAGTCAATAATGATTGGGAAATAACAGTCCTACAACCCTAAATATACTTAGATTCAAGGTCAGGCAAAATAAGTAAAGATTAATTTGAACAGTTTAAGTGCGAACTTTTAACTGAAAAAAGGTAACTTTAGCGTAGATAGTTAAATCAATGATATTCTAGTGAGTCATACAAATCATCGTGCATTATTAACGATTAAATCAACAAAAATATAATGAGCTTATTATCCGAAAATGTAATACCAGGAGATTTAGGAAAAATATTTAGTACAAATGCAAGAGAACAATCAGATTTGGAAAGAATTAAGAATAGAATTTTATCCCTAAAAGGGATTAAAGACGTGAAAATTAATCATGACGTGTTTCCTATTGAATTAACTATTTACACATCCGCATTAGTGAAAATTAACGATATCGAAGACAAGGTTCAAATAACAGGGTTTCATGCAATACCCAAAAAACTTATTTGAACTTTAAGAAATAAGAACTCATAGAATAATAAACAAAATCGGATTAACGGGTTAAAGTGCTATAAGGCTTGAATACTGCATTTCTGACATTGAACACATCACAGATAGTAGCCCGTACACAATCCTGTTTCCATGATTTCTTCTGTTAAAGCGATAATTAAATTCGTGAAGGTAAGATTGCAAGTGTGATCCTGATACATGATGATGTATTCCACGCAGCCAATTCTTCAAGTTGAAAATATGCCAATGAAGGAGTTTAAAATTCTCACCATTGTTACAGTCCGCCACATCATGCCAGTGATTGTGCGCTGCAGACCCATACCCTCCCCTCTCCAACCATCTGTCGTTAACACAGAACCATGCTCCACCATCTTATCTAATGCACCCTCTATTTTATCTTTCCTGTTTTTGATTTAGGGTCTGAGTAATCAACCTCAATGCATATCTCAACAGCTCGCTTCTTACCCTTGCTACGTCCAGGTTTTCCGGGTTCAAAGTCACCCATAAAAGTTTCATCAGCCTCAACATTATCCTTGAGTTTTCTAATTGGTGAGATGCTCATTGCCTCTTGAGCTATCCTCTTGAAAAACCAGGCGGTTTCTTGATGAATATTAGACTGCCTAGCTATCTCACAAGAGCTCATTACCTTCTTAACTGTGCTTAAAATGTAAACGATCGTAACTGCAGATTCTATAGGAAATTTGAGTTTATGAAATAATGTGTGAGCTGTAGCAGACTCGTCATACTTACAGCCTGCGCATCGCTTGTGATGCCATTTTTTGTCTTTTACAAATTTCTTGTGAGAACATCTCCAACAAGTAAATCCAGCCTACCACTTTTGGTCAATCAGTAACTCAAGGCATGGTCGTTCGCTGTGGAACTCTCTTAAAAACGTGTTCAAAGTAATGTCTTTTTCATTGTAGTGTTGCTTTAATACTACAAATCAACCTATCTTGAGCGTAATCTATTTACGTTGTGGTCTTTAACCCGTTAATCCGATCAAAAAATAGTTAAATTACAAGTTTTTATGTGAATTATTTTTATCGCCTTGAATGGCTGAAAAGGCTAATACTCATAGCGTTACTTAACACATTGATTTATTAAGTGCTGTTATTGACATAATTGTTATTATAAATATACTTTGTTAGTGTGAGGTATAATGACAATTTAGGAGAGTAAGTGTCTTACATACATAATTCAACTATTTGGATATTCTACAAAGTTGTGGAAAGGAAAAACATTTGAAACAACAGTACATATATTATTTATTGGGCTCTGGATATATTTAAGCGTCATCTTTTGGCTTAACTATTTATACTAAATCTATAGTGTTATATCTGATATTATAAATAATTCGCATATTAAAAATAGCCATAACTTTACCTTATTACTACATTTAACGAAATAACTAGTACATATTCTTGAAGGCAAACTATGAAACATACATACAAAATCACCGGAATGACTTGCAATGGTTGTAAAACCAATGTAGAGTCTGCTTTGGGTAGTTTAAATGCTATTACAAAAGTAGAAGCCGACCTTAAAAAGAACGAGGTTACTTTAGAGATGACTTCGCATATTTCATTAGATAAATTGCAGGAGACTTTACTTAAAGCGGGTTTACATTATACCATTGAAATGCCTGGTCATGAGAAACATTCTGAAGCAAAAAAGCCTGTAGAGGGAAACGGCACATTTTATTGTCCTATGCATTGTGAGGGTGAAAAAACTTATGATAAATCTGGTAATTGTCCGGTTTGTGGAATGGATTTGGTCGAACAGCCTAGACTACAAGCAGCTTTTCAATATACCTGCCCTATGCACCCAGAAATCATTCGTGATGAAAGAGGTGCTTGTCCTATATGTGGAATGGATTTAATCCCTATGGAGCCCACCGAAAGCGAAGAAGATAAAACCTATCAGAAGTTGCTTAAAAAAATTAAAATAGCAATTTTATTTACGGTTCCTATATTCATTCTTGCTATGGGGGAATTAATCCCTGGCAATCCTTTAGCTAAAGTATTTGATCAATTAACGTGGAATTGGATTCAGTTTGCATTATCTATACCTGTTGTGTTCTACGCAACGTGGATGTTTTTTGAACGCGCATATACATCCATAAAAACGTGGAATTTGAATATGTTTACTTTAATAGGAATAGGTGCCGGTGTTGCCTTTCTATTTAGTGTCTTTGCTTTACTTTTTCCTGATGTATTCCCTCAGCAATTTAAAACCGAAAGCGGAACAGTATTCGTCTATTTTGAAGCCGTTACCGTAATATTGACTTTGGTTTTACTTGGTCAATTATTAGAAGCTAGAGCACATAGCCAAACTAGTGGAGCAATTAAAGAATTACTGAAATTAGCACCAAGTGAAGCTGTTTTGGTAACACCTGACGGTGATAAGGTGGTACCTATTCACTCAATTAAGAAAGGTGACTTGTTACGTGTAAAACCAGGTGATAAAATTCCAGTTGATGGGATAATTACTGATGGACACAGTAATGTAGATGAGTCCATGATAACAGGTGAGCCCATACCTGTGGATAAAAAAGTGGGTGATTTAGTTAGTTCAGGAACCATTAATGGTAACAAATCTTTTGTTATGTCTGCAGAAAAAGTTGGGTCTGAAACCCTTCTATCGCAAATCATTCAAATGGTAAATAACGCAAGTAGAAGTCGTGCTCCCGTTCAAAAATTGGCTGATAAAATTTCTACATATTTTGTGCCAATAGTTATACTAATTTCTATAATAACTTTTATTGTTTGGAAGATTTTTGGGCCTGAACCAGCATTGGTATATGCCTTTGTTAATGCCATCGCCGTACTTATAATTGCCTGTCCGTGTGCCTTGGGTTTAGCAACACCTATGGCAGTAATGGTAGGTGTTGGAAAAGGTGCTCAAAATGGCGTTTTAATAAAAAATGCTGAAGCGTTAGAAAATCTAAATAAAGTAGATGTTTTAATTACTGATAAAACTGGAACTATTACAGAAGGAAAACCATCTGTAGAAAAAGTAGTTAATGCTTCTGGTAAATTTGATAAAGAACTGTTGGTATATATCGCCTCAATAAACCAGCATAGCGAACATCCTTTAGCTGAGGCAATTGTTAATTACGGTAAAGAAAAAGGGTTGGAAATTAAAGACACACAAAATTTCGAAGCCGTTATGGGAAAAGGTGTTATTGGAACTGTTGACGACAAAAAAATTACACTGGGTAACAAAAAGTTAATGGAACAAGTTAAAGCATCCATTTCTAAAGAAATTGATGACATGGTAGTTGAAGAACAGAAACTAGGAAAGACCGTTTCTTTTATTGCGGTTAATGAAAGTGTATTGGGTTATGTTACTATTACTGACGCCATAAAAGAAACCAGTAAAAACGCTATCGCGCGCTTGCAGGAAGAAGGAATTGAGGTAATTATGTTGACTGGTGATAATACAAGAACAGCAAAATCAGTAGCAGATCAATTGAATTTGGCTTCTTTTCAAGCAGAATGTTTACCTGAAGATAAATTAGAAGTCATTAAAAAATTACAATCCGAGGGCAAAGTCGTCGCGATGGCAGGTGATGGAATTAATGACGCTCCTGCGTTAGCACAAGCAGATATTGGTATTGCAATGGGTACGGGAACAGATGTTGCAATTGAAAGCAGTGAAGTGACGCTTGTAAAAGGCGATTTGATGGGTATTGTAAAGTCTATAAACCTGGGCAAATCGGTTATGAGAAATATAAAACAAAACTTGTTCTTTGCCTTTATATATAATGTACTTGGAGTACCTATAGCCGCAGGTTTATTATATCCTTTTTTCGGGCTATTATTATCCCCTATGATAGCAGCAGCAACGATGAGTTTTAGTTCTGTTTCTGTTATTGGAAACTCTTTACGATTAAGAAATATAGATTTGAATAAATAATAAAAATAGTTGCCTAAAACAGGATGTTAATCTCGATTATATCGTAACTTGCTTGTAACAAACGCTTAACCGCGCGGCCTTTGTAAGTTATTAAATAATTGAATGTTAAATCATGAAAAAATCAATTAGTATTTTAGCTCTGTCAAGTATCGTTTTACTTACCGCTTGTTCCATTAATGGAACTGAAGAAGAAAAGAAACCTGTTGACCCAACACAAATTATGATTCATGGAAGGATTACAGCCGAGCTTACAGACGCTCCTAATGTTCCTCCTCCAGTCGGAGATCGTAGAGCAAAAGTCGTAGAAGTCAGTCTTGAAATTCTTGAGAAAGAAGGAGAGCTAGCAGACGGTGTGAAATATGTCTACTGGACTTTCGGAGGACAAGTTCCAGGAAAGTTTATTAGAACAAGAGTTGGCGATGAGGTTAAGGTCACCTTAAAAAACAACCCTAATAATAAGCTTGCACACAATATTGACATGCATGCTGTAACGGGAACAGGTGGAGGAGCCAAATCATCGCTCGTGGCGCCTGGACATGAAGTTACTTTTGAATTTAAAACATTACATCCAGGATTATACATTTATCACTGCGCAACTGCACCAGTAGGAATGCATATTGCAAATGGTATGTACGGTTTAATATTAGTTGAACCAGAAGGAGGTTTGCCTGAAGTGGACAGAGAGTACTATGTAATGCAAAGTGAGTTCTATACAAAAGGTAAAAATGGACAGCCTGGATTACAACCTTTTAGTATGGAAAAAGCAATTGCTGAAAACCCTGATTATGTTGTTTTTAACGGTAAAGTTGGTGCTTTAGTCGGAGATAACGCTCTTACTGCTAACGTAGGCGAAACCGTTAGGATTTTTATGGGAAACATCGGGCCTAACTTAATTTCTTCTTTCCATATAATTGGAGAACATTTTGATAACGTTAACGTTGAGGCGGGGTCTTTAGTTAATCACGATGTCCAAACCACTTTGATTCCAGCTGGAGGAGCAGCCATGGTAGAGTTGAAGGTAGAAGTGCCCGGCACTTTTTTATTAGTAGACCATTCGATTTTTAGAGCATTCAACAAAGGTGCTTTAGGTATGTTGAAAGTACAGGGAAAAGAAGATGAAAAGCTATTTAAAGGTAAAATAGAAGAAGGGGTTTACCATCCTGAGGGGGGGGCAATTCAGGTTACTAATCCTGCTCCGAAAGCTTCAATCGCTGCATCTAAAGATGATAGAATTACTTTAGGAAAACAAGTTTACCTTAAAACCTGTATCGCTTGCCATCAACAAAATGGACAAGGAATACCAAGTGCTTTCCCTCCTCTTTCTGGTTCCGATTTCTTAAATGCAGATGTTAATCGTGCAATTGATGTTGTTCTTAACGGAAAAACCGGTCCGTTTACTGTTAATGGTAAATCATTCAACGGTGTAATGCCTGCCCAAGTATTAACAAATGAGGAAGTCGCAAATGTTCTTACCTACGTTTATAACAATTGGGGGAATAATAAATCTGAAATAACTCCTAGTATGGTTGCTGAAGTTAAAAACCAGTAAAAATAAGTCTCGATGTGTTTAACTAGAATCCTTATAAATTCAAATTACCATGAGGAAGAATATAACCAAACTAATTTTTAGCTTATTTGGACTTTTAATTATTAATAATTCCATTATAGCTCAACTCTCAATAACTGGAGAGCTACGACCTCGTTTTGAGTACAGACATGGATATAAAAGCGTAACCGATTCTGCTCAAAACCCTGCCGCATTTGTACAACAGAGAACTAGATTAAATTTTGGATATAAAGCTGACGGCTACAGAGTTAAAATGTCTCTTCAAGACATACATGTATGGGGTAGCCAACCGCAATTAATCAGTACGTATTCCGGAATTAATCCAAATGGGGCCTATCTAAGCCTACATGAAGCTTGGGGAGAAGCCTTTTTGAATAAGTATCTTTCCTTTAAATTCGGACGTCAGGAAATTATTTTAGATGATAGTAGGATTTTTGGAAATGTAAACTGGGCTCAACAAGCTAGAAGCCATGATGCTGCGATGTTTATTTACAATAAGGGAA
Organism: Bacteroidota bacterium; assembly: GCA_002746975.1. Taxonomy (GTDB): domain Bacteria; phylum Bacteroidota; class Bacteroidia; order Flavobacteriales_D; family Sanyastnellaceae; genus UBA974. The sequence goes on along the minus strand of NVXE01000004.1, from coordinate 85,461 downwards.
ATCTCCAATTTCAAATTGCTGGAGCATACAATCAAGACAAAGCTGCTTTAGAAAATACAACGGCATCGAAAGGGAACTATAAATCATTTCAATATTTCTGGATACACAATAAGTTTAATGATAATTTTAACGTGAGTCTGCTATTTTTAAATAATGGGAAAGAACAATTAGATTCTGTCAGAATAAATAATCAGCCAACAGATATTACCTATAACGACAAGTACAGTCAGACTATGGGTACGCGTTTGGTTTATACAAAAGGTAAGGTGTCCTCAAATGCTTCCTTTTATTACCAAACTGGAATATTAGGAGATAGAACTCAAGTCTTCACCGATATTAACGGAGACTACGATAAGCATATTTCGGCAATAAATTTTAGTGGTGATGTATCATATAACATTACTGATCATCTTACATCTACTATCGGATATGAATATTTAAGCGGACAAAGTTTGGCAGATACCTCATATAGTTATAGAACTAAGACACATTCCTTCACCCCTTTGTATGGTACGAATCATAAGTTTAATGGCTTTATGGATTATTTCTATGTTGGAAACCACGTTGGAAACGTAGGACTTCGTGATGTATATATGAAATTAAAACACAAAAAGGATAATTATTGGTATGGCCTAGACGTTCATGCTTTTTCTGCGGCGAATGAGGTGTTAGACGGATTTAAGATTGATCAGGAAAATCAAATAGCTTTAGCAACAATAGGCAACATCTCAGGCGTGGATCAGTTGCAAACTATGCCATCATATTTTGGCACTGAATTCGATTTCACATTTGGCACTGACATCTCAAAAGGTGTTGTACTTAAGGCTGGTTATTCCGTAATGCTTGCGACAGAAACACTCGCGTATGTTAAGGGTGTGGTAAACTATGAGGGGCAGGGAAGGGTTAGCCAAAATAATAATTGGGGATGGTTAATGATTATCATTAAACCCGATTTTTTATCTCAAAACGAGTAGCTGTAAAAAATGATTAAACTTCAATTTTTTACAATATGTTTTTTAGCTCAAGTGGTTTGCTTTAGTCAAGTGCAAGTTCCTATGGAAGAAATCAGAAAGGGGGAGTTTATTCCTTTATACGGTTCTGATACAATTAGTGTTGTGGTTGATGATTTTTTACTAGATACATATCCTGTGACAAATCAGCAGTATTTAGATTTTGTGCAGAAAAATCCTAAGTGGAAAAAGTCTAAAGTGATTAAGCTATTTGCTGAAGCTAGTTATTTATCTCAATGGGAAAATGACACCACTTTGGGTAATCTTGTGAACCCTCTATCCCCCGTTACGTCGGTTTCTTGGTTTTCTGCGAAAGCCTATTGTAGATGTCAGGGTAAAAGACTGCCTACGATGAATGAGTGGGAATATGTGGCTATGGCAAATCAAACTGATAGGAATGCTCAAAAAGACAGTCTTTTTAACCAAAAAATTACTTCTGGATATGAAAGTCCAAAGACATACAGGCGTTCTGTCGGAAGTACTTTCAGAAATTATTGGGGGGTTTGGGATATGCATGGCTTGATATGGGAATGGACTAGCGATTTCAATTCTGTTATTATTTCGGGAGAGTCTCGTAATAGCAAAAATGCCGATGGACAACTATTTTGTGCTGGAGCTAGTGTTGGGGCTTCTGATTTAATGAATTATGCGGCTTTTATGAGGTATGCATTTAGGAGCAGTGTTAAAGCAAATTACTGTATTTTAAATTTAGGCTTTAGGTGTGCAAAAGATTAATAAAACTGAATATTATGCAAAAAAACATTCTCCTGTCATTTTTTTTGCTTACTGCTTTATTCTTATTCAACTCTTGTAATAATGGGGCTATTGATAAATCAAAAACTGAATATCAATGCCCTATGAAATGCGAAGGAGAAAAAACATATCAGCAAAAAGGTACCTGCCCAGTTTGTTCTATGGATTTAAAAAACATAAATGCAACTATTGAAACGATAAATGCAGATGAAAACTACATCTCCGAGGAGTCTATTTTCAATCTTACCTCAAAATGGAATACCCAAAATAACAAAACCATTGAGCTTAAAGAACTTAAAGGCGATGTCTTAGTAATGGTAATGATTTATACAACTTGTAAATCAGCCTGCCCAAGATTAGTTGCTGATATTAGAAATATTCACGATAAAGTTAACAGTAGTGCCGTTAAATACGTATTCGTAAGTATAGACCCTGATACTGATACTCCAGAAAGGTTAAAAGAATATGCTATTGAAAACAAAATGGATAATGACCAATGGGTCTTTTTGCAAGGGACTGTTGAGGATGTCCGAGAATTCTCTAACGTATTAGCTGTTAAGTACAAACAAATTTCTCCTATCCTGTTTTCTCACTCTAATATAATAAGTGTCTTTGATGAGCAAGGTGTGCTATATTACCAACAAGAAGGCTTAGGGGTTGATAATGATGTCATAACCTCTAAGATTACAGAGTTGGTTGAATAAGCGCATCACATATTGTCAAGTCTATGAGTAACAAAATAGGTGAATTAAAAAGAGAAATTGGCTTTTTAGGGCTTAGCTCTAATATTATTAATATCGTAATTGGTTCAGGGATATTTGTGTTGCCTGCTATTGTTGCAGCCGACTTAGGCGCAGCCAGTATTTTGGCATACGTTTTCTGTGGGATATTAATAACCTTGATTATGTTGTGTTTCGCAGAAGTTGGGAGCAAAATAACTGAGACTGGCGGGGTATATATTTACTTTGAAAAAACATTTGGCAAATACGCTGGGTTTTTAGCGGCATGTATTATGTTGCTCGCATCTATAACAGGAGTAGGTGCTGTAGCAAATGCCGTTATTTCTGTAATCTTCCGCTTATTCCCTTTTCTTCAAAGTGAGATAATTCGAATATCCTTTTTTCTGCTTCTATTTTCCGGTTTAGGATATATCAATGTAATAGGTCTTAAAAAGGGAGTCGGCTTTGTTAAGATTATTACTTTTATTAAGATAGCCCCTCTTTTATTGATCGTGTTTTGGGGCTTTAAAGATATTGAAATTTCAAACTTAGTGTGGGAAATTACCCCTTCTATAAACGAAATCGGAACGACCTCTCTTATTTTATTCTTTGCTTTTACTGGTGCCGGTTCAGCACTTTCAGTAAGTGGCGAGGTCCGAAATCCTCAACGTACTATCCCTAGAGCAATTCTTTTTAGCGTATTTATTGTTGGGATAATCTATGTATTAGTTCAGACGGTTGCACAGGGAGTCTTGGGATCTTCGCTTCCTTCTTATATAGAAAATCCATTAGGTGAAGTTGCAAACCAGATTTTCGGACCCGTAGGGTTTGGATTATTAACCGTAGGGGCAGCCGTTTCTATGTTTGGAACAATTAGCAGCTTCATTTTGAGTATACCCAGGATCTTATTCGCAGCATCTAAAGATAATGTTATCCCAATTAAGCTGTTATCTAAGGTTCATAGCAAATACGTGACTCCCTATGTATCCATAATCGTATTCTCAGCATTTTGTTTTATCTTTTCGTGCTTCGGAGGATTTCAGGAGTTGGCTATTTTATCTAGTGCTTCTACTTTGATTATTGCATTAGGCATGTCAATAGCCCCTATCAAATTAAGGAGGCGTAAGAAGATACATTCTAGAGATGACTGCTTTAAAATACCTGGCGGCCTTTTAGTTCCGATACTTTCAATAATTGTAATTATTTGGTTTCTATCAAATCTATCAAGCAATAAAATTATTGCCCTCGGATTATTCTTCGGGGTATTATCGATATTATATTTCTTAATGAATTATAAATCAATAATGAATCTCGGAAAAGGCGATTAAAAACTTGTTCTACATAGAGCTTACTAGGTATACCTTTAACAAAAATGTACTTAATGAAATTACAAATTAAATCTAGAAAACAGCAGAAAGAGGTTTCATTATTTGGAGGACGACTTCTAGAGAACAAACCTATAGCAGGAGATCCTTTATATTCAAATCTTATTTATTGGGCAAATGTTGAAGCTCTTGAAGAGGGTACTTTCCCAATGCATCCACATGAGGGGATTGAAATATTAACCTTTGTTTTTGAAGGCGGGTTAGAACATTTTGATACTGCTAGTAATGCTTGGACTCCTTTAAACGCTGATGCGGTACAGCATATTAAAGCCGGTAGTGGGATACAGCATTCAGAAAAATATTTAAAGGGATCTAGAGCATTTCAAATTTGGTTTAATCCTGACTATAGTAAATCATTAAAAAAGAATCCATATTATAAAGATTATCCTGCTCAATTATTTAATTGGGTAAAAGAAGGTGAATTAGAGGTCAAATCTTATGTTGGGAAAGGCTCTCCTATTCAAACAGATGCATCTGGAATTTCAGTAAAACGATATAAAATTCCTGCAGGACAGCATTCATTCAATCTTGATGCTAACAGCTTTCACTCATTATACGTAATGGAAGGAGAAATTAATATTATGGGAAGTGATATGAGAAAAGACAGTTTTACTAAAGTGTCGGGAATTACAAAAATCGATTTAATTGCCAAAAGTAAAAGTGAATTATTCATTTTAAAGTCTCCTATTGATTCTGGTTACGATAACGAAGGATAAATATTTCTTAAAGGCTCGCCAAAATATGAACAATAAAAAGACATTAAATCGCTTTCTTACGATATTAGATTTTTGGGAAACGGAGTTAGATCATTACGACTTTAATCAATTAACGAGAAAGGAAAAGCCCGAGAGTTGGTCAATGGGACAACTATACCAACACCTGATTGATGGGACATTGAGATCTCATTTACAACAGGTTAATCAATGCCTTAAATCTTCGGAAAATAAAAAGGAAAATAAAAATTTACAGGCCTTTGTTTCTTATTTTATTATAAACGGATTCCCTCCTATAAAAATAAAAATCCAAGCATCAGAAGAGTACACGCCTAAGCAACCGGACAGCGTTAATGAAATTAAGATGGGGTTGCGAAAAGTAAAGCAAGAAATGGAAAGGACTCTTGAAAAATTTAAAACTGACAAAAAAGGCAAAACTTTGCTCCCCGGATTTTCTTATTTGAACGCAGAAGAGTGGTACCGTTTAATTCTTTTGCACTTTAAACATCATTTGAGACAAAAGCAAAGACTTGATGCTTTTTTAAACAAGTCGGAGAATGACAAATGAACTAATCAAAAGCTTTCTAGCTTGTCTTATTTGAGCAAAGAAAAAACCCACAAATTAAGACTACCATAGCCGTAGGTTTAAAACAACATTACAAGATCTTGTGGACGTTCTTGTTAGAAACGCTGTGAGGTAATTCGCACCACTTAATTTCTGTAGTACTCGTTATTTAGCCAGTATCTTTGATGATGTTTTAATTTACATCCTTTCAGACTTCCTAACATGTAGAAAGCTGTACTTTATCTACCTAATATCACTGAAAATCAAATGAGAATTCAATTAATTGCTTTTATTAGCCTTTTAATAAGCTTGGGTGCTTCTGCACAAGAAAAACCGTCATCATTTTCATTTGTTGAAATACAAGGTAGAAATGACAACTTCCAATTTAATTCGAATACAATTGAAAGTTATGACAAAACAAAAATCCAATATTATCAATTCAAGCCTACAATAGCTCCAGTTGCTAAGTTAATTTTTATTCATGGCGGAGGAGTACATAGTAAACTCGGATATCTGCAATTAGCACAAACACTAAGAGAAGAGTATTCCATCGAAACTATCTTAATTGACCTAAGAGGACACGGATTGTCGGGGGGTAAAAGAGGAGATAGTCCTAAAGTAAATAGTCTATATCGTGATATTAACGAGATTATTCAACTTGTAAAAAGGGACAGCAATTTACCTATCTATTTAGGCGGCCACTCCTCAGGAGGTGGGTTAGTATTAAATTATAGCCAATGGAAAAAGAAAGAAAATATTTCCGGCTATATATTTATATCACCTGAACTAGGATATAAATCAGATACAGAAAGAGAGGAAAGGATTCCTTTTGCTAAGGTGGAAATATGGAAGTTTGTGCTAAATGGGATGTCATGTGGATTATTAATGCAACATTCTGATGTAGTTTATTTCAATTATCCTCAAAACGTTTTAGACAGAAACCCTTTAATTGTCAGGTCAATAAGCGTAAACATGTCTAAGGCTTTAACGCCAAACAATCCCGTGAAGCAGTTTCAAAACATTTCACAACCTGTTGCAATATTTGTAGGCGAGAACGATGAATTATTTGAACCAAAAAAGGTAATTAAATATGCCTCCCTACCATTAAGTAAGGACGAAAGAAGCAACACAAAAATAATTCCTGATCAAAATCACCTATCTATTTTAAATGTCATAGGGTCAGAAATAGGAGACGTAATACTAAACTGGAATAAGTAACAATCTCGTATTCAATTGCGTTTACGTCTGATCGGAGTACTCATAACTAGCAATCAAAAGAATGAATCAAATACAGCATATCGAAAGTGAAATATCTAAATTAAGGGATATATTACAACGTCATGATCTCTATAAAAATCTAACAACAGAAGATGACATTAAAACGTTCATGGAAAATCATGTGTTTGCTGTCTGGGATTTCATGTCTCTTTTAAAGAGCCTACAAATAAAACTTACAAATATTGAAATCCCCTGGACGCCTTCATCCAACCCAACTCTTGCTAGATTTATAAATGAAATTGTTCACGGCGAAGAAAGTGACATTAACGAATTGGGAGAGCCCAAAAGCCATTTTGAAATGTATCTGGATGCTATGACACAAGCAAGTGCAAACACACATGAGATTAATGATTTTATTCGAATTATTAAATCCGGCCATTCTATAGAATATGCTTTAGATGAAATAAATATAGATCACCGAGTTTCGGACTTTGTTATGTTTTCATTTTCAATTATCAAAACTGGTAAATCTCACTTAATTGCTTCATCCTTTACATTTGGCAGAGAGGATGTTATTCCAGATATGTTTATCGAAATACTTAGTAAATCTGACTCCGGTAGCAAGCTTAAATACTATCTTGAGAGACATATCGAGCTTGACGGAGATGAGCACGGTCCACTATCTCTTCAAATGGTTACCGAACTTTGTGGCAATGACCTAGGAAAATGGAACGAAACATTAGCTGTAGCTAAGCAATCATTGGAGAAGCGAATTGCGCTTTGGGACGCTATAAATGACTCTATCGAAAGAAAAAAATCGAAGAACAGTGTCTTGCTAAAAGAAAAAACGATCCTGTAGTTATGAGTTCAAAGAAAATAGGCCTAAAAGAAGCAATTTCAATTGGCATTGGTGGAATGGTGGGGGGAGGTATTTTTGCGGTTTTGGGTTTGGCCGTTGCGCTAGGGAAAGGAGGAACACCTGTTTCATTTCTACTTGCAGGAGCAATTGCGCTTATTACATCTTATAGCTATGTGAAATTATCTCTTACTTTTCCTAATAGGGGCGGTACTGTGAAATTTATTAACCAGGGTTTCGGGAAAGGTGTCTTTAGTGGTGGGATTAATAACTTATTATGGGTAAGTTATATAATAATGCTTTCTCTTTATGCATCTGCTTTTGGTTCTTATGCCCCTAATTTATTCCAAATTACAAGTAATGTAGCCCTCGATTATCATATCTATCTAAGCGCCATCATTATTTTTGCTACTACAATAAATTATTACAGCATAAAAATTGTAGGCCAAATTGAATCATATGCTGTCATTATTAAACTGATTATTTTAATTTCTTTTGTCTTTATCGGAGCGTACGGCCTGTTCGGGAATCCACATTTAGATCAATTATCTATAAGTAATTGGGAAAACCCTCTAAATTTATTAGCCGCTGGAATGGTAATTTTTGTTGCTTATGAAGGATTTGAGCTAATTGCAAATGCTGCCCCAGATATTGAAAACCCAAAAGTAAATATTCCTAAGGCATACTATTACTCTGTAATATTTGTGATTTTACTATATGTAATTATTGCAATAATCACAGTGGGGTCATTACCCTTTAGTGAAATTTCAACTGCTCAAGATTATGTTTTGGCGGCAGCGGCCAAACCTATGCTTGGGAAAATTGGATTTACAATTATCACAATAGCCGCATTAATCTCTACGTTTTCTGCAATAAACGCCTCTTTATATGGAGGTAGTCGAGTAAGTTATGAAATCGCAGAAGATGATGAGTTACCTCACGAACTAACCAGTAAATTATGGAATCAGCCTATAGGGTTGTTTATTACAGCTGTGATGACTTTGGTTATTGCAAATTCACTGAATTTAGAGAGTATCTCAACTGCTGGAAGTGTGGGGTTTTTAATAATATTTGCAATGGTTAATTATGTGGGGTACAAGCTGTCAAAGGAAATAAAAGGAAATAAATTTATTCCTATAATAGGTTTTATACTATGTCTTATCGCTGCTATTGTATTAATCGTTCAGCAGTACACATCTAACAAAACAGGTGTTTTAATAGCGATGGGTATCCTCACCTTCTGCTTCATAATTGAGTATGTTTATAAAAAGACTGGAGCGAAAACAAATAGCCATTCTTCTAATTAAATCAGAATGTCCCGTCAGTCATATTCCCTCCTTCTTGAATGAAATTACTTCCTAGTATAGAATATGTCGCTGGAAGTTGTGGCTTTTTCGTAACTGACATCAAGTGGGGAGGCGGGTAAATATGACAATAATTAATGTTAACTTATTACCCGACGTTAAACACAAAAACGCAAGCTATTATGACAAAAGGCTACCTGAAAAGTGTTAATTCACAATTCGAATATTATAAATCACTTGGGGAAAAAACTTTCAGCCAGCTAAATGATGATGAATTGTTTTGGCAGTATCGTGAAGAATCAAATAGTGTTGCTATAATCGTAAAGCATCTATCAGGGAATATGAAGTCAAGATGGACTGATTTCCTTACAACTGATGGTGAGAAAGAGTGGAGACAACGGGATAATGAATTTAGAGCAGATATAAAAACCAGGTCAGAAATGTTGGAAAAGTGGAATCAGGGATGGGAGTGTCTGTTTAGAGCATTAGACTCGATTAGTATTTATGATCTTGAGTCTAAGACCATTTATATTAGAAATGAGGAGCATTCCATTACTGAAGCTATCAATAGGCAACTTGCTCACTATCCATATCATATAGGTCAAATTGTCTTTATTGGAAAAATGATCAGTAAAGATTGGAAATCTTTGTCTATCCCTAAAGGGGGTTCAGATGAGTTTAACGAAGGCATGTTTTCAAAGCCCAAACAATAATTCTCATTTCTTACGCGTTTAATTTTTTGAATGTCGAAAGTAAATAACTGGTTAAAAAATTCTATTACTGTTAAGCTCCTTACTATAGGAATTCTTTTGCTGTTTTTATTAATTCCTGTTTCTATGGTTAAGGACTTAATCCGTGAGCGAGAGTATAGGCAGGAGGAGGCTATCAGAGAGGTTAGTTCTAAGTGGGGGGAGGATCAAACAGTATTCGGTTTGGTATTAACTATTCCGTATAACACTTATAATAAGGTCTTTGACAAGGATGATACTTTCAAATTAGTCCAAACAAGAGAATATGCTCATTTTTTGCCAAATGAGTTAAATATTGGTGGTGAGGTGTTACCTGAGATGCGATATCGGGGTATCTATGAAGTAATCGTCTATAATTCGAATCTAAGTATGTCTGGGAATTTCTCTAATCCCAATTTCGAGGAGTGGAAAATCGATGATAAGGATGTTATTTGGGATGATGCTTTCATTTCGTTAGGGCTGTCAGATTTAAGAGGAATTCAAGAGGGCGTTTCTTTAAATTGGAATGGCGAACTTTTCGAGTTTAAACCGGGAATCGAGACTAGTGACGTAATAAATAATGGGATTAGCTGTCGTGTTCCCGTTAAATTAGAGAGTGAAACACAGCTTAACGTCGAGGGGACTTCCGATTTGAATTTTTCACTACAATTAGACTTTAATGGAAGCTCTAGCCTGAACTTTATACCTCTCGGGAAATCGACGAACGTTTCTCTGAGTTCTACTTGGAAGCATCCTAGTTTTGACGGTGCCTTCCTCCCCGATGTTAGGGAGATTTCAGATGATGGGTTTACCACAAGTTGGAACGTACTACACTTAAACAGGCCATACCCACAAAGCTTTCGTGGCGCTACTCACGGAATATACGAATCTTCATTCGGGGTGAAGTTAATCGTTCCCGTAGATGAATACTTAAAAAGCATGAGGTCTGCGAAATATGCGTCTATGTTTATCGCGCTTACTTTTTTACTCTTCTTTTTCGTTCAGATATTGAATAATGTAAGGATACATTCGATACAGTATATCATTGTAGGTTTGGCACTATGTGTATTTTACACCTTGCTAATCGCACTCTCGGAGCATATACCCTTTAACATTAGCTACTTAATTTCTAGTATAAGTATTATTTCAATGATAACAATGTATGCTCATAGTTTTGCAAAAAATTCGAGGCTAACAAAAGTGATTTGTGGAATCTTAACTCTACTGTACTTATTTATTTATTCCATAATCCAAATGCAGGATTATGCCCTTCTAATGGGAAGTGTAGGGCTTTTACTCGTTTTAGGAGTAGTTATGTTCTTATCTAGAAAAATTGACTGGTATGCAGACCAGACAAAGGAATCCTAAATTCTATTTCCTATCTAAATCCTAAATACACAAATAGGAAATAAAGACCCTATGCAGTCTATCTTTGCAAGATGCATAGATCACACACTTGCGGCGAATTGCGCCTCGATAATAATGGGGTTACTGTTACACTTTCTGGTTGGGTCCAAAAAGCACGTGACTTAGGGGGGATGACTTTTGTGGATCTTCGAGATAGGTATGGGATTACTCAGCTCGTTTTCAATATGGAAACGGACGCTGCACTTTGTGAGAAAGCTCGCAAACTTGGAAGGGAATTCGTAATAAAAGTATCGGGTGAGGTTATAGAGAGGGAAAGTAAAAACAAAAAAAATCCTACTGGAGAAGTCGAGATCGATGTAAAATCGCTTGAGATTCTTAACGTTAGTAAGACGCCTCCTTTTACTATTGAAAATGAAACTGACGGAGGGGACGACTTAAGGATGCAGTATAGATATCTAGATCTTCGTAGGGCTCCCGTTCAGAAGAATATCATGTTGCGACACAGGGTAGGTATGGAAACTCGTAAATACCTCGATTCGGTAGGTTTTATCGATGTTGAAACCCCTTACCTTATAAAAAGCACCCCGGAAGGAGCTCGAGACTTCGTAGTGCCGAGTAGAATGAACCCCGGACAATTTTACGCACTTCCTCAAAGCCCTCAGACATTCAAGCAACTTCTCATGGTGAGTGGTTTCGACCGTTATTACCAAATCGTGAAGTGTTTCCGAGATGAAGACCTAAGAGCCGACCGTCAGCCTGAGTTTACTCAGATAGACTGCGAGATGGCTTTCGTGGAGCAGGAAGATATTCTAAACACCTTCGAGGGTATGGTACGCCACCTTTTCAAGGTTGTTCTAAATGTCGAAATTGAAGACTTCCCTAGAATGGATTATGACGATGCTATGTGTCTTTATGGTTCAGATAAACCAGACGTACGTTTCGAGATGAAGTTCTGTGATATGGCAGAAGTAACTCAGGGCAAAGGATTCGGAGTTTTCGATAGCGCTGAGGCTGTATTAGGAATTGTCGTTCCAGGAGCTGCGGATTATACTCGCAAACAATTAGACAAACTTACGGACTGGGTTAAGCGTCCTCAGATAGGTGCGAAAGGACTTATCTACTGTAAAATGAACGAGGACGGTACTACGAAAAGTAGCGTAGATAAGTTTTTCGACGATGACGCAAGAGCGGAGTGGGCAGAAAAGACTGGCGCAAATAAGGGAGATCTAATTCTAGTTTTATCCGGTGATTTAGATAAAACACGTAAACAACTTGGAGAGCTTAGGCTTTACATGGGTACAGAGCTAGGCCTTCGCGACCCGAAAGTCTTTAAACCGCTTTGGGTAATGGACTTCCCTCTTTTAGAATGGGACGAAGACACGGAGCGTTATCACGCTATGCATCACCCTTTCACTTCGCCTAAGCCAGATCAACTTGCCCTAATCGATACTGATCCCGGTAAAGTAAAAGCGAACGCTTACGATATGGTAATAAACGGGGTGGAGATAGGCGGAGGATCTATCAGAATCCACGATAGAGAGCTTCAAGCTAGGATGTTTGACCTCCTAGGATTCTCGCCTGAAGAAGCAGAGGCTCAGTTCGGTTTCCTTATGAACGCATTCCAATATGGAGCTCCTCCCCACGGAGGGCTTGCATTAGGCTTTGACAGACTTTGCTCTATGTTTGGAGGCTCAGATTCTATCCGGGACTTTATTGCATTTCCTAAAAACAACTCTGGACGCGATATGATGATCGACGCTCCATCTCCTATACACGACGAGCAATACTCGGAATTACAATTGAAATCTACACATACTCCTAAATAATGTATCCTACAGAACTAGTTACCCCAATGAAAGCCGAGCTCGTAGAAGCTGGCTATAAAGAACTCCTCACTGTCGAAGATGTGAAAGAAGCGCTCGAAAAGCCCGGTACTACTCTTGTCGCAATAAATAGCGTTTGTGGTTGCTCAGCGGGATCTATGCGCCCTGCTATGATCGCTTGCCTCGATAACGAAAAACTACCTGACAATATCACAACTTCCTTTGCTGGATACGATATCGATGCCGTTGCTCACGTTCGCAAGTTTATGCTACCCTACCCTCCTTCATCTCCAAGTATTGCCCTTTTCAAGGATGGAAAGATTGCTATGATGGTAGAGCGTCATCACATCGAAGGAAACTCTGCTGAAGCGATTGCTGACCACCTAAAGCAGGCATTCAACGAATTCTGCTAATTAACATTTAACCAATATGGCACGTATTCTCACTGGCGTTCAAAGTACTGGCACCCCTCACCTAGGGAATGTCTTAGGCGCTATAAAACCTGCCATAGAACTTGCGAATGATCCCGCAAATGACTCTTATCTGTTCATAGCAGATTTGCATTCTTTGACCCAAATAAAAGATGGTAATCTCCTCCGCAACAACACTTATGCTGCTGCTGCTACATGGATCGCTTGTGGGTTAGACACATCTAGAAGTGTATTCTATCGGCAAAGTGATGTGCCAGAAGTTACTGAGCTTGCTTGGTATTTACAGTGCATGTTTCCGTACTCTCGCCTAGGTCTAGCCCATAGTTTTAAGGATAAATCAGGGCGGCTTGAGGATGTCAACGCTGGCCTTTTCGGCTACCCTATGCTCATGGCTGCTGATATTTTACTTTACGATGCAGAGAAGGTTCCCGTAGGTAAAGACCAAATGCAACATCTAGAAATGACCCGCGATGTCGCCTCCAGGTTCAATCATAAGTTTGGAGAAACCTTCGTCCTTCCAGAGGTATTAACACGAGAATCCACTATGTACGTTCCTGGAACTAATGGAGGAAAGATGTCTAAGTCACAGGGCAATACCATCAATATCTTCGACGATCCTAAGACGCTTAAAAAGGTGATCAATAAGGAAATAATCACCGATGCAACACCCCTTGAAGACCCTAAAAATCCCAACTCATCTGTTGTTTACAACCTTTTCAAGCTCGTCTCTTCCGAAAATGACGCCCTAGAAATGGCGAACGCGCTACGAGCAGGAGGATATGGTTGGGGCCACGCAAAGAAAGCTCTTCTCGAAGCTATCGTGGACGGTTACGCCTCCGAACGCTCGCGCTTTAACGAGCTAATGGCGAATCGAGAAGAGATCGATTTCGCCCTCGCGCAGGGCTCCGCCCGCGCTCGAGTTGTCGCTTCAGACGTCCTATCACGAGTCCGTTCAAAAATCGGCTACTAAACTGAACCTTCCTTAATGATTTAACTCCCGATGAAGTGTTCAATCAGCAATTAATAACCGCCGAAATTCTACTTTAGGATGTTCTAAATATGGGGGGACGTCCAACTTATGCTGACGACTTATGTGGAGGATAAGTATTATACAATAACACGCTATAATTTTGCTACAGGCTTACCTTTTAATCCTTCAGTCACAAGCCAAGCTAAGAATTTTGCAAATTTACTGATGTCTTGTTCTACACTTGCAGATTCAAGTGCTTCCATATAATTATCTCGTTGTTCCAAAGGAATTACAGTCCAAGGGTAGCCTCCAGAGGCTAACATAGCATTCATTAAGAATCTAGCAATTCTACCATTTCCATCCATATACGGATGTGTGTAGACAAACACAAAATGTCCTAGTACCGCTCTAACACTAGCCTCCTTTTCTTCCCGTAAAAGCTCAAAGAGTAATGGCATTACATCTCTTACTCCATCTTTATTAATTGGTGTATGTTTAGAATGACCTATATAAACCTGAGCATTTCTATAACCAGCCAAATCAGATGGCTTTATCAAACCTGCACTTACACTAGGAGCAAATAATTCTCTATACCAATCTCCAAGTTCTCTATCAACTACAGTTCCGGCATTTTCTCCTGATAATATTTGTTTAATACTCGATTTCACTACAATAAATGCTTGCCAGTACCCTCTAGCTGCCATTGCGTCTTTTTGTTTTCTATCTGCTTCATTTTCTTTTGCATCCCAAGAACCTGACCTAACACGCTCAATTAATTCTGGGGATACTATATATTTTTCAATAGATAATGAATGATATGCATCTGTGAGGTACAATTCTTCTATGTCTGTCATATAAGAACCAACGTTAATGTCTGATTTTGGTGCTTCAGGAAAGGCTTCTATTACCTCTTTTCGCATTTCATGCCACATTAACCTAATTCTGTTTACATAAGGAGAAGGCTCCCTACTATTTAATAGAATTGGAGTTTCTTCTTCAAAAGGATCTGTTTCTCTAACATCATATCCTGCTGACTTCATAGTTTTATAAATACCTGAAGCTATTTTTTCTTGTCCCAAATTTCTATATGCTCCAATTAATCGACCTGCAATTGTAGAGTGTCCTCCCTCTAACAAAATCTCTAATAGTTCTGAAGCATCCTTAATTAGCATTAAGGACGCCCTAACATCTGTAGCATTTGACCTATACATTGATGGGTGACAATGTATAATTGAGGCAGCTAGTTTTACTACTCTAACATTTTCTTTAATTTCAATATTCGATTCATTTTGAACTGGAGACTTCATTACAAATATTGATGTATTGAAGAGTAGTTGTACAGGCCTGTTATTTCCTTTTGACGATCGAATAATTAATTGATGTGGTACTGCATTATTCCCTGCATGAATTAATAAGGATTGTTCAACTGACACATTGTAATCTTCTCCATACCTATCCTCTAAGTACCTTGAGCAAAATTTCCAATAAGAAGTATACCAAGAAGTACTGTCTCCTTGCTTTTCATCATGAGGAGCAGATATGTACCAACCTCTAATTACTTCACGTATAAATCCATTTGTAATTAACCTTTCCCTGTGTACTCTAGATAAGTCATCAGCCTTTATCCCCACTACATCCTTATCTTGAAGCTCTTGTAGCTTTTCTAATGATGCTGCTAATTTTTCTCCAGGTGTTGCCATGATTACATGTGGGTATATTATTTTTTAGAGCCGTGCTCATATTATCTTTTGATGACGTGCGTATATTATCTTTTAGAGCAAATATAAGACTACCATGCTGATTAACAGGTGATATATCGCTATTAAATATAAGTAGCTAGTCAAAGTTGAGGATAAAACTCTAAGAGTAATGGACACTTTTCACATTCGAGTGTCACAAGTATACTTGTGGGGGATTACCTCGCTTCGCTCGATGATCGATGGGAGGGGTTAGTCGAGTAACTCGTTGCCGTATTTGGTTTGGAACTTCCGGTATAGCTCTCGTTGACGATTATCTAGGTCTATGGATCGTCCTTGAATGAAGGCGTGCGTAAGGGCGTTAGTGCGAACGTCTAGGGCATCTCCAGACGAGATAAATAACGTAGCGTCCTTGCCATTTTCAATGGTTCCACAAAAGTCGTCTATACCGAGGATTCTAGCTGGGTTACGGGTGAGCGACATTATCGCCTGCTCTTCGGTGAGGCCGTACTTACGAGCGGTGCCAGCATAGAATGGTAGGTTACGAGAATTCATCTCTGACATACCGTCATCGACCTGGAGCGCAAATACTACTCCTTCATCGGATAGAAGTTTTGGGAGGCGATATGGGAGGTCGATGTCGTCTTCGGCGAATCGGGGTAGGCTGTGAACACTCTTGAGAAGTACGCTGACGTTATTTTCACGTAGAATATCGCCTACGAGATAAGCATCGTATCCGCCTACTATAACGAGGCGTTGTATTCCCATTTCGCGTTTGAAGTGGACCGCTTCCGTGATCGCTCTAACGTCGCGTGCATGAACATACAACGCAAGAGATCCGTTGAATAGACCTCGCATAGCTTCGTGCTTGACATCCATTACAGAAGTAGAGCTTGAAACTGAAGGATAGGCAAGTGCGTATGCTTGAGCTTCCGAAAAGTAACGTTCAATTTCGTGTTTTTGCTGTTCGTATGTTTTGCGCTTTCTAATATCGGCCTTCCCATCTACCCAGTGCTTATGATGTGTCGAAGGCCAATTCAAGTGAATCCCATCTACCATCTTAATCGCAGCGTCTTCCCAATTCCAGCCATCGAAATGTACTATTCCGGAAGCGCCTGAAATTACACCCCCTCTAGGCGTAATCTGGCCTAATAAAACTCCATTTGAACGAACAGTTGGAGTTATTTCTGAATCTGTATTAAATGCAATAATCGCCCTAACATTAGGACGGAAAGTGCCCACCTCGTACTGATCCTGAGTGGCGCGAACGGCTCCAATTTCTTGAAGGCCCAGAGTGGAGTTGGTGACTATAAAGCCAGGATATATTTCATGACCCGTTGCGTCTATAATATCGTCGTACTTGCTTTTATCTGCCTGGAAAGAATGCCCCACGAAGTCGATTTTTCCATTTCTGAATCCTATAGCCGCATCCTCAATAGCGTCTCCCGTTCCGAGATGGGCGGTACCTCCAAGGATAAGTTTGGAGCGGGATTGTGGAGGAGCGGGTGTTTGCTGTGCTAACGTAGAAAAGGATATTACGAAAGCTAGTATAGAAGATAGTAAAAATCTCATTTTTTAGTTGTTTTCCTCGGTTACAGTGTCACAGTGATAGTGGGTCCGGAATACTTCGGAGGGTATGCGAAGAGCTTTCTTGCTAGACCCTGCTCCACTCCCAGAACTTGCGGCTATCATTTTTTCTGTGAGTCGGGCGCGCTCGATTTTAATTAATTCCCGCAACTCTTCGTCCCGCTCCAGGCTGAACAAGCATTCGCCTTCTACGTAGGTTCTTACGGCTCTAGCGTTCATGCTTAGTGGGTTGTCATCCCAAACCACGATATCTGCATCCTTCCCCACTTTAATAGACCCCGTAAGGTGATCTATATGGAGAAGTTTTGCGGGGTTGAGTGTGACGAATTTTAAGGCTTCCTCTTCTGGGACGCTTCCGTACTTGACCGCTTTTGCTGCTTCTTGGTTAAGGCGACGCGCCATTTCTGCATCGTCGCTATTAAAAGCTGTCGTAATACCCATGTCGTATAGGATAGCTCCGTTGTACGGAATTGCATCTTTTACTTCGTACTTATAAGCCCACCAATCACTAAACGAAGATCCGCCAGCACCGTGCTTCTTCATTTTATCGGCGACCTTATATCCTTCGAGTATGTGCGTAAATGTATTGAGTCGGAAATTCATCGAGTCGGCAACGTGCATAAGCATATTTATTTCATCTTGCCTATAACTATGGCAAGTCACGAAGCGTTCTTCGTTAAGGATTTGAAGTAGAGTTTCGAGTTCTATATCTCGGCGTGGGGCGATAGGGCCTAGGCCTGCTCGAAGAGTTCGACGACTTGTCTTTGAGAGGTCGTGACGATATTTTATTAAAGACTCGCCATATTCACGAGCGCGAATAAAATGGTCGTAATAAACTTGCTCAACCCCCATCCTCGATTGAGGGAATCGTACCTTCTGTGCATCTCCCCAATTACTTTGTTTTACGTTCTCTCCAAGGGCGAACTTGATAAATGGAGTTGCGGATTCATAAAGAAGTTCTGTAGGAAGTGATCCCCAACGAAACTTTATAATTGCGCTTTGCCCTCCGATAGGGTTCGCCGAACCATGTAAAAGCTGAGCACACGTCACCCCTCCTGCTAGTTGCCTATAAATATTTACGTCCTCGCTATTTAAAGAGTGACCTATCCAAACCTCGGCACTACTCGCTTGCGTAGACTCGTTCACCCCTCGCTCAATCGCGATATGCGAGTGTTCGTCAATTATTCCAGGCGTAACGTGCATTCCTCGTCCGTTAATTTCTTCCACCTCGATATCCGAGCCAAGTAATTCCGCTACGTTCAGCCTCGCTCCCACTCCTAAAATTTTCCCGTCGTACAATAGCACGTCTGCCTCCTCTAATATCCCTTCGTCTTCACAAGTCCAAACCACAGCCCCTCGAATCACCACCGCTTTTTTTGTTTGGTCTAAAGTCGAGTTCGTCTCTGGAGAACCATAAGCTGTGAAGGGGTAAAAAACTTGCCCAAGTGTATTCTCTGACTTTGAAGCACTAGAGTCCGACATAGCAGCAAGCTCCGACTTATCCTCCGTCTTGTCTTCAGACTTATCCTCCGACTTTACCGCGCTCCATGAAACCCACTTCCCTTCAGAAGACAATGCGGCACCTTCCCAAATCCGGCTATCCATCCAGACATTTCCTGTCAGCCTTAACGGACCCTCGTCTGTTTCGAATCCCAAAACTATAGTTCTATTATCCAAAGAAATGGATACTTTATGGCTTGTAGTATCATCGACAATATGAGTTGCCGTCCACCCCTTATCTGTGCCGACCTTTCCAGGAGCTCCAGTAACTTTTATATGTCTAAGTTTATCTGAAGACTCTCCTCCGTCTAGCCCTCCTCCTATCGAGATATTATATTCTCCCGAAATATTTACTGCATCGCGATCGAAAATAATGGTAGGCGTACCGCTCACCCAGTGTTCGATTAACTTTGTTTCTTCTTCAAAAATAGGACCGTCAGTCACTAAAACATTTGCTTTTAACCCTACTTTAATTGAGCCTAATAAGTTCGATGCCCCTATCAGGTCTGCCGGGATAGATGTCATGGCTGCAAGAGCCACAGATTCTGGCAAACCTCGTTCCACGGCTTTTCTTACAGCTGGAAGGAATTCTAGAGGGCTTTTTAAACCTTGCGAAGTAAAACAAAACGGTACTCCTGCATCATTCAAAATGAAGGCATTACTTGGTGCAAGTTCCCAATGTTTAAGTTCCGCAAGAGATATAAAACGTGCGAGGTAAGGGTCGCTTAAATCATAAGGTTCAGGAAAATTTACGGGGACGATTAATGTAGACCCCTCTGCCTTAATTGCATCCGCCCTTTTATACCCATCTCCCCCGCCTAGAAGAATGTAATCGAGGTTTAATTCGTCCGCCACAACTTCGGCTCGAAGTATATCCTTCCAGCTTCCGGCACTGAATATCGCAGGAAGTTTTAAGTTAGAATTGTAGGCCTCAAGGCTCAAATTCGTTCCTCCTGCGAGGTCTAATTTAGATGCAGATTCATACCAAACCGCATCGTAAAAAGTCTGGCGTAGTAGAGCTGTTGCTCCCATTAATGAACTCGGGTAACTCTGTCTCGACGAGCCTTTGCGAAAGCTGAAATGTGACGTCGCTAAGGGGCGTAAAACGGCCTGGCGAGCATCGTCGACAGGCATGACTAAAGCACCTGTTCCTCTAACGATACCGTCTGGCACGTGAGTTAGGACAGCACCGAACCCAGCTTCGCGCAGTAACTTCGCTGATTTCGCATTGGGAACGAATTTTTGAGCCGCATCTATTTCAGGCCGTATCGCTTGATTCCATCCGTACGCTCCTTTCACGTTCGACTCATACTGCGGGGTTCTCGACCACTCTCCGGGCTTGACTTTTGGAAGCCCGTATGAGGAGTGTAAATCGACGAATGAGGGGTATAGATGATATCCTGAAAGGTCAAGCCTAACGGCAGGCCCAGATATCGAAAGGGGGTTAATAGCCTCTATTTGGCCTCTAAAAAGAACCAAAGTTGCATCTTCAAGCACCGTGTTTGCATCAACGTGAATCGTAGCATGTTCGAGAACCGTTTTAACGATATGCTTGTCGATAGTACCATTTACCGGGAATGTTGAGGACGGAACAGCAGGTGTTTGTGCTGAAATTGTAATCGAAAAGAAAGTTGCGCTGAGCAGGAATATAAAATTTCGCATTTGTTGCATGTCTGAGGGTCGAAGTTAACACCTCAAAGGGAATCATAAGTCATTTTCGGAGGTAACTTGCGCATTCAACTCATTAAGTAATGGAAAAGAAGAAAATCCCAACTGCCGTTTACGCAGAAATGACTCCAAACCCTTCAGTAATGAAATTTGTCGTCGATAGAGATCTCGTTTCAGGGCTTCATCAACTAGAGTTTATGAGCGCCGAAGAAGCTAAGGTTTGTTCTCCACTAGCAACTGAATTATTTCATTTCCCTTTCGTTTCAGCTGTCTTTATTAGTGGAACTATCGTTTCTGTGACTAAGGACGAGTCACTAGGTTGGGAGATGATAGTAATGCAACTTCGTGAATATATCCGAGAGTGGCTTGAAGAAAATGAGCACGCTGTAGAAGATGATAAGGTTGCACTTTTGAGCAATTATGATGAGAGTGGTAATACAGATAATAAATCAATCTTAGATCCCGCAGAGTTTATCACAGCGAACGATATTTCTGTTTCTGAATACGACGAGGCTATTGTAGGGCTACTAAATGAATTCGTAAGACCGGCTGTTGAGCAGGACGGAGGAGCAATACATTTCGTGGGGTTCAAAGAAGGAGTGGTTTATGTTCAGCTAAAAGGAGCTTGTGCAGGGTGTCCATCATCTACAGAAACACTTAAAGGCGGCATCGAAACTCTACTAATATCAAAGCTCTCTGAAGTAAAGGAAGTCGTTGCAATGTCATAGGCAACACATAATTATCGCTTCGATGAAACATCTATAAACTTTTCATCGTATCTTAATAGTTGCACTCTATGAATACGATATGATTAAACAGACTACATATGTTCTTTTCCTACTTACTTTCATAGGATTGAATACCGTGAATGTTCTAGGCCAAACCTCTTTTGGTCCACCTTCACTTCAAGCAAAGATTACTGAACATACACTTTCTGGGGATTGTAATTTGAGCAACCCAGGGTTAAAAGGAACAGGTCGGGATGAATTTACTAAAGTTGACCCGCCACAGTGGTTTACTCCTGGTGCAGACAGGGCTGCGACGATAGTTGTAAGCTACTCTCAGGGATTTCCTTTAGAAGCTAGACCTGCTCTAGAGTACGCCCTGGATATATGGGGGCAACTTCTAAATAGCCAAATAACGATTTGGGTTCAAGCAAACTGGGGGAGCCTAGGAGCAGGTGTTCTCGCACAGGCAGGGCCTGAGACGGTCCATTCTAATTTTAGCGGGGCTCCGTTAAGTAACCGACTCTACGCAGGTGCTTTAGCGAATTCCCTTTCAGTTAGCGACCTTTCACCTGGTCAACCTGATATTGCAATTACGTTTGGAGATGTTATTAATTGGTATTACGGCCTAGACGGTAACACACCCTCATCTAAATATGATTTCGTTACTGTTGCTCTCCATGAAGTGGGGCATGGTCTAGGATTTATAGGTAGTGCATCACATAATGGCACCTCTGGCTTTATAGGGCTAAGCGGTATTCCTTTAATTTACGACGTATTCGTAGAAACTACTGACGGTACTAGCATACTCAGTTATAATAGCGGCACTGTTTCTTTAGGTGATGCACTACAGAGCGATGGGCTTTTCTGGAATGGCGTAGAAGGCGGTGCAGGCTCTACTATAGGGAGACCTAGGCTTTACGCTCCTACAAATTGGAATACCGGGTCTAGTTTTTCTCACCTCCGAGAAAGTTCATACCTGTCTGGCTCTGAAAATTCACTAATGACCCCTTTTCTAGGAACTGCTGAAGCCATTCACGATCCAGGTCCTGTTGTTAAAGGAATGTTCGCAGATATGGGGTGGGATACCCAAATCGTTACTTGTGGAATTCTTTCGGCTGTTTCAGGATTACAATTACCTTGTAATCCAATTAATAGTACTTACACACAACAAGTAATCGTTACATATGAAAACAACCCTACTACAGGGGTTATTGTAGTTAATGGAACTTCTCATGCGATAGGAACTAGTCCTCAGACGATTACTTTGGTTAACCAACCAGCTGATGGGCTACCTGTAGATGTAGAGGTATACTTTACAAGTCAACCCGATTGTATCTCAACTTTCCCAGCTGCATATACAGCTATAGACCCATGTTGCCTAGACCTAAGACTTGTAGAAGTTAACCCTATAACTAAAACTATTTCTATTAGAAATACTGGTAATTGTGGAGCAGTCCTAGACGGATTCTCTTTTTATTCTGAAAATCTAAGCACTGATTTAGGGACGCTACTCCCTATAGGAAGTGTGGTGAATTCTGGGGATACTGTATCTTTAGTTTGGCCTGAATGGACCCCTGAATTTAACGTAGTTAGCAAAGGGGAGTTAGCCATTGTTAATCCTGTAAGCCAAATTATCGACTATCTACAATGGGGCAGCGCTAATCATTCACTTGAACTCAGCGCCTCTGTAGATAATGTTTGGACTAATAATACATTTATCTTGGGGGAACCTCCTTTTACATATAATGGAATTGGAGGGTTTGGCTTAAATGAATGGCTTTATACACCTTATGAATGTACCGTAGTATCAGCAACATCTGGAGCTTCCTCTGGATGTACCGCACCGTTAAATTTATACACACAGGATGTTGACCTAGTTTTATTAAATGCTCCAGTAACAGGCACTATAAATCTAAATGGACAAAACTTCAACCTCGCTCTCCTTTATCCTTTACTTTCTTTCGACGGAATCGCTCAAGTAACACTCACATTACAAAACCTCTTATCCAACGGATTGCCTGTAAATTTAGATGTCAGTTTCTCTGATAACGCAACATGTAGCGCTAGTTTTAATACCTTATTCACAGCACCTATTACGTGTTTTTGTACTAACGATGTAAACGGAGACGGTGTAGTAAACGTAGGGGATTTATTAGATGTACTTGCTGAATTTGGGTGTACTTCTAATTGTATCGCAGATGTTACAGGGGACGGATTTGTGAATGTAAGTGACTTGCTTTCAATACTTTCTGAGTTTGGTCAAGTCTGTGTTTGATTTATAGACACTTTGGTATTACTGAATTACATTCAGTCGTTTTGCCGCCTTTACTCCAGAAGCATCGATTACTTCGACCATATAAGATCCTGAAGCGAGGGTCTTAATGTCTAATTTCGTCGTTACATTAGATGGATGATAAGTAGCTACTATTTGTCCCACGGGATTATATAAATTTACGGTTGAACCGTTAAAGTCTTCGATTTGAATAGTAGTTTGATCTTTTGCAGGGTTTGGGTGAATTCCAAACTCAAATGTCGCTACTGAAACTTCTTCTATATCCACAACACCTGGGTTTACGTCAAGTTTAAGTTCTGAAAAACCATAGCAATTCCCTCCGTGATTCGAAGTAATAGATAGTAGTAAATATCTTACAACTAAGCCCCCAAAATTTGGGCCTGGCTCTCCGAAGTAGGTGTCTGTGCCTGAAGCTTCTTCTAGGTTTATGTCACCCCACCAATTCCATGTCACCCCATCAACAGACCAATCGACTACCATGTTTGCAACCCCTCTATCTGTTTCGCCAAAAACGTTATAATTCCAAAAATGAGACTCGTTTAATTCATAATAATTCCCGAAATCATAAAGAATCCAGTGACCTTCCGATCTGTCTGGGTTAGGGTTTTCTGTTTCGACACAAGAAAGCCAAGAATCATCTTGGGATGACGAATGCGCCCCTTCACATTGTTGTGCAAAAGATGAAAAAGGAATCGCGAAAAGAACTAGTCCCGATAAGAGTAAATTTTGTAATTTTTTCATGTCGAGGAGATTAAATATTCATGAATCCTACGGGATTTCCGGTTCCTGGGGTGTAGAAATTTTCTACGTTCGGGAAAATATCTGGGAGCGATGAAGGCAGTACGCCTAGCCAAAGTGCGAGCTCAGCGAAATATTGATCTGTCGAAATTTCTGGAATAAGAACTCCGTTGCCCACTTCGAGAACTCCGCCTAGATCGAGAGAAGGGTACTGGCCATAGATCTGTCCTCCATTAACGGCGCCACCGAAAACTAGAGCGTTACCTCCCCATGCATGGTCAGAGCCACTTCCATTAGAGGTCAGGGTTCGAGCGAAGTCAGAAATTGTAAACGTCGTAACTTTTTCTGCAATCCCCAGTTCGTCCATTGCCTCATAGAACGACCCTATAGCCGCGCTAAGTAAAGAAAGTTGCGCCCCTTGATTATTTAGGACCTCCCCATGATTGTCAAATCCCGATAGTTGGATATAATAGGTCTGTCTCTCCATCCCTAATCCTCCAGAAACTGCAATACTCTTCGCTACCATGTTTAATTGTTCCGAAATTTGAGTGTTAGCAAACTGAGTAGATAGAGGCGATAAGGTGTCAAGCGCAGCAGTGAATACATCGTGTTGGTTTTGGGATGAATTCACCTTATTCGCATAAGTTTGCTTTAAAATATCAGAGTATTGTTGATCCAAAATACTAGTAATTCCATTACCGACCAGTACAGCAAACGGGTCCGTATCACCCAGGATATTTATTCCGACGCTTCCCTGAGAAGTTATTGCAAATTCATCTACAATATTACCCGATTGCCATAGATTCGTTCCTGCAAGAGAAAGATTCATAGACATATCTTGATTCGTATTCCCTGAGGCCAAAATATCAGCCACCTTCCCTCCCCATCCTTTTGCAGAACGGGTTTGTGGTATTGACGTTTGCCAATGCCTTGACTGATCAGCATGAGACATTAGTCCAAGTGGAAGTGGTGCGGTGCCTGCTAAAATTTGAGCTTTCGTAACAGGTTCGATAAGGGTTCCTACGTTTGCAATCACGGCCGCTCGACCAGAATTAAACATGTTCGCTACCTCCGGCATAGCGGGGTTAAGCCCGTAGTTAATTCCCGCTGAGTCAGTGTAGTTCAAGGGGAGTAAACTACCCGAAGGCAGGGCCAAATTAGAACGTGTATTCGCATAAACATTATAAGGCTCTGACGTGGTAGGTACTACCATATTGTACGAATCATTTCCTCCAGCAAGAAGGATACACACTAGCGCTCTGTAATCGTCTGGAGGAGGTGGAGCCACTAGAGAGTTCATCATTCCCAAAGTGGTAAATGACGATAGAAACGCTGTTGACCCCATTGCTGCACACCCTGTATTCGCAATGAATTTCCTTCTTGAAATTTTTCTTTTCTTCGACATAGGGATCACTTTTGGATTATATAATCAGGAGATATCAGTAGCAAATACGTAGCTAGCTTTAGCTTCTCCCCAGGCTCTAGAAACGAGTAGTCAACGGTGCTTATTATAGTATCAATAGTTTCAGATGAGAGCGTCCCTCCAGCAAGAAGAATGTTCAATCTATCTAGCATAGCCGGTAAGTCGGTGGAAGCTAGAGAAAGCTCGTCACTGAAATCCAAACTTACGTGGTCTGGTGAATCGTCAAAACCTACATCCCACCAAGGATACCCTACATCTTCTGGATTTGCTAATGTGAGTGTTTCCATAAAAATATCTCCGAAGAACATATCAGAAATTAGGTTTATATACTTTATAGCAATCGCTGAATTTAATAGTTCAAACTCCGGTGCAACTAAACCGGCATCCATAACAGGCCCAGATGGAGCATATGAAGGTAGAAAGAAGTTAAATACAGAGGGAGACGCCATTGGGTTTTGGCCTAACTCATTAGTAATCCAGCCCACGCTCCACATCTTGCCCGATTCATTAGAAGCATCAAACGCTTTCAACAATTGAATATATCGAATCATCGGCTCACGCATCTTCCCGCTATTTTCATCACTAATCCACTCACAATCTCTAGCTTCCGGATCGAGTAAAATCGCCTTCGCAACAGCTGACAAATCTCCCTTAACTCCCTCACCATTATTAACAAAAACTTCAGCTACTCTTTGAATGTACTCTGGAGTAGGGTTTGATTTTACAAGCCTTTGAATCAATAATCTGCTAATAAAAGGTGCTGTGTTTTGATGGTAAAATAGGTTATCCAGCGCCATAGTGATGTCTTGCTCTCCTGTTGCGCCCTCCATGGTAGCAGCTCCATTTAATAGGTGTTTCACCCCCACCTCGTGCCACGAATTGAACATAACCATAGGCATTGTGGAATTTATGTAGGGCACTGTGTTATACCAAACCCCCCATTCAACGATTTCCTCTGAATAGTCAACCCAAGGCGCCCAATATTGAGCCGGTCCTAGGCCGGTAAACACCCTCGCTAGTTCGCCAATATCACTATTATCGTAAGTCGGAACAGGGACGCCCTCTGAGTCGGTTATTATCGTTCCATCTATTTCGAGCTCGTAAAGTCCTATAGTAAATAACTGCATAATCTCCCTAGCATAATTCTCATCGGGATGAATGTTTTCCTCTTCGATTGTAGGGGAGTTATTTATGTAGCTCAGGTAATATCCCATAGCCGGATGATATGTCACCTCCTCAAGCAAATCGCGGAAATTCCCTAATGCGTTCGAATAAAGCACATCGTAATAAGATGCCATACCAAATGCATCAAATTGTAAATCCGAAGCCTCAGAAGCAATTAAAATCTCACTCAATGCCAAAGCCATCTTCTGCCTCAGAAGGTCTTCTCCATGCATCGCGTTATTCCACCAGGCCATACGCCAATAAAAACTTTCAGGGTAAACGTCTTCATTTCCGTTAATCACTATTTCTCCCCACTGATCATAATATGCTTGTACGAAATGGTCCCAAACCATTCTAGTAGTATCAATATAACTCATCTCGGGCATAAGAAGTTGCTCGTCTATCCAGTTCTCAAACCCTTGTTCAGACAGAGATTCAATCTCTTCAAAATTCACCCCCGTAGTTGCTTGCCCTAAAAATCTCGAGGCGTTTCGAAGTTGTATGTCCATCCCCGAACCATTCAAAGTATTCACCCCCTCTCCAAGTAATCCAGTACCACTAGTAGTTATCGTTACGCCAGTCATGTGGCCAGTACCGATATAGTCCGTGTGAGGAGTGGTTTGGGCTGAAAAATTCGAATTGAAAAGAAAAATACAACCCGTGAAAATGAAGATACTTCTCATATTTATTATCCGATTAGTTCAGTATTACATGCTTATACACAGTATTCATACCATCAACTGCTATTTGAAGTAGGTAGGAACCGCGTGGTAGAGAGCTCACATCTAGAGTTGTATTATTTAACCCTTTAGTGTTTAATATTGACCGTCCCGAAGCATCACGAAGTATGATACTAGCCTCTTTAGATGACCACTCCGAAATATTTATATACAACTCCGTGGATGCAGGTGTAGGAAATATATATATACCTGAATTTTCAATTTCTGAAACCGAAACAGGGGTTATGTCTACCGATAGACATACTTGATCCCCCGAACATCCGCCCATATTCGTCTCTGTAACACAAATGGTTCCAGTACCTGAGCCCCACCAAGCAACTGATACGTTAGACGTCCCTTCCCCATCTGTAACATCGCCACTAGTCGTTACCCAGTCGTATGTACTACCCGTAGTATTAGGGTAAGAATACGATAAAAGCATGTTTGCCGATGGTTCTACTTCTCCCGTTATTGAGTAAAGGCTGATGTAATTACATACTGAAGGGTCAGTAATTGCGTTAGGTGAGTAGTTACAGGCATCTGGATCGTCACATCCATAGCCTAGACAACTACAATCGTTATCT
This sequence comes from Bacteroidota bacterium, assembly GCA_002746975.1. Taxonomy (GTDB): domain Bacteria; phylum Bacteroidota; class Bacteroidia; order Flavobacteriales_D; family Sanyastnellaceae; genus UBA974. The sequence continues at coordinate 57,517 of NVXE01000004.1, read as the reverse complement.
TGTATGAAGTCATTTATTGAATATGGGTCGCCATCGTCGCAAGGGTCGCCCGGCAATATGCACGAATTGTCATCGAGAGTGGCTTCGAAATCGAAGTTGCAAGCATATTCAATTGTGCAGCCTGCACATGATAGATATTCGCACGAATCGTCATCTATCGTAGCGAGCTCTGCAAAGTTACACGCAATAAAATCGGTACACCCGAAGCACGAGTAATCGCAATTCATACTGTCGTCAGTAGCATCGGGTTCGAAATTACATGCTCCTTCTTCTAGACAACCTGCTATCTCCAGCTCATCACAAATTCCGTCTCCATCAGTATCGTTTACACATTCTCCATTATTATAAAGGTGTATTACTTCGAGAAGATTAGGACAGGATTGTTGCATATCTGTTTGGTCTCCAGCCACGAAGGTCTGTATGCAGGCCTGAAGAGACCAATCCCCACATGTAGTTACTTGAGCTACCAAAACCCTTAAATCAGCTCCAGCGATAGTATTTGATGGTGTTCCTGCAATAAAAACAGAGCCGTTATCCGTGCTTGCAGAGCAAATCCCCGATCCGTTAGACAGGCCTATTGTTGAGGGTAGTGTCCCCCCTGAATCATCAGCACTTTCCATTCCTATTGTCCAATAAGTGTCGTACTCCCAGTCGGGGAAATTAGACCAAAACAATGACGAATTAGAAGCGTCCATAGCCATAGAAGATGAAACGGGATTATGGCATCCACAAGGTGCAGAAATAAACATCGATGGCGTACCTAAAGCTCCTACATCAGCATAAATAGCGCTTAAAACGTCGTTTTGATTCGTGAAATTCGCATAAACCCTATAAGTTCCATAAAATTCAAGTAGCCCCTCGGGGTCTAAGTTATCTTCAGGAGTAGGTGTGTTCGCACCGAAAAATACTGTGTCTAACTCTACTGTATAGCCAGTAAATTGAGCGTTTGCTTGCTTTACTCCTATTGAAAGAAATAGTATTGAAATTGCAAATAAGGCGCTAAAGTTCAGTTTCATGTTTCTTCTCTTGTTTGGTTTACAAGTTAAGAAAACTGGCCGAAAAATCTAATGGATCATTTAAACTCTAATTATTCATCCCTTCCTCAATGGCTTCTGCCTCTAAAGGGATGTGAGCCATTAAGTCCACAAAGCCCTCGTTCGTGATTAAAATGTCGTTTTCTAAGCGAATTCCAAGTCCCTCCTCAGGAATATATATTCCAGGTTCACAAGTGAAGACATTACCTGCTTCGATATCCTTATGCCAATGGCCAACATCGTGCACGTCAAGACCTATAAAGTGTGAGGTTCCGTGCATAAAGTATTTTTTGTAGGCTGGCGAGGCTGCTGATTGCTTTTCAACATCGTGCTTGTCAATTAGTTTGAGATCTATAAGTTGGCGTGTCATCAGCTCTCCCACTTCTCTGTGATAATCATGCAAACTCACTCCTGGACGAAGCAACTTCATTGCATCTTGCATCACAGAGTATACAGAATTGTAGACTGCTCGTTGCCTATCGGTGAACCTTCCACTTACTGGTATGCAACGTGTCATATCGGCAGCGTAGTTGCCGTATTCTGCTCCCACGTCCATCAAAATCACATCCCCCGCCTTGCACTCTTTATCGTTTTCGATATAATGAAGTACGCAAGCGTTAGGTCCTGATCCTATTATCGGTGTATATGCAAATCCACGAGACCCGCGACGTAGGAATTCATGCATAAACTCCGCTTCAATTTCGAATTCTGTAACACCTGGCTTAACGAAAGAAAGTACTCTGTCAAGTCCTGCCTTTGTTATATCACAAGCCCTTTGCATTTGGATTATTTCCTGCTCTTGCTTTATCGCTCTAAGAGAATAAAGATCTGGAGCCGTTCGAGCTACCCTGTGGTTAGGGTATGCCGATCTAATTCTTGTGTTTTCTCTCATTTCTCGAGTTTCGACTGGCGTACTCGCTCTAGTATGAGGGTTGTCGTTAAGATATAAAACCTCTGCTTCAGCCATAAGTCTGTGCAGTGTGCTATCGAAAGCGTCAAGCCACTGAACATTCTTTATCCCCGTTTGCTGCCTAGCCTCCTCTTTCGTGAGTTTTGCTCCATGCCAAATCGCAAGCTCTTCACTCGTCTCAATAGTAAACAAAATCTCCCTATCCATCTCCGAATGAGCTTGCGGGAAAAGAAGTAAAATAGTTTCTTCTTGATCTACTCCGCATAAATAGAATATATCTGTTGCTTGCTTAAATGGAAGTGTACCATCAGCACTTGTAGGATAAATATCATTAGAGAAAATCAGAGCTAATCCTTTCGATTCCAACCGTTCAGCTAGTGCTTGTCTATTGCGTGTGTATAACGCAGAGGGTAATTTTTCGTAACGCATAGCCGCAAGGTACTACCTTAGTCCTATGAATGAGAGCATTTCAACATCTTCTGCACCGAAGCCGGTCGGTTCTTACCCTCATGCAAGACGCGTAGGGAATTTATTATTTCTAAGTGGAGTAGGACCTAGAGTTGCCGGTTCTGGGGATAAGGATCTTGTTGTCCCTGGACTTGAGATATCACCTGAGGGAAAGGTGTTAAAATTCGATTTTGAAAAACAGGTTCACGCAGTTTTTGCAAATGTAAAATCTATTTTAGAAGCTAGTGGGAGTTCATGGGAGGAGCTTGTAGACATTACCGTTTTTCTAGTTAACATGTCTCGAGACTTCGAAACTTTCAATAGAGTTTATGCTGACTATTTTGCTCACCTCGGCGAAAATCGCCCCTGCAGAACGACTGTTGAGATAAATTGCCTTCCTACTCCTATAGCAATCGAATTAAAATGTACAGCAACTGTACAATAAGTAGCCTGTTTTTGCCATTAATTAATAGTGAATTCCGAACTTACGCTCATGCATACAACTAACAATTTTACGCCAGAGATTTTAGAGAAACTCGAGGCTCTACAGAAAAAGTATTCCGCTATGGGGCAGGATTTATCATCCTACTTAGACGGCTTGCTATATGCAGATTTTTTGACCTATTGGGACTATATAAATCTCGATACTCTTTTAAGCCTTCAACAGCCTATAACGCCATATCCCGACGAAAAGGTTTTCATAATATATCATCAGATTACTGAGCTATATTTCAAGCTATCACTTCATGAATTTGATCGTATTTCTGAGGCTATAGCAAATTCTAATATTACTCCAGAGCTACTTCTGGAGCGAATACGTAGGATAAATAGATATTTCGAGGCTCTTACAAACAGTTTCGATATTATGGTTGACGGTATGGATCATGGTGAATTCTTGAAGTTCAGGATGTCCCTTCTCCCTGCTAGTGGGTTTCAAAGTGCTCAGTATCGAAAGATTGAAATTTGTTGCACTTCGTTAGATCGTGTTGCCCATAAAAATCACAGAGAAGTTTTTAGTAACTACACATTAGATGATATTCCTCAAGTGTTCAACCATTTATATTGGCGAGAAGGGGCGTCTGAACTAAAAAGTGGGCTTAAAACTTTAACTCTTAAACAGTTTGAGAAAAAGTACGATGAAGAGCTTCTAGAACTTGCTCGCCAATCTTACACTTCTAACGTAAGGTCTGCAGCTGCAAATCTCGTGTTTTCTGATGATCAATCAGATATAAAAGAAGAACTCAAGCAGGCAATGCGTTGGCTTGATGTTAACGTAAATATTAACTGGACGCTTGTACACTACAAATCTGCCGTCAGGTATCTACAACGTGATCCAGAAGATATAGCAGCCTCTGGTGGTACGAACTGGCAGAAGTACTTACCTCCTCGCTTCCAAAAGCGCATTTTCTTCCCCGAGCTGTGGAGCGAGCAAGAGCTTGAGGATTGGGGTAAAGGATGGGTTAAAAGGGAGATTTTCGGAGTTAAATAACTGTACGTAAATGAAGGGAGGATTCGCGAGTTTAAGCTTTTTCGTGGTTTGTGTGGTATCGATAATTTTATTTGGATGTGGGGATGCTATTCCTAGTTCGAAAGGGAGTAGAACATCTGGTGCGTTCTCGAAAATAGATGACCCGTTGCCGATAGTACGTTTCGGGCTTTATTGGGATAGCCTCGTTGTCGATTCGGGTGTAATAAAAAATGGACAATCGCTATCTCATCTTCTAGATCCATATAAAGTGGGAGCCGGAAAAATTGCAACTCTGGCTGCTAATAGTAGGAATACTTATGAGGTGCGAGATATGAGAGCTGGGAAACGATGGTGGGTCGCCACTCGGCGAGATTCCTTATCTACCCCAGCTTGGTTAATCTATGAGCGCAACTCCATTGACTATGTGGTCTTTTCTCTTGGCGACACTCTTGGAGCTCGTTTGGGATCATACCCTGTTGATACTGTGTATTCTCATGTCAAGGGGGAGATCTCTAGATCTTTATATTTGGACCTCGAAGAAGTAGGAGCACCTACTAACTTAGCAGTAGCTATGGCAGGGGTCTACGCTTGGACTATTGATTTTACACATGTTCAAAAAGGTGATAAATTTGATGTTTATTATTCTCGCAAGCGCGTCAACGGTAACGAAGTAGGTATGCCTACTATTCTTTCGTGTAGCTTCAATCATCACGGAACTGACCTTCTTGCTTATCGTTTCGATCAGGGAGATGGCGCGGATTATTTTGACCCTCAGGGAGCTTCTTTGAGGAAGGCGTTTTTAAAATCACCCGTAGAATTTTCTCGAATCTCTAGCTCCTTTAATAAGAAGCGATTTCACCCCGTTTTGAAGCGAATTAAGCCTCATCTAGGAACAGATTACGCGGCAAAAACCGGGACACCAATTCTCGCAGTGGGAGATGGTGTCGTTATTAAATCCGCTTACACGAAAAACAATGGGAATTATGTGAAGATTCGCCACAACAACACTTACGAAACCCAGTATCTACATATGAGTAAGCGTAAATGTTCTGTAGGAGACCGGGTGAGACAAGGAGAAGTAATAGGGCTCGTGGGGAGTACAGGGCTTGCAACAGGTCCACACGTTTGTTTCCGGTTTTGGAAAAATGGAGAGCAGGTAGACCATAGGCAGGAAAAGTTTCCCCCTTCTACACCCGTTAGAAGCAATGCCATGGATGCTTTCGCCGCTGAGGTGAGGCGGTTGGAGGCTGCGGCAAAGTCAATTGAGTTGAGTACGAATTAATCAAATTCTACTTCTACTTCTTCCAGTGCTCCACTTTTAGACCAAAATCTTTTCGCAATTTCTCTATCTCCTCTGAGTAAAGGCTCATCAAGTATTTCCTTTCCTCTACAGAAATTTTTGGGAGGTTCTCTGAGCTATAATACCAATTAACTAATCTGCGTTTTAAGCCTTTAGGAATGAGATTTCCTAGTTTATGTTTTAAACCTCTAGAAGTAAGAAATCTATTAAGACCTTCAAATTTAGCAAGCCCGGCAGTATTTGCATCGCTTTTGGATTTGAGAGAAGTGTTGGTTTCTGAGTCCTTAGGAAGCCCCAGCCAATCGATAAGTTCGTTCCACTTTTCGGGAGACCTAAGGTCTTCTGTAAGCATGATTTTAATGGACGAGTCGGGGAATTGGGCCTTCCATCGATTTATCTGTTCAGAATACATTCCCAACTCAACGAAAAGTTCGCTAGCTCCCCATCCCGGACTAGGATGAGTGAGGTCTTTCTCAACAGCTTCACGCAGGGGTAGCTTGGTGAAGCCGTACTTACGCGCCATCATATAATGTGAAAATAGTCTATCGATTGGGTTGCGTAGCATTATGAGGATTTGAGCAGAAGGGTGGTCAGCTTTCAATAGTGATGGCGCAGCGGAAGACCATAAATACGACGTGCTACACTCACCTAAAAGTATTGCCGAACTTGGGGCGGGCTCGAACAATGACGCATACTCGCGAGAATCCCGAACGAAACCGATTTGGAGTGTCTGAAGTGGTGACGTGGAGAAGTACTCAGAAAGATCGAGGCGAGTATTCGCCTTAAACTCGGGCGAAAATTTCGAAGTGTCGATATCCGAAGAGTAGTAATTAGGTTCCTTGAGGGGGCTGAGGTAAACATCTTCTCGAGCATTTAAGCGTTCGAAAACAGTCGTAGTACCAGCTTTGGCGGCTCCTATAACGAAAAAATTAAGTTTATCTTTCTCTATCATTTCCTTCATAATTACCCCTAAAACGGATGAGGTATTGAAATAAATCCATACTCCTTTTTTATTCTCAGTACAGCCATTATATTCCAAACCACAGTGCTCACCCCTGTTGCTATCGCTGCACCCATTAACCCATACATTGGAATGAGATAAACGTTTAGGATTACATTAATTATTGAGGCAACGATGATAATATTGCGAGCTTGCTTCTCCTTGCCAGTCATATTAAGCAGGTACATCACTGGACCGCAAAGAGCATTTATGATTTGACCTATAGAAAGAATGACTAGGGGAGCTACGCCAGCTGTAAATTCCTCTCCGAAAAAGTCAAGAACGAAATTCGGAAATATCAGAATTGCTATGAATATCGGAGCACTTATAGCAAGGTTCATGTACCCTATATTACGAGTTATTTTTCGAAGCCCCTTGAGATCGTTTTTCGCTTTAAAGGAGCTAAACATGGGCGCAGCAATGCTGTTTATTGCAAATTGAGCAAAGGTGATTAGGGTGGCAACTTTAAAAGCAAGCCTGTAAATACCTACTTCCGATTCATCCAGATAATACCCTATCATGAGTGTATCAGTCCAGTTCATTATCATAAACATCGATGTGCTTATGAGCATAGGGAATGCCACTTTTAACAATGGTTTAATCGAAATTTCTTGAGAAATAGCTTTTGCCTTAGGGACGACAATTCTTGAAATCGCTCTAGGGGTCGTGATGCCACCTATCACTCCTAAAATCACTACTCCAACTCCGAAAGAAACTATGGGTAATGTCTTCGATTCATCAACACCAAACCCCTGTTCTCTCAGGATAAAAAAGGCTGCAATGGCTATTAAAACTACTGTCCCTCTTTGCAAGATGCTATAACCAGCCATCTTTTTCATACCTCGAAATGCTTCAGCATTTAACTGAAACCATGTTGCAAAAGGAATAAAGTACGCCGTAATTCTAAATGGCAAAGCAAGGCCTTTATTTCCAAATTGCATAGCCAATTCATACGAGTACAAATAGAGCAAAATGCTCAAAACTATAGAAAATGGAAGTGCAAGAAGTAGAGATAGTCTATATACTTTCCGTAATAAATGAGCATCTCTCTTCTCAATAAACTCAGGGATAAACCTCACAAGAGCACCCCCCAATCCTAGTCTAGCAAATAAACTGGCAATGGTTAATGCCGTCAGGCTTAACTCGAAAATACCAAACGTTTCCGCTCCATAATTCGTCGTTATCAAATACGCGAACACATATCCAGCCCCAGCCCCAGCTACTTTAAACATCATCACAAGTCCACTTCCGGTTAGAAGCTTCTTGAAATCCGGGTTCAAATTAGATAAAAAAGTTCGCATCTATTTCACTAAGAACGCGAAGAATACACTAATCCATACATTTTCATTTGCTTTACCATAGAGGCAAGCCCATTTGAGCGGGTTGGACTTAGGTGCTGATGAAACCCTATTTCATCTAAGAAATGTAGCTTCACCTGGGCTATTTCTGTAGGCGTCGCACCACTCAGCACCCTCACCATCAAAGCAACCATGCCCTTGGTGATTATTGCGTCGCTATCTGCTGAGAAAATCACTTCACCTTGTGAGTTTAGTTTTGCTGTAAGCCAAACCCTGCTTTGGCATCCTTTTATCAAATTTTCTTCAACCTTATCCTTCTCATCCATAGGCAACAACTCCTTACCTATTTCAATAATATGTTCGTATTTCTCCATCCAATCCCCGAACATCGAAAATTCCTCCACTACTTCTTCTTGCCGCTTCTCTAACAATTTCGTGTTTCCCATAACGCAAAGGTATTTATAAAAAGGGAGATGTAATAGCCTAATGCCATTACATCTCCCCACTGATAAAGTCTTAGATTCTCCTATTCTTTTATGAAAGCCACTTTTCTCAACCCCGCTTCAATAAAGTAAGTCCCTTTACTTAGTCCGCTTACGTTAATTCTCGATCCGAAATCTCTTATTACTTCCTTCCCGTTAATGTCAAAAACCACAATCGTCCCCACATTCCCCTCAACTGTAATAACATCATGTGCCGGGTTAGGATATACAACTAAAGGCTCTATTTGATTTGTAACTGCATCTACTGACATCACAACATTACTCGGCTCCACTAACACAACCTTATTTAGGTCTTTATTGCAGTACCACAGTCTTCCTTGAGGTCCCAAAACAACTCCCATAATTCCTGGCTCTCCTGTCTCTAACCTCCCTACTTCAACAGCCGGCATGCTGCTGATGTCGTAAAAAACAACGTCTCCATTACTGTGGTCAGTAACTACCATGCTGTTTCCCACAACATCAATCCCTGCTGGCTCTACAAGTCCCGAAACAACTACTTCTTCCCAAGTAAATCCTTCGACTTTTTTATAAAGAGCCAAACCCTCGTGTGGGCCCCAGTTAGGATTACCTCCTATATATCCCGTAGTAACATCTAATCGCAAAATTCTTTGGTTTCCTCCATCCACAAAGTATAACCAACGGCGTTCAGAATCAAATTCAAGGTGACAAGCTATACCTGAATTTATCGCATCTAATCCCATTCCTTGGTATCTCGTAATCTCTCCATCTCCATGGTCTGAGTTTCCTGGTCCGTGGTCTGTGGAGAAGTTATATTTGGCTATATCATTATTAAATGAATCATAAACCCAGTACGAATTCCCACTTTCAAAGGCTATTCCTAAAGATAGTGGACTCTCGTGAAGCATGTCTAAATGACTTCCATTTCCCCCAGAAGGTTGAGCGTAAACATCGGGGTCAGTCGACCAAAGACTCGGCCCAGTAAAGGGCTCTCCATTACCGTGATTAGCATCAAATACTGATGGGGAAATTGCGAAAGAGTCTCCGTTACCCATTGCTATTCCAGAAGGTAGAGACATGAAATGCCAAGCATTTCCGTCTTGTTGCCAAAGGTCGGTTTGGCCTGAAGAGCCTGGATTAGTAACCCTCACGGTAGAACCACCAGAATTTTCAGTCCCTAAATTTATTACCCAGAGATCTCCATTCAGTTGGAAATCGATATCCATAGGAGAAAATACCTGATCCGAACTATTGACTATTTCGATATAAGAAAAGGTGTTTCCATTAGAATAATACGAAGGAGTAATATCTGGAATGGACGAGATAACATTTACAGTCTTTGACGCCATGTCGTTTGAAGGCACCGAATCGAACCAGTTATCGTTAATATTCGTTATCCATAGCTCCAGCTCGTAACTACCTTCAGCAGGAGGATACCAATTCACAGGGTGTGAATATTCCATTAATGTAAATGGGGCAATGTTAAGCCCTGACATATTTGTTGAACCCATAGTTACTCCATCTATCGAGTAGTTTACATTCATAGATTCAATTGTAGTCGAGCCGAGGTTTTTTACCTCTCCAGAAATAGAAACAGCACCCATGTAAACTGTAGAAGGTGTTGTGATTTCATGCAGTTCCCCATCTAGCTCAGGCGGTGTATTTACTTCGAAAAAGAACGTTTCACTGTTAGAAGAAGCATGGAATTCAAACATAGGAAAAGTCTCCACATTTACAGTAAATCCAGCCCCTCCATCTCCGTATGAGTCACGGGAAAGAATCGTGTATGTTTCACCACTCGTTAGGCACCAAGGACCCTCATTAATCGTAGTGTTGTTACCATAACCACCACCCGCGTTAGATGCGTTGCACCCAACAGAAGAGTTTCCTCCCCATGCTAACGTCTCAGGTCCTCCACATGATTCGCCAGCAGGAGTAAGTTCCCAATAAACTTCATATCCCCAGTTATCAGTAGTAATTTCAAAAGATACTGATGATTCCCCTTCTTCGCATTGGCCAAACGAGGCAAACGAAAGGACGAGAAGCCCCGTTGTAAATAGCATTGATTTCATATAGGTTTCAATTTTATGATTTACAGCTTGCAGGTCGTAAATCAATGTTTAACAAATAAATACTGTGTCAATATACAGATTTATTTCGTCTTAGCGAAACCATTAACAAAACAAAATACTAGGGGTAAATGATTAATCTTTTATGAAGCGAGCTGTAGTGTTTCCAATCGATACAAAATAAACTCCAGGAATAAACGAGCTTACGTCCAAAGACGTTGATGCTCCATTTATACTCAACACCATCACTGTTCTACCGCTAATATCACGAATCGTTATTTCATTACTCCCTACGTTATTTAACTCAATTCTAATATTTTCTGACGCGGGGTTAGGATATAAACTGAAAGTTTCGTTCTCAATTACGCTTCCCACTCCTTCCCTATCTATCACAACGAATTGACCCATCATTCCGCCTTCCTCATGTACTAAGATATGGCAGTGGTACATATAAGGAACATCTGGATCGGCAAAGTCTTCAAATTTAGTAATGAACTTCACAGTCCCCATAAATGGAGGAATAAGAACTACATCTTTCCAGCCTTGCATATGCGGAGGGGGTAGACCTCCGTCATATTCTTGGATATTAAATTGTACATCGTGAATATGGAAAGGGTGAGATATCGCGCTTTGGTTTGTGATAGTCCAAACCTCTGTATTATTCAAATCAACCTCATAATTCACCACGTTCATATCGAATAGGTTGCCATTAAATTGAAATGGGCCTGTTAGTCCTTGTGGACCCATCATTCCTCCAACAGGAGACATCAATATCTGACGTGTAAAATCTACTGACGAATACTCTAGGTCAGTCGTTGCGGCAAGTGTTTGAGGTGTACTCAAAACCGGATTTGCCGTTTGTGGACCAACATTTAGTGTTAATAAAGCAAAATCTGATCCGTTTAATGGGTTATCGTAATAAAACGGAATAGGATCCGGTGATGAAGGTCCAAGGGTGGTAGCATTACCGTAAACACCTGCTGGCATTGCAGAACCATAATTCATGATTTGAACTGATTCTCCTTCCAATCCTGATAAATCTATAATAATTTCGTATCGTTCTCCCGGAGAAATTAATAGCCGTGTAAGTGGAGTGCCCGATGTTAAAAGCCCCCCGTCAGAACCGATTACAACGAACGGGGCGTTATTGCTAAGGCCTATGTTGTATGACCGTTCCGAAGAAGCGTCGAGCATTCTTACTCGAAACATTTGGGCTGGGGCATCGAAATAAGCATTAGGAGTACCGTTAGCTAGGACTAGTGTGTCCATTCCCGCATGAGCCATATCGGTGTCTATTTGACCGTTTTCGTCGATAGTTTTGGTTTGGAATACTACTGGAATATCATCTACACCGTATGTACGAGGAAGGTTAAGAGCCGCTTCTTCAGCGTCCTTGATAATTACGAAGCCTGCGATACCCATCTGAATGTGGGTATTCGTTTTATGCATAAGGTGGGGGTGGTACCACATTGTCGATGCGTGGTCCATAATTGTGAAAGTAGGGTTCCAGGTAGTGCCAGGAGGAATCGGGGTGTGGGGGCCTCCGTCCATAGCTGCTGGGATATGCATCCCGTGCCAGTGAACTGTTGTCGTATCACCTATCTCGTTATGAACGGCTATATTTACAGTCTCTCCCTGAGTGAAAATTAAAGTCGGGCCTAAAATATCTCCGTTAACTCCCATAGTCGATGTAGTAACGCCTGGAGTAAACTCAACAGAACCATGCTGGATAGTAAGATCGAAATCTGTTCCACTAAGAGCTGGAGGTATTACAAGCGGATTCTGAGCTATAATAGTAGTAGAGAAGAGGAAGGATAGGCTTAATAGGCCTAGGGTGTTGATTGTTTTCACTTTTTTAAGTATGAGGGATAATAATGTTCGGGGTATACAATATTCTTATTTATTACTCGTAGGTAGTCCTTCGGATTTCCAAGCATTTATTCCTCCTAAGAGGTTGTAAACGTTCGTGTAGCCTTGATTTTTAAGGATTGTTGCTGCTGCTGCACTTCGTTTTCCACTTCTGCAATAAACGTATACCTCAGATGTTTTATCTAGGACGCTAACGTTCGTTTCGAAATTGTCACCGTAATAGTCAATGTTTATCGCCGAAGGAATGTGTCCATTTGCGACCTCGCTTGGAGTTCTAACATCAAGAATGACTCCACCGTTTTTTATAATTTCACTGAACTCAGCAGGAGTGAGATTTACAACACTCGCTGGAGATGTTGTTTGGCCTGTGCATGCGCTAAAAATAGCTGTGAAGGCTACTAAAATAGCCATTTTAATCTTCTTTATCATCCTGTTCTTTCTAATCTAATGCGAGTTTACGCAATTTAGGATTAAAACACAGTAACAAACGTTACACAACTATTTAATCTTATACTGAAGTGAGGACCACCCCCCTCCGTTATGAGCTTCAATGCCGTTATTTTTCAAGATACTCTTTGCTTGTCCACTTCTCATTCCAGAGGCACAACAAACTACAACTGTTTTATTCCATTTTTTAATGTCAAGCGCCTTCTTTGATATGGTGTTGAGGGGAATGTTTTTCGACCCTTTGATATGTCCTGACTTAAACTCACCAGGGGTTCTAACATCTACGATTACAGCTCCTTGTGATATAAGCTCCTTGTAATTAGTTCCTTTGAACATCTTTGCTATCATCTCTAACATTGCGATACTATTAATGTGTTATTTAAACCTTTTGTGCATTAACCGATTTCCATCCTCCTCCATTAACCACGTCAAGGCCCTGAGATGATAGGTAATCCACGGCTTGGCCACTGCGACCTCCTGAAGCACAACAAAGAACCATCGGTTGCATAAGTCTCAACTCATCAATACGAGAAACCACCTCGTTAAGTGGAATGTTTACTGAGCCAGGAACACTTCCTCCCATAAATTCACTTGGGGTACGAACGTCAACAATTGTAGTTGTTGCGTTGTTAATTAATTCTTGAATATTCATTTTGTCTGTTTAATGAGGTACAAAGTTGATACTTAATTTCAACTACTACTGTCACATTTGTTACACAGTCAAATCTCTATTACTTCAATCTTATTTCTGTGAAGTTTAATTTTGTTTTCCAGTTCAAGCTTTTTTAATACTCTAGATATTACTACACGTGAGGTGTTCATCTCCTGGGCAATTATGCTGTGGGTAATCTCTAAAAGTTGGTTTGAATTGATCAAAACTTTATCTCGCAGGTAATTATAAAGCCTTTCGTCTAGCTTCATAAACGCCAATGAATCAATCACTTCCAATAGCTCTACTAGCCTGTTATTAAAGCTATCGAACACGAATTTGCTCCAGCTATGGTATTTCAAAAACGTTTCCATATACTCGGCAGGAACAAAAATTAACTCGGAGTCAACTTCCGCAACCGCTTTTATTTCGCTGTGAACTTTTCCTACACAACAGTTGAGAGTAAGAGCGCAAGTATCACCTCTTTCTAGAAAATATAGAATTTGTTCTCTATAATCATCATCAAGACGGAAGATTTTAATCGCTCCCTCAATAAGGAGGGGCATATGGGTAACTGAACTACCTAATTCCATTAAGGTATCACCCGCGTCAACCTTCGTGTACTTACTTACCCTACTTATTTCTACCAACAATTCGTCTTCAAAAAGATGGCCGAAATTTTCCCGTAGAACATCTAACATTAGTTCAACATCTTAACGGCTCTATTTATACCCGCTGTTAAAGCATCTATTTCAGCAAAAGTAGTATATGCTGCGAACGAAGCGCGAACCGTACCTGGTATTTCGAGCTTAGTCATTAATGGTTCTGTACAGTGGTGTCCTGTGCGAACAGCTATGCCTAGTTGGTCTAGCAGTGTGCCTAGATCGGAGGGATGTGTTCCTTTGACGAGAAAGCTTACAACTCCAGCTTTTTCTTTTGCCGTGCCGTATATTTTCAGGCCGGGGATTTTGAGTAGTTCATTGTGAGCGTAACGAGTCAAAGCTTGCTCGTGCATAGAAATCGACTCAATTCCCACTTTGTTCATCCAATCTATGGCAGCCCCGAAGGCAATAACTGCTGAGATATTTGGGGTCCCTGCCTCAAACTTATATGGGGGCACATTAAATGTCGTGCGATCTTCAAAACTCACACTTGCAATCATCTCCCCACCTCCTCTCCATGGAGGCATGGCCTCAAGCAATTCAAGACGACCATATAGGAAACCTATACCGGTAGGACCGTACATTTTATGGGCTGAAGCAACATAGAAATCGCAACCTATGTCAAGCAAATCGACCTTAATGTGAGGAGCTGCTTGCGCTCCGTCAATAAGAACGATTGCTCCAGCGTTTTGGGCTAAGGAAGTAAGCTTTTTAACATCATTAATCGTTCCTAATGTATTAGATACGTGAGTGAAACAGACCAAATCTGGAGATAATTCCATCTTCTCCATGAATTCTTTCATGTTTAAAGAACCGTCTGTAAGCAGTTCAACCACTTCGATTTTAAAGCCGATTTCATAGGATAATATTTGCCATGGGACAATATTACTATGGTGCTCCATTCTAGTTAAAACGACTATTGAGTCGGGTTTTAAATTTGCTCTGCCCCAAGTCCCCGCGACCAAATTTATCCCATCAGTCGTACCCGACGTAAATATTATTTCAGCTGTATATGTAGCATTGAAGTGTGACCGGATAGTTTCTCTAGCGCCCTCAAATGCCTCTGTCGCTTGAGTCGCTAATGTGTGAACCCCACGATGGATATTGCTGTGAAAGTGGCTTAAATACTCACGCTGAGACTCTATTACAGCGACGGGTTTTTGGGCAGATGCCGCACTATCTAAATATACTAACGGAAATCCATTTACTTCTCTTTCGAGAATTGGAAACTCGCGTCTAATCGCTTCAACGTCATATTTTGAGTTTTCATTCATGACCAGTGATGACGCTCTGAATACAAACGTTTAATTTCGTTTCGCAGGGCTTCATTTGGTACGCTTGAAAGCACATCAGCTATAAATGCTTCCACAAGCAAAGTCCGTGCTGCATTTTCATCTAAACCACGTGATTTAAGGTAAAAAAGAGCCTCTAAATCGAATTGTCCTACTGTACAACCGTGTGCGCATTTTACATCATCCGCATAAATTTCGAGTTCAGGCTTTGCGTTAATCGAAGCTCCTCTATCTGCAACAATATTCGTGTTTTGCTGAAACGCATTCGTTCTCTGTGCATCAGGTCTAACGAAGACTTTTCCATTAAACACGCCGGTAGATTTGCCATACATAATACCTCGATACAATTCCGAAGAAGTGCCGTCTGGGTAAGTGTGGTCCATCGTAGTGTGATTATCTACGTGCTCGTTGCCACACGGTAAGTAAGCTCCGTTAAAAATCGTATCAGTGCCTTTACCTGCAGAAACTATAGACAGTTCATTGCGTACCCAACTGCCCTTAATAGTGAAGTTGTGAGCTTTGAACCTGCTATCAGCCTCTTGAATGATGAAATCGTGTGCAAAACTGTAAATTTCACCTTCCTCGTTTGTAATCTTCTCTAAAAATAATTGAGCATTTGGGGCTATTGATGCCTCGAACAAGCTATTGCACATCCCTGACGAGTCCTGTGATGCTGTAGTCCAAACCACTACTTCTGCCTCTCCCCCCTCGTCTATTCTTACAAAATGCCGAGGGAAATTTGCTACATTTTCACCATCAGTAAGATGATGTACTATAATAGGCCTATCTAACTTGATGTTTTTCGAAACATGTAAATAAAAACCGTCTTGATAATATGCAGCATTTAATGCTCCCACCCATTCGGTCTTATGATATTTGTTGGAGAAAAGTGTCTTTGATTGTTCCTCCGAAATAGAACTAAGAGGCATGCAAACTACTCCTTTAAAAGTAGGCAATTCGCTCAATGTGGGTTCGTAAACTCCATTTCTAAAGACAATGCGATACGCTTCAAGCTGGGGGACGGGATTAGGGTTAATCTCTTTAGGCCAGCCTTCAATACCCACCTCGCCACCTTTGTAGGTCTCAAGTGAAGCGTTTATGAGTTTAGAAACTGAAGAATATTTCCACCGCTCATTTCTCCTTGTCGGAACAGGGAGTGAGCTTAACAATGTGAGAGCTTCATTTCTTAGCTCTACCCCATGAGATGGGGCCAAAAAATTATTAGTAAACTTCGACATTACTTTAACCAATCATATCCCTTCTCCTCAAGCTCTAGCGCGAGTTCTTTTCCACCACTTTTCACGATTTTCCCTTCTGAAAGAACGTGAACGAAATCTGGAACAATGTGCTCTAGAAGCCTTTGGTAATGAGTAATAACTATAAAGCTTCTGTCCTTAGACCGCATCTTGTTTACTCCCTTAGAAACAACTCGAAGAGCATCTATATCAAGCCCTGAATCTGTTTCATCTAGTATTGCTAGCTTGGGGTCGAGCATAGCCATTTGGAAAATTTCATTGCGTTTCTTCTCTCCTCCAGAAAACCCTTCATTTACAGATCTATCCCTTAAACGGCCATCTAGTTCTACTAAAGATGAGCATTCCTTAACCTTCGTAAGGAAATCTTTAGGTTTAATGGGCTCTAGTCCCAAATGTGTTCGCTTGCCGTTAATAGCAGCTTTCATGAAATTGAGGTTAGATACACCTGGGATTTCTATTGGATACTGGAAAGCAAGGAATACTCCTTCTCGAGCTCTTTCAGTGGCGTCCAAATCGAGAAGATTCACTCCATCTAGTTCTACTTCTCCCTCGGTAACCTCGTATGATTCACGACCAGCCAAAACCGAGGCTAGAGTACTCTTTCCCGATCCGTTAGGCCCCATAATAGCATGAACTTCACCAGGACCTACCTCGAGATTAAGTCCTTTTAAAATCTCGTTATCGCCAACTTTAGCGTGTAAATTTTTTATCTTCAACATAATATTTTCAATTAACCAACACTTCCTTCTAAAGAAATAGTAAGGAGCTTTTGGGCTTCAACAGCAAACTCCATAGGTAATTTATTTAAGACATCTTTTGCGTATCCTTTTACAATAAGCCCTATCGCCTCCTCTTCCTCAATCCCGCGTTGCTGGCAGTAGAAGATCTGATCTTCGCCAATTTTAGAAGTGGTCGCTTCGTGTTCGATTTGAGCTGTGGGGTTCTTTACCTCGATATATGGAAAGGTATGCGCTCCGCAGGTATCAGTCATTAATAAAGAGTCACAAACCGAGAAGTTCCTAGCATTCTCCGCTCCGGGATGAATTTGTACGAGACCTCGATATGAGTTTTGGGAATGTCCTGACGAAATTCCCTTAGAAATTATTGTAGATCTCGTTCGTTTTCCGATATGAATCATCTTAGTGCCTGTATCCGCTTGTTGCATATTGTTAGTTACGGCCACACTAAAGAATTCCCCTATGCTGTCATCGCCCTTAAGTATGCAGCTCGGGTACTTCCAAGTTACGGCACTCCCTGTCTCAACTTGAGTCCAGCTAATTTTTGCTGCGCGATGACAAAGCCCTCGTTTCGTTACGAAATTGAATACTCCCCCCAAACCATTTGCATCACCAGGATACCAATTTTGGACAGTGCTATACTTTACCTCTGCCTCATCCATTGATACGATTTCAACAACAGCTGCGTGTAATTGGTTCTCATCTCGTTGTGGAGCAGTGCAGCCCTCTAAATAACTAACGTAACTTCCTTCGTCCGCAATTAAAAGAGTGCGCTCGAACTGTCCTGTTCCAGCTTGGTTTATCCTGAAATACGTACTAAGTTCCATAGGGCATCTAACCCCTTTAGGGATATAACAAAACGACCCATCAGTAAACACTGCCGAATTTAATGCGGCATAATAGTTATCTCGCTGAGGAACCACAGTTCCCATGTACTTTCTTACAAGTTCTGGGTGCTCTTGGATTGCTTCTCCTAGAGAGCAAAAGATCACCCCTAATTCGCCTAGTTTTTCTTTAAACGAAGTAGCAACACTAACACTGTCCATTACGAAATCAACCGCAACACCACTCAACCTCTTCTGCTCCTCAATGCTTATTCCTAACTTCTCCATAGTCTTCAAAAGTTCTGGATCAACTTCATCTAAAGATGCGATTTCCTTCTTTTGCTTAGGAGCAGAGTAATAGCTAATTGATTGCAAGTCGAGCTTAGGGTAATTAACATGCGCCCACTCAGGTTCTTCCATTTCTGACCAAAGCCTGAAAGCCTCTAGCCTCCACTTTAAAAGCCATTCTGGCTCATTTTTCTTCGCGCTAATCGTTCTTATTACACCCTCATTAAGTCCAGGCGGGATTGTATCGGAATCGATATCCGTTGTAAACCCGAATTCATAGCTCTTCGCTGTGACTTCGCCTATGAGTTTTTCTTCTTCTGTTTGGGACATGACTTCTGACACAATAAATTACTTAAAGCGAAAAGCTTTCGCCACAACCGCAAGTGCGATTTGCATTAGGGTTGTAAAACTCAAAGCCTTTTCCATTTAATCCCCCACTATACCTCAATTCAGTACCTACTAGATAGAGGAAGCTTTTCTTATCAACCACAATTTTTACACCCTTATCTTCAAATTCTTGATCACCATCTTTCATCTCATTATCAAAGTCCATTTCGTACATAAGTCCACTACATCCACCTCCCTTAACGCCCACACGCACGAAACTACCTTCAGGTCGCCCTTCTTCGCTCAGCAACTTAATAACTTGCTCTTTTGCTGTTTCACTAACTGTAATCATACTGCAAAAATACCTACTTTATGGTATAAAACCACACATTATTAAGACTCACTCTAAATAACAATACTTTTTTTATTCTGGTAGTTCCTAAACGGGGGAGTGTGCATCTTTGGGGTATGGCTTCGAAACGTCACACGAATAAAAAAAATCTTCCCGCTTCTCAAGCAACCACAACATTTACAACAGTTGTAGGGATGACTTTGACGCTAGTGCTAATAGGCATCATATCAGTTGTCTCATTCCTAGGCTCTCGTTGGGAAAAACAATTAAGACAAGAGGTTCGAATTCAAGTTTATTTTCTGCGAGATTTAGATACAGAAACTCTTCATACAGCACTTGCCTTAGTGGAAACAGATGAGGCCGTTGCCGAAGCAAATTACATAGACCCCGCAGAAGCTGCTCAACAGCTAGAAGAAGACTTAGGCGAATCATTTGTTGAATTTCTTGGATATGTCCCTCTACCCCCTGCTATGGATGTTAGAATTAGACCAAACCATAGTAATTCAGAAAGCCTTAGAAAAGCCGTCGAAAGAATAGAAGATGTGGTAGGCGTAGCAGATGTCGTTTGGCAAGATCAATTACTTGCAAAAATTGAAAAAACGATAAATAAACTGATGATACCGCTTATTTCTCTCGCCGTGATATGCCTGTTCATTGCTCTTGCCCTAATGAATAATACTGTCCGGCTTACCGTTTTCGCAAAACGCTTTTTAATTCGAAACATGCAACTCGTTGGTGCACGATCCGGATTTATACGTCGCCCTTTCCTAAAACAAGGGTTTATACTTGGTGTAACTTCAGGCCTGCTTGCTTTTGCGCTTGTCATTACTGCTTTGGCCTTATTAAAAGGCCCACTGGGTACAGCTTCCATCCTACTTGAATATGACTCTTTAGCCATTCTTGCTGGTGGACTTGTTGCTATCGGTGGGGGGCTAGGTATGATTTCAACAGCTCTCGCTGTAAACCGTTACTTACGCCTAGACGTAAACAAGCTGCATTAAACTACCTTCGCAATATGAGTATAGAAAATCAGAAATCAGATAGGGAAAATTTTGCTTTTTCTGCTTCTAATTACAAGTGGTTAGGTGTTGGGGTTTTACTTTTGGTCATTGGATATCTTGTAATGAGTGGAGGAGGGTCGGAGGATCCGAATGTCTTCAGTTATGAGATTTTTAGCTTCAGAAGGATCACGCTATCTCCTATTATAATCTTGGCCGGTTACGGAACAATTTTATATGCCATCTTAAAGAAGGGATGAGCGCTATTAGGGAGGTATTATCTTATCTAATTTTAGGTCTTGTTCAGGGAATAACAGAGTTTTTACCCGTTTCAAGTTCCGGTCATCTAACTCTAGGGGCTTCTATTTTAGAATTACCCGAAGAGGACTTAACCTTCGCCGTATTAGTTCATGGTGCTACAGCGTTGAGTACGATTGTAGTATTCCGGAAGGACATTGCGTCATTAATCCTTGGCTTTTTTAAAAAAGGCGTCGAGGGGGGGTCGTCTCGTAGATACATAGGCCTTATCGCTCTTAGTGCTGTGCCAGCTGCAATAATAGGCCTCACTATGAAAGACTTCATTGAAGAGTTAGCATCAACCCAATTTGTCGGTGCTATGCTTATCGTAACTGCTGGAATACTAGCTATATCACAGAAAAGTAAGGCTTCAAAAAAAGAGCTTACCCCTGTGAAAGCGTCTCTTGTGGGAATTGCCCAAGCGTTCGCTATCCTTCCTGGAATTAGTAGGTCAGGAAGCACTATCGGTGCCGCATTATTACTTGGAATCTCAAGAGCTGAAGCGGCAAAATTTAGTTTCCTGATGGCACTGCCTCCCATCATAGGTGCTAACCTTTTAGAGATGAAAGACCTTATGGAATCTGAAACTGTTGTGAATAATTCACATATCCCCTTTTTTGGATATTCAATAGGGGTTGTAGCAGCATTTGTTGCTGGTTGGGCCGCTTGTAAGTGGATGATCAAGTTAGTGAAAGGTACTAACTTGATGTGGTTTGCCGTTTATTGCTTGGTGGTAGGCCTTATCGCACTTCTTTTTTAATCCAAAACTTCAGTTAATGACTCGTTCTATTCTTTTTCTTTCCCTAGGTGCATTAATACTTTTATCTGGGTGTGTGGAAGTAACTTTCCCTGAGCCGATGCCCATGAATCGAATAGATAAAACTCATTTTCCTAAGTCATGGGAGGGCGAGTGGACTTTTGTTGAACAGAGCGATGATCTTGAGGAAAATTTAACTGTCTATTCTCAATATATCTCTTTTGGCGATGAAACTTTGGTCTTGGGAAAAGAGAATGTCCTTAGAAAATTTGCAGGTTACTATGTTCTAAGCTCTACGAATAAATCCTCTGATCGGTGGAGTTTAATTCTTGCAAAGCGGAATAAGGATATTTTGAGTATTTATCAATTTAATGCCCAAAACGATGAGAAGATCGCTATCTGGAAATCCGTCTTAGAGGCTGGCGAGGGAAGTAGTTTTGAAACCGTAAGGAAGAAAGATGGGGATGACGAAAAGGTGAGGGAATACAAGCTTAACCCCGAGAATAATGCCGCTTTTCGGAAGCTTATTAAAGAGGGTGGTTTAACTCATACGGGAGACTACGTTCGCTGATGTCTCGTGGGCGCATCGTCATATTTGTCGTTGCTGCTGTCGCCTTGATTTTGGGCGCCATTACATCGTTCGTCCTTATGAACGGCGACAAGTTTAAGACGTTCGCCGTAGAAAGTGTAAATGATAAACTCTCTACAAAGCTTAGCGTTAGTGAGGTCGGTCTTTCTGTTTGGGCGGAATTCCCCATGGTCACAGTAGACCTTCGGGATGTCGTTTTAATGGGGTCTGTGAGTCATGCTAGCGCAAAAGCGGACACTCTCATTCGAGCAAAAAACCTCGGAGTTGCTTTATCGCTTTGGGATATTCTTTTCGGGGAACCGAAAATTGATGCGATAGTTCTAGAGGGTGCGAAGGTTCGGGTTCGCGAACTTAAAAATGGAACTTGGAATACTTCTATCCTCGCGAGCGAAACAGCGAGCGAAACAGGTGGTACCGAAAGCTCGAGCACTATGTCTATCTCGAAAATCACGCTCCGCGATGTTTCAACTGTTATCATAAAACGCTCTGGAGAGTCATACCACGGAGTAATCAGTCATGGGGTTTTCCAGGACGGAGACATAAACGTGTCATTTTCTCAATTTAGGGAAGAAGATGGAGAGTCTTTAAATAAGATACACCCTCTGGGAGGTTACGCAGATGCTTCTTTTACAACGGACGAAAACCATAACGTCACTTTAAGCATTGATGATGCTGTTATAAACGACGTACATTTTACTGGTTCGTCTAGCTTTAATATTAATTGGGACTATGACAACATAGATGAAGGCGACAACACCTGGGAGGTGAACGTTAGTGCGAAACAGGTAGGGGTGAAAATGATAAGATCTATTTTCATTAGTGACGAGTACTTTAAAGGATGGGATTACGATGGTTCCGCTGACCTGGCGATTCAAATAACTCAGAAGAAAGCTCATGTGGTTTGGTCTATTTCTGAAGACAACTTTTCAATAGCCCCTGAACTCACAGGGCTGAATGTGAGGAAAAGTGGGGGAATCACAGCAAGAGGAAATCTTGATTACTTCTTTGAAAATTCCGTGGTTGCCTTGTCCGTAGAAGCTCTTAACTTAAATTCTAACGGTCTTCGTTTAAGTACTAGCATCAGCTGTGCAAACATTCAAAAAAAGCCTCTATATTTTAATGGTGAAGTAATAATCGACGCTTCTTCTTCATATTCAAGCTGGCTTCCCGCCTTTCAAAATGGTGTTATAAAAATTATGCCAAATAGTGGTGAATTAGTCCTTACTGGCGGGCTTCAAGTGTCTCCGTCAGGAGAAATTTCACACATTGAAACTACCTTTTATTCTGAAAAACTAGACGGGGACTTAGATGCCGCTCCATACTCAATAAGAAATTTGGCTGGGTCGTATAAACGTGACAATCTGAAAATTAATCGTTTGCAATTTGACTGGAGTGGAAATAAAGGTGAGTTAGATGCGTCAATTAATTCAATTAGAAAAACGATTAAAGGCGGGGGCTTGAATGGGTCAATTCAAATTCGCTGTGAGAGTGTCGTTCTCGGGTCTGTGTTGTCTGTGTGGAATAACGAGGGGGACGATGACGAAAGTCGTGACCTAGCAGAAAAAGCTGTACTACTACCTAACGGATCTGACCTAGACCTTCAACTTTCTGCGGATAGAATGTTTTGGGATGAACTTGCCCTAAAGGCATTTAACACTTCGCTTAAAGTCAGTTCCTCTCGCCTCCAAATAATCAACCTTAAGGCTGAAGGATTGCAGGGAACCGCTAGAGTTGAAGGCTCACTCAGGCCAGGAGGACCAGGGTGGGTTTTAGGACTTTTCGGCTCTTTAGACGACATCTCTCTTCCGGATTTATTTCTTACGTTCAATAATTTTGGACAAAGCTCTTTACGGTCTGAGCATTTATCCGGTGCTGGTAGTGCTGCTGGGACCATTCATCTTGGATGGGATTTATCTGGAAACTTTATTCCTGATGCCTTTACGACAAACCTTGAGGTAAGCATTGACAACGGCAGATTGAAGGGAGTAGAGGTTTTTGATGATGTTGCTGATTATTTGAAAGCTCATAGATTAATAGCTCCTCTCGTTGATCCCGAAGATTTAAGAAAAAGACTCTCTGACATTGAATTCAATCATCTCGTAAGCCCCATTAGCATTGCTTCATCTAAAACTACTATCCCTAACCTAAATATTCATTCCTCAGCCATGGATGTAAGTGTTGAGGGTGTTCATTCTTTTAATGGAGATATCGATTACACTTTGGGGTTCGCGCTTAGAGATTTGAGAGACCTTAGAGAAGTTGAATTCGGGTCTATAGAAGATGATGGTTTGGGTAATATGTTTTTCTTAGCGATGGACGGGACCTTGGAAAATCCTGAGTATGGCTATGATAGAGAAGCACATAAATCTCATCGGAGAAAAGGACTTAATGAAGAAGCTCAAAGAATTAAAGATGCAATTCAGAGTTCTGGAAATTCCGGAAATTCTAAAGACACTAAGAAAGAGAAGTCTGCAAAAAAGAAAAAAACCAAAAGTCTAGACGAGCTCGATGATGAAGATTTTTAGAAATCGACCTATAGAGATGTGTATCTTTGATAATCTTAAGAACGCTGATTAAAATGGCTGAAGAAAAGCACATACCACTAGAAGATTTAGTTTCACTTCTTCAAAAAGGCGTGAAGGAATTGCAAGCTGGCAATCTTTCTAAGGGTGGAGTAGATTTGTTACAGACTCAGTCACGAGAGCTTCACGAACGCTTAACTATTCTCAGGTATAAAGCATTTGAAAATAGGATTCAAAATGGAGGGGAGGAAGGTTTGATAAATGCCTATGCTTTATCCCAAACAAATCTCATCGATTCTATTGCAGAAGTGATTGCAGAAGTCGACCCAATCATTCCTGAACAACCCACTGAAGTAACTAAGTCAAAAGTGCGTGCAAAGACACTTGCCGAGAGCTTGCAGTCGCTTCCTCTTTCTTATGTTGGAGAGGGATTAACTATCTTAGATAGAGCGAATTTTACTTCTACTTTGTTTTCAAACAATGACGTAAAATTCAATGATATGCTCGATTCTATTGACGCGTGTTCTAGTTTAAACGAAGCCGTTTCTATGTTTAATTCTGGCTTAAAAACTTCTGGTACTAAACCCGAAATCGACTCCGCTATAAAGGCATTTGAAAAGAGGATTTCAAGAAGATTCGCATCATGAATTTCGGACGTTTAGATGTCGTACCTACTCCTATCGGAAATTTAAAAGACATCACCGAAAGAGCGATTGAGGTATTAAAGGCAGCCGATCTTATTTTGGCCGAGGATACTAGAACTACGGGGAATTTACTACGTCATTACTCCATAGATAGACCTCTTCGAGCTTTCCACCTTCACAACGAGCACCGAGCCGTAAATGCTATTGTCGATCAGCTCAAGTCTGGAATGAACTATGCGCTTTGCTCCGATGCTGGAACTCCAGCGATATCGGATCCTGGATTTTTACTTGTTCGTGCTTGCGTAGATGCTGGAGTAGAGGTGATGTGCTTACCTGGGGCAACAGCTTTCGTGCCAGCTTTAGTAGTCTCAGGACTGCCTTGTGATAGATTCGTTTTCGAGGGGTTTTTACCTCATAAGAAAGGACGCCAAAAACGTTTACAATCTCTCGTTGAAGAATCTCGCACAGTGGTCCTTTATGAAAGCCCACACAGAATTATTAAGTTGCTCGAAGAGCTCATTAAATATGAGTGTTCTAACCGAAGGATAGTGCTTTGTCGTGAGATCTCGAAACTACATGAAGAAACGATACGAGGTACGGTTTCCGAAACACTCATACATTTTCAAGAAAAGGCACCTAGGGGTGAGTTCGTAGTAGTACTTGAAGGAGTCGCATAAAGGATTTCTTAAAAAATCACTCTCTGAATATCTGAAACGCGCTTCACTGCCACAAGCTTCAGTCCTTTAGGAATAGGTGGCGTTTTTCCGTGTCCGCTTATAAGCATCCTTTTCATCCCGAGCCTTACCGCTTCAGACATCCTCTCTTCGAGCCTAGCTACGGGTCTAATTTCTCCACTAAGCCCCACTTCTCCGGCAAAGCAAGTGTCTCTATCTAGAGGTAAGTCCAAACTCGATGATAAAATTGCAGCCACAACCGCAAGGTCATTTGCGGGGTCTTTTATTTTAAGCCCCCCAGCTAAATTCAAGAAAACATCGAACGATCCGAGCTTAAACCCACACCTCTTTTCTAAAACCGCTAAAAGCATATTTAATCGTCTCAGATCGAACCCCGTTCCAGACCGTTGGGGCGTTCCATATACGGCCGTGCTAACAAGAGCTTGCATTTCTACTAAAAGTGGTCGTGCTCCCTCTAGAGCCACCGATATTGCCGACCCACTCGACGCATCCCCCGCCTCTCCGAGTAAAACTTCGCTCGGATTTTCTACAGCCCGAAGCCCATCGCCCATCATTTCGTAAATCCCCAGCTCAGAAGTCGTGCCGAAGCGATTTTTTGCTGCTCTAAGCATCCTATATGCGTGATTTCGATCTCCCTCGAACTGAAGAACGACATCAACCATGTGCTCTAGAACTTTAGGTCCCGCGAGTGAACCCTCTTTGGTGATATGACCTACTAAAAATACAGGCAAACCACATGATTTCGCATAGGATGTAATAGCGGCAACAGATTCCCTAATTTGAGATACGGAGCCGGGTACACCATCGATTTCGGGTTGATCTAGGGTTTGGACTGAATCAATGACAAGTAACGAAAACTGATCGTCTTTAAGGGCGTTTAAAACTAACGGCACCCTCGTTTCAGGCAACACCATAAGCGAGGGGGGGACCTTACCTATGCGCTGCGCCCTCATTCTAACCTGTTCGGGGCTTTCCTCTCCGCTTACATACAGGACTTTCGAGTCCGAACCACTTACCATCATCGCTACCTGAAGCATCAATGTCGATTTTCCTATCCCGGGCTCACCTCCTAATAGAATTAACGAACCAGGTACTACTCCGCCTCCTAAAACTCTGTCTAGCTCACTTTCTCCCGACGAAAGCCTTACCACTTTCTCTATACTGACATCAGCTAACGGCCTTACTTTAGGACTTAATACTCCTCCTTGCGATGACGTGTTAGAATATCTATGAGCTCGCTTTCCAGAGTCTGTTACAGTCTCTTCAATTAGGGTGTTCCACTCCTTACACCCTGGACACTTTCCCACCCATTGGGCTGAAGAAGTACCGCAGTCCGTACATATATAGCGGGTGCGTGCTTTTGCCAAATCTCAGTAATTTTCCACTAACTAACTATCGGAAAATAGAAACGGGGCCTTGATGGTCAAAGCCGTTTGGTAAACGTAGAGTGAACCAATATGTTCCATCTGCTGAGTCATCACCATACCAAGCGTCTGTTATGTTCGTATAGTTGTCGTTTGAGTAAACTAGGTTACCCCATCTATCAAAAATTCTAACTTGAACGCCTGTATAGTTCTCTAATCCTTCAATATAGAAACTCTGATTCATGGTATCTGCGTTCCTTGGAGTAAATACATTAGGAATAGTAATTTCGCAGTAATCAACTTCAATATCTAACTCCCATTGCAATCCACCAGGAGCACAAGGATTTGCTAAAGACCCCTGCAAAGTGAGTACTTGTCCCCAACATGCCTCTGGGAACTGCCAGCTGGTTAAAGTCACAATCTCTTCTGAGCCAAAGTAAATGTATTCTCCATTACAAACAGTACTCCAAGAAATATCGTTGTAAGTAGGTCCTGGCTGTATTGCGTTCAAATCAAACACATAAGGAATTTCAGGACACATTGTCAAGATATCATCTAACTGAGCTTCAGGAATACCATTTACATCAGGGTTAATAGTAGGCTGTTGTCCGATAAACAAAAACACACAATGTTCTGTTACACCACACCCGTAAGGATCAGCAACCTCAACACAGACCTGTGATCCATTATACGCCCAAATAGGGTTGCCTTCTTCATCGAATAAAAGATTACCCTGAGCGTCTGTCGCCTGGAGATCCTCTGGTATAGTCCAGCTCATACCGGTTGAGCCGTCAGGCCATGTAGCTGTGTATTGATCGTTAGGTAAGCTAAGGTCAATTGTTGTTGTTTCTCCTGCGTCAATACCCAGTCCATCACAATCGCTAACAACACCACCTGCTTCGGCTGCGAAGACGCCTTCGATTTGGCTTACAATATCTACAAAACCACAATCAGTATTACCGTTAGGGAAACACTCATTAGTTACTGTAACGCAGTAAGATCCTGTTGCATTAACCGTCAACTCATCATCACCCGCTATACTGGCGCCATTCCAAGTCCACTCATAGTTCATTCCCGCATTCTGATCTCCGGCAATAGGGTCTATTATAATTGAGTCATTTTCATCACATAGGAACATGCTATCAATATTCGGCTCGAATTGAGCTGTCACCTCTACTTGAGCTTCGTCTGAACCACATCCGTTCTCTATTGATACCACAATTATCGCCTCTGTGTATTCCGTATAATCGTATTGGTTATTCAGAACATCGTCAGTTCCTGGGTAAGGCCAGTTTATGGTAGCTGATCCTGCCAAATCAGTAACCTCTGCGAAAAGATCCAAGTCTTGTCCGTTGCACAGAAATGCAACGTCCTCGTTAAGGTTAATCGTAGGTGGAATTGTTACCTCTACATCATAACAGTAAGGAATATTACAGCTCTCTTCGTAAAAACAAAGCTCGTACATACCATACTCTGTGGGAGCCCAAAGAGTGTTATACTGAGAATCTATTTCGAACCAAGATGTTCCTGGACCACTCGTTTCTTCCCAAAGACCTAGAGCTGCTTGTGTTTCACAAAGAGCTACGGATGAGTATAGTATTCCTGGAGTGACGTTGTCTATCAAGGTTTGGTTCGCGCTATTACTACAGTTGTAAATCTGAATCGAATTGTTAATATCGTTATTTACATTTGCCGAGATATATTCAACCTCAATATTATCTCCAAAGGCTATCGGGACAGAAAATGTGTCGAAAGTACTGTTTGTTAACGTTAAGGTAGAAACCACTACGCCGTTAACGCTAACATTAATAAAGCTTCCTCCCCATCCTGAATTGTCTGACGTGATAAGGTAAATGTTTAAGTCACCTTCATCAGTACTCGCAAATCCGCCCTCAAAAGAAACGGTATCTAGACCTGTACACATTGGGGGAATAGTCATATCGGGAATATCTGCATCTACTCCATTAACTTGGAATACACGCTGACCGAAACAACCATTCGAATCTTCTACCTCTAATCTATACATACCTGGAGCTAGCCAAGCCTCTGATGAATCAGAGCCCACCATGTACACTTCTCCACCTAATCCGTTCCAGTTAGGCTCCCAGGTATAACCGACATAAATATCAGTCGGATCAAGCACAAGAACATAAGCTGAATCGTCAGAACAAATCACTAAAGGGTTAGGGTCAGTTGAGATGTCTGGTAAATAGTAAGGGGATTGATCTATAAAGAATGATGTCGATACCTGACAACCTATATCGAGAATTCCTGTTACAACCATCGTGCCTCCAAAAGGTATGTTAGCTACATTACCATTTGTGAACTGACTGCTCAAGTTCCAAGAGAAGTCATCAAAGTCGCCAATAGCAGTAATTACTGTTACCGCTCCTGCGCAAATAGCGAGGTTACCCTCAATTGTTAACTCTGGAAGAGCTACGTCTAGAACTTGAATTACCATAGATACTGAAGTCGAGGACGAAGGGGTTCCGTCATCTACTGCAACAATATCTATCGTGTTAATTCCAGCAACGTTACCATTAAATACTCCAGCAATACTAGCCGTTTCGCCGTTTGTTACACTAAATCCCGTAAGGGTATTTCCTCCGATAAAGTTTTGTGTAACGTCAAGAGTAACTGATTGACCTGGCTCTGGACCGAGGAAATTTACGCTAACATCATAGGTTTGGCCTAAGCAAATTGTAATCGTATCACAACCCAAGTTCTCAGTAGGAACAGGTGGAAGGTTTGTAGATGAAACCGCCGTATTTAGATCGAAGAACTTGTAATCAAGCCAGTTAATTCCATCATCTCCCCCAGGGCCTATACCGTAAGGTCCATTATAAGTGTCGTCGAGAAGGTTAAACCTTCCGAATTGAACGTGAGGCCCTACAGCTGCTGTTGACGCTTGGTCAGCTCCTGTAACTCCTGGGTCTGGTCCACAACATCCGCCACCGCCACCTATATCTCCGTGTGCCCAGTTCATGTCTAAATAGCAGACTTGTGCGTTATTTCCGTCCCCGATAATACCGTCGTTAGGGGTGATTATGATCTGATAATTATTCGTTAAGTCATCGTGGTTATTATAGTAACCTACTTCAACATAGTTTACATACACAGCGTCTGGAGTAACCTTGTACATGATTTGACCTACAGAACGGTTATCTGTATCCTGCCAGTAACCAGTTATTTGGTTATACTCAGCTTCGGGAAATTTCGTAGGGGTCCAGTCAATTACATCTCCTCCGAAAGAAATCATACCCTTAGAATTGATATAGAACTCTGTATAAACGTCCCCGTATAGCTCGAAAGTCCAACCTGGTAGTTGAATTGCAGCAGAAGAACAATCTACGTCCCATCCTGCACCTCCTTGGTTAGCCCACTGCTCTTCTCCAGGTTGTAATCCTCCCAGTCCTGGAGGTGGTACTAATGTGGTGTATGTTGCATCAGGCTCAATCCAACAACCACAGTGGTTATCTAGAACTTTTGATTGTCTTGCAATCTTTAATTTCTCTCTCTTCTCTGCGTAAGACGCTTTGAATTTGTGTAATGCTTCAAGGTAAGCAGCCTCATCAAAACCTTCCCAAGCTCTAACTACTTCCCACTCATCGCGAGTCATGTGAATAACAGCATGCTCCATCCCTCCATAAGAGTCGATAATTTTTTCAGCACTCTGTATTGTAGAATACTCTTCTTCATTCTGTGCTAGTCCGTTAAAATCGGTAGCAAAGAAAATAAAGCAAAGAATTAATGTTTTCTGCAGAAATCGAATCATAGTAAATCACACGTTTAATGAGGGTAAATATACGACTTGAGCGTACTGTATAAAACAAATAAGTTGAATGCGCCGAATAACGGCTTATTTTTGCGCTTCGTCGGGTGTTTTCGACGTTGACAAAACCTTTCATGAAACGCATTAGAAACTTCTGTATTATCGCCCATATTGATCATGGGAAGAGTACTCTAGCGGACAGACTCCTACAGGAAACTGGCACTATCACTGAACGCCAGCTTCAGGAACAAACCCTTGATGATATGGATCTTGAGCGTGAGCGTGGTATCACTATTAAAAGTCACGCTATTCAAATGACTTACACTCACACAGATGGTGAGCAGTACATTTTGAATCTGATTGACACTCCTGGTCACGTTGACTTTTCGTACGAAGTGAGTCGTTCCATTGCCGCTTGTGAAGGAGCTTTGTTGATTGTGGATGCAACTCAGGGTATTGAAGCCCAAACCATTTCTAACCTCTATCTCGCACTAGAGCACGACCTCGAAATCATTCCCGTTCTCAACAAAATGGATCTCGATTCTGCAGACCCGGAAGTTGTGGGCGATCAGATCATAGACCTTATCGGTTGCGAAGAGTCTGACATCATTCCCGCTTCGGGAAAGTCTGGATTAGGAGTAGAAGCGATTTTGAAAGCCGTTGTTGAAAGAGTGCCTTCTCCTAAGGGAGATATCGACGCTCCATTTCAAGCTATGATTTTCGATTCTGTGTTTAACAGCTTTCGTGGAATTATCGCTTATTTCAGAGTAAATAACGGAACTCTTAATCGAAGAGACAAGGTAAAACTACTCTCTACAGATAAAGAATATATCGCTGACGAAATAGGAGTTTTAGGTCTCGATTTAATCCCTAAAAACACCCTTGCTGCCGGAGATGTCGGATATATTATTTCTGGAATTAAAGACGCTAAGGAAGTTAAAGTGGGAGACACGTTAACAACAGTGGAAAACTCTTGTACGGAAGCCGTAACAGGCTTTGAGGATGTAAAACCCATGGTTTTCTCAGGACTTTATCCTGTCGATACTGAGGACTACGAAGAGCTTAGGTTTTCAATGGAAAAGCTTCAACTTAATGACGCCTCTTTAGTATTCGAACCCGAATCATCAGCCGCTCTAGGGTTTGGTTTTCGTTGTGGATTCCTCGGAATGCTTCACATGGAAATCGTTCAGGAAAGACTCGAAAGAGAGTTTAACATGACAGTAATTACTACTGTACCTAACGTGAGCTACATAGCCCATCTCCCTAACGGAATCACCCAAGTCATTAACAATCCCTCGGATTTGCCGGAAAATAAAGGTTTGGTAATGGTTGAAGAGCCGTTTATTAAAGCCCAAATCATTACTAAATCCGATTACATCGGCCCCGTTATGAGCCTTTGCATACAGAAACGTGGGGAGCTTGTGAGTCAGGTTTACCTAACTGCGGACCGTGTTGAGTTAACTTTCAGTATGCCTCTCGGTGAAATCGTTTTTGATTTCTATGACAAACTCAAAAGTATCTCCAGGGGTTATGCTTCTTTCGACTACTTCCCCGACGGATATAAAGAGTCTGACCTCGTAAAACTCGACATTCTTCTCAACGGAGACCAAGTAGATGCTCTCTCTGCCCTTATACATAGAGATCACGCACATGACTTCGGGAAACGTATCTGTCTCAAGCTTAAGGAACTTATCCCGCGCCAACAATTTATGGTAGCCCTACAGGCTGCAATCGGGGCTAAAATTATCGCACGCGAAACGATAAGCGCCGTTCGTAAAGACGTTACCGCCAAATGTTACGGAGGAGACATCACTCGAAAGAGAAAGCTTCTCGAAAAGCAGAAAAAAGGTAAAAAACGTATGCGCCAAATTGGTACCGTTGAGGTCCCGCAATCAGCATTCCTCGCTATTCTAAAGTTAGATTAGAGATTAGGCTTTTATGCCTTTTTTATGGAATCGCGACCCGGCTCGTTTTTATTCGCGAGTTGACCGCACGCAGCGTCTATATCTTTCCCGCGCGATCGTCTAACGTTTACAATTAGATTTCTTTCTTCCAGGAAATCCCTGAATGCATTCACTTTTTCTGTTTCCGCCTGTTGAAATCTGCCGTCATCTATGGGGTTATACTCAATAATGTTGATTTTACAAGGGACGTTCTTGCAGAAAACCGCAAGCTCCTGAGCATCTTCTATGCCATCGTTAAAATCTCGAAAAATTATATATTCAAAGGTTACTCTAGACCCAGTTTTATCGTGAAAATATCGGAGAGCTTCGGCAAGTGCCTCGAGATTATTAGAGTCGTTAATCGCCATTATTTCAGACCGCTTGATATCATTTGCGGCGTGTAAACTAAGGGCGAGATTAAAACGAACTTCGTCATCACCCAATCTTTTTATCGCTTTAGCTATACCCGCAGTACTCACCGTAATTCTCTTGGGTGACATCGCTAACCCAGGTGTCCCGCAAATTCGGTCTATACTTTCAAGCACGTTTTTATAATTCAGAAGGGGTTCTCCCATACCCATATAAACAATATTCGAAAGGTTCGTTCTTTCTCTTTCTTGAGAAATTGATGCAATCATTTCAACTTGATCATACATCTCTGCCGCAGTAAGGTTTTTCATAAGCTTCAACCTTCCCGTAGCACAAAAGTCACATGCAAGGCTACATCCCACTTGAGACGAAATACAAGCTGTCGTCCTTGATTTGGTAGGAATTAGAACCCCTTCAATGATGTTAAGGTCTCCCGGTTTAATAGTATCAACTTTGAAAGCGCACTTTACTGTTCCGTCACGGCTGATTTGCTTTTCACTTAGCTCTATTCGCCTTATAAAATACTTCTCTGACAACTTTTCTAGGAACGATTTCCCTAGATTCTTCATGTCGTCGAATGAGGCTGCAGATTTAGTCCAAATCCATTCTTCAAGTTGTTTCGCCCTAAATGGTTTCTCGCCCAAAGCAACGACCGCCTCTTTCAGTTCTTCCCTATTTAATGTTCTTATGTCTTTGAGCATAGGACAAAAGTACCGCTAAGAGAGGTGCGCCCAATGTCAACTTGCTATCAAAACTGACATTCTCTTTCTGAGCTCCTCTCTTTTGCGAACCGCCATGGGGATTTCTTTCCCCGATTCAAGAGTTATCGTGTGAGTTCTATAATTACACGAATGAATACAGGATAGTCTTACAATTTGGGAATTGTGAACCCTAAAAAATGAAGGGTCGTCAAGTATATCCTCAACTTTTTTTAAGTTTTTAGATATCGTTAACCTTCGCCCAGAACATAGAAATAGAGTCGCATAACTTCCACATGCTTCGATATGAAGTATATCATCGTGTCTTACGAAATGTCGTTTCCCAGAAGTCACTATCTCAAACCGTCTAGGTGCTGGAGGAAGAGCGCCCATTCCTGGTTTACGCTTTAGATAGAAATGCATAAGAATCCTTCGTGCGCAAGCCTTTAATTCATCTCTGTCAATGGGTTTTAATAGATAATCAAAAGCTCTTTGCCTTAGAGCTTCTACAGCGTATTCATGATATGTCGTTGCAAAAACAACATAAAAGTCTCGGTCTCGGTACCCATCAATAAGTTCTAGACCAGACTCCCTAGGCATTTGAATATCTACAAAAACTACATCAGGGGCAAGCTCGTTAATATACGCTCGAGCTTCGCGGGCATTTGATGCCGTTTGAACAACATTTAATGAAGGACAACTTCTTTCGATTTGACGACATAAGACCTCCCTTGCAGGGGCTTCATCATCTACAACTAGGACGTTTAAACTGTGACGCATGATTAGTTTTTCTTCGAAAGAAACCGCCACAAGTCTTCGCGAGAATTAACAATTCATAAACGTCACTCTAGAGTTTATATTCGTGTAAACGTCTATAAGTAAGTCGTTTCTGATAGCTACAATCCCACTATATCTAATGCCGATTTGATATAAATATACACATCAGCCGGGATATTTCTCTTCTTTTCCCTAGAATTTGCATATCCAGTTCTTACAATTATTAGGTCTAGAGATGGTATAGATATCACGCATTGGCCTCTTAAACCCTCTAAAATGGAGAATTTATAGCCTGAATCGGTAGTGCCTAACCATATTTGATACCCGTAATGATTTATATCATCAAGCGAAGTTGTCGAAGAAACAGGGGCAAGCATTTTTGCTATGTATTCTGAAGAAATAATGCGATTTCCATCATATTTCCCGCTATCTAGTAACAACTTGCCAAATCTAGCGAAGTCTCGTGAGGTAGCGTAAAATTGAGCAAAGCAACGTTCCGTTCCATCAATTCCGTCTAATCCCCACCTAGCATCTTTTACAGCTCCCATTGGTGTCCAAACCCTTGATCCGATTAGTGTTGCGAGTGGTAAGTCCTGCACTTTAGAAATGATTTCCGCTAGTAACATTGTGTTTCCTCCTTGATAATGCCAAAAAGTTCCAGGCGTAGAATCTGGACGGTATGGATTTAAAAGGGATAGGATGTTTGGCCCATAATAAGCTCTAGCCTGAAAGCCGAAAGGATTTTTATAGTTCTCTCCGAAAGGGATGTTCGACCGCATTTGAAGAAGGTGCTCCACTGTAAGCTCACTCCCTAAACCGTCCTTAAATCTAGGCAGGTATCTAGACACCGGGGCCTCAATATCTATAAGACTGTCATCTACAGCAAGTCCCACAGCAATTGCCACAATGGACTTTGCAATGGAGAACGAATTCGATATCGTCCCTCTATCATGTCCCCTCCAGTATTTTTCGAAGAACAAACTATCGCGATGTATCACTAAAAAGCTCGCCGTTAAATCTTCGCTCATCCGCTCTAATGCCGACTCCGAAAGAGATCGACTCCCAAATCCCTTCGACAACGGCCAGGGCTTTGGACTGTCCGCTCCTACTCTCCTCGAGTCAACCTTAAACTGAAAATCATCAATGTTTGCGTTTCGCCACCCTCTAAAATAAGACTGTCTAATTCCGTCAAATAGATACGAGTGGCCTGTAACTATTGCAAGCGAGACAATTGAAGCTCCGATAATTAAAACGTATGCAAGGAATCTTTTCATTACGCAAGATTAATGATTGTATGGTCGTTCGATTCATTTATTAGAGGGTTACTTTACCTCTTCCCACCCGAACAGCTCTTGTAAATGTTTTTTTAAGAGTGGTTTTACCTCTGCGAGTGTGATTTTTCTACCTACTTCTTTTGAGAGAGTAGTAACCCCTCGATCTTTAATTCCGCAAGGGACGATAAGGTCGAAAAAGTTTAAGTCTGAGTCGATGTTGAAGGCGAGGCCGTGCATGGTAACCCAGCGACTACATTTTACTCCGAAAGCGCAAATTTTACGAGCAGCTGAACCCGCTTCGATATCGACCCATACGCCCGTCAATCCTTCGATTCGTCCCGCCTCGACACCGAAGTCCTCACAGGTTCTAATTACACCCTCTTCGAGGAAGCGGAGGTATTTATGGATATCGGTGAAGTATTGATCTAGGTCCAGAATGGGATAGGCAACGAGTTGGCCAGGACCGTGATATGTAATGTCGCCCCCGCGATTTATGGGAAAGTAATCGACCCCCATTTCTGCGAGGCGAGCTGGGTTTACTAGAACGTTCTCCGCATTTCCGCTTTTTCCGAGTGTTAGAACATGGGGGTGTTCTACAAAGAGAAGGCGACTTGTAGGAAGAGGGAGTAACGATTTCGCTTCTTCCGACTCGGCATTTCTTCGGTCGATTTTTCGTGCAATGACTTCCTTAAATACGACTTCCTGATAGTCCCAACACGCTTTATACCTCATCGTACCGAGGTCCTCGAACTGAAGCTTCTTCATCAGGTCACTACTTTTACTTTAACGAGGAAAGTTCGTCTTTCAGACGGATGATATTAGTAATGTCCACTGGATCGATTTGGGCTCTTTCTGCAAGCAATAACGAAAGGTAATCGCCGAGCTGTATTAAATACATGAGACGCTGCATTTGGTCTGAACCGTCTGCATCAATAATAACCACATCTGCACCGAATTCTCTGAAAATTTCTGCACACACTTCCATGCGGAAATGTGACCTCTTATGATCCTCTGGAGTTCTAATTATCACAGCGACATAACTGTCATTTCCCGAATCCCATCCTACTAGTTCATTGTGGTTCATCTCCGGAAAAGCCTGAGTGTTTACTAGAAGCTTGCTGTTCTCATTGAGCTGTTGACGCCATCTTGTAACAACCGCAGAAGTAGATGTGTCTGAGTAGAGCATTATGTTTTTTCCCTCTACCAAATCCGCTAAAGCAGAGGCCTGTTCCTCTATAGTAGAAGTGTTTGCTTTCACCGATTCCGATGTTGCTTCAAGCTCAGCGTACATTTCATCAGAAAAAGCGCTGTACTTGTTCAACACCCAAGCAAGGCCCATAAAGCTCCTTCCGAACTGAGATCTTGGGGGTAATCCGCCTGGCATAGAAACTGATGGCCATCCGTTTTTAGAAGCCAAATCTCCTAAAATCCCACCTGACGTAACAACAGCAATTGTAGACTTTCTATCCTTAGCAAGAGTAACTGCTTCAATCGTTTCTTCCGTATTTCCCGAATAGCTACAAGCAATTACTAAAGTACTTTTCGAAACCCACCCTGGAATTGAATAATCGGCTGAAGCGACGATAGGAATACCACTCGTCTTAGTCAGAATTCCAGATGCTATTGCTCCTCCGATCCCAGAACCTCCCATTCCTAGAATCAATATTCCAGTAGGGTTAAATCCATCTGCTGACGACATAAAAGCGCTAGCATCCATTTCTCTCAGTGCTTTTCCTGACTCCTCAAGTTGCTCGGAAAATCTCTCAATTAAGTCTCTCATATCAGCCATCTCTGTAATTCTCTTAGTGTTAATCAAACACGAAGGTAAGGCCTGCGCGAAGCATGCGGCCAGGAAGCTTGACATTTCCTATATCCACAAGCTCAACATCCAAAATATTATCTACTCTAACGTGAGCTTTTAGCTTATCATCGAGAATATTTATGCTCAAGGTGGAGCTGAATAAATTCATGGGAATAAACTCCTTTTCTGCACCCTCAACAGGGTCGTAATAACCCCCTTCACGGTCTTGCATAGTATATCTTAGTGAGAGGTCCAAACCACCATATATCACTATATGCCCCTTTACATCAAGCTTGTGTCGAAGGAAGTCAAGTACGTAGTTTGACTCGAAACCAGAACTAAATTCCGAAGCCTTCATTGCTGTATAAGCAACAGAAATTGAGTTTGATTTATTATCTGAAAGAATAAGAGACGTTTCCATTCCGGCAAACGTTACATCTCGAAGATTCGTAGCTCGAGTGGTATCGTCCCCCGCAAATCTTACCCAATCGATAAGGTTATGACCCTGACGAACAAAGCCTGTTTGTTCTAAGCGGAGTCGTAAATTTTCAGATGGCGAGACAGAAAACCGTATTCCGGCT
The DNA here is from genome assembly GCA_002746975.1 of Bacteroidota bacterium. Classification (GTDB taxonomy): domain Bacteria; phylum Bacteroidota; class Bacteroidia; order Flavobacteriales_D; family Sanyastnellaceae; genus UBA974. Next base: position 19,746 of record NVXE01000004.1, on the reverse strand, counting down.
TCGAAATTGTCTGCCCATTCTGGATAAAGGTCGATGGAGCCTTGCGCTCCTCCTATGTTATAGTACATGTCGGTAAACGAAGGCTGTCGCACTGAACGATTCCCCGAAGCAAATATTATCGCATCGCCTTCTTCGGTAAGTTTCATAGTTAAATCGGTTCCTGGTAAAAAGTAAGTCCCATAACCTCCACTCATAATCGCTATTATCATGGTCGCTGCAAACCTCCCCGACTCAAGCCTATGAGAAATAGCTAGTTCGGCAGTATTTCTATCGGCAGATTTGGTATAAACAGTATCCAAATCTGTCAAATCACTTCCCAGCACATTACTTTGAATTCCTTCATTTCTTAGGTCAAACCTGAAGGCCGTTTCTCCTAACGAATTCTTATAAATCATATTCCCCATAAATCCTTTCGTAAGGCTTAAATGTCGGTTAGGACCATGATACCAGCTCGCTCCTGGCGCATAAAGTGCGGCGGTATCTAATTCCATCACGAAAAACCCATCTTGTGTAGGTTCGAAATAGCCTTCCGATTCACGAAATAGCTCGAATCTATCTTTATTTGTCCTCATGTGAACCGCAGTAAAAAACTTCACCCCTCCTATTTTCTTCGCCCAACTTAATTGAGATTGAAATGTCCTCGTTTCCTCATACTGAGTCGGATAATACGTCGTATAAAAATCCTGAGCGCCGAAGGCCTTCGCAGACATTGTGAGTTGGTATTTAATAGAGCCAGCATCTCCTTTCCAAGCAGAATAATATGAAGCCAAATTCATCTTCGCATCAGTGTTTTCCTTGTAACCAGTAGTAGTCGCCCGGCTAAGTGAAATTCTATGCCGAAAATTATCCGAGCCGAAGTCAACCCTCGCCTTCGCTCGCAACCAACCAAAAGACCCCGACTCGAAAGAAACAAGAGCACCATCTGTACTCGAAGGTCCGGTAATAAATTGAATCGCTCCCGACATAGCACCCGTTCCTATAAATGGAGAACTTCCCCCCCGAACCACTTCTATTTTAGTCACATCTTCAGGATCAAATCCCAGATTCATTAAATGATGACCCGTTTGAGGTGCGCTTATACGAACTCCATTGATAACCAGAGCTGTTTGTTCGAAAGAACCGCCCCTGACACTCAAGTCCGACTGTACGCCTAATAAACCTCGTTGCCTCAAATCTACCCCAAAAACGTACTCAAGTACTTCGCTGATTGAAGTCGCCCCACTTTGAATTATCTCCTTCGAATTAATAATACTTATCGACCTTGGAGATTCTGATAACTTTAACAATGTCGGCCCAGAACTTACCACGGCCTCTGAAATTTCTACTAATTTTAATGTTTCTATCCCAGAAGTATCTGTTTGGGCTGAACAACTGATAATCAAAAATTTAGACGCAATTACTGCCCCGAAAAACACTAACCTTAAAGACGCTGATAATTTAATTTTCATGAAAAAAAATCTAATAATTACTACCAATAAATAAGCGCCGAATCTAATGATTCTCCCAATAGAATTGTCAGAAAATTGCCACGATATGAAGTGTATCTTTGCGGTATGATAAGGAGTGAACAAGAGCAAATAAGACTAGCGTCTTTACAGCAATTGAGGGATTTGGGAATCAACCCATATCCAGCTGAGGAATTTAAAGTATCCCATAGAAGCAATTCTCTTAGAGAGAACTTTAAAGAGGGTGTAGAGGTAAGTATGGCTGGTAGAATGATGAGTCGCCGTATTATGGGGAAGGCTTCATTTGCTGAGCTTCAAGACGCTGAGGGTAGTTTTCAGCTATACGTAAATCGTGATGAGATTTGTTCTGGCGAAGATAAAACGCTGTACAACACTGTCTTCAAGAAGCTTCTTGACAGGGGTGATTTCATAGGTATTAAAGGTGTGACTTTTCTGACCAAAGTTGGTGAACCTTCCGTTAAAGTGTTCGAATTGACTCTTCTTTCTAAGGCCATCCGTCCGCTCCCAGCCGTAAAAACAGATGAGGACGGGAATGTTCACGATGCCTTTTCTGACCCTGAGCTTCGTTACAGGATGAGGTATGTCGATTTATGTGTTAACGATAAGGTAAAGGACACTTTTATTGCGAGAAGTAAGATTATTAGGACTATTCGCGAGACTTTTGATAGAGAGGGGTGGCTAGAAGTTGACACTCCTGTACTTCAAGCTATTCCTGGTGGCGCGGCCGCTAGGCCTTTCGAAACTCACCATAACGCCTTAGATATGCCTCTTTATTTGCGCATAGCTAACGAGCTTTATTTAAAACGACTAATTGTTGGAGGTTTCGAGGGAGTTTACGAGTTTTCACGAAACTTTAGAAACGAAGGGATGGACAGAACGCACAACCCTGAGTTTACTGTTCTTGAACTGTACGTTGCGTACAAGGATTACAACTGGATGATGGAGGCGATGGAGAACTTATTAGGTGATGTGGCTAAGGCTGTACATGGGAAAACCGTTGTAAATCTCGCAGAAACAGATATTGATTTTACTCCTCCATATGCGAGGGTAACTATGCGAGATGCTATCTTAGAACACACGAAAGTCGATATCGACTCACTTGATGAAAACGGGTTAAGGGAGGCATGTAAGAGTTTGGGTATAGAAACTGATTCTTCTATGGGGAAAGGAAAGCTAATCGATGAACTTTTCGGAGAGAAGTGCGAGCACCTTTACATTCAACCTACTTTCATCACTGACTACCCTGTAGATATGTCTCCTCTCACGAAATCACACCGAGATAAACCCGGATATACCGAACGTTTCGAGTTGATGATAAACGGAACGGAAGTGGCAAATGCGTACTCCGAGCTCAACGACCCTATCGACCAGCGAGAAAGGTTCGAAGCTCAACTCGAATTAGCAGAACGTGGAGATGACGAGGCTATGTTCATCGACCAAGACTTCCTCCGAGCACTCGAATATGGTATGCCTCCAACAAGTGGTGTAGGTATAGGTATTGATAGGCTCGTTATGATGCTTACAAACCAAACCTCTATTCAAGAAGTTCTCCTTTTTCCTCAAATGCGTCCAGAGCAATTCTAAGAAATTTATACGATGGCTATTCCTACTACAGATAAAATTATAGAAACCCTAAAGACTATTTTCGATCCTGAAATTCCCGTAGATATCTACGAACTAGGACTTATTTACGAGGTTAAGGTTTCAGATGACGGGATGGTAAACATCGATATGACTCTTACCTCTCCGAATTGTCCTGTAGCAGAAAGCATGCCTCGAGATGTGGAGGACAAGGTTTCTGCAATGGATGGTGTGACAGGAGCTAAGGTAGAAATCGTTTTCGACCCTCCTTGGACACAGGACATGATGAGTGAAGAAGCGAAGCTTGAGTGCGGATTTCTATAAAAAATAAATGAGCTCCGATACCCCCACAAGAGGAATTGCAATTCTCGGATCGACAGGATCAATAGGCACCCAAGCTTTAGATGTAATTCGCGAACAATCCGATTTCCTTCACGTAGAAGTTCTTTCTGCAGGGCGCAACGCAGACCTATTAATAAAGCAGGCTTTAGAGTTTAAGCCAAACGCAGTAGTTATTGCCGACCCCTCTCTCCGCGATAAGGTTTTCGACGCTCTATTTGACGAGGGTATTAAAGTTTACGCTGGAGATGAATCATTGATTCAGATTGTAGAGATGGAAGGGATAGACATGGTTCTCACTGCTTTAGTAGGCGCAGCGGGACTTCGCCCTACCCTAAGCGCTATTCGAGCTGGAAAACATATAGCACTAGCGAACAAGGAAACCATGGTCGTCGCTGGTGAGCTCGTAACTTCGGAAGCTCGTAAAGCGGGAGTAGATATTCACCCCGTAGATTCTGAGCACAGCGCCATTTACCAATGTCTAGCTGGCGAATTCCACAATGACCTTGAGAAAATCATTCTTACAGCATCTGGCGGACCTTTTCGAGGATATAGTTCGGATATGCTCGCTTCTGTAACAAAAGCTCAAGCTCTCAAACATCCGAACTGGGATATGGGAGCTAAAATAACCATCGACTCTGCCTCGATGATGAACAAGGGCCTTGAAGTAATCGAAGCGAAATGGCTTTTCGACCTCAAACCCGAAGCCATAGACATTATCGTCCATCCACAGTCTATTATTCACAGCATCGCTCAGTTCGAAGACGGTTCTATGAAAGCACAAATGGGGCTTCCCGACATGAAACTACCCATACAATACGCCCTCACATACCCTCGCCGACTTTCAAATACTTTTCCAAGATTCAATTTCTTAGACTATCCATCATTAACCTTTGAGGCACCCGACTTTAAGGCGTTCCGAAATCTAGGACTAGCCTTTGACGCTCTTGCAAAAGAAGGAAACGCACCTGCCGTTCTCAACGCGGCAAACGAAATTGCTGTAGCTCGATTCTTAAATGACGAAATTGCTTTTGCTCAACTTCCTGACGTTGTAGAGCACGCTCTCTCACGAGTCTCCTTCCAATCTGCGCCCGACCTAAAGTCTCTCCTCGCTTCAGATGCCGAAGCCAGAGCACTAGCTAACGAGTTCTAGATAACAAGTTCTAACTTATATCGTCATAATATCTACCTCCTTCGCAGCAAGAGTGTCCTCAACCTTTTGGGTATAAGCATTCGTCAACTCTTGCACCTTCGCCTCACCCGTTTTAAGCATATCCTCGCTCAAGCCCTCATCTTTTGCTGACTTAAGCAAATCATTCGCGTCTTTCCTCGCATTTCGAATGGAAACTCTAGCAGATTCGCCCTCACTTCTTGCGCGCTTCGATAGTTCAATTCGCCTTTCTTCAGTCAGTGGTGGAACATTGATGATCAGAACTTCCCCATTATTCATAGGGTTTAAGCCCAAATTCGAGTTTATTATTCCCGTCGAAATAGGTTCGAGCATACCTTTCTCCCATGGTTGAACTACTAACGTTCGAGCATCTGTACTATTGACGTTTGCTACCTGGCTGATAGGCGTCATCGTACCGTAATAATCGATTTTAACGCTTTCGAGCATAGAAGGATGTGCCTTTCCTGCTCTTACTTTTTTAAGTTCGCTTTTAAGGCGCTCCATAGCCTTTTCCATTTGGTCTTTTGCCTCTTCTAGAGCCATATCAACTGCTTCTTGCATATCTATCTTATTAAGAGGTAACCACTGTTCCTACTTGTTCTCCTCTAGCAACTCGCAGAAGGTTTCCGGGCTCATTCATATTAAAGACGATGATGGGAACTCCATTTTCATTACAAAGGGTAAATGCAGTCATGTCCATCACCTTTATTCCACGTTCAAATACTTCTTTAAAACTAATTTCATCGTACTTAGTTGCATTCGGATTCTTTTCAGGGTCTTCTGTATAGATACCATCTACCCGTGTCCCCTTCAAAATTACATCTGCCTCTATCTCTACCGCCCTTAAAGCTGCAGCTGAGTCCGTCGTAAAGAACGGACTACCTGTTCCGGCACCGAAAATCACTACCCTCCCTTTCTCTAAATGGCGCAATGCACGACGGCGAATAAAGGACTCTGCTATTTGCTTAAGCTCAATCGCAGACTGAAGGCGAGTATCGACACCTATTTGTTCTAGTGAACTCTGCAATGCCATAGCGTTGATTACGGTTGCAAGCATCCCCATATAATCTCCCTGGGTACGTTCCATCCCGCCTTCTTCAGCTTGTACACCCCGGAAAATATTCCCCCCACCTATAACGATAGCGACTTCAACACCTGTTTCGACAAGTGCTTTTATTTCTGAGGCGTACTCAGCTAAACGTGCGTTATCAATACCAAACTGCTTATCTCCCATAAGGGATTCACCGCTCAATTTGAGTAGGATTCTTTTATACTTCATTTCGCTTACAATATCCGACAAACAAAAGAAGGACGCAATAGCGTCCTTCTTCAAGTTTAGTTATATTCTCAGGTCGTCTAAGCTAGAGCAAGGCGGCTAAAGCTTACTACTGAAGCACCTGGGCAGGTTGATGCAACGTACTGTGCAACAGTTTGCTTATTGTCTTTAATGAATGGCTGGTTAACTAAAGTAACCTCTTTATACCATTTGTTAAGACGTCCCATAGAAATTTTCTCAGCTAACTCAGCAGGCTTACCCTCTTGAATAGCTAATTCTTTTCCTATCTCTTTTTCTTTTGCGATCAAATCCTCTGGGATTTGTGACTCATCTACAGCAACAGGTGCCATAGCTGCTGCTTGCATAGCGACATCACGACCTATACTAGATTCTACAGATCCGTTAAAACCTACTATAGTAGCAAGTCTATTTCCCGGGTGGATGTAAGCTGATACGGTCTCTCCTTTAGCGATTGAAAAACCACCTATTTCGAGTCTTTCTCCTATTTTTCCTGTTTCTTCGATAATCTTATCGGCAACCGTTTGGTCTGAACCAGGGTAGGTCTTAGCTAGTAAGTCTTCTTTAGTCTCGCAACCATCAGAGATAGCTAGATCGAGAAGGGTTTGGGCTACAGAAATGAAGTCCGCATTCTGAGCAACGAAATCCGTTTCACAGTTTAAAGACATCACAATTCCAGTAGTTCCGTCAGTATTAACGCCAGACAGAATTACTCCTTCGCTTGCCTCACGGTCGCTACGCTTAGCAGCAACTTTCTGACCCTTCAAACGAAGAATCTCGACAGCTTTTTCCATATTTCCTTCGGCTTCCTGGAGAGCTTTTTTGCAATCCATCATGCCTGCGCCAGTTTGTGTTCTAAGCGCTTTTACTTCAGCAGCAGTAATGCTCATGATATTATCTGTAAAAGTGGGGGTAATGCGTAATTAATCTTTCTTCTCCTCAGCCTTAGCGTCAGCCTTCGCTTCAACCTTAGTAACTTTCTTACGAGCTCTCTTAGGCTTTTCCTCTCCTTCTTTTGCTGGAGTTGCAGCGTCGTCAGCAGTCGTTGCTGCTGCAGCCTCCTCCTTTGCCTTTGCTTCAGCCTCTGCTTTCGCAGCAACTTTTGCATCCTCACGGAGCTGTGCTTTTGCATCAGACTCAGCCTTATCAGCTTTACGCTCGTTCAAGCCTTCAGCAACTGCCTCAGCAAGAGTACGAGTAATTAAATCGATAGACTTTGTAGCGTCATCGTTAGCAGGGATGATGAAATCAACTCCACGAGGATCGCTATTTGTATCTACAATAGCAAATACAGGAATTTTAAGTTTTTTTGCTTCAGCAAGAGCGATGTGCTCTTTTCTCACATCAACAATAAAAATCGCTGCTGGGAGACGAGTCATATCAACAATAGAACCTAAAACTTTGTCTAATTTCTCACGTTGACGACTAACCTGCAGACGCTCACGCTTTGAAAGAATAGCAAGTGTTCCATCTGCGCCCATCTTATCGATTTGGGTCATCTTACGAATCGCTTTACGAATAGTACCGAAGTTCGTAAGCATACCTCCTGACCAACGCTCAGTTACGTATGGCATTCCGACAGCTTTCGCATGTGCAGCAACGATATCTTTTCCTTGTTTCTTAGTAGAAACAAAAAGGATTTTCTTTCCGCTTTTAGCGATTTGCTTCATTGCAGCAGCAGACTCGTCAATTTTAACGATACTCTTGTGCAAATCAATAATGTGAATTCCTTTCTTCTCAGTGAAGATGTAAGGCGCCATGTGTGGGTTCCACTTACGCTTTAGGTGGCCGAAATGTGATCCGGCGTCGAGCAGTTGCTCAAATGTTGTACGAGCCATAGGGTTTACTTTCCTGGTTTAAACAATTCTAAAGTAGCCGTTGATTTTCAACGAGTCTAAAGAATTTGGATGCTAAACGATTTATTAAAAAATATATACGATAAAGGCAATTGCCATTAACGCTTAGAGAATTGTTCTTTCTTACGGGCTTTCTTCTGACCAAACTTCTTACGCTCAACCATACGAGGATCACGAGTAGTCAAACCTTCAGCTTTTAAACAAGGCTTGTACTCTGGATCAATCTCGATAAGAGCTTTAGAAATAGCCAAACGAACTGCTTCCGCTTGTCCAGTGATTCCTCCTCCAGATACATTAACCTTAACATCGTATTGACCTGTAGTTTCAGTCAACTCGAAAGGTTGGTTAATCTTGTATTGAAGAGTTCCTGTAGGGAAGTATTCTTTGTAGTCACGCTTGTTAATTGTGAATTCACCTTTTCCTTCAGATAGGTAGAGGCGAGCTACTGCGTCCTTACGACGGCCTGATGTGTTTATAACGTCCATGCTTCAGCTTAATCGTTGAAAGTGATAGTCCTAGGCTGTTGAGCCTCGTGCTTGTGGTTTGCCCCAACATATACATGCATGTTGCGGAAAAGTGCGCGACCTAAAGTGTTCTTAGGAAGCATGCCTCTAACAGCTTCTTCCATCATCGCAAACGGCTTACGTGCCATTACTTCAGCAGCTGTACGTGTACGTTGTCCACCAGGATAACCAGTGTAACGCATGTATAACTTCTGATCCCACTTCTTACCCGAAAGGGTAATCTTCTCTGCATTAATGACTACAACGTAGTCTCCGCAGTCAGCGTGAGGTGTAAAATTCGGCTTGTGCTTGCCGCGAAGAAGCTTAGCCACTTCTGAGGCAATACGACCTAAAGTCTGCCCTTCAGCATCGACTAATAGCCATTTTTTATCGGCGTTCTCCTTGTTCGCGGAGATTGTTTTGTAACTTAAAGTATCCACAGCTAATGTGTTGCGCGTTCGAAATTCCCCAAAATTTAGGGGTGCAAAGATAGCGAACAATGTGGATAACCAAGCGTTTTAAGTGAACAATTTTACTTTTCCGCTTTCCTTTGCTTCATTTCAAGGTCAAACCCGCAAATTATCCTATGTTCCGTCCATGGGTCGGGCGTATTTTTTTGCTGCTCGACCTGGTAACCGAACGAAGCCCAACGTCGTTTTGCCGTTTTCACGTTAACTACTAACTTCATTCGATGGTCGCTGTAATACCAACCTAGATTCTGTGGGCGAGAGAAGAACTCGGTGTAGAGTCCGAGTCGAAGTTTTTTCGAAACAGAGTAGGTAAGTCCAGTCTTAAAGCGGGCGGCGGAGCGTAAATGGTGGGATGCTGGGGTAGCGAGGAGGCCTTTCGAAGCTGTTTGGTATCGAACTCGGGATGAGAACGTCATATTTTCGGAGAGGTCGAACTTCCATTTGATTGAAGCGGAAAGCCTGCGAATGGGTTGCCATAAATAGGTGCTCGTTTTTGACATCCCTAATCGAATTGAGGCGTCGAGCTTGAGGCCTTTCGCTATCGGCGTGAGTTTCCTCGAAATCGAGACGTTCGAAAATACAGATTCGACTCGTGTAAAGTCGTACCCCACCCTCGTTGCTGCGCTCGCGCTATAGCTGAGGTCGTCAGATAAGTTTTGTGAGCATGACACACTAGACCAAACCCCATAATCACTCCACTGCCCTAAACTAGTCTTAGATACTATACCTAAAATAAGAGAAAGAACGAGGGGGAGTATAAAAAGTGAACGATTTGGTTTAATTCTTATCATAAATATAAAGCGTATTCATATCTATCACATCCGATTTATCCATGATGCTTACGTCAAATTCAAAAGCTACCTTAGGTAGGGGGGCGGCGGTGGAAGTTGTGTCCTCAGAATAAACGTATATAGTGTAATCGCCCGTTCGAAGCCACTCAAAAGCAAAGTCACCATCGGGGTTCGTGTCTACTTTATCATCAGGACTAATATGATCGCCATAGATGATGTACACTGATAAATCTGGTGCGGATATCGTGTCAACTGTAGATGCGGGATTGTTGATTTGGACTCTACGGATGAGCTCCACCTTACCTATAATCGAAGCCTTACCTCCATCACCAGGAGTTTTTACACACGAGGCAAACGATAGAATTAGTACAAGTAAAATAGGGATGTTTTTCATCCTAGCAAGTTACGTGCTAATCATAACTAATCGTACCTTGCCCTCACGATATGCACAATTTTGATTCGATACACAACGTAACTACCCTGCCTATAGGTGAGGGGCGGTTAGAGGTGGTCTGCGGGCCTATGTTTTCTGGGAAAACAGAAGAGCTTTTACGGAGGGTGCGAAGGGCTATGATCGCTCATCAACCGACCGTTCTAATTAAGCCCGCCACCGATACCCGGTACGCTATTAATGAAGTCGTTTCGCACGATAAAAACGCGATGCCTTCTAAAGTCGTTTCTACAAGTAAGGAGATTTTGAACTCTCTAGAGGTCGATGGCCGAAGCGCTCTCGTAGTTGCTATTGACGAGGCGCAGTTTTTCGACGACGACCTTCCTGATGTTTGTAACGAACTCGCAAATCGAGGACTCCGCGTCATCGTGGCGGGGCTTGATCTAGATTTCACGGGCGAACCGTTCGGTTCTATGCCTCGACTTCTAGCTCTCGCAGAAGAAGTAACGAAACTCCACGCCGTTTGTGTCGAAACAGGGCGAGCCGCCCATTTTTCACATCGCATCGCCGGCGGAACGGACACCGTCGAGCTCGGAGAAAAAGACCGCTACGTTCCTCTCGCCAGGCACGCCTACGTAATGTTTCGCTCTCAAGAGGAAGAATCAAAAAACGAGCAAGAGTCTAAATCGTCAAAATAAAATGGATGATACCTTTCACGTAACCTCCCTCACCCTCGACCTAGAAAAGGTCGCTCACAACTTAAGAGTCATTAGAGATAGAGTTCGTGCCGATGGAGTAATTGCTGTCGTTAAGGGATTCGGGTACGGCACTAACGCTCCCGCTCTAAGTAAGTTATTAGAACGTGAGGGCGTAAAGTTTTTCGCTGTTGCCTATGTAGATGAAGGGGTAAGATTGAGAAAGTCGGGCGTAAAGACTCGTATTATCGTTATGAACCCCGCTCCCATAACTTTCGACGATCTGAACAAGTACTCGCTTGAGCCGACCATAATTTCTATTGAGCATTTAAAAAAGTATTTAAGCTGGAAGGAGGAGAATCCTGAAGCTTTAGACCAAATCCATCTCAATTTCGATTCCGGAATGCACCGACTCGGCTTCGACCCCCGAGATCTTAGCGAAATCGTTCGCCTACTTATTCCGCTCGAAAACCTCAATATCGCTACCGTCTATACCCACCTCGCTGGGGCAGAGTCTGCGGACCAAGATCCTAACACGATTCAGCAGTTCAACAATTTCGACCTCCTATGTTCGACCCTCCGCGAATCGTTCAAGGGCCACCTACATCTCTCGGGCTTTAAAACACACGCCCTGAATTCTTCAGGCGTCTCCCGATTCCCCGATAAAAATTACGACCTCGTACGAGTGGGCATCGCCCTTTTCGGTTCGGAGCTTTCTAATACCGACTGGGGCCTCATCCCCGCCGTCACCTTAGGCACCGTCATCTCCCTCGTTAGAACGATCCCCCCCGGCGAAGGACTCAGCTACGGCCTCACAGACTCCGCCCCTCACGAAAGAACCATCGCATGGATTCCCGTCGGATACGCAGACGGCTACCCCCGATCCTTAGGCGGCGGCGTAGGCGAAGTCCTCGTCACTTCCTCTCATAACTCCTCGTCTTTTAGACCAAACACAGTCGGACGTATATGCATGGACCTCACCGCCTTAGACGTTACAGGACATRACGTTCGAGCCGGGGATAGCGTAGAACTATTCGGAACCACGATAACCCTTCAGGAAGTAGCTCTCGCGGCGGGAACTCTCCCCTACGAACTTCTCGCAAGAATTCATGAACGAGTAGTGCGGATTTAAGAGATCTCAATATTTACAACCTAAGAGTTTATGTCTTTAGAATTAATCGCTTCTCGACCATTCTTGTATAGTCTGTCTAAATTTATTACGTTCTAGCTATTTAATTCTGTGACAAGAGCAACTATTAAATCGCTTGATTGATTTAAACCTATAGCTTTTGATACACTATGATTGCATTTGCAAGAACTACAATCATTTTGATTACAAGTACATGTAACTGTTGTAAAGAAAGTACTAGACATATCACAAGAATTACACGGGTCTCCAGCACATGTATGCGTTACGCCTGTTCTGTTATTCGCTACGAGATATTCACCATAATTTATACTATCTGTAAGTGCGTAAGAGATTGCGCCGCCTTGCACTAGATAAAAGAGAAGGCTATGCTCATCGTTTATTTCACTATACGAAAAACCTAATTGTGAAGATTGTACTTCTTCAGATAATGAGTTAAATGCATCTAATAAAATTTGCTTCTCTATTAGAAAAAATTCATCTGAATTACAAATAATGGGGGAGATAACCTCTCTTTTTGAATTGTTAGCATTTGTTTCAGTAGTAGTATTAATGGGTTTCTCACAACCGATAAATGCCGTAATTCCCATGATGAACATTACTGAAGTAACCATTTTAAGTTTAAACATTTGTATACGTTTTAGTTTGCCTACTTTCAGATTATTAATTTATTCATGGTCGCTGTTTCGGCTTTAAGTCCGACCATTTTAAGCCTGATGCACTCCTAATTCTCACAATGTATAACCGAAATCAACACCATATAACCCCTAAATCAGGGGTTGTGCTGTAATCACCTGTGTTTACTGAGGTTTTTCTTAAAAAAAGTTGGAGGTTTTTTATTTATAATATAATTAGCAAGACACACACGCTCACACGGCGAAGGACTCAGCTACGGCCTCACCGACTCCGCTCCTCACGAAAGAACCATCGCATGGATTCCCACCTGGATACGCAGACGGCTACCCCCGATCCTTAGGCGGCGGCGTAGGCGAAGTCCTCGTCACTTCCTCTCATAACTCCTCCTCTTTTAGACCAAACACAGTCGGCCGTATATGCATGGACCTCACCGCCATAGACGTTACAGGACATGACGTTCGAGCCGGGGATAGCGTAGAACTGTTCGGAACCACGATAACCCTTCAGGAAGTAGCTCTCGCTGCGGGAACTCTCCCCTACGAACTTCTCGCAAGAATTCATGAACGAGTCGTGCGGATTTAACCTAGGGCGAGATAACACGTTCAGGCTCATATCGGTTCTAAAATGGCAGAGTTACTTGGGTAGAAAGCGGAGGCTAGAATTACCGATTGCAACTTATTGGATTACTATTTTAGTGGGTTTTAACCCCTCACCTTCCAAGAAATACACTCCTGGAGTTAAGTGACTTAGATTTAGACTCGCACTAATGCTAGTTAATTCTAAATTGAAAATTTGAGAGCCTTGAATGTCGTACAAATACATTTCAATGGGAAGCCTAGCAGACTCCGGTATTGTTATTGAAAACCCACCTTCATTAGGATTAGGGCTTATACGAACACGATTATTATCAACAGTTAATTCATCCTTTGATAAGATTAAGTTACAGTTATCATCAATTAAAAGACCTTCCTCAGGGTTATAATTAAGAGTCCCCCACCAAATATCTAAATAACTATTTTGATAATAAATATCATCATCGTTATAGCAAGTTAATACATTCGTCACAGGACCAATCGGTGCGTAGGGATTACAGACTCCTTCAAGATAATATGGGTAAATGGGACGAATTAAACCTCGATCCCCACCTATCCCCTCTATCCACATCCAAAGTTCACCCGTATTATCTGAAAAATAGTATGCTTTTCGGTAGTTAACATCTACTTGAACTAGAATTATGCTATCAAGAATCACATAATCTGTCTGGTCTGGGGTTACTATAAATTCTTGTGATATTAATGAGCCTAACGTATCTCCAATATTGATATTAAAATCGTATATAATATATTCTTGACCAGCATTTAAGTCACATATACCATACATATACCACTCTTCATCCAGTGGAATAAAATAAACTTTTCGATTTTCAGATTCACGTATATATCCAACATGATCAAAATCTTCTTGAGTTCCAATTCCGACTTCTTTTGCAAATAGGTTGAAATAGCTTATTGAGTCAATTAGCTCAACACCTTGAGTCATCCAATAAACAGATGATCTTAAGTCAAAATTAAAAATCGGCACCAAGGCATTATCAGTCCAAACCGGATTCCCTTCAAAATTAAAAGGCGTGTAAGGCACATCTTGCGCGATTACGGAGCTCGACACTAACAACGTCATTACAACAATCCATAGCCTTGTTTCTTTCAATAAATATTTCATAATCGTTTGTTTTATTGTATTACTATTTTCGTTGACTCGACGACTTCACCTCCTACCTCTAAACTGATAATATAAGTCCCTTTTTTCAGGTTTGAGCAATCGTAAAAACTAACTCCTGTMTCTCGATTTAATRGTCGAACACCTGCCTCTTTTCCATTGATATCAGTAATCCTTAAAGAGACTTTCTCGCCCCCATTAGGAGGAGCGACATAACTYACATARAARTATTCTTGAGCCGGATTAGGAGAYACYTCTAAAAGYTTATCWGCTTTTCGTGGCACTAYCATATTTCTTTCAAGKGATTTRTTATTCTCTGAGGGTAAYACTAAGCCGGGGAAGGTSTCCGCKACCCCATTTAATTCCTCTAAKAGAACTAACGCTTGTATTCCTTCTTCACTACCGTTATACGCCAGTTGTTCTATTGAGTTTAATTCTGTAGTTGAAGGGTTTAATAAATCTAAAGACAKAATTAYTTCKGCAAACTCCACATAGTAATCATCTGAGCAWAYARCAGWGTATTCKCCGAGTAAAACTTCGGCTTCTAAATTGCGTCCTTCCTTTAGTAGAATTGGAAACAGGGATTTCACTCTTTTATTMGTTTCCGCAGTCTCRAATACGTCTTTTATTTTAGAACAAGAAATATCTTCCTCGACTCCTATACCTATTTCAAAAGAGGTTCTTTCTACAAAATCTCTTACTATAGCTTCTTCTAAAGAAATTTCACTATTTATTTTTGCTTGTTGTTTTGATTTTACCGAGACCCCTTGTTGATAGTTCATGAGTATTCCATCGAGATACTCAACTAGTGGGGCTTGATTATAGATATTTAGTGCATCTAAACTCAGGGGAGAGTTCGCAGTAAGTATCTCGCAGACGATCCACTGATTTACTGACTCATTTCTAGTTAACAAGGCTTCTATCACATCGTCGCTCAAGAACGGAGATTGTTCAAGTAAAGCATTTCGAATTTCTAAGTCGCTAGAAAAACTATTTTCAACAAGGCTTATAAGCCCCTCAGTATCTCCTCCATCGATAACTCCCTCAAGCGAAGTTTTTAGCGAGGCTATAGTTTCTCTCTTCAGATCTACTTTTATCTTCAAACCTTCGATATCTATATCCGTGTATTTGTTTACAGGACAAGCTGAGGCTCTATCAGTATAAAACACCTCTTGATTTACTGTTATCACATCCTGATAGCTATACTGAGTGGGTTCTACCTTTTCGGTGTTACTTCCTGAGTCATGGTGCAAATACACCATCCAAGAGCAGTTGTCACAAACAAAAATATCCCCTTCATCAGACTCGTGACTTTCTTCAAACACGTTACCTGCAGGAGCAGTCACATTGTTTTCTAGCTCAGACCAGCTCCCTTGAAAAACAGCTACAGAGCCTTTATCTGTCAACGCAATATCATAATGAGTGTTTTCATAGTTATTACAAAGCACTTGCAGCCCTTCGCTTGAAAAGTCCCAATTATACTGGTTTCTGTTTTGTCTTTGTAAAACTGTACCTGCATAAAGCCCGGAGAAGTCATTAAGATAAATTTCATGAGCTAAATTTCCGGATTGAATAACATTCACACCGACTTTTACTCCTGAATCTAATCCTGGCAATTCGTCTTCTCCCTGAAACACATTCCTTGAGATAGTATATCCTGAACATCCTATAAATTGTGCTCCAATTGACGTGGCATCCCCAAGCATATCATCTTCTATATATGATTGTTCATTTAAAACTACTTTATTTTCTTTAAACGAGCTCTGCTGGGTTCCTATAAACCTAGCTCCCACGATATTTGAATCGAAAAGAGTCTTCGAGATATTTATGGGCATACCTCCACTATATGCTGAAGCTCTAATCCCTATATGGAACCCACTAATTTTTGATGGCCTATAATTACTATTTTCGTCATCTAAAGACTGACATGTAATGTCGCCAGGTTCACATAGTGCTGTTGCAACTCCGCCCTGACAAGTCCCTCTTAATGAAAACCCACTCTCTACAGACATAATGGCCACACCCCTGTCTTCAATTGAATAATAATCTTGCTCTTGACCCTCAATTGAAAATTCACAACGAGTAAAACTCACACCCTCGACATCGTAAAGAGAAACTCTAGAAGACAGGGTAGTAGGTGGTGATGAGTTACTGGAAAAACTCAAAGGAGAATCTACAGTGAAATAACATTCAGTAAATTTAGATTTATTGTTATACAGTTCTCCTGAAAGCTCATGTACGTTGTGATAAGAAAGGAACTCTACATCTTTAAGGTTATTCTTAAAAGTGGCGTCACTTGCTATTATAATTCCTCCTGTTTTACTCCAGTCTATTTCGTAACCCTCTGTTGTAGTGTTATGGCCTAACCTCACAGCACACTTGGCATTTTCTATAACGGCACCATTCTTTAATTTTAGTACACCTTGGTCAGAAAGAGAAGACTGGTCTAAAGAGCTATTTCCCCATACTTCGATGCCTTCCCACATAAAGTCACACTCATTAGTGATTCTACCTCCATCTATTATTAGTTCAGCCCCTGGCTCGACAATTACTTTACCTCCATACGGCATATACACAACGTCTTTAACGGTAAGGGTAGTTCCTGAAAATATCCGTAGATGGCTTTCAAGTAACTCTTCCTCATTCCACACTTCATCTTCTAAAACCTCTCTCTCAGCAACTATAAGGGGTTCGAAAGGCATTTGAACTTCCCACATGCCCCTACCGAAAGTCGCGATTTGTAATTTATTAGCGCACCGATTTATCTTCATTTCAGTAACCCTTACATTCGGGACATCCCCGAATTTTTGCCAACCTGTTAGCGTGTTATTTGTGTAATAAACGCCGGCGTCAGTTCCTGCAAATAGATGTTCGTTTTCTCCTCCGTAGCACACGATGGAATTTATGGGTAGATTATGAAGCGTGCCTTCAGGGTCACAGTTAGACCAAGTATTGCCTGCATCCTCTGACATCCATACTTTCAATTGAGGGTCGAATCCTGCCATGGATACCCAAACCTTTTCTGGATTCCTATCTGAAACCGTAATGCCTGTAATGATAGGTTTATAACTTTCACCTTGATAATTGTAGTCAGGGAAGTTATCAATTACATCAATAAAATTCGGTTCTTCAGGATCTCCAACAGTTGCCCCTTCACTACTCACAAAGAAATGCGGTGGATAATAATCTGACCAAGGATTATCGTGAGGGATAATCGCTCTAGTTGTGGCGTAAACGAAATTATCATTGGTCGGAGCAAATTCGAAGTCGGTGATCATGCGCTTTAACATCCAATGGAGTCCATTATTAAGAGAATCAGGATGATAATAATCAGAGCTGTAGTGTATGTCTGAGCACAAAGTCCATAGGGTGTTAGATCCATTAGGGGTGGCAAAAATATCATTACTAGTCGCCTTACGATCTCTTTTAAATATATTGGAGTAACCGAAGTACACTTCGCCAGTTTGGATGCTTCTATTAATTTTATGGCCTATAGGAACGAAAGCTTTCCTGTTGTCATGTGAGGCTGAAGTTGGCGCTAGGGTAGGCAAGGTAGAACCTTCTTGATTATCACGGTTTGCTTCATTGAGATAAGTGACTATTGGGTCTCCAAGAATACCACTTCTATTCATTTCATTAGAGCAATAATGAAACCTCCGATGTTTCTCATCAAACTCAGCAGCATATCCATCACCGCCAATAATTTTTTTCAGATTATAATTTTCACCTGGATAATGAAGAAGCGTCCCATTATCCTGCTTTGCAAGTAAAAAAGCGTCAGATCTATTTGAAGGTGTATCGAATGTCCACAGTTGATTCAAGCTTAATCCCAGAGATTTTCTAAGCCAACCGCTACCAATATAACTTGGATAGTTGAAAACGTTTTTCACACTGACCCCTCCATCATTTGCTTCAAACAATCTTGGATGCTCGACTGTTCCGGAGACAAATGGCTCAAAAAGCAAATCCCTACAATCGGGGTGTCTAGGAGTGCTGTTGTATCCTGAAGGGTTAAATTGATTTTGAATGCTATTTTCAATATTAAATAATATATTATCTTGATCAAACTCTGTTGCTTGCTCAACGAATCCATAAACCATTGCTCCACCAAAAAATACCTGGTCTGAGTTGATAGGGCTTACAGCAAGTCCATCCATCGATTCACTGACTGATTCAAACACATTAGATGGAATATGCTGATAAACTAAATGCCAATCGTTACCCTCAATTTTAACATACAAACCTCTTTGGTTATCCATATTTCCTGCGGAATCTATCTTTAAAGTTGTAACGGTACAGAATAAGTAGTCGTCGGCTACAGCCTTAACAGCATTTATTTGGACTGGAGAATACCCGTTAGAATCAGGGAAATCACCATCGATATCTAACCCTGAATCAGGTCCGGTTAAATTTGTGAGAGAATTATAAGGAGGATACATTTCGTATACGTTATCTCCAGCGGCATAAACCCGAGTAGGATCATGAGTATCGAAAAACACTTTTCTAAAATTCTCTCCATAATGTAGCACTTCCCATAGTGGCTCTAACCCATTGAAGATGTTCGTTACTTTAAATAAGCCATTCGCAGAAGCAAAAAAAGCTTCGTTTTCATTTGCGGGATTTATTACAACGTCGCTAAATGTCATGAAAGATTCAGGGCCGGGATAGTCAAGGGTAAGCAATTGCCAAGATGTCCCATCATCTATTGAGGTATAAACTCCCACAGTGTAGTTAGGATTTATTGCATAAAGGCTTTGGGTTAGAAGAGTATATTTGCTATCTGGCTGTCCTGTAGTCAGAAGAATATGTTCGGGATTTGTGTGACTAACCGCGACATCGGCTGCACATGCTATGGGAATACCATTATCAGTATTGAGCTGATACCATGTTTCTGCCCTATCATCAGATCGCCATAGACCTCCGTGAGCACTGCTTGCGTAAACTCTCCAATTTATAGATCCATCTGTCGAAACAAGACCATACGAAGGGTCAAAGGATAATCGGTAAACTCGTCCAGCCCAAAAGGATTGAGTGTTGGATGTTTGGACTGGGCCTACTTCAATCCACTCAATAGGATAATAGTCGATGTTTCCATCCATATAGTCCTCAACGTAATCATGATACGCTGACTGTAAAACCTCGAATCTACCGCTTGGGTAAATGTGATCCTGCCATGTCAGAATTCCTCTTTGAACTTGTTTATGAAATTTAGATTGTTCCTCCCCCTGATTAGGCGCTTTTTGAATAAGTAAATGCTGTAGAGTCTGAGCATCACTAGCTCCTTCAGGGATTAAAGGATATGTCTGAGAATAGGGGCTTAAATAAGTAAGTGAAAGTGTGAAAATAAAAATGAGTTTTTTCATAACAAATTGGTTTTAAGTGTAATGAACTTCTCGCAATGTATAACCGAAATCAACACAAGTCAACCCCCTAAATTAGGGGGTGCGCTGTAAACACCTGTGTTTACTGAGGTTTTTCTTAAAAAAGTTGGTGGTTTTTTATTTATAATATAATTAGTAAGACACACACGCCGGCGAAGGACTCAGCTACGGCCTCACCGACTCCGCCCCTCACGAAAGAACCATCGCATGGATCCCCACCTGGATACGCAGACGGCTACCCCCGATCCTTAGGCGGCGGCGTAGGCGAAGTCCTCGTCACTTCCTCTCATAACTCCTCCTCTTTTAGAC